>NZ_CP096971.1:1222500-2445000 GCF_024758705.1 Sphingomonas sp. SUN019 | reverse complement strand
CCTCGGGTTTTAACCCCCCGTGAAGGTCGCCCGGTTATGCCCGAACGATGGACGGCGTGACGAATCAATCGAATCAGACCCCTGAATCGCTCAGGAATCAGGTCCGCAGCGCCGTCATCTGGCGTTCGGGCAGCCAGATTCTCGCGCAGCTCGTCCAATGGGCCGCCACGTTCCTCGTGATTCGTATCCTGACCCCCAGCGACTACGGGCTGTTCGCGATGACCGGCGTCGTGATGGCGCTGCTCAACATGCTCAATGGTTATGGCCTGGCCAGCGGGCTGGTGCAGCGCGCGGAGGTTAGCCGCCACGAGATTCGTCAGCTCTTCGGGATGCTGATCGTCATGAACGGCGTGCTCGCGCTGACGCAGCTCGCGCTCGCGCCGATCGCCGCAGCTTATTATCGCCAGCCCGCGGTCGCCGACCTGCTGCGCGTGCAGGCGCTGATCTATCTCTGCACCCCGTTCATCGCGCTCCCCTATGCGTTACTCAGCCGGGCGATGGATTTTCGAAAGCAGGCGCAGGTCAATATGGCCGCGTCACTGGTGGGCGCGGGCACCGCGTTGGTCGGCGCGCTGTCGGGGTGGGGCGTGTGGACATTGGTGTTCGCACCGATGGCGCTGTTCGCGACGCGCGCGATCGGCATGACGATCGCGGCGCGTTCGTTGGTGTGGCCGTCGTTCGACTTCCGCGGTGCGGGCGGCCTTGCACGGTTCGGGGGCATCATGGCCGCCGGGCAATTGTTCTGGTTCCTCCAGAGTCAGGCCGACGTGTTCATCGCCGGACGCTGGCTCTCCGTCCACGATCTCGGGATCTATACGACCAGCCTGTTCCTCACGCAGATCTTCGTCGCGAAGTTCGTGCCGCCGCTGAACGAAGTCGCCTTCTCCGCCTACGCGCGCATTCAGCACGACCGCGCGGGCGTGGCGACCGCGTTCGTGAAGGGGGTGCGGCTGGTGATGGTCGCCGCGCTCCCCTTCTATCTCGGGCTCGCGGTCACCGCCGAACCGTTGGTGCTGGCGATGCTGGGCGAGAAATGGCGCGCCGCCGCGCCGATCGTCCGGCTGCTCGCGCTCGCGATGCCGTTCATGACCGTGCAGGTGCTGCTAACCCCGGCGTGCGATGCATTGGGGCGGCCCGGTATCGGGGTGCGCAACGGTGCAGCGGGCGCGGCGGTGCTGGCAATCGGGTTTCTGGTCGGGGTGCACTGGGGAGCGATCGGCCTCGCGGCCGCGTGGATCGCAGCTTATCCGATCTATCTGGCGATCAGCCTGCGGCGGTCTCTGCCGGTGATCGGCGCTCGCCTTGGCGATGTCGCCGAGGCGATCCTGCCGCCGCTCACCGCCGCCACCGCGATGGCGCTGGTCGTGCTGCTGACCGGCCGGTTGCTGGACGACACGCCCGCGATCGCGCGGCTTGCGATCCTCGTCACCGTCGGGGCGGTGACCTACGCGGCATGGCTGTTCGCCTTCGCCCGGCCCCTGGTGCGCGAGATCGTGGGACTCATCCGCGATCGTTAGACCGCCGCCCTCACACGGACTGTATATAGTCGCGCATCGCCGCGGCTTCGGCCTCGATCCGGTCGATGCGGTATTTGACCAGGTCGCCGATCGAGACGAGCCCGATCACCCTGTCGCCCTCCACCACGGGCAGATGGCGGATCCGGCGCTGCGTCATCAGCGACAGCGCGCCCATCACCGCATCATGCGGGCCGACGGTCAGTGCGGGTGCGGTCATCACGTCGCCGACGGTGCGGTCCAGCACGCTCGTGTCGCCGTCCTTCAGGCAATAGATCACGTCGCGTTCGGAAAAGATGCCGACGACGCTCGCGCCGTCCATCACCGGCACTGCGCCGATGCGGTGCTTTGCCAGTAGCGCGATCGCGTCGCGCACCTTCTGGTCGGGCGTCGTTCCGACAACCTCCCGCCCCTTGCCGCCGAGGATCGCCGCGATCGTCATGATGACTCTCCTTATGTTGGCATCCTGTCACGTCCGCATTCTATTGCAAAGGCGTGGCCACGCGTTTGCGGTAGCGATCGAACCACGCGATGATCGCAGACGCCTTTCCCGCCGCCTGCGACGGGCGTGCGGCGATTCCGCCGTGGCTGGCGCCGGGCACCTTCACCAACGCGGTCGGCACGCCCGCGATCTGCAGCGCGGCGTAATATTGCTCTGATTCGCTGACCGGCGTGCGGTAATCTTCGCTGCCGACCACCACCAGGGTCGGGGTCTTTACGTTGCCGACCAGGCTCAAGGGGGATCGTGCCCAGTAACTCATCGGGTCTTCCCACGGCAGCTTCCTGAACCAATAGCGCGACGTGAACATCGTATTATCCATCGTCAGCGCCTCGCTGATCCAGTTGATGACCGGCTTCTGCGTCGCCGCCGCCTTGAAGCGGTTGGTCTTGCCGACGATCCACGCGGTCAGCACGCCGCCGCCCGATCCGCCGGTCACGAACAGATTGTTGGGGTCCGCGGTCCCGTCGGCGATCGCGGCATCGACCGCCGCGATCAGGTCGTCATAGTCGGCGGAAGGATAATTCTTGTCGATCAGGTTCGCGAACTCCTCCCCGTAAGAGGTCGATCCGCGCGGGTTGGCCCAGACCACGGCATAGCCCGCCGCGGCGTAGAGCTGCACGTCGGTCGCGAAGCCCGGACCGTAGGCGGTATGCGGCCCGCCGTGGATTTCCAGGATCAGCGGCACGCGTTGTCCCTCGACGCGGTTCGGCGGGGTCGCGATCCACGCGTCGATCGCGCGGCCGTCGGGCGCCTTCACCGTGAGCTTGCGCACCGGGGCGAGCGCCTTCGCGCTGCGCATCACCGCATTCAGGTCGGTAAGGCGGCGCGGCTTGCCTCCGCTGATGACCCATACATCAGCGGGCGCACTCGCATCGCCGCCGGTATACGCGACCACGCCCCCGCGCGAAACGGAGAAGTCGCCCCCGGTATAAGGCCGGTCGAGCCCCCCGCCCCACATATTGTCGGCCAGAAGCGCCGTCCGCCCGTCCATCCCGATCCGCGCGACGCGACGCTGCCCGTGATCATCATAGCTGGCGATCAGGCTGCGCCCGTCGCCCGCCCACTGCGCATCCTCGATCGAACGATCGAGCGCCGCCGTCACCGATCGCGGCGCTCCCGCATCGCGATCCCCGACATAAAGTTCGTTATTCTCGTTGCTCCGCCGCATATCGTCGAAGCCGAGCCACGCGATGCGCGATCCGTCGGGCGAGACGCGCGGACCCATGTCGGGGCCATCGCGCGTCGTCAGCGTCCGCATCGCGCCGGTATTGGCATCCAGCGCGATGACGTCCGAATTCATCACCTCGCGCTCGGCACCCGCCCCGCGGATCGCCGCGAACACGATCGTCTGCCCGTCCGGCGTCCATGATAACGGCCCGCCGTCGTCGAACCGCCCGAAGGTCAATTGCCGCGCCGCGCCGCCGTCCGCGCCCACGACGAAGACGTGATCGTAGCCCGGCTTGATATAGCCCGGCCCGTCGGCGCGGTAATTGACGCGGTCGATTACCTCCAGCGGTTCGGCCCATTTCGCGCCCTCGGGCTTCGGCGGCGCGTTGCCCAGCTTCATCCCCTCGCCCGCGACCGTGGCGATGTAAGCCAGCCGCTTGCCGTCGGGCGACCACGCGAGCGCATTCGGGTCGCCCGGCAGGCTGGTCACCCGCGCGCTCGCACCGGTGGCGATCCAGCGCACGAACAATTGCGCGCGATCACCGTCGGTCGCGACATAGGCGACGCGCGTCCCGTCCGGCGACCAGCGTGGGGACGACCCCTGCGTCGCGAACGGCGACTGCCGACCGCTCGCCACGTCGATCAGCCACAGCGACGACACCATGCGGTCGATCATCACGTCGCCCGATCGGCGCACATAGACGATGGTCCGCCCGTCCGGGCTGATCTGTGGATCGGACGCGATCGACAGCCCGAACAGGTCTGCGCCGGTGAAGCCGCGGACCGGGCCGTCCGGCGCGGGTGCGGGAGCCTGCGATGCGGTCGTGGTCTGGGCGGTAGCGGGAAAGGACGTAGCGGCGAGAAGAAGGGCAATCACAAGACGCATCGCGAGGCTCCGTCGGCTGGATGCGCCGGACAATGCCCGATTGTCGGCGGCGTGCAAGCGGCAAGGATGGTCGTTGCTTCGCGTTTCAAGCCGCGTCCGGCCGACCGCACGAAAATCCTTCCAAATCGACTTTAGGGCGGCCGATCGCCGAAAACGAATATGGATTCAACGGCGCGAGCCGCCTAAGCACAGCGCGTGACGGGGGCAGTCCATTCGTATCCGGCGTACCGGGTCCGCCCGTTGAGCGCTGCGACCTCTTCCGAAGTTTGCTTCCAGGGAGCCTGATTTACATGGCGAAGACCGCTTTGATTACCGGCGTGACCGGCCAAGACGGCGCATATCTCGCGCAACTGTTGCTGGACAAGGGCTATCGCGTCCACGGTTTGAAGCGGCGCTCGTCGTCGTTCAACACCGCCCGGATCGAGGACATCGTGGAAGACCCTCACGTCATCAACCCGCGTTTCTCACTCCACTATGGCGACTTGACGGATTCGACCAATCTGATCCGCATCGTTCAGGAAACGCAACCCGACGAGATCTACAACCTCGCGGCGCAGAGTCATGTGCAGGTCAGTTTCGAAACCCCCGAATATACTGCGAACGCGGACGGCATCGGCACATTGCGTCTGCTGGAGGCGATCCGCATTCTCGGCCGCGAGAAGACGACACGGTTCTATCAGGCCTCGACTTCGGAGCTTTACGGCCTGGTTCAAGAAGTGCCTCAGCGCGAATCGACCCCGTTCTATCCGCGCAGCCCATATGCCGCGGCAAAGCTCTACGCCTATTGGATCGTCGTGAATTATCGCGAAGCGTACGGCATGCACGCCTCGAATGGCATCCTGTTCAACCATGAAAGCCCGCTGCGCGGCGAGACGTTCGTGACGCGCAAGATAACGCGCGCGGCCGCGGCGATCTCGCTGGGGCGGCAGGAGATGCTGTATCTCGGCAATCTCGACGCGCAGCGCGACTGGGGCCACGCGCGCGAATACGTCCGCGGCATGTGGCTGATGATGCAGGCCGACACGCCGGACGACTACGTGCTGGCCACGGGCGAGACGACGCACGTCCGAACCTTCGTCGAATGGGCGTTCGCCGACGTCGGCATCACACTGGAATGGAAGGGCCAGGGCGTCGATGAAAAGGCGTATTGCGCCGATACGGGCAAGCTGCGCGTCGCGGTGGACCCGCGCTATTTCCGGCCGACCGAGGTCGAGTTGCTGATCGGTGATCCTACCAAAGCGCAAGAAAAGCTGGGCTGGAAGCATGAAACCAGCCCACGCGATCTCGCGCGAGAGATGGTGCAGGCCGACCTTGAGACGATGCGCACCGCGCCGATCGGCAAGGGTGCCTGACATGGCCTATGACTTGGCCGACAAGCGCGTGTGGGTCGCCGGGCATCGCGGGATGGTCGGATCGGCGATCGTTCGGCGGCTGGCAGACGAATCGTGCGAGGTGCTGACCGCTTCGCGTACAGACCTAGATCTGACCGATAAGGCGGGCGTGCTCGCGTGGATGCAGGCGAACAGGCCCGACGCGGTCTTCCTGGCCGCGGCGAAGGTCGGCGGGATCCTAGCTAACGATCGTTATCCCGCGGATTTCCTGCTCGACAATCTGCTGATAGAAACCTCGATTTTTGCCGGGGCGCACGCGACGGGTGTCGAAAAGCTGTTGTTCTTGGGATCGAGTTGCATCTATCCCAAGCTGGCCGCCCAGCCGATCGTAGAAGAAGCGCTGCTGACCGGGCCGCTGGAGCCTACCAACGAATGGTATGCGATAGCCAAGATCGCCGGGATCAAGCTGGCGCAGGCGTTCCGACGCCAGCACGGCCACGACTATATCTCCGCGATGCCGACCAATTTGTACGGTCCAGGGGATAATTTCGACCTCGCCTCCAGCCACGTCATGCCCGCGCTGATCCGCAAGGTGCACGAAGCCAAGACGGCGCGCGCGCCGGTCGTCGTTTGGGGCACCGGCACGCCGCGACGCGAATTCTTGTACGTCGACGATTGCGCCGACGCCTGCGTGCACCTGATGAAGACGTATTCGGACGACGCCCACGTCAACGTCGGCTCAGGAGAGGATCTGTCGATCCTGGAACTGACCCGGCTGGTGATGGAGATCGTCGGGTATAACGGCGATATCATCCACGACACCAGCAAGCCCGACGGCACGCCACGCAAGCTGATGGACGTCACCCGGCTGGCCGAACAGGGCTGGCGCGCGTCGACCTCATTGAAGGACGGGATTGCGGCGAGCTACCGCCATTTTCTTGAAGGTAAATATCGCGCCGTTGCCTGAGCGCGAATTGGGATAGTGTTCAATGGCGTCAAATTCACAGACCCCGACTTTTGTCCTGCGTAGAGGCGACCGCCTGGCGGCACGTCTCAAGCACTTACTTTTCGCTTGGCGCTTTTCACGCAAGGTCAACGGCTTCCTGGCGGTCAATTGGCCGCAGCGTGACAAATCGCTCTATAACACTCTTGGTACCGAATATTATTCGCCCAGTCTCATATTTGATCTTGGAAAGATAGTTTCCTCCAATCTTCGCGATGAAATAGCCTTCGTTGAAGGAAATATAGGCGACGATAAGTTATTTGCTAAATTTCCTCCCGACCGCCTGTCTGATATATTTCAACACAAGACGAGCTTGGTAGATGCAAAGAATATCACAGGATCGTATATTTCTGATTCTTACTTCATTAGATTTGACGAGGAAATAAAAAAGGATGTCGAGAGTGAAGTTCGTCAACTCTTTGATTATCTTCCCAAGAGTCCAGCTTTATTGAAGCATATATCATCCGCTCATCAAACCATTGGATCGGAGAAGTACACCGCACTCCACTTGCGACGCGGCGATATTCCCGCGGTGCTCAGAGCGGCAAAAGCAGAAATGCAGAATGGCGTTTTGACGCCGGTCGCGAAAAACTACGCTATCCATCTGACTAAACAGACTGCGCCGTTCCATTATTATTACGCCGATATCGAGAAGGCCATCGATGAAGGTGAACGCGTTCTTTTCTTCAGCGACAGCCCGGAACTCGTCTCCCACTTCAACGACAAATATAAGGATTATATCGTCGATGCGGCTCGGATCGGTAGCGACATCGTCTTTCCGCTACAAAAGGCATTTCTGGACTTCACGTTGCTAGGAAAGTCCGATCGAGTCATAGGGACGCAGACCGGGTTCGCCTCCGTCGCGTGCCTGCTCGGCGGAGCCAAGCACGACATCGTGACCGCGCGGGGGACGTGGGAAGTGTTTCTCAAATACGTCTACGATGAGATTCTGGAAGGGTCGCCAATCCCCGCCAAGATCCAGAAAGAAATAGAAGGCGCTATGTTCGGCGAATATGACAAATACTATCAGCGAGCGACGAAACTGGGAATCAACATCTAGGTCGTGACGCCACTCTAGCGAACTCCCTCTAGATTCAGGCTCATCAATCGACCGGTATGTTTCTGCATGTGCGGCAGGTACGACTGCGAGTAATCGTCGATGTCGCTGTGCTCGGTCTGCCGCCAGTCCCACTCCCGGACCGAGCTGAACCCACATTCGATCAAGTCATTGGTCAGCGTTTCCTTATCGAACAAGGCCGAGTGATAGTCGTACTTGTCCCGCTGGCCACCCATCAGGAGCCCCGTGACATCCAGAAGACCGCGGCTCAGCTCTCCGCTGACATAAGCCTGCGCGCAAGCAGCGAAGTCAGGAACTGCAAGCCGCAGCACACCCCCCGGCTGAAGAACCCGCTGCCATTCGCGAAGAACGTCCTTGTAAGCATTACGGCCGAAATGCTCCAGAACATGGCATGCGTAAATTATCTCAACGGTCTGGTCTTCGACGAAATCAAGCTTCTCGACTGGCCCGATATGATCAACGTGCGGATAACTCAGCGCATCGACATGATACCATCCAGCGAATTCTTTCGGCCCGCAGCCCAAATGCAGTTTCATCGCGTTCCCCTTGCGGCCTACCGGCGGCTTTGCGGCACATAGGACGCTGCGATGCGCGCGGACAAGGACGAATCGTTGCTTTCGATTTTCTGCAGCATAAAGGGTGCCGCGACTCGTCCGCCTCACCCAAACAACGCAAATTTGTTGGGCATACTGTACGAAAACAGGAATGGAGGTCGTTTCTTTGGTACGGAATAGCCGTTGAACGGGCCGATCATGCACCGCTAAAGGCGACGACGCTTCGGGCGATCACTGAGGGGGGATCGGTTACGTCGGTCATCGTGGCGACAGCGACGACGCCGACGTAACCGGACGGGCGACAGGCATTCGGGGCGACCATGACAGATACGAATTTTGATCCTGTTTCCGTGCGTCGGCGGATCGTGGCGGGCGATCTCGACGGGGTCGAGCGCGCGCTGGCCGATGCAGTTGACGATGACGTTGATGAGGCTGTCGTTCAGGAATTGCGCGCGGCGCTGGCTTATCGTCGCGGCCAGACATCGATTGCACTGACTCATGCTGATCGGGCGATCGCGCTCGACGCCTCGCTGGTCGCTGCGCACCTTGTGCGAATCAAGGCGCTGTCCCGGATCGGACACCATACAATCGCGGCGGAAAAGACCGATTTGTTGCTATCGATCGAATCCTGCGACAATGAAGTGCTCTCGACCGCCGCCAAAGTCTATCATAAGGCGAAGATCTACCATTCGGCGGCAAAGACGTGGCTGCTACTGGCCGGACGACGCCAAGATGATGTCTTGGTTCGCGCGCGCGCCATTGAAGCGCTGGAACTCTCTGGCGACTATCGCGCAGCCATCGACCAGTCGCTGATGCTCTGTAAGGCCGGCACTGCGCCGGTGGATATGCGCGAACATTGCCTGCTGCTTACGCTGCGCTGGGGCGAGCAAGCGGATGTCACGGCCGCGGTTCACGCGCTGGCCGACGCCGATCTTGACAAGGCGTTGGAAAGCCTGACCGATCTCGCCATCGCTAGCCGCTTCGCCGATGCCGAATGGGTCGTACGGCGCGGCGCGGAGGCCGGTGCGGCGATCCATCCTGCGCTGGCCGCGTCGCTCAGCCGGTCGATCGTCTCGCAGGCGAAGGACGCGGAGGTTCGTGGCGACATGCTGACCGCGCTGGCGGCCTGGGGTCTCATCCAGGCGATAGGGGTCGACGATCGCGCCGCGCCGCGGTTGGAAAAGGCCGGGATCGCAGTGTCGAAATCGGCCACGGCGCTGATCGCGCAGGACAAAGCGGACGAGGCGGATGCGCAGATCGATGCGCTGCTCCGCGTCTGGCCGACCGCGCGCGCATGGTCCGCAAAGGCCGCCATCGCCAAGGCGGGCGAACAATGGGATGCGCTGGGCCAGGCGTGCGGGGAACTCGCCATCCTGGGCGAGGGCGACGAACGCGACGACGCGGTGGTCCGCGCGATCCGGGCGATCCGCAAGTCGAGGAACTTCACCGCATCGCTGATCACGTTGACGCGAATGGCCGCGGCGATCGGCCCGCAGGCCGACCTCGACGAGGCCGGATCGTGGGCGTTCGAGAAGCTGCGCCGCCAGGTGCGCGACGATCTGAAGGCCGGCGACTCCGCCGCGGCGGATGCGGGCTATCACGCGCTGATCGCGTGGGACGCGGAGAACGCCGAGCTTCCGGCATTGGAGACGAAGCTGGTGAAGACTCACGCGGTCGCGATGAGCGACGCGCGCAAGGCCGGCGACGTGCCGACCGCGGTGGCCGCGGCGCACAGCCTGGTGGCGCTGGCGCCCGACCGGCTGGATGCGTTGAAGTTCCTGGCCGACCACAGCCTGAGGGTCGGGCTGCACGCCAACGCCGCGCGACTCTACGAACGCGTGCTGGTGCTCGTCCCCGAGGACCATCGTTATTTCTACAAGATCGGCAAGGCCTATCGATCGACCGGCAATGACGAGCGCGGGATGGAGGTGCTGCGGCGCTTTCTGGAGATCGAGCCCGAGCATAAGGGCGCGCGCGAATTGCTGAACGAAATGTCCGCACGCCACGACGGCTGACGCACGATCGCCCGGGCGACGGGCCGCGGTTTGACAGCGGCCGGGAAACCCGCGCATTTCGCATCGCGCGTGGATCAGGACCGCGCGCGGGAAGGTCGTTTCGGATGACGGTGCCAGCATGAAGGACGACGCCACGAAGGCGGTCGTGGATCTGGTGCGCCTCGCCCGCAAGCTGCTCGACGCCGGACGCCCGGCGCAGGCGATCGATCCGCTCGAGGCCGCACTCGCGCTCGCGCCCGCCGACGCCGACGTCCGCATGTTGCTGGGCGAGGTGAACAACCGGGCCAAACGTCATGCAGAGGCGCGCACGATCTGGCAGACGCTGATGCGCGACGCACCGGCGCAGGCCAAGCGGCTGAAACTGCCGCTGAAGCTGGCGAAGGTGGCCGAGGTGCTGCACGATCATGCCGATGCCGAACGGCATTATGATGCGCATCTCGCGCTGTCCCCGGAAGATGTCGCGGCGCAGAACAAGCGCCTGTCCGCCGGATTGTCGGCGCGCCCGCCCGAGGCGCGCCGCGCGTTCGCCGCGGCGCATTTCGAATCATGGGGCGAAAATCCGATCGCCGCGCGCATCGTCGCGCTGACGATCGGTCTGGACGACGATACCGCCGCCGCTGCGGCGCTGCTGACCGGCAATGCGGCCGCGTATCAGGGCGAACCGGCGGTCGCACTGGCGGCGATCGACCAACTCGTCGCGCGCGGGATCGGCGACGGTCTGCTCGACTTCGTCACCGCGTGTTGCGCGCTATACCCCGACATCCGGTTCGTCGACCGACGGCTGAGGGTGCTCCGGCTGGTTGGCGCATCCGACGAGGAACTGCTCGCCGCGCGCGGTGCGCTGGCGGCGCACCCTTCCGCGACCGACGCGCACCGGTTGCGCTACGCCCGCGCGCTCGTGTCGCGCCGCCGCCCGGCCGAGGGACTCGGTATCGCGCGCGACATCCTCCGCCGCACGCCGGGCGACGTCGAGGCGGCAGAAACCGCGATCCGCGCCGCCGACCGGCTGGAACGCTATGAACTGTCCAACCGTCTGCTGACCGATGCGCTGGCGGCGCTGGACGACGGTCCGGGCGATCTGACGGCGCGCGCGCAATTGCTGATCGCTGGTTCGCGCAACGAAGAGACGCTCGAAATGCTGGCGCGGCTGCGCGCCGACGCGCAATCCCCGGCGGTGCAGGCGATGCACTTCACCGCCGCCTATCACCACGGCGATTATCGGCTTGCGACCAGGATCGGCCGCAGGCTGGTGGAATCGGGCAAGGCCGACGCGCAAGTGGCGCAACGCACCGCGCGCGCCGAGGCGGCGTTGCAGGTCGTACCCGACGCGGGGGTGCTGTTCCCCGACGTGCTGTTCGATCGCGTGTTGCGTGGGCCGAGCAATCGCGACCGGCCGGCGACCGATACGATCGCGATCGCGACCTCCACCCTGGCCGCGGGCGGTGCGGAGCGGCAGGTGGCGCTGACCGCGGCGAACACCGCGCGCGGGAGGGCGGGCCGGGACGGGCTGAGAACGATACTGCTCGCACGCAGCCTGGATCCGGCGAAACGGCATGACGTGATGCTACCGATCGCGCGCGCCGACGGGCTGGAGATCGACGATCTGTCCGCGCTCGATCAGACGGACGTGTGGCGCGACTTGGCGGCGATCGGCGCACCGGGCGAGCATCTGGCGCTGATCGCGGCGTTCCCCGAACAGATGGCGGCGGACATCGCAAATCTCTACCTGCGTTTCCGCCAGTCGCGCCCGCGCGTCGTGCATCTGTGGCAGGACGGCCGGATCGCGGTCGGATCGGTCGCGGCGGTGCTGGCGGGGGTGCCGCGAATCGTCGCGGCGATCCGCAACGTGCTGCCGGAGGCGAACGACCGGCGGCGCTATCGCCGTTACCTTCCGGTGATGTACGCCGCGCTCGGCACGCGCGACGACGTGCGGTTCACGACCAATTCGCAGGCTGCGACGATGGAATATTCGACCATCCTGAACGTCGAGCCCAGCCGCATCCGCGTGGTGCGTAACGGGCTGGAGGTAAAGACGCTGCAGGGCCGCGCACCGGCCGCCGCGATCGCCGAGATCCGCACCGCGCTGGGGTTCGGCGACGCCCCGTTGATGGGCGGCGTATTCCGGCTGGCCCCGGCCAAGCGCCCCGACGTCTGGATCCGCACCGCCGCGATGGTGGCGCAGGAAATGCCGAATGCGCGCTTCGTCATCGTCGGGGACGGGTTGCTGCGGGCCGAGATGGAGGCGCTGGTGGAAGAACTGGGGCTGACCGACAAACTGATCTTCGCCGGACCGCAATCGCCGGTGGAGCCGTGGATGGCGGCGATGGACGTGTTCGTGCTCACGTCGTCGGTGGAGGGCCTGCCCAACGTCCTGCTCGAGGCGCAGGCGCTGGGCGTGCCGGTGGTGACGACCGACGCCGGGGGCGCCCGGGAGGCCACGATCCACGGCGTGACCGGGCGGCTGGTGCGCGACGAGACGATCGAAAATCTGGCGCGCGCGGCGATCGCCTTGCTGCGGCAACCGAGCGCGAAGATCAAATGCCGCGTCGGCGGCCCGACGTTCATCGAATCGCGCTTCGGCGTCGATCGCATGATCAAGGATACGATGACGCTGTACGACGCGGCCTAGCCTGGTGCCGCGTCGCCGGGAACCCAGCGCGGCACCCGCGCCATCGCCCGCTCGAACAGTGGCGATGCGATGTGGCGGGCCAGCCAACACTTCGTCCGTGGGATCGGCTGGCCGT
Organism: Sphingomonas sp. SUN019; assembly: GCF_024758705.1. Classification (NCBI taxonomy): domain Bacteria; kingdom Pseudomonadati; phylum Pseudomonadota; class Alphaproteobacteria; order Sphingomonadales; family Sphingomonadaceae; genus Sphingomonas; species Sphingomonas sp. SUN019. The sequence goes on along the minus strand of NZ_CP096971.1, from coordinate 2,432,206 downwards.
CGAACCATGTATGATCGACCGCGGCGAATTGCCGGACGAACGGCATGATCGCGATGTCGCCGAGCGATCGTGTCGCGCGAGACAAGTTTTCGGCGGCGGTCAACCGATCCTCGAGCAGTTGCAGAAGCGCGAAGCAGGCAGCGCGGTGCTCGGCGGGATCCGCATCGTGCCGCTCGGCGTATTTGTAACGGTCGAGGTGATGTTTGAACCGCGTGTCGAAGGTGTCGATCAGCGCGTCCTCGTCGCCCGCCAGCCAGTCTTCCGGATCGTTCCGCGCCAGCGCCCAGCGCATGATGTCGAGGCTTTCGTCGATCACCTGTCCGTCGGACAGAACCAGCACCGGGACGGTCGCCTTGGGTGAGGCCGCGATCATGTCGGCGGGCTTGTCGCGTAAGGCGACCTCGCAGACCTCGAAAGCGGTGGCGCTGACCAGCAACGCCATGCGCGCGCGCATCGCATAGGGGCAGCGCCGGAAGCTGTAGAGAGTGGTCATCGGTCGTGCAGGCGCGCGAGCGCGATCCCGGCGAGATTCTGCGACCGCTTTACATAGCGGATACGCGGCGGGTCCGCGTCGGAAAAGAGGCCGCAAAACGTGTCGCGGTGGCGAACGTAGTCGCCACGGCATTTCGCGGTTCCGTTCGCCTGCCCGATCACCGCCAGCGAATCGCCGATCAGCACCACGCCGGTCAGCCGCAGTTCGGTCACGAGCCGCGCCGCATCGATCAGCGCGAGCCATTCGGCGTCCATGCTCGTGCCCGGACCAAGGTCGCGCCGGATTTGCGCCCGTCCGCGCACCACGACGGCGGTCTCCATCCCCTCGGGCCGGTAGCCGCCGTCGAAGAACACTTTCACGCGCGCCGCCGTTTTCTAGCGCCCCTCGACCGTCGCGCGCGCCGCCTCCAGCCGCGCGCTATAGTCGCGCAGCACCTTGGCGGTGCGGCGGGCGTATTCGTCGGCGTCGGCGAAGCGGCGTTCCTCGATCGCCTCGCGCACGCCGGGCAAGGTCTTCGCGCCGTAGCCGGTGAAGCGGCCGGGCGCGTAGATCAGGTGGCGATACCACGGCCGGTCGGGCAGGCCCCGTTCGTCGAGCAGCAACTGGTCGATATCGCGGAGTTGCGTCGACAGCTTCACACGACGCGAAGCGTCCAGCGTCGCGCCGCGATCGGCGAGCGCCTTATCGAACCGCGTCGCCGCGATCTTCAGCTCGTCGACCGCATCCTCCAGCACGGCGAGTTCGGCATGCGGGGTCAGCGGCTCGACCGCGGCCGGGCCGACCGGCTTCAACGGATCGCTGGCGAGGCGGAACGCGCCGTCCTCGATCAGCTTCTCGCGCTTGCGGTCCTCCTCGCGGCGGTCGGCGGCCAGCTTCTTCACCTCGGTCAGATAGGTCGCGACGGTGTCGGCGAAATCGCCGTAGCGCGTCACCGGCAGGTCGGCGTCGGCGATCCGCAGCACGACGCGCCCGACCGTCTTCGACAGCGCCGCGCCGTATTTCAGGCCCGGATCGTCGAACGTCGTGAAGTGATGATAGCTGTCGTAGATCGAATGATATACCCCGTCGCTCTCCTCCTCCCCGCCGAACCCGATGTTGAGCGAAGGGATGCCGAGATGCTGGAGATAGGCGGAATAGTCCGATCCAGATCCCAGCGGACCGATCGGCACGTCGCTGCCCTTTTCCGCCGCCTTCAGCGCGTCGTCGTCGACCTTGCCGCGCTTGTCATAGGCGCGGACGCGGATGTCGGCGCGCATCCGGTCCGCGACGCTGGCGCCGGTTTCGGGATCGGCGACGTCGGCGGCGACCGAATTCACCAGATGCTGAAACGGATGCGAACCTTGCGCATACAAAAAACCGCGTCCGTTGCCGTCGGTGTTGATATAGATCGCGGCCTTCTTCTTCAGCTCGTCGGCGTGCGTCTCGGCCCATTCGGTCGAGCCGAGCAGCATCGGCTCCTCGGCATCCCAGCTGAGATAGACGATCGTCCGCTTCGGCCGCCACCCCTGCCGGTGGAGCGCGCCTAGCGCCTTCGCCTCAGACAGCATCGCGACATTGCCCGACAGCGGATCGGAGGCGCCGAACACCCACGCGTCATGGTGGTTGCCGCGCAGCACCCATTGATCGGGGAACTCCGCACCGGGCAGCTTGGCGACCACGTCATAGGCAGGCTTCAGCGACCATTCGGATTTGACCGCGAGATGGACCGAGACGCCGCCCTTGCCCCCCATCTTGTACGTGATCGGCAACGCCCCGCGCCAACCCGAGGGCGCGACCGGGCCGCCGAGCCGCTGGAGCAGTTTCGTCGCATCGCCGTACGAGATCGGCAGGACCGGTATCTTGAGGATCGTCTTCGCGTCCTCGCGTTTCAGGCGCTTGGCCTTTGCGGTCGCGCCGACGCCGGGGGTCAGCGGATCGCCGGGATAGAGCGGCATGTCGGCGACCGATCCGCGCTGGATGCCCGCGGGCGGACGCGCGCCGCCGACCGGGTACGGATCGTTCTGCCCGTAGCCGTCGTCCTCCGGGTCAGAATAGATGATGCAGCCGATCGCGCCATGATCCTGCGCCAACTTCGGTTTCAACCCGCGCCAGCCCACGCCGTAGCGCGCGATGACGATCTTGCCCTTCACGTCGATCCCGCGCCGGGCCAGCGCCTTGTAATCGTCGGGCATCCCGTAATTGACATAGACGAGGTCGCCGGTGACGTCACCGTCGCCCTGGAACGCGACATAGGGCGGCAGCGCGGCGGCGGTATTGCCGCTGGTGTCGTCGCCCGCCACCGCCGACTCCTGCCCGCCGAGCACGATCTTTTCAGGGGAGACCATTTCCACCAGCGTCGAGATCGGGGTCGGATAGAGGACGTTGAACGTCTCGATATGCGCGTCCCAGCCGAACTCCTTGAATTTCGCCAGGATGAACTCCGCGTTCGCCTTGTCGTGCGGCGATCCGACATGGTTGGGCGCGGACGCCATCTCCTTCATCCACGCCATCTGGTCGGCCGAACTGACCCCGGCGTCGAACGCCGCTTCGCGCGCTCTGTCCGTCGTTTGGCCCGGCGCGGGCGCCGATTGCCCGAACGCCGCCGAGGTCAACGCCAGCGCGCCGGCGCCCGCCAGCAACCATCCGAATTTCGTCATCCCGCCGCCCCCAAACCTTCAAGCCCTGTTGGCGCAGAATGGCCATGCGGAACGGCGCGAAGCAAGCGATTTAGGCCGGGGTTCCTTCTCCGCCCGCACCCGCGTTCGCCCCGCCCGTCGCGGCGCCATGACCCGTCGCGGCGAGCGTGGCGCTGACGAGGGGAATGCCGATGACGGCGTCGACACTCCCCACGACGCTGGAGAGCGCGACGCGCGTGGCGCGCCGCGCAGCGACCGCGCTGACCCCGGCCAGCGACGCGAGCACCGCTTCGGTCGCGCTTTTCTGGATGCCGATCAGCACCTCGGCCTCTTCCTGATCGATCTCCCCCGCCGCCAGCAGCCGCGCGATCGTGGCGAGCGACACCGCGAATTTCTCCGCTTCCGCTTCGGCGAGCGCCTTCAGCTGCTTGCTGTCGGTCTTGAGCGATGTGACGAACGCCTTCGCCATGCTGGCCCCGATCAGGGCGACATTCAACACCATCACCGTGCCTCCCGTGCTTGCTGGAGTTGCTTGATCGCATCGGTCGCGCGCGCGATCGCGTCGGCGTTCAGCGTCAAAACGTCGGGGGCCAGGCAGGCCCCGGACGGATCGTCGGTCCGCGCGGAAGCGAGCTGGTGGCTGCGTTCGGCGCCGGCGACCGCCTTGTCCAGCTCGGTCGCCGCGGTCAGCAGCGCGGTATCCTCGCCTGCGCCCGCAACGTGGTCGCGCAGCTTTCCGGCATCGGTCTTCAGCGTCGCATACGTGGCGGCGTTCGCCTCGAACGCGCAGTCGGGCGCGGTCTTCGTCGCGAGCGTCGCGTAGAATGTTTTCGCCTGGGTGGCGATCTGATCGTTCGAGGTGGTGACGACCGGATCGGGGCCAGGCACGGTCGCGCAGCCGCCAACCGCGGCCAGCGCCGCCGCAAGCGGGATCATCCATTCACGCTTCGCCATGTGCCAATATCCTCTCTCTCGAATTTGCCGTGGTGCGCGGCGCATCACGGCACGAACGATCCGCGGGCGTCGGACAATTTCTGTTTGGCGACCATCGCCGCGATGGCGCGGCCGCGTTCTTCCGAACTCGTCATGTTGGTGGCGTTGCGCGCGCGGAGATAGCGCGCGATCAGGTCGCGCTCCTCGCCGTTGGTCCATTTGGTGCAATCGCGCGCGTCCTCCGCCAGTCCCGCGATCGCCTGCTCCAGCGTCTTCGGCACATGCCCCGGCCGGTTCACGTGTTCGTCGAAGATCAGCGCGATGCCCAATTCGGAGGTCAGCCATTCGCGCAGCGGGCGGCTGGCGGCCGTCTTGTCGAGGAAATCGGCCGTGCGGTCGGCAGCGTGCGCGATCTGACAGGTCCGCAGCGAGGGGTGATGACCCGCGCGCCAGAAACGATATGCCCATTGCACTTGTCGCAGCACGTCCTTCTCGACCACAGTGTCGAGCTGTTCGCCGCTCAGCAGCAGGAAGCCCGCACCGCGCGGCGGCCCGGCGGCCGGCTCCAGCTTGTAGCGTCCGAAACAATCCTGATACGCCGCCGCGTCGAACGCCTTGAAGCGGCGCAGCAGCGCGGCGAGTTCGCCCGGCGCCGTGCCGACGCCGACTGTCCACTGGCAGATGCCGAACGACATGTGCGCGTTGTCGTAGGAATTGATCGCCTCCAGCCCGCCTTCGTTCTCGCAGGACGCAGCGACGACGCGCGCGAGCGACGCCGACAGCCCGGCCGATCCGCCGCTCGCCGCGAGCCACTGCGACACCGTGGTCCGTCCCTTGGTGAAAAAACCGTCCTTGAAGCGGGAGGCGAAACGCGTGCCGTCGGGGCCAAACGCGATGCCGCTTTCGACGTGCGGGCGCTGCGTGTCGGTGTCGGGCGGCGGCAGCGTTGCGGGCGCGGCGGCCATCGCAGGCGCCGCCGCTACCGGTACCGCCGCTGCAGGTACGGCGACCGCGACCGGCTTCGCGCCGGTCAGTTGCGCCCAGGTCTTCGGCCCGACGATCCCATCCGGCACCAGCCCCGCGGCGCGCTGGAACGCGCGCATTGCGGCTTCGGTGTCGGGGCCGAACTTGCCGTCGTCCGCGACCCCGATCGCACGCTGCGCCTGCGCCACGAACGCTCCGGTGGAGCCGCGGCGGAGTGTCGGCCGGGCGGCGTCGTCCGCTGCCGGGATCGGCGGCGGCGGGGTCTTTCCGGCGAGCAGCGCGGCGACCTGGTTGCGGAATGCCGCCATGTCGAACATCGGGTCGGGCTTTCGTCCCGCGGGCAGCGCATATTCCTTGTGCCCGCAGCACATGTTCGCATTGCGCCCGAGTTTTTTCAGCAGCGCCGCAACGCCGCGTTGATACGCGTCGATCTGCACCTCCGGCCACGGGTCTTGCAGGCGTCCGCTATGTTCGGCTTCTATCCCGATGAAGCTGGAATTGCCGGTGACGATCCCTTCCCAGCGCCCCGCCCCGGCGTGGTTCGCACGGCCCGCGGCGATGACGTAGAAGGCGCCGTCGCGGCCCAGCCCCAATTGCGCCAACGGCCCGGAAAGGTCGGCGCGGCCGTTGATGAGCATATTGAGCGTCGGCATATTGCCCGGCGCGGCGGTTGCGGTGTGGTGGCACATGACGCCGCGGACGTCGCCCATCGGTCCACGCCCACGCGTCCGCCAGCCCGGCGTTTCGGCGACCTTCAATCCCGCCGCCTCCAGCACCTCGGGAAGCCAGGTGAGGGTCAGGACCATCGCAGCCCGCTCACGCCGCCTTGTCGAGCGCGACGCCGCCCGATGCGGGGGGAAGATCGGCGTCGCCGGTGACTTCGTCATCGGGCAGATCGACGTCGCACGCGCAACTGTCGATCCCAGCCTCTTCGGGAGCGGGATCGTCCGGGACCGTGGTGGCGACCGCGCCCTCCACCGCCTCGGTATCGACCACCGTGTCGGTCGCGGCGGCGACGGGCGCGCTTTCCTCGACCCGTTCCTGCGCCGTCGGGGCGCTGGTCGTGGCGCTCGCCTTGGCCAGCAGATCGGGCACGAAGCGTTCGGAAAAGCCCGCGACGAAGCCGTAGATCAGGACCAATAGCCAGTCCGGCGCATTGCGTCCCGACAGCGCAGCGTCGCCGATATTGACCGACACCACGCCCGACCGGATGAACGCGATCAGCACGACCGCGGCGATGATGCCGATCACCATGCGCAGCGCCGCGTCGAGCAGATTGGCCATGCGCTGCAGATCGGGCAGCACGGTCCGGCCGCGGATCGCGAGCGAGATCGAAAAGAACGCGCCGACCGCCCCCGCCGCGCCGCCGCGCAACAGGTCGACCGTCGCATTCCCGTATTGCGCGATGGCGTTGGCGAGTGTGATCGCCAGCATCACCGCCACGCCGGTCACGAACGCGACGACCAGATATTCGAACCGCGCGGTGGCGACTCGTTCGTCGAGGATGCCCTGTTTGATCGATTTCAGCAGCGCGGTCGCGGCGGCGATATCGCCTTCGAACCCGACGATCAGCGCATCCGCGACGCAGCGGTCGTAGCGCGCGGCGCGCGGCGCGGACCCCGGCTTCAGCCGCCAATCCTCGACCAGGCCGTTCACCTCCCCGCGCAGCGGGTTGAGGCGGGACATCCGGACGCGCTGTTTATCCGCGCGCGCCGGATCGTCCGCGAACATCACAAGCACGCGGTTGTCGGTACCATAGACCGCGTATTCAGGCGGCTTCTTGGCATAGATAATGCGGATCGTGGACCCGATCCCGTCGGGTTCGCCCACGGCGAGGTCGGCGATGCTCATCGCCAGAAAGCGCGCGCGAAGAACGGCGCGATTCCAGGCCGATATTGGTCGCGATCGATCGGCAGCATCGAGATCCCCCCCGAGCAGGAAGAAATTCGTCCCTCACATGCGCAAACACGGGGGTCGGCAGCGCCGACTCGCCCCGACAACCTATATCAACTTTGGGACGCCGACGAACGCGCGCGAAATTGCCAGCGCATTGATAATTCGGGCGACCTCGCTTGCCCCGCCATCATGGAGGCCCGACGCGGGCGAGCGGATGACCGTAGATGGTGTAGGCGAGCCAACTGAAATCGCCCTGTTCCTTACACGCCGCGCGCGCCGCGGCGACGGCGTCGACCAGCGTGCCGCCTTTCTTCATCGCGCCGTAGAAGGTCTTGGCGAAATTCTCCGCCAACGTCGTCTCGATCGACCAGAGCGCGCCGATGAACACCGCCGCACCCCGCCCTGATCGCGGGCGGATAAAGGCGTCGGCGAACCCCGACACGCCCGCGATGCCGTGCCCGCCGCGCCCGGTCTGGCAGCTGTTGAGGAACACCAGGCTGCGCGGGCGATCCGCCGCCATGCGCAGATTGACCTTCACCTGATCCGACGACAGGCCGTCTTCGCGCACCGTGCCGTCGATGTTGAGGTTGCCCTCCATCAGCAGCTTCGCGGTCAGCACCGCCTTGTCCGCGGCCTCGCCGTGACAGGCGAAGTGCAGCACGTCGAGCGCGGCGGCATCCTCGCGCAGGTAACGGCATACTTCCAGGCTGGTCGCGGTCACCGGCGCGATGCCGGGCAGCACTTGTTTCAGCATCTCGCGCTCTTCATCCACACCGTCGAGCGACAGCGCCGGATCGCGATAGGCTGGGATCACCGACCGGCTGTTCGCCCCGGTGAAGCCGATCGTCCGCGGCGGCCGCCGCACGCCGTGGAACCAGCGCACGACGCCCCATTCGCTCAGGAACCCGCGGCGCTCGTCGGATTGCCCGGTCGGATCGGCGATGCACAGCAATTCCCACGGGATCAGCGCTTCGTCCGAGATGATCTGGATCGTCCTGATCGTGTCGCGGCCATTCCACAGCGCGGCGCGGATCGCCAGCGGCACCAGCCCTTCGGCGCGGATGATCGCGGAATCGCTGAACGAGGCGAGGAAGGCGTCGTAGCTGTCCGGCGCGAGATTCCACGCCGCCTCGACCTCGGCCAGCACACCGCCCACGTAAGCCCCGACGTTGAAATCGGGGTCGAGCACCAGCGCTTCGCTGAGCGCGACCGCAGGATTGTCCCCCATCAGGTCGAAGCGCAGCGTGATGCGATTGCCGGAATCGCGGAATTCGTAGATCCGCAGCACCGGAAAATCCTCGTCCGCGGCGGGGGCGGCGAGCGGCTGGCTCTGGCTGATCGAGGCAGCGTTCTTCGCCACGAAGATCGGCTTCAGCACGAACGACGCGATGATCCGCGATCCCTGCCGCGCCTCGACGATCAGTTCGGCGTCGCCCGGCGCTTCGCCTTCGACGCGCAGTCGCGTGATGATCTCGGACGGCGTGGCCGCGTCGATCTCGACCACGCCGTCGTCGCCCTCCACCAGCCTACAGTTGCGGCGCGGGATCAGTTCGACGGTCAGCGTCCGCGTCGCATCGATCGAGATGGGCGCATCGCTGGTCGCGGCGGCGGCGTGCGCGGCGACCTTGATCGCTTCGGGCGAAACGATCACGAACACATTCGCGGGCGCGCCGATCGGCGGATAGGGTTCCATTTCGGCGGCCAGATAGCGTTCTACGGTGTCCGGCGCGGGTGAACGTTCCGGCCTCGCGCCACGTCCCTCGCTCGGCGGCGCGGCAGGTTTGGGGCCGCGCCGGGTTGCGCGGGCCTTCTTGACCGGTCGCTCGGCCACATCGCCGCCGCTCGCCTCGTTCCATGCCCGTACCGAACCGGCGGGAAGCGGCGACGCGGCGGCGAAGCTGGCGGTGGGGGTTTCGAATTCCACATTGCTGAGATCGAGCGTGATGCGGTTTCTGGGCGGCGGCGGAGGAGGAGGTGGAGGTGGAGGTGGAGGAGGCGGCGCGCCGATGCTGACCGGACGCCGCGCGCCGCCGCCGCGACGGGCCGGGGCGGTGGCCGTCTTCGGCGCAAGCGGTGTAACTTTTCTGCCGGTCAAACCCAGCCACGCGGACAAATGCTCGGCCACCGCCACATCGCCGAAATAGATCGTGTGATAGACCTGGCCGGTGTCGCCGAACGCATGGATGCGCGCCGGATCGATCGCCGCCCCCTTGCCGAACTGCGTCATCGATGCGGTGTGGACGACCAGATCGTTGGGCGCGGCGAACAGGCGGTCGGTGATACGGTCGGCGACGAATTCGCCCAGTTCGCGCGTGAACCCCTTCGCGTCGCCGCGCTTCGGTTCGAAGCTGGAGGTGACGGCGTGATAATGCGCGATCCGCGCCGCGTCGGGCTTCGCGTTCAGCGCCGCCACCAGCGCCCCGTCGGGCTCCATCGCGGCGAGCCCGGGCAGCTTGCGCTCGCTGATCGCGACTTCGGAAAACATCTGCACGAAGCGGCCGAGCGTACGGATCGCGAAGCCGACGCCGGGCGGCAATGGCGATCCCGCGAGCAGGGCGATCCCCCGCGCCGCCGCCATCATCGCGTTGGTGTACAGGTCGACCATGTCGGCCCAATTCTCGGGCTCGGCCAGATTGGTGCCGCCGTTGGTGCAACCGACGAAGATCGCCTTGCCCAGGGTCACATCCAGTCCCGCCGGACCAAGCAACTGTTCGGCCAGCACACGATAGACCAGCCCGCCGCGGCTGAACGCCACCGCGTCGATCACCGACCCCGGCGGCGGTTTCAGCGCGGTCAGCGTCGCCAGCATCGCCTCCGCATTGACGCGCGGATCGTCGGCCAGCGTCGCATGGTCGTGGCCCAGCACGATGTCGTATCCGGCGATCGCCGCATCGAGAAACGCTCGCCCCGCATCGTTCCCGGCGAGCTGCCCGAAACTGCCCGCGGTCGAAGAAAAGGTGCCGTGGACCATCAGCAGGATGCGTGCAGGCCGATCCTGCGGCAGCACCCGCCCCAGCGGCTTCGGGGTCCAGGCGGCGGGATCGGCGCCCTCGATCAGCACCGGGCCGGTCGGGTTGTCGCCCTCGATCCGCTTCACCGCGGCGTCGATCGTCTTCGTCACGACGAAGCGCAGCACATAGGCGCGCACCGGATCGACCAGTTTCTCCCCGACCCAGTCGAGAATCGGCCCGCGCCGCTGTGCAGCAGCACCGCCTGCTCCGGGCGCGCCGATGCGGAACGCCAGCACCATCTGCCGCCCGCCGCTGCCGCGCCGCGTGCCCGGGGCCTCCGCGCGGGCGTCGGCGACCTGCCAGGTAAAGACGCCGCCCTCGGCTTCCAGCAGGACCACCGCGCTCTCATTCTCGCCGACCGCGACCGAAACCTGCGGCGCGCCCGCCGCCGCCGGACCGCGGCGGCGACCCGAAACCGGTGCGGGCGGCTTGATCTCCAGTTCGGCGGCGATCTCGAAATCGGCTTCGCGCAACGCCGATCGAAGCCGGTCGCGCGCAGGGTCGCGCGCGGCGGCGGCACCACGTCGCCGCGTTGTCACAGGCGTGTCGTTCGCCAACGTAACCTCATGCCCGGCGGTGTCGACGAAGACGTCGCTGGTCACGGTTTCGATCGCCATCGCACCCTCTCCCGCTGCGGCTTGCGGCGGAAAACTATCCGAAAGCGGGCGACGCGGCCATTACGCCATAATTGCCATATGCCTCCAAATGGTGGCTGGCGGCGCGCTTCCGATCGTGCGCTTCTCAACAATGGGGGCGTTTTGGTGTAGGATCATAGCCCCGCTGGACCCGCCCGCTGGAGCCGGACACCGATGATCGCGATCGACCGTCTCAATTGCCAGGTGCGCCTTGCCGACGCGGGCGGCAGCCTGCACGGGTGCGGCGTCATCTGCGGGCCGCGCCACGTCCTGACGTGTACTCATGTCGTCGAGGATTGCCTGGGGTCGATCGGCGTCGGCGCGGCAATCGACGCGCGGTTCAGCGGATTCGCCGATGCGCGCGCGACGATGACGGTCAGCGAATATTATCCGGTCGAGCCCACCGCGGACGGCACGGCGGAAGCCAGACTGCGGCGCGACATCTGCGTGCTCGAACTTGCGCCGGGATCGACCTTTCCGGTCGGCTTCGTGATCGCGTCGGCGTACCGCGGCGATCTGGCCGAGGATCTCGATTTCTCCGGGCTTGGCCTAGGCGCATTCGAGGAGGAGGCGGGCGCGTTCGTCGTGCGCAACGTCGACCTGAAGGGGCGGACGGGGAATTACAGCGAACCCAACCGGATGTTCGTGTCGGGGCGAGAGGACGACCAATTGATCCGGCCCGGCTGTTCGGGAACCGCCGCCTTTGCCGGGTCGCAGGGGCTGATCGGCCTGATCGTCGAGGAACAGGGGGCGAAATCCGGGTTTATCATACCGATCGAAATCCTGCGCCGGGTGTGGAATTTCGACGACGGCGCGATCGCGGCCGATCCGGCGAAGGCCGCACCCGCTGCGATCGCGCCGATCGCCGAACCGCTCAACCAGCGGATGCTCGCTGAATTCGACTTCTTCGATCGCGAACAGCAGGTGGTGCAATTCTCGCGCTATTTCGACGTGAACTGGAAACAGGCGCGGCGCGGCTTCGTCTGCGCGATCGCCGGGCTGGACGACGATCTGCCGCCGCAATGCCGCGACCGCATCCGCAACCACCTGAAACCGTTCTTCGAGAAACAGGGGTTCAAGGCGGCCAAGATCTTCGCCTATGAGATCGGCTGGCCGACCGAGGAACGCTTCGACGTCGCGCAACGCTTCGACGAGATGATCGGGCGGCTGCAACTTCACGTCGGCGCGGACGAAGCGGACGACGACGCGCTGCGCACCGGGTTGAACGAACGGCTGGCCCCGGCCGTATTCTACAGCACGGTCGATCAGCGATATTGGGGCAAGCGGCACGTGCTGCTGCTGCAGCAATGGTCCGACATGCTGGCGCGGATCAGCGCCGCCGCGCTGGAAAAGCCGCTGATTCACTTCCTCATCATCCGGCTCGACAAGACGCAGCTGCAGGCGGGCACGGCGGAGCCCGATGCGCGGCTGGAGCGCTTCTATCGCGATCTGGACGCGGAGGTGAACCGCAAGGCTGCGATCCGCCGGATCGAACGCACCGACCGGCTGCGCGATTTCGAACGCGATTTCGTCGAGAACTGGGTCGAGCAGGTCGGCGCGAAGCTGGGGCTGGAGGAAGCCGCCGTCGCTGCGGTGCAACGCAACGCGAGCGGGTATCTGCCCGAACAAGAAAGCTTCCGGCTGGAAAAGGTCGAGAAGTGGATCAGGCAACTCGCCTGATTTGCGAGGGGAAAAGGGGAGTTGGCGATGGCCGAATTTCTGGCGATCCAAAACGGCGCGGCGGACGATGCGCCCGGCGGCGGGTTCACGCTGCGCCCGCCGCTGGCCGACGCGCATCGCCGGATCGACACCTATCGCCCCGCAGACGGCCTGGTCGAGGCGATGGACGTCGCGATGCTCCTGGGCGTACCACTCCTGCTGACCGGCGAACCGGGGACGGGAAAGACGCAGGCGGCTTACTGGCTCGCCGCCGAACTCGGGCGGCCGCTGCTGCGCTACAATGTGAAGTCGGGGACGACGGGATCGGACCTGCTCTACAGTTTCGACGAGGTCGCGCGGTTCCGCGATGCGAGCAGCCGAGAGGTGCGGCCGCTGATCGACTATGTCCGCTTCAACGCGCTCGGCCTGGCGATCCTGCGCGGCGGGGGCAGCGCAGGGAAGCTGACCGATATGCTTGGGCAACCCTTGTCGCACGAGGCGATGGTGCGCGCGTTCGGCGGCGCGATCATCAAGAGCGACCCGACCGCACGGATGCTGGTGCCAAGCGACGCCGCGTTCGCCAGCGCCGCGCCCGAACATTGCGTCGTGCTGATCGACGAACTGGACAAGGCGCCGCGCGACACGCCGAACGACCTGCTCGCCGAGATCGAGACGATGCGCTTCGCGATCCCCGAACTGGGGGTGATGGTGCCCGCCGGATCGCGGCGGCCGATCGTCATCCTGACGAGCAATTCGGAACGATCCTTGCCCGAACCGTTCCTGCGCCGCTGCGCCTATTTCGACATCCCCTTCCCGCGCGAGGCGGAACTGGCGCGGATCGTCAGCGATACGCTCGACGTACCCCCCGGCACCCCGCCGCTGACTCCCGAAAGCCCGCTGGTCGGCAGCGCGGTGTCGGTGTTCCTGAGCGTCCACGACGATCCGCAGGTGCGCAAGCGTCCCGGCACCGCCGAACTGCTCGCCTGGGTCGATATCCTGCTGGCGCGCGAACGCCTGTCGCCCGCGCAGACGCTGGCGCAGCAGATGACGGCGAAACCCGGCGCGATCGAACGGACGCTCTGCGCATTGCTCAAATCGCGCGACGATCTGGACGTCGGACTGCGGGCCCTGCGTCAGGCCCCGGCGGGATAGCTGCGATGGCGACTGCGCTTGCGCCTTCATCCGAGGCGACTCCAGCGGTCGACCTGTTCGCGCGCGCGCTGGTCGCGGCGCAGCGGATGCGGATGGGGACGAGCGAGCGGCTGCGGCTGGAGAGCCTGCGGCTGACCGTAAGCGCGAGGGATGTTGCGCCCGACGATCCGCGCATCATGCAGTGGCTCGCCGCGGCGCTGTGCAGTTCGCGCGAGGAGCGGGCGCAGTTCCTGCAGCTCTGCGCGGCGCCTGGCCCGGCGCTGCAACTGGTCGAGCGCGTCGCCGATAGCGACCCGCCCGCGCCGGTTCGGGAACGCGCATCGGAGGTCACAGAAGAAAACCACGTGTCGCCGTGGTGGCGACGGCCCATCGCGATCGCGGCGTTCGTCGTCCTGGCCGTGGTGCTCGCGGCGCTGGCGGCGATGCTGTGGCCACAGGTGCCCGATACGCCCCCCGACCTCGGCAATGTCGATATGAACGCGATCGCCGTGGAGCCGCCACCGCAAGCGGCGCCGTCCGCCGAACCGATACCGATGACGATCGAATACCACCCGGTGTGGCTGGGGATCGCCCTGCTGGCGATTCCGCCGCTCGCCGCCGCTTGGTATATCCTGACCGAACTCCGCCGCCGTCGCGAATTGCGCCGCGATTTCGCGCCCGCGCCGCAGCGATCGCTGACGCTGGCGTTCGCCGCGGGGCCGGAGGGGTTGCTGGGCGATCCGCTCGCGCGGCGGGCACTGCGGCGGTTGCGGCGGCATCGTCCGGTGCCGAGCCGGGCGCTCGACGTCCCCGCCACGATCGAGGCCACGATCGCCACCGGCGGCCGCCCCGACCTCCGCTTCAGCACGCGGCCGGAAAGTCCCGAATATCTGGTGATGGCGGAACGCGAATCGCCGCGCGACCACCTCGCCTGGCTCGGCGGATTGCTGTCGGCGCGGATGCGCGAGGAGCAGATCGCCACCGCGCATTTCGAATTCCTCGGCGACCCGCGGCGGCTGCACCGGATCGAGCGCGGCGCGGTGCGGGAGGTGGAATCGCTGTCCGGCGTGATCGCGCGGCATGACCGCGCCAACACGTTACTGCTGGTCGAAAGCTTCGAATGCGCGGCGCGCGACGCCGCGTCGGACTGGATCGACACGCTGGCGCTGACCGCGTCGCCCGCGCTGCTCGATCCGCGGCCGCGCGGCGACTGGGACGCCGACGAACTGTGGCTTGCGCGGCGCGGCTTGAATGCGTTCGCAATGAGCGGCGCGGGGCTGTCCGCTTATGCCGACCACCTCTCCGGCGTGCCTGTCGCGACGACCGCGGGCAATCGGCAGAGCGTCGATCTGCCGACCGGGTTCGCGAAGCACCGCGCAATCCTGGTCGCCGATACGCCGCCCGATCCGGTGATCGTCAGCGGGCTGGTCGACGATCTGGAGGATTGGCTCGACCGCGCGGGGTTCGAATGGCTTTGTGCGGTCGCGCTGTTTCCCTACGTCGATCCGGGGCTGACCGTCCATCTCGGTGCGGTGCTGACCGACAAGGCCGGGAAGCCGCTGCTGGAGGAAGCGCGCTTCCTGCGGCTGGCGCGGCTGCCGTGGATGCGCGAGGGGCGGATGCCCGACTGGCTGCGCACGATGCTGGTCCGGCGGCTCAAACCCGACCGGCTGACCGCGGCGACCGCGGCGATCCAGGCGTTCCTGGTGCCGCAGGCGGGCGGCGCGACGCAGATCGACCTTGGCTTGGGCGAGGATGCGGGATGGCGTGCGAAGCTGCTCGACTGGTTGCGCCGCCGCCCGTCGAGCGTACTGGCCGACCGGCTGCTGATAGACGCGCTCGCCGATCGTCCGCCCGACCAACTCGGGCTGGAGGTCGCCAAGCCGCTGCGCGACCGCCTGACGCCATTGTGGGCCGACCGCGCGATCCGCGCCGCCGTGCTGGCGGTGGCGGCGATGGTCGGGATTGCGATTGCGGTCCCGCCGTTCAGGGCGGCGGAGGTGCCGCTGGAGATACCGGCCGATACGCTTGGTCAAGGAAAGGGAAGCGATCTGGATGCGGCAGCGGCCGCAGCAGCCGACGCTGCAGCAGCAGCTGCCGACGAAGCCGCCAACGCGCTGGTCGCGAATGCCACGGACGCCACGCAAGACGCGAATGCACCCCCCGCCGCCGAGCCTATGCCGGAGGCGCTGCTGCCCCCGAATTTCGACCCGAACGGTTCCGGTTCGACCGGCGGCGGCTGGGAGGAGCCGACGAAGGGGCCGAGCAAGAACCCCGCGCCGTCGAAGGAACCGCCAGGGGAGGCCGCACCGCCCCCGCAACAACAACAACAACAACAACAACAACAACAACAGCAGCAGCAGCAGCAACCACCGACGACGGACGATTATACGCCGCAGACTTCGCCGTCGCCGGCGCCGACAGACGATCCGGAATATGTCGAAACGTCGATGGTGACCCGCTTTTACGGCGACCCGCCCGAAGCGGCTGCGATCGCCGAGGTCGTCCGCAATTTCGAGATTGCGCAGAAGGTCGCAGCCCCGACGCGGGCGTTGTATGGCGGGGTCAGGATCCTGATCGAGGAGCAAGGAACGGGGCGCCGCAGCTATTCGAGCTATGGGTCCGACATCGCCGATCGACTGGTCCGGGCCGGCGTTCCGACTGCCGTGATTTCTGTTTCAGATGGTGCATCCAGCAAGAGCAAAGCCGAGATCGCTGCAGGCTTCCGCAAGGTCGGCTTCGACGGCGGCGACCCCCCGATCCGCGCCACCGTCACCGTCACCGGGCGGCGGCTGGCGCGGTTGAGCGAGGCTAAGTGACGGGGAGGTTACGTCACCCGTTCCGCCGACGCGTCTGCCCATGATCCTCTTGCAGCACCAACGTGCCCCGTCCGAAACCGGCTGCCGATCGCGCCGCGGCGGCGGACGCGGAGTTTTTCCAGGATGTTGTGGATGTGGTTCTTGACGGTCGCGGGGCCGATGTGGAGTTCGATCGCGATCTCCTTGTTCGACAGCCCGTCGGCGACCAGGCTGGCGATCTGACGTTCGCGCCGCGTCAGCGGCGTCGGGGCCTCCGGCGCGCCGCAACCCAGCGCCGCCACGCGCCGGCACAGCATCGCGGCGAGTTCGGGGGTGCATCCCAGACGGCCGGCGATCGCCTCCTCGACCGCTTCCGCCAGCATGGAAAGCGTCCCGTCGCGGTGGACGAAGCCGACCAGACCGACTTCTGCGCCCGCCAGGCTGTTCGCTTCATTGCCGATGCCGAAGCCGACGATCGGGACTTCGGGCCTGAGCGTCTTCAGCGCGTGCGCGACGGTCAGCGCCTCCGCGGACGACGCGTCGAGCAGCACGGCATCGACCTCCACCGAGGCGATCGATCCGATCGCCTCGTCGCCGCTGGCGGTGCCGGCTATCGACAGCCGTCCCATCCGCGCGAGCCCGGCCGCCACGCCTTCACGGTACAGCAGCACATCGCTGACGACGAGCACGCGGTAGCTGATCGCTCGCCGAGCACCATCCGGCGGATCGTGAATCATCGCCCAAACTCCCCGCATGCCCCTCGCCCGTGACTGATCGATCATGAACGCGGGGGCTTTCCGCACATGGCGGAATGCAAACTCTACTGCAGTGGACAGCGTGTTCTGTTCTCGAATCGTCGGTGCGTCCGTACAAGGACAAGCGGCGTGCTGTGCGACACGGCCAAATTAACATGGATAAAGCAAACCGGTAAAGTCGCACGCGCACGCGCCGGACGATCCGGGCCACGCTTCGCCGTGCGGCGGCGGGCGGTGCGGATCGGATGGCATGGGCCGAATGGCCCATTGCCGGTTCGATCCGCGGAGTCGGCGCGCTATCTCGCCGCGCTCCTGTTCCGGCAGCGCAGACACCCTGAGCGCCGGCGGTCCAGTCCGGCACCCGCCCCCATTTTCCGGACGATCGGGCAATCGACCGCGCGGCGCGGCGCAACGACACTCCTGAGGTCTGCATTGCAGGGGGCAAACATTGCGACTCGCATTCAATTCGGCCCGATGCCCAGGATGCTCGGCGAGATCGTCGAACAGATGCTAGGCGAGCGCGACACCATCGTCGTCGGCCGCTGCGCGCCGGGTGAGGACGTGCTGGCGGCGGCGCGCCGGTCGAAGGCTGAACTGCTTGTCCTGCAATCGCGATCGGGCGTCGATACGACGATCGACAACATCTTCGCCGATCCCGCGCTCAGCGTCCTGCTGATTTCGGATGACGGGCGCAACGGGTCGCTGGTGCGGCTGAAGCCCGAGCGCGTGACGCTGGATCGCGACTCGATCGGCCGCCTGGCGCGCGCCGCGGCGGAGCGCCACTGATGGCCAGCTATCGCGCGATCGCCGCGGCGAGCGCGACGATGCAGGGCTTGCTGCGCGACCGCTTTCCCGGCAGCGATTTCGGCGGACCGCTGAACGTCGAATTGTACCAGTCGAAGGATTTCGGCGATCCGATGAAGGAGGGGATCGCGATCTGCCTGTGGCGGGTCGCACCGAATGTGTCGCGGCGCGCGCTGGGTCCGCGCACCGATATCCACGGTCGCCGCTTCAAACCGTCGCTGCCGATTGACCTGTTCTATCTGCTGGTGCCGTTCGCCGAACAGGCCGAGCGGCAGCAACGGCTGCTCGGCTGGATGCTGCGCGCGATGCAGGATCTGGGGCCGCTGGTCGCGAGCGAGCTGAACCATTTCCTCGCCGAGAGCGACACGTTCGCGGAGATCGAATCGCTCGATCTGGTCAACGATCCGCTGGCGATCGCCGACCAGTTGAGCCTGTGGGACCGGATCAAGCAGATGCCGCCATCGGCGACCTATGCGATGCGGATGCTGCTGCTCGACAGCGACGTCTCGCTCGACGAGTTCCCGGTCGTCGTCGAACGCGATTTCGACATGGGCGTGCTGCAATGAGCGCGGTTCGCGTGCTGGAACGCGTGACGCGGCCCGCGCCGTTCGGTTTCCGGTTTCTCGACGTGGCGACCGGATCGCCGGTGCCGGACGGGCTGGACGTGACCGTCACCTCGACGCGCAACACCGCACGACGGGCGGCGCTGACGGTCAATGGCAAGAGCGTGTGGTACGCGCATCGCTTTCCCGGGTTCGCCGATCATGTGCTGACCGAGACACCCGACTGGAGCGCGCTGGCGCAGCCGTGCCGGGTGTCCGTCACTGACCGTCTCGGCCGGTTCCTGCCGCTCGACGTGGAGATCGCGCTGCCAATGCGCGGGATCGTCGACTGGCCGGGTTGGGCGGGGTTGCCGCAAGCGCTGCTCGCGCCGCTGACCCGCACCGACGACGCCAGCCCGCCCGCCGTGATGCGCGATGCCTTGCCCTTGTTCTCCGCCGCCGGACGGATCGCGCCCGGACCGCTGGCCGAAGTGCGCTGCCAGTTGCTCCGCGACGATACCGGTGCTCCTGCCGCCTGGGCGCTGCTGACCGCATCGCACGGCGGAATTGTCCGTGCGATCGGGCAAGCCGACGCGCAGGGACGCGTGATCCTGTTCTTCGCCTATCCCGATCGGCCGCGACCGTCGCTAGCGACGTCGCCGCCCGCGATCACCGATTTTCGCTGGTCGATCGAGTTGGCAGCGTATTGGAACGCGCTCGATCCCGCGGCGACGCCCGATTTCGCCGCGCTGATGGGGCAACTGACGCATCCGCGCACTCTGTTCGAATCGACCGTGCCGCCGCGGTCGCCGCTCCCCTCGCAGTTGCTGAGCTTCGGCCGCGCGCTGGTGGTGCGCACCGCGGCGACGCCCGGCGGCCCGTCATCCAGCGTCGTGATGGCGACGTCATGAATATCGAAGGAGAGGATTGATGCCCGAATATCTCGCCCCCGGCGTCTTCGTGGAAGAAGTCTCCTTCCGCGCCAAATCGATCGAGGGAGTATCCACCACCACCACCGGCTTCGTCGGCGCGACGCGCTACGGCCCGATCGATATCGAACCCGAGATCGTGACCAGCCTGGTCGAATTCGAGCGCGCTTATGGTGGGCGGACTAGGCTGAACTTCTCCGACGGCGGCGGGGAATCGGACAACTACATGTGGAATGCGGTGCGCGCGTTCTTCGAGGAGGGCGGCAAGCGCGCCTATGTCGCGCGCGCCTTCACGCCCAGCAGCGCGACGCCGTTCGACGGCTATGCGGTCGCCGACACCGCGACCGGCGGCGCATCGCCCCCCGACCGGCTCGATTTCGGCGTGCGCGCGCGCTTCCCCGGCAGTGCGGGCGACGCGCGCGTCACCTTTACGCTGTCGGCGGGGCAGAACCGGCTGGCGCGCAATCCCGACGGGACGGTGTCGCTGAAGGGCGGCGCGACCCGCGATATCGTGTGGGTCGGCGCGCCGGTATCGGGGTTTCGGCTGCTTTTGTGGGACGAGATGAACCGCCTCTGGCGGCTCAGCACCGGGTCGGACAATCTGGCGACCGCGACCGATCTGGCGGCGCAATTCCCCGCGCCCGCCGATCCAGCCAACGATCCGCTCGACGTGCGGCTGGTGACGATGACCGTGACGGTCGAACCCGCGACCGGCGACCTGCCGACCTTCGTCGCGACCGAATTGCCGCTCGACCGGCGGCACCAGCGCGCCGGTGCGCCGGATTCGATGTTCGCCTATTTCGCGGAAACGCCCGCCAGCCTGTCGCGCGCGCGGACGATCCCGATCGTCGTCACCGAGATTACCGGCACCGGCCTGGACGTGCTGAGCGACCTGCGCGAACTGCACGACCTGTCGGTCACGCCGCCGCAGCAGGCGCTTGACGACGCATTGCTGAACCCCGACAGCAGCAGCGCCGCGCGCAGCGTGGTGGTGCGGCTGACGCGCGGCAATGACGGCGCGATCCCGACGCCCGCGGCCTATGCCGGGGAAACCAACGCGACCACGAACCGCTCGTCCGGGCTGGTCGCGTTCGAGGCGCTGGAGGACATCTCGATCGTCGCCGCGCCGGGATCGATGGTGACCGAGACGCCCGAATCGCGCGCGATCGTCGCCAATCTGATCGGGCATTGCGAGCGCATGAAATACCGCATCGCGGTGGTCGATTGCGCACGCGCGCAGACCATCTCCGAGGTGCGCGCGTTGCGCGCGCTGTATGATTCCAGCCACGCGGCATTCTACTACCCGTGGGTGCGCGTACTCGATCCGCTGACGGGGCAGGAGAACCATTATCCGCCGTCGGGCTTCGTCGCCGGCATCTACGCGCGCAACGACATCGAGCGCGCGGTGTACAAGGCGCCCGCGAACGAGGTCGTGACGCTCTCGATCGGGTTCGAGACGATGCTGAGCAAGGCGCATCAGGAGGTGCTGAACCCCGAAGGCATCAACTGCTTCCGCTTCTTCGAAGGGCGCGGGATGCGGCTGTGGGGGGCGCGCACGATGTCGAGCGATCCCGAATGGAAATACGTCAATCTTCGGCGCTATTTCGCCTATCTCGAACGCTCGATCGACAAGGGCACGCAGTGGGCAGTGTTCGAACCGAACGGCGAATTGCTGTGGGCCAATGTCCGCTCGACGATCCAGGATTTCCTGCTGAACGAATGGCAGAACGGCGCGCTGCTGGGCGACAAGCCGGAGCGCGCGTTCTTCGTCAAATGCGACCGGTCGACGATGTCGCAAAACGATCTGGATAACGGACGCCTGATCTGCCTGGTCGGCGTCGCGGCGCTGCGCCCGGCCGAATTCGTCATCTTCCGCATCGGCCAGTGGACCGCCGACCGTAAAATCTGAGGAGACCCGTCATGGCCGTCGTCCGCGACCGTCCGTACGTTCAGTTCAACTTCCTCGTCGATATCGGCGACGGCCAGACCGAGGGGCCGACCGCGGGTTTCCAGGAGCTGTCCGGGATCGGCATGGAAGTGACCGTATCCGAATATCGCACCGGCAATTCGCGCGAGAATTCGGTGATGAAGATCACCGGCATGAACAAGTCGACCGACGTCACGATGAAGCGCGGCGTGATCGGATCGCTGAACCTGTACCAGTGGCTCGACGACATCCGCAACGGCAACCAGAATGCGATGCGGACGGTGAAGGTCACGCTGCAGAATGAGGATCATTCCGCCGCGGTCGTGACGTGGAAATTGCTGCGCGCGCGGATCATCAAATCGACGATGGGGCCGTTCAACGCGAAGGGATCCGACGTGGCGATGGAGGAAATGGTCCTCGCCTACGAACGGCTAGAGATGGAATAAGCGGTGTACGCGCGCCGCCTTTTGCCCGGCATCGCGGTGGAGGTTCCGCCGCCCGCGCTTCCCGACGCCTTGCCGCGGATGGACGTGGCGCTGTTCGCCGGGTTCGCCGAGCGCGGCCCGGTCCACCGCCCGGTCGCGATCGACAGCGTGGCGGCATTCGGTGCGGTCTTCGGCGGCGACGTGACGCTGGCGCATGATTCCGCAGGCGGCGGGCGCGATGCGATGGCGGCGCTGGCCCCGGCGGTGCGCGGGTTCTTCTCCAACGGCGGCACGGGCGCATTCATAATCCGCGTCGCGCGGACCGAGGCGCTGGAGCGCGGCTGGCGCGGGTCGGCGTATCGGCCCGACGATGTGGCCAGCACGCGCCGTTTCACCTTGCCGGGCGTGGTTGCGGCCGACGGCGGTCCCGCGCGGATCGCGGCGAGCAGTCTGGGCAGTTGGGCCGATGCGATGCGCGTGGCGGTGCGCGTCGAGCGCAGCGCAGGCCGCCCGCGGCTTATGCTGCGCACCGATCTGCGTGGGACGAGTGCGATCGTGGGTCCGTTCGGGCTGTCGCCTGCGGACCCCGACAGCTGGTGGAACGAGCGCGACGACGAGTCTCACTACGCCGATAGCGCAGCGGTCGCGCAGGCGCGGTCGCTGGTCGCGCCGGTCGGCGCGCCGCAAGTGTGGATGCTTGGCGCGCTGGGGGATACGTGGTCGGAAGCGGTCAGCCCCGATCCGGATCCCCGCACGCCGTTGGAACGCGACGGCCTCTCGCGCTTCGATGCCGAACTGTTCCTCGATCCCGCGCTGGCGAGCGCGTCGATCGCGACATTAAGCGAGGCGGCGGCGCGGATGCGCGACATCGACGGCCTGCAGTTGCACGGCCTTCACGGCGCGTTCGCGGTGCCCGGCGGCGCGGATTTCGCCGAGCCGAGCATGATCGCCGTCCCCGACGCCGCGCAACCGGGTTGGTCGCGGCGCATCGAAGACCCGTTCGTCCCGCCCGCGCCGAAGCCCGGCGAGGCCCCGGCGGCGTGGCGCGACCATCTGGGATCGTGCGCCGTCCCGGCCGATCCGCCCGACTTGGCCGCCCCGGACGCACGACGTTTTCTCGACTGCGCCACGCGGCTGCTGGCGACGCCGGTGTTCGCGCCGATCAACCCCCGGCAGCGGCCTGGCGCGATCGACCTGCGCTGGTCGGCGTCGGACGCTGGCGCGACCTATGTACTGGAAGAGGCGGGACGCGCCGATCTGTCGGGCGCGGTGGAGATCTGGCGCGGCACGGACCTGACCCACCGCGTCGGCATCGCGCGTGAGGGCAGCTATTACTACCGGCTGCACGCCGAACTGGACGGAAACATCAGCGCCGCGTCGGTCACCGGATTCCGCGTCGAGGACAGCGCATGGGAAGTGACGCCCGCCGCGCAATTCGATCCCGCCACGCTGCGCACGATCCATGCCGCGCTGCTGCGGACCTGCGCGGCGATCGGCGACCAGTTCGCGCTATTGTCCGCGCCGCGCCATTTCCGGGCGGCGGACGCGGACGGACATGTCGCAGCGCTGACTGCAGCATTGCCGCACAACGAACGCCGCGCCTTGTCCTATGGTGCGCTCTATCACCCGTGGCTGGTGACCCCGATGGGCGGGGCGGCCGATCCGCTGCTGATCGACGCGCCGCCCGAGGGCGCGGTCGCCGGCACCTTCGCGCAGCGCGCGCGCGAGCGCGGCGCGTGGGTCGCGCCCGCCAACATCGCGATCGACGACATCGTCGCGCTGTCGCCGGTGATCATCGACGCCGACCGCGAGGCGTTCGCACGCGCGCGGCTCAATCTGGTGCGGCGTGATGCGCGCGGCTTTGTTTCGTCGGACGCGATGACACTGTCGACCGAGCCAGACTGGCAGGAAGTCAACGTCCGCCGCCTGATGAGCCTGCTGCGCCGCCTCAGCGTGCGGCAGGGCGCGGCGTTCGTGTTCGAGCCCAACGGCGACGTCGTGCGCCGCGCGATCGAGCGCATCTTCGGTCACGCGCTGGACGATCTGGCGCGGCGCGGCGCGTTCGCCGGAACCGGCGGCAGCGACAGCTATCGCCTCACCGTCGACCCGACCGACAGCGACCGCGCGAACGGGCGGCTGGTGATCGAGATCGCGGTGCGTCCGTCGTCGCCGCTGCGCTTCCTCACCCTGGTGCTGGCGCAAGCGGGCGAGCGCTTCACCGTCGCGGAGGAGCGGTAGATGCCCGACCCCGTCAAGCGCCCCTATCCCTTCATCGCGTTCAACTTCGCGGTCGAGATCCACCGCGCGGGGCAGGGCAAGCCGCTGGTCGAATGCGCCTTCGCCGAATGCGACGGGCTGGAGATGACGATGGAGGTGAAGACGCTGAAGGAAGGCGGCGCGCCGGGCCGCGCGATCCGGGTGAACGGCCCGGTCAGCTACGCCAATCTGACGCTGAAACGCGGGATGACCGCCAATTTCGACCTATGGACGTGGTTCCGCGATTCGGTCGAAGACCCGCGGCTGCGCGCCGATGCGGAGGTCGTGCTGCTCGCCCCCGACGGCACCGGCGAGCGCGCGCGCTTCCAGCTGGCGCGCTGCGTCCCGATCAAGATGAAGGCCCCGGCGCTGAACGCCACCGGCAATGCGATCGCGGTCGAGGAGCTGCAGATCGCGTATGAATCGTTCAAGTTCGTGCCCGGAAAGGCGGCGGCATGACCGAGCTCGCCAAGGCCCAGCTGATCGAGCTCGACGCCGACTTCAAGAAGGAGAAGCCCGGCGGGAAAAAGCTCAGCGTCCAGTTCAATCCCGAAACGCTGAAGGTCACCTTCGCCAATCAATTGGTGCAGCCGCAGGGCGGCGATCAGGCGGCGGGCAACACCGGGCGGCAGTTTGTCGGCGCGGGCACCACGAAGCTGGGGCTGACCCTGTGGTTCGACGTCACCGCGATGACCGAGAATGCGGTCGACGACGTGCGGCGGCTGACCCAGCAGGTCGTGTTCTTCATGACGCCGACGCCCGACAAGAAGGACAAGAAGAAGATGGTGCCCCCCGCGGCGCGCTTCGTGTGGGGATCGTTCCTGTTCGACGGCATCGTCGAGGCGCTGGAGGAGAGCCTGGAGTTCTTCTCCCCCGACGGAAAGCCGCTGCGCGCGCAGGTCACGCTGACGCTGGGGCAGCAGAAGATCCTGGTGTCGCAGTTCAAGGGCGACGGGAAAGTGCCGTCGTCGCCCGGCCAGACGCCGATGTCGCAGGCGAAGGCGGGCGACTCGCTGCAGGGGATGGCGGCGAAGAACGGCCAGTCCGACTGGAAGGGGATCGCCGCCGCCAACGGGATCGAGGATCCGCTGCGGCTGTCGCCCGGCCAGTTGATCGATCTGGACGCAGGTGCCGGGATCGCGACCCCCGCGCTCGACCTGCCCAGCCCGACGATAACACCGCCGGCGCTCAGCATCGGTTTTTGAGAGGAAATGACATGGCCGTCGTGATCAACAGGTTCGAGGCGACCGGGGAGGCTCCGGCGGAGCCCCGCCCCGATGCCGAAACCCCCGCCCCGCCGCGCATCGAGCCCGCAACGCTCCGCGCGCCGATACGCCGCCTTGCGCAGCGCCACGCGCGGTTGAGGGCGTATTGATGGCCACCGCCGCCTCCAACGTGACGCCGCTGCCGATGCGCGCGGCGCGCCCGACGATCGAGATCGACGGGAAGCGCGTCGATACGCTCGAA
Organism: Sphingomonas sp. SUN019; assembly: GCF_024758705.1. Lineage (NCBI taxonomy): Bacteria > Pseudomonadati > Pseudomonadota > Alphaproteobacteria > Sphingomonadales > Sphingomonadaceae > Sphingomonas > Sphingomonas sp. SUN019. The sequence continues at coordinate 2,406,946 of NZ_CP096971.1, read as the reverse complement.
TCGTCGCTACAGATGATGGAGCTGTCCGATACGGTGGAAGGAATGGCGCACGCCGCGTTGACCTTCGGCAATTGGGGCGGCGAAACGTCGGGCTTCCAGCATTTCGACCGCAAGACGATCGAATTCGGCCGTCCGATCAAGGTGAAGCTGGGCGACGATCTGCTGTTCGAGGGACGGATCAGCGCGATCGTCGCCGATTATCCCGATGGCGGCACCCCGACGATCGGCGTTCTGGCCGAGGATCGCTTGCAGGATCTGCGCATGACGCGCCGGACGCGGACGTTCGAGAAAGCGTCGCTCGCCGATGTCGTGCGCACGGTCGCATCCGATCACGGACTGTCGCCGAAGATCGATCTGCAGGCGACGACACAGCCCTATATCGCGCAGGTCAATCAGAGCGACCTGGCGCTGCTGCACGATCTGGCGCGGCGCGAGGATGCGATCGTGTGGGTCGCGGGGACCGAGCTGCACGCCGCGAAGCTGCGGCCCGCGACGCGGGTCGAACTGCGCTGGGCGGGATCGCTGCGCGAATTTCACGTCGAGGCCGATCTGGCGAGCCAGCGCACCGCACTGGTGGCGACCGGCTGGAACGTCGCGGACAAGGCGGCGGCTACGTCGCGCGCCACCGATGCCGCGGTGTCCAGCGAAACCAGCAGCACCGACGGCGGCGCGAAGATCCTGCAGGCGGCGTTCGGCGCGCGGGTAGACACGATCGCGCATGCGCTGCCGCGCAACGGGACTGAGGCGCGCGCGGTGGCGGAGGCGAGCTTCCGCCACATGGCGCGCCGCTTCCTGACCGCGGAGGGCGTCGCCGAAACGAAGGCGGACCTGCGCGTCGGCGCGACGCTAGCGCTGACGGGCCTCGGCAAACTATTCGACGGCGATTACCGCGCGACCGCGGTCACGCACCGGTTCGATCAGGCGGCGGGGATGCGCAGCGAATTCCGCTGCGAACGCGCCGGACTGGGGCGGCCGTGATGGCGCTGCTCGATCTCGACCGCGGCGAGACGCAGTTCCACGAACGCCGCTCGGACGGCTGGGGTGGGCGCTGGTACGGCGTCATGCCCGCGACGGTCTCCGACATCAGCGATCCCGACGGGCAGGGCCGTGTGAAGGTGAAGCTCGACTGGTCGCCCGACGGCGGCGGGGGTCAGGGCTATGCGGCGTGGGCGCGGATGGCGACGCTGTTCGCGGGGAACCAGCGCGGCAGCTGGTTCATCCCCGACGTCGGCGACGAAGTGCTGATCGCGTTCGAACACGGCGATCCGCGGCGGCCATACGTGCTGGGCGGGCTGTGGAACGGCAAGGACAAGCCGCCGCAATCGATGGCCAGCGGCAATGCGCTGAAGGTCATCCGCAGCCGCAACGGCGTGAAGATCACGCTCGACGACAGCCAGGCGAAGGAAACGCTGATCCTGGAAACCCCTGGCGGCCAGAAACTGACGATGAAGGACGGCCCCGGCGCGGTCACGATCGAGGATTCGAACGGCAATTCGGTGAAGCTGGAAACCGCCGGGATCACCGTCACGGCGGCGGCGAAGGTCACCGTCAACGCCGCGCAGGTCGCGGTGTCGGCGAGCATGGTGAAGGTCGATGCCGGGATGTCGATCTTCTCCGGCGTGGTGAAGTGCGACACGCTGATCTCGAACACGGTGATCTCGACGACCTATACGCCGGGCGCGGGGAACATCTGGTGAGCGCGCTGGCGCACCCGGTCAGCTGGCAGGCCCCGCGGCCGTTGTGGCGCGGGACGACGCGCTTCGCCGCCAAGCCGCAAATCCTGCGCTTCGCCAGCGACGATTTCATGGAGCAGCTGGTCGCCACGCTGGAGGAGGAACCGGCGCGCCTGTCGGACCGGATTGCGAAGCCCGAGACGTGGCGCGATCCGCCGCAGGACGTCGATCTGGTCGATCCGATCGTGCGCCTGCCCCTTCCTGCGCCGGTCAAGGATGCGAAGCGCAAACGGCGCTGGGGCGCAGCGCCGTCCGCGCCGCCGACGCCCGTACCCGCCGACAAGCCGCTGAAGCTCTACCAGCCCGCGCACCAGCGTTATTACGTCGTCGCGGGGACGCTGGCCTGCGCGATCCCCGGCCTGCCCGAGCGCGCGCTCGGCGGCGCGCACGAACAGGTCGGGTTCGTGCTGCGGCGCTTGCTGCCCGCGGACGGCGTGCCCGCGAATACGCAGGATCTGGTCGAATTCGCCTATGTGAAGGAGGGCGACGAGGCGCGCTGGCAGCGCATCGCGGCGGGCGGCGATCTTGCGCCGGGCGAGGAGATGCTGCCGCTGTTCCCGCTGCCGCACCGCGACGAGAATGGCGTGGGCCGGACGATCTGGGGCGGGTTGATCCCGGTCGCGCGGCGCGAGGAATATATCGGCAAGGCGGTGGTGACGACCGCCGTGTCGCTCGGCGCAGGACAGATCGCGACGCTGCGCCCCGCCGCCACGCCGCCCCGCCCGAACACGACCGTCGCGCGCACCGCGCAATTGCGGATCGAGGTCAGCGAACCGTGGAAGGCGATGGTGCGCGCCGCGATCAAGGCGGGCGACGAGTTCGAGGTCAAATCGCCCAATCCAGCCGACCCCGTCCTCGACCGTGCGCGGCGCGTGCTCAACTACAATTTCCAGTTTCAGATGCAGTCGTGGCTGTTGCTGGTCGATCTGCGGCACTGGATCGATGTGCGAATCCCGGCGCTCGGCGCTGCGCTCACCGCGAATTCGCCTGATGATTTATCGCCGCGGGAAGGCGCGGTGTGGAACTTCCTCGCCGCGGCGAAGGCGACCGCGCTCGACGGCACGATGGGGGTCGGGGCGAAACCGATGGCGTCGTCGATGCTCGACGCGCTGCAACGAATCCTGCCGTTCGAAACGAAGCTTGACGCCGCGACGACGCATTATGCGTTCGACACGCGCAACGCAGCCGACTGGCCCAATTTCCACTTCCCGCTCGCCGGGCTGAAGCTGCCGGTGTCGCCGGTCGCAAAGGCGCAGCCGGACGGCCCGTACAAGGCGGTGACGGCCGCGGTCCCGCCGCTCGATCCGGTCGGCACGACGCTCGATCCGCCGGGCGCGACCGCGGAGCAGGCGAAGGGCATAAAGACGCCGACGGATTCCGCCGGGACGTCGGACGACGTGGCCAGCGTCGAGGCGCTCGACCGCTTCACCGCCTTGCTGGCGCGAGCACTGCCGCCGGACGACGAGACGAAGGCCCAGCCGATCCCGCACGCGATGAAGCTGCGCGACGTGATGATCAAGACCGCGGGCGATCAGGGGCTGTTCGCGATCCGCATGGTGCATCTGAACGCCGATTGCGGCCCGCTGCATCCGCCGACGCTGTCCGCGCCCAGCGAACGCTTCCGCCTGGCCAGCTTCTTTGATCCCGACGCGCCGGTACGGCCGATCACGATCACCTTGCCATCGGACACCAGCCCGGCGGGCCTGCGCAAATACGGCCGCGGCACCGCCTTCGTCATGTCGGACCTGCTGTGCGGTCAGGTGCAGCGCGCAAAGGGGCTGGGGTTCATCGATCTGGTGCTGCAGGTGCTGCCGTGGCCGTTCCACAAGGACATCGACACGAAGGACGGCGGCGGCTGCAAGAACAACGGCCTCGACATCGGGATGATCTGTTCGCTGTCGATCCCGATCATCACGCTCTGCGCGCTGATCCTGCTCATCATCATCGTCACCCTGCTGGACCTGATCTTCCGCTGGCTGCCGTGGTTCATCGCCTGTTTCCCGGTGCCGAAGCTCAAAGGGAACGCGTCGCCATGAACCCGTTCGGCAAGAGCATGGGCTTCCCGCCGCGCGTCGGCCCCGACGGCCGGATGCGCTGGTCCGAAGGCGAGGCGAACGTGCGCGAATCGATCGCCATCATCCTGCAGACCGAAGAGGGGGAACGCGTGCAGCTGGCCGAGTTCGGCGCGGGGCTCGGCCGCTATCTGTTCGAGCCGAACACGCCCGCGACGCACGTCCGCATCGCCGCGTCGATCGAGGATGCGCTGCGCCGCTGGGAACCGCGCATCGCGCTGGACGGCGTCGATGTCGCACCCGACCGGTCCGACGCGACCGCCGCGCTGGCGACGATCGCCTACCGGCTGGTCGCGACCGGCGCGGGCGAGCGGACCAGCGTCTCGATCCCGCTGGGGAGGGGCTGATGCCGCTGCCCGCCCCGCGCATCGACGACCGCGACTATCGCGCTCTGGTCGACGAAACGCTCGCCCGCGTTCCCGTCCACACGCCCGAATGGACCAATTTCAACCCGTCCGATCCCGGCGTCACGATCGTCCAGTTGTTCGCGTTCCTGACCGAAAATCTGATCTACCGCGCCAACCAGATCCCCGAACGCAACCGCGCCAAATTCCTGAAGCTGCTCGGCATCCCGCTGCGCACCGCCAGCGAGGCGCGCGGGATCGTCACGTTCCGCAACGAACAGGGCGCGCTGGCGACCGAGACGATCGCGCGCGATTTCGAGCTGTTGGCGGGGACGATGCCGTTCCGCACCACCGTCGGCGTGGATGTCCTGCCGGTCGAGGCGCGGCTGTTCGTCAAGCGCGCGGTGGTCAGCCCGACGCCCGAACTGCGGCAATATTACGAACTGCTCTACGCCTCCTACGGCAGCACGCTTCCCGCCGATCTGACGCTGTATCAGAGCACCGCGTTCGATCCCGCGCAGGAGCCGCTCGACCTGGCCGACACGATCGACCGCTCGCTGTGGATCGCGCTCGTGGCCCGCAAGACCGATCTGACGCCCGGCGACGATCCGGCGAAACTGGTGCGCGAAGCGATCGCCGGACGCACGCTGTCGCTCGGCCTTGCCCCCGCCACTGACGTGGAGCAGCGCACTCTTCCGGTCGGCGGCGCACCGCCCGCGCCGACCGATCTGCTGTCCTATGAGATCGCGCGGCCCGACGCGAACGGGCGGCTGCGCTTCGTCGGCGGACGTCCCGCGCCCGATTGGCGGCGGCTGGACGCGCGCGCCGATTTCGATCCGTCGCGCGACGCGGGCGTGGTCGAGATCGGGCTGCCCGACGCGAATGCGCTGCGGTTGTGGGACAATCTCGATCCGCTGGAGGCGGGCGTCGGCGATCTGCCCCCCGCGCTGGACGATAGCGTGGTGGCGGAGACTTTGGTCACTTGGCTGCGGGTGCGCGCCTCGTCCGCCGCGGACGTGCGGCTGCGCTGGGCGGGCATCAACGCGGTCGCAGTGCGTCAGTTCGAGGCGATCCGCGCCGAACGGCTGGCGGATGGCGACGGCACGCCCGACCAGACGCGCCAATTGAGCAAAGCCCCGGTGATCGAAGGCAGCGTCGCCTTGGTCAGCGTCTCGCCCGAGGGAACGGAAAGCGGCTGGAGCCCGATCGACGATTTGCTCGCCGCCGCGCCCGAGGTGCCGGTGCCCGGCGCAACCCAGCCGCTCGCCCCCGCCGCATCGTTCCGAGTCGATGCCGAGGCGGGCGTCGTCACCTTCGGCGACGGACTGGCGGGCAGGCGTCCGGGCGTCGGCGACCGGCTCTATGCACGCTACGATTACAGCGAGGGTCAGGAGGGGAATGTCGGCGCGGGCGCGCTGAAGGAAGGGCCGCTGATCCCCGGCGGATTCACCGCGACCAACCCGGTCCCGACGTGGGGCGGGGCAGACGCCGAGACGGTCGCGATGGGCGAAAAACAGGTCCGGCGGATGCTCCAGCACCGCGACCGGCTGGTGACCGAAGCCGATTTCCGCAGCATCGCGTGGCGCACGCCGGGCGTGACGATCGGGCGGATCGACGTGCTGCCGGCGTGGCATCCCGATCTGTCGCCCGCCGCGACCGGCAGCGTGCCGGGCGTCGTCACGTTGCTGGCCGCACCGCGCAACGACGCCGCGCATCCCGCCGCTCCGCGCGCCGATCAACCATTCCTCGATGCGTTGTGCCTGTACCTCGATCCACGACGGCTGGTGACGACCGAACTCGTGTTGCGCGGCCCGATCTACAAGGGTTTGTGGGTCTCGGTCGGGATCGAGGTGGCGGGCGGAAACAGCATCGCTGAGGTCGCCGACGCGGTGAAAACGCGGCTGCGCGCGTACCTGAGCCCGATCCCCCCGACCGGCGGCGATTTCACCACCACCGACGGCCCGCTGTACGGCCCGGACGTCGACCCCGCGCTGCGCGGCTGGCCGCTCGGCCGCCCGGTCCATGCCCGCGCGTTGCTGGCCGAGGCGGCGCGCGTGCCGGGCGTGGTGGAAGTGGCCGACGTGCTGCTCGCGCTGGGCGACGGCCCCGCGACGCCGTCGATCGAAATAGTCGGGATCGAACTGCCCGAGATCCTCGGCATTTCGGTCGTGGGCGGCGAGCCGGTCGATCTTGCGGCATTGCGCGGCGACGTCGGTTCGTCGCCCGCGCCCGACGGCCCTGCGCTGCTGCCCGTGCCCGTCGTCGCGGAGACGTGCTGATGAACGCCGACGGACAACGCTTCCACCTGTTGCTGGGCGCCGGCGATTGGGGCGGCGGGCGGATCGATGCGCGCCATACGCTGGCGTCGATCTGGGCGCGGCCGATCGGCGAGCGCCCGGAAATTGCGCCGGGGTGGGACGAGGAGCGCCATGAACTGACGCTCGCGCCGATCCGCGACCGTGCCGCCCCGACGCCGGGCGAGGCCGCCCTGTCGCTCGACGACCGCCGCGCCGCCGCCAGCGACGCGTTCGGCAACGTCTATTGGATCGGCCGCGACGCCACGCAATTGTTCGTGCGGTCGCGCGGCGACGGATCGATCACGCGCTTCTGGCCGGACCCGCGCGCCGAACGACCGGTCCATGCGACCTTCGCGGCGTGCGGCGACACAGAGGCTGCGCGCCCGGTCTATCGTGCGCTGGCGACGACCCCCGACGGCTGGCTGATCGCGGCGAGCGACCGGACGATCGACAGTTTCGACCTGCTCGCGGGCGGGCCGCCGCTCCATTTCGACTGGCCCGGCGATGGCACGATCGTCACCGATCTGGCGGCGCGGTGCGAGAGCGGATTGTGGCTGCTCGATCGCGCGGCGCGACGGCTGTTCGCGCTGAATGCGACGCTAAGTGGAGGCGGTGGGCTGGACGCGCCGGTGCCCGAGCTGTTCCAGCCGGTCGCGGGCGAACCACGGACCCGCGCGGCGGCGCTTGCCGCGGCGGGGCATGACCTGACGACGCTGGACCCGGCGATCGACCCGATCGCGATCGCGGCGCTGCCCGGCGGCGCGGTCGCCGTGCTGTCGCGCGCACCCGCGTTGCTCGGATTGTGGCTCGGCGAGGGCGTGGCGTCGCCCGCGCCCCTGCCGCTGGATTTCACGCCGCACGACATGATCGCCGCCGACGTTCTGCTGCGCGGCAACGAACGCGCGTTGCGCGTACTCGTCTCGGATCAGACCGGCAATCAGCTGCGCGCGTTCCGGGTCGAGGGTGCGGGCGTCGCGATGCGGCTCTCCGAAACGACCGAGAGCTTTCCGCTCCGGCGCTACGGCGGACTCGCGCTGCTGAGCATCGAGGGCGCCGCCGTCTACGACAGCGGCCCCGATCCGCGCTGGGCGCGCGTCGTCGAAAAACCGCGCCAGCAATTCCGCCCCTCGGCGCGCTTCCAGACACAGGTGTTCGACAGCGAAACGCCGAGCGTCGTGTGGGACCGCCTCCGGATCGACGGCTGCATCCCGCCCGGATCGACGGTCGGCGTAGCGGCGCGCGCCAGCGACGATCGCGCCGACCTAGGCGAATGGCGCGCGCAACCCGCACCGATCCTGTCGCGCTCGGGCAGCGAACTCGCCGCGCATTCGGCCGCCGCGATCGTCCCGACCGACACGCGCGCGCAGCACGGCACGTTCGAACTGCTGTTCCAGCGCATCCAGGGACAATTCCTCGAAATCCGCCTGACGCTGTCGAGCGATGGCGACGCCAGCCCGCGGCTGCGCGCGCTGCGCGCCTCCTGGCCGCGCATCTCGTGGAGCGAACGTTACCTGCCCGCGGTGTATCGCGCGGAGCGAGAGTCCGCCGATTTCCTCGAACGCTTCCTCGCCAACATGCAGGGCACGACCAGCGTGATCGAGGCGCGGATGATCGCGGCCGAACGCCTGTTCGACACCCGCACCGCGCCCGCCGAGACGCTCGGCTGGCTGGCCGAATGGTTCGACGTCGCGCTCGACCCGTCATGGAGCGAGCCGCGCCGCCGCCTGTTCATCGCGCACGCGATACGCTTCTTCGGCTGGAGGGGCACGATGCGCGGACTGGAAAGCGCGCTCGCGCTGGCGTTTCGCGAGCCGCTGAAGGGCACATTGTTCGACGATACGCTGTGCACCTGTCCGGGCGCGATCCGCATCGTCGAAAGCTATCGCACGCGCGTCCTCGGGCGGATCGGTGCGGGCGATTCGAGCGGCGTGGTCGATCCGCCGACGCACGACGCGGGGATAACCGAACGCGATAACTGGGTGGCGTTCCAGCAGGCGCGCGGCGTGTCGACGCCGCTGACCAGACTGCCGCGGCTGTCGGTTCCCGCCGCGCATGCGGAGGCATGGGCGGAGTTCCTGAAGCTGGCGTCGCACGATCGCGCGGCGTGGCAACGCTTCCTCGCCGGCCGGTATCGCCGCATCCGCGCGCTGAACATCGCGCACGGCGCCGACTGGCATTCGTTCGACGAGATCGCGCTATCCGACACCGCGCCCGCCACCGCCGCGGCGCGCGCCGACTGGGACGCGTTCGAACACAAATTGCTGCCGATCGACCGCACCGCCCACCGTTTCTCGGTCCTGCTGCCGGTGTCGGCGACCGACGCGACCGATGGCGCGACGCTGAGCGCGCGCGCCTCGCTCGCGCGGCGGATCATCGCGCTCGAAAAGCCCGCGCACACGATCTTCGACGTCCGCTTCTATTTCGCGATGAACCGCATCGGCGAGGCGCGGCTGGGTTACGACACCGCGATCGGCGCGGGCAGCCGCGCGCCCGAACTGCTGCCGCCCGCGATCCTCGGCCGCGCATACATCGGCGAAAGCTTCATGGGCGCGGACGGCCTGCCGCTCACGCCAGACCGGGCGCGGCTGTCATGCTGACGCGCGCTTCCTTACCCTCAACGCCGGAGGCGACCCATGGGCTGCTGTAACGCCACCACCGCGACCGCACCTGCGATCGGCGCGCCCGATCCCGGCCAGCACGTCAACTTCGTCAAGGGGATGGTGCTGGGCGTCGCCGACTACGTCCAGGAACACGCCTATCTGGTCGGGCGCAGCGAATGGATCGTCCGCGACCTGATCGGCTACGGCACCGCCAGCGGGCTGGCGGTGCATATCGAGAATGACGGCGCGAACGGTCCGCGCGTCCACATTTCGGCGGGCTCCGCGGTCGCGCCGTCGGGACGGATGATCTGCGTCGGGCGTGATCAATGCGGGTCGATCAACGGCTGGCTGTCCGACGCCGACAATGCGCGGCGGGTGGCGACGCGCACGTCGAGATCGCCCCCCGCAAGCGCGATCACCTTGTACCTGACGCTCTGCTACCGCGACTGCGCGATCGCGCCGGTCCCGGTGCCGGGCGAGCCATGCCGGTCGGAGGCGGCGCTGATGCAACCGTCGCGCATCGCCGACGATTATTGCATCGACTTCCGGCTCGACCCGCCCGCGCAGTGGGAGGCCGATGCGATCGCGTCCTTCTCCGCCTGGCTCGACGACATCGCCGACGTGGGGCCGGGATCGCCGCCGTTGTCGCCCGACGATTGGGCGGCGTCGATCCGCGGCGCGCTCGATCTCGTCACGGACGATGTGGAGGACGCCTCGCCCCCGCTGGGCTCGCCAACGGTGCCGCCGCTGCCGGTCGGCGTCGCGATCGACGATTACGACGCGTTCCTGCGGCTCGCCTACCGGCTATGGATCACCGAATATCGCCCGCGCGTGATGGCGCGGCGCTGCGGCGAAAGCGGCGGGAGCGAGGACGATTGCATCCTGCTCGCCGCGCTCGACGTGCCGGTCGTCCATGTCGGCGGCGAAGACGCAACCGGGTGGAGCGTCGATGGCGATGCGGCGTCGGTCGGCATCGACGAACGCCGCCGCCCGCTGATCGCGCCGCTGCACCTGGTGCAGACCGCGCTCGGCATCATGACCGACGAGGGTGTGGGCGAATGGCTCAGCCCGCCGCCGGGACCGCCCGGACCGGCTGGACCGGCGGGCGATCCGGGCGCGGCTGGCGGTGCGGGTCCGACCGGCGCGACCGGCCCGCAGGGTCCAGCAGGTCCACAAGGCCCGATCGGGCCGCAAGGGCCGGAAGGTCCACCGGGACCGGGGGGTGCAGGTTCGGTCGGCCCGGCTGGACCTCCCGGACCAGAGGGGCCAGCAGGCCCGCCCGGACCGGCGGGTCAGGACGGCGCGGCGGGCGTACCCGGACCGATCGGGCCGGAGGGGCCGGCCGGGCCGCAGGGAGCGGACGGAGCTGCGGGTCAGCCGGGGCTGATCGGTCCCGAAGGACCGGTCGGGCCACAGGGTCCGGCAGGCGCGGACGGCCTCCCCGGACCCCCCGGAAACCTCGGTCCGTTCCGGCTGCAGACGCGGCTGCTGTCGGGGCAGATCACGCTCGACGAGCGGCTGGATTGCGTCGTCGCGATCGACAACCTCGAGGTAACGCTCCCGCCGGTGCGCGAGGCCGGACAGGGCCGGTCCTATTATATCAAGGCGCTGGCCACGACCGAGATCAGGCCCGCGGTGGACGAACGTATCGAGCTGTTCGGGCAGGGCGACATCACCACCCGGCCGCTGACGCTGCGCCGTCCGCAATCGGTGCAGATCGTCTGCGACGAAGAACGGGCGAGTTGGCTGATCATCGGCAACTATCTCGATCAGCCGGGAGTGTAGCGCGATGCCGGGCGAATTCGTCGCGCTGCAGCAGCCGTTCGGGACGGACGCGATCCGCACCGTCAATTTCTTCAACGGCCGCCTGCTGACCGGCGCGGACATGAGCCGCGAGCAAGCCGCGCGGCGCGAGGCCGATGCGCGGATCGGGCTTGCGCTGGGCGACGGCATCGCCAGCGGACTAGAGGTGACGTTCAAAGGCAACACCGCGCCGGGATTGCGTCCCGCAGCCGCAGTGGAACCGGGCGTGGCGGTCAACCGGCTGGGGACGACGTTATGCCTAAAGCAGCCGATCACCCTGTCGCTCGACCGTCCGCCGCCGCCGGGGGAGAGCAATGTCGCCTGCCTGTTCGACGACTGCGCACCGGTCGCGGACGGCGATTATGTCGCGGCGGCGGGGCTGTACCTGCTGACGATCGCGCCCGCCTTCGCCAGCGAAGGGCGCGCGCAGGTCAGCGGGATGGGCGATGCATCGCCGCGCTGCGCCACCGATGCGACCGTGGAGGCCGTGCAGTTCCGCCTGATCGAAATCCGCGCCGAAGTGCTGGGCGTCAGTCCGGCGGCGAGCGATTTCCGCAATCGCGTCGCCTATCGCGCATTCGGCGCAGGCGTCGGCCCCGCCTGGCCGAGCGACCTGCTCGGTAGCGATCCGCGCGACGACGACCTGATCGAGACGATGCGCCGCTACGGGCTGAACGATAGCGAGGTTCCGCTCGCGCTGATCGCCTTCGACAGCGACGGGCACCTCTTCACCGACAATTGGTCGGTGCGCCGTCCGATCTGCCCGCGAGATGCCGACAGCGTCGTCGCGAACCTCTCCGAACCGCGCCGCGTCGCGCTGGGCCGTGCGATGTTCCGGCAGTTCCAGGACGAGATCGCGCAAACGCACGGCCTGACCGCGGTCGTCGCTAAGGACCGTTTCGCGTTCCTGCCGCCCGCAGGATTGCTGCCCGGCCTGTCCGATGCACAGGCCGCGGCGTTCTTCGCCGGGCTGACGGCGCGCGGCCCGCTGCATATCGACGCGAGCGCTGTCGAGCCGCTGCTGCGCGAAAGCTTCGCCGCCCCCGCAATCGACACCGACAGCGCGCACGCGATCTGGCTCTACCGCATCGCGCAGACGCGGATGGCGGCGGACCGCGCCGACATCCTGCTGTTTGCGAGCGGGCACCTTCCCTACCGCGGCGACGCGCGGTTCGACCTCAACCATTGGGACTACGCGAACACCGCGTTGGTCCCCTGACGGGAGCGAGCATCATGGCGAGCAGGTTCATCTCCACCGGCGCAATCGATCGCGTATTCGCGACCACCGGTACGTCGACGGGCGCACTGTCCGCGCGCGACCGTACGCTGATCGAGGCTTTGCTGGTCGACCGTGGGGTCTTCGCCAATCCGTCGACATCGCCGGGGGTGTTCAACCCGACACCCACGCCGACCGCGCCAACCGCACCGACAGCGCCGACCGCGCCCGGCGCGGCGACCGCCGCCAATCCGATCATCCGGCTGGCGCTGACGACGGTGAAGCCCGGCGATCTCATCACCGCCGGATTCATGAACTCGCTGGTTGAGGCGTTGCTGGCGCTCGATGGCCGCCTGTCCTTGCTGGAGGGCGACGACGCGCCGGGGTCGCCACCGATCCCGGCTCCGACACCAACCCCGACCCCAACGCCCGCTCCAACCCCGACACCGACGCCCAGTGTCGTGCCGGTGATCGCCAGCGTTTCCGCGACGATCGACGGCGGCGAAGTGACGATCGACGTGACGGGGGACAATATGGAGGAAGGACAGGTGCGGCGCGTCCTACTCGGATCGACCGACATCGACCTGACGACGATCACCTTCGATCGCGCCGGGTTCACCTTCCGCACCGAAACCGCGGCGCTAACGCGGGCCAGAACTCCGCTGACCGTGACGACCGGGGACGGCGAAGACAGCGCGCTGGTGACGCGCGGCAGGATCTGAGCGTGCCGCGATGATCGAGCGGCGACCATCGGTCCAGGTGGACGAGGCGAGCGTGCGAAATGCGCGTCCGGGCGATCGTGCGCGGATCGAGCGCGCGCTGGAATCGGCGTCCCCCGCGGCGACCGCGGTGCCCGCGCGCGCGCTGTTGCTGATCCGGCATCTGCGCGTCGAAACGCCGCTCGGCCGCGGCGACGGCGCGCGCTTCGCCGCCGAGCTGGTCGACCGGGTTCGCGCGGCGAAGGTCGGCGCGGGGCGCGGCGCGCCGAACAGCGCGGGCGACGTCTATTTCGAGGACGACGTCGCGCTGGAGATCGCGCTGGTCCGTGCATGGCTCGGCGGAGCGCCATTGCCCGCGGTGCTTCGCGACGCTTTGCCCGATGGTGCGACCCCGGTCCTGCGGTGGCGAAAGCGAATTTTCGGCGACGGCCAATTGTCGCCGCGGCTGATCGTCGCATTGGCCGATGAAGGGCTGGCGTCCGCGTGGTTCGACCGCTTCGACGACCACGAACTGGTCGCCGCGGCGGATACGATCCTGCGGGCGCACGGCGCGCCGTTCGCCGGCGTCGAGACACGATTGAAACTAGGCCGCAGTGTTGCGTCACGCGGGCGCGTTCCACCGTCCGCCATCCCGGCGGCCATCGCCGAGGCGATGACGATCGCGCGCCGCTTTGCCGATCGCCCGGCCGCGCGGCGATTGATCGCCATCGCGCTGGTCGCGGCGCGGCGTCCCGAATTGGTGGCGGACGACAATTTGCAGGTTGCGCTCGCCGCGCTCCCCACCGCCACGCCCGCGCCGTCGCGACGCGGGCTGCAAGCGGAACAGGTCAGGGTCGATACCAACCCCCGGCCCGGCGCGGAACCATCCGAACCTGCACGACCCGCGCCCGTCGTCGATGATCGCGCCCCCGACGCCCCCCGCGGCCGATCCGCGCGACGCATCGCCCCGGTTCCCCCGCTCGCCGCTGCAACACCGGCGTTACCGGCCGAAGCTCCGTTGGGCCCGGCCCCATCAATGCGCCCGATCGACAGCGGCTTTGCGGGCATGTTCTTCCTGCTGAACGTCTTCGTCGCGCTCGGCCTGTACGGAAATGCGGTCGATCCGGCGGGGCGGGTGCGGGGGCTGTCGCCGTTCGCGCTGCTGCTGCTGCTCGGACGCCGCTGGTTCGGCGACGGATTCCTGACCGATCCGATCGCGCGGGTGCTGCGCGATCTGGCGGGCCTCGCGCCGCACGAGCGTATCGCGCAGGACTTCACGGCCCCCGCATGGAAAGCGCCCGCCCGTTGGCTTGCGCCGTGGCCACGGACCCGCGCGCGGATCGTCGAACGCGCCGCGGGAACGACCCGCTGGCATCCGGCGGGTTTCCCGATCGCCGACCGCTGGCGCGTCGCGCGGTCGCCCGCGTGGCTGCGGCGGCGCTGGGTCGCGTGCCTCGCCAGCTATCTCGAAGCGCGGCTCACGCGTGCGCTGGGCGTCGCGGACAAGACGGCGGCGCTGCGCATCGTGGCGCGCGCACACGGCAGGATCACGATCGACGGCGATGCGCTCGAGATCGCCTTCACGCTCGACGATCATCCGCTGTCGCTGCGGCTCGCCGGGCTGGACCGCGACCCCGGCTGGATTCCCGCCGCCGGGCGCAGCATCCGGTTCCGGTTCGCATGAGCGCCCCCCCCTTCCCGCGCGACGCCGCGACCCATGTGCGCCTCGCGCTGCTCGGCATCGGCGCGACGCTGGCCGAGCGGATCGGGGACGAAGCACCGGCGTGGCTGCACGATTACGCGGCCGAGATCGCGGCGCTGAACGGCGCCCCCTCGACCGTCACCGACTGGCGTGCCAGCGTCGCACATTGGGCCGAAGACGCGCCGGACCTTCCGCTGCGCCGGCTAAGCGCGGCGCTGGACGACGATCTGGCGATCGATCTGCTGCTGACGATCGGACTGGCGGCGGAGGATGCGCGGATCGCCGCGCTTCTGGGCGACGAGGATCGGCTGACGATCGGCACGCTCGTCGCGCTGTGGCGGGGGAACGGCGAGCGTGACGATCCGGCCGCGGTGCGCCGCGCGGCGCACCGCCTGATCGTGAGCGGACTGGTCGGCGTCGCCAACAAGGACGCGCCGCGGTTCGACTGGCGGCTGGCGATCCCGGCCTGCATCTGGGATGCGATCGCGGGCGAGGCCGCGCCGCCAGCCAGTTGCGCGCTGACCATGCCGCGCGACCTGCCCGCGCTGGACGATCTGGTCGCGTCCGCGCCGTTGATCGCGCGGGCGCAGGCGTTGGGGGCGGCCCTTGCGCAGGACCCGACGCTCGCGCTGCTGGTGCGTGGTCCGGCGCGCAATGGCCGCACCGCCGTGGCGGGGGCGCTGGCGAGAAGCCTCGCCCGGCCGCTCCTGCGGGTCGATGCGGAAACGATCGCCGACGCAACGGCATGGCGCGAGGTCGGCGTGTTGGCGTTCCTGCACGACGCGGTCGTCGCGGTCGCAGCCGCGATCGGGCCGGGGGAGACCGTCGACATCCCCGGCTTCGGGATCGAACCGGCGCGGCTGATCGTGATCGCCGGGACGAACGGCGGCGTGCGGCTCGGCGACCGGCCGCAGGTGACGCTAACCATTCCCGCACCATCGCGCACCGAACGCGCGGCGCACTGGCGCGCCGCGCTGCCCGATCTCAACCCGGACGCCGCCGACGCGCTGGCCGCCGCGTTCCGCCTGACCGGCGGCGCGATCCGGCGCGCGGCGACCGGCGCTCGGCTGATCGCCGGGCAGGCGGGGCGGAGCGTGATCGAACGCGGCGACGTCCGTCTCGCATTGCGCGACCTGCAGGACAGCAGCCTGGAGACGATCGCCACGCGCGTCGACACCGGCGACCGGCCCGAATTTCTCGCGTTGGAGTCGGTCGCGCAGGACGAAATCGCCGCGCTGGCGATCCGCTGCCGCAACCGCGAGGCGCTGGGCGATCACGCCGGTCCCGGTCCCGGCGCGGTCGGCGTCCGCGCCTTGTTCTCCGGGCCGTCGGGCGCGGGCAAGACGCTCGCCGCGCGGCGGCTGGCGCACGATCTGGCGCGCGACATCTGGCGCATCGACTTGGCCGCGACGGTCAGCAAATATATCGGCGAGACCGAAAAGGCGCTCGACCGCGCGTTCGCCGCGGCGGAGGAACTCGATACGATCCTGCTGCTCGACGAAGGCGATGCGCTGATGGCGCGGCGTACCGACGTCGGCAATGCGAACGACCGCTACGCCAATCTCGAGACCAATTTCCTGCTCCAGCGGATCGAGAGCTTCTCGGGCATCCTGATCGTCACGACCAACGCCGCCGACCGGATCGACAAGGCGTTCCAGCGGCGGATGGACGTGGTGGTGCCGTTCCGCGCGCCCGACGAACTGCGGCGCTATGAGATACTGGAACATCATCTGGGCGATCACCGCGCCAGCGACGATCTGGTCCAGGAAATCGCGGTGCGCTGCGCCTTGTCGGGCGGACAGTTGCGCAACGTCGCGCTGCACGCGCGGCTGCTCGCGCTAGACGGCGGCTGCGCGATCGGCGACGATCTGCTACGCCGCGCGGTGTTCCGCGAATATCGCAAGCTGGACGCGCATTGCCCGTTGAAGCCCTTGCTCTCGGCGGTCGGCTGACATGGCCGCGGCCGCCGCCCGCCTGAGCGCCACGGCGGAAACGGCGCGCTCCCCCGACCCCGGCCGCACACACCGCCGCGTCCAGACAGCGCTCAAGATTTCCCACCCGAACGACGCCTCCGAACGCGAGGCGGAATCGACCGCGCGCACCGTGATGACGATGCCCGGCCCGGTGGTGGCCCCGCGCGAACGGGTGTCGATCCTCGCCGCCCGCGCGCCCGCCGCCGCCGCCGCCAAGCCGCGGCCCGACGAAACATCCCCCGCGTTGACCGCCGCGATCGAGGCGCAACGCGGCGGCGGCCGCGCACTATCGGCCGACACGCGCAGCTTCATGGAGCCGCGCTTCAAGGCCGATTTCTCGGGCGTGCGCATCCACACCGACGGGCGCGCGGAAAACCTCGCCACGCGGCTCGGCGCGCGCGCCTTCACTTATGGCCGCGACATCTTCTTCAACGCCAGCGCCTATCAGCCCGACACGCCCGAAGGCATGGAGCTGATCGCGCACGAGCTGACCCACACGATCCAGCAGCGCGAAGTCGTCCAGCGCGAGGTGATCGTCGCCCAGCGCACCGGCCCGCAGGTGCAGCGCGGCATTATCAGCGAGGCGCTGGACTGGATCGCCGACAA
Source organism: Sphingomonas sp. SUN019 (assembly GCF_024758705.1). Taxonomy (NCBI): domain Bacteria; kingdom Pseudomonadati; phylum Pseudomonadota; class Alphaproteobacteria; order Sphingomonadales; family Sphingomonadaceae; genus Sphingomonas; species Sphingomonas sp. SUN019. The sequence goes on along the minus strand of NZ_CP096971.1, from coordinate 2,389,902 downwards.
GGCGAACATGATCCCCGGCTTCCGGCTGTTCACGATCGTCATCGGGCGCAACCCGATCAACATGGAAAAGGTCGCGCGCAGCGGGGCGAACATCCTGCGCGCGCTGATCGAATTCATCCCCGGCGGCGGGTTGATCGTGCAGGCGCTGGAAAATCACGGCATCTTCGAAAAGGGCGGCAAGTTCATCGAGGAGCAGTTCGCCGCCTTGGGCGATCTGGGCGCGGCGATGCGCGATGCGCTGATGGAATTCATCGATTCGCTCGGCTGGCGCGACATCTTCCGGCTCGGCAGCCTGTGGAGCCGCGCCAAGCGCATCTTCAGCGTGCCGGTCGACAAGGCGATCGATTTCGGGCGCAACCTGGTCACCGGCATCGCGAAGATCGTCAAGGACGCGATCATCAAGCCGCTCGGCCGCTGGGCCGCGTCGAACATCCCGCACTGGGATCTGCTGGTCGGCGTGTTCGGCAAGAACCCGATCTCCGACGAAGGCGAAAGCCCGGCGTCGGCGCTGATCGGCGGCTTCATGAAGCTGATCGGGCAGGAGGAAATCTGGGAGAACATCAAGAAGGGCAACGCCGTCGCCAAGGCGTGGGCGTGGTTCCAGGGGGCGATGAAGGGCGCGCTGTCGCTGGTCACCTCGATCCCCGGCCGCGTGATGGACGTGATCCGGTCGCTGACCATCTTCGACATCGTCACCATCGCCGGCGCGTTCAAGAAGATCTTCGGCGCGTTCGCCAGCTTCGTCGGCGATTTCTTCCGCTGGGCCGGCGGCACGGTGTTCGCGCTGCTGGAAATCATCCTGTCGGTCGTCGCGCCGACGATGGTGCCGTATCTGAAGAAGGCGGGCGCCGCCTTCAACATCATCATCAAGGCGCCCGGCACGTTCATCGCGACATTGGTCGCGGCGGGCAAGATGGGCTTCAACCTGTTCAAGAAGAACATCGTCGCGCACCTGAAACGCGGGCTGATCGACTGGCTGCTGGGGTCGCTGGCGGGCGCGAACCTCTACATCCCGAAGAGTTTCGAGCTGCGCGAATTGCTGAAATTCGGACTGTCGGTGGTCGGGCTGACGTGGGCCAACGTCCGCGGCAAATTGGTGAAGGCGACCAACGAAACCGTCGTCAGCGCGCTCGAGGAAGGGTTCGACATCGTCAAGACCCTGGTCACCGAGGGCCCCGCCGCGGCGTGGCAGCAATTGCTGGAGAACCTGTCCAACCTGAAGTCGATGGTGATGGACGCCATCATGGATTACGTGAAACAGAAGGTGATCGAGGCCGCGATCGAAAAGGTCGTGTCGATGCTGAACCCGGCGGGCGCGTTCATCCAGGCGATCCTCGCCATCTACCGCACCATCACCTTCATCGTCGACAAGCTGAAACAGATCGGCGCGCTGGTGGCGGCGTTCATCGACGGCGTTTCGGCGCTGGCGCGCGGCCTGATCGCGCCCGCCGCCACGCGCGTCGAAACCGTGCTGGCGACCGGCCTGTCGCTCGCCATCAGCTTCCTCGCCAGCTTCGCCGGGCTCGGCAACGTCAGCAAGAAGGTGATCGAGATCGTCAACAAGATCCGCGCGCCCGTCGACAAGGCGCTCGACAAGGTGGTGGACTGGATCGTCGCGCAGGCGCGCAGGGCGGGGCGGTTTGTTGCGCAAGTCGGCGTGCCGCATGACCCGAACGAAAGGCTGAAGCTTGCCGGCAAAGCGGCGATTCTGGCAGCGAAGAACCTCAGCGGCGCTTACACCGTCGGCGCGCTGAATCTGGCGTTCGCGGCGATCCGCACGCGATACGGACTGACGTCGATCGCAGCCCTGGAGCGGGGCGGTGAATGGTCGGTGCGCGCAAGCATCAATCCCGAGATGATGTTCGACCTGCCCCGGCGTACCGAGCCGGGCGCGGAAAGATGGATCGCGGATCGTCTGCTGCAGGCTGCACGGACACAACTTCGACTGCTCGGCCGAGCCGATACGATCGCGCGCGTCGAGGCGATACTGACGCGAGCCCTGACCATGATTCCGAACATCCCAAGGGGCTCCCGCCTTGAGGTTGTCGCTGATTCGTCGGGTTCCGGTACGGTTTATGTCCATCTGGCGGAGACGCCGCCGCGCCGGGTGCTGGTCGGCCGTGTCATCGCACCGAATGCCGGTTTCGCCGACATCGCGAACCCCGACGCCCGTGGCGTTGCATCGTGCGCCCGCCATATTCGGACGCGGATGGTGGTGGTGAAGGACGCGCGCGGCGGCTTCCTCGGGCCGAAGGTCGTTCGCGATATCTCGGGTGACGACGCCCGACGCATCAACGCAGGACAGTCGATGCTGCCGAAGGAACCTGTGTCACGGGCGACGATGCTGCAGCATACCGAAGGCGTGAGTTCCAATTTCATATCGACCAGCCGCGTGCAGCGCGATGAGTTGATCCGTAGCGGGTCGCGCGATCCGTCGACAGGCCGCTATCGCGTATTCTTCAATCCACGGACCGGGCGCGTCGAGATCAATCTGTTCCGGATCAAATCCGCCGACATTATTGATCTGAGCAATCGCGTCGCACAGGAACATTGGGGAATTCACAGCGACTCGCCCGGCCCTGCTCAACAGCAGGCCATGCTCGATACGGTGCGCACGATGGAAGTCCTGGTCCGCGGCGAAATTCCTTCACACGCCATCAGGTATCTCGGCGCGCCGCGTCGCCCTCCGCAAGACGATCCCGTGAGGTGGCCATGACTGGCCCACAGCCCGTGCCCGGTCTGTATATGACTGCAGCCTGGCCTTCGGTAGCGGCCGATCTGCAGGCGACGATCCGCGCCACGGCATCCGACAAGGACGAGTTGCGCACAAGGGCATGGAACGTCTTGCTCGACGAAGCTGATCCGACGGCGATCGCGCTCGCGTTGGATATTGCGGTGGACGGGGCTGCTCAGGCGCGAATGGGTCAGCCGGACGGATGGGACGCGCGGATGGCGCACCGTGCCGCATGGCTCCTGCTGTCCAGCTCACCGATCGGCGGATCGGGTCGATTTGGGGACGTTCTGCACGATGCGTCACATGTCGTCGCAGTGCGAACGCTCGCCTGGATCGCTGATCCGGGGGATGCGGCCAGACTGGCGCGACTACCTGGCCGATCAGGATGGAGCGGGGAGCTGACCCGAGCCTGGATCGCCGCCTCCAGTAGCATCCTGGTCGGCGCTGACGTAGCCGCGGCGAAGCACCTGAAGCACCCACTCCTGTCGCTCGCAGAGGACCAGGCGATGACGCCCCTGGTCAAAACCGAAGCAATTTCGGCATTGTTTCACGCCTTCGACGCAGAAGTTGCAAGTCGCCTGCACGCCATACTCGAAACGTCGCGCGATGACGCCGCGATCGAGGCCGCAGCGGTTCTCGGATCGCACGGGGCGCTGACCGACGCCGAGAAACGGACAATCGCTTCGTGGCTCGCGGCGGACGACGTCAGGGGACATCTTGCCATTCGCAGCGCTGACCTGATGCGCGCGCTGGACCCTTGAGCAGATGGATTTCCTCTTCCCCCGCGTCTCCGCGATCATGCCGACCGCCGACCGGCGGCGGTTCGTGCCCGCGGCGATCGCGCAGTTTCTAGCGCAGGGGCGCGACGACGCCGAACTCGTCATCCTTGACGACGGAGCCGATCGCATCGCCGATCTCATCCCCGGCGACCCGCGCATCCTCTATCACCGCGAGGAGCGCCGCCGGGTGCTGGGCGACAAGCGCAACCGGCTGTGCGAGCTGGCGCGTGGTGAGATCATCCTGCACTGGGACGACGACGACTGGCACGCGCCGGACCGCATCGCGCAGCAGGTCGCCGCGCTCGCCGCGACCGGCGCGGACATCGCCGGGCTCGACCGCATCACCTTCCTGTCGGACGATGGCGCACGCGCGTGGGAGTATCGCTGGCAGGGGCATGGCCGGTGGCTGTACGGCGCGACGCTCGCCTATCGCCGCGATTACTGGCGCCGGCGGCGCTTCCCCGCAATCCGCGCGGGCGAGGACACGCGCTTCGTGCTCGACGCGCGCGATGCGCATATCCATGCGATGCCCGTCACCGACTGGCTGATCGCGCGGGTGCACGGCGGCAACACCAGCCCGAAACGGGTCGACGGCGGTTACTGGACCGAGCGCGCGTCGGGGCCGCTGATCGACCGCATCGCGGGCTGGTCGTCCAGCCCGCCCGATCGACGCCCGCCGCTCGCCAACGTCTATGCCTTGCTGGCGCACGAGCGGCCCGAATGCGTCGTCGATCTGGTCCGCAACCTGCGCTGTCACGACGCCACGTCGCCGATCCTGCTGTACGACGGCAGCCCCGGCGGCGGGTTGATCGATCCGCGGCTGCCATGGGCGCGCTGGGGCGTGGAGATCGTGCCCGGCGCACGACCGATGCGATGGGGCGCGCTGCACGGCTTCGCGCTCGATTGCATCGCGCACCTCGGCACGCGCCCCTATGACGCGCTGACGATCGTCGATTCCGATCAGGTGATGCTGCGCGGCAATTATCCCGGCTTCCTCGCCGCGCACGGCGGGGTCGCCGGACTGCTGTCGAGCGATGCACGGCCGCAGGGTGCGGGCACGCGCATCCCGCCCGCCGCCACCGCGCAGGCCGAGCGCGCCTTGTGGCGACCCTTCCTCGATCGCTTCCGGGGCGGGGAGGCGGCGTTCGTGCACTGGACCTTCTGGCCCGGCACGGTGATCGGGGCCGATTGCGCGCGCGCGATCGCCAGGCTGTTCGGCGATCCACAATTGCAGGCGATCCTGGCGATGTCGCGGCTGTGGGCGACCGAGGAAATCCTGTTCCCCACGCTCGCCCGGCTGCTCGGCTATCCTGTGGCGCAGAACCCCTGCCGCGGCGACTGGACGCAATATCGCCGGCGGTGGAGCACGCACGATCTGGATAGCGCGCGCGCCGACGTGCGGACGTTCTGGATGCATCCGGTGAACCGCGCGCTCGACGACCCGCTCCGCCGCCATCTTCGCGCGCAGTGCAATCAGTACCGCACCGCGCCCGCCGCGCCGCTGCCCGCTCCCGATGCGGAGGATGCGCGGATACTGGCCGAAATGCGCGCTCTGCCCGGCTGGCTGAGCGAGGTGGAGGCGACCGCACTGCTGACCGCCGCGCGCCACGCGCTGTCGCGACCCGGCGCGGCCGGCCATATCGTCGAGATCGGCAGCCATTGCGGCAAGGCGACGGTCCTGCTCGGCCGCGCCGCGCAGACCGCCGCGATCGAGGCGCGCGTCACCGCGATCGACCGTTTCGACGGCGTGACCGGCAGCCGCGAGGACGTACTGGCGCACGACGCGGTGACGCGCGGCCGGTTCGACCAGATGCTCACCGGGTCCGGCCTCGGGCCGTGGGTCGCGGCGCGCACCGGGGAGGCGAGCGAGATGGCGACGGCGCACCCGGTCGACCTGCTGGTGATCGACGGCCTGCACGATTACCCCGCTGTCGCGAGCGATTTCGCCGCGTTCGAAGGCGTGCTGACCGCCGCCGCGCGCGTCGCCTTCCACGATTATGCCGATTATTTCCCCGGCGTCGTCGCCTTCGTCGACGAACTGGTCGCGACCGGCGCGTGGGAGGTCGAGGTGGCGGCCGAAACGCTCCGCATCCTGCGCCGCCGCGCGGCGACGATAGAGGACGCGCAGCGCGAGACCGACGAACAGGCCGCGTGACCACGCCCGACCTCCTCCGCCCCCTCGCGATCCTGGCGGCGATGCGCGATATTCCCGGCTGGCTGGAGGATGACGAGGCCGAGTTGCTGATCGCCGCCGCCGCGCACGTCACGCGCGGCGGGGGCGCGCGGCGGCTGGTCGAGATCGGCAGCTATCAGGGCCGCTCGACGATTGTCCTCGCCGCGACGATCCGCGCGCTGTCCCCGGATTCGCGCGTCTTCGCGATCGATCCGCACGAGGGGACGGTCGGCTCGGCCGACGCGCGGCTCAACCACGGATCGCCGACCTTCGACGCGTTCGTCGCCAACATCGCCGCGGCCGGTGTCGCGGCGTTCGTCGAGCCGGTCCGCTCTTTGTCTTACGAAGCGCGATGGAACGACACCATCGACCTGCTGTTCATCGACGGCCTGCACGACCGGTTCAACGTCGAACGCGACTATCGCCATTTCGCGCGCTTCCTGAACCCGGACGCGATCGTGCTGTTCCACGATTACGCAGCCTATTATCCGGGCGTCGTCGCGTTCGTCGACACGCTGGTCGCGCAAGAGGGTTGGTCCATCGCCGCCCACGCGGGCAGCATGGTCATGCTCTATCGCGGCGCGTGAGCACTCAATCGCCCACCGTCAGCACGATCTTGCCGACATGCTCCCCCGCCTCCATCCGGCGATGCGCATCCGCAGCCTCCGCCAGCGGATAGGTCCGGTCGATCGCCGGTTTCAGCCGCCCGGCCACGACATGCGGCCAGACGATGCGCGACAGTTCGTCAGCGACCATCGCCTTGAACCCGTTGTCGCGCGCGCGCAGCGTCGATCCGGTCAGCGTCAGGCGGCGGCGCATCACCTCGAACACCGGAATCGTCGCCATCGCCCCGCCCTGCACCGCGATCGATACGTGCCGCCCGTCGTCGGCCAGGCATTGCAGATTACGCGCGACATACTCGCCACCAACCATGTCGAGCACCGCCGCGCAGCCCTTGCCGCCGGTGATCTCCTTCACCCGCGCGACGAAATCCTCCGATCTGTAGTTGATCGCGTGATCCGCCCCCAACGCCTTCGCCGCGGCGCATTTCTCGTCCGATCCGGCGGTCACGATGATCGTCAGCCCGAATATGTTGGCGAGCGCAATCGCCATCGTCCCGATGCCGCTCGTCCCGCCGTGCACCAGCACGGTGTCGCCCTCGACCGCAAAGGCGCGCTCGAACAGGTTTGTCCACACGGTGAACAAGGTCTCAGGCAGCGCCGCCGCCTCGATCATGCTCAGCGCCTCGGGCACCGGCAGGCACGATCCCACCGGCGCGACGGCATATTCGGCATAAGCCCCGCCCGCGACCAGGGCGCACACCGGCTGTCCCAGCATCTCGCCGCCAACGCCCGCGCCGACCGCGGCGATCGTCCCCGCCAGTTCCAGCCCCAAAATGGACGGCGCGCCCGGCGGCGGGGGATAGCCGCCCTTGCGCTGCAGCACGTCTGGCCGGTTGACCCCGGCAGCAGCGACGCGGATCAGCACTTCGCCCTCGCCCGGCGCAGGCGTCGGCCGTCCGACCGCCACCAATACCTCCGGCCCGCCGGCAACCTCGGGATCGATCGCCTGCATCGTCGCCGGTAACTCGGTCATTGGCAGCCCCCCGTTCGCCGCAATTCGCTGGGCGCTTATTGACTTCGCACCTGCAGCGGTCAACGCTGCGTATCGTGGACCTGGACGATATCCTGGGGCCTCGGCCCGACGATCCCCTGCCCGCCTTGCTGCGCGAGGATCTCGATCGCCTGTCGGTCGCCGAACTCGAGGCTCGCGTCCGTGCGCTGGAAAGCGAGATCGAGCGCACCCGACGAAAAATTGAAGGCGCCGTTAACCATCGCGCAAGCGCTGATCAGTTATTCAAGTCGTGAACGCTGGTGCATCGGTCCAGCGAGCACATCGCCACCGGTGCGAAGCCCCAGCGCTTGATGCGGGGCCATCCAATTCCGACATAGTTGGAAAGGGCCACGCGTCGTTATGCGGCCCGACAGGAGTAACGTAAATGCCTTCCTTCGCCAGCGCCCTCGAATCCACGCTGCACAAGGCGCTCGAGGCCGCATCCTCGCGCCGTCACGAATATGCGACGCTCGAACACCTCCTGCTCGCGCTGATCGACGACGAACACGCCAGCCAGGTGATGGCCTCCTGCGGGGTCGACACGGGCGAGCTGAAATCGACCGTTGCGCATTACCTCGACACCGAACTCGGCGCGCTAAAGGTCGAGGCGCAGACCGATCCGTCACCCACCAGCGGCTTCCAGCGTGTCGTTCAGCGCGCGATCCTGCACGTCCAGTCGTCGGGCCGCGACGAGGTGACCGGCGCGAACGTGCTGGTGGCGCTGTTCAGCGAACGCGAAAGCTACGCCGTCTATTTCCTGCAGCAGCAGGACATGAGCCGCCTGGATGCGGTCAGCTTCATCAGCCACGGCGTCGGCAAGGGCAACCAGCCGACCGAAGCCGCCACGCCGAAGGGCGCCGAGGAAGAGAAGAAGGAAAAGGCCACGGACAAGGGCAAGGGCGAAAGCGCGCTCAAGCAATTTTGCGTCGACCTCAACGAAAAGGCGAAGGCCGGGAAGGTCGATCCGCTGATCGGCCGCGGGCCGGAGGTCGACCGCACGGTGCAGATCCTGTGCCGCCGGTCGAAGAACAACCCGCTCTACGTCGGCGATCCCGGCGTGGGTAAGACCGCGATCGCCGAAGGCCTCGCGCGGAAGATCGTCGAGGGCGACGTGCCCGAGGTGCTGTTGCCTGCCGTCATCTACTCGCTCGACATGGGCGCGCTCCTCGCGGGCACGCGCTATCGCGGCGATTTCGAGGAGCGGCTGAAACAGGTCGTCAACGAACTCGAAAAGCTGCCGCACGCGGTGCTGTTCATCGACGAGATCCACACCGTGATCGGCGCAGGCGCAACCAGCGGCGGCGCGATGGACGCGTCGAACCTGCTGAAACCTGCGCTGTCGGGCGGCACGATCCGTTGCATCGGTTCGACCACCTACAAGGAATTCCGCAACCACTTCGAAAAGGACCGCGCTCTCCTGCGCCGGTTCCAGAAGATCGACGTCAACGAACCGACGATCGAGGACACGATCAAGATCCTCGCGGGCCTCCGCTCAGCTTTCGAGGATCACCACAAAGTGAAATACACTCCCGACGCGATCAAGTCGGCGGTGGAACTCAGCGCGCGCTACATCAACGACCGCAAATTGCCCGACAAGGCGATCGACGTGATCGACGAAGTCGGCGCGATGCAGATGCTGGTCGCGCCGAACAAGCGCAAGAAGACGATCACGCCCAAGGAGATCGAACAGGTCATCGCCACGATGGCGCGCATCCCGCCGAAAAGCGTGTCGAGCGACGACAAGATGCAGCTCGCGACGCTCGAGACCGACCTGAAGCGCGTCGTGTTCGGGCAGAACAGCGCGATCGAGAAGCTCGCCAGCGCGATCAAGCTCAGCCGTGCGGGCCTGCGCGATCCCGACAAGCCGATCGGCAACTACCTGTTTACCGGCCCGACCGGCGTCGGCAAGACCGAGGTCGCGAAGCAGCTCGCGCTGATCATGGGCATCCCGCTCCAGCGCTTCGACATGAGCGAATATATGGAACGCCACAGCGTCTCGCGGCTGATCGGCGCGCCGCCGGGCTATGTCGGCTACGACCAGGGCGGACTGTTGACCGATGCGGTCGACCAGAACCCGCATTCGGTGCTGCTGCTCGACGAGATCGAGAAGGCGCATCCCGATCTTTTCAACATCCTGTTGCAGGTGATGGACAATGGAAAGCTGACCGACCACCACGGCAAGACGGTCGATTTCAGGAACACGATCCTGATCATGACCACGAACGCCGGCGCGTCCGACATGGCGCGCGAGACGGTCGGCTTCGGCAACCTCACGCGGGAGGGCGAGGACGAACAGGCGGTGCAGAAGATGTTCACGCCGGAATTCCGCAACCGCCTGGATGCGATCGTTCCGTTCGCCTACTTGCCCACCGAGGTCGTCGCGCGGGTGGTGGAGAAGTTCATCCTCCAGCTCGAACTGCAACTCGCCGACCGCAACGTCCACATTGCGCTGGACGACGAATCGAAGGAGTGGCTGACGAAGAAGGGCTATGACAAGCTCTACGGCGCCCGCCCGATGGGCCGCCTGATCCAGGAAAAGATCAAACAGCCGCTGGCCGAGGAACTGCTGTTCGGCAAGCTGGTCCACGGCGGCGAGGTGACGATCAAGCTGAAGGAAAACGCGCTGTCGTTCGAGATCGTCCCCGCAGCACCCAAGAAGCCGAAGAAGAAGGGTGGGAAGACGGAGAAGGTCGAGGCTGGGTAAGTTAGCGATCATTCGTCGATCACGGGTCTGGCGTTGCAACCGTATCCGTGATCGATGCCGTATCGGTTTTCAGGCGAGCACGGAGCGAAGGTCGCTTCTACGGAACAGCTTTAGCTCGGCGCCGGTTGTGGAGGCCATCGAAACTCTCTCAGGCTGGCCGCGTGTTATGAAGCCGCAAATTTCGATGCCGACGTCGATTTTCTCTTCTTCCGGGGTTGATCTGTAGGCCAGATCGGTAGCCTCCATCCGCCCGTCCAGTCCTTCGTCTGACATGCAGGCGATTTTCAACGCTCGATCACCGACCCTTACGGGCGTGGTCAGACTCCAACAAACAAGAATCATTGGTTTCTTTCCATCGCCAAATGGCGTCGATAGCTGTTTGATGAGTTGATTTTCGCCATATAGGCGCAATGCTCCGCGCGACTGTGACATGTTGAGAACGACCCCCACCACTTCACAATTTCTCACATTCCTGACATAGAACGAATCCCCCTCGCTGAGCCTAATGAAGCTTTCCTCACCAAGGGCCGTCTTCCGCACTATCAGCTCTTGCATATTGCGCCGGTAAGCGACCGGAGCATAGTCAAAAGGCGCTACATCATCCAAATTCCGGGAAAGCGAAACAGTTTCAAAGAGCGTAGCTAGTGCTCGAGACAGTACTTTACCTAGAATTTGTGAAGAAAAATGCGTGAGGTGATTTACTCCTTTTATTAAACTATCGGGAGATCGATCAAGTTCTTCAGCAAGCGCCCATGTAAACTCATACCCGTCAAAGTAGGGTAGGCGCATTTTATTACATATATTGATGTAGTTATCGCGTGCAGATGGCACCGATGGCCGTATTTGACCCAAGAGGCCCGACCGCTCCGGCATTAACAGGACAACCGGAATAGCCTTTCTCTCAAAGCACCACCGCGCGTGATCCCGTAGTACCATTTCGGTTGTTTCAATGTCATAGTGACCGCTGTTTAACGCATTTTGCTCGTTAACATTAAGGTCTATTATGAATAAATCGATATTCTCGTTTGATATTTTTGTTCTTCGGAATGGAAGAACAACAGGATGACTTGATCCTAGTGATGCATTTATCGTGATATTTATTCTAGAGTTACCGAGTGTACTTACGTATCCGTAATGCATAACTGAATTTGATGTTCCGATTATAGCAACCGAAACAGGTTTATCGGAACCTATTTTATATCTATTTGATTCATTCTCAATAACATCGCTCGATAGAATCGGAACTTCGACCTTAGCTTTGCTCCATTCGAGAGTTATTGATACTGAGACACGAATATAACGGATGCCCAGCTTACCAGAGAACTGGTATGATCGAGCCACTTGCGAATTATCAAACGACCGATCTGCGTCATGCCATTCCGTCAGATTGCATGATACCGCGCAATCAACTTTAACGTTCTCCGGTAGCCCCGTAATATTTATATCGCTTACCGGATACTCCCACAAAAGGTCGACTATAGCCAAATTGGTTTTCGATTCCGGATACGGAATTACTCGTCGCGATGTAATAAAGGATTGCGGAATGATTTCCTGAATCGGAACAATAGATTTCCCATGCGCAACATCAATTCGGTCGAGGCAATCAGCACCGCTTTGCATCTGCGACCGCTCCCTTGTCACGTCTATGTTCACAATCACAGCCGATCCTCGATACATTGCGCCAGATCGGCTGAGTATCGGTCCGCGCAAAGGCCGACGAGTTGATACGGAACTCGCGGTGCCGCCGCTTCTGAGTGACCGGTGGGACCAACCGCATTGACCGTGGCGTTGCCGATCATCGTCATCGCGCCCGCCTTCGGCCGCTTCTCGTCCGACCCACCACAAGTGACGATCCCCGGTGCGCAGATCGCGTAGCGCCGGTCGGTGTTCGCGTTGACGTACACATTGCGTTCGATCAGCGCCCGCGCGCCGCTGCCGACGAACGTCCCGTAGCTCGCACCCAGCGTGCCGTCCGGACGACGGAAGCGGCGGTAGATGACGACATTGTTGACGAAATGGACGAATGCCAGCCCCGACACGCGCGGATGGCGCTGCCCGGTGTTGAGGAACAGGTTGTTCTGCAGCGTCACCTGTATCCCCTCGTTCCAGCGCCACGGGCGATGCGCATAATCGGGGCATTCGGCGTCCCGCGCGCAATCGGTGGTTCCGATGCCGATCGCCTTGTCGTGGTCGGCGAAGCGGTTGAAGGCGATCGTCACCCGCGTCGCGCTGCCCGCGCGGGGCGCGCGGGTGATGTCGATCAGGCCGTCGCCGCAGCGGGTCAGTTGATTGTAGGCGATCCAGACGCGGTCGCTTTCTCCGCGGACGCTGATGCAATCGCCCTTTTGCGCGGCGGCCGGGCCGATCTGATGGATGCGCAGGCCCAGGATCGCGACGTTCTTCGCATCGACCAGCATCAAGGCCGAATATCGCCCCGCGCTCGTGATCGTCACGCCGCCGCAGCCTCCGTCCAGCGTCAGGTTGGACGGCAGGCGCAACGTCGATTGCAGGTCGATCCGTCGCGCGCCGGCGGGCAGATCGAACATGATCCGGCCACCGCCCGCCGCCGCCGCCGCACGCGCCGCGACACGCAGCGATCCGGCGCCGTTGTCCTTGTCGCTGGTCACTCTGATTTGGGGATAGCCCGCGCCGCCGGTCGTCCCGGCGATCTTCGCGAATCCGCCGATCGCGGCGGTGGGCAATCCGCCCCCGACCTGGCAGCGCAATCGGCTATCGGCAATCTGCCGTTCGGCGGACCGGACGATGGCGACCGCTGGTGCGACGGCTGGCGATTCCACCGCGACCGACGCGGTATGGCCGGTGAGCGCCACGCCCAGCAACAATACGCCCGCCTTCGTCATGCTAATGTCCGTCAACCCGCCCCCGGCCCTAACCGTCCCTGGCCCTTCAGCATTCCGGCGTGATCGTCAAACACTTCGGCTGGGGCGCGAGGATGCCGACCGGACCGTGTCACGCTTTTACCATATCTTCGCACCACCCCGCCTAGACGACCGTCATGCCAAGGGGGATCGCGCAACTGGCCGGGTGGATCGTCGCGCTCGTCGCGGGGCTTCTGGCGTGGTCCGCGCCAGCCGCCGCGCAAAGCGGGCTGGTCGGAACGCCGCTTGCGGTGTGCGTCGCGCCAGTCAGCGCGGGGGACACGCCGGCGCGGATGCTGGCGGCGCGCGGTCGCTTCGACTGCACCACGGCGCAAACCAACTTTGGCCGCGGCGATTATTGGGTCCGCTCGGCCCCCGTCACGATTCGCGATGCCGCGGCGATCCGCACCGCCAGCCTGTGGCAAGACCGGTCGACGCTCTACGTCGCTTATGCCGACGGCGCTCTCTACGCCCGCACGATGGACGGCCGCGGCGCCGCGCGCGCATTGCAGATGGGCGCGATCTTCGAACTGCCGATCCGTCAGCGCGGCGCGCCCGTGGTGCGGCTGCTGTGGCGGGTCGAGGGCGCGGCGAACCTGCGCGGCATCCTGGTCGGCGCGCGCATCGCGACGCCCGCCGACAGCGCACGCGTGAACCTGACGCTCGGCACACTCTATGGCGCGTTCGCCGGGCTCTGCGTCGCGCTATTGGTCTACAACCTGGCACTCTGGGTCGCGCTCAGGCGACGGTTCCAGCTCGCCTATTGCGCGATGGTCGCCTGCCTGCTGCTCTATGCATTGTCCTCGTCGGGGGCGTCGGCCTGGCTATGGCCCGACGTGCCCAACAACGACCGGATGCGCAGCAATTATATGTCGCTCGCGCTGGCCGCGGCGGCGGCGCTGGTCTTCGCGCGCAGCTTTTTCGAATCGTTCGTCTTTCGCGGCTGGCTGGCGCGCGCCAACGACGCCGCGATCTGGTTGCTGATCGGCACGTCGACGTTGTTCGCGTTCGTCGCGCCGTGGCAGATCAGGCTGCTCGACCGCCTCTATGCAGTCAGCTTTCTCGTGCTGATGGCGGTGGCGTTCGCGATCCTGGCGCAGGCATGGCGGCGGCGGAGCAATTTCCTGTGGCTGTTCGCGGTCGCCTGGGCCGCGCCGATCGCGCTGTCGACGCTGCGCGTGGCGGGCAATTTCAATCTGGTGTCGTGGAACTTCCTGCTCGACAATTCGACGATCGCGTCGATGTCGCTGGAGGCGTTGCTGTCCAGCGTCGCGATCGCGTACCGCATCAAGCTGCTGACCCGCGAACGCGACGAGGCGCGCGAAAAGGAGATCGCCGCGCGCCTGTTGGCGGACATCGATCCGCTGACCGGCCTGCTCAACCGCCGCGCGTTCCTGCGCGAGGCGATCGGGCGCGAAGGCGACCAGTTGCTGATCGTCGCCGACATCGATCATTTCAAGCGCGTCAACGACACGCTCGGCCATGATGGCGGGGACGAGGTGCTGCGCGTCGTCGCCCGCGCCTTGCGCATGTCGGTGCCGCCCGGCGCGCTGGTCGCGCGGATCGGCGGCGAGGAATTCGCGATCGTCGTGCCCGATGGCGCTGGCCTGTCGCCGACCGGCATCCTCGACCGTGTCCGCGCCGAACGGATGCCGTTCGACCTGACGGTCACGGTGTCGCTCGGCACCTGCGTCGGCCCGCTCGACACCGAGGCGAACTGGAACGTGATGTACCGCGCAGCCGATCAGGCGCTGTTCGCGGCGAAGGCGGCGGGACGCGACCGGGTGCGTCGCGGCGACCGGCGGATGATCGCCGCCTGATCTTTTCCGCGCGGCTGGTTTCGGCTATGGCTCGCCGCCGGGAGAATGCGCATGGATCAGCAGCCGAATTACCGCCGTCGCCGGATCGCCTTTGCGGCCGCCGCCATCGCGTTGCTCGCGCTCACTAACCGCCCCGATCCGACGCCGATGATCGGCGTGATCGAGATTGCCGCGAGTGACGAGGAACCGCCGCGCATGAAGGCGGAGGCAGCGCCGCTCATCGCGGGCGCAGCGACGCTCGCGAGCTGGGCGGCGGAGCACATTATGCGCTGACTTGCCGGCGCAACCGCGCTTGCTTACACGCGTGTCAATGACCGATCCCGAGCACGCCTGGCGCACCGCCTATCGTCATCCGACCCCGTGGGATCAGCCATTCCCGCCGCAATCCGTCCCCGCGATGTTCGACGCGGCGACCACGCGCTTCGCCGACCGCCCGCTGATCGATTTCCTCGGCCGGATCTATTCCTACGCCGAGGTAGCCGACGGCGCGCGCCGCGTCGCGACCGGGCTGGCCGCGTTAGGCTATGGCAAGGGCGACCGCATCGGCCTGTTCCTGCCCAACGCCCCGCATTACCTGGCCGCCCATTACGGCGCGCTCCGGCTCGGCGCGACGGTCGTCAATTTCTCGCCGCTCTACACGGTCGACGAACTGTGCGAGCAGGTCGAGGATTCGGGCGCGCGACTGCTGTTCACGCTGTCCGCCACCGCGCTACTGCCGACCGCGCTGGCGGTGCTGGAGAAAAGCGCGCTGGAAGGCCTGATCGTCGGATCGGTCGCGGGCGCACTGCCCCCGGCCAAGTCTTTGTTCTACCGCCTTTTCCGCGGGCGCGAAGTGACCAAGCGCCCCGGCGACGCCCGCATCACCGCTTTCTCCGCGCTGATCGCCAATGACGGCGCGCTTCCGCCCGCCATCATCGACCCCGCGCATGACGTGGCGCTGATCCAATATACCGGCGGCACCACCGGCACGCCGAAGGGCGCGATGCTGACCCACGCGAACCTGACCGCCAACGCGGCCCAGGTAAACGCGATCGACCCCGATCCGGACAAGCCCGACCGCATCCTCGGCGCGCTGCCGCTGTTCCACGTCTTCGCCAACACCTGCGTCCTGAACCGCACCGTCGCGCACGGCGGGCAGATCGCGCTCCTGCCACGCTTCGACGCGGGTCAAGTGCTCGCCGCGATCGCGCGGACGAAGGCGACCGCGCTCCCCGGCGTCCCGACGATGTACCGTGCGCTGCTCGATCACCCGAAGATCGCGACCACCGATTTGTCGAGCCTGCGCATTTGCATCTCGGGCGGCGCGCCGCTCCCCGCCGAACTGAAGACACGCTGGGAAGAGACCACCGGATCGACACTGGTCGAAGGGTATGGCCTGTCCGAAAGCTCGGGCGTGCTGACCGCCAACCCCTATGCCGCGCCCGGCAAGCCCGGCACGATCGGCCAGCCGCTCCCCGCGACTCGCCTGAAACTGCTCGACAAGGAAGACCCGACGCGGCCCCCGCCGCCGGGCGAACCCGGCGAACTCGTCGCCGCGGGACCGCAGGTGATGGCGGGATATTGGAACCGCCCCGAAGCCGACGTGGACAGCTTCGCAATCGACGCCGACGGCACGCGCTGGCTGCGCACCGGCGATGTCGCGACGATCGACGCGGACGGGTTCGTCGCCATCGTCGACCGGTTGAAGGATATGATCGCGGTCGCCGGGTTCAAGGTCTTCCCAAGCCGGATCGAGAACATCCTCTACACCCACCCCGCGGTGCGCGAGGCGCTGGTCATCGGCGTCCCCGACGCATATCGCGGCGAAGCCCCGCGCGCCTATGTCACGCTGGCCGACGATGCGGAGATCGACGGCGTCACGCTGAAGACCTGGCTCAACCCGCAGGTCGGCAAGCACGAACGCGTCGACGCGGTGATCGTGCGGGGTGCAATGCCCAAGACGATGATCGGGAAACTCAGTCGCAAGGATCTGGTCGCAGAGGTGCGGTCGGCCGGATATCCGACCGACTGACCGGACTAAAGTCGGACGCGCTCAAGGTTTCCCCCACTTCTAATCCTCCCCTGCAAGGGGAGGTGGCGCGTAGCGCCGGAGGGGAGTGGCGGGTCGAACGCGCACCGCGCGTTCGAGGATTGCCGGGGGCAATCCGACCCGCCACTCGCTATCGTGAGGGCGACACCCCTCCGCCAGCCCTTCGGGCTGCCACCTCCCCTTGCAGGGGAGGATTGACTGCCGCGCTAATGTCCGATCGTTTTGACTCCAGCTTGCGCCGGCCGCGCGCCACGGGCAGATCGCGGCAATGATATTGTCCTTCACGACGCGGCTCGTCGTCTCAATCGCCGCACTCCTGCTCGCCGCACCGGTCGCCGCGCAACGCGCCGACCGCGCGACCCCGGGCTTCGTTCGCGTGCGGATGGAGACGGTGGCGGGACCGATCATCCTCGCGCTGAACGCCCGCCGCGCCCCGGTCACCACCGCCAATTTCATGCGCTACGTCGACGACGGCCGCTTTGACGGAATCAGTTTTTACCGCGTCGCGCGCGGCAAGCAGACCCCGAAACAGGGCTTCATCCAGAGCGGCATTCGCACCGACGCGCGCCGTTTCCTCGACACGATCGCGCACGAACCGACCAACAAGACCGGGATCAAGCATCTCGACATGACCATATCGATGGCGCGGCGTGGGCCGCCCGGCTCGGCCAACGGCAATTGGTTCATCACCGTCGGACCGATGCCGTCGATGGACGCGCGGGCGGGCTATGACGGCTATGCCGCGTTCGGCCGCGTCGTCGGCGGACAGGCGGTGGTGAAGCATATCCTGGCGCAGCCGACCGGCGGCGGCATGAACGGTACGCTCCTCCTGCGGCCCGTCCGCATCAACCGCACGATCCGGCTCGACGGGAAGGCCAGACCCACCGGCCGCCCGCGCCCGTGGCTGATCGAGCGGCGGCGCGACGGATGAGGGTCCGCCGCCGCCTGCGCATCACCGGTCGCGTCCAGGGCGTGTTCTACCGCGACTGGTTCACGGGCGAGGCGCGTGCGATCGGCGTGGAGGGCTGGGTCCGCAACCGCATGGACGGATCGGTCGTGCAAGGTTCGGCGGAGATGGTGCAGGCGGCGATCGCCAAGGCGCGGATCGGATCACCCGCATCCCGCGTGGCCGACGTGTCGATCAGCGACGATGAATCGGCGGATATTCTGAACGGGTTCGTCAAACGCCCGACGGTGTGATCCCGCGCGCCCGACAAAAAGTAAGCCCCGTCGCTTTCGCGCCGGGGCTCCCTTGACGGGCCGTCGCGCAAGGCTTCGAACCAGTCTAACACTTCGGTCTTTCGATCGAAGTCACATAACAACGGTCGTCGTGGAATGTGGTTCCCGCTGCGCCCGAGATTTTTTTCGCTTTCCTACACCGCGCCAACTTGCTGTGCTGTGGGCATGAAAAGGCGCGCCCTTCTCGCAACCGAGCATACCAGGGGGCGGGGCAAGAAAATGCGCCAGCGTCTCAACATTCTCAACATTCGCCCAATTTTCCGCGGAGCCTGCCGATGATCCTTGCCCTCCTCCTCGCCGCCCAAGCCGCCCCCGCGACCGTCCCCCCGCGCATCGATCGCCTGCTGACCCGCGCGCCGGTGATCGACGGGCACAACGATCTCGCCTGGGAAATCCGCACGCGGCGCGATGCGAAGGTGGAGGGCGTCGACCTGTCGAAGGATACCGCCGCGCCGCCGCTCTCGCTGCAAACCGACATCCCGCGCCTGCGCCGCGGCCATGTTGGCGGGCAATTCTGGTCGGTCTATATCCCCGCCGACGTAACCGGCGCGCGCGCGGTGGAAATGACGCTGGAGGAGATCGACATCGTCCGCCGGTTCGTCGCCGCCAACCCCCGCGCGCTGGAAATGGCCGACACCGCCGCCGACGTGCGCCGCATCCAGAAGGCCGGGCGGATCGCCTCGCTGATCGGGGTCGAGGGCGGGCATCAGATCGACGGACGCCTGTCGGTGCTGCGCCAGTATCGTGCGCTCGGCGTCGGCTATATGACGCTGACCCACGGCAAGAGCCTCGACTGGGCCGACAGCGCCACCGACGCGCCGCGCGCGAACGGCCTCAGCGCCTTCGGGCGGCAGGTGGTGGCCGAGATGAACCGTATTGGCATGATCGTCGACGTCAGCCACGTCTCCGACGCGACGATGGCCGCGGTGCTGAGCGCAACGAAGGCCCCGGTGATCGCCTCGCACTCCTCCGCCCGGGCATTGACCGACGCGCCGCGCAACGTGCCCGACGATCTGCTGGCGAAGATCGGCGCGAACGGCGGCGTCGTGATGGTCAATTTCTACCCCGCCTTCCTGTCGCAGGCGTGGCGCGACTGGGACAAGGCGCGCACCGATCACGCGAAATCGCTCGGCATCTCCACCGACGCCTACGGCCCGAACGCCCCCGCGCCATTGGTGGTTTGGGACGCCGCCCACCCCGAACCCGCGGTCACCGCGTCGACCGTCGCCGATCACATCGAGCATATCGCCAAGATCGCAGGTCGCGGCGCGGTCGGCATCGGCGGCGACTATGACGGGATCAACGGCACCGGCCCCACCGGCATGAAGGGCGTCGACGGCTACCCCCTGCTATTCGCCGAACTCGCCCGCCGCGGCTGGAGCGACGCCGATCTCGCGGGCCTGTCGCAGGGTAACGTGCTGCGCGTGATGGAGCGGGTCGAGGCGGTCGCTAAGGCGAGCGCGGGCCAGCCGCCCGTCGATACGATCGAGCCGGATTGAGGGGAGGGGCGTCTTGTATTGGTGGAACGCCGACATGAGCGCCCAGCCCATTCAGCCTGAATTATCGACCTTCCTGACCTCGACGGCTGTCTCATCGAAGCCGTCGAGCAAGCGTGCATTGATGCCCATCTTGCCGAAGTCCTCGCCAAGCGTATCCCAATGTGTGCCACAACCGCAGATTGGGCAGTGGTGGATGCCGATCATTCGATCGCCCCAGACATAGGCCGTCGTCTCGCCTGAAATGCTGACCTGATCCGGCTGATAATAAGCTACACGCCACGCAAGTTTGCGACACAGCGAGCAGTTGCAGTCGGCCACCCACGCCGGGGGGCTTGGCAGTTCGATCTGCACGTTGCCGCAGTGACAGCTTCCCTGAACTCCCATAGCGACTTGTACCCGCCAGCAGGAAACGTCCGCAAGCGGGCTTAAGCGGTCAGCGCGTTTTCCTACACGATGCCGATCTGGTAATGCTCGCTGGCTGTTTCGCATCGCCGCTTCACGAAAAGACGCCACCGCGCTCGATACGTTTGCGTCGGTGCGACTTTACCGTGACTTTCGAAACGCTCGAAAATGCCGTCTTGGCCTAACCTTAGCCTAACCTTCCGCGTCGAACCCGCTCAGGAAACCGGCCACGTTCGCACCCAGCGCGTCGACCGCATAGCCGCCTTCCATGACGATCACGGTCGGCAAGCCCGCCGCGGCGATATCGGCGGCGAGCACCGCATAGTCCGCGGTCTTCAGTGCGAAATGCGAGATCGGATCGCCCTCCCATGTGTCCGCGCCGAAGCTGACCACCAGCAACCCCGCGCCGAACCGCGCGATCGCCGCCAGCGCCTCGGCCTGCGCCGCACGGAAAGCCGCCAGCGTCGCCCCATGCGGCAGCGGCAGGTTCAGCGTCGCACCCGCCCCGTCGCCCTCCCCGGACTCGTCCGCGTGCCCCCAGTAAAACGGGTAATCGCTCGCCGGGTCTGCATGGACGCTCGCGTAGAACACGTCGCTGCGCTCCCAGAAGATGTCCTGCGTGCCGTTGCCGTGGTGATAGTCGATATCGAGGATCGCGACCCGCGCGACGCCCGCATCGCGACCTGCCTGCGCCGCGATCGCCGCGACGTTCAGATGACAATATCCGCCGCAATAGTCCCTGCCCGCATGGTGGCCCGGCGGGCGGCACAGCGCGAAGGCGGCGCGTTCGCCCTCCAGCACAACATGCGTTGCGGCGAGCGCGGATTGCGCGCTCCAATAGGCGCCGGTCCATGTCTCGCGCGCGATCGGGGTCGTCGCGTCGAAGCTGTAGCGCCCCATCAGCGCATCGATCCGGTCGAGCTTCAGCGGACGCCTGCCGACCACCGGAAAGACATAGGGAATCGCATCCCCCGGCCGCCCCGCCGCCGCCCACATCGCGGGCGCATCCTTCAGGAATCGCACATAATCGGCGTCATGCACCGCCACGATCGCCGCACCGCCACGATCCTCAGGCTGCTCGGCCCCGCCGGTCGCGCGCAGGATCGCGTCGGCGCGCGCAGGCGTCTCGGCATAGGCGGTGAAGCCGCCGTTATGCAGCTCGCGCGCCGGGGCGTGGCCCAGCTGAGCGGGGGCGAAGAACCGCTTCATCCGCGTTTCCGCGGCGCGAGTGACAGGATCACGAATCCGCCGATCGCCGACACCAGCGAACCGACAAGCACCCCGATCTTGACCTGCTCCACCAGCGCCGCATCGCCCGGAAAGGCCAGGCCGCCGATGAACAGGCTCATCGTGAACCCGATCCCCGCGACCAACGCCATGCCGTACAGCTGCAGCCAGGTGACGTTATGCGGCTTGCGCGCGATGCCCAGCCGCACCGCGCCCCAGATGCCGCCGAAGATGCCGATCTGCTTGCCGACGAACAGTCCGGCGACGATCGCCAGCACCAACGGCTCACCCAGCACCGCCCAATCGACGCCGCCAAGCGGAACGCCCGCATTAGCGAACGCGAACAGCGGCACGATCGCATAGGCGACCCACGGGTGCAGCGCGTGTTCCAGCCGGTGCAACGGCGAATCCATCGCATCGGGGGCGCCCGGCGTCGGCTTCACCGGGATCATCGCCGCGACGACCACGCCCGCGATCGTCGCATGGACGCCCGATTGCAGCACGAACAGCCACAACGCTGCCCCCACCAGCAGATACGGCCACAGCGCCATCACGTCGCGCCGGTTCATCACGTACAGCACGGTCGCCGCCAGCGCCGCCCCCGCCAGCCCGATCACGTTCATGTGATCGGTATAGGCCAGCGCGATGATCGCCACCGCGCCCATGTCGTCGACGATCGCGACCGTCGTCAGCAGCAGCTTCAGCGCAGGCGGCACGCGGCTGCCGAGCAATGCCAGCACGCCGATCGCAAAGGCGATGTCGGTCGCCGCGGGGATCGCCCATCCGCGCTGGATCGCCGGGTCTTCGCCAGCGATCGCCAGATAGACGAGCGCCGGAACGACCATGCCCGCGACCGCGGCGATGAACGGCAACCGCCGCCGGTCCCAGCTTGCCAGCCGCCCGTCGACGAACTCGCGCTTGATCTCCAGGCCGACGAGCAGGAAGAACAGCGCCATCAGCGCATCGTTGATCCACAGATGCACCGTCATCGGCCCCAGCGCGCGCGCCAGGACCGGTCCGGTTTCCGCGTGGAGCGTGTGCTGATACCATTCGGCGGTCGTCGGCAGGTTGGCGATGACCAGCGCCAGCACCGCCGCGACGATCAGGACGATCCCGCCCACCGCCTCCCCGGCGAGGAAAGCGCGCAACGCCGACAACGGCTTACGTCCAATGGTCGGCGACAGCATCAGCGTGCCTTATCGACCGGGCGAGGTTACGCCAATCAGAACCCGATCAGAACAAAGTTAGCTGCGCATCGCCGCTTCCGGTGAGCATCCAACGATCAACGACGTTGTGCCGCGTCCGGCCGACTTGGCTGTGGATCAACTCCAGCGTATCGACCGTCCACGAAATCGGTGCAATCGGCTGGCTAAAAGGCCGCCCCTCGCGATAACCGAGCGTGAGGTGCGGGCTGAACCGATAACCGATCCGTTCTGCGACCCCTGCGGCACCGACGTGGACTGCTATTTGGCGGCGCAGATTGTCGAGCGCCGCATTGCACCGCCTCGGACGCAAGGCGATCGAGTGACTGCTGCCCGCCGCGGTATCGAGCGTGATAACAAACGGCGCCGCTGCGATCAGCCGTCCCACCTCACGCAGCGCCGCGACGATTGTGGGTGGCCACGAGGCGAAATCATCGAGGATGACGAGCGTAATGTGCAATCGTTCGGGAGTTTGCCGCCCACGCGCGCCGTCGAACCACCCCGCCGCCTCCGCGATTTGACGCGCAAGCACGATCGGTGGCCGTATCGCGAAGAAGAAGCGATGCAGGACGGGAGGCTGATGAAACATGAGCGATGCCCGATTCGAGTGGACATTCGTTCTTTATATGTTCCCGTTGCGCGAGTCCATGCCCGCGATTGAACTTCCCTATTGCGCCAGCGCCTCGGCGATCAGCTTTCGCGTGTTGTCGATACCGTAAAGCCGGATGAAACTGCCCATCCGCGGTCCCTGGCTCGACCCCAGCAGCGTCTCGTACAGCGCCCTGAACCAGTCGCGCAGCTCCGCGAACCCACCACTCTTGCCGATCTCGTAGACGATGTTCTGGATATCCTCCGCGCTCGCCTCCGCAGGCAACGCCACGAGATCGGCGTCCAGCCGTTCGAGCGCCGCGACTTCGACCCCCTCGGGCGCGCGGCGCTTGAGCGTCGGGGCGATGAAGTCGCGGTGATAGGCCAGCGCATAGCCGATCAGCCGGTCGAGTTCCGGATAGTGCGCCGCCGACGCATCGGGCACGTAATTCGCGAGATAACCCCAGACCTGCTCCTTCGATGCCTCCCCCATCACCCCGACCAGGTTGAGCAGCAGCCCGAACGTCACCGGCCGCGCGTCCTGCGGCACCTTGCCGTCGTGGATGTGGTGGACCGGGTTGCCGAGCCGTTCCTTCACCGCCTGCCCCGCATAATTGTCCCGGAACTGCCAATATTCGTCCACTGCGCGCGGAATCACGCCCATGTGCAGCGACTTCGCCTTCTTCGGCTCGCGATAGGCGTAGAAGGCGACCGATTCGGGCGGGCCATAGGTCAGCCAGTCCTCCAGGCTGAGGCCATTGCCCTTCGACTTCGAAATCTTCTCGCCGCGTTCATCCAGGAACAGCTCGTAGATCAGCCCCTCCGGCTTCCGCCCGCCCAGGATCTGCGCGATCCGCCCGCCGAGTTGCGCCGAATCGATCAGATCCTTGCCATGCATCTCGTAATCGACGCCGAGTGCGGCCCAACGCATTCCCCAATCGGGCTTCCACTGCAGCTTAGCCTGCCCGCCGAGGATCGATTGCTCGATCGTCTCGCCGTCCGAATCGACGAAGCGGATCGTGCCCGCATCGGCGTCGACGACCTCGACCGGCACTTGCATGACGATTCCGGTCTTCGGGCTGATCGGCAGGACCGGAGAATAGGTCGCCTGCCGCTCGCCCCGCAGCGTCGGCAGCATAACGCCCATGATCGCGTCGTACTTGCGCAGGACGTCCTTCAGCTGCGCGTCGAACCGCCCGCAGGCGTAGTAATCGGTCGACGAGACGAATTCGTAATCGAAGCCGTAATCGTCGAGAAACGCGCGCAACCGCGCGTTGTTGTGCGCGGCGAAGCTGTCGTGCGTGCCGAACGGATCGGGGATGCGGCTGAGCGGCTTGCCGAGATGTTCGCGCAGCATGTCGCCGTTCGGAACGTTGTCGGGCACCTTGCGCAGCCCGTCCATGTCGTCGCTGAACGCGATCAGCCGCGTCGGCTGGTCCGACAGCGCATGGAAGGCGTTGCGCACCATCGTCGTGCGCAGCACTTCGTTGAATGTGCCGATATGCGGCAGGCCCGACGGACCATAGCCGGTTTCGAAGATGATCGCCTCTCCGCCGGGTTTGCCGTCCGGCCAGCGCTTCAGGATCTTCCGCGCCTCTTCGTAGGGCCAGGCCTTGGATTCGAGGGCGGTGGAGCGGATATCGTCGGTCATGATGCGCTGCGGCGTAGCGTGACCGGTCTACGATGGCTATATCATCGGCCCATGAGTTGGCCCGCCGGCATCCTCCTGTTCGTTTCCACCGTCGTGCTGATGGAGGGGTTCGCGTACGTCATGCACCGCTGGGTGATGCATGGACCGGGGTGGTTTCTGCACGAAAGCCACCACCGGGCGCGGGCCGGGAACTGGGAGCTGAACGATCTGTATGCGGTGATCTTCGCAATCCCGTCGATCGTGCTGATCCTGGGCGGTGTTCAGCTCGGCTGGTGGCCGGGGTGCGCGTGGATCGGAGCGGGCATCGCCGCTTATGGCGCGATCTATTTCGGGTTCCACGACGTGATCGTGCATAAGCGGCTGCCCACGCGGTATCTGCCGAAATCATCGTACATGAAGCGGATCATCCAGGCGCATCGACTGCACCACGTGGTGGAAACGAAGCATGGCACGGTCAGCTTCGGCTTCCTCGTCGCGCCGGAGCCGGAGTCGTTGAAGGCGGAACTGAAGCGCCGTGGGCGCGCCGGGGTGCGCGCGCCGACCGGCGAACGGGCGTTTGCGGAAAAGTAACCTTCGCAGCGGATAACGCGGTTCATGGACCCGGCTATCCCTCTTCCCGATGCGTCAGACGGCGACGAGAGCCGTCACGCGCTCCGCAAATCGGTCAAGATGCGCGCGCACCTGCGCGACCGCGGCACGACCCGATTCGAGATCGAGGTCGTCGACCTGTCGGTCACCGGTTTCCGCGCGCAGACCAGCTTCACCTTGTGGCCCGGCACGACCGTCTGGCTGACCTTGCCCGGCTTGGCTGGCCTGGAGGCGGTCGTCGCCTGGCGCGACAAGTATCGCTACGGCTGCGCCTTCTCGAAGCCGCTGCACCCGGCGGTGTTCGATCACATTGTGGCGCTGTCGAACCGCTAGCCGCGCTCGCGCGGCGTTCGCGCGGCGAAGCGGTCGACCGGCCGACGGGTTGGTGAAACCTAATCCGTTCGACGACGGCTTTGCCGTCGACGCGACTCAATCAAAGAGGCTGCTGACACTCGTCTCATCCGCAATCCGCCGGATCGCTTCCGCCAGCAGCGGCGCGATCGTCAGGTGACGGATGCTTTTCGCGTCGGCGATCACGTCGTGGCTGCCGATCGAATCGGTGATGACCAGTTCGCGCAGCACCGACCCGTCGACCCGCGCCACCGCGCCGCCCGACAGGACGCCGTGCGTAACATAGGCGACGACATCCTCCGCCCCCGCCTCGCGCAGCGCCGCGGCGGCATTGCAGAGCGTGCCGGCCGAATCGACGATATCGTCGATCAGGATGCAGAAGCGCCCTTCCACGTCGCCGATGATGTTCATAACCTCCGACTCGCCTGCCCGCTCGCGGCGTTTGTCGACGATCGCCAAGGGCGCGTTGTCGAGGCGTTTCGCGAGTTGCCGCGCGCGCACGACGCCGCCGACGTCGGGAGAAACGACCATCAGGTTCTTGCCGCCGAACCGCGCTTGGATATCCGCGGACATGACCGGCGCGGCATAGAGGTTGTCGGTCGGGATATCGAAGAAGCCCTGGATCTGACCGGCGTGAAGATCGACGGAGAGCACGCGATCGGCACCCGCGACGGTGATCAGGTTTGCGACCAGCTTGGCCGAGATCGGGGTGCGGGGGCCGGGTTTGCGGTCCTGTCGCGCATAGCCGAAATAGGGCACGACCGCGGTGATGCGCTTCGCCGACGAGCGTTTCAGCGCGTCGATGATGATCAGCAGTTCCATGAGATTGTCGTTCGCCGGATAGCCGGTCGACTGGATCACGAACACGTCCTCGCCGCGGACGTTCTCCTGGATTTCGACGAAGATTTCCTCGTCCGCGAAGCGCCGCACCAACGCCTCGGTCAGCGGGGTTTCGAGATAATCCGAGATCGCGCGCGCCAGCGGCAGGTTCGAATTGCCGGTAATCAACTTCATGCGCGCGCACTCCCACCCGAATCGGGCTGCCTTAGTCCGTAGGGCTGGCGAGCAAAAGGGGTGTGCCGTACAGCGCCCGCATGACCGTCGTCACCCGCTTCGCCCCGTCGCCCACCGGCCGCCTGCACGTGGGCAACATCCGTGCCGCGCTTCACAACTGGCTGTTCGCGCGGGCGAGCGGCGGGCGGTTCTTGTTGCGGATCGACGATACCGATGCGGCGCGCAGCGAAGAAGCGTTCGTCGATGCGATCCGCGCCGATCTGGCGTGGCTGGGGCTGACGCCCGACGCGGAGGTGCGGCAGTCGGCGCGGTTTGATCTGTACGAGGCGCGGTTCGCCGAACTGCGCGCCGCGGGGCGGGTGTATCCGGCGTATGAGACGACGCAGGAATTGGACCTGAAGCGCAAGATTCAGCTCGGGCGCGGATTGCCGCCGGTGTACGATCGCGCGGCACTGGCGCTGAGCGACTCCGATCGCGCGGCGATGGAGGCGGATGGCGTGCGGCCGCACTGGCGTTTTCGGCTCGATCACGATGCGCCGATCACCTGGGACGATCTGATCCGCGGCCCGCAGAAATTCGACGCGCATGCGATGAGCGATCCGGTCATCCGGCGGGCGGACGGGACGTGGCTGTACATGCTGCCGTCGGCGATCGACGACCTTGACCTGGGCATCACGCACGTCGTGCGCGGCGAGGATCACGTGTCGAACACCGCACTGCAATTGCAGATGTTTGAGGCGATGGGCGGCGAACCGCCACGCTTTGCGCACGAGGCGTTGCTGACGGGAGCCGAGGGGAAATTGTCGAAGCGGCTGGGATCGCTGGGGGTCGATCATTTCCGCGATGTCGGGATCGAACCGCAGGCGATCCGCGCCTTGCTCGCGCGGCTGGGGACGAGCGATCCGGTCGAGCCGCTGGCCGATATCGCACCGCTGATCGCGGGGTTCGACTTCGCGCGGTTCGGGCGCGCACCCGCGCGATTCGACGAGGGGGAGCTGGCGCAGGTGAGCGCGCGGATCGTGCATCAGCTGGGCTTTGACGCGGTGGCTGATCGCTTGCCCGGGGGGATGGACGCGGCGGCGTGGGAGGCGGTGCGGCCGAACCTGTCGACCGTCGCCGAGGCGGCGAACTGGTGGAGGGTGATCGAGGGGCCGATAGTGCCGCAGGTCGCCGACGAGGATCGCGGCTATCTGGCCGAGGCGGCGCGGGTGACGGGCGCGATGGACTGGGCGGGCGACCCGTGGCACGCGCTGACTGCGGCGTTGAAAGAGACGACGGGGCGCAAGGGCAAAGCATTGTTCCTGCCGCTCCGACTCGCGTTGACGGGCCTGGATCACGGGCCGGACATGGCGGCGCTGCTGCCGTTGATCGGGCGCGAGCGGGCGGCCCGGCGGTTGGATGTTGGCGATGGTAACGCATGAAGGCCCTTGCGTCGTATATGTAATGATGTAACATTTCTAATGCCGGCGCAGACCGGAGAAGGAGACTATGAGAGGATAAGGCCATATGTACGCGGATCGTTACGCCTCGCCGGCGGGTATCCAGCCCGTCAGTCTGGCCATCGCCATCGCGCTGAACGCCGCCGCGGTCGCTGCGCTGATGTTCCTGTCGCCAGCCTTTACGAGGATCCTTCCCGACAAGCCGCTGGAATTGATCAATATAAAGAGCGATCCGCCGCCCGATCCGATCTTGCCTGAAGCGACCCCCCAGCCCAAGCAAAAGGCGCAGGCCGCGCCCGAGCGGATCGACACGACGATCAAGGTGACGGACAACGCCGACGGCTACGTCACCCCGACCTATCCGCCGCTGCCGCCCCTGCCTCAGCCGGGGACGGGCACGATCGTCGCGAACGATCCGCCCGTGCCCGCGCCGGTGCTGACCGGAGCGATCGTCGATCCGCGCTATGCGCGCGATTTCCAGCCCGATTATCCCCCCGGCGAACGTCGCGCCGAGAATAGCGGGCTGGTCGTGCTGCGCGTGCTGATCGGCCCGGACGGCCGCGTGCTGCAGGTCGAACGCGTGTCGGCGGCGAGCGAGGCGTTCTGGCGCGTCACCGAGCGGCAGGCGCTGGCGAAATGGCGTTTCCGCCCCGCGACGCGCGATGGCGTGGCCGTGGAAGCGTGGCGGACGATGACGGTGCGGTTCGAGCTGCAGGACTAAGGTTTATACGCAGGGCTGGCCTAGGCCGCCCTGCGCCACTATCTTAATAGTCATGCAATTCTTCGCCCGCCTGTCGCCCTTTCGCGCGATCCGCGATCTGCGCTTCTTCCTGCATCAGCGGCAGCCGCATGAGCTGGGCTTTCTGGCGCTGGCGATCGTCGTGACGGGCGTGATCCTGATCGGGTTCGCCAAGGATTCGCATATCGAGAAGACGTACCGGCCGAACATCATCTACGTCCAGCAATGGCGGCTGGATCGCACCGACGAGCAGATTCGCGCGCAGCAGAAGGTCGATCAGGCAAAGCGCGATATCGAGGATGCGGCGCTGGAGAAGCAACGCGCCGAGCGGCAGGCGACCTTCAAGCGGATCGACGACAAGCTGAACCGGTGGGGGCTGTAAGCCAAGACGACGCGCGGTGGATGGGGGCGGCGCTGGCGCTGGCCGAGCGCACCCGCGGGCGGACCGCGCCCAATCCCAACGTTGGCTGCGTGATCGTGAAGGATGGACGCGTCGCCGGGCGCGGCTGGACGCAAGCGGGCGGGCGGCCGCATGCCGAGGCGATGGCGCTGGACGAAGCGGGCGCGGCGGCGCGCGGCGCGACGGTCTATGTGACGCTGGAGCCGTGCGCGCATCGGTCGGCGCGGGGTCCGGCGTGCGCCAAACTGCTGGTCGCGGCGGGGGTGGCGCGGGTCGTCGTGGCGGCCGGCGATCCCGATCCGCGGACGAACGGGCGTGGACTGAAGGTGCTGGATGTTGGCGGTGTGGCAACGGATGTTGGCGTTCGTGGCATCGAGGCGCACCGTTCGATGGCGGGGTTCTTTACACGGCGCGCGCTCGGGCGGCCGCACGTGACGCTGAAGCTGGCGATGTCGCTGGACGGGTGCATCGCGCTGGCGTCGGGCGAAAGCAAGTGGATCACCGGGCCGGAGGCGCGCGCGCACGTGCATCTGGAACGCAGCCGCCATGAGGCGATTCTGGTCGGGCGCGGGACGTATGAAGCGGATGCGCCGGGGCTGGATGTGCGGTTGGCGGACCTGGAGGGGCGTTCGCCGCGGCGATTGATCCTTAGCAGCCGATCCCGTCATCCCAGCGAAGGCTGGGATCTCCCTGTTTCTTCTGGCGGGGAAGGAGCCGCTGGAGACCCCAGCCTTCGCTGGGGTGACGGTGATGGATGGGAGGTTGTCGACTCGCCACAGGCGATCGCCGACCTCGACGGCGTCGATCACCTGTTCGTCGAGGGCGGCGCTGCCACCGCCGCTGCCTTCCTCCATGCCGATCTGGTCGACCGGCTGCTGCTGTACCGTGCGCCGATCGTCATCGGCGGGGGGCGGGGGGCGGTCGGCGACGTTGATATGACAACGTTGACAGAAGCGCACGGCAAGTGGAAACTCCACGACGCCCGCGCGCTTGGCAGCGACCGGCTCGAAGTCTACGAGCGCGTCAGGCAGTAAGGCGCACCTATGTTCACCGGAATCGTCAGCGACATCGGCACGATCACGACCGTCGAGTCGCGCGGCGACACGCGGATCGTCGTGGCGACCGCATACGACACCGCGGGGATCGATCTGGGCGCGTCGATTTCATGTTCGGGCGTGTGCCTGACCGTGGTGGACAAGTCCGCGCCTGGCTTACCGGGTTGGTTCGCGGTCGACGTGTCGGGCGAGACGATCAGCCGCACCGCGCAGGGGCAATGGACGCAAGGCCGAAGCCTGAACCTGGAACGCGCAATGAAGCTGGGCGACGAACTGGGCGGGCATATCGTCACCGGCCATGTCGACGGGATCGCCGAGGTGGTCGACGTGCGACCGGAGGGCGATTCCAAGAGGATCGGTTTCTCGGTTCACCGCGACCTCGCGCCGTTCGTCGCGCCCAAGGGGTCGATCACGATCGACGGCGTGTCGCTGACGGTGAACGGCGTCGAGGACCACGCCGATTCCACTCGTTTTTCGGTCAATGTGATCCCGCATACGCAGAAGATGACGACATTGGGCGCATTGGAACCGGGACAGGCGGTCAATATCGAGATCGACGTCCTCGCCCGCTACCTCCAACGGATGGAGCATTATCGTGCCCGCTAAACCTGCCGAACTGGCGCGCCTGCGCCACGGATTCCTCTCCACGCCCGAAGAGATCATCGACGAGGCGAAGAACGGCCGGATGTTCATCCTGGTCGACGACGAGGATCGCGAGAACGAGGGCGACCTGGTCATCCCCGCGCAGATGGCGACGCCGGAGAAGATCAACTTCATGGCCAAGCACGGCCGCGGCCTGATCTGTCTGGCGCTGACCAAGAAGCGCGTCGACGAACTCGGGCTGGATTTGATGAGCCGGCACAACGGCACGCGGCACGAAACCGCCTTCACCGTCTCGATCGAGGCGCGCGACGGGGTGACGACGGGTATCTCGGCGGCGGATCGCGCGCGGACGGTGGCGGTGGCGATCGATTCGTCGAAGGGGCGCGAGGAGATCGTGACGCCGGGGCACGTGTTCCCTTTGGTCGCGCGCGATGGCGGGGTGCTGGTGCGCACCGGTCATACCGAGGCCGCGGTCGACGTGTCGCGGCTGGCGGGCCTCAACCCATCGGGCGTGATCTGCGAGATCATGAACGAGGACGGCACGATGAGCCGGATGGACGATCTGGTGTCGTTCGCGCAGCTCCATAACCTGAAGATCGGCACGATCCGCGACCTGATCGCCTACCGCCGCCGCCACGACCATCTGGTCGAAAAGCGCGCGGAAATGACGTTCGAGAGCCAGTGGGGCGGGCAGTGGAAGGCGATGACGTTCCACAACAAGGCGACCGGCGACGAGACGATCGCGCTGGTGAAGGGCCGGATCGATCCGTCTAAGCCGACGCTCGTGCGGATGCACACCGCCAGCTATTTCGTCGATATGTTCGGCGAGGTGTCCGAACGCTCCGGCCTGCTGTCGCGATCGATGGAGCTGATCGCGGCGGAAGGTGCGGGCGTGATCGTCGTCATCAATCGCCCGATGAAGGATTCGGTCAGCCGCTTCATCAAGCTGCGCGGCGAAGGCAAGGGCGCGGGCGCGCCGGAGATCGAGGAGCTGCGCGACTACGGCGTCGGCGCGCAGATCCTGGCCGAGCTGGGCGTGGAGGAGATGGTGCTGCTGACGAATACGCATCATGCTTTGGTCGGGCTGGAGGGATATGGGCTGTCGATCGTCGACGAGCGGAAGATTCCGGGCACCGGCGGGGAATAGATTGCGGTTGGCGCGTACCGCCCATTCCCGCTCATCCTGAGGAGGGGCTGAGCTCGTCGAAGCCCCGTCTCGAAGGACAGTCCCCGGCGCGTCCTTCGGGACACCACTTCGACAAGCTTAATGCCTGTCCTGAGCGACGCCGCAGGAGGCGTCGAAGGGGCTCCTCAGGATGAGCGGTTTTTTATAGCTGGAGAGAGCAGTTGGCCAACATCCTCATCGTCGAGGCACGTTTTTACGACCATCTGAACGATATGCTGATCGCGGGCGCGCGCGCGGCGATCGAGGCCGCCGGGCATAGCGCCGAGGTCGTCACCGTCCCCGGCGCGCTCGAGGTGCCGGGCGCGATCGTGCTGGCGGCGGAGAGCGGGCGGTATGACGCATTCGTCGCGCTGGGCGTGGTGATCCGCGGCGAAACCTATCATTTCGAGATCGTCGCGGGCGAAAGTGCGCGCGGGATCATGGCGCTGACGATGGACGGGCTGGCGGTCGGCAATGGCATCCTGACGACCGAGGACGAAGCCCAGGCGATCCGCCGCGCCGACCCCGCGCAACTGAACAAGGGCGGCGGCGCGGCGGAGGCGGCGCTGGCGATGCTGGGGTTGCGGGAGCGGTTCGGGTGAGCACCCCCGCCGCCTACGACACGATCGGGCGGCACTATGCCACGCAACGGCAACCCGATCCGCGGATCGCGGCGATGATCGACGCCGCACTCGGCGATGCGGCGAGCGTGATCAACGTCGGCGCGGGCACGGGCTCCTACGAACCGGCGAACCGCACGGTGTTTGCGGTCGAGCCGTCGGCGGTCATGCGTGCGCAGCGTCAGGGGTCGGCCGCGCCGTGTGTGGACGGCGTGGCCGCGGCGCTGCCGGTTCCCGATGCATCCTACGACGCCGCGATGGCGGTCCTGACGCTGCATCATTGGCCCGACCAGGCGGCCGGGTTGCGCGAACTGCGCCGCGTCGCACGCCGGCGGGCGGTGATTCTCAGCTGGGTGCCGGACTTCGGCGAATTCTGGCTGATCCGCGATTATTTTCCCGCGCTGGCGACGCTTGACGAAGGACGGTTCTTCCCGACGGCGGAGACGGTCGCGCTGATGACGCGCACGATCGGTCCGACGCGGGTGGCGGTCGTGCCGGTGCCGGCCGATTGCCGCGATGGCTTCCTTGCGGCCTATTGGCGGCGGCCGGAGGCGTATCTCGACCCGAACGTCCGCGCGGGCATATCGAGTTTCCACGCGATCGATGCGCGCGCCGGACTGGCCTCGCTTGCCAACGATCTGGCGAGCGGCCGCTGGGCGGCGCGCAATACCGACATCCTCGATCGGCCCGCGCTCGATCTCGGCTATCGATTGTTCGTGTGCGATTACTGACGGTCTGGCCAAAGCGGCCGCGCTTACTTATACTGATGTAAGTAACGCAGGAGCCGCGCAATGCCGTACGCCCATACGATCGAGGCCAATCCGCACTGGCTGCCGCTCAACCCGCCGTCGTCGCTGAAGGAAATTCCGGGCGAGCGCGGGTGGCCGGTGGTCGGGAATACGTTTGCGGTGCTGAAGGATCCCTATGCCTTCACGAGGGCGATGGTCGCGAAATACGGGCCGGTCTATCGCAACAACAGCTTCGGTGGCGATTCGGTCGTGCTGCTGGGGCCGGACGCGAACGAGCTGGTGCTGTTCGACCGCGACAAGAATTTCTCGTCCGAACAGGGCTGGGGCCCGGCGCTCAATCTCGTGTTTCCGCGCGGGTTGATGCTGCTGGATTTCGAGAAGCATCGCGCCGACCGGAAAACGCTGTCGGTGGCGTTCAAGCCAGAGCCGATGAAGCACTATGCCGAACAGCTGAACGAGGGCATTGCAGCGGCGATCCCGGCGTGGGCGAACACGCCGATGCGCTTCTATGACAAGATCAAGTCGCTGAGCCTCGATCTGGCGGCGACCAGCTTCTTCGGCGTGCCGCTGGGGCCGGAAGCGGCGAAGATCAATAAGGCGTTCGTCGATGAGGTGCAGGCGACCGTCTCGCCGATCCGCAGCCCGCTGCCCGGCACGTCGATGCGCCGCGGCGTCAAGGCGCGCGAATATCTGGTCGAGTTCTTCAAGCGCGAGATTCCGGCGCGGCGGACGGGTGAGGGTCAGGATTTCTTCTCGCAATTCTGCCGCGCGACCGATGAGCAGGGGCAGTTACTGCCCGACGATGCGATCGTCGATCACATGAATTTCCTGATGATGGCGGCGCACGACACGATCACGTCGTCGGCGACGAGTCTCGTGATGATGCTGGGCCGCAACCGCGAATGGCAGGAGAAACTGCGCGAGGAGGTGCTGGCGCTGGGGCTGAACGACGCGGGCGTGCCCTATGCGCAGCTCGACCGGCTGGTGCTGACCGAATATGCCTTCAAGGAGGCGCTGCGGCTGATGCCGCCGGTGCCGTCGATCCCGCGGCGGGCGCTGCGCGATTTCGAGTTCGGGGGCTATCAAATCCCGGCGGGCAGCTTCGTCGGGGTGAACCCGGCCTATACGCACCATATGGCCGACATCTGGCCCGATCCCGAGGCGTTCGATCCGCTACGCTTCACCCCCGAGGCGTCGAAGGGTCGGCACCGGTTCGCGTGGGTGCCGTTCGGCGGCGGCGCGCATATGTGCATCGGGCTGCACTTTGCGACGATGCAGATCAGGATCCTGATCGCACAATTGCTGAGCCGGTACCGGATCGAGCTGGACGAGGGGTCAGGCGACGATTGGCAGATCTTCCCGATTCCGAAGCCCAAGGATGGGCTACCGGTGCGGTTCGTGCCGATCGGGTGACCCCCCTCCCGCAAGCGGGAGGGGAATCCGGGGTCAGGCCGCCTTGGCGTCGGGCAGCGCCGGATAGTCGATGTAGCCGACCGGGCCGGGGATGTAGAACGTCTTCGGGTTCGGCTCGTTCAGCGCCGCGCCGGTGCGAAAGCGTTCGGGCAGGTCGGGGTTGGCGATGAACAGCCGGCCCCATGACACCGCGTCGGCCAGCCCCGAATCGAGATCGGCCTGCGCCGCCTCCAGCGTGTAATCCTGATTCAGCACCAGGGGCCGCTTGAACACCTCGCGGATTTGCGGGCTGAGCTTGGGCACGTCGGTCGACCCGAAGGTGCCGTTCTCGGCGATTTCGCGCAGTTCGAGGAAGCCGATACCGAGGTCGTTCAGCGCCTTTGCCGCCGGCACGAAGACGTTCGCCGGATCGCTATCGTCCGCGCCTTGCGATTCGCCATTGGGCGACAGGCGGATGCTGGTGCGGCCTGCGCCGACCTCTGCGATCACGCGCTCCATTACTTCGCGCATCAGGCGAATGCGGTTCTCGGGGGTGCCGCCGTATTCGTCGTCACGCTTGTTCACGCCGTCGCGAATGAACTGGTCGATGAAATAGCCGTTGGCGCTGTGCACCTGCACGCCGTCGAACCCGGCGCGGAGCGCGTTGCGTGAGGCCGTGGCGTAATCGTCGAGCGTCTGGCGGATGTCGTCCAGCGTCGCGGCGCGCGCCTCGCCATACGGATTCTTGTCGGGATCGTGGTACGGCGCGCGGCTGACCGACGAGGACACCGGCTGCAGTCCGTTCACGTCTGGGCGTGCGAGGCGGCCCATGTGCCACAATTGCGCGACGATCAGCCCGCCCGCTTCATGCACGGCGGCGGTCACCGGCTTCCATGCCTCGACCTGCTCCTCGCTCCACAGGCCCGGTGCGCTTGGCCAGCCGAGCCCCTGCGCGCTGATGCCCGTAGCTTCGGACAGGATCAGCCCGGCGCTGGCGCGCTGGCGGTAATATTCGATCATCAGCTCGGTCGGGACATGCTCCGGCGTCGCGCGAGTGCGCGTCAGCGGGGCCATGAGGATACGGTTGGGCGCTTCGATATCGCCGAGCGTGATGGGATCGAACAGAGTGGTCATTGGCGCTCCTTCGGTTGCTGTTTGCTACCTGACGGACGGGACATAAGGCGTTACGGGGCAGCGTGCACCAGTCCCAAAGCCAAAGAAAAGCTATGCGCAGACCAAGCCGCGAGGGGATCGCGTTTCTGGCGCTGCTCGGCGGCAACCTCGCGCTGGCGTTCGGGCCGTGGTTCGTGCGGCTGGCCGATACCGGGCCGGTGGCGGCGGGATTCTGGCGGATCGCGCTGGCGACGCCGCTGTTGTTGGTCTTGGCGCAAGCCAGTGGTGGGAAGCCGTTCACGAGCGCGCGCGGATTGTGGTGGGTGCTGGCCGGATCGGGCGTGCTGTTCGCGGGCGATCTGGCGAGTTGGCATATCGGCATCCATCATACGAAGCTGGCCAATGCGACATTGTTCGGAAACGCCGCGACGTTCGTCTATCCGCTGTACGGGTTCCTGATCGCGCGGATGTGGCCGACGCGGCTTCAGGGGGTGGCGCTGGCGCTGGCCGCGGTCGGCGCGGCGCTATTGATGGGGCGATCGTATCAGTTGGCGCCCGAGAATCTGATCGGCGACCTGTTGAGCCTGCTCGCGGGCGTGCTTTATGCTGGGTATTTCATCCTGATGGCGCGGGCGCGGGATACGATGGCCCCGCTGCCCGCGCTGGCGCTGTCGTCGCTGGCGGCGACCTTGCCGCTGTGGCTGTTCGCGCTGGTGCTGGGGGAGCGGATCATGCCGGTCGACTGGACGCCGCTGATCGGGCTGGCGCTGCTCAGCCAAGTGATCGGGCAGGGGCTGATGATCTATGCGCTCGGCGCGCTCAGTCCTTTGGTGGTCGGGCTGGCGCTGCTGACGCAGCCGATCGTCGCGGCGGCGATCGGCTGGTTCGCTTATGGCGAGCGGCTGGGCGTCGCCGATGTCGCGGGCGCGGTGATGATCGCGGTCGCGCTGGTGCTGGTGCGGCTCGCGCCCGAGCGTGCTAAGCTGACCGCATGACCGACCTGACTGACGCCACTCTCGACGAAATCCGCGCTGCGCTCACCGCCGAGATCGCCGCCAACGCCGCGTTCGACGGCTGGGGCGACGCCGCGCGCGACATGGCGGCGGATGCGCTGGACGTCGACCGGGGGGTGGCGAAGCTCGCCTATCCGGGCGGGGCGGTGGACATGATCGACGCATGGTTCGCTCAAATCGACCGCGCGATGATCGCAGGCGTGCCAACGGAAGAACTGTCGGCGATGAAGATTCGCGCGAAGATCGCCGCGTTGGTCGAGGCGCGGATCGATGCGGTCGCGCCCGACCGCGAGGCGTTGCGTCGCGCCTTCGCGATTCTCGCTATGCCGCAAAACATCGCCGCCGCCGCGCGGCTCGGCTGGCGGTCGGTGGATCTGATGTGGCGGCTCGCGGGCGACACCGCGACCGACTACAACCACTATACGAAGCGCGGGATTTTGCTGGGCGTGTACGGCGCGACGATGACCGTGCTGCTGGACGACGAGAGCGACGGCCTGGTCGACACGCGCGCCTTCCTGCAGCGCCGGATCGACGGGATCATGCGCTTCGAAAAAACCAAGGCCGACTTCCTCCTCCGCACGCAGCACCGCCCGAGCCTGTCGCGGTTCATCGGACGGCTGCGCTACCCCGCGGCATAGATTTGAAACGCGCTGAGGACGCGTTTCAAACGACCTCTCAGAACCGGTAGGCGAGCGTCACCATCACGTTGCGCGGCGCGCCGATGAAGCAATCGCCGCGCGCCAGGCATGAGGCGTAGAATTCGTTGTCGAACAGGTTGGTGGCGTTCACCGACAGCCGGTATTTATCCCACGTCAGTTCGGCCAGCGCATCGACCAGCGTGTAGGCCTTCGTCGTGATCGTCCATACCGCGCTGTTGGAGCTGCTCTTGCCGGTGTAGCGGACGCCTGCCCCTACCCGCAACGCCATGTCCGCGCCGATCGGCATCGTCTTGGTGCCCCACACCGATGCGTTGTGGCGGGGCAGGTAATCGAACGCCGAGGCGTTGCGGTTCGTCAGCTTGTTATAGCCGTAATTGACCGACAGGTCGTAATTTCCGGGCAACGCGCGCGTCGCCTCCAGCTCGATCCCCTTGGTCGTCAGCTGGCCCGACTGGATCTGTCCCAGCGGATTCGCCGAGTCGGCGATCGGCCGGTTTGCTTCTTTGATGTGGAAGCCGGTGACGGTGACCAGCGTCGCCGCATCGGGCTGCCACTTCACCCCCGCCTCATATTGCGTGCCCGTCTGCGGCTTGAAGGGCGATCCGCCGGTCGTCGTGCCTGCGATCGGCTGAAAACTCTCGGTGTAGCTGAAGAACGGCGACAGGCCCGCGCCGATCTCTCCGATAATCCCGGCGCGGAAGGTGGTCGCCTCCGCGGTCGCGGCGGCCGGATTGGTCACGCGGTCGCGCCGCGCGCCCAGCACCACCGATACGCGATCCCAGAAGCGGACCTGATCCTGCACGTAGAAGCCGAGCTGTTTCTGTGACTCCACGGCCGCGACGGGGCCGATCACAGGGATCGTCAGCGCGTCGCGGTCGATGTCGTAGATGTCTATCACTTCATAGCCGAAGCCGCTTCGTTTGGTGACGCGGTTCCAGCTGTAGTCAACGCCCGCCAGCAGCAGGTGCTCGACCTCAGCGCCAGTGTTGAACTTGAACTGCACGTTATTGTCGGTCGAGAAAACGTTCAGCCTGGCCAGGCTGTCGTCACTGTAGAGCCCGATCGTGCGGCGTGCGGGATCGAGATAGGGCTGCTTCGGGAAATCGACGTTCGTGGGGTCGGCGAGGTCCGAATAGACGTTCGTGTAATGAGTGAAATAACTCAGGTCGCTGTCGATGTAGCGCGCCTTCAGACTGAGCCGGACATCGTCGCCGAGCTGCTGGTTGACGATGGCGGTGCCCTGCAACAGCCGCCCATCGTAACGGTCATGCCCGGGTTTGCCGACGAACAAGGTACGGGAAAGCCGGGGATTGTTGCCATTGGGTAGCAACGTGCCGACGATCGGCAGGAACTGCGACGTCGAACCGCTGTCGTCCTCCTGATACAGCCCGAGCAACGTGATGTCCGTGCCCGCCGATGGTTGCCAGCGGAGCGAGGGGGAGATCATCACACGGTCATCGGGCACGTTGTCGATGAACGTGTCGGCGTCGCGCACACGCGCGACGATCCGCGCCGCCAGCCCTTCCGCCAGAACGCCGTTGACGTCGGCCATCACCTCCTTGCGGTCGAAGCTGCCATAGGTCGCAGAGATTTCGCCGCGGGTTTCAAACTCGGGCGTCTTCGACACGAGATTGACCAGCCCGCCGATCGACCCCTGACCGAACAGCACCGACGCCGGGCCACGCACGATTTCCACGCGCGAGAAATTATACGGGTCGGACGCGATGCTGGCGTAGAAGCTGAAGATGTCGCGCATGCCGTCGCGGAACTGCAGCGCGTCGATCCCGCGGATGACGAAGCTGTCGACCCGCGTGTCGCGACCATAGGCGCTGGCGGTGATGCCCGCGGTATAGCGTACCGTATCGCTGATGTTGATCGCACCCTGCGCACGGTAGGTGGCTTCGTCCACGATCGTGATCGGCTGCGGCGTCTCGATTAGCGGCGTCGCGGTCTTCGTGCCCGCGACCTGTTCGGTCAGTGTGCCGGTGACGATCACGTCGTCGTCGCGATTCGGCTCCTTCGAATCGTCGGCCGCCCATGCGGTGCCAGCGATCGTCGCAAAGAAGGCTGCGGTCGACAGCGCCAGAATCTTGATCGGTCTCATATAATCCCCTTGTCGCCACGCCCCTAACGTTATTGCGAGTTAGTCGCAATATAAATAATGTCGCGGTGGATTTGATAATCGTTCGCAGCGCCGCTAAGGCTGAGACGTGCTTGTTCCCGCCCACAGCCTCGAATCGCTTCCGCGCCGTCAGGCGGCGGTGGTAGCTGCTATCGACTGGGCAAAGCTGGCGGTGCCCGAGGCAAGGCGATTGCGCGAATTGGGCTTCGACGAGGGCGTTTCGGTCGAGGTGCTGCACCGCAGCGTGCTGGGCCGCGGGCCGATCGCGTGCAGGATCGGGCGGATGACGGTGGCGCTCAGGCGGACCGTCGCGGCCGTGATCTCCGTCACGCCCCGATAACGTGAACCGCTAGGATGAATGCCGCTCCCCTGGTGGCGCTGGTCGGCAATCCCAATGCCGGCAAGAGCGCGCTGTTCAACGCGCTGACCGGCGCGCGGCAGAAGGTGGGCAATTATCCCGGCGTCACGGTGGAGCGGCATTCGGGCCGCCTGTCGCTGGACGACGGCCGCCCGGTCGAGCTGGTCGATTTGCCCGGCGCGTACAGCCTGGAGCCGTCCTCACCCGACGAACAGGTCACGCGCGACGTGCTGCTGGGGCGGCAGGAGGGCGAGCGGCTGCCCGATGCGCTGATCGTGGTCGTCGACGCAGCGAACCTCGACAACCATCTGCGCTTCACGTTGCAGCTG
Source organism: Sphingomonas sp. SUN019 (assembly GCF_024758705.1). NCBI lineage: Bacteria > Pseudomonadati > Pseudomonadota > Alphaproteobacteria > Sphingomonadales > Sphingomonadaceae > Sphingomonas > Sphingomonas sp. SUN019. The sequence continues at coordinate 2,349,653 of NZ_CP096971.1, read as the reverse complement.
ATCGCGCTCGGGCTGCCGATCGTGGTCGCGCTCAACATGATCGATCTGGCCGAGCGTGACGGGCTGACGCTGGATGCGGATATTCTGTCGCGTGAACTGGGCGTGCCGGTGCTGCCGACCGTCGCGGTGCGCAAGCGTGGGCTGGACGAGCTGCGCGTCGCCTTGACCGGGGCAGTTGGCGGCGGCGGGCTGAGGCGGCTGCGGACCTCCGACGGCAGCATCGATTCCGACATCGCCACGCTGCAGCGCCGCGCGCGCACGATCGCGGTGGCGTCGACGGTCAGCGAGACGCCAGTGCGGCGCTGGACCCACGCGCTGGATGCGGTTGCTTTGCACCCGGTGGCGGGGCCGGTGCTGCTGGTCGCGCTGCTCTTCGTCATGTTCCAGGCGGTGTTCAGCTGGTCCGAAGCGCCGATCGGCTGGATCGAGGGCGGGTTCGCCGCGCTGACCACGGGCGCCGAAACCATCCTGCCCGACGGCTTATTCCGCTCGCTCATCACCGATGGCGTGATCGCCGGCGTCGGCGCAGTCGTCGTGTTCCTCCCGCAGATCCTGATCCTGTTCGTGTTCATCCTGGTGCTGGAGGCGACCGGTTACATGGTCCGCGCGGCGTTCTTGATGGACCGGCTGATGGCTAGCGTCGGGTTGTCGGGACGGGCGTTCATTCCTTTGCTCTCCAGCTTCGCCTGCGCGGTGCCGGGGATCATGGCGACGCGCACGATCGACGATGAGAAGGACCGGCTGACCACGATCCTGATCGCGCCGCTGATGACGTGTTCGGCGCGGCTGCCGGTCTATACGATCATCATCGGCGCGTTCATTCCCAATACCCGCGTGTTGCCCGGCGTTGGCCTGCAGGGGCTGGTGCTGCTGGCGCTCTACCTGATCGGAATCGCGGGCGCGTTCGTCGCTGCCTTGGTGCTGCGGCGGACGGTCGCGAAGGGCGCGTCGTCGGGGTTCCTGATGGAAATGCCGAAATACCAATGGCCGCAGTTGCGCGACGTCGTGTTGGGACTGTGGCAGCGGGCGGTCATCTTCCTGAAACGCGCGGGGACGATCATCGCGGTGACGACGATCGTGCTGTGGGCGCTCCTGAGCTTCCCGCGCGCGCCGACGGGCACGAGCCAGGTCGACTATTCGATCGCCGGGCGGATCGCCGACGGTATAGAGGTCGTCGTGAAGCCGATCGGCTTCAACCACGACATTGCGCTGGCGCTGATCCCCGCGATGGCCGCGCGCGAGGTGGCGGTGGCGGCGATCGGCACGGTCTATGCGGTCGATGATGTCGAGGGCGACGCGGGCAAGCAGACGATGGTCGAGAAACTGCGCAGCCGCTGGAGCCTGCCCACCGCGCTCGCCTTCCTGATGTGGTTCGTCTTCGCGCCGCAGTGCATTTCGACGATCGCGGTGACCCGGCGCGAAACGAATGGCTGGAAATGGCCATTGTTCATGGTTGGCTATCTGTTCGCCGCAGCCTACATCATGGCCGGATTAACGTATTGGCTCGCCGTCGCGCTGGGCCTGTAGCAAGGGCACATCACTATGGCGGGTAGCGTCAACAAGGTCATTCTGGTCGGCAATCTGGGCCGAGATCCCGAGAGCCGCAGCTTCCAGAACGGCGGCAAGGTCGTCGAACTGCGTATCGCCACGTCCGAGAACTGGAAGGACAAGAATTCGGGCGAGCGCAAGGAAAAGACCGAATGGCATACCGTGAAGGTCTTCAACGAAGGCCTGGCCAACGTCGCCGAACGCTATCTGCGCAAGGGCAGCAAGGTCTATATCGAGGGTGCGCTGACGACCCGCAAATGGCAGGATCAGTCGGGTGCGGACCGTTATTCGACCGAGGTCGTGCTGCAGGGCTTCAACAGCGTGCTGACGATGCTGGACGGCGCACCGGGCGGTGGTGGCGGGAACGTCGGCAGCGGGCGTGACGATTGGGGCGGCGCGCCGTCCGGCGGGGACGACTTCGGCGGCGGGCGCAGCGGTGGCGCAGGCCGCACCGGCGCATCGGCCCAGACACGCGGCGGGTTCGCCGATGATCTCGACGACGACGTGCCGTTCTGAGCGTGGACCCGATCGCCCTCTACGCGCTGGAAAACCCGCCCACGGCGCCAACCACGGCGCGCGGCTGGAAGCTTGACGAGCGCGCGCGCGCCGCGGTGATCGCGTCCTATGAGCTCGAGACGCTGCGCCATACCGCCGCGCTGACGCAGATCACTGATTTCGCCGCCGCGCTGTGCGATACGCCGGTCGCGCTGGTCAGCCTGGTCGAGGAAACGCGGCAGACCTTCCTGGCGCGCAGCGGGATCGACATCGATGAGACGCCGCGCGAAACGTCGTTCTGCGCGCACGCGATGCTCGACGAGCAAGTGATGGTCGTGCCCGATGCGACGGCCGATCCGCGTTTTGCCGACAATCCGCTGGTGACCGGCGAGATGAACGTGCGCTTCTACGCCGGTGCGCCGCTGATCTCCGACGACGGCGTTCCTCTCGGGTCGCTGTGCGTGATCGACACCGAACCGCGCGAAGGCCTGACGCCGCTGCAGATGCAGGGGCTGACGACGCTGGCCGCCAACGTCATGGCGCGACTGCGCGACAGCCGCGACGGAGCAGCGTGGCGTGCGGCCGAGAACGACGCGCGGCGTGCGGTGCTGGACAGCGAGACGCGGTTCCGCACGCTGGCCGACACCATGCCACAGATGGTGTGGTCGACGCTGCCAGACGGATATCACGATTATTACAATGCGCGTTGGTACGAATTTACCGGTGCGCCCGCGGGCACGACCGACGGCGAGGGCTGGAACGGAATGTTCCATGCCGACGATCAGGATCGTGCATGGGAGCGTTGGCGGCAAAGCCTGACGACCGGCGATGCTTACGAAATCGAATACCGCCTGCGCCATGCAGATGGCGGATACCGCTGGGTGCTGGGTCGCGCGCTACCGATGCGGAACGAAGCTGGCGCGATCACGCGCTGGTTCGGCACCTGCACCGATATCCACGAACAGAAACTGGCGCAGGAAGAGCGCGAGGTCATCAGCCAGGAACTGTCGCACCGGATCAAGAACATCTTCGCGGTGATCGCCGGGCTGGTCCAGTTCGCCGCGCGCACGCGACCCGAATTCGCGCCAGCCGCCACCGATCTGCGCCAGCGCATCACGGCGCTTGGCCGCGCGCACGATTTCGTGCGGCCGCACAGCGCACAGTCGCGACCGAGCGCGCAACAGGACAGCCTCCACGGCCTGCTGGGCGAATTGTTCGAGCCGTATCAGCAGGAAGAGCGGGATCGGATCATCGTCAGCGGGGACGAGGTGCTGGTCGACGATCGCGCCGCCACCCCGATCGCGCTGGTGTTTCACGAACTGGCGACCAACGCGACGAAATACGGCGCGCTGTCGGTAGAGGGCGGCCAGGTTGCGGTGACGGTGGCAGACGACGGCCAGGCGGTATCGATCGTCTGGCATGAAACGGGCGGTCCGCCGATTACGGCTCCTGCGCAGACGACCGGGTTTGGCAGCCAGCTGATCGAAATGAGCGCAGTGCGTCAGCTTGGCGGCACGGTGACGCGCGACTGGTTGCCCGAGGGACTGACCGTGACGCTGATAGTGCCGACCGCCTCGCTCAGCCGAGCGGCGGTGCGAACCTGACGATATCGTCGTTGTCTCGCGTATCGCCATTCGCGAGCGCCGCGGCGGCGCGGATCGCGCTCTCGCTGAACGGTTTGCGCACATAACCGAGCGCACCGCCGCCATCGCCGATCTGCGCGGGATTGGCGGTCACGAACACGACCTTCACACCATGTTCGGCCGCGATCCGCCGTGCGATCGCTGGGCCGGTGGGGCCGTCGCGCAGGTTCACGTCGACCAGCGCGAAGGCGCAGTCCGGCGCCGCGGCCAGCGCCTGTTCGCTGTCCGCCGCGATCGCGGTGACGCTGTAGCCCGCATCGGTCAGGATGCGTTCGAGATCGAGCGCGACGAAGATTTCGTCCTCAATGATGAGCGCTTTGTTGGTCATGTCATGTTACCCGTCGGTCCAGCTAACCTGAATCAACCGGTAAGGTTCCGCCGCAGCAGGAACACGGCGTGCTCCGCGAGCACGTTTGCCGCCGCCGATGTGGTTTTTTTGTCACCCGACAGGAACCACGCGCCCTCGACGGTCACACCGCGGTCCTTCAGATGCGCGCGGAAATCGTCGACCGTCAGATGGTGGATGTTGGGCGTGTCATACCAGCGTTCGGGCAATTGCCGCGTCACCGGCATCCGCCCGCCCCACAATAGCGACAGCCGCACGCGCCACTGCGCGAAATTGGGGAAACTGACGAAGGCGCGGTGGCCGATCCGCAACAATTCGTCGAGTACGCGATCGGGCGCGCGCGCGGTCTGCAAGGTCTGGCTGAGGATCGCATAATCGAAACTGCGGTCGGGATAGGCGGCGAGGTCGACATCGGCATCGCCTTGGATCACCGACAGCCCGCGCGCGACGGCGGCGGCGACGTTCGTGACGTCAATCTCCAGCCCACGCGCGTCGCATCCGCGATCATCGCGCAACGCCGCCATCAACTGCCCGTCGCCGCACCCGACGTCGAGCACGCGGCTTTCCCGCGCAACGTTGGCGGCGATGATCGCCAGGTCGGCGCGCAAGTTCACGGCGCGGCCTTCAATCGTGCCGCGGCATCGGGCGCGAGTCGCTCCATGAAGCGCTCCGGCCGCAGCAGCGCATGGAAGCCGAGCGCCTCGTACACGCCGTGCGCATCCGCGGTGACCAGCGCGACGCGGCGCATCCCGATGAAATCGGGATGATTGAGGAACCAGCGCACCATGCGGCGGCCCAAGCCTTGTCCGCGCGCGGTTTCCTCGACCCACACATCGGCGATCCACGCGAACGTCGCATGATCGGTGATCGCGCGGGCGTAACCGACCTGAACGCCGTCTTGGTACGCGCCGAGGCAATGCGATCCGGCGATCGCGCGTTCGACCAGTTCGCGCGCGATGCCCGGCGACCAATAGCTCGACGCCAGCCACGCGTGGACGCGATCGACCTGCAGCCGCGCCTTGTCGTCGGACAGTTCGATCATACCCCCGCCCTCACGAAACCAGCGACGACGCGGTCGAGTTCGGGCGAATCGAGCAGGAACGCGTCGTGGCCGTACGGACTCGACAGTTCGACGAAGCTGACGCGTGCGCCCGCAGCGTTCAGCGCGTGGACGATGCTGCGCGATTCGGGTGTCGGGTACAGCCAGTCGGTGTCGAAGCTGACGAGGCAGAAGCGTGTGTTCGTTCCCCGAAACGCGTTCGCCAGCAGGCCGCCGTGTTCTTCCGCGAGATCGAAATAATCCATCGCCCGAGTGATGTAGAGATAGCTGTTGGCGTCGAACCGGTCGACGAAGGCGATCCCCTGATGACGCAGATAGCTTTCGACCTGGAAATCGGCATCGAAACCGAACGTCTTCGCCTCCCGCGCCTGCAGTTTCCGCCCGAACTTCTCGGTCAGTCCTGCTTCGGACAGGTAAGTGATGTGCGCCGCCATCCGCGCGACCGCCAGCCCCGCCGCGGGCGGTTCCGCGCCGTAATAGTCGCCCTCGCGCCAGTTCGGATCGGCCATCACCGCCTGTCGTCCGACTTCGTGGAAGGCGATGTTCTGCGCGGTGTGGCGCGCGGTGGAGGCGATGACGACCGCGGCCTCGACCCGGTCGGGGAAGGTCGCAGGCCACGACAGCGCCTGCATCCCGCCCATCGAGCCGCCGACCACCGCCTTCAGCCGCGCGATGCCGAGATGATCGAGCAGCATGGCTTGCGCGCGCACCATGTCGCGGATCGTGATGACGGGGAACGCCATGCCCCATTCGTGGCCGCTCGCGGGGTTGATCGTCGCCGGGCCGGACGAGCCGAGGCACGAGCCGAGCACGTTGGCGCACACGACGAAATAACGATCGGTGTCGATCGGCTTGCTCGGCCCGACCATCTGCCGCCACCAGCCGGGCTTGCCCGTGCGCGGATGGGTGGAGGCGACGAACTGGTCCATCGTCAGCGCGTGGCAGATCAGGATCGCATTGCCCGCGTCGGCGTCGAGCGTGCCGTACGTCTCATACGCGATCTCGACCGGCGACAGCAGCACGCCGCCGTCGAGCCTGAGCGGTCCCGGCAGCACGACATGACGCGAAAGGCCGAAACGCTGGTCGTTGGACATCGCGCCCGCGTTAGCGGCCCGCGCACGCACCGACAATGCCGGCCGGGGCTGTCCTACAACATACGTTTCGTATCATAGGGGATGGGCCGATGTGCCGGGAAGAAGGGAATGTTGAAGAAAAGTGCGCCAGCGTCTCAACATTCTCAACATTCGCGCCCTTTCCACTCGTGCAGTGACGGCGTAGTCGCGCGCCTTATGACCGCCAATGCCGCCGCTGCCTCCGCCCCCGCCCCCAAACCCTGGATCATGGCGATCGCGCCTTATATCCCCGGCCGTTCGACCACCGATGACGGGCGCAAGGTCGCCAAACTCTCGTCGAACGAGAATCCGCTCGGCACCAGCCCGGCGGCGCGCGCGGCGTTCGCGGCGGCCGCGCACAATCTGGAACGCTATCCCGACGCGAGCGGCGCGGAATTGCGCGAGACGCTGGCCGAGATGCACCAACTGGACCCGGCGCGGATCATCTATGGCAACGGATCGGACGAGGTGCTGCACCTGGCCGCGGGCGCATTTGCGGGGCCGGGCGACGAGATCATCCACGTCCGTTACGGCTTCGCGGTGTACGAGATCGCGACGCGGCGCGTGGGCGCGACGCCGGTGATAGCGCCCGACACGGATTATGCGACCGACGTTGATGCGATCCTTGCAGCCGTCACGCCGAACACGAAGATGGTGTTCGTCGCGAACCCCAACAATCCGACCGGCACCTATTCGACCAAGGCCGAGATCGCGCGGCTTCACGCCGGATTGCCCGCCGACGTACTGCTCGTGCTCGATCACGCCTATGCCGAATATATCGAGGGCGACGCAGAAGACGGCGGGATGGCGCTGGCGGAGAGCGCGTCCAACGTATTGGTGACGCGCACATTCTCGAAGATGTACGGCCTCGCCGCCGAACGCATCGGCTGGGGTTACGCCTCGGCCGAGATCATCGCCGCGATGCACCGCATCCGCCTGCCGTTCAGCATCACGATCGCCGGGACCGCGGCGGCCATCGCTGCGCTGGGGGATCGCGATTTCGTGGCGCATACCCGCGATCACAATGCGCATTGGCGGGCATGGTTTGCGGACGAGATCGCCAAACTCGGCAACGCAGGCCTGCGCGCGGTGCCGAGCCAGGCGAATTTCGTGCTGGTGCTGTTCAAGGGCAAGCTGACCGCGGAGGTCGCCTACAAGGGGCTGATGGACGCGGGCTATATCGTCCGCTGGCTGCCCGGACAGGGCCTGCCGCACGGGCTGCGCATCACGATCGGCACCGAGGACGAGACGCGCGGCGTCGCAGCCGCACTGCGCGATCTGGCCGAGCGCGGCTGATGCTGCCGTTCGCTAGGGTGACGATCATCGGCCTCGGGCTGATCGGTTCGTCGATCGCGCGCGCGGTGCGCGAACGGATGCCGACCGTGCGCCTGACCGGGCATGACGCCGACAGCGATGTGCGTGCGGTGGCCGATCGCATGGGGCTGTGCGACGACATCGCCGACAATGCGGGCGCGGCGGTGACCGACGCCGACTTGGTGATCCTGTGCGTGCCGGTCGGCGCAATGGGCGCGGTCGCCGCCGAGATCGCCGCCGACCTTCCCGCCGACGCGGTGATCAGCGACGTCGGCAGCTGCAAGGCGGAGGTCGCGCGCGCGCTTAGCGAGGCGTTGCCCGGCGCGACCATCGTCCCCGCACATCCCGTCGCGGGGACCGAGCAGAGCGGCCCGGAGGCGGGCTTCGCGTCGCTGTTCCAGGGCCGCTGGTGCATCGTCACCCCGATCGAGGGCGGCGATCCGGTCGCCGCGGAGCGTGTCGCAGAGTTCTGGCGCCGCCTCGGCAGCGATGTCGAGACGATGGCCCCCGAACACCACGACCGCGTGCTGGCGGTGACCAGCCATCTGCCGCATCTGATCGCCTATACCATCGTCGGCACCGCGGACGACCTGGCCGAGGTCACGCAGAGCGAGGTGATCAAATTCTCCGCCGGCGGCTTCCGCGACTTCACGCGCATCGCGGCGTCCGACCCGACGATGTGGCGCGACGTGTTCCTGACCAATCGCGAGGCGGTGCTGGAGATGCTGCAGCGCTTCAGCGAGGATCTGTCGCAACTCCAGCGCGCGATCCGCTGGGGTGACGGCGACGCGCTGTTCGAACATTTCGCGCGGACGCGCGCCGTCAGGCGATCGATCGTCGAACAGGGCCAGGACGATGCGGCCCCGGATTTTGGGCGGACGCATGGGTGACCGCAAATCCTCCCCTGCAAGGGGAGGTGGCGTGCGCAGCGCGACGGAGGGGTGACACCCTCTCGTTAGCGCGACACCCCTCCGTCAGCCCTGCGGGCTGCCACCTCCCCTTGCAGGGGAGGATTACCCTCCCGCTCCAGCGCATTGATCGCGGCATGAACCCGCGCCTCCGCCTCGCGCCGCGGGAGGCCTGGCGGAATCGTCTCGCCGATGCGAAACGTCACGACGCCGGGGTGCATCGCGCCCTTCTTCGGCAACAACCGCCCGCTGTTCACCGCGATCGGCACGACCGGCAGATCGAGCGCCTTGTACAGCCCGGCGAAGCCCGAGCGCAGGGGCGGCTGTTCGCCCACGGGAACGCGCGTGCCCTCGGCATAGACGACCACCGACCGCCCCTCGGCGCGTAACGCCGCGCCTTCCTTCATCATTTGGCGGAGCGCCTTCGAAGATGCCTCGCGGTCAACTACCAAAGATCCATATTGCTGCGTGGTCCAGCCCCAGACCGGCACCTTCATCAGCTCGCGCTTCAGTACCATCGCGGGAGAGTTCAACAACAGCTGCAGCTCCAGCGTCTCGTACATCGCCTGATGCTTCGACACGAAGAGGTATTGGCCCTTCGGCACCGCGCCCTCGACGCGCGGCGTGATGCCCAGCACCAGCCGGATCAGCAGCCGGTGATAGCGCGCCCAGATATTGGCATAGGAAATGACCGATCGTTGCCCGAACAGCGCCGCGATCGGCGCGCCGAGCACGATCGGCACCGACCCGATGTAGAAAAATGTGCGGAAAACGAAGGTGCGGACCGCGTCGATCATCGCCCGACGCCAATCCACAATGCCCCGCGCCGCAGCAGCAGTTTGTTGTATTCGTTCACCAATTGCCCCAGCCGTTGTTCGCTTTTGACGCCGTCGCGGACGATGCGGACATCGTCGTCGAGCGCCGCGCCCAATTCCATCCGCGCGCGCGCCATATGCCAGTCCGATGTGACCAGCCGGACCGAGCGATAGCGATGCTCGCGCACCCAGCGGGCGGTTTCCTCCGCATTCGATCGCGTATCGACCGCCTGCCGCCCCAGATCGACGCAGCACGCGATCTCGCGCGGATGGCGATAGGCCTCGACCAGATCGACCTTGCGCAATCCCGGCGCGACCCCACTGACCAGCATTCGTTTAGCGCGGCGCTGATCGATCAGCTCCAGCCCGCGATCGATCCGCCCCGCAGCGCCCGTCGGTACGACGATCGCGTCGGTACGCACGTCGCCCGCCGGCTCGGCGAGCGTCAGCATGAAGGCGGCGAAGCCCAGCGCCCACAGCACTACGATCAGGCCGAGCGTACGGACGATCACAACATTCGCCCCAGCGTCCGCGTCACCGCCACGCGCGCGGCCAGCGCGGCGAGGATGACGAACGCGACAGGCAGCAACGCAAGCGCCGCCCAGCCTGCCGCTCCCAAGGTCATCTGCCCCAGTAGTTCGGAGCCGAGCGCCGCCAGCCGCGTGCCGAGGAACGCGGTGACGCCCAGCGCCAGCCCGCCGCCGACCAGCCCGCCGATCATCGCGTCGCGCGCGATGCGGCGCTGGAACAGCCGCGCGACCTGCACGTCGGTCGAGCCGAGCATATGCATCACCTCGATCGTCGCACGATGCGCGTCGAGTCCGGCGCGCGCAGCGAGCATCACCACCGCCGCGGTCGCGCTGGCGGTCAGCAGGACGAGGCCGATCGCGAGCCACGTCATCAGCCGCATGAAGCCGGTGACCGGCGACATCCACGCCTCATGCGCGTCGATCCGCGCGCTTGGCACCGCGGCGGTCACGCGCGCGCGCACCCGCGCCGCGCTGACTGCGTCGGCCGACTTCAGGTCGATGTCGATCATCGCGGGCACCGGCAGTTCGGGATCGGCGCCGTCGTCGCCCAGCCACGGCCGCAGCAGCCGCGCGAGTTCGGCGCGGTCGACCGGCGTCGCATGGGCGACGTCGGGGCTGGCGCGCACCGCCGCCAGCGCTCGGGCCGCCAGCCGTTCGCGCAAGCCAGGATCGCCCTCCACGATCTGCACCGTCAGCCGCCCGGCGAGCTGCCCTTCCAGCGACCGCGCCGCGCTGCGCGTAGCGAGGCCCAGCGCGGCGGCGAGCACGGTCAGGAACAGCATGATCGCGATGACCCACGTCATCGCGCGCACGCCACCCGCGTCGTCGAGCAGGCGCGTGGTGTGTCCGCCGCTCACGTCGGGTCACCGGGCGGATGGAGCAGTGCCCCGGTCGGATCGTGCAACCGTCCCTTGTCCAGCCGCATCATCCGCGCGCTCGGGATGCGGCTGAGCAGATGCAGGTCGTGCGTTGCAACGACGACGGTGGTGCCGAGCCGGTTGAGCGAATCGAACAGCAGCAGCAAGCGGTCGGCCATGTCGGGATCGACGTTGCCGGTCGGTTCGTCGGCGACCAGCATTTCGGGCCGGCCGATCACCGCGCGCGCGATCGCGACGCGCTGCTGCTCCCCGCCCGACAACGTGGCGGGCCGCGCGTTGCCGCGTTCGCCGAGCCCGACCCAGGCGAGCATCTCGGTCACCGGCCCCGCGATATCGCTCTCCGATACGCCCGCGACGCGCAGAGGGAGCGCGATATTGTCCGCGATCGACAAATGCGGGACGAGCCGGAAATCCTGGAACACCACCCCAATGCGGCGGCGAAAGCCGGGCAGGCGGCTGCGCGGCATCATCACCGCATCCTCGCCGAACAATTTGATCACCCCGCGCGTCGGGCGCTGCGCGAGGTACAGCAATCGCAGCAGCGAGGTCTTCCCCGCGCCGCTGGCCCCGGTCAGGAAATAGAACGATCCGCTGGCTAGCGTGAACGACAGGTCGGCGAGCGTCTCCTGCCCCTCGCCGTAGCGCAGCCCCACATTTTCGAACTGCACGATGTTCGCCATAACCGGCGCGGTCGTCCCTCAATTCGCGCCCGGTGCGGGCATTCCTTCCGACGCCATCGCACGGCCGGGCACGATCCCACAAGCGCCGCTGGCGTGGACGCTTGCCACAGGGGTGCTGTACGTGTTTAGATTCGGGATTGTTTCGGCCGGTTATCCGGCCCGTAAGATCGGTCCGCGCGCGCATGATCCTGGAATGCCCCGAATGCCATACGCGTTACCTGGTCCCCGACAGTGCGGTCGGCGTCGACGGCCGCACGGTGCGCTGCGCGACGTGCAAGCATAGCTGGCACCAATACCCCGACGCACGCGCGCTGGGCCAAACGGCACCGTCCGCGCCCCCCGTAACCGCCGCACCGGTGGTCGCGGCGTCTCCGGTCGTCGGGCCGATCGTAGAGCCGGTGGTCGAACCGGTCGTCGATCCCGTCGTGACGCCGGCCGATCCTGCGCTCGACATATTCGCGTACCGCGCGCCGTTCGTGCCGACGCGCAACCCCGCGAAACGCTGGACGATTGTCGCGATCGCGGCGGGGGCGCTGATGCTGATCGCGGTCGCGGCGATCCTGTGGACCAGCGCGCCGGGCCTGGCCGCGCAGCTCGGGCTGTCGTTCGGCGCGCAAGAATCTCCGCTCAGGCTGATCGACAATCCGATCGAGCGGCGTGAAATGGCCAACGGCAGCGAGTTGTTCGCGGTCAGCGGAAAGGTGCTCAACCCATCGGGCAGCCTTCAGCGCGTCCCCGACATCCGCGCCGACCTGCGCGATGCGCAGAACCGGATCGTGTTCAGCTGGACGATCATCCCGCAGCAACGGTCATTAGGCGCAAAGAGCGCGATCGACTTTAACTCGGCCAAGCTGGACGTGCCCGCCAATTCGAAGCGGCTGGAGCTGAGCTTCGCGGGCGAGGACGCTAACTGACGCGCAGCCGCCACGTCACGATGAGGAACCGTGCGCCGTTCAGCGCCGCCGACGCGATCATGCCCAGCCCCGACGCCCAGACCAGAGCGAGCGGCCCGACGCCTGCGGCGACCAGCGCCCACCCCGCACCGCCGGTGACGAGGAAGAAGGCGAGAATGCCGTTCACCCCCGCCGCGACCTGATCGCCGAGCGAGCGCAGCGCATAGACCAGCACCACCTGCAGCCCGTCGAACACGATGAACGGCAGCCACGGCAACAGCATGAAGATGGTCAGCGCGTGAACATCGGGCGTCGCCGGGAACAGCGCCGCGACCGATCCGCGGAAGACGATCAGCAGCGCCGCGGTCAGCCCGAGCACGACCGTCACCGCGCCCAGCACAATCCGGACGCGCGCCGCAACCTGCTCCGGCACGCCCTCACCGACCGCATTGCCGGTCCGCACCCCCGCCGCTGACGCAAGGCCGAGCGCCAGCGCGAACGTCACGTTGTGGACCGAAAACACGATCTGGAACGCGTGCGCGGTCGCGTCGCCCAGCCGCGTCGACAGTGCGATCAGGATCGAGAATCCGGCCAGCTCCAGCCCCGACGCCAATGCCGGGATCGCACCAAACGTAGCCAATACCGACATGCCCGCGGGAACGCGCCGCCATGCCGCCAGCGACAGGTCGCGCACCCCCCGCGCCGCCGCCTCCGGCAAGGTCCACGCCGCACCGGCCATCGCCAGACCGCCAACCATCGAAGCGATCGCGGTCGCCAGCCCTGCGCCTGCCGCGCCCATCGCCGGCAACCCGACGCTGCCAGTCGCGAGCGCCCACGCCAGCACCGCATTCAGCGGCATGATCGACAGGTTGACCACCGCCACACGCCGCGGACGGCTGATCCCTTCGAGAAAGAAACTCGCCGCGACGATCATCAGCTGGAACGGATAGCCCAGCGCCATCATCCGCACGACGCGCGCGCCCGGCTCGACCAGCGGCTCCGCCACCCCCATCGCGCGCAGGATCGGGACCGCGCCGAAGAACAGGATCGCACCCGTTACACAACCCAGCGCGATTGCGAACCCCAGACCGTCGCGCAGCACCGCGCCGGTCCTGCGCAAATCCCCCGCCCCGTCGGCGCGCGACGTGAACACCAGCACCCCCGACAGCCACGCCAGACATGCAACGATCCCGACGAAGGTCAGCGCGCGGCTGGCGGACAGCGCCGCCACCTCATGCACGCTGACCAGCCCGACGACGATCACGTCGGTCAGATGCAGGATCGTCCAGTTCAGGCTGGTCAGCACGACCGGCCACGCCAGCGTCAGGATGCGGCGCGTCTCGCCCGAGCGGTCGATGGCGGCGCTGGTCATGGTATCCGCGCTACCGGCGCGCTGGGGGCATTGCCAGTGCCGAAACGCTTTGCTAGGGGCGCGCTCCTGCCAGATGCCGGGCCAGCCCGGTGAACATCACGTGCGGCCGTGGCGGAATTGGTAGACGCGCAACGTTGAGGTCGTTGTGGGCGAAAGCCCGTGGAAGTTCGAGTCTTCTCGGCCGCACCACTTTAGTAAATCTGGACCCCGTAGAGGACAAGGCCGGACGCCTACGCCGCCTATGGCGCGCAGAGGCGCGGCATCCCCCAAAGCACCCGTTCACAAACCGACAGCGAAACGTACGTGGACTGGCGGCGGATTTGCCGGCAGTGGCGGCGGTAGCTTCGGGGGAGGGGGATCGACCGCAACAGGGGCGTGGGGACCACCTGAGCGGAAACGGCGTCCGACCTCTTCGCACGGTTCGCCGATCGCCGTTGTGCCTTCGGATCGCGCCGCTGCGGCGAACAAAACTTCCGCACGAAGCGCGCCAACCGAGCAGTTTCGCACGGTCGTCCGCAACGGCTAAGCCTATCAGATCGACTCGCGAGGGCAAACGCGACGCGTTTCCGGTGTGCTGACGGTTGCCAATGCGCCAAGCCGATCGCGCACCTCGCAAGCAAAGGCGGGCGGAGCGGAGCGTCGAGCGAGTGACGATGGCGGCCATTACATTGCGGCACGCTTCAATGGGCCAACCGAGGCGTTCAACCACTTCGCACAGGATGCGAACTTCAATCGCGGCAGGTATCGTTTGCTGGAAAATCAGTGGGGAAGAGCCAAGCTAGCCGGACAACGTGTCACGGTAAGGATCGTACCGCGGTTCGATGGCGATTCCGTGCGGTCATCGATGATCAATGTATGGTTCACGATCGATGGCCGTGAAGAAAGCCAGCAGTTTCCAAACGATCGAGCGGAGAAATCCCGTGACCAACGATGATACCTAACGCCTGCTAAGCGAAATCGAGCGAATGCTGGCGGAGGATCGGGAATATCCACTCGCTGCCACCCTACTCTATGCCAAGCTCGATCGCAACTGGGTTGCCGAGTCGATCTTCAAGGAACTCGAAAACCAGATCCTGTATCGACGACCGGACATCAATAGGCTCCCTTACGCGCTGCTCGATCTGTGGGAAGCGCAGGATAGCGATGATCGGTGGGCGGAGATCGAGTATCGGTTCGGGACGGGAGGTTCGACGTGACCTATACCTATCCTGATGAGATCGATCCTGACGAGGATGCGATCGTACGCCGCGACGGCGTGGTCCGACGGCACTTCGGTAACAAGCCGATCGTATACCCGCCTTGGCCCCCGGAGGACGATGTTCCAGACTATGTGCCAGACTATGACGTATAGGTCGCGGCCATCGATCGTTCAGCAAATGATCGATAGTATCCAATGATCTGAGTGCCCGTCTTTATTTCCTGTGGCGCGTCACCCTCTGCCGAAGAGAGCCCGATCGGCACCATTTCGGGATGATCGTCAACGACAATCGTGATCATCCCTCCAAAGGCCGCCGGATCACGGCCCGGTCAGGTCGATATGTCGAGCGGCGGGTCGATGCCGGCGAGCGAGCGGACATAGTCGGTCATCAGCGGGAAGCTCCAGCCGCCCGATACCTTGATCCTGAAGGTGTACAGCAGAAACGGATGCGCCCCGGCGGCGAACAGGCCGGCATAATCGCGCTCGAGCAACTGGAGATGTTCCTCGGCGGTGAGCGGGCGGGCGGCGAGGAACTGGTCCGGCGATTCCATGTGGCGCGCGGCCGCCGCGTCGTCGCGCGCCACCTGCCACAGCACCTTGTTTACGGCATAGCGGCTCATGTGCTGCCTCCATTCAGCTGATCTTCAGTCCATTCGAGCAGCGACTGCAGGGGCTGTGTCGCGGACGGGACGTAATCATACGACGAATAAGGCGCGCCGTTCGCGACACCATAAGCGAAGACGAAGCCCAGGAAACCCGGCGTATTGTTGCCCTGCGCGTACATCTCCTCCCACGAGGCGTGCGCGACGAGGCCGTCGACATCGTTGCGCCGCATGCAATCGTCGATAGTCTTGTCCCACGCGCTCTCGGGCATCTGCGCGTGGCGCATCATGTATGGGCCGCCGACGCCGTTGGTCATGTGGCCAGTGGTGATCACCGCCACACGCATATCCTCGTTCCACTCCTCAATGATACGGCGGACGATGCCGCCGATCTTGAGATACCGCTTCGCCGGCGGGACCGGCGGCGCCATGAAGTTCAGGAAGATCGGCACAACCGGCAAATCCGCCTGCGGACGCATGAAGTTGAGCGGGACGGTGAAGGCGTGGTCGACGACGAATTCGTCCGAATAGGCGAAATCGACCTCATGTTCGAAACCCTGCGTCAGGATGCGGCGCGCCAGCCGGCCTTCGATCGGCGCGTCATAGGGTTGGAGCTGCCAATCGCGCTGCTCGTAGTCCGGCGGCCCCGCGATCCGCTCCGCCTTGCCGATTAGGAACGGGGCCATGTTGTCGAAGAAGAACTGGCATAGATGATCGCTGCCCGCGATCACGATGCAGTCAGGCCGCGACGCTTCCAGCCCGGCGCGCAACCGCGCGATCCCATCGATCACGCGTTTGCTGTCCGGCGAAATATCAGGCCTTAGACCGGCGGCCGCCGCCGGCAGAACTGGATCGTGCGGCACGACCGACAGGTGAACGAGCTTTGCCATCATGGCCTTTCCGTGTCCCGGCGGACCGCAACGCATCGATCCGTTCGACCAATCGGTAACGCAGCGGGCGCGGCACTGTCGAATTGATGGTGGCGATAGCTGGTATCGGAAACAGCGACTTGTGATGCCATCCGCCTGACCGCAGTTTGGCCGGTATGGGACAGGATGCAGATACTTTCGGTTCGATCGACCAGTTTGCGGATTCGACGCGGGCGGCGTCGCACACGGCCCGCTACTCGCGCACTGCGATGGCGCTGCACTGGGGAATTGCGGCACTCGTGCTCTCGACCATTCCGCTTGGCTGGTACGGCGCTTCGTTCGAGGGCGATACGGCGCAGTCGGCCACCAACCTCCACAAATCGATCGGAATAGCGATCCTGTTGCTGACATCGGTGCGGATCGGCTGGCGGCTGACGCACACGCCGCCCGCGCTGCCCGACGGCATGGCCCCGGCACTGCGCCGGATCGCGGAGGCGACCTACGTCCTGTTCTATGTCCTCCTGCTGATCCTGCCGTTCAGCGGCTGGTGGATGAGCTCGGCGGTGCCGGAGCGGCATCCGTTCGGATTCGGCCCGTTCGACGTGCCGTTCCTGCCCGTCCCGCGCGGTTTCGCCTCGGCCGGGCCGGCGCATTTCGTCCACATCAATCTGGCGTGGGTGATGGTTGGTCTGGCCGCGCTGCACATACTCGCGGCGCTTAAGCATCAGTTCGTCGACCGGGACGGCGTTCTGGCACGGATGCTTCCGATCAGCCGCTAGTTTTCGGCCAATAACTTCAAGGAACCAGCATGTCCGAACAAGAACCTCCTGCTGGCCGCGGGCCGCTGCCGCAGAAATTTCCGCACGAGCCGACACGCTATCGCAAGGCCGCCGAACTGATCGTCGCGATGCGTCGCGGCGAGATCGAACTGCAGGGCGAGGAAGGCTTCCCCGAGGACACAGCCCCGCGCAACCGCGACGAGGCGCAGCAGATCAGCGACCTGGTGATCGACCTGCTCGGACGGCCGGTCCTCGGCTGGAAATTCTACATCAACGCCATGATCCAGCAGGCCCCGCTGCGCACGCCGATCTACGACATCTGGGAAAGCCCGGCGGTGCTGCCGCCGGAAACCTCGCAGCATCGCTGGATCGAACCGGAACTGGCGTTTCGCGCGCTGAGGGATTTTCCCGCGCGCGAGAAACCCTACGGCTATCACGAAATCCTGGAGGGCTTCGAAGCCGTGCCGGTATTCGAGGTCATCGGCCCGCGCTTCCGTTTCGATTCCGCGGCGCACATGCGCCAGGTGGTGAACGGTTACCGGATCAACCCGCGCTTCGACGGGCTCGCGGACGGCAACGCGTCCGGCGGTTATGTCGTCGGCACCCCGCGCAAGGACTGGCAGGAACTCGACTGGCTGAAGATGCGCGTGACGATGGACGCGGGCGGCGAGCGGCTGGTCGATACGATCGGCGGGCATCCGTTGGTCGATCCGTTCATCTCGATGTTCCCGCTGGTCAACCTGATGCGCAGCCGCGACGGCATCACCGCGGGGATGCTGCTGGCCACCCACTCCTATTCGGGCTTCATTCCGGTGCCGGCGGACGAGAAGGTGGTCAGCACGTTCAGCTATTTCGAGTCCGTAGAAGCGGTGTTCGAAAGCAAGAAGTAAGGGTCTGACATGCCGTTCGGCCAAATCCGTGACATCACGCTGTATTACGAGATCGTCGGGTCGGGGCCGCGATTGCTGTTCATCAACGGCACCGGCGCCGACCTGCGGCGCAGGCAGCCGTATGTCGATACGCTGAACGATCATTTCACGGTGCTGCGCTACGATCAGCGCGGGCTTGGCCAGACGGAGAAGCCCGATAAGCACTATAGCATGGCCGATTATGCCGACGACGCCGCGGCGTTGATGGACCTGATCGGGTGGAACGACGCCGCGGTGCTCGGCGTCTCGTTTGGCGGCTCGGTCGCGCAGGAACTGGCGCGGCGGCATCCGACAAGGATCACCCGTCTGGCGCTGGCGTGCGCCAACCCTGGCGGGCCGTTCGGCTATCCGCTGCTCGACCTGCATGACAGGGACGCCGAGACACGCGCGCGGACGATGCTGTCGCTCGACCTGCGCAAGTCGGCGGAATGGCAGGCGGCGCATCCCGAGGAAACGGCCAAGCTGCTCGCAACGGGCCGCAAGCGCGGCGGTCCTGTCGATCCGTCTGACCCACATGCAGCGATGGGCGCGCGCCGCCAGTTAGAGGCGCGCGAGGAGCATGACGCGCGGGAGTGGCTCGACCAGATCACGGTCCCCGTAGGGCTGTTCGGCGGCCGCTACGACCGCCTTGGCACCGAAGCGGGCCAGCGTTTCATGGCCGAACGGATCGCGGGTTCGGAAATGCAGCTGTTCGAAGGCGCGCACGGCTTTCTCAACGAGGATCCGGCGGCGGTGCCGGCGGTGATCGCGTTCCTTGCGAAGGACGCAACCGCTCGATCATAGCGCGGTTCGGCCGGACGTGGATTGAAGCTGCGCCGCGATCCGCTTCAGCCGATCCACCAGCCAGGCGATCGCCGGATCGTTTGCGTTACGGGATGACCATTGCGCGATCTCCCGCACCGGCGGCATTTCGAACGGCAATTCCATCAGCGTCAGCGGCAGGAACTCCGCTAGGCGAACCGCGAGCAGCCGGTGGATCGTTGCGATACGGTTCGTCCCGACCAGCAGACTGGCGACCGACATGAAGTTGGGCGCGATCACCTCGACCCGGCGCGCCACCGACCGCAGGCGCGTCGCCGTCGATTCATAGCTCGACGTCTGGCGCCCGAACCGGACCGCGACGTGACCAAGCTGCTCATAGCATTCCAGGGTCATCGGCCCGGTAAGCAGCGGATTGTCCCGCCAACCCGCGACCACGAAATCCTCGGTGTACAGCAAGGCGCTGGGATGGTCGGTCGACACCACATTGTCGATGCCGATCAGCAGGTCGGCATGCCCACGCTGCAGCGCGTCCACCGGGTGCTCGACGATCGGCACCAGCTCGAACCGGATGCCCGGCGCCTCGGTCGCGCAGGCGACGATTGCGGGCCGCAGCAGGATTTCGACGATATAGTCGGTCGCCATGATCGACAGCGTGCGATCCGAGGTCGCCGGGTCGAACGGCTCGGCGACCATGATGGTGGCGCGGATCTGCTCCAGCACCGAATGGACCGGATCGACCAGCTTTTCGGCGCGCGGGGTCAGCGCCATGCTGCGCCCGTGCAAGACCAGCAGATCGTCGTTGAAATACTCCCGCAGCCTGGCGAGCGCGCCGCTCGCCGCGGACTGGCTGAGGTTGAGGCGATCGGCCGCGAGCGACACGCCGCGCTCCTGCAACAGCGCGTCCAGCGCGATTAGCAGGTTGAGGTCGAGCCGGTCGAGACGCATGGCGGGAGCGGTCTAGCCCGCGCTGATCCGGCGGCGGGCGGTCCACAGGAGGAGCGAGGCGGCGAGCGGAGCGGCGAGCATCGTCGCCAGCGCATAGCGTAGCGCGTCCTCGCCATAGACCGGGTGCAACGCGTCGCTGACGACGCCGATCAGCAGCGGGCCGATCGCGAAGGCGAGCAAATTCTGGACGATCAACATCAGCGTGGAGGTGATGCCGCGCCGCGTCGCCGGCACCAGCGACACCGCGAGCGCGACGCACGGACCGAGGCCGCTGGACAGCAGGAAGTTCATCACCGCGATCGCCAGCACGACGGTCTGGAGCGAGGGCGCGAACAGGAACGTCGCATAGGCCGGGATCGCCAGCGGCAGCGCGATGATCGGCACGATCAGCCCGGCGCGGCGATTGCCGCTGCGCTTGATCAGCCGGGTCGCGAGAATGCCCGACAGGATTCCGCCGGCGATGCCCCCCAGCACCGCCGGCGGCCCGACCAGCGCGCCGACCTCGGCCAGTTGCACGCCGTGCGAGCGCAGCAGGAAGGCGGGCGACCAGACCGGCAGGCACGCCAGCGCCATGTTCGATGCGCCATAACCCAGCGCCAGCCAGCCGAGCCCCGGAACCTGCAGGATCGCACGGAGCGCGCCGATCAGGTTGCGATCCTGCGCCGGCGCCGCGTCGGCCGACGCGATCCGCGGCGTCGGCCGCATCGTCAGCGCGATCAGCAGCACCAAGGCGAGTCCCGCTACGCCGAAAATCCCGAACATCGTGCGCCAGCCGTGCGCCGCGGCCAGGATGCCGGCCAGCACCGAACCGACCATGATGCCGATCCCCGAACTTGCCTGGAAGATCGACACCTGCCGCGTCAGCCGCGGCCCCGGATAGAGATCGGCGAGCAGCGACAGCGCGACCGGGAACACCACCGCCTCGCCGACGCCCACCAGCATCCGGCACAGCGCCAGCGTCCAGAACCCCTGCGCGAAGCCGGTCGCCGCGGTCGCGCAGGACCACAAGGCGACGCCCACCGCCAGGATCAGGCGGCGGTTGCCGCGATCGACCAGCCGCGCGATGGCGATGGCGGCGATCAGGAAGAACAGCGAGAAGGCGAAACCCGAAACGATGCTGATCTGCGTATCGCTCAGCAGCAATTCCTTGCGGATCGGCTCGACGACGATGCCCAGCAGCGCGCGGTCGGCATAGTTGAAGATGTTGGCGAGCAGCAGCAGCGTCAGCGCATAGGCGGCGACCAGGCCGCTGCGCGGCGGCGCGATATCGGTCGACGCGGGATGGGCATTCGTGACGTTCATGTCAGTTCCCCACGCCAATCGTGACGTAGGCGGCCGGACCGGACAACGCCGCCGCCATCATCACGATTGACCGCTATCGTGCTGGGCCAGTTTCTTGAGCAGCCAGGGCGCGATGATATCGCGGATCGTGCGCTCCGGCCCCCAGCCCGCGCCGAAGCCCATGTGAACGCCCTTCGGATTGATCCACGCCTCTTTCGCGTCGCCGCGTTGCAGCAGCAGCAACTGGTCGGCGATCGGCACCTGACTGTCCTTCGCGCCGTTCATCACCAGCATCGGCGCGCACGGTCGATCGATCTGGTCGTCGATCAGCAGCGACATGCGCGAGCCGTATGCGAGGAATTCGTCGAGCGTCTTCACGCCGAACACATTCGCGCGCGCACCGAACAGGTCGAGCAGATATTCGCGTGTGCCGAGCGCCTTCAGTTGCCATTCCGGCTGAAAGAAATGATGCACCGCGCCGCCGTGATTGATCGCGCCGAGCAGCCGGTCCTTCTCGGCGATCGCGACGGGGGTCGCCCAGTGGCCGCCCCAGCTGACGCCGCGCATGAACATTCGCGTCGAGTCTATGTCGGCGCGCGTTTCGGCCCAGTCGAAGACGCGGCTGAAGATGCGTTCGGACCCGACATCCCCCTTGATCGGCGACTGGCCGGTACCGGGCATGTCCATCCCGAACACGCAGATGCCGTGCGGCAGGTACGACAATGCCTCGTCGGCGACCTGTTCCTTCCAGAAATCGAGTCCCCCGCACTGGACCATCAGCGGGAATGGCCCCGGCCCTTCGGGCTTGCGGAAATAGCCGATGATCTCGGCCCCCTCGAATGGGATTCGCACCACTTCCAGCTTCTGCGGGAGCAGATCGGCATAGCGCATATAGGCGGCGAGCGCCTTGTCGTAAGCGGCGCGCTTGCCCGGCGTCACCGGCGTCGGGAACCGGCCCATCGTATAGGTGGAAAAGGCGGTCTTGAAGAGTTCGCGCTGCTCGTCCGGACGCGTCGTGCGTTCTGCTTCCTCGACGACACGATCGCCGGCAACCGTCCACACGCTGGCCCATTCGTCGGGATCGAGCGACGTGAGCGCCGTCATCGCGGCCGCGGCGTCCGCCAGACGGATGCCGCGGCCGGGATAGCCGTTCCCCTTGATCCGCCTGACGACGTCTTCGCGCAGTTCCTCCAGCGTGCGAGGCGGCGCGATGCGCGGGTCCAGAAGGGTCATGAGTCGATCCTGCAATATCAATAAGGTTGTGCGAGCGCCCGCGTGGCGGACGCCAGCAGGCCGGTCTGCTGCGCACGGTCGCCGCCCGAGATTTCCATCTCGCCCGAGCGAACCGACGATTCCACCACCAGCTTTGCGCGTTCGAACCGGCGATCCATGAAGCCGCGCAGCGCCGCCGCCACGTCGTCGATCTTCGCCAGTTCCTCGGCGAGCACCAGCCCGTCCTCGACCGCCAGCCCCGCGCCCGACGCCATATGCGGCGTGGTCGCATGCGCGGCGTCGCCGATCAGCAGCACGCGGCCCTTGTACCAGGGATCGGGCAGCAGCAGCCACTCGAGCGGACGGTAGACGATCTGCGAATCCTCGCCGAGCGCCGCGCGCACTGCGGGCACATTGCCGCCGAACGGCTCCATCAGTTCGCTCAGGTGCGCGACATGCGTTTCGGGCGCGAACCACGGATTGCCGGGCACGTGTTCGAGCAGGAAGACGTACATCTGTTCCTGCGAGATCGGCGACATGCCGAGCTTCAGCGGACCGCCGAAGTAGATTTCGGCGCGATCGATCTGCGGAGGACGATTGGCGACGATCCGCCAGCATCCCTGATCGGTGAATTGCGGTTTCGGCGCATCGGGAAAGATCATGGCCCGGGTCTTGGAAAAGATGCCGTCCGCGCCGACCACCAGATCGTAGCGCGCGGTCACGCCGTCGCTGAACGCGACGTCGACGCCCCCAGAGTCTTTGACGTCATCCTGCTCCAGCGTCTCGACCTTCACGCCCAGCCGCACGTCGATCCCGGCCGCGCGGACGCGCGTCGACAAGATGTCGTGCAGCACCGGGCGCATGATGCCGCCGCCGTACATGACCGGGGGCGACCCCGGCGGCGCGCGCATCGGTTCGCCCAGCGGTTCGCCGGTGAACTTTAGCGGGCGCATCCCGTCATGGACGAAACCCCGCGCGCGAATTTCGTCCAGCACGCCGAGATCGTCGAATGCGCGCAGCGACATGCCGGTGATGGTGATGCCCGCGCCATAGACGCGCCACGCGGGATCGGAATCGATCAGCGTCACCGCGACGCCGCGCCGCGCCAGCGCCAGCGCCAGCGCAGCCGTCATCCCGCCGATGCCGCCGCCGACGACCAGAACGTTCTTCAGCATTGTGCAGCCCCCCGGCGCGGCCGGCTCAGGCCGGTACGCACCAGAGTCCTTTGTCGGCGTCCATCGTCTGATGCGGGACGTTGCCCATGATGATCCGCCCTGTGCCCCATTGATCGGTGATCTGCGGCGTCATTTCATAGGTTTTGGGCACCCACGTTGCGTCGTCGATATCCTCGAGGTCGGAGGTGTATTCGACCGCATTGCCGTTGGGGGTCAGGTAGTAAGTGAAAGTGTTGTTGCCCGCCGTGTGCCGCCCCGGCCCCCAGCTAAGCGTGACGCCGTCCTTCGTCAGCCGGCCGAGGCCGCGCATCAGTTCATCGACCGAGGCGACGTCGAACGCGACATGGTTCAGCGCCGGCTTGCCCGGCATGATCGCAAGGCGGTGGTGCGCCGGGTTGCAGCGCAGGAACACCATGAACTCGCCGATCCAGTCGGACAGCTTGAAACCGAGCACGTCTTCGTAGAACTTCAGCAGACCCTTATGATCGGGCGAATGCAGCACGACATGGCTGAGGCCGATCGGGATCGCCTCGCCCGGTTTGATCTCCCGCGCGGCGCGTTTGTCCGCGTCGCAGATCACTTCGAGCGCGCGGCCTTCTGGATCGAAGAAGCGCGCGGCATAACCGCCGTGCGGACCCTCCGCAGAGCCGGGCTCGGCGATCGGCTTCGCCCCTGCAGCGACCGCCTGCGCGAAGATCGCGTCGACATCGGCGGCGGAGCCGGCGGAAAAGCCGATCAGGTCGGTCTTCTTCTCGTCGTCCTGGCGCAGCCGGATGACGAACGGATGTTCGGACCCTTCGGCGGCGAAATAGATCTTGCCGTCTTCCTCGGCCACCTCGGTCAGGCCCCAGGTCTCGCCATAGAATTTCCGCTCCGCCGCCAGGTCCGGCACGGCGTGGGCGACATAATGAAGGTCGGTCACTCGGGCGGTCATGATGAATTTTCCTGTGATTTCGATCGTCCGGACCATAATTCCTGTTTACAGGAAATACAAGCCCGGACGATCGCCCCTGCACCTCTAGAAGCGCCCACCGATGCGGATGCCGTAGGTGCGCGGCGCGGTCGCGATGGCCGATTGCGTGCCCAGCGTTGCGTTGACGTTGGACTGAGTGATGCGCCGCTTGTCTTCGATATTGTTGACGAAGGCGGCCACAAACCAGTCGTCCGATTCGGGCGCGAGCGTCAGCGACGCGTCGGACTGGAACACGGCTTTCGAAATCACCCACGGCTGATAACTGGTGGCGGCGAAGAAATCGCCGCGCCACCGCGTACCGCCCTGCGCGACCAGCTTGAAACCGTCGAGCCGGATGGTCTGCTCGGCATTCACGTTGAACGACCATTTCGGCGAGAACAGCGCCGACGCGCCCGAACAGTCGATCGTGTAGATCGTCGTCCGCGTGATCTGGCAGGCGTTGGTGTCGAAGTTCGGCACCGGACCCATCACCGATGCGGTGACGGTGTACGATTTATATTCGGTGTCGAGATACTGGACGCTGCCGCCGATTCGCGTCGTGGGGGTCAGCAAGAAGTCGAGATCGACGTCGGCGCCCTTGATCACGCTGCGGCCGATGTTCGAAGTGTAGAATACCGAGATCGGCGGCGTGCTGAAATCGGTGCCGAACTGCGCGATCTGCTGATCCTTGTACTTCCAGTAGAACGCCTCGACGTTGAATTGCAGCCGGTTGCCGAAGAACCGGTTCTTCGACCCTATCGTATAGGCTTCGATCGTTTCCGGCTTGTAGGTTTCAAGCCCCTTGCCGAAATTGAAGCCGCCGCCGTGGAAGCCGGTTTCATAACTGGCGTACAGCAGGTTCGCGGGCGTGAATTGCCAGTCGGCGGCGAGGCGATAGGTGAACTTCTTGGTCTCCAGCGTCGAATCGATCACGACCCGGCTGTTGAGCACTCTCGCGCCGTTGACCACCGGAGGCGGTTGCACGCCGTTGGTCCCGACCAGGATGCCGCGGGCAGCGTAAAAGGCGCGCACGTCGGCTGCGGTGAAGACCAGCGGTATTAGCGGCACGGCCGGACACAGATCCTGCGCCGGGGGAAGCATGGGATTCCCGCAGCTCAACGTATACACGTCGCTGACGCCATTCATGAATTTCGTATCGTCGGTATACCGGCCCGCCGCGGTCAGCGTCAGCCCGTCGCCGACATGCAGACCCAGCTTGCCGAACACCGCCTTCGAGTTGGTGCCGGTCTTGTACGTCTGGATCGGCAGCACCGTCAGCTGGTTGATCGCCGCCTTGCTGTCGATGTTTTCATCGAAGAGGAACGCGCCGATCAGGTAATCGACCGGACCCGCCTTGCCGGCTAAGCGCGCTTCGATAGTCGTCTGATCGTTGCCCTCATCCTGGCGGAAGCCGCGGAAATTCGACGTGGTCGACAGCGAATGGATGAATGATTCGCGATACGCGGCCTGAACGGTCAGCTTACCCGCGCCGGTTACCCAATTGGTTTCGTTGGTGACGCCCCACACGCTGTTGTCGGAGCTGGGATAGCTGTTCACGGGTTCGGAGAACCGGCCGGCGCCGGGGATGAAGCGCGTCTGCACGAACGCCTCGGTGCGCGGATCGTGCACCCCGACCTTCGGCCCGAGCTGCGGCGTCGGCGTGAAAACATAGCCGGCGACCGGGGGGCTGAAGGCAAAGGTGCCGTAGATGAAGGAACCCGGACCCACGCCGCCCTGGTGCGAGAAATCGGCGCCGATCCGCGTCGTCAGGTTCGGGGTCAGTTCGGCAAGTACCTGCGCGCGCACGCTCTTCTGATCCTGATCGCCGGTGCCGTCGGACAGATAGCCGTCATGCTTGACGTACGCGCCCGACAGGCGGAACGCGCCGGTGTCGCCGATCGCCAGATTGACCGCGCCCTGCGCTTGGACCGCTTCGTAATTGCCGTAGCTCGCCTGGAACTCGCCGCTGTTCACGCCGACTTCGGGGCGCTGGGGAATGACGTTGATCGCGCCGCCGGTGGCGTTGCGGCCGTAGAGCGTGCCCTGCGGCCCCTTCAACACCTCGATCCGCTGCAGGTCGTAGAAGAACCCCTGGGTCGAATTCGGGCGGCCGATATAGACGCCGTCATAGTTGAACGAGATTGCCGGATCGCTGTACGAATTGTTGGTCGTGTTGCCGACACCGCGCAGGAAGAAGGTGGTGTTGGGGCCGCCCGACGCGGTCGCGACCAGCGCGGGCACGACGCGCGACAGATCTTCCGCGCGGGTTACGTTCTGGCGGATCAGTTCTTCGGGCTTGATCACCGCGATCGCGAGCGGCGCTTTCTGCGCGGTTTCCTCGGTGCGCTGCGCGGTGACGATGATGTCCTCCAGCCCGCCGGGGCGCTCATCGTCCGCCGATGACGTCGCAGCCCCCTGCGACGCGTTGTCGGCTGGCGTGGCCTGCCCGACCGGCGCGGCTTGCGCCTGCGCCGACGCGACGGCGATGGCCAGACCGGACACCGCCGCCAAGATGATATGCTTCATAACCCCTCCCAATCGCAGCTCTTCGGCTCTAATTCCCAAAATACAGAATTCAGTACCGAAGGCAATCGATAATCGTCAGATGTCTGCCGGTATTCCACCCTCGCGCTGATGGAGGCGGGCGCATCGCGCCGCTGATGAGGCGCGCGTCGACGGGGTTCTATTGTGGCGGCTTGCGGGTCGTGGTGACAAGCGCGGTCGGCTTCGTCGGCCGGCTTCGTCAGCGATGGCGACGTAGATGCTTTGGTCGATGCCGTCGTGTCGCAAATCGAGCGAAACAACGCACCGCTTGCCGACCGTCGCATTATTCCTTAATACCAGAATAAAGCGCGCGAGAAGCTGGGAGGATGCGAGGAAAATGACGACGCAGTTGTTCGACCTGTCGGGCAAGATCGCGGTGGTGACGGGGTCGAGCCGGGGCCTCGGCTATGCGATCGCGGAAGCGATGATCGCGCAGGGAGCGACCGTGATCGTGTCGAGCGAGAATGCCGGCGATACCGCTGCCGCGGCTGCGGCATTGGGTGCGACCGGCATCACATGCGACGTCTCCGACAATGCCGCCATCGCTGCGTTGGTTGCGCAGACGGTCGAACGCTTCGGCGGGATCGACATCTTGGTGTCCAACGCCGGGATTCAGGGCGGACCATCGGCCGACCCGCTCGACATGACGATCTTTGATCGCGTCATCGCGGTCAATCTGCGGTCGATGGCGGTGCTGACGAAGCATGCGTTGCCGCACATGGCGGGGCGCGAAGGCGCGTCCGTCATCCTGATATCGAGCATTTCCGCGCTGCGCGGCAATGCGAAGATCGACGCCTATGCGCTGGCCAAGGCGGGAATCGCGCAGCTCGCGCGCAATATCGCGGTGCAATGGGGGCCGAAAGGCGTGCGCGCCAATGCGATCGCGCCGGGGCTGATCGACACGCGCCTGGCCGATCATCTGAAAGCCGACGAAACGTTCATGGCTAGGCGGATGCAGATGACCCCGCTGCGCCGCATGGGCGAGCCGCATGAGATCGCCGGCGTCGCGGTGTTCCTTGCCGCGCCCGCGGGCGGGTTCGTCAATGGACAGGTGATCGTCGCGGACGGCGGCACCGTGATTACCGATGGGAGCTGATATGTCTGCACTACCCCCCGTTCGCCGGGTCGTCACCGGCCACGACGCCGCCGGCAAGGCCGTCGTCATCGCCGACGCGCTGCTCGATAGTCGGCCGAACCCGAGCGGGGACGCGCTGTTCACGCTCGTCTGGACCACCGCGACGGCCCCGGTCGACAATGACGACGCGACCGACGGGCGCGAGCGTACGGTGGGGCTGACGCAGCCGGGCGGATCGGTGCTGCGCGCGGTCGATCTGTTGCCCGGCAAGCGCGCGCCGATGCACCGCACCGACAGTCTGGATTACGGCATCGTCCTGTCCGGGGCGATCGAGCTCCTGCTCGACGACGACGCCGTGACGCTGGTCGAGGCGGGCGGCATCATCATCCAGCGCGGGACGATCCACGGCTGGCGCAACCCGAGTGCGGACACGACCGCGCGTGTCGCCTTCGCGCTGCTGGATGCGACGTCCGCGACCGTCGACGGCGTGGCCTTGCCCGCGATCCATCCGGGCGCGGTTCCCTCGAAATCCTGAAAGACAAGCGCGGAGAGTATCATGGACGCGGCACAGAACGAATTATTGACGCAGGTCGGACCGGCCACGCCGATGGGCGAAGTGCTGCGCCGTCATTGGTTCCCCGTGGCCGGGGTCAGCGAGTTCGATTCGGAACGGATCAAGGCGATCCGCCTGCTCGGCGAGGACCTGGTGCTGTACCGCGACCTCAGCGGCACCTTCGGGCTGACCGAGCGCCAGTGCGCGCATCGCCGCGCAGACCTGTCCTACGGCTTCGTCGAGAAGTGCGGCCTGCGCTGCAGCTATCACGGCTGGACCTACGACCAGACCGGACAGTGCGTCGCAATGCCGTTCGAGGACACCGTCGTCCCGCAGGCCAAATACAAGGACAAGATCCGGATCAAGGCCTATCCGGTCAAGGCCCATGCCGGCCTGCTGTGGACGTACATGGGGCCGTCGCCCGCCCCGGAACTGCCCGACTGGGAGCCGTTCGGCTGGAACAACGGATTCCGCCAGATCGTCATCTCCGAACTGCCGTGCAACTGGCTTCAGGCGCAGGAGAATTCGATCGATCCGGTGCATTTCGAATGGATGCACATGAACTGGGGGCGGCGGCAGGAGGACGAGAATGCCGAATTGGGGCCGCGCCACATGGAGATCGCGTTCGACGAATTCGAGTACGGGCTGATCTACAAGCGCAAGCGCGAAGACCTGATGGAGAACCATTCCATGTGGACCGTCGGGCGCGTGTGCCTGTGGCCGAACGCTTTCTATCTGGGCGACCATTTCGAGTGGCGCATACCGATCGACGACGAGAACATGCTGAGCATCGGGTGGATGTTCAATCGCGTGCCGAACGAGCAGGAGCTCTATGTCCAGGATCGCATCCCGACATGGCGCGGGCCGGTCGTCGATCCCGAGACGGGACGCTGGCACAGCCGCCACGTGATGAACCAGGATTTCGTCGCCTGGGTCGGGCAGGGGACGATCGCCGACCGCACGAAGGAGAAACTGGGCCTGTCCGACCGCGGCATCCAGATGCTGCGCAAGCAATTGCTGAAGGACGTGGCCGCGGTCGAACGCGGCGAAGACCCCAAGGGCATCATCCGCGATCCCGAAAAGGCCAAGAACGTCGAACTGCCGACCGCCGAGCGCGACCTGCTGGTCAAGGGCGCGAGCCTGGACGCGTTCATGAAGCATCCGTTCTTCGGCCATCACATGCATGAATTCCTGTTCCAGGCCGGGCAGCCGCGCGCGGTGTGGGAGGAATTCTGCGCGGCGATGGGGATCGACCCCGGCCATTCGACCGGCCTGCCGCCAGCGGCGGCGCGGTTCGGGGTGGCGCAAGGCGCGGAGAAGGAGGAAGCGGGGCCGTAGCGCGCGGCGGGCATCGCGTATCAGCGAACGGATTGTCGCGCGAGGCCGACCAAAGTTCACACAAGTTCACACGAAACGCGCCTGTCGTTTGGATGGGGTCCGGCGATTATGAAAGAGCGTTCGGCAGCGCCTGACCGTTATCAGATCGGCATCGTGTAGGAAAACGCGGAAAGACGGATTTCCCGCAAGCGCAGTCAGCGCGAATAGCGTCGGGGCCGACAGCCGGGATCACATGCGTCGGCGTATGGCCGCGATCGAACCCCAATCCTCCACCGCCGCACAATTGCGTTCGAGCAGAGCGAGCAGCAGGCGGTTGACCGGCGGCGCATCGGGCAGCAGCGCGACCGCCGCAGCGGTGGTCATCAACCCGCTGATCAATTGGATGCGATAATCGTCGACGATCCGGTTCATCACATAGCCGCGGGTGGCGCCGAATTCGTCGGCGTATAGATCGAGCAATTCGCGTTCGCTCGTGCGCCGGTCCTCGATCGAGACGCTGCCCGACAGGAAATAGCCGACATCGTGCATCGGATTCCGCACGCCGGCGACCTGCCAGTCGATCAGGATCGCCTCACCCGCATCGTCGTCGAACAGCACGTTGTCGACGCGCGGGTCGCCGTGCGTGATGGTCATCGCCGGGTGACGCAGATCGTGCCACGCGCGGCTGACGGTGGCGGCCTCCGCCACCAGGGCGATGTGCCGATCAGGCAATAAATCCGCGAAACGTTGCGCAACCTGCGAAACGGCGCTTTCCAGCACCGGCACCCAATAATCGCCCGCGCTAGGCATTCGGATCGCCCAGGGCGGGGCGTCCTTGCTTGCAAGCGGCCAGAATGTGCGGTGCAGCCGCGCGAACTGGGTTATCACCCGGCGCGCATCCTCCACGCCGCATCCCGCGACCTGATCGCCAGCGCGTGTGACCCGGCTCAAATCCTCCATCACCAGATTGATGTTGTCGTCGGTCCCAGCCAGCCACAGGATGCGCGGAATGCGGCATCCGTCGGTGGCCGCCGCGAACAGGCGATAGGCCCCGGCTTCGATGGAATAAGCGCCGCTCCCGACGCCGTGGGCGTGCGACGACGCCGTGGACGGACGGAATTTCGCGACGATCGAGGCCGGGGCATCGCCATCAGTCGTCAGGACGATCCGCGCCGTATCGCTGACGTTGCCTGCGCCGATCGGCTGGATCGCGAACTCGCGGACCCGTGCGCTGTGACCGGCGGCATGCAGCACGCTTTCCAGCCAGTCGCCGTCGATTTCGGCCAGCGTATCGAGCAGCCGCGGCGCGGTGCGTGTCCCGTCCATGTGATCCTCTCCCTCGCACGGCGATAACGATCGCGCGGGCGGTGACGCGCGCCAAATAGTTTTCGCGGGCGTATTGATCGGCGGCGTCGATGGTTCGCCCGTGAACCCCGATTGGACGCCGCCGTGGCGTGGTCTAACCTCGACTCGACGAAAGGCAGGACGGATGACCGAGGAGGTACGCACCACCATGACGGCCAAAGAGGTCGTCGATATCTACCTGCATACGATCTGGGACGGGAACCAGCCGGAGCTGGTGCGGACCTATTGCGCCGACCCGATCACGCGCCACGATGCGAACGGCGTCATCCGGTTAAGCCACGACGAACAGGTCGCGCGCATCGCCGGGCAACATGCCGAACTGGAACCGCGATTCGCCGATGTCGTGCTGTCGGGCGACGATCGCCACGTCACTACGGTGTGGAACGCGACCGGCAAGGATCCGAACTGGAAATTGTGCGGGATCGAGGTGTTCCGCGTGCAGGACGGGCGGATCACCGACGTCTGGAACTCGACGTACATGGACGGTTCCTGGGGTTAAGCCGCGATCTTGCGACCGTTTTCGGATCGCGCCGCCTGCCAGTCGCGCGCGAAGGCGAAGAAGTTGCGGGCCGCCGCATTGGCGCCGGTTCCCAGCACGACCGACAACTCCATGTGAAAATTCATGCCCTCGACCGGCCGATATGCCAGGCCGGGCAACACCGGGAACCAGCCGATACCGATCGCGCACATCGCGTGCCGTTCCGCATATCGTTCGATCGCCAGCGCGTTGCCTTCCGATGGAATGACCGGGGTCGCGCCGCAGCCGCGCAGGAAGGTCGCGATCGGATCGACGAAGGCGTGGCCGTGCTCTCCGCTCAACATTGCGACCTCCTGTCCGGCGAGCGCGTCTTGCGGGATGGTGGCGAATGCGGCGAGCGGCGAATCCTGCGGCACCAGCAGCCCGATCTGCCGCGCGCACAGGACGACGCGTTCCAGGCTGTCGGGATATTGCGTTTCGTTGATGATCTGACCCGCATTTCCATCACGCGGGTCTGCCTGATCGAGCACCGGCACGGGGATGCCGAGCAGGAACGCGGCGTCCAGCCGTTCGCCCATCAGATCGGGCAGCTGCGAACTCTGCAGGCGGTTATCGATCGTGAACCGGATTGCGGGATGGGCCGCATCGAAGGCGTCCATCAACGCGATCCGGTCCGCGAAATCCATGCTGTACATCGCGCCGCCCAAGCGGAAATGTGACGCGCGCGCGACCTGCATCGTCGCCACTTCGGCGCGTAGCAATTCCGTCCGTTCGAGGATGGTCATGACGATCGGCAGCAACCGCTCTCCATCCACGGTCAGCGTGACGCTGCGTGTCGTGCGGTGGAACAGAGCAAAGCCGAGATCCTGCTCCAGCTCCTTGATCTGCCCCGATACGGTCGGCTGCGTCAGGTGCAGTCGTTCGGCGGCGCGCGTGACCGACGCCTCTCCGGCGACGGCGGCGAAACTGCGCAGCAGGCGCAGATCGGGGTGGAACATCCTGTCCTCCTGACCGGCGATCTGTCGTCGATCGCTCGGCCGGAAGACTATCATATTCATCGGCAGGGTCGATAGATGCACACAAGATTTGGCCGGTACGGCCCATTTGCTCCATTCATCGGGACGCGTGATCGATCGCTGCGCAAAGTCGATTGGACGGGCCGCGGTCTACCCTTCAGCCTTACCGGAGGAGAGGGAGACGAACCGTGTCGCAGACGCTCGCCCGGAATATCGACGACATCATCACCGACCCCAAGACCTACGGCGACGAACACGCTTATCATGCGGCGTTCGCCGCCCTGCGTCGCGAAGACCCGGTGCACTGGACCGATCCGCCGGACTATCGCCCGTTCTGGGCGGTGACACGGCACGCCGACATCATGGCGGTGGAGCTGAACGCGGCCAATTTCCTGAACGACCCGCGCCAGTTCCTGGTCACGATCGCGGATGAGGACATGCTGTTCGAACAGACCGGCAGCCGCAATTTCGCACGCAACCTGGTGGCGATGGATAACCCCGATCACCGCGCGTACCGCGCGCTCACCGCTTCGTGGTTCGGCGCGAAGAGCGTCCGCAACCTGGAGGAGGAGATCACCGCGCTGGCCCGCGAAACGGTCGATCGGATGATCGAGATGGGCGGCGCGTGCGATTTCGCCAAAGATATTGCCGCCTGGTATCCGTTGCGCACCATCATGATCGTGTTGGGCGCGCCGCGCGAGGACGAGCCGTTGATGCTGGCGCTGTCGCAGAAGATATTCGGCAACACCGATGCCGAAACCGGCGGCGGCGACGGCATGGCGTCGATGGTCGAGGCCTCCAACGCCTTCAACGCTTATTTCAGCAAGATCACCGCGGACCGACGCACCAATCCGCAGAACGACGTCGCGACGATCCTGGCGACGGCGACGATCGACGGGGAGCCGATCGGCGAGGCGGAGCGCCATGCCTATTATTTGATCATCGCCGCGGCGGGGCATGACACGACGAGTTCGGCGATCTCTGGCGGGTTGCTGGCGCTGATCCAGAACCCGGCGGAAATGGCGAAACTGCGCGCCGACCCGTCGCTGATCGCGGGCGCGGTGGATGAATTCATCCGCTGGACCACGCCGGTGAAGCATTTCTTCCGCACCGCCGTCAGCGATTGCGAGGTCGGCGGGAAACAGGTGCGCGCGGGCGACAATCTGATGATGTGCTACCCCTCGGGCAATCGTGATGACGCGGCGTTCGATGCGCCGTTCGAGTTTCGCGTCGACCGTGCCGATGCGAAGAAGCATATCGCGTTCGGTTACGGCCCGCATCTGTGCCTCGGCAATGCGCTGGCCAAGCTGGAAATCCGCATCCTGTTCACCGAAATCCTCGCGCGGATCGACGATATCGAACTGGCCGGTCAACCCGCCTGGGTGGAGGCGAATTTCGTATCGGGGCTGAAACGGTTGCCGATCCGTTTTCGGCCCAAGGATCGCGCGTGATCCCGAACACCCCCGCCGGTCGGCTGGCGTCGCGCTTCGGCGATGTCGATGCGATGGCGGCGCTCTACGCGCCGGAGATCGAATGGACGATCTCGGCCTCGCTCGGCGTGCCGCGACTCATCGGACGCGAGGCGGTGGTCGCGTTCAACCGCCAGGTCTGGACCGAGCATCACCGCCCCGATTGCGAAGTCACTGTCCTTGACGAAGCGGGCGATGACGCGGTGAGCGCGGTGCGCTTCACCTATCGCGCCTGGTCGCTGTTCGCGGGCGATTGGTATGAGAACGAATATACGTTGTTCGTCCGGTGCGGCGCGGACGGCATCGATCAGGTGACCGAGGCGTTCGATACCGCCGCGACGATCGATTTCCTTTCACGGCGTCCGATCGGTACGGGTTGGGCGGCGCTCGGCGGCGAGGTCGGCGATAGCGTGGGAACGCTGGGCCGTGCGGAGACGGACCGATGACGAACACGATCGCCGCCGTTGCGCGACAACCGGGCGCGCCGTTCGCGATCGAGACATTGTCGGTCGACGAACCACGCGACGGCGAGGTGCTGGTGCGGATCGCGGGCGTCGGCCTGTGCCACACAGACCTGATCTTCCGCGATCAGTTCGCGCCCTATCCGCTGCCTGCGGTGCTGGGGCATGAAGGATCGGGGACGATCGCGGCGATCGGCGGCGGGGTAAGCGGGCTGGCGGTGGGCGACCGTGTCGTGCTCGGCTTTTCCAGTTGCGGGGCCTGCGCGCGCTGTGACGAGGGACTTCCGAGTTACTGCGCGCAGTTTCCGCCGCTAAATTACGCCGGGATGCGGCTCGACGATGGTTCGACCGCGCTCAGCAACGGCGACGAGGCGGTCGCGTCGCACTTCTTTGGCCAGTCGTCGTTCGCCGGGCACGCGATCGTCCGTGCGCGCAATGTCGTGAAGGTCGATGACGCGGCCGCGGCGCTTGAGCTGCTCGGGCCGCTCGGTTGCGGATTCCAGACCGGCGCGGGCGGCGTGATGCGGTCGATGGCGTGCCCGGCCGGATCGTCGATCGTCGTGCTGGGCGGCGGGCCGGTCGGGCTGGCGGCGGTGATGGGCGCGGCGATCCAGCGCTGCGCGCGCATCATCTTGGTCGAACCGGTCGCGGCGCGGCGCGATCTTGCGATCGAACTGGGCGCGACCGACACGATCGATCCCGCGGACGGCGACGTGACAGCCGCGATCCGCGCGATCCTGCCCGGCGGCGTCGATTTCGCGTTCGACACATCGGGTCGCGTCGCGGTGATCGAGGCGGCGCTGGCGGCGCTGGCCCCGCGCGGGCTGATCGGGCTGGTCGGCGTCCCCGCCACGGCCGACGCCACGCTGACGGTCAACATCGCCGCCGCGATCACCTTCGGGCAGCGGATCATCGGCATCATGGAGGGAGACAGCGATCCTCAGGTCTTCATCCCCGAGCTGATCGCGCACCACCGCGCGGGACGCTTCCCGTTCGACCGCCTGATCCGCACCTATCCGCTTGCCGAAATCAACGAAGCCATCGCGGCGCAGGCGCGCGGCGAATGCGTGAAGGTGGTGCTTATCCCTTAGCCAGCCGCACTTGGCGGTAGCGCTGCGACCAGCTCCGCCATGTCGAAATAGTCGCGCCACGCGATGATCCGGCCATCGTTCGCGATGTGAAACACGCCCGCCGCGCGCACTTCGGTCCAGTCCCGCCCGGCGAAGCGGAAACGGTCGATCCGTTCGGTCAGCACGATCGGCCCCGACGCGGCGATGGCGACGATCCGCCAGTCGATTTCCTCGGCGTCGAAGAAAGGATCGAGCAACACGGTCGCCGCCGCCTTGCCGTGCGCGGGCGGCAGCGGGATGCCGACGCACAGGATATCGTCGTGGAGCGCGGCGTACACCGCGGCGCGATCGCGACGGTTGAACGCGGCGACCAGATTTTCGACGATACGCGCCGGATCGATCACGCTCAGAAGCGGAAGCCGACCGTTGCGCCGTAACTGCGCGGTGCGCCGAGCGCGAGATAATCGTAACCAAAGCTCGCCCGCAGGTCGAGGCCGTAGACGTAATAGTCCTGATTGAAGAGGTTCTTGACCCAGGCCGTTGCGTACAACCCGCTCTCCATCGTCACGCCGAGATTGCCGCCGACCAGCCAGTATCCCTTCTGCTGCTGCCGCCGGTTCGTGATCGTGTCGGTGGTGCTCGACGGATCGCCATTGAAGGGCGAGAACCATTGCTGGCTGGTGTAGCTGACGTTGGGACTGAAGCTGACCTTGCCGCTGCCGAAATCGGCGACCGTCCAGTCGAAACTGCCGTTGAAGGTGAAGTTCGGCGCGAACGGCAGGCGGTTCCCGTCGAGGCTTACACCGGACAGCGTCAGTCCGTCATATTCGGTCTTCAGCAACCCAACGGAGGCATTGGCGGTCAGGCGGTCGGCCAGCACCGCGGTCGCCTCCACCTCCAACCCGTACAACGTCGATTTCGGCGCGTTGCGCAGCACCGCGACCGCGCCGATCACCTCCTGCAGCTGCTGGTTCTTGTAGCTGTAGTAGAAGCCCGCAAGATTGAGCCGCAGCCGCCGCCCGAGCAGTTCGGACTTCACGCCCGCTTCGTAGGCATCGACCTTTTCCGGCTCGACCAGCGACACCAGCTGGTTGCCGAGATAGCCCCCGCCGTTGACCGCGCCGCCACGATAGCCGCGGCTGTAGGACGCATAGGCGAGGACGCTGGGGGTGAATTGATAGTTCAGCCCGATCCGCCCTGACAGCGCCTTGTCGTCACGCGCGCGGGTCAGAAAGGAATTGGGATTGTACGGCCCAACGCCCGGCGCGTTCACAGGATCGAACGAATCTGCGGGATTGCCGACCGTGTTGAGCACCGGATTACCGTCGTAATCCAGGATGTTGGCATTGCCACGATAGTAACGCAGCGTATCCCAGGTGTAACGCAGGCCGATCGTCGCGGAGAGCCGGTCGGTCAGATCGTAGTCGACCTGCCCGAAGATCGCCTTAGACCGCCGCGTCTGGCTGAACTTCGAATCCACGCCGAACCCGCTGTTGGGGAAATTGAACGGCACCACCGGCTTCAGGAACTGGAAGAAGGTGAAGGTATTGAACACGTCGACCCGGTCCCAGCCGTAGTAACCGCCCAGGATCGCCTTCACCCCGTCGCGGTCGTAGTTCAGCCGGACCTCCTGGTTGAACTGTTCGGAATCGTCGCGGTAGAACACGTCGAGCAGGTCGAACGGCGAATGCGTGCCTTCCTGATCAATCCGTCGCATCGCCTTGTCGTAGGAGGTGAGCGTGGAGATCGACAGCGCGTCGCCCAGCTCCTTCGACAGTGTCAACAGCACCCCCTTCGATTCGATCTTGTACCGCCCGATGTGGAAGGATTCGATCTCATAGAAATCGAGATTCTGGCGGGTGTAGCCGGTCAGCGGATTGACCCCGCCCGCGCCGGTGCCGATGCCGTGGACCGCGCCCGCATACGGATTGCTGCGGCCGTAATAGCCCTTCAGGAACGCGGTGAAGGTCTCGTCCGGCTTCCACAGGACCGAGACCCGGCCGCCGATCGAATCCTCCGATTGCGCATCGGGCTGGCCGGGAAACAGATTGCGGACATAGCCGTCGGAATTGACGTAATCGAACGCCCCGCGGATCGCGAGCTTGCCCGGATCGACGACCAGATTGACCGCTCCTTGCGCGCTCTTGCGATCCTGATTGCCGTAGCCGACCTCGGCGTAACCGCCGTTCTTGTCCAGCTCCGGACGGTGCGTGATGAAATTGATCGCGCCCGCCGTCGTGTTGCGACCATACAGCGTGCCCTGCGGCCCGCGCAGCACCTCTACGCGCTCCAGATCGTATAGCTGGATGCCGTGGCTGTTGCGCGAACTCATATACGCATCGTCGATATACACGCCGATCGGCGATGCGGTGTTGGCGTTATATTCATTCGCGATCGAGATGCCGCGAAGCGCGAAATTGGGTTGCGCCTTTCCGAACGGCGCAGCGATCTGAAGGTTGGGGACGGCCTGCGTCAGGTCGGCCGCTTCGAACACGCCCTTGCTGGCCAGCGTATCGCCGCCGATCGCGGTGATCGCGATCGGGGTGGATTGCGCCGATTCCGCACGGCGCTGCGCGGTGACGACGATATCCTCCAGCCCGCCCGGTTCGCTTTGCGCCGCGTCGATCGGATCGGCCGGGCGCGGCTGTGCGGCGGCATCCTGCGCGAGCGCCGTCTGCGGCACGGCCGCCGCCGCGGTGAGCGCAAGGAGTCCACAGTCGCGGAGATAGGAAAGCCGCATCGTTCATCCTCCCCTGGACGGCGCCGGTCGACCCGGCTGCTCGATCTTCGTCGGCGCTCCACCCGAGGCTGGTTCGCCATTTTCCCGAGACTAGGTATGTCGGAGGAAACAGGTCCAATCGGTTTTGCACCGCGATCGATCGGACGCCGCGATGAATGGCCGACATACTGATCCGCTACGCGGCAGGGTGAGTTGAGGAGAAGGGACGAGCCTTGCGTTTTCTCCCAAGGCCGCGGTCGGTCCGGCTATTCCAGTCGCTCGCGCCACAGCCCCAGCTTCGTTTGCGTTGCCCGGTCCGAATAGCTGAACAGAACCAGGTCGCTGTCGGCCGATATCCGGCGTTCGGTCCAGGACGGGACGACGACGATCCCGCTGGGGGATAGTGGGAAGGCGGCACCGTCGATGAAGAGGGTTCCCGTTCCCTCGACGACGACGTTGATCGTGCCGTCGCTCGATCGCGCCGCGCGCGTCTCGAGCCCGGCCGGAACCAGCCGCGCGAAGGCCGACATCGTCGCCATCACCGGGCCGCCGTCGACCGGATTGGTGAATTCCATCAGATAGCCGTCATGCGCGTGTGGGGCTTCGCTCCGGCGGAGCACATCCAGCGTCTCGCGCCACTCGGCGAAGGGGTAGATGAAGAGCGGGTTGCCCTGTCCCTCCGCGCGCCCGGCATGGACCGGGCGCATGTTGCGCCCCCAGCGCAGCGCGGCGTCGCCCGCGGGGCGCGAGGTCGGCCACGCACCGCGATCCTCGCGGTGTTCGGCGAAGCTGGCGTCGAGCATCTGGACCAGCGGAATGTCGAGGCCGTCGAGCCAGATCATCGGCTGATCGGTTTCGTTGCCATGATCGTGCCACAGCCACGCAGGCGTCAGGATCAGGTCGTATTGATGCATGTACGCGCGTTCGCCGTCGAGCGCGGTGAACGCGCCATCGCCCTGCATGACGAAGCGCAGCGCGTTCTGCGCGTGGCGGTGGGCGGGCGCGACCTCTCCCGGCAGGATCAGTTGCAGCCCGGCATAGAGCGTGCTGGTAATCCGCGACTGGCCCGGCAGCGCGGGGTTTTCGAGGATCAGCACGCGGCGTTCGGCCTCCGCCGCGGTGATCAGTTCACCCGCCTCCATCAGTAGCGGCTGGATACGGTCGAAGGACCAGGCGGCCGGGACCGCCGGGGTGCGTGGCGTCGGCGTGACGAGCGCGGACAGCACCTTCCACAAGGGAGCCAAAGATTCGGGCGCGAGGCGATCGTAGAAATCGTCGCGGGCGGCATCGAGATTGCTGGGGCGGGCATGCGTGGCCATCGGCAGGAATCCTTTTGTGCTTGCGTCATTATGCGCGCTTGTCCACGGTTTTGCCACACAATCGTCAGAGGACTGATCATGTCGCACGTTTTCACGCTCCCCGAACGCCCCGCCGCCGCGATCGCCGGAAGCGCCGAGACCTTTCCCGTTGGGCGCATCATCTGCATCGGTCGCAACTACGAGGCGCACGCGCGCGAGATGGGGACGGATCCGGCCCGCGAGGCACCGTTCTTCTTCACCAAATGGGCCGATGCGCTGGCGCCGAACGGCGCGACGATCCCCTATCCGTCCGAAACCGCCAACTATCATTTCGAGGCCGAACTGGTGATCGCGATCGGCAAGGAGGGCGCGAAGGTCAACGAGGCGGACGCGTTGGGTCTGGTGTTCGGCTATGCAGTCGGACTCGACATGACGCGGCGCGATGTGCAGCTCGAGGCGCGCGAAAAGGGGCGGCCGTGGGACACGGGCAAGAACTTCGCCTTTTCGGCCCCGATGGCGGCGATCCGTCCGGTGGCCGAGGGGCATATCGCGTCCGGGCCGATCCAGTTGCGCGTGAACGGCGACCTGAAGCAGGACGGCGACATTCGCGACCTGATCTGGGATTGCGCCGAAACGATCGCCTATGTCAGCCGGTTCGAACGGCTGTTGCCCGGCGACCTGATCTTCACCGGCACGCCGGCGGGCGTCGGGGCGGTGGTGCCGGGTGACGTGATCGAGGTGACGATCGCAGGGCTGGAACCGCTGACGGTGACGATCGGCGAGCGCGAAGCCGACTTCGCATGATCCTGCACGACTTCCCATTGTCGTCGGCAAGCTACCGCGTGCGCATCGTCCTGAACCTGAAAGGGCTGGCGTACGAAAAGCGCAACTACGTCCTGCGCGCGGGCGAGCAGCGTTCGCCCGAGTATCTGGCGGTCAATCCGGCCGGGTTGGTGCCTGCGCTGGAGGTGGGCGGCCTGCGCCTAGGCCAGAGTCTGGCGATCATCGACTATCTCGATGCGCTCCACCCCAAGCCGCGGATGATCCCGGCCGACCCGATCGAACGCGCACGCGCGATGGAACTGACGCTGACCATCGCGTGCGACATTCACCCGATCAACAATCTGCGCATCCTGCAGTATCTCGAGCACGATCTGGGGCAGGACAAGGCGGCGGTCGACGGCTGGTATCGGCATTGGGTGGAACAGGGGTTCGCCACGCTGGAAAAGCTGCTGCCGGACACTTCGTTCGCGGGCGGCGATGCGCCGAACATCGTCGACGCATGCCTGGTGCCGCAGATGTTCAACGCACGCCGCTTTAAGGTCGATCTGACGCCGTTCCCGCGGCTGACCGCGATGGCCGATCGGGCGGGCGAAACCCCTGCCTTCAGGAACGCGGCGCCGCCTTTGGTTTGACGACGCGTTTGGGCCGCTTTTCGCCGGTCCCTGCGTGAATCGGGGCGCGGGTCTGTTCGTTGAACGCGGTGACGAACCGTTCCAGCAAGGCGAGGAACCTGGCGGCGTCCTTTGACGAAAACGGCTCCAGCGCGCGTTCTCTGGCGCGCGCTGCGGGTTGCGACACGCGCTCCAGCATGGCGTGCCCGGCCGCTGACAAGGTGATGATCTTGCGGCGCTTGTCGACCGCGTCGTCGCGGCGCTCGATATAGCCCGCTTCCTCCAGCTTGCCGACGACCAGTGCGGTCGTCGAACGGTCGATCCCGACCAAGGTCGCGATCCCGACCTGATCCAGGCTCCCGCGCGCGCGCAGCACGACCATCGCGCCATATTGCGTGGTGGTGAGCGCAAGTCCGGCGGCTTCTTCCAGAAACAGCGCGACGCTGATCTGATGCGCCCGGCGCAGCAGGAACCCCGGCCGCCGGTAAAGCTCGTCCAGCGAACGCTCCGCCGGGTTCCGATCGTCCGTCACGCGCGCATTCTCAAACAGCCTCTCCCAGCCGGTGGTTAGCCGATTTGACCCGCGGCGCAATCCGTCAGGTGCGCGTCCCCTCCAGCACGCTGAAGCCCGCGATGCGCTTGTATTGATCCGACAGCCGGCGCAATTCCGCTTGGGAGATGTAGTCGTCGAGATCGTCGAACGGGCGATCACCGACCAGTTCCTCGACCCTCAGGTTGATGATGTCGGGCGGGCTGACCCGGTTGGTGCGCACGATTTCGGCGGTCGTGGGCCGCCGTTCCGCTTCATAGGCGGCGAACGCCGCGCGCGGATCGTCATGCGCCGCCAGCAGGTCGGCCAACGTGCGCACGTCAATCAGCGCCTGCGCTGACCCGTTCGATCCGCGCGGGTACATCGGATGCGCCGCATCGCCGGCGAACGTCACTCGGCCGAACGTCCACCGATCGACCGGATCCTTGTCGACCATCGGATATTCCAGGACGGTGTCGGCGTCGCGGATCAATTGCCCCACGTCCAGCCAGTCGAACTTGAAGCTTTCGTAGATCGGCAGGAAGTCGCGCCGGTCGCCCTGCTGGTTCCAGTCGTTGCGGTGATTGCTGCCGGTTTCGATCTCGGCGATCCAGTTGATCAGCTGGTTACCCGAATCCTCGTCGGCGATCGGATAGACCACGATCTTACCGGTCCTGATCGACCCGATCCGCATATAGGTGCGGCCGCCCAGGATCGGCTTGCGTCGCGTGACCCCGCGCCACGTGTTGATGCCGGTGAAGGCGACCGTTTCTTGCGGGTAGAACAAGCGGCGCACCGCGGAGTTGATGCCGTCGCAGGCGATGACGATGTCGGCCGTGACCGGCGCGCACGACGACCCGTCTGACGTCGCCCTGAAATGCAGCGTGACTGCGGACCCGCTCTGATCAAGCCCGACGAATTGATGATCGCAGACGACCGCGTCAACGCCGAGACGCTGGCGCACTGTTGCCAGGAGAATGCCGTGCAACCGGCCGCGATTGATGCCGACCTCGCGATGAGGATATCCCGCATATTTGCCGCGCGCCTCGGCATACAGCTTTTGCCCGAACCTGTTGAAGAACGCGCTCTCCCGATTCTCGATGCCCGCGGCGAGCATCTCGTCCGCCAGGCCGAGCAGCGCGATTTCCCGCATGCCGTGCGGCAGCAACGTGATGCCGACGCCGATTTCCGCGATCTCGGGTGCCGCCTCATAGACCTGCGCTGCGATGCCGTGACGGTGAAGTCCCAGCGCCAACGCGAGGCCCGCGATGCCGCCGCCGACGATCGCGATC
The DNA here is from genome assembly GCF_024758705.1 of Sphingomonas sp. SUN019. Classification (NCBI taxonomy): domain Bacteria; kingdom Pseudomonadati; phylum Pseudomonadota; class Alphaproteobacteria; order Sphingomonadales; family Sphingomonadaceae; genus Sphingomonas; species Sphingomonas sp. SUN019. The sequence continues at coordinate 2,306,775 of NZ_CP096971.1, read as the reverse complement.
TTCAGCGGTGCTGCGGTCGCCATCCAAACCTCTCCCGTTCCAACGAGAATCCGTCAGACGTCTGTATTTAATCACGCTTGCATGCCGAAGTGTCAACCGGAGCGTCAAATATTCTTGTCTTGCTGAATTATAACCCTAAACCGGTTGCGCGACGCGCGTAGCTATAATATCAGACGTCTGACGATGCCGCGCCGATTCAGCAGTCGTGGCGGAGGGGGCCGGATGATCATCGATTGCCACGGGCATGTCAGCGCCCCGACCGAACTGTGGGCCTACAAGGCGGGCGTGCTGTCGCACCGCGGCAGCCACGGGCGCGGCAAGGTCAACGTCAGCGACGACGATATTCGCCGCGCGGCGAACAAGAAGGAAATGGCGCCGTGCGGCCATCTCGACATGCTGCATCGGCACGGCACCGACTTGCAGCTGATTTCACCACGCCCGTTCCAGATGATGTCCAGTTTCGAACCGGCGCGCGCGGTTCACTGGTTCGTGGAGGAGTGCAACCTCATCATCCATCGCCAGATGGGCCTGTTTCCCGACATGTTCGTCGGCGTGTGCGGCTTGCCGCAGGTCGCGGGCGAGCCGATCGAGAATACGCTGCCCGAACTCGAACGCTGCGTGTCGCTGGGCTTCAAGGGCTGCCTGCTCAATCCCGATCCGTACGAAAATACCGGCACGCATCCTCCAGGCCTCGGTGAGCGCTATTGGTATCCGCTCTACGAGAAACTGTGCGAACTCGACCTGCCTGCGCACATCCACGCGACCGGATCGCGCGCCGACCGAGAACCCTATTCGCTGCACTTCATCAACGAGGAGACGACGGCGGTCTTCAACCTGGTCAATTCGGACGTGCTGGTCGATTTCCCCGACCTGAAGATCGTCGTCAGCCACGGCGGCGGCGCGATCCCCTATCAGATCGGCCGGTTCGAGGCGGGATCGATCAATCCGGGTTCGACCTGGCGGTTCTCCGAACGGATGCGCAAACTGTATTACGATACGGTGCTGTACAGCGAGGAGGCGCTGCGCCTGCTGATCAAGACGGTCGGCCCCGAACGTTGCCTGTTCGGATCGGAATGCCCCGGCGTCGGGTCAAAAGTGGCCGGCGACGACGGTCGCACGATGGACCACATCGCCCCGATCATCGCCGGATTCGACTGGCTGAGCGATGCGGAAAAGAAGATGATCTTCGAGGACAATGCGCGGCGGGTGTTCAGGCTCGACGTCTGATATTGGAGGATTGCCATGGCAGAGATCGTTCTCGGCATGTGGACCACGCACGGCCCCACCCTATCGACGACGCCCGAGGAGTGGCTGCTGCGGCTGCCCGCGGATCACGCCAACAAACAGCATTGGTACAAGACCGGCCGTTACGATTTCGACACGCTGGTGGCGATGCGCGGCGATGAAGGCCTGACCGAGAAAAGCTCGCTTCAGGAGCGGACGAAGCGGAATGCCGCCTGTCGCACCGCGATTGACCGGATGGCCGACGTCTACGCGCAGGCGAAGCCCGACGTCGCGGTGATCTTCGGCAACGATCAGCAGGAGATGTTCAACGAAACGCTGATGCCGGCGTTCACGATCTTCAACGGCGATGTCGTGTGGAACGAACCATCGTCCGCCGAGCAGGCCGCGAAGCACCCGCCGGGCATCCACGCCGCGGAATCGGGCCACAAGCCGCCCGCCTACACCGAATATCCCGGCCACCCGGCACTGGCGAACTATTTGATCCGCGATCTGGTCTCGAACAGCTTCGACATCACGCGCGCGAACAGATTGCCGCGGCTGGAGAACCATTGGCACAGCGGCATCGGCCACGCCTTCGGCTTCGTCTATCGCCAGATCATGCGCGATTCCGTCGTCCCGCATGTGCCGATCGTCACCAACACCTTCTTCCCGCCGAACCAGCCGACTGCGCGCCGCTGCTTCGAGATGGGACGCACGGTCGGCCGTGCGATCAAGGCGTGGAAATCGGACGCGCGGGTCGCGATTTTCGGCTCCGGCGGCATGTCGCATTTCGTGATCGACGAGGCGTTCGACCAGCAGATATTCGACGCGCTGGCGGCCCGCGACGCTGAAGCGCTGTGCGCGATCGGCGAGGATTGGCTGCAGTCCGGTACCAGCGAGTTGAAGAACTGGATCGCGGCGGCGGGCGCGCTGTTCGAAACCGAACTTGCTGGTGATGTGGTCGACTACCAGCCTTGCTATCGTTCCGAAGCGGGCACCGGCACTGCCAACGGCTTCGTGTACTGGAACTGAAATGGATGATTTCGCCACCCGCCTCGCGCGGCTAGACGCCTGCGCGGTGTCCGATGCGCTCGATCAGCTGGGCCTGCCACCTTCGGTGACGGGACTCACCCCACGTGCCGCCAAGGGACGCATCTCGGGCTCGATCATCACCGTGAAACTCGCCGCGGGCACGCCGCCGGAAGGTGCGACTCCGCGCCACCTGTGCACCACCGCGATCGAAATGGCCGAACGCTGCCAAGTGATCGTCGTCGAGCAGCGCACCGGCGTCGAATGCGCCGGTTGGGGCGGCATATTGTCGAATGCGGCGCGCGGGCGCGGCGTCGCGGGCGTCATCGTCGAGGGGCTGGCGCGCGACGTCGACGAAGCCGCCGACATCGGCTTTCCGGTTTACGCGCGGGGGAGCACCGCGCGAACCGCGCGAGGCCGCATCTACGAGAGCGCCACCGGTGTGCCCGTCACCGTCGGCGACCTGACCGTGGCGACCGGCGACTGGGTAGTCGCCGACGGCAGTGGCGCTGCGTTCGTGCCCGCCGCCCGGATCGCGGACGTGCTGACCGCCGCCGAACGGATCGCATCGCGCGAGGCGAGGATGACCAAGGCGGTGCTCGCCGGCCATCCCGTCTCGATCGTGATGGGCGGTGATTACGAGCACTTGTTGGAGACGACCGAATGAGGGACGCCAATGTGGCACGGGCCGCAAGGCTCGACACCGCGACGATCAGCGATGCGCTCGACAAGCTCGGCATCGCGGGCCAGTGCCTCGATATCAAACCGCTGGACCACAGCTACCGGCTGGCCGGCCGCGCCTTCACCCTGGCCTATGCGCCCGTCGGCCACCCGGTCGGCACCGTAGGTGACTTTATCGACGACGTGCCCGAGGGCGACGTCGTGGTGATCGACAACGGCGGAAGGCCCGACGCGACGGTGTGGGGCGACATCCTGACCTTCACGGCGCACAGGCGCGGACTGGGCGGCACGGTGATCGACGGCGCGTGCCGCGACACGCAGCTCGCGCTCGATCTCGGCTATCCGATATACAGCCGCAGCTATTCGATGCGCACCGGCAAGGACCGGGTCCAGTTGGAGGCGACGCAGGTCGTCATCACGGTGGGCGACGTCCGCGTGTCTCCCGGCGACATCGTTCGCGGCGATTCTGACGGCGTCGTCGTCGTCCCGCAGAACCGCGAGGCCGAGGTGTTGGAGGTAGCGGAGGCGATCGACGCCGCCGAGATGCGCATCCGCGACGCCATCGCTGGCGGGCTGCGTCTCGACGAGGCGCGCAGGCAGCAGCAATATCACCTGCTACAACGCCGCGAGGCCCGGTGACCTACAGCGCCGACCAGCTTGCCGAGGCAAACCGGCTCGGCGCGGCGACGCTGCACGAAGCGGCGGGGCGGATCGGTGCGCTGCCCTCCGCGATCAAGCCGGTCGCGTCCGACATGCGCGTCGCCGGTCCGGCGTTCACCGTTCACGTGCCCGCGGGCGACAATCTATGGATCCACCGCGCGCTCTATCAGGCCGCGTCCGGCGACGTGCTGGTCGTATCGACCAGCGGCGGAATCGAATGGGGCTATTGGGGCGACATATTGAACGAAGCGGCGATGGCGCAGCGGTTGGGTGGGCTGGTGATCGATGGCGGGGTGCGCGACGTCGCTGGGTTGTCGACGATGGCGTTCCCGGTCTTTGCCAACGGCGTTTGCCTGAACGGCACGATCAAAGGTTATGAGGCGACCGCCTGGCTTCGCCAGCCGATCCGCATCGGGGACGTTGTGGTGGCGCACGGCGATCTGGTCGTCGGCGATCACGATGGCGTAATCGTGCTCCCCGCGTCGAGCGTCGTTAAGGCGCTGGACGCCGGGGCCGATCGCGAGCGCGACGAGGCGAACAAGATCGCGCGTATCCGGGCAGGCGAGCGAACGATCGACATCTACGGCTTCGGCGAAACGGGCGATCCCCGACGGCCCAACTGACCCTCGCCGAGGATCGCGATGGTTGCCAAGCCTGACCAGAAACAGGATACCGCCGCGATGACCACGGCTGCCGCACCATCCAAGGCTGTCCCCAAGAAGCGCGGGAAAGGCCGGCCCGTCTCGGGCGAGAATGACGTCGGGCGCGAACGGCTGCTGATGGCCACCGAAAAGCTGTTGCGCACCCTGCCACCGGCGCGCGTGACGATCTCGCGCATTGCGAAAGAGGCGAACGCCGATCCTGCGCTGGTGCGCTATTATTTCGGCAATCGCGCCGCTTTGCTGGTGGCGGTTGTCGATCGCGTGACCGCGCACGCGCAGCGCAACGTCCACCTGAAGGACGAGCCGTCCGTTGCGCTGGCCAGCCATATCGCACGCACGGTTCAACTGGTTCGCCGTGCGCCGTTTCTCCACCGTCTGCTGCTCGAAGAACTGGCCGAGGACGGCACGGAGGAGTCGCGCGCCCGCGTCCGCGACATGAACCTCGACCTGGTCGAATTCTATCGCGCGTTGCTGCGCGCCGATGGCGGCGGCGAACTGGTCGAGACCGATCCTCTGTTCCTGTACGTGGCGGTGCTCGGGGCGAGCGACTTCTTCGTATCGGCGGAACCGCTGATCCGCGAACTCGTCCCCGAGAGCACCGACATGGAAAGGCTGACCACGGATTTCCAGATGTTCCTGGGCAAGCTGGTGCTCGATGGCCTGCGGAAACGCTGACGCTGGCCGGCGCGCGGTGCGTCCGGCGCGACGTTCAATCGGCGACTTCGTGGATCATCCCTGAACGACCTGCTGGTCGATCACCCCGAACAGCGGCGCGCCGTTGGGCAGGGTCGCCTCCATCCGCACGCGATCGCTGAACTTCATGAACCCGGTGCGCGGCTTGCCCTCGTCGATCGTCTCGATGCCGCGGCGCTCGGCGATGCACGATGAGCCGACCTCGCGATAGTTCTCGTTCGACACCGTGCCGCCGCCGATGATCGTGCCGGCGCACAACGACCGCGTCCGCGCGGCATGCGCGACGTGTTCGGGAAACGACCAGCTCATGTCATAGCCACCCGCCGCCCCGAACCGCTCGCCGTTCCAGTCGACGATCAGCGGCAGGTCGACCCGGCCGTCGCGCCAGTGCGCGCCCAGTTCGTCGGGCGTGATCGCAACCGGGGCAAGGCTGCACGGCGGCTTGGCCTGCACCCAGCCGAAGCCGATCCTGGATTCGCGCAGGGCGAACCCGCGCAGCGACCAGTCGTTGATCAGCACGATCAGCTTGATGTGCGCCGCGGCCTCGCCGGCGGTCACGCCCATCGGCACGTCGTCGACGATAATCCCGAACTCGCCCTCGAAATCGATGTTGTTCGCCTCGCTCGGCGTCGGAAAATCGGCGGTGCCGGAATAGAATTGGTGCGACAGGCCCTGATACATCAAAGGTCCGTCGTTCGGCGGCGCATCCCGCCCCGAAATCAGCCGCAGCAACGCCCCGTGGCTGTCGTACGCCGATCCGTCGAGCCATTGCCACGTGCGCGGCAGCGGGGCCAGCGCGGCGCCCGCGACGAAATCGATCGCACCGGGCGCTTCCCCGTCCGCCAACCGGTCGGCCAGCGCGCGGAGCGGCGCTTCGACCTCGCTCCACCGTTCCAGCGCGTCCTGCAGCGTCGCGGCGATGCCGTCGGCCGGAACCGCTCGGGCGTGATCGCGCGAGACGATCACGAGACGGCCGTCACGGGTGCCGTTGTCGAGGGTGGCGAGTTTCACGCATCTTCTCCTTGTTCCGGATGCCGGGTCGCCGGATCGACGCGCTGCATGACCCGTCCGGCCCGTCGGTTATTATTCCCGTTATAGAGAATTTATACATGACGGCAATCATGATCGTCAGATGTGTGCCGGTATTGCATGCAGCGCTTTCTACGTGACGCCTCGCCCCCCGGATTGGGTAGCGTCGCGCCGTGGTGGCGCGTATCGCAGATCGATACGGGAGAGATACGATGCCGGCTGATGATCGCGTGATCCTGCACCATTACGATGCGTCGCCGTTCTCGGAGAAGGTGCGGCTGATGTGCGGGCTGAAGGCGCTCGACTGGGCGTCGGTGCTGACGCCGAACATGCTGCCCAAGCCCGACCTAATCCCGCTGACCGGCGGGTATCGCCGCGCGCCGGTGATGCAGATCGGTGCGGACGTTTACCTCGACAGTCAGGTCATCCTCGCCGAGCTGGAGCGCCGCACGCCGGGGCATGATCGCGGTCCCGCCTGGGCGGTGAATTTCTGGGCGGATCGTGCGTTCTTCCAGACCAGCGTCGTCGTGATCTTCGGGCGGATCGGTGATCGCATCGATCCCGCCTTCGCCGCCGACCGCGCGGCGCTCTCGGGTCGGCCGTTCGACGCGCAGGCGATGGCGGCGATGGCCCCGCTGGCCGAACCGCAATGGCGCGCGCACGCCGCATGGATCGAACGCGCGCTAGCGAATACGCCGTTCCTGTCGGGCGATGCGGCCGGAATCGCCGACATCGCGGCGTATATGAACGTGTGGTTCGTCGCGAACATCTTCCCCGAACTCGCCGATACATTGCTGGCGGGATTTCCGCGCGTGCAGGATTGGCGGGCGAAGATCGCCGCGATCGGGCACGGGACGCGGACCGAGATCACCGGCACAGATGCGTTGGCCATCGCGCGCGACGCGACGCCCGCCGCTGCCCTGCCGCACGACGCCGACGATCCGCAGCGGCTTTCGCCGGGCGAAGCGGTGACGGTGGCGGCCGACGACTATGGCCGTGATCCGGTCGCGGGGACATTGGTGTCACTGTCGCCCGGGCGCGTGACGATCGCGCGTGACACCGCCGATCTGGGAAAACTCCACCTCCATTTCCCGCGTGCGGGCTATGCCGTCACCGCCGCCTGAGCCCGACCCCCCGCACTCGCGCGTTGGGCGGATGAATTGAAGGCCGAACCCATCTTGTCCGCTTACCTGAACGCCATCGGCACCGCGGTGCCGGGCCACGACATCCACCACGCCTTCGTGGCGTGGGCGCGTGCGCGGCTGCCGGCTGAAAAGGCGCGGCTGTTCGACCGGATGGCGGCGCGATCGGGGATCGATCACCGATGGTCGGTGCTGCCCGCCACCGTCTCCCCGGTCGGTCCGGGCGGTTTCTACGCCGCCGAACCGCATCCGGGCACAGCCGCGCGGATGGCGCTCTACGCCGAGGCCGCCCCCGCGCTCGCGATTAAGGCGATCGAAGCGCTGGGCGAGCCGCCGGGCGGCGTGACGCATCTTGTGGTGGCGAGTTGCACGGGCTTCGTCGCACCGGGCATCGACCAGATCATCACCAAACGTATCGGCCTGTCGCCGTCGGTCGAACGCACGCTGATCGGCTTCATGGGCTGCTACGCCGCGGTCGCAGCTCTTCGTACCGCCCGTCACATCGTGCGGTCTGAACCGGACGCACGGGTGCTGGTCGTAACGGTGGAACTCTCGACGCTGCACCTGCAAGCCACCGATGAGATCGAGGCGTTGTTGGCGATGCTCCAATTCGGCGACGGCGCAGCGGCCGCGATCGTCACCGCCGATCCGCGCGGCTTCGCACTCGGCCAGCCGTTCGCGACGACGCTCCCCGATTCGGACGATCTGATCCGCTGGGATGTCACCGACCGCGGCTTCGCGATGCATCTGTCAGGCGAGGTACCCGCGCGGATTGCGACGGGTCTGGCCGACCGGGATTTCGCACGCGCGGCGACCGGCGGGCATGATCCGCAGGCGATCGACGGGTGGGCGGTCCATGCCGGTGGCCGGTCGATCCTGGATGCGGTAGAAAGTGCGCTGCACCTGCCGCGCGATGCGCTGACCGAATCGCGCGCGGTGCTGCGACAGGATGGCAATATGTCGTCGGCGACCCTGATGTTCGTTCTTGCGCGCCTGCTGGGCGGTCCGCGGATTGAACAGGGCGTCGCGCTCGCCTTCGGTCCCGGCCTTGCCGCCGAAGGTTTTGCGTTCGCGAGCGCGCCGTGACCCTGTCCGTCCGCGCCCAGCAGGACGAATTGATGGACGCCGACGATCTGGATGCGGACACCTACGCCGCGGTCGTCGGCGATCTCGCGAAGGTCAATGTCGTGACGATGGCGGCGCGGCCAACGCTGGGTTTCCTGTCGCGCGTAACCGAGGCGGGCGGGACGTACCGCCTGCTCGACGTCGGGTTCGGTGACGGCGACATGCTGCGGCGGATCGAGCGGTGGGGTTCGCGGCACGGACGCACGTTCGATCTGGTCGGCATCGACCTGAACCCGCGCAGCGAGCGCGCAGCGCGTGCGCATACGCCGCCTGGCAGCAGCATCCGCTGGATCACCGGCGACTATGCCGATCTGGCGGGCGAACATTGGGATCTCGTCATCTCCAGCATCGTTGTGCATCATATGACACACGACCAGTTGATCGCCTTCCTGCGTTTCATGGAGCATCACGCGGCGGTCGGCTGGCTGGTCAACGACCTCCACCGACACGGTTTCGCGCATTGGGGTTTCCCGATTCTTGCGCGCGTGTTCGGCTGGCACCGTATTGTGCGGCTGGACGGCACGCTGTCGATCGCACGCAGCTATCGACCCGCCGAATGGCCGCCGATCCTGGCCGAGGCCGGCATCGCGGATGCCACAGTCCACCGCGTCTTTCCGTTCCGGCTGTGCGTCGAACGCCGACGCTGATCGTCGGTGGCGGCCCGGCGGGCGCGGCGGCGGCTATCATGCTGGCGCGCGCCGAGGCACCGCATCTGCTGATCGAGCGGACGCGCGAGACGGGCGATGCCTTGTGCGGCGGATTCCTTAGCTGGCGGACGCTCGCCGCGCTGGAGCGGCTGGGCGTCGCATCCGACGACCTGAACCCGGCCAGCATTTCGCGGGTGCGGTTGTTCGTCGGCGATCGGACGACGGAGGCCCCCCTGCCCGCCCCGGCCAAGGGCGTTTCGCGACACCGGCTGGACACGCTCCTGCTCCAGCGCGCGATCGATGACGGCGCGGCGGTCGAGCGCGGCGTCGCGGTGCGCGCGATCGACGACGAAGTTCGGCTCGACGACGGGTCGTCGATCGCGGCTGACGCGCTGTTCCTGGCCAGCGGCAAGCATGACGTGCGTGGCCTCGTGCGGCCCGCCGCGGCGCGCGGAAATGACCCGGCGCTCGGCCTGCGCGTCCGGCTCGGCCCTGCGCCGGGACTGACACGGCTGGTCGGCGATGCGATCGAACTCCACGCCTTCGATCGCGGCTATGCCGGGCTGGACCTTCAGGAGGATGGCGCGGGCAATCTGTGCATGGCGGTGCATCGCTCACGGCTGCAGGAGGCGGGCGATCCCGAAAAACTGCTCGCCGGCCTCGCGCGCGATCATCCGCAACTAGGCGAGCGGCTGGCGTACCGGCAGGGCGGCGGACTCGATGCGGTCGCCAACGTGCCCTACGGATGGCGCGCGACAGAGGGCGTCGCGGGGCTGTTCCGGCTCGGCGACCAGGCTGGCGTCATTCCGTCGCTGGCGGGCGAAGGCATGGGAATCGCGATCGCCAGTGGGGTGTCGGCGGCGGCGGCGCGAATCGGAGGTGGCGATGGCGCAGATTGGCAACGCGCGTTCGGACGCCGCATCGCCCGGCCGATCGCGGTGGCGGGCGTAATCCGGATGCTGGCGGAGAACCGTGCCACCGCGCCGTTACTGCTTGCCGCGGCACGTCTTTTCCCGCCGCTGGTCGGGATCAGCGCGAGCGCGACGCGGATACCGCACGAAATCGCTTGAACAACCCGCCCGGCGCACCGAAATTCGTAACCATGGAAACACTGAACCTGTCCGAAGCCGAATGGCGCAAGCGCCTGACCCCCGAGCAATATCATGTGCTGCGCGAGGCGGGCACCGAACGCGCCTTCGCCGGGCGGCTGAACGACAACAAGGCCGACGGGACGTATGCGTGCGCCGCCTGCGGGCAACCGTTGTTCGACAGCGCGGACAAATATGATTCGGGCTCGGGCTGGCCCAGCTTCACGCAGCCGATCGAACCCGATGCGGTGACCGACCATTCCGACACCAGTCACGGCATGACGCGCGTCGAAACCCGCTGCGCGCGTTGCGACAGCCATCTCGGCCACGTCTTTCCCGATGGTCCGCCGCCGACCGGCCAGCGTTACTGCATGAATTCGATCTCGCTCGATTTTCATGGGCGTTAGGTTTTGATCGGCTCACGCCGATAGTCGGTGCCAGCCCGCTCCCCCTCCCGGCCACCCATCAGGATACCGTGTGGGTGGCCGGGAGGGGGAGCGGGCTGGCACCGACTTGCGCCCGAGAGGGCGTCAAAGAACGCGCAAACCCATTTCTTGTTAACCACGGCCTAAGCTTCTATCCGCCAAGCGGTATCCGATGGCCCGTGCCCCCTCCCCCCGTTCGACCAAGCCGCCACGTTCGCCCTGGCGTCGCCGTGTCTCGCTCGCGATCAAGCTGTCGCTGGTCGCCGTCGTGCTGGCGATCGGCGCGCTGGTCACTGCGGTCTATATCGCGAAAGCGCAGCTCCCCAGCTTCGACGAACTGAAATCGTCCCCCAACGGGCAGATGATCCGCGTTCATGCCGCCGACGGCACCGTGCTGGTGTCGATGGGGCCAAGCTACGGCGACTGGCTGGACTATTCGCGCATTCCCGCCGTGATGCGCGACGCTACGATCGCGGTCGAGGATCGCCGCTTTCGCAGCCATCTGGGCGTCGACCCGATCGGCGTCGCGCGATCGGTGAAGGTCCGGTACGACCGCGGGCGCTGGACGCAGGGCGGATCGACGATCACGCAGCAGCTGGCGCGCAACGTGTTCCTGAACAACCAGAAGAAATTCGGACGGAAATTCCGCGAATGGATTCTCGCGCTGGCGATGGAGCGCAAATTTTCGAAGGATCAGATTCTCGAACTGTACTTGAACAAGGTCTATTACGGCGGCGGCGCGTACGGCATCGACGCCGCGGCGCGGAAGTTCTTCGGGCACGGCGCGAACGAACTGACACTGTCCGAGGCCGCGATCATCGCCGGGCTTGTGAAAGCCCCCTCCAATTACTCCCCCACCGCCGATGCGCAGGCCGCGGTCGACCGCGCGCAGGTGGTGCTGCAGGTGATGCAGGACACCGGCGCGATCACCGCGACGCAGGCGCGCGCGGCCGATCCGCAGGCGGTGAAGCTCGCGCCCGAGCCGAAGCAGAACAGCGTGCGCTACTTCACCGACTGGGCGCTGCCACAACTCGACCTGCTGATCGACGAGACCGAAAAGCCGCTGGAGGTGTGGACCACCCTCGACCTGTCGATGCAGCGCGCCGCCGACGCCGCGATCCGCGCCAATTCACCCAAGGGCACGCAAGGCGCGCTGGTTGCGCTCGACCGCGACGGGTCGGTACGCGCGATGGTCGGCGGCCGCGATTACGTCGCGTCGATCTACAATCGCGCGACGCAGGCCGAACGTCAGCCGGGATCATCGTTCAAATTGTTCGTCTATCTTGCGGCATTGGAAGCCGGAAAGACGCCCGAAAGCACCGAGATCGACGAACCCGTCACTATCGACGGCTGGTCCCCGCGCAACAGCTCACGCCGCAATTCTGGCCAGGTGACGCTGCGCACCGCGTTTGCTTATTCGCTCAACACGATCGCGGCGAAGCTGGGGCAACAGGTCGGTTTCGCGACCGTCGCCGACATGGCGCGGCGCTTCGGCATCACGACTGCGGTCAACACCCACCCATCGATGGTCCTCGGCACGTCCGACGTGCGACTGATCGACATGACCCGCGCCTTCGCCAGCGTCGCCAACAAGGGAGTGGCGGTAACGCCGTTCGGGATCACGCGCGTGACCGCGAACAACGAAGTAATCTATCAGCATGAGGTCGATCGCAGCCGCGTGCTGGTCGCACCCTATGTCGCGGCGCAGATGACCGACCTCCTGCAAACCGCGGTCGCCACCGGCACCGGCCGTTCGGCGCAGATCGGACGGCCGGTGGCGGGCAAGACCGGTACGACCAGTTCGTCGAAGGACGGCTGGTTCCTGGGCTTCTCCAGCGGCATCACCACCGGCGTGTGGATGGGTCGCGACGACGCGCGCGCAGTCGGCGGCCTCAGCGGCGGACAGGCCCCTGCGCAAGCCTTTGCGCAATTCATGAAAGCCGCGGTCGCCAAACGCCCGATCGAGCAGTTCGATACGCAGGTGACGTTGCCAGAATGGCAGATGGAGCCGGACGAGGAGAGCTATTTCGGCGAGCCCGACAACGGGCTGTTCGTCGATGAGGACGGCAATCCGGTCGGCGGCGATCAGGGCGCGCCGGTCGACGAACAGCTCGTCCCCGGTCAAGGAGTCGAACGCCCGTCGCCTCAAGCCGAGCGCGCGCCGGTGCAGGTCGACGAGGACGGCTATCCGATTCCCGCCGCCCCGCCGCAACGCCAACCACAACGTCAGGGTCAACCCGAACAACGCATGGATCAGGACTGGATCGACCGGGTCACCGGTCGCGATCCGGTGCGCGACGCTCCGCGCACGCGGACCTATGATTCGCGCGAAATCGCCCCTGAGGAAGACCGCCCGAACCAGTGAAGGCCTGCGCCATGCGCCTTCAGCCAAGCGCGGTGCGGCGTTGGATCGCTGCCGTACAGTTCGGCGACCAGCGCGTGGAAGGCGGGCGAATGGTTCATATGGACGCGGTGCGCGACTTCATGCGCCGCGGTCGCGCGCCTGACTGCTGACGGGGCCAGCACCAGGCGCCAACTGTAGCGGACCGTCCCCGACGCCGCGCAGCTTCCCCACCGCCCGCGCGGATCGCCAACGCTGACCCGCGCGACCGACACGCCCGCGCGTTCTGCGTAGTAAGCGGTGTCTTCGCCAAGGAGCCGAAGCGCCTCACGCTTCAGCCAGGCCTCGACGCGTCGCGCGACCATATCCGCGGGGCCGCCGACGAGCAGCCGATCGCCATCACGCGTCACGCGCCGGGGATACGATTCCGCCCAGTCGATCGTCAGCGCCGCATCGTCGAACGGCAGCACCGCGCCGGGTGCGAACGGCCGCGCCTCGGGCAATCGCTCATGCTGCTGCGAAATCCAGTCGGCCTGCGTTTCGGCCCAGGCCAGCGCGCGCTTCAGCGACGCGCGCGGCGGCAGCACCAATCGCGTCCGACCACTCGCCGGATCGACCGACAGCTTTGCGCGCCGCGCCTGCGGATGCCGGACGACCTCGAGCGCCACGCTCACAGTTCGCGGTCTACCATATGGTTCTCGAGATCACCCGCATCGTCCTCGCTGATCGTCCACCCGCGCACCGATTCCCCGGCGCGGTGCACCGCCTCGCGATCGCCCGACACCAGATAATGCCACTCGGGCAATTGCTCGCCCGCCGCACGCAGTCGATACGCGCAGGTCTGCGGCAGCCAGTCGATGTCGCGCACGTTGTCCATCGTCAGCCGCACGCATTCAGCGACATAGGCATGGCGGTGGCGATAGTTCGAGCACAGTCCGCTGCGCCGGTCGAGCAGCCGGCACGCGACGTTGGTCGCGACGAGTTCGCCGGTATCCTCATCCTCCAGCTTGTGAATGCAGCATTTGCCGCAGCCGTCGCACAGCGACTCCCACTGTCCGCGATCGAGCTTTTCGAGCGGCGTGTCTTCCCAATATTTCACGTCGCCCACCGCTTGATCTCGGCGACAATGGCTTGCGGCGTTCCATCCTGCGGCAGCAGCGCGAGCGGCTTGCCGTTCGGGTCCATCAGATACGCCTGGCGGCTGTGATCCATCATATACCCGTCCGCGGTCCCCGCGCCCCTCGCGTAATAGATCGCATATTCCTTCGCGATGGCGGCGATCTGCGCGGGCGTGCCGGTCAGGCCGACCATCCGCGGATGGAATGCGCGGACGAATTGCTTGACCACCGCGGGGGTATCGCGCGCGGGATCGACCGTGACGAAGACGGGGACGATCTTCGCCGCCAGCGCGGGCTCGTCCTTGTCGAGCAACTTCATCGCCGCGCCGATATTCTGCACGTCGACCGGGCAGACGTCCGGGCAGAAGGTATAACCGAAGTACATGATGCGGTATTTGCCCGAGAACGCCGCCTGCGTGACCCGTCGCCCGTCCTGATCGGTGAGCGCGAAATCGCCGCCCAGCTTCGCGCCTTCCAGCGGCGGGCGTTCGGCCTGTTTGCCGGGCGAGCACGCCAGCGGCGCGAACAACAACATGGTGGCGAGGAAGCGTAGGTTCATGGCATGGCCAGCCTTGATCTGTTAGACCGCGAACCGCAACAGCGATGGACCTTGTAGCCGAGTATGACGATCCGCCCCGCCCTTCTCGCCGCCGCATTCCTGCTGTCGGCGTCCGCCCTTCCCGCCGCCGCCCAGCAGCAGTCGCAAAGCTACAAGTTTCTCGAGGCGGTGAAGGCCGCCAAAGGCGACGAGGTCATCGCGATGCTCGACAAGCCAGGGCAGCGGATCATCGACGCGCGCGACATCACAACCGGTGAAGGCGCGCTGCATATCGTGATCAAGCGCGGCGACGAATCGTACCTGCGCTATCTGCTGGCGCGCGGCGCCGACCCGAATTTGCGCGACGGGCGCGGCGAGACGCCGATGCTGATCGCGGTCCAGTTCGGGCAGAATGCGCTAGTCGACGTGCTGATCCTGGACAAGGCGAACGTCAATCTCGGCAATTCGAGCGGCGAGACCCCGCTGATCCGCGCGGTGCAAAAGCGCGATCTACCGCTGGTCCGCGCCTTGCTGGCGGCGGGGGCCGATCCCGACCAGACCGACAATGTCGCAGGGCGTTCCGCGCGTGACTATTCGAAGATCGACGGGCGCGCTCCGGCGATTGCCAAGTTGATCGACGAAAAGCCAAAACGCGCACCGCGGGCGGTCGCGGGGCCGAAATTCTAGTCTAGAACGGCGCGACCGCCTCGGGATCGGACAGCGCCACCAACCGCCGCGCCGCGCGGCGGGCGAAGGCTAACGTACAGCGTTTCCGGACGTGCGAGGGGAGCGGATCGGTGCGCGCCTCTCGCACCACCGCCGCGTCGTAGCGATCCGCGACGATCAGCCCGGTCCGCTCCGGAAGAAACGCCGCGCCATCGATCGGCGACGCATCGAACCCGGCCGGCACCGCCCAGAAGAAGCGGTCGCAATGCGCCAGGTAATCCTGCCATTTCGCATCGCCGAGCAGGTCGGCGCGCGACACCTTTATCTCGACGATCACGATCTGCCCGCGCGCGTCCAGCGCCATCAGATCAGCGCGACGGCCGCCGTCGAGCGGCACCTCCCCGATCGCCACCAGTTCATGCCGCAACAACATCCGCGTCACGCCGCGCGCGACATCGGCGGCGCAGAGAGCCGATTCCGGATCGTCCAGACAAGAAGAAGGCGTGACTAGCATAACCCGTCACGCCTTAGAACATTTCACGAACGGGGTGAAGACCCCGCCCCAAAATCAGCGAAAACTATCAGCGATAGAAAACGTGATTGCCGATCGATGCGACCTTCACTTTGCTCCAGCCGGGCGAGACGCGGCGCGCGTGGAAGAACAAGGCCTTCTCGGCAACGCTGTCCCACGCATCGGCCATCGCGACCTTCGCGACGGCGAGCGCAGTGCGGTACGACGGGCGGTTGGCGTCGATTGCGGGGATACGGCCGCCGCGCACGAACGAGAATTGCCCGCGCTGCGTGACGACCGAGCATGGCGTCTTGCCGAAGCGGCCCGACGACGCGCGGTTCAGGATCACCGCGGCGACAGCGAGTTGCCCTGCGAGCGGCTCGCCCTTCGATTCATAATAGATCGCACCCGCCAGGCAGCGGAGCTGTTCGTCGTCGGCGTCGGCGGTCTCCTGGGCGGCGACCGCAGCGGCCAGCGTAGGATAAGCGACCGCATCGTCCTCCTGCACGTCGGCAGTGACGTTCGGAGCCGGGGTAGGCGCGGTCGCGGGAAGGGTGATGACCGCAGGGACGGGAATCGGGAGTGCGGTGGCGACCGGCTGAGGGATCACGGTATATTCGACCTCGGCGGCAAGGCTGGCCGAGCTATGTGCGGCGAGCCCGAGGACGGAAAGGGAAACGGCCGCGGAAATAACGGCCCGGGAAACGAACGACATCAACCAGCAATTTTGTGCGGTGGGTGCGCGGACGCGATCGCTGTTTAACCGACCGGCCGGGATCCCCCCCGACTGCGTAACCGACCGGATCGCACCCGGAAGCGGCACAACGCATTGAACCAATGACGGTCACGTGCGTTGCGCTCGGTTACCAGTCAATGACCGAGGATCGTTTCAGCGGCGAACCGTTCGGCGTCCGGGGTATCCAGAGCAACTATCCAGAGATCGGGGTCGCGCGCGCGGCGTCTTTTCCAATATTCTTCAATCGATTCGCCGCTGATGTTCGACGGACCAGATGTGATGAGCGCATCGTTTCCATCCGGTCCAAGGCCGCGTTCCAGCACCTTCACGGACGCGCCATCGTCGGCGATCACCAGGATCATTCCGCCCTGATCGTCACCCCGCGCGCGCACCACGCCCATCCCGCCTGCATTGTTCGTGCGCCGCAACAGCGCCCCAACGATCAGATGTGTTGGGAGCCGCGCGTTCATGGCAGGCGATAACCGGGCAGACCCGACAGCGCGATCCGGCTGCGCATGAACGTGCCGGTGCCGCGCGCCACTTCCTCCCCGTCCGCCGCGATCAATCGCGCGTCGGCGACGAACACGCGGCGCTGCCCGCTGATCCAGCGCCCTTCCGCGGTCACCGGCCCCTCGCCCAGAGGGCGCGTGAACAACAAGCTGAACTGCGTCGTCAGCAGGAATCGATCGGTGACCAGGCTGTTCGCGGCGTAGAAAGCCGCATCGTCGAGCATCTTGAAATAGCTCGTCCCATGCGCCGCGCCGCCCGCGTGAAAATGGCGCTGGTCGACGGTGAAGTGGATTCGCGCCTCGCCCGGTGCGGTGATCTCCAGCGTCGAATCGAAGAACCGGTTGATCGGTGCTGCGGCGTACAACGCCTCCAGCGCGCGGTGATGCGCCGCTGCGCCTTCAGGCCGCGTCACGCTGCCCAGTTCCAAGATCATCCGCAGTGAGCAGGGCGTAGAAGGCGTCGACTGACCCCGCGCCGCGCAGCTTCTCGACGAACTTGC
This sequence comes from Sphingomonas sp. SUN019, assembly GCF_024758705.1. Lineage (NCBI taxonomy): Bacteria > Pseudomonadati > Pseudomonadota > Alphaproteobacteria > Sphingomonadales > Sphingomonadaceae > Sphingomonas > Sphingomonas sp. SUN019. The sequence continues at coordinate 2,289,451 of NZ_CP096971.1, read as the reverse complement.
GGTCGCGAAAGCGGCGCGAGACGCGCGCCAGCGCCTTCAGATGCTCCGCGCCCGCGTCCGGCGGCGATAGCATCGCGACGACGATATCGACCGGCGCATCGTCGACCGCGCGAAACTCGATTCCCCGCACCAGCCGCGCGACGATAACGACGATGCGCGCCAGTCCCTCGATCCGCGCATGCGGAATCGCGACGCCGCCGCCGAAGCCCGTCGACCCCAGCTTTTCGCGCGCCGCCAAACCATCGGCGATCGCCTCGGCCTGCAACGACAGCACCGGTGCCGCCAGTGCGCCGACCTGCTGGAACAAGGCCTTTTTCGTCGTCGCGGTAAGCCCCACGACGACGAGATCGGGAAACAGCAGATCGCTGATATCGGTGGACATCATTACTCTAACGAAAAAGGAGGAATCAGTCGGCGCGTTGCGGTTCGACCCAGCCGATCGTGCCATCGCCGCGGCGATAGACCATGTTGTACGATCCCGTCCCCGAATTCTTGAACAACAACGCCGCGGTGTTGCGCAGGTCGAGCATCATCACCGCGTCCGACACGGTCGCATCGGGCACGTCGACACGCGTTTCGGCGACGATCAGCGGCGAATCCCCCGCCTCCTCCTCGTCGCGCGTTTCCGCGAACAACGTATATCCCGCATTATCGTAAGCGGCGCTCTCCACCGCTTCCATGTTCTGGGCCGAATGCCGGTCCTTCAGCCGCCGCATATAGCGCCGCAACTGGGTCTCGATCTTCTCCGCCGCACCGTCGAAGGCGCGGTGCGCGTCATAGCCGTCGTTGCTGCCCTTCAGCACCAGGCCCTTCATGACGTGCGCGACGATGTCGCATTTGAAGCCCGCATCGTGCGGCCCCTTGCCCAGCGTCACTTCGGCCGAGATCGCGCGCGAGAAATACTTGTCGGCGATACCCTGGAGACGGTCCTCGACGTGGCCCTTGAGCGCATCGCCAGTAGCGACCTGATGACCAGAAACCCGGATATCCATATGTACTTCTCCATTGATGGGCGTCCGCCGGGACCGGCGGGCGCGCCTGGCGTCAACCGGACGCCACAGTAGCTTGCGAAATCCCCCAGACGGGATTCTTCACCCTCCCCATGAACGCTTGATGCGCGGCAAGTTCCGCAGGTGTCGCCGAAAAGACCCGCGGCGCACGGTGGACCGATGGTGTGATGTTGGTGAAAACGGGCGCAACGGCGATCGTCTCGGCGACCAGCCCCAGCCCGATCTGGCGGCCGCCCGTCAGTTCGACGTACACCTGCGCCAACAGTTGCGCGTCGAGGAGCGCGCCGTGGAGCACACGGTGCGAACGGTCGATTCCGTAGCGCGAGCAGAGCGCATCGAGCGAGTGCTTCGCCCCGGGATGCCGCGTCCGCGCGATCGCCAGCGTGTCGACCATCCGCGTCGTGCACAGCGCGTCGCGCGCGCACAGCCCGAGTTCGCCGTTCAGGAATCCCCAGTCGAACGAGGCGTTGTGCGCGATAAGCGGGGCGTCGGCGATGAAATCGATCAGCGCATCGACCGCGGCCGGAAAGAATGGCTTGTCCGACAGGAATGCGTCCGAAATGCCGTGCACCGCGAACGCCTCGGGATGCACCGGGCGGCCGGGGTTGTAATAAGCGTGGAAGGTGCGGCCGGTTTCGATCCGGTTGACCAGTTCGACGCACCCGATCTCGATCAGACGGTCGCCACCGGAAAAGCTCAAACCGGTGGTTTCGGTATCGAAGACGATCTCCCGCATTCCCGCGATTATCCGCCTTCGCGTGCCAACAAGCAAGCGATGACCCGGCGGACATGGCCGCGCGTTTCGTCCAGCGGGACGTCGGTCGGGATCACGAAATCGGCGCGCGCGCGCTTTTCCGCGTCGGGCGTCTGACGCGCGAGAATCGCAGCGAATTTCGCTTCGCTCATGCCGGGGCGGGCAAGCGTGCGGGCGCGTTGAACGTCGGCGGTGGCGGAGACGATCGCCACCTTGTCGACCGATTTCTCGCCATTGGTCTCGAACAGGAGCGGGATATCGAACGCCACCAGCGGCGCAGATGCGTGGATTTCGAGGAATTCGGCGCGTTCCAGACCGACCGCGGGATGGACGATTCGTTCGAGCGCCTTCATCGCCGCATCGTCGCCCAGCACGGCTTCGGCCAGCGCGGTGCGGTTCACGCCACCCGCACCGGTCGTGCCCGGAAAGCGCGCCTCGATCGCGGCGACGACCTTGCCCGCCGGGCCTTGCAGGCGGTGGACGGCGGCGTCGGCGTCGAACACCGGCACGCCCTCGTCGGCGAACATCGCCGCTACGGTGGACTTGCCCATGCCGATCGATCCGGTGAGGCCGAGCTTCAGCATAATCCATCTCCGTCACCGCGGCCAAAGAGCCGAGGTCCCGCTTCTTCTGCGGCCCGACAGACAGCGGGACCCCGGCTCAAGGCCGGGGCGACGAATGAAGGGTTGCTCATTGCGTCAGCAACGCCCGCAGTTCGTCGTCGCATCCCTCGGGCGGGGCGACCCCGAACAGCAGTTCGAACGCGATCGCCGCCTGGCCGACGAGCATCTGCAGACCATCGACGGTGTCGAGCCCGCGCGCCGCCGCCGCCTGCAGCAGCGGCGTCTCCAGCGGCGCATAGACGATGTCGTACACGATCGCGTCATCGGGCAGCGGCGTCAGGTCGAGGTCGAGCGGCGGCTGGCCGGTCATGCCGAGCGCGCTGGTGTTGACCAGCAACGCGGCGGACGGAAGTTTGGCGGACAGCGGCAAAGCGTCGCCCTTCAAGCCGAAGGTCGCGAGCAACGCCGCCCCTTTCAACGGGCTGCGGTTGAGGATCGTCACGCGGCCGACCCCGACCCGCGACAGTGCGAACAGGATCGCCCGCGCCGCCCCGCCCGCGCCCACCACGACGACGGGCTGGCCGGTCAGATCGAGATCCGCGATCGGCGCGTAGAATCCGCCCGCATCGGTATTGGTGCCGATCAGCGCATCGCCGTCCCGGAGCACGCAGTTGATCGCACCGATCGTCGCGCGGACGTCGCCGCGGTCCTCGACATGATCGAGCGCCGCCAGCTTGTGCGGGATCGTGACGTTACACCCGCGCCATGCGGGATCGGCGCGGCGATCGGCAAAATAGTCCGCCAGTCCGTCCGCGGTCACGTGGGTCGCGCGGTAATCGGCGTCGATGCTGAGTTTCTTCAGCCAGAAACCGTGGATCAGCGGCGATTTGGAATGCGCGATCGGATCGCCGATCACTTCCGCATACGGGCGCGTCACCGGCGGTGCGACACGCGAATGTTGAGAAAGTTGAGACGCTGGCGCGATTTTGCGCGCGCGAAAGTTCCGAAAGTTCGCGGAAAACGACAACTCACGCCGCCAGCACCCCGCGCGTGCGGCAGTAATCGAGCACTGGCAGCAATGGCATGCCGAGGACCGTGAACTGACTTCCTTCGATCCGGCTGAACAACTGCACCCCCGGCCCCTCGATCCGATAGCAGCCGACGCATCCTGCGATGGCGGGCCATTCACGGTCGAGATACCAGTCGATGAACGTGTAGGAAAGCGGCCGGACGTGCATCCGCGCGATATCGACGTGCCGCCACACCGCGCGTCCGCCTTCCGCAATCACCGCAGCGCTGACCAGATCGTGGCGCTTGCCCGACATCCGCTGCAAATGATCGGCCGCGTCCTCACGGCTGGTCGGCTTGTCGAGGATCGTCCCGTCGTCGAGCACCGCAAGCGAGTCTGACCCCAGCACCAGCGCGGCGGGCTCGCGCTGCGACACCTTCAGCGCCTTCAGTTCGGCGAGCGCATCGGCGACATCGCGCGGCGGACGGCCCGCGAGCGAGGCCTTCGCGGCGTCTTCATCGACGTGCGCAGGTTGCGCTACGTAGGGGACGCCCGCCGCGTCGAGCATCGCGCGGCGTGACGCGCTCTGGGAGGCCAGGATGAGCGTCATTCGGCGTCTCTCGATCCTTCGCCGCGGCGTTCGTTGACGAGCGAGATAATCGCCGCGGCGGTTTCCTCGATCGATCGGCGCGTCACGTCGATCACCGGCCAGCCGTTGTCGGCGAACATCCGCCGCGCGAACGCCAGCTCGCGCGCTACCGCTTCCTGATCGACATACGCCGTCTCAGGGGCCTGGTTGAGCGACAGCAAGCGGTTGCGGCGGACCTGGATCAAGCGGTCGGCGCTGGTGGTGAGGCCCACGACCAGCGGATTTTTCAGCCGGTAGAGCGTGGTCGGCGGCGGGCTTTCGACGACGATCGGAATGTTCGCCACCTTGTACCCGCGATTGGCGAGATAGATCGAGGTCGGGGTTTTCGACGACCGGCTGACCCCGGCGAGGACGATATCGGCGTCCTCCCATTCCTCCCACGCGATCCCGTCGTCATGCGCGATCGTGAACTGGATCGCGTCGACCCGCGCGAAATAGGCCGCGTCGAGGACATGCTGACGTCCCGGCCGCGCCTTCGCCTGCTGCCCGAGCAGGTCCGACAGCGCATCGGTCACCGGATCGAGCGGCGCGACCATCGGCAAGCCGAGCGAGCGGCAACGCTGTTCGAGCGCGCGACGCGTGGCCGCGTTGACGAGCGTGTAGATGACGAGGCCGGGGTTCTGCGCGATCTCTTGTAAAATGCGGTCGAGGTGCGCCTCGGTCCTGACCATCGGCCAGAAATGCCTCACGGTCTCGACATCATCATATTGCGCGAGCGCGGCCTTCGCGATGTTCTCCAGCGTCTCGCCGGTCGAATCCGACAGCAGGTGCAGATGCAGCCGAACCGGCATCAGCATGAACCTGTGGACAACATGGGGACCGGCGGTAGCGCAACCGCTACCTGCCGCCAAGCATCGGACAGAGCGGTGGACAGAAGCGCGATCATCCACAATCCCGTTCACATCCCCGCTTTTCATCCACAGGCTGTGGATAACGGGGACGGATGAGGGCGGACGGCCTCGCAACCTGTTGGCATATCCGGCAGAGCGCCGTAAGCCCCGCAACCAACGCGCCTACTGCATCAACAACCCTTTTAAAGATTCTTCTATAGTGAAGAGGGACGGTTCGCTCTGACGGATACGAAGCGCCTGCTGGCCGTGTTGAAGGGCGAACGCCGCGAACGCCCCCCGATCTGGCTGATGCGACAGGCCGGGCGATATTTGCCCGAATATCGCGAACTGCGCGCGCAGAAGGGCGGTTTCCTGGCGCTGGCGACCGATCCGGTCGCAGCGGCGGAGGTGACGTTGCAGCCGATCAACCGGTTCGGCTTCGATGGCGCGATCCTGTTCTCAGATATCCTGATGGTGCCGTGGGCGCTGGGGCAGGATCTGTCGTTCGGCGCGGGTGAGGGGCCGCGGCTCGAACCGGCGCTGGTCGACACCACACTCGCCTCGTTGGAACGTGTTACGGCCCGGCTGGAGCCGGTCTATGCGACCGTTCGCGGTGTGGCGGCGGCGCTGTCGCCCGAAACGACGTTCCTGGGGTTCGCCGGATCGCCGTGGACCGTGGCCACGTACATGGTCGCCGGGCATGGCAGCCGCGATCAGGGTGAGACGCGGCGGTTCGCGTATAACGACCGACAGGCGTTCGCGGCGATCATCGATGCGATCACCGAACTGACGGTCGAATATCTCGCGAAGCAGATCGAGAATGGCGTCGAGGCGGTGCAATTGTTCGACAGTTGGGCGGGAAGCCTGTCTCCCGCGCAATTCGAACGCTGGGTGATCGCGCCCAACGCCGCGATCGTGGCGAAGCTGAAGGCGCGCTGCCCGCAGGCGGTGATCATCGGTTTCCCGAAGGGTGCGGGCGGCAAGCTGCCCGCTTACGCGCGCGAAACCGGCGTCGATGCGTTGGGGCTGGACGAAACGGTCGATCCCGAATGGGCGAACACGGTGGTGCCGGAAGGAATGCCCGTGCAAGGCAATCTCGATCCGCTGGCGTTGATCGCGGGCGGTGAGGCGCTCGACGGCGCGATCGACCGGGTGCTCGCCGCCTTCCGTGATCGCCCGCACGTCTTCAACCTTGGCCACGGGATCGACCAGCACACGCCGATCGCGCATGTCGAGCGGCTGTTGGCGCGGGTGCGGGGGGCGTGATGGGGCCGGGGTTTCTGGGCGTGGCCTATGATTGGGTGAAGGCGGCGCATCTGATCTTCGTGATCTTCTGGATGGCGGGGCTGTTCATGCTGCCACGTTATTTGGTCTATCATCAGGAAGGGCTGGGCGACGCGGCCGAGGAAGCGCGCTGGATCGAGCGTGAGGACAAGCTCTGCCGCATCATCCTGACCCCCGCGCTGGTGATGGTGTGGGTGCTGGGGCTGTTGCTGGCGGTGAACCTCGGCCTGCTCGCGGGTGCGCCGGGCCTGGGCTGGCTTCATGCGAAGCTGCTTTTGGTCTTTCTGTTGTCGGGATATCACGGCTGGGCGGTCGGCTATGCGAAGAAACTGGCGGCGGGGAAACCGACGCTGGCGAACCGGCGGTTGCGGATGATGAACGAAGTCCCGGCGCTGGCTGTGACGCTGATCGTGATTTTGGTGATCGTGAAGCCGTTCTGACTCTTTAAATCCTCCCCGGCACGGGGAGGAATCTGAGTCGCTTGACTTGCCCTCACGCGAATCCTACGTCCTTCGCACGGTGCGGCCGGTCCCGGCCCGCTGCCTCCTGCAGTCTCGTTCCAGAGCGACATTCGCCGAACCGGGCCTTTCCCCTACCGACCTATTCGGACAAAATTTATGCATCTCAAGGATTTGAAGAAGAAAGCCCCGGCGGAGCTGGTTCAGCTGGCCGAGGAACTGGGCGTCGAGGGCGCCAGTACGCTGCGCAAGCAGGATCTGATGTTCGCGATCCTGAAGGTTCAGGCCGAGAACGGCGAAATGATCATGGGCGAGGGCACGATCGAGGTGCTGCAGGACGGCTTCGGCTTCCTGCGCAGCGCCCAGGCGAGCTATCTCGCCGGTCCCGACGACATCTATGTCAGCCCGAACCAGGTGCGCAAACACGGCCTGCGCACCGGTGACACGGTCGAGGGCGAAATCCGCGGGCCGAAGGACGGCGAACGCTATTTCGCGCTGACCAAGTTGACGCAGGTCAATTTCGAAGACCCCGAGGCGGTTCGCCACCGCGTCAATTTCGACAACCTGACGCCGCTGTATCCCGAAGAACGGCTGAAGCTCGAGATCGAAGACCCCACGATCAAGGACAAGACGGGCCGCGTGCTCGACGTCGTCACGCCGCTCGGCAAGGGGCAGCGCTGCCTGATCGTCGCGCCGCCGCGCGTCGGCAAGACGATCATGATGCAGAACATCGCGCGCGCGATCAGCATCAACCACCCCGAGGTGTTTCTGATCGTGCTGCTGATCGACGAGCGGCCCGAGGAAGTGACCGATATGCAGCGCACCGTGGTGGGCGAGGTCGTCAGCTCGACCTTCGACGAACCCGCGACGCGCCACGTTCAGGTCGCCGAGATGGTGATCGAAAAGGCCAAGCGGCTGGTCGAACACAAGAAGGACGTGGTGATCCTGCTCGACAACATCACGCGTCTCGGCCGCGCCTACAACACCGTTGTGCCTTCGTCGGGCAAGGTGTTGACCGGCGGCGTCGACGCGAACGCGCTGCAGCGGCCGAAACGCTTCTTCGGTGCGGCGCGCAACATCGAGGAGGGGGGATCGCTGACCATCATCTCGACCTCGCTGATCGATACCGGCAGCCGCATGGACGAGGTGATCTTCGAGGAGTTCAAGGGTACCGGCAACGCCGAGATCGTGCTCGACCGAAAGGTGGCCGACAAGCGCATCTTCCCGGCGATCGACGTCGGTAAATCGGGCACGCGCAAGGAGGAACTGCTGGTCGAGAAGGGTCAGTTGTCCAAGATGTGGGTGCTGCGCCGCATCCTGATGCAGATGGGCACCGTCGATGCGATGGAATTCCTGCTGGGAAAGATGAAGGATTCGAAGACGAATGCGGATTTCTTCGATTCCATGAATCAGTAGCCGAGTGCGGCCTGCGGCATCCTGCCGCAGGACTCGCACCGGCTCGGCCGGTGGGCGAGAGCCCGGCCGACGGCGCGGCTTGGCCGCGGCGCTGCCAGGAGTTTCCACATGATCCTCGAACACGCCGTCTTGTCAGTAAAACCCGGCCAGGAACTCGCGTTCGAGGCCGCAATGCGCGAAGCCCGTGCATTAATTGCCGCCTCGCCCGGTTTCGGCTCAATTATCGTCCGTCCCGCCATCGACCAGCCCGAAACCTATCTGCTGTTGGTGGAATGGAGCGACATCGCCGCGCACCGCGATGGATTCCGCATGTCGGACCGGTATGAAGCTTGGCGCGGCCTGCTACACCAATTCTACGATCCGATGCCGGTCGTCAGCTACTTCGAGGAGTCGATCGTTTGAGCCTAATCGCCATGCTGGCCGAAGCGGCCACCGCCATCGGCCCTGGATCGCCCGCGGACATCTGGCATAACATCCTGAAGGATTTCTCCAACATCACCGAACCCGCAGCACTCGCGGCGTTCGGATCGGTGCTGATGATCGATCTGGTGCTGGCGGGCGACAATGCGATCGTCGTCGGGGCGCTCGCCGCGGGGCTGCCGGCGGAGCAGCGCAAGAAGGTGATCCTGATCGGGATCGGCGCGGCGCTGGTGCTGCGCATCTTCTTCGCGCTGATCGTGACGTGGCTGATGGGTGTCGTCGGGCTGATCTTTGCCGGCGGGCTGCTGCTGCTGTGGGTCAGCTGGAAGTTCTGGCGCGAAATTCGCGCAGGTTCGCACAGCGCGGGGTCCGACGAGATCGTCGGCGACGAACACAGCGGCGTGAAGTCGGCGCGCAGTTTCGCGGGGGCGGCGTGGGCGGTCGCCGTGGCGGACGTATCGATGAGCCTCGACAATGTGCTGGCGGTCGCGGGCGCGGCGCGTGAGCATCCCGGAATCTTGGTGGTCGGCCTGTTGCTGTCGGTTGCGTTGATGGGGCTGGCAGCCAACCTGATCGCGCGGATCATCGATCGCTATCGCTGGATCGCCTATGTCGGGCTCGGCGTCATCGTGCTGGTCGCGGGCAAGATGATCTATGAAGGGTGGATCGGCACCGCGGAGACGCAGGGGTTGGCGTCCCTGTTCATGTGATCCGGTTCAGTCCGCGTTCAACGCGCGATTGCATAAAGCGCATTTCATGACCGGGAGAGATTCCTTGAAGTATTTCACGGCGCTGACGGCGGCGGTCGCGATCGCGGCCCCTGCGGTGGCGCAAAGCGGCGATCTGGCGGCGGTGCAGCAGCATTTGCGCGCGACGACCACGATGACCGCGAATTTCAGCCAGACCGATCGCGCGGGAAAGGTGTTGAACGGCACGCTGACGCTGAAGAAGCCGGGCAAGATCCGCTTTCAATATGAAAAGGGCGTACCGCTGTTGATCGTCGGCGACGGCAAGGCGCTGACCTTCATCGACTATTCGGTGAAGCAGGTGCAGCGCTGGCCGATTGGCAACACCCCGCTGGGCGTGCTGATCAACCCCGACAAGGACATCACGAAGTTCGCCAAGATCGTGCCGGGGTTCGATCCACGCCTCGTCTCGGTCGAGGGCTATGATCCGAAACATCCCGAATATGGCCGCATCACGATGGTTTTCGCGCGCGACGCCGCGGCGCCGGGCGGGCTGATGCTGCAGGGTTGGGTGATGCTCGACAGCCAGGGCAATCGCACGACGATCCGCCTGTCGAACCAGCGGTTCAACGGATCGGTCAGCGACGGAACGTTCCGCTGGAACGACCCACGGAGTCGTGGCGGGCGAAGCTAACGGCGTTTCTGTACAATCGTTCATCTGAGCGACAGGTTCGCTGTCTTAGAGGCTGCGTCGCGGATTTGGGGCGGTTCGGGATTTTCCCCCCTGTTGCCTGGATAGCTCCATTTCCCGCCTGCGTGACGAACGCCAGGTCGGCCCTCGCTCCAAGCCCCCGGAGCGGGGGCCTTTCTGCGCAGTGCGGCAGGCGGCAACGTCCGCCTGACTCGCACAAGCACGGCCGGCGAGGCGAAGCCTCGACCGACGGCGCGGCTTCGCCGCGGCGCGCTTGTTACCGCCGATTGAGCGGTCTAACGCCCCTCCCGTGAAGATCGTCAGCTGGAACATCAATTCGGTGCGCTTCCGCATCGGCATCGTCGAGCAGTTCCTGCGCGAGAACGAGCCCGATATCCTGTGCCTGCAGGAAACCAAGGTCATCGACGCCGACTTTCCGGTCGCGGCGTTCAAGGCGCTGGGGTACAGGCATATCCTGCTCCACGGTCAGCGGATGCATCACGGCGTCGCGATCATCGCTCGCGTGCCGGTGCAGGAGGACGACCGGCTCGACTGGCAGGCGAACCGCGAGGCGCGGCATATCGGGGTGCGGCTGGAAAACGGCGTCCGACTGGAGAACGTCTATGTCCCCGCGGGGGGCGACGTGCCTGATCGGGAGATCAACCCGAAATTCGGGCAGAAGCTGGATTTCGTCGAGCGCATGACGCGCTGGTCGGAGGGGCTGGACGGCCCGACGATCCTGACCGGCGACTTCAACATCGCGCCGCTGCCGTGCGACGTGTGGAGCCACAAGGCATTGCTGAACGTCGTCAGCCATACGCCGGTCGAGGTAGCAGCGCTGGATGCGCTGAAGGCGTCGAACGACTGGACCGACCTGGGGCGGCATTTCCACCCTGCGCCGGCGCGGCTGCATACGTGGTGGAGCTATCGTTCGCCCGATTTCACGGTCAACGATCGCGGTCGGCGGCTGGATCATATGTGGGCGACCGGCGATGCGGCGAAGGCGGCGCGCGCGCATCACGTGTATGAGGAATGCCGTAGCTGGCTGAAGCCGTCGGACCATGTGCCGATCGTGACCGAGTTCGATTTTTGAGCGACCCGCGATCTGTCGCCCGCGCGATCGACGCGCTGCGCCGCGGATGGCCTGTGCGCGTGGGGGCGTTGTCGTTGCTGCCGATCGAAACCGCAGACGCGGTGCGGCTGGTGGCGTTCGACCCTGAGTCGAGTGCGCCGGTGCTTCTATCGGCGGGTCGCGCGGCGACGCTGAAGCTGGCGAACCAGATCGAGGCCGCGGTGCCCGACGCGCCGGTGCTCGTCGATCGCGCGCCGTGGCTCGATTTCGACGCCGCGACTGCGCTGGCCGATCCGCAATTCGATCTGGCGACCCCGCTGAAAGGGCCGTTCCGCGCGATCCCGGTGGCGCATGCGGACGATGCGGCGGCGGCGCTGCGGTTCGCGCGAATCGCGGGGCTGCTCCCGGCCTTTTTCGTGCGCGAAGGTGATGATGGGGAGGTCGCGATCAGCGAAGTCGGCATTACAGGGGCCGATATTGACGCGCACGAGGACGCCGCACGCCTGACGATCGCAGCGCGTGCGCGGCTGCCGGTGGCGCACGCCGAGGATGCGGAGATCGTCGCTTTCCGTACCCCCGAATCGCCGGGCGAGCATATCGCGCTGCTGATTGGCGAACCGACCGGCCAGCCGCCGCTGGTGCGGCTGCACAGCGAATGCCTGACCGGCGACGCGCTCGGGAGTCTCAAATGCGACTGCGGTCCGCAATTGGACGCCGCGATCAGTGCGATCCGGGCGAGCGGCTGGGGCATCCTGCTGTATCTGCGGCAGGAGGGGCGGGGGATCGGCCTGATCAACAAGCTGCGCGCCTATGCGCTGCAGGATCAGGGCTTCGATACGGTCGACGCCAACACCCGCCTGGGCTTCGCGATCGACGCGCGCGATTTCGGCGTGGCGGCGCGGATGCTGGAGCTGCTGGGGCAGCGGAATGTGCGATTGCTGACGAACAATCCGGCGAAGGTCGCAGGGCTTGAAGCGCAAGGTATCACGGTCGTCGAACGCGTCCCGCATTTCCTGCCGGCCAACCCGCACAACGAGAGGTACCTCGCGACGAAACGCGACCGGACGGGGCATCAGCTTTGAAGGGTTGTGCTTGACGCAGGTCGATCCCTAACCCCCAAATGTCCTTTGCCACCATCCGCGTTGCGGCTGATAAGGTTGACGAGCCGTGTCACGACTTTCAGGGAATAGGGTTGGATCGGATGTGGCAGGCACTAGTTGCGCAGGTTTTTCATTTTCTTCCACATTATTAGCTATCAGTGCGGCAAGTGATTCGGCAGCGTGACGTAGCTCAGACGTTACGTTCGTGCCGGCTATATTGCGCTCGGTTATTTCAAGACTTAAGAAAGGCTTGCGTGGATCCTTGATACGCAACTTAAGCTCCAGCGATGACAGCAAACGACTGGTCGAACTGAACGAAGTGGTCGTCGTTTTGGCGCTTAGACCGCCAATTACGGCACCGACCGGTCCAGCCAACGCGGCTCCAATACCGGCGCTGACCAACTGGTTGCCACGTTTCGTCCGTGTCTCCCCGACATTGTCTTCACTAACCTGCCAGATCGGAGTCAATTCTACGCCCGCAAGTGCAGAATACGGTATCCAAACTTCCTGCTGTTCCGCCATTTTGTAGAATAAGGCACGTTGCGCCGGAGCTGCGCCAATAATCACGTCTCCCGCCGCAAGAGCATGCACGAGGGAGTGCTCCATGGTAGCTTGCGCAACTCGCTCAAATTTTTCTTTGCGATCGGCTTCTGCACTGACCGCCGATGTGTGCAAGCTAGCGAATATCAATACAACGGCGATTACCAGAACGCCAAAAAGGGCGACCAAAAGTAGCATAAACATCAGCGCCCCGCCCACATTGAAAACTAGCTAAAGGAGAGCGTAACACACTTCATTGAAGCTACTAGCCACTGCGTGAACGCCGACCGCTCGCAGCCGCTCGGCATGGTCGGCCCCGCAATGCGAGCCTGCGCACAGGCCGATGACGTGGCCGCCGCTGGCGACAGCGCCGGTCGCGCCGACGGGCGAATCCTCCAGAATCACGCAGCGATCGATCCGGATGCCGAGTTGCGCCGCGCCGTAGAGGTACAGGTCGGGGGCGGGCTTGCCGCGGCGCACGTGTTCCGCGCCGCTGTAGATGTGGTCACCGAACACGTCCGACAGGCCGATATGATCGAGGTGTCGGCGGATCCAGCGGGTCGAGCTGGAGGAGACGACGGCCTTGGGCAGGTCCGCTGGTAGTGAGCGGACGAAGGCGATCGCGCCCGTCACCGCGTCGATTCCTTCGGTCATGACACGCGTGTCCTCGGCCTGCCGCGCGGCGTGGAAGCTGTCGGGGATCGGGCGGCCGATCCAAGTTTCCACCGCCGCGTGGAAGTCGGGTCCGGCTAGGCCCATGAAGTTCGCCATCGACTGTTCGGGCGTGGTCGGGTGGCCGATGCCGGTGAGGTATTCGGCGATCTGACGGTTGCCGACATATTCGCTTTCGATCAGCACGCCGTCGAAATCGAACAGGATTGCCCCAAATTTTAGCGGGAGTTTCATGCGCGTGCGCCGAACAGGGCGGAGCCGACGCGGACGTGGGTGGCGCCAGCCATCACCGCGGTTTCGAAGTCTTCGGACATGCCCATGCTAAGGCCCTCGACGCCTTCGTCGTGGGCGAGTTTGGCCAGCAACGCGAAGTATGGGGCGGCTTCCACATCTGCGGGGGGGATGCACATCAGACCTGCGATTGGCAGGTCGGCGGCGCGCGCGTGCGCCAGTAGCGCGGGGAGGTCGGCGGTGGCGCAGCCGCCCTTTTGTGGTTCGTCGCCGATGTTGACCTGGACGAAGCAGGTGGGGCGGCGGTCGGCGGCGTCCATCGCCTTTGCCAGCGCGGTGACCAGCGAAGCGCGGTCGACCGAGTGGATCGCGTCGAACAGGGCGACCGCGTCGACGGCCTTGTTCGACTGGAGTTGCCCGATCAAATGGAGTTTTGCGTCAGGGTAAGCTGCGCGCAACGCTGGCCATTTCTCCTGCGCCTCCGCCACGCGGTTCTCGCCGAAGTCACTGTGACCGGCGGCGAGCAACGGTTCGATCGCGGTGGCGGGGTGGGTCTTTGACACCGCGATCAGCGTGACGGGGTGGGGGGAGCGGCGGAGATTCGCGGCGCGATCGATGCGGTTGCAAATGTCGGCGAGACGGTTTTCTGGACGGTCGTCTGGGGTCATCGGGCGGGCTATAGGTGCGCCGATGCGCCGCCGCCACCCCGTGCCTACCCTGTGGCTGATGACCGACGAGCGGCTGGGCGACGGGTTGTGGGCCGCGATCGAACGGCTGCCGCGGGGGGCGGGAATTGTGTTCCGGCACTACGCCACGCCGGAACCGGAGCGGCGGCGGATGTTTGCGAAGGTAGCGCGGATCGCGCGTGCGCGTGGGCTGGTTGTGGTGCGGGCGGGGGCTGCACCGATGCGCGGCGAGATGGGGACGCATAATCGGAGCCGACGAGGAATCCTCACGTTTTCAGTGCATTGCCGGTCGGAGGCTGTCGCCGCCCGGCGATTGGGCGCGGATGTTCTGTTTGTGTCGCCGATGTTTGCGACGCGGTCACACAAGGATGCGCGGATGTTGTCGAATGTGCGCGCGATGTTGATCGTGCGGGAGGTTCCGGGAGCGTTGATCGCGCTCGGGGGGATGGATGCGCGACGGTTCAGGCGGCTGCGCGGGTTCGATGGCTGGGCGGCGATCGATGCGTGGACCCGCTAAGCATCAAAAGCGGAAAGCGGTGCCCACATAGACCGCTTGGCTGTCGCGGCGGTCGTCGGCGACGCGGGCGAGGCGTTCGCGTTCGGATTTGTAGCGCAGGCCCGCGGTCAGATCGATGTTGCGGGTGAGCGAATACGACCCGCCGACGTCGAGCGAATAGCTGCGGTCGGTATCGACGATCTTCGCAGCGCCTGGCAATGCGCGATCGGCGCCGCCCTTTACGCTGGCGGTGAAGCGCGGCAGCGAATAACTGACCGCCAGGTCGGCGCTCTCGCGGCTGCCCGGCTGGCCAGCCAGATCGACCTTGGCGACGTCGCCGGTCACCGCAAAACGCTTCCAGCCGACCGCCACGCCAAGGTTGTAGGCAATCGGCGCGATGCCGACGGTCGAGACGGCGGCAGGTGCGGTCACGCTGCCGCGGTTCGAGCGCGCACGCACCGCGACGGTGACCGCGCGGTTGCCCGCGCGCGTTTCGGACGGGGTGAACCGGAAATCGCTGCTGTCGAGCCCGGCGCGCGCGAACACCGCGGCGAGGCGCGGATCGGCGGCGGCGGGGGTGAAGCCACCCGCAATTCGCGCCGACGGGGCGATTCGCTTGGCGGGCGAACTCAATTCGGGCGCTCCGAACGCAGGCGCGACGGCGACGCCCGCGGCGACGAGCGCCCCGACCGATATACCGACAATAAAGCGCGCAGCGATCACGAGTCCCTCCAGCCCCTACAACACTCGCCTATCACGATTCTGTCCCGAGTCGACTCAGAGGGAGTCGCTTTATCCAAGAGTGTTGCATCATGCCCACAATTCGCCGCATTTCGGTGGTGCTTGCCGGGGGATATACGCCTCTATAGAGGTTGCCCGGATGTTTTTTACCCTGATCAGGACGATGCCGATGTTCCGCCCGTTGCGTCTCGCGCTTGGCGTTAGCGCCGCCCTTGCTGTCGCCTCTTGTGGAGGCGGCAAGGATCGTCCCAAGGCGGACCTTGCCGCGTCGCGGATCACCACGATCGGCGTCAATTCGTATCTGTGGCGTGCGACGCTGGACACGCTGTCGTTCATGCCGCTGCTGCAGACCGATTCCAATGGCGGCGTCATCGTCACCGATTGGTACATCAACCCGCAGGTTCCGACCGAGCGGATGAAGGTGACTGTGTCGATTCTCGACCAGGATCTGCGCGCCGATGCGGTGCGTGTCGCGGCGCTGCGCGAAGTGAACCGCGGCGGGCAGTGGGTGTCCGCGCCGGTCGAGGCCGCCACGACGCAGAAGCTGGAGGACATCATCCTGACGCGCGCCCGCGACCTGCGGCGTGCTTCTTTGGTCGGCTGATGCCGACGATACGGTGCCAGCCCGCTCCCCCTCCCCGCCTCCCACAGAATATCCTGAATGGGAGGCGGGGAGGGGGAGCGGGCTGGCATCGCCACTCAGCGAAGCTGCCAACAAATGACTAATCGTTTCAACGCGCTGAAGGCCGACGCGCACTGGCAAAAGGTGTGGGACGAACGGTCGACCTTCGCCGCGCGCGACGATTCGCCCAAGCCCAAAAGCTATGTGCTCGAGATGTTCCCCTATCCGTCGGGGAAGATCCACATGGGGCACGTCCGCAATTACACGATGGGCGACGTGCTGGCGCGGTATCGCCGGATGCAGGGCATGGAGGTGCTTCACCCGATGGGGTGGGATGCGTTCGGAATGCCTGCGGAAAACGCCGCGATGGAGAAGGGCGTCCACCCCGGCGGCTGGACGCGCGACAATATCGCCACGATGAAGGCGCAGCTGAAGCGGCTGGGCTTCGCGCTCGACTGGACGCGCGAGCTGGCGACGTGCGAGCCCGATTATTACGGGCACGAACAGGCTTTGTTCCTGAAACTGTTCGAGCACGGGCTGGTCTATCGCAAGGAATCGGCGGTCAATTGGGATCCGGTCGACATGACCGTGCTGGCCAACGAACAGGTGATCGACGGCCGCGGCTGGCGATCGGGCGCGCTGGTCGAGAAGCGCAAGCTCTCGCAGTGGTTCCTGAAGATCACCGATTTCGCCGACGATCTGATCGAGGGTCTGGGCGAGTTGAAGCATTGGCCCGACAAGGTGCGGCTGATGCAGGAGAACTGGATCGGCAAGAGCCAGGGGCTGACGTTCCGCTTCGCGCTGACCAGCGCAGGCGATGCGGGCGAGGGCGTGGTGGAGGTGTTCACGACGCGCCCCGACACGATCTTCGGCGCGAGCTTCGTCGCGGTCGCGGCGGACCATCCAATCGCGCTAAGGTTAGCGGAAGGTGATGCCAAGGCGGCGGCGTTCATCGCGGAGTGCAAGCGCGGCGGGACAACCGCGGCGGCGATCGAGACGCAGGAGAAGCTGGGCTTCGATACCGGGCTGCGCGCGCGTCATCCGTTTGATAACGCGTGGGAATTGCCGGTCTACATCGCCAATTTCGTGCTGATGGAATACGGGACGGGCGCGGTGTTCGGCGTGCCCGCGCATGACCAGCGCGACCTGGATTTCGCGCGGAAGTACGATCTGAACGTTACGCGCGTCGTGTCCGACGGGCATCTGGAAGACCCGGTGTTCGAGGGCGACGAGGCGTATAGCGGGCCGGGCACGTTGGTGAATTCGCATTTCCTGGACGGGATGGATGTCGAGGACGCCAAGCGCACCGTCATCCAGCGCGCCGAGGCTGGCGGATGGGGCGAGGGATCGACGGTCTATCGTCTGCGCGACTGGGGGGTTAGCCGCCAGCGTTATTGGGGCACGCCGATCCCGATCATCCATTGCGACGCGTGCGGCGCGGTGCCGGTGCCGGCGGACCAATTGCCGGTCGTGCTGCCCGAGGATGTGAACTTCGACGTGCCGGGCAACCCGCTCGATCGCCATCCGACGTGGAAGCACGTCGCATGTCCGACGTGCGGCGGTGACGCGAGACGCGAGACCGATACGCTCGACACGTTCGTCAATTCGTCGTGGTATTTCATACGCTTCGCCAGCCAGCCGGACGATAAGCCGTTCGACAAGGCGGTGGCGGAGCAATGGCTGCCGGTCGGGCAATATATCGGCGGGGTCGAGCACGCGATCCTGCATCTGCTGTATGCGCGGTTCTGGACGCGGGCGCTGAAGCATGTCGGGATGCTCGACGTTAGCGAGCCGTTCGCGGGCCTGTTTACGCAGGGGATGGTGACGCACGAGACGTATAGTGCGATCGACAATGGGCCTACGCCACAGCATGGCGAGCCCATACAGCGTCAATATTGGGTTGCTCCTGATGAAATCGAACGGACCGACGACGGACTGAGAGAGAAATCGACTGGACGGAAGGTGACTTCGGGCCGCGTCGAGAAGATGTCGAAGTCGAAGAAGAACACCGTCGATCCGACCGGCATCGTCGACCAGTACGGCGCGGATGCGGTGCGGTGGTTCATGCTGTCCGACAGCCCGCCCGAGCGCGATTTGCCATGGTCCGAGGCGGGGATCGAGGGCGCGTGGCGATTTGTCCAGCGGCTGTGGCGGCAGTTCCAGATCGAAGGCGGTGAAGGTGACGACAAGGCTTTAGATCGCAAGTTGCACCAGACGATCGCGGGAGTCGCCACGGATATCGAGGCGCTGGCGTTCAACAAGGCCGTCGCGAAAATCTACGAACTCGCCAATGCGATCGAGAAGGCCGCGCCGTCCGCATCGCGCACCGCCGCTGTACGCGCGCTGATGCTGCTGACCGCCCCGATGGTGCCGCATATCGCCGAAGAAGCGTGGGGTCTGGCGGGCGGCGAGGGATTGATTGCGGATGCCGCTTGGCCTGTTGTCGATCCCGCGCTGCTGGTCGAGGATGAGGTGACGATCGCGATCCAGGTCAACGGCAAATTGCGCGATACGCTGACCATGGCCAAGGGGCTGCCCAAGGACCAGATCGAGGCCGCGGCGCTGGCGTCTGACAAGGTTGTCAGAATCCTCGAGGGAAAGACCCCGCGAAAGGTGATCGTCGTGCCGGATCGTCTCGTGAATCTCGTCGCATGAGAGCCTTCGTACTCTTGCTGCCGCTGGCGCTGGCCGCTTGCGGGCTGCAACCGCTGTATTCCGGCGGAAGCTCGGGGCCGGTCGGCGCGTCGCTCGGCGAGGTCGAGGTCGCGCCGATCGAGGGTAAATCGGGCTGGCTGGTGGCCAATGCGCTGCGCGACCGGCTGGGTGCGGTCGAACAGCGTACGCCGCGTTACCGGCTCGACATCAAGCTGGACGACAATATCATCGGGCTGGCGGTGCGGCGCGACGACAGCGTGGCGCGCGAACGCCGGACTTTACGCGCACGATATCAATTGGTTGAATTGGGCAAGGGCACAGTGGTGCTGGACGCGACCGCCGGGTCGGACGCGGGGATCGATGTGGTCGGCAGCGAATATGCGACGATCGCGGGCGAGGCGAGCGCGCTGGAGCGGCTGTCGGAGATACTGGCCGACAAGATCGTCGCGCGTGTCGCGATCTATGCGCGGCGCAATCAAGCGACACCGTGACAGCCGCCAAAGAGCCGAAAATGAAGGCGGCGATGGATCGGCCGCCCGCGGATATCCGGCTCTACCTGCTCTACGGCCCCGACGAGGCGGGTGCGATGGCCTATGCCGAGCGGCTGGCGAAGGCGATGGGGCCGGAGGCGGAGCGGATCGATCTTGAGACCGCGACGCTGAAGGCCGATCCGGCGCGGCTGGCGGACGAGGCGGCGGCATTGTCGCTGTTCGGCGGGGCGCGGCATATTCGCGTGACCGGCGCGGGAGAGGAGAGCCTCGCCGCGGTCGAGGCGTTGCTGCAGGCTGATCGCGCAGGCAATCCGGTGGTGATCGTCGCGCCGGGCATCCGCGCGACGGGGAAGCTTGCCAAGCTGGCGCTCGATTCACCCGCGGCGTTGGTGCTGGCGTGTTATGTCCCCGATGGACAGGGCTTGGAGGCGATCGCGGTCGCTCTGGCGCGCGAATCCGGTTTGCGGCTGGTCGGCAGCGCGGCGCGACGGATGGCGCAGGCGAGCGGCGGCGACCGGGCGGTGATGGCGCGGGAGATCGAGAAGCTGGCGCTGTACCTAGATGCTGCGGCTGATCGGCCGGGCGAGATCGATGACGCTGCGCTGGATGCGGTCGGGGCCGATCTGGGCGAGGCCGATCTGTCGTCGTTGATCGAGGCGGTGCTGGCGGGAAAGGGCGCTGTGCTGGCCGGTGCGCTGCGGCGACTGGGGGAGGCGGGGACTTCGCCGGTCGGGTGGCTGCGGCAACTGGCGCGGCGGTTGATGGCGCTGTCCGATATGCGCGGAGAGATCGATGGCGGGGCCGATGTCGGGTCCGTGATGAAGCGCAACCGCGTGTTCTGGAAGGAAGAGGCGGCGACCGCCGCGGCGCTGCGGCGTTGGAACGCGGGCGCATTGGCGCGGGCGCATGCGCACGTCAGGCGCGCGGAGCGTGGCGTGATGGCGGGCGGCGGGACGGTCGGCGACCTTCTCGCCGACCACGCGATGGTCGAGCTGGTGGCCGGGAAGCGCTAGGTTCTAACGAAGTTCAATTTATCGACCCGCTCATCCAGAGGAGCCATTGAGCTTGTCGAACTGGTGTCTCGAAGGACGGTTCGCAGCACGTCCTTCGAGACGGGGCTTCGGCAAGCTCAGCCCTCCTCGGGATGAGCGGGAGTGGGTCAAATCCGCTCCCCGCTCAGGCGCTGGCACACCATGTCGAGTTGGTCGAGCGTCGAATATTCCAGACTGAGCGTGCCGCCCTTCTCGCTGTGGCTGATCCGCACCTTCAATCCGAGCAGATCGGCGAGCTGCCGTTCCAGCGCTGCGATGTCGGCATTGCCTTCGGCGGGCGCGGGGCGGGTTCGCGCGCGCGCCGGTTTGGCGGCGGCGGCGCGTTTCTCGGTCTGGCGAACCGACAGGCCCTTGGCGATCACCTCGTCCGCCAATGCGTCGGGATCGGGCGCGCCGATCATCGCGCGCGCATGGCCCATCGTCAGCGCTCCCTCGACGACCTTCGACTGCACGCCCTTGGGAAGATCGAGCAATCGCAACAGGTTGGTAACGTGGCTGCGCGATTTGTGAACGACCTTGGCCAGCGCATCCTGGGTATGGCCGAATTCCTTCAGCAACCGCTGATAGGCCTCGGCCTCTTCGATCGCATTCAGTTCCTGACGCTGGATGTTCTCCACCAGCGCGATCTGCAGCGTGTCCGAATCGGTATAGTCGCGGATGACGACCGGCACCTCGTGCAATCGCGCGCGTTGTGCCGCACGCCAGCGGCGCTCGCCGGCGACGATCTGATAATCATGGCCGTGAGGGCGCACGATGATTGGCTGGATTATCCCGCGTTCGGCGATCGACGCGGCGAGTTCGTCCAGCGCGGCGTCGTCGAAGCGGCGGCGCGGCTGCTCCGGATGCGGCGCGATCGCGCTGACCGGGATCATCCGGACGCCGCTGGCGCTGCTGCCGACATTGGTCGTCTCGGCATCGTCGCGCGCGATATCGCCGAGCAATGCGCCGAGACCGCGGCCGAGGCCGGAGCGGGGACGTTTGGAATCGGTCACGCGGCGACCTCGCTGAGACGGGGGAGGCGCGCGATCAGTTCGCGAGCGAGGGCGATATAGGCTTCGGAACCGCTGCAGCGGTGGTCGTAGATCAAGGCGGGCAGGCCGTGGCTCGGTGCTTCCGACAGCCGGACATTGCGCGGAATGACGGTTTCGAACACGACACGGCCGAGCACGGCCCGCACGTCGTTCGATACCTGTTCGGTCAGTCGGTTGCGGCGATCATACATCGTCAGCGCGACACCGAGAATCGACAGCGACGGGTTGAACCGCGCGCGGATGCGTTCGACGGTGCTAAGGAGCTGGCTCAACCCCTCTAGCGCAAAGAACTCACATTGCAGCGGCACGAGCAACGAATCTGCCGCGACCATCGCGTTGATCGTCAGCAGTCCGAGCGAGGGCGGGCAATCGATCAGCACGATGTCCCAGCGCGGGGCGCAGGCCTCGAGCGCGCGGTGCAGGCGGTGGGTGCGTTGTTCGAGTTCAACCAGCTCGATCTCCGCGCCCGACAGGTCGACCGTGGCGGGGAGCACGTCGAGCCGCGGGATGCCGGTGGCGACTGCCCCGTCCTCGATTCCGCGTCCATCGACCAGCACGTGATAGGTCGACACCACGCGCTTTGATTGCGGGATGCCGAGGCCGGTCGAAGCATTGCCCTGCGGATCGAGGTCGATCAGCAGAACGCGCTGTCCGGTCGCGGCGAGCGCGGTAGCGAGATTGATCGCACTAGTCGTCTTACCGACCCCGCCCTTTTGATTAGCCACCGCGACGCAGATCATCGCGGTCGCACCCTTGAGGCGACCAGGATGCCGGATTCCGGATCTGTCATGCTGGGTTCCACGTGGAACATTCCGTGCCATCCCGCCTTCGCATTTTCAAGTTCGTCTACGATCGACCGCCCGCGCGGGAGGAGATAGCGTGTCCCATTGTCGGCCAGATGACGCGACATCGCGAATATTTCTGAGACCGAGGCGACCGCTCGCGCCGATATGGTGGCCGCGGGCTTCGATTTCGTCACTTCCGCGCGCGCTGCGGATATGGTGATCTGCTTGGCCAAGCCCGCGCGGTCGACGAACGCTGCAAGGAACTCTGCGCGTTTTCGGCGCGGCTCGATAAGGATTGTCGGGGCTTCGGTAATCAGACTAACGATCATGCCCGGAAACCCTGCGCCGGTGCCGATGTCGATCCAGCGTCCCTTTGCGTCGGTCGCGAGCGACAGAAGCTGGGCGGAGTCGACGACGTGGCGCTGCCAGATCGTATCGAGCGTCGATCGTGCAACGAGGTTCTGGTTGGTGCTCTCTACGACGACCGCGTCGACGAAGCCCTCGATCCGTTTTGCCACTGACGTATCGAAGCTATGCGCGATCCACTGCCGTGCTTCGTCCTCTGTCACGAAGCGCGCGCGTGAAGCCAGAGTGCGGTGAGTGCGGCAGGGGTGACGCCGCGCACCCGCGATGCCTCGCCAAGAGTCGCGGGGCGCGCGGCGTGGAGACGTTCGCGCATCTCGTTGCTGAGCCCAGGGATCGATTCCAGCGAGGCGTCGGTCGGGATCGCCACCGTCGCATCGCGGCGCATCCGCGCGATCTCCTCCGACTGGCGCAGGAGATAAGGGGCATAACGCCGGTCTTCCTCGATCTCGCGCACAATATCGAGATCGACCGACGTCGTAGATGTGTCGCTGTGATAGCGCGCCCGCTCCTCTTGGCGATCGGCGACATGAATCTGGCGGGCAGTGGATAGACAGCCGTGCTCATCCGCGGTCTTTGACAGGCGTGTCTCGGCATTGTCCGCGCGCAAGGCCAGGCGGTACTCGGAGCGGGCGGTCAACATACGATATGGTTCGGTCACGCCCTGCAGCACCAGATCGTCGACCATCACCCCGATGTAGCTGCTTGCACGATCGAGGATCAGGGGGGCGACATCACATGCGTAGGCCGCCGCGTTGGCCCCCGCGATCAGGCCTTGAGCGGCGGCCTCCTCATAACCCGTGGTGCCGTTGATCTGCCCGGCGAGAAACAGGCCCGGCATTGCGGTCAACCCTAGCGTCGCATCCAACGCTCGAGGATCGATATGATCATATTCGACCGCATAACCGGGCATCGTGATCGCGGCGCGTTCGAGACCGGGGATCGACGCGACCATCGCGTGTTGAACGTCGGTTGGCAGTGAGGTCGAGATTCCGTTGGGATATACCGCCATGTCGTCGATGCCCTCCGGTTCGAGAAACACCTGATGCCCGTCGCGGTCGCCGAAGCGGTGAATCTTGTCCTCGATTGACGGGCAGTACCGCGGCCCTTCACCCGCAATCGCGCCGCCGTATAGCGGTGAACGGTCGAGACCACCGCGGATGATATTGTGCGTCAACTCGGTCGTGCGCGTGATCGCGCAGGCCAGTTGCGGGAGCGGCCTACCACGCGACATCGGCGACATGGTCCAAGGCTCGGCATCCGACGGCTGCATCGAGAGGCGCGCCCAGTCGATCGTCCGGCCATCTAGCCGAGGCGGCGTGCCCGTCTTCAACCGTCGCATCGGTAACGCGAGTTCACGAAGTTGCTGCGCCAGCGGGAGTGCGGCGGACTCCCCGACCCGTCCGCCGGCCAGCCGCTCCTCGCCGCGAAAGATTTTCGCGCCAAGGAAGGTGCCCGTGGCGAGCACCACGGCGCGCGCATTCAGGGTGCTGCCGTCGCCAAGTTCGACCCCGGCAACTGCGCCGCTCTCCAGCCGCAACGCGACCGCTTCGCCAGCGAAGATCGTCACGCCGGGTTCGGCGGCAAGCATCGCTCGGATTGCGGCGGCGTAGCGCGTGCGATCTGCTTGGACGCGTGGACCCTGGACGGCGAGACCCTTGCGCCGGTTTAGCATCCGATAATGGAGGCCCGCGGCATCGGCGGCGCGCCCCATCAATCCGTCGAAGGCATCGACCTCCCGAACGAGGTGCCCTTTTCCTAAGCCCCCAATCGACGGATTGCATGACATGGCCCCGATCTTTGCGGGATCGTGCGAAATGAGCCCGACACGCGCGCCGCGACGCGCGGCGACCGCCGCCGCTTCGGTTCCTGCATGGCCGCCGCCGATCACCAATACGTCGAACGATTGTTCCACGTGAAACATCACTTTCCGATGCAAAAGCGTCCGAACAGCGCGTCGAGCATCGCCTCGGTCGCGTTGGTCCCTAGTAGCTGCGCCAGCGCGTGACTAGCCCGGCGCAGCCCCTCGGCGCGAATCAGCAGGTCGTCGGCAAATCCGTCGAGGCGCAAAGCGGTCAACGCGGTTTCGATGGCGTCGCGTTGCGACCGCGCCAGGATCATCGCGCCGGGGGCGATGTAGATCGTACCCACCTTCGCGGCGATCGCTTCCCACAGGGCGGCGACACTGGCGGGATGAGCGATCGATACCGGCTGCCGGTCGGCCGAAACCGTCTCGCGACCGGGCACGTCCGCGCGGGCGTGAAGCGCCAGGGCAGGGCGGTCCGGCGGCGGCTGGTCGTCGAGCCACAGGATCAGATCGGCGCTTAGCGTCGCTCGGTGTGCACGGTCGATCCCAATCCGCTCGACCGGATCATCGGTGTAGTCGGCCAGGCCAGCGGTGTCGACCAACGTATAGACCTGTCCACCGCGCACGACGGTCGCCTCGATCAGGTCGCGCGTGGTGCCCGCGATCGGCGTAACGATCGCCGCCTCGCGATCCAGCAACGCGTTGAAGAGCGAGGACTTGCCCGCATTTGGTGGCCCGGCGAGAACGATGCGCGCACCTTCGCGAAGACGCTCGACCGAGGGCTGATCGAGCAGCGCGGCGACTTCGGCGATCCACGCTCTGGTCGCCGTGTCGAGTGATGAGAGGTCGGGCGTCGCGACATCATCCTCGTCAGAAAAATCGAGCGTCGCTTCCACCTGAGCGGCGATGCCGGACAGCGTATCCAGCCAGCCATGCACCGATCGGCTGAGTACACCGTCGGCCGCACTGATCGCGGCGCGCCGTTGATCCTCGGTTTCCGCCTCGAGCAGGTCAGCGAGCCCTTGCGCCTGCGCCAGATCGATCCGCCCATTGGTCAGCGCGCGCCGGGTGAACTCGCCGGGCTCCGCCGCCCGCAGACCTGGTAATGCGCCGAGCGACTGTTCGACCGCGTCGACCACCGCCCGCCCGCCATGCAGATGCAGTTCGAGCAAATCCTCCCCCGTCGCGGTCGCCGGTCCCGGAAACCACAACAGCAAGGCATGATCCAGCAATACGCCGTCCACAGCGCGCAACGCGCGCATCGACGCGCGTCGCGGCGTCGGCAATGCTCCCGCCAACGCCAGACCGGCTGCGGACGCGGCCGCCCCGCTTACCCGCACGACCGCGATGGCCGCGGGCGGGCGGCCGCTCGACACCGCAAAGATCGTGTCCATCGTCAGCCCGGCTTTCCGCCCGTCCCGGCCTCGATCATCTTGCGCCAGAACGACATGCCCGCATCGCCCATCGGCGCCCAGCTCTTGATCATGTTCTCCAGCAGTTCGGGGCGCACACTGCCTTCCATCGCGTCCTGCATCATCGCGATGTAGCGATCGTGGAGCGGCGTCAGGTCGGGCAGTCCCATCATGCGCCGCGCTTCCTCGGGCGTGCAATCGACCTCTATCGTAACTTTCATGGGGTCACTTTCATGGTCGTTCGCTCCGTGGTGGTTGAGCCGATCGCGTCGGCGGATTACCGTGGGTCCATGTATGCGCGCGATCATGCGATTATCGCAACGCCGATCGGATTCGTTCGGATCGAGGGGGATGAGTCGATCAGCCGGATCGCGATCGACCGGGACGGCGCGGCGAAGCGGGCGTCGAGCGCTGCGGTGCGCGCTGCGGCCAACCAGTTGCAGGAATATTTCGCGGGCGAGCGTATCACTTTCGATCTGCCGCTCGCACCGCTGAGTACCCCGCGCGGAGAGGCGTTGCGCGCCGCGATCGTCGCAGTCGCGGCGGGAGAAACCGCGAGTTACGGCGCAGTCGCCACGCGGATCGGATCGAGTGCGCGCGCGATCGGTCAGGCGTGCCGCAAGAATCCACTGCCGATAGTCGTTCCTTGTCATCGAATCGTCGGCGGAAGTGGACATTATTCGGCGGGCGAGGGAATCGCGACCAAGAACTGGCTGCTCGATCACGAGCGGCGCTTTGCAAGGATTGATGGATGACCGACGTGACGATCGAAACGCTGGATCACACCGGCAGCTTCAATGCCTATCGCGCGGACCCGGCGGGCGCGCCGACCGCAGCGATCATCGTCATCCAAGAGATTTTCGGGGTGAATCCCGGCATTCGCAGCAAGTGCGACCGGTTGGCCGAACAGGGCTATCTGGCGATTGCACCCGATCTGTTCTGGCGGATCGAGCCGGGCGTCCAACTAGACCCTGACGTGACGCCCGAGTTCGACCGCGCGCTGGCGCTGATGGGACAGTTCGATCAGGACAAGGGCGTCGCCGACATCGAAGCGACGATCCGCTTCGCGCGCGGTGAACTGGGTGCGGGGGGCAAGGTCGGCGCGGTCGGGTATTGTCTTGGCGGGCGATTGGCCTTCATGACCGCGGCGCGCACCGACGTGGATGCCAGCGTCGGCTACTATGGCGTCGGGATCGACGGCCTGCTGGGCGAGAAGCATGCGATCGCGCATCCGATGCTACTGCATGTGCCGGAGGAGGATCATTTCGTCGACAAGGCGGCGCAACGGCGGATGCACGAGGGATTGGACGATCACCCCAAGGTGACGATCTTCGACTATCCCGGCGAAGACCACGGCTTCGCCACCGAGTTCGGCGAGCGGCGGGCGGATGAAGCGGCGAAGCTGGCGGACGAGCGGACAGAAAAGTTCTTTGCCGCGAACCTTAATTAGCCCGCAGCTCATTACTCAGAACCGTAACGTGCAGTCTCCGTTTCGCTGCATCGTAAAGTCGCATCGGCAAAGCACATCCATCCCTAGCACCGCCTGAAAGCTTCCGTGGTCGGTCAATTCGAAGCCGGTAATGTCGTCAAACACATGCGGGAACGATCCGCTGATTGGAAAGGCTACCCGGAACAGAAATCGCTCGGCGAGGATTGTGCCGCCCGCCGTGTTGATCGGTTCCTTGCCAATCGACGGCAATCGAAGTTCGTCGGCGATACGCTTGGCCACGCCAGATGACGTTGCACCAGTGTCCAGCAGCGCGACCACGCGCACCGCCGTCAGGTCGGTCGCCGGGTCGGGCCGCAGAATGTCGATATCAAGGACAATCCGACGACCGGTTCGTCGCCATTCAATCACCGCGGACGTGCGAATGAAGTCCCAGGTCGATAGGTTCGTCGGTTACTTCTTGAATCGAAAAACGGTGATCGGGAAACCGGCGCAGGCCGGCGCGATAGGCGTCGCCGGCGGACGTGAAATAGCCGATGATTTCACGATCGCGAATGAGCGCATGTTCGTCGCGGTGAGTGGCGAGCACGACACCGAGCACGCGCTGGAACGCATCATAATTCTGATCGATCTGCTGGCGCTGGAGCAAGCGGTCCATCAAGACCTCCTTCAGACGAAGATGACACATTGGTGAGTCGAGGGGAATCCCCCTCAGATCGCATGCCCGTCGGCATCGCGCAGGACTTCGCGTCTTCCGACGTGGTCGGGGCGGCCGACGATGCCGTCTTTTTCCATCCGCTCGATCAACCGGGCGGCGGAATTGTAGCCGATGCGGAGCTGGCGCTGAAGCCAGCTGGTCGAGGCCTTTTGCGATTCGCACACCAGCTGGATCGCCGACCGATATTGCTGATCCTCCGCGGAATCCTCACCCGTAGGCGCACCGTCCAAGTCGAAGCTCTGTTCGGGTTCTTCGGTGACCGACGTGATGTAGTCGGGCGTCCCTTGCGCGCGCCAGTGATCGGTCACCGCGCGGACTTCGTCGTCGCTGACGAAGGGACCGTGGACGCGGACGATCCCCTTGCCGCCGGGCATGTAGAGCATGTCGCCCTTGCCGAGCAGTTGCTCGGCACCCTGTTCGCCCAGGATGGTGCGCGAATCGATCTTCGACGTGACGTGGAAGCTGATGCGGGTCGGCAAATTCGCCTTGATGACGCCGGTGATGACGTCGACCGAGGGGCGCTGCGTCGCCATGATGAGGTGGATGCCCGCCGCGCGCGCCTTTTGTGCGAGCCGCTGGATCAGGAATTCGACTTCCTTGCCCGCGGTCATCATCAGGTCGGCGAGCTCGTCGACGATCACCACGATCTGCGGCAGCACGTCGTATTCGAGCTTCTCCTCCTCATAGATCGGTGCGCCGGTCTCGGGATTGAAACCGGTCTGCACGCGGCGGCCGAGCGGCTGGCCCTTGGCGCGGCTCGTGCGGATCTTGTCGTTGAAGCCCGCGAGGCTGCGCACGCCGAGCGACGACATCTGCCGATAGCGATCCTCCATCTGCTCGACCGCCCATTTGAGGGCGCGGACCGCCTTCGCGGGATCGGTGACGACGGGGGAAAGCAGATGCGGAATGTCGTCGTACATGCTCAGTTCGAGCATCTTGGGATCGATCATGATCATGCGGCACTGATCGGGGGTCAGCCGGTACAGCAGCGACAGGATCATGCAGTTCAGGCCGACCGATTTGCCAGAGCCAGTGGTGCCCGCGACCAGCAGATGCGGCATCGGCGCCAGATCGGCGATGACCGGATCGCCGGCGATATTCTTCCCAAGAATAACAGGAAGTTGCGCGTTCTGATCCTCGAATGTCTGCGACCCGACGAGTTCGTGCAGCGACACCGATTCGCGCTTCGCATTGGGCAGCTCGATGCCGATCACGGTGCGGCCGGGGATGGTCGCGACGCGCGCGGAGATCGCACTCATGTTGCGCGCGATATCGTCGGCCAGCGCGATCACGCGGCTGGCCTTCACGCCCGATTCGGGTTCGAGCTCGTACATCGTCACGACCGGGCCGGGCCGGACCTCGGTGATCGAACCCTTCACCTTGAAATCGTCGAGTACGGTTTCGAGCAACCGGGCGTTGCGTTCGAGCGCGGCCTTGTCGATCCCGACGTTGGGGGAGGGCGGGGCGGGGGTCAGCAGGTCGAGCGACGGAAGTTTGTAATTGTCGCGCAGATCGAGCTGCGTCTGGCGCGGCTTCGCCTTGGCGGGCTGGGCTGGCGCAATATTGCGGTCTGCGATGACCGGGCCGGGACGCGGATCGGGTTGCGCGAGCGGACGCGGCGTGACCGGCCGACGCACCAGTTGCAGCGGCGTGTCGGCGTCGTCCTGCCCGCCACGCGGCGCGGGCAGCGCGAGGCGGCGGTCGCGCCAGCGGCGCGGCATGTCGATCTCCAGGCTGCGCGCCCAGACGATCGCACCGCTTGTCCCGGTGACGACGCCCAGCGCGACAATGCTCCACCACGTGATCCGCGCATCGTTCGCAAAGGCCAGCGCCCAGCGCGCGCCCGCCACCACGCCCGAACCGACCGCGCCGCCCCAGCCGAACGGCAGCGCCAGCACGGCTTCGTCGTCGACGCAGGCGAGCGCAGTCGCCATCAGCGCCACGCCGACACCCGCGCCGCGCAACGTGCGACCCCATGCGCCCGCAGGCTGATCGCGCCACAGCCGCAGCGCGACGATCGGCGCGACCGGCAGCAGCAACGCCACCGCCGGGCCAAGCAGCGTCAGCGCCAGATCGGCGAACCATGCGCCCGGCGCTCCGATCAGGTTCCCGATCGTGCCCGCGGAGGTATTGAGCGACGGATCGCCGGGCTTGTAGCTCGCCAGCGCCAGCGCCATCAGCAAGGTCAGCGCGAACAGCGCGCACGCCGTCACCAGCGCGCCGCTGCGCACCGCCCCCGCCTTCACCGTCTCGCGCCAAAGCCCCGTTTCTCTTCGGGACGCGTCAGCCCGGCTCGCCATCTGAAATCCCCGAAAAAGCCCGGTGAATTAATCTGCCTCGGCGAGTCCGGCGTCAAGCCGTCCGCGTTGGCTTGGGCACGCTATCACGCTAGAGCGTGGCGGATGGAACACGCTGATGTCCTTATCCTTGGCGGCGGGCTGGTCGGCTCGACGCTGGCGGTGGCGCTCGATACGCACGGCCTGACCGCGATCGTCGTCGATCCGGCCGACCCCGCGGTCACGCTGGCGGCGGGGTTCGACGGCCGCGCGTCGGCGGTGGCGAGCGCCAGCCACCGGATGCTCGACGCGATCGGGGTGGGGGCGAAGATCGCGGGGCAGGGCTGTGCGATCCGGCAGATTCGGGTGAGCGACGGCCTGGCGCCGGGCAAGCTCGATTTCATTCCCGATGCGGACGACGATGCGCTCGGCACGATGTACGAGAATCGCTTGCTGCGGACGACGTTGTACGAGGCGGCGCGAGACGCGAAGGGCGTCGACCTGCGGATGAAGACCTGCGCCACGCACGTGACGCGCGACGCGGCCGAGGTCCGCGCGACGCTCAGCGACGGCACGACGGCCACCGCGTCGCTGCTCGTCGCCGCCGAGGGCCGCAACTCGCCGACGCGGCAGGCAGCGGGGATCACCGTCGCCAACTGGCGCTACAATCACGCGGCGATCATCGGCGCGTTCCACCACGAGCAGCCGCACGAGGACATCGCCTACGAGATCTTCTATTCCTCCGGCCCGTTCGCGCTGCTGCCGTTGCCCGACGACGCGATCGGCCACCGCTCGGCGATCGTGTGGACCGTCAAGGCCGACGACGCGCCCGCGATGCTCAAGCTGTCGGATCGCGCGTTCCTGGCCGAGGCGGAGAAAATGATGGGCGGGTTCCTCGGCACGCTGTCCGACGCGAGTCCCCGCGCGACCTATCCCCTCGGTTTCCATCATGCCGCGCGCATCACCGATACGCGGCTCGCGCTGGTCGGCGACGCGGGGCACGGCATTCATCCGATCGCGGGTCAGGGGCTGAACCTAGGCTTCCGCGATGTCGCAGCACTTGCCGAGGTGCTGGTCGAGGGGCGGCGGCTGGGGCTGGAGCAGGGCGATGCGCAACTGCTTGACCGCTATCAGAAATGGCGCAGCCTCGACACGTTCCTGGTCGCGACCGCCACCGACACACTAACCCGCCTGTTCGGCATCCCCGGCAAGACCGCCAGCGCCGTCCGCCGCCTCGGCATCTCCGCCGTCGACCGCATCCCCCCGCTGAAGGCGCGCTTCATGGCGGAAGCGCGCGGCGAGAGCGGCGCGCTGCCGAAACTGCTGCAGGGGATGCCGGTTTAGAGCTTAGGTTCGCGGTGGTGCAGCCCGCCCCGGAACTGCCGCAATTACAGGCGCATAGTAAGGGCACCTTGCGAGGAGGCCTGTATTGATCGTCGTTGCCCTGCTGCTCTCGAGTATCGCTGTTGCGTCACCGACATGCGCGCGTCTTTCGGCGTTGCAGACGACGGACGCCGTGGCCCGCCCCGTCAACCACGCCTTTCAGAATGGTGAGCGGCTCCCACTTTTACTGTCGTGGATCGATTCGAAGGGCAAGCAGGTCCATTTCGGTACGATCGCCCCCGGCGCGCATATCTCGCTCGAGACCTTTGTGGGCCATACGTTCGTGTTGACCGATCCGAAGGGCCGTTGTCGGCGAACGGTGCTAATCGACGAAATATCCTCCGGAACCTACGTCGGTACGAGCCGCTATCGCTCGGTGGCCGTCCGCCCCGGATGGCACGTTTTCGTCGATCAGGCGCTCGATCCCGGCGCTGAACCTGCAAAGACCGCCCTCGTCACGCTTTCGCGACTGTTTGAACAGACGGAAACCGCCCTGCCGCCAGCATCTTTGGCGCAAGTACGTTCGACGCCGATCTTCCTTCACGACCATGCCGGTCCCGGCGGCATGTTCCATCCCGATCCCGACTGGCTCGTCGCGCATGGCCGGACGGTGGAAATGCTGAACGCCATCGAATTGTCCGATGCGGGCATGTTTGTAGAGACGGTGAAGGTTCAACCGAGTGCCGTGCTGCACGAACTTGCGCACGCTTATCAAGCGCGGCTGTCGAAGCAAGACCGCGCGGATATACACGCGACTTACCGTCAAGCGATGGAGAGCGGCCTTTATCGACGCGTAAAACGGCACGACGGTTCGATCAGCGATGCCTATGCCCGCAACAACGCAGCCGAATATTTCGCGGAGTTAAGCGAAGCCTATTTCGGGCGGAACGACTTTTTTCCGTTCACGCGATCCGACCTTGCCAGCTACGATCCGGTTGGCGAACGGTTGATAGCACGGCTTTGGCGATAGGCAGCGGCTATACGATGCCACACGGCTCCTGCAACGAACGCGGGAGAGGCCGATGTTGCATGGGGGTGTTGGAGCGGCCCGCTCATTCGACCGCGTCATCCTCGACCCGCCCCAACCGCTGCTCGGTCAGGATCTGCCAGCCGGTGATGAACAGCGCGCCCGCCAGCGGGCCGACGACGATGCCGCTTAAGCCCACCAGGTTGATGCCGCCCAGTGTCGTGACCAACACCAGCCAGTCGGGAATGCCGGTGTCGCGGCCGACCAGGATCGGGCGCAGGATGTTGTCGGCCAGCCCGATCAGCAGCACGCCCGACAGCGCTACGACGATCGCCTGCCAGATTGCGCCCGTCGCCAGCAGATAGATCGCGACCGGCGCCCATATGATCGCCGGGCCAACCGCGGGCAGCAATCCGGCGATCGCCATCAGCATTCCCCACAGCAATGCCGCGGGCAGGCCAACGATCCAGAAGGTGATCGCGCCCAGCGCGCCCTGCACCAGCGCGACGACGCCCGATCCCTTGATCGTGGCGCGCACGACCGCGACGAACTTGTCCGCGATGCGCCGGGCCACCGACGGCTCCAGCGGCAGCGCGCGGACGATCGCCGGGCCGATGCGCTCCCCGTCGCGCAGCAGGAAATAAGTGACGTACAGCCCGACGCCGAACGCCAGCAAAAAGGCGGCAGCGTTCGCGCCGATCGACAGCGCCTGCCGCGCGATGGTGCTGACGCTGCTGCTGAGCGCCTGCGACAGCCGCGTCTGGATGTTTTCGAAACTGTCGAGGCCCGAGCTGCTGAGCGCGCGCTGCAGACGATCGGGCAGTGCGTCCTGCACCTGCTGAAAGTATGACGCGAAGTTGATCTGCCCACTGCGCATCTGGACATAGACGCCCGCCGCCTGCTCCACGACCAGGCTGGCGAGGACCATCGCCGGAATGATCACCGCGACCGTGATGATCAACATCGTGACCGCCGCGGCGGTATTGCGGCGGCCGGGCCAGCGCGCCAACATCCGCTGGAACAACGGCTGAAACAGCAACGCCGCCAGCGCCGCCCACAGCAATGCGCCGATGAAGTTCGACACGATCAGCGCCAGCGCCACCGTGATGATGAAGAGGAACAGGATCAGGCCGCCGTTCTCGACGCGCTTTCGGGCGATGGTCATGCGGCGGGCCTTTGGAGAAAGGTGGAAACGGATGCGCGGGTCGCCCGGCAAGCGGTCGCCGTGCGTGTGAACTCTCCGGGATCGAGATGGCTCCGCGCGTGGGCCGCGACGGGAGACGCGGGGTCAGCCGCGGCGCCGATACGGGTCGTCGACCTCCACCACCCATCCCGCCGCGGCGGTGAAGCGGGCGGCGCTGCCGCGCGGGCGACGCGCCTCCCGCAGATCGACCGGCCAGGCGAAGCGGATGCCGGCCAGCGTCGCGCGGGTCCACATGACCTCGGCCTCGATCGCATGGATGCTGCCCATCGACACGCGAAGGATCATGCCCGTCGCCAGTGTGCCGTCATCGTCGACGCATGCGCCGGTGGCCGACAGATTGCGCACGCGGCGTTCGGATTGGACGCCGGGCACCTCGATCAAGGCGCGGATGATTACGCTGCTGCGCGGGTTGCGCATCGGATCGGCATCGTCAGCCATCTGCGCATTGTCGCGGACGAAGCTGGATAATCGGTTAAGGTGTGGCTGTGGCGTCCGCTTCATACGGCCCACGCCGCATGACGTAGTCGCGCGTCTCATACGGCGGCGCGAGTCCTTCGACCCAGGCGCCGTGCGCGTGGGTGAGCGCGACCAGCTCCATCGCGCGGTCGCCGGGCCAGCCGCGGACGCGGACTTCGTGGCGGTGGAGGTCGCGGTTGGGCTCCATCATCACCCAGCCGAGCGGGCGATCGGGCGTGGCGCGCGCACCCGCGGCGTCCATCGCGTCGCGGATGCGCGCCTGCGTGGGCGGCGGAAGGTATTGCCAGACGACCGAATGCATCAGCACGCGCGTGACGCCCGCGGGTTGCGGCTCCGCGAGCCGCGCCTCGACCCACGCCGCGGCGTCGCCCTGATCTAGGCTTACGCTATGCCGCCGCACCATGTCGATCGCGGTCGCCAGTCGCTCCTGCCGTTCGATATTCTCGACCCAGACATAGGCCTCCAGCCGTTCGGCCGGGGCGGAATCGCGCACGTCGACGGGGGCGATGTCCACCCCGCGCACGCTCTCGATCGCGATCGGCACGGCGGGCGGCGGGGGGCCGCGCCAGTCCGGGCGGATCGTCAGTTCGGCATCGCCCGGCCCGGCGCGGACGCCGCCGAGGTCGAAGGCGTAACGGTCGATCAGCAGGTTCAATCCTGCGCTCGATCCGATCTCGAGCAATCCGACGCGGGGACCGTAGTGTTCAGCGATATGCAGCAGCCCGGTCATCAGCCCCGCGGACCGCCCCGCCTCGTTGGTCTGCGGCGGGCCGTCGAGCCATGGCAGCAGATCGGCATCGTGGGTGCGCAGCGTCGCGCGGAGCGTGTCGATCACCGAAGCGGAATCGGCGACCTCGCCGGTGAACACGCGGGACAGCGCCGGATCGACGCCGCGCCGGTGCAGCGCATGGAACCCGCCGATCAACCGCAGCACCAGCGCGTCCGCCACCGGCTCGCCCGGCCAGTCGAGCACGCGCCGCCCGGTTTCGCTTGTCCGGTCGAGCGCGTCGGCCAGCACCGTCGCGATGCGCGCGGTGACCGGCGCGGCCATCGCGGTGCAATAGCCTGCCTGGACGTGGAACGACTGTCGGTTCTCGGCTTCGTGTCCCATCGATATCCCTCCGTCTGCGTCTGTTGCGCCTGCACGGGGGCCTGCGTAAAGCCCGGCCG
This sequence comes from Sphingomonas sp. SUN019, assembly GCF_024758705.1. Classification (NCBI taxonomy): domain Bacteria; kingdom Pseudomonadati; phylum Pseudomonadota; class Alphaproteobacteria; order Sphingomonadales; family Sphingomonadaceae; genus Sphingomonas; species Sphingomonas sp. SUN019. The sequence continues at coordinate 2,254,283 of NZ_CP096971.1, read as the reverse complement.
TGACCAGCCCTATCGTGATCGCCGTGCCCAAGGGGCGCATCCTGGCCGAGGCGCTGCCGTTGCTCGCCGCCGCGGGCATCGTGCCCGAGGCCGCGTTCGGCGACGAGGACAGCCGCGCACTGCGCTTCACCACCGATACGCCGGGGATCGAGCTGATCCGCGTCCGCGCGTTCGACGTCGCGACTTTCGTGGCGCACGGCGCGGCGCAGCTCGGCATCGTCGGGTCCGACGTGCTGGCCGAATTCGCCTATTCCGAACTGTACGCGCCGGTCGATCTCGGCATCGGGCATTGCCGCCTGTCGGTCGCCGAGCCCGCCGACCTTGCCGCGACCGACGACCCGCGCGGATGGAGCCACGTCCGCGTCGCAACCAAATACCCACACGTCACCGCGGCCCACTTTGCAAAACGCGGCGTGCAGGCGGAGTGCATCAAGCTGAACGGCGCGATGGAACTGGCGCCGACGCTCGGCCTCGCGCCGCGGATCGTCGATCTGGTGTCGTCGGGCCGAACGCTGAAGGAGAACGGGCTGGTCGAGTTCGAGCGGATCATGGACGTGACCTCGCGCCTGGTGGTCAACCGCGCGGCGATGAAGACGCGGGCGGAGGTCGTGCCGCTAGTGGAGGCGTTCCGGCGCGCTGCGGCATGATTCGCCTTTCGACTGCGGACGCTGATTTCGCTGCAGCCTTCGCTACACTCGTGGATGCGCGCCGCGAATCCTCGGCTGACGTGACGCGCGATGTATCCACGATCCTGCGTAGCGTCCGCGACGAGGGCGACGCCGCCCTCCGCGCGTTCACCCAGAAGTTCGACGGCCACGATCTCGATGTGACCGGGTGGCAGGTGCCGCTGGCGGATTGTGCGGCGGCGTTCGAGGCGCTCGATCCCGAGTTGCGCATCGCGCTCGAACTCGCCGCCACCCGCATCCGGGCGTATCACGAGAAACAGCGGCCGGAGGACAGCGCCTTCACCGACGCCGCGGGCGTCCGGCTCGGCGCGCGGTGGCGTGCGGTCGATGCGGCGGGTGTCTACGTCCCCGGCGGACGCGCGGCCTATCCGTCCACGCTGCTGATGAACGCGATTCCGGCAAAGGTCGCGGGCGTCGAGCGGCTGGTGGTCGTCACGCCGACCCCGAACGGTGAAATCGCACCGCTCGTCCTCGCCGCGGCGCACCTCGGCGGCGCGGACGAGGTTTGGCGCATCGGCGGCGCGCAGGCGATCGCGGCGCTGGCCTGGGGCACCGGTCGGATCGCCGCGGTCGATGTCGTCACCGGTCCCGGCAACGCCTGGGTCGCGGAGGCCAAACGGCAGGTATACGGCGTCGTGGGGATCGATATGGTCGCGGGGCCGAGCGAGATCGTCGTCGTCGCCGATGGCAAGAACGATCCCGACTGGATCGCCGCCGACCTGCTCAGCCAGGCCGAACATGACGTGACGACGCAATCGATCCTGTTCACCGACGATGCGGACTTTGCCGATGCGGTGGCGGCGGCGGTCGAGGCGCAACTCGGCACGCTCGCTACCGAACAGGTCGCGCGCACCGCTTGGGAAACCAACGGCGCGGTCGTCGTGACACAGACGCTGGACGAAGCGATCCCCTTCGTCGACCGGCTCGCGCCCGAACACGTCGAATTCGCGTGCGACGATCCGCAGGCGCTGTTCGACCTGTTGCGCCACGCCGGGTCCGCGTTTCTCGGGCGGCACACGCCCGAGGCGATCGGCGACTATGTCGCGGGGCCGAACCACGTCCTCCCCACCGGTCGCCGTGCGCGCTTCGCCAGCGGGCTGGGCGTCGCCGATTTCATGAAGCGCACCAGTTTCCTGCAACTCGACGAAGCCGCCTTGCGCAAACTCGGCCCGGCGACGGTCGCGCTGGCCAATGCCGAGGGGCTGCCTGCGCACGCGAAGTCGGTCGCGCTACGGTTGCGGTTGAACCACTAGGAGCATAGGCGTTCGCCCATGTCCCGCACCAATACACGATCGAAGGCCCGCGCCGCCGCGCGCCTCGCCGCCGTCCAGGCCTTGTACCAGCATGAGATGGAGGGCACCGCGATGGCCGTCCTGCTCACCGAATTCCACAATCACCGCTTGGGGGCGACGATCGAGGATGCCGAATATGCCGAGGCCGATATCGATTTCTTCGACGATCTGGTCACCGGCGCGCACGCGCGAAGCGGCGAGATCGACCTGCTGATCGAAAAAAAGCTGGCGAGCGGCTGGACGCTGGCGCGGCTCGACAAGCCGATGAAGGCGATCCTCCGCGCCGGGACGTACGAACTGCTCGCCCGCGCCGACGTGCCGGTGGGGGCGGTGATCACCGAATATGTCGACGTGGCCGACGCCTTCTACGACAAGCGCGAGAAGGGGTTCGTCAACGGGCTGCTCGACGGAATCGCGAAAGATGTGCGCGCGTGACCAATTCCTCCCCGGAACGGGGAGGGGGACCACGAAGTGGGGGAGGGGCAGCCACAAGCCCCGGTCCTGCTTGGCTGTCCCTCCACCACCCGCCGAAGAGGCGGGCGGTCCCCCTCTCTGTACCGGGGAGGAATAAGAAGTGACCGAAGCCGAATTCATCGCCGCCCTGCGCCGCCTGCCGCTCCACCGCGGCGCGCATGGCCTGGCCGACGACACCGCGACGCTCGGACCGTACACGCTCACCACCGATACTTTGGTCGAGGGCGTCCATTTCCTCCCCACCGACCCGCCCGACGACGTCGCGTGGAAGCTGGTCGCGACGAACCTGTCCGATCTCGCCGCCAAGGGCGCGACGCCCGAAGGCGTCCTCCTCAACCACCCGCTGACCGACGATGCGTGGGACCGCGCGTTCCTCGCCGGGTTCGCCGCGGCGCTCGCGGCGCTGGACTGCCGGCTGCTCGGCGGCGACACCATTTCGCTCCCGCCCGGCGCGCCGCGTGTCATTACGCTCACTGCGATCGGCGTCGACGCCATCGCCCCGCCGCGATCAGGCGCGCAAGCGGGCGACACGCTCTGGGTCACCGGCACGATCGGCGACGCAGGGGCGGGCCTCGCCATCGCGCGAGGGACCGAAGGACCGGCCAACCTGCTTGCCGCCTATCGCCGTCCGCACCCACGGATCGCGGAAGGGAAATTGCTCGCCCCGCAGGTCCACGCGATGATGGACGTGTCCGACGGCCTGCTGATCGACGCGGCGCGCATGGCGGTCGCGAGCGGGCTGGCGGTGACGATCGACCTGGCACGCGTACCCCTGTCGGCCGCGTATCGCGCCTTCGCTGGCGACGACGCGCTTCCCGCCGCGACCGCGGGCGACGACTACCAGTTGCTGTTCGCGCTGGCCCCGGACGAGCGCCCCGCCGCTCCCGCCACGCGGATCGGCGCGTTCGCCGATGGCGCGGGCTTATCGCTAACGAACGGCGACGCGCCCGTCCCGCTGCCGAAAACCCTCGGATTCGAGCATCAAGCCTGCTTGCGCTGACGAAACGCGGCCTCTACCCCTCCCGCAACCGAGGATTGCGGCTCATCAGAGGCCGTGCGGAAACGAAGAGGGGATAGCCACGCGATGACGCCAGTCTATATCGCCATTCTCTGCGGCCTGTTGGCCGTGGTCTATGGTTTCGTCACCAGCCAGCAGGTGCTCCGCGCCTCGCCCGGCAATGAAAAGATGCAGGACATCGCGTCCGCCATTCAGGAAGGCGCAAAGGCCTATCTGGGCCGCCAATACACCACCATTGCGATCGTCGGCGTCATCGTCGCGGTAATCCTGGCGATCACCTTGGGCGTACTTTCCACGGTCGGATTCGTCATTGGCGCGGTGCTGTCGGGCGTCGCGGGCTATGTCGGCATGAACATCTCGGTCCGCGCCAACGTGCGCACTGCGGAGGCTGCGCGCACCAGCCTGCAGGGCGGCCTGACGATGGCGTTCCGCTCGGGCGCGGTGACGGGAATGCTCGTCGCGGGGCTCGGCCTGCTCTCGATCGCGGGCTTCTTCTGGTATCTGACCGGGCCGGAGGCGCTGGCCCCCAACGCGCGCGAAATCGTCGAGGCGCTGACCGCGCTGGCGTTCGGCGCATCGCTCATTTCGATTTTCGCGCGTCTGGGCGGCGGCATCTTCACTAAGGCGGCCGACGTCGGCGCCGATCTGGTGGGCAAGGTCGAAGCGGGCATCCCCGAGGACGATCCCCGCAACCCCGCGGTCATCGCGGACAACGTCGGCGACAACGTCGGCGATTGCGCGGGCATGGCCGCCGATCTGTTCGAAACCTATGTCGTGACGCTGGGCGTGACGATGATCTCGATCGCGCTGCTGATCACCGCCGACGCGGCGGAACTGATGCGGCTGATGACGCTGCCGCTGATCATCGGCGGGGTGTGCATCATCACCTCGATCATCGGCACCTATTTCGTGCGGCTCGGCAAGGGCAGCATCATGGGGGCGCTGTACAAGGGCTTCTGGACCAGCGCGATCCTGTCGATCCCGGCAATCTATCTAGCCATGCACTATGTGCTGGGCGACCTTAATGCGGTGATCGGCGGCGCGGGCTTCCTCGATGCGGGCACCGACGCGTTGACCAGCGACCTGCCCAACAACGCCGCACCGATCGCAGGCACCAGCTTCACCGGCATGGATCTGTTCTGGTGCTCGCTGGTCGGGCTTGCGGTCACCGGGCTGCTCGTCTGGATCACCGAATATTACACCGGCACCAACTATCGCCCGGTGAAGTCGATCGCGAAGGCGTCGGAAACCGGCCACGGCACCAACGTGATTCAGGGTCTGGCGATCAGCCTTGAATCCACCGCGCTGCCGACGCTCGTCATCGTCGTCGCGGTCATCGTGTCGTACCAGCTAGCGGGCATCATCGGCATCGCCTTTGCGGCGACCGCGATGCTGTCGCAGGCCGGGATGGTCGTGGCATTGGACGCCTATGGCCCGGTCACCGACAACGCCGGGGGCATCGCCGAAATGGCGGGCCTGCCCGACGACGTTCGCCACCGCACCGACGCGCTGGACGCGGTCGGCAATACGACCAAGGCGGTGACGAAGGGCTATGCGATCGGCTCGGCGGGTCTGGCGGCGCTGGTGCTGTTCGGCGCATACACGACCGATCTGCAGACGTATTTCCCCGACATCACGGTCGATTTCAGCCTGTCCAACCCCTACGTCATCGTCGGGCTGCTGCTCGGCGCGTTGCTGCCGTATCTGTTCGGCGCGTTCGGCATGACTGCGGTCGGCCGCGCAGCGGGGGCGGTGGTGGAGGAAGTGCGCGAGCAATTCCGCAACAACCCCGGCATCATGCTCGGCACCAGCCGCCCGAACTATGGCCGCACGGTCGATCTGGTGACAAAGGCCGCGATCAAGGAGATGATCGTACCCTCATTGCTGCCGGTGCTGTCGCCGATCGCGCTGTACTACGCCATCACCTTGGTGGCGGGGCAGGCGGCGGGGTTTGCCGCACTCGGCGCGATGCTGCTCGGCGTGATCGTGTCGGGGTTGTTCGTGGCGATCTCGATGACCAGCGGCGGCGGCGCGTGGGACAATGCGAAGAAATACATCGAGGACGGCAATCACGGCGGCAAGGGCAGCGAGGCGCACAAAGCCGCGGTGACCGGCGACACCGTCGGCGATCCGTACAAAGACACGGCGGGCCCGGCGGTGAACCCGATGATCAAGATTACTAACATTGTCGCGCTGTTGCTGCTCGCGGCTTTGGCAGCCACCTAACGCGAAGCGGTAGGCGGCGATCAGCCAAAGCCCGGACGGCGGACGGGCGGGACAAATTTCCCGCCCGTCCGTCCGACGGCGCGGCTTCGCCGCGACGCTGGAGGCCCTTCCAAACTCCATCCGATCCGTATCGGACGGAGTTTCCCTTAACCAAGAGCCTAACTTGCAAAGAACGGTCATCAGGGGATTGAACAAACAAGCGAAAATCGCCAGCCTCGCTCGTCAATCGGGGGGAGCAACGCATGGAACTGGCGTCACGGCTGATCGAGCTTGAGAAGCGCACAGCGCAGCATCGTGAGCTGCTGCTGACCGAAGAAGCGGCAAAGACCGCGCTGGTCATGCCGTTCCTCCAGGCGCTCGGCTACGACGTGTTCAACCCGTCTGAGGTTATCCCGGAATTCACCGCCGATGTCGGGATCAAAAAGGGCGAAAAGGTCGACTATGCCATCTGCATCGATGGTCGGCTAAGCATCCTGATCGAATGCAAGCCGTCCTCGGTCGAACTGGACCTGAAACACGCGTCGCAGCTGTTCCGCTATTTCGCGACGACCGACGCGCGCGTTGCGATCCTGACCAACGGCGTGATCTACCAATTCTATTCGGACATCGAACAGCCGAACAAGATGGATGACAAGCCGTTCTTCGCTTTCTCGATGAACGCGCTGAAACGGACCGACCCGACGACGATCGAGCGCTTCGCCCGCGCGCATTTCGACATCGACTCGATCGTCGCCGAGGCGAGCCGCCTGAAGCTTCAATCGATGGCGGCGCGCGTGCAGGTCGGCCGGATCACCGCGGCGGTGAAGGAGCAGCTTCACGCGACGCTGACCAACACCATCGCATCGTTCATCCGTGATCGCGTGAACGACCGCCTCACCTCCGCACTCGACGTCGCCAATCCCGCGCCCGAGATCATCGATGAGGGCGCGTCGGACGATATGTCGGAGGGCGATGGCGTGATCACCACCGAGGACGAAATCGGCGGCTTCCGTATCGTTCAGGCAATCGCCGCGCGGCACGTTGCGCCTAACCGTATCGTGATCCGCGATTCAAAATCCTATTGCGCGATCCTGCTCGACGACAACAATCGCAAGACGATCGCTAGGCTGCATTTCAACAGCCCGACCACGCGCTACGTCGGCACGTTCGTCGACAAGGCAGAAACGCGCCACGCGGTTTCCGACCTGACCGACATTTATCGGCTCGAGGAGGCGATCGTCGCGCGCTTGGGCGAGTTTCTCGGCTGAGCGAACCTGCGATAGCGCAATCGGGCCGATCCGTGACTTTTTTGCATCGCACCATCTAAATAGTTTCGTAACCGTCCCGATACGGCGGTTAGCGTATTGCGTGAACACGTCACCTCGGGCTTTATTGCAACAATACGACACAATGAATTGGTCGTGGGGCAATAAAGGGGACTTTTCCATGCGCGTTACGAAATCTATCGTTCGTTCCGGCGTAGCGGCGACGGCGCTGATCGCGGGGCTTTCGGCCGCGCCGGCCTTTGCGCAGGCCGCGCCGACCGAGGATCCCGCCACGCTGGAATCGCAGGAGGTCGTCGTCACCGGATCGCGCATCCGCCGCGACCCGCTCGACAATCCGTCGCCCGTCGTCACGATCGATTCCGCAGCGGTCGCCAAGACCGGCCTGTCGTCGATCGCCGACGTGCTGCAACGCATTCCCGCCTCGTCGGGTGGCCTCAACACCAAATTCAACAATTCGGGCAACCTCGGCAACCCGCCGGACGGCGGCGGCGTCGGCGCGGGTTCGGCGGCGATCGACCTGCGCTATCTGGGGTCGAAGCGCACGTTGGTGCTGGTCGACGGCCTGCGCTACGTAAACGGCGCATCGGCGAGCGGCATTCCCGGCACCGTCGATCTCAATTCGATTCCCGACGTGATGATCGAGCGGGTCGAGGTGCTGCAGTCGGCCGCCTCCGCGCTGTACGGCACGGACGCGATCGGCGGCGTCGTCAACATCATCACGAAATCGGGGCAGAAGGGCTTTCGCGCGTCGGCGCAATACGGCCAGTATCTGAAGGAAGACGACGGCGCGACGCAGAACTACCAGTTGAGCTGGGGCGGCGGCACCGACCGCGTCCATCTCGACGTCGGCGGTTTCTACACCAAGCAGGATTCGGTGCGGACGCGCGACCGGGCGATCTCGCAATTCCCCAATCCCGGGCAGACCAGCTGCACCGACGCGGTCGGCGGCTGTTCGTCGGCGGCGGTCAACGGGCGCATCGTGTTCAACACCGGCAACCCGTCGTTGCCCGCGGGCGGCAGCGTGACCGTGCGCAACCCGCCGCTCAACGGCCGCGGCGTGTACGACCCGACCCTGGTCGGTGGCGATTTCCGCGCCTTCACCAACTCCGACCGATTCAACTTCGCGCCTTTCAACTATTTCCTGACGCCCAACGAACGCTACGGCACGTTCGCCAATGCGCGCGCGGAGTTTTCGGAAGCGTTCAACGTGCGCGTGAAGGCGGTATGGAACCATCGGCAGTCGCAGAATCAGGCGGCGTTCCTGCCGTTGTTCCTGGGGCCCGACGCGGGCAACGGCAATCTGCTCGACACCGTGTCGATCGACGCGACCAATCCGTTCAACCCGTTCGGCATCACGCTGAATTCGGGCACCAACGGCCAGCCCGCGACCTATTCGTTCATCGCACGCCGCGTGACCGAGAACGGCCAGCGGACCTATAACCAGACGGTCGATACGATGTCGGTGACCGGCACGGTCGACGGCAAGTTCGACCTGTTCGGCAGGAACTGGTATTACGACGCTAACGTCGTGCTCGGCTGGAACGACGCGAAGCAATTGTTCACCGGCAACATCAACGCCGCACGGCTGCAGCAGGCGCTGGGACCGCTCAGCCAGTGCACCGGAGCGTGCGTGCCGTTCAACGTGTTCGGCGGTCAGGGATCGATCACGCCTGCGATGCTGGGCTTCGTGGCGTTCGACGAGCGTTCGCGCAGCCAGCAGCGGCTGGAGGATTACACCTTCAACGTGTCGGGCGAATTGTTCGATCTGCCGGGCGGCCCGATCGGCGTCGCGGCGGGATATGAGCACCGCTATCAACAGGGCAGCTTCACCCCCGATCCGGTCATCCAGGCCGGGCTGGGCTCGGACATTCCGGCGCAGGCCGCGCGCGGCGCGTTCAAGGTCAACGAAGTCTATGGCGAGCTTCGCCTGCCGCTGATCAAGGACGTCCCATTCCTGAACCTGGTCGAACTGAGCGGCGCGGTGCGCTACTCGGATTTTTCGACCTTCGGCAGCAACACGGTCCTGTCGGGCAGCGTCTTGTGGAAGCCGGTGTCGGACCTGCTGCTGCGTGCTTCCTATGCCGAAAGCTATCGCGCAGCCTCGATCGGCGAATTGTTCGGCGCGCAGTCGCGCTTCGATCAGCCGCTCGACGACCCGTGCACCAGCGCGCCGGGCGGGTTGTTCCAAAGCAATGCGACCGTGCGCACGAACTGCATCGCCAACGGCGTGCCGGCCAACGGCAGCTACACCGAACCGCAGGGCGGGCAGATCGCGCTGCTGACCGGCGGCAACTCAGGCCTGCAACCCGAAAAGGCCGAAACCTGGATCTACGGCGGCGTGTACAGCCCGACGTGGGCGCGCAACGGCTTCGCCAGCGCGCTCAGCCTGGAGGTGAATTATTACGACATCACCGTGGACGGCGCGATTTCGTCGATCCCGGGCAGCGTGCTGCTCAGCCGTTGCGTGCTGACTGGCGATCCCCTGTCCTGCGCCGCCGTCAACCGCACGCAGAACGGGTTCATCTCGAACATCAACGCGGTCCTGCTGAACATCGGCCGGATCGAAACCGACGGGATCGACTTCACCTTCACGCTGCGCACGCGTGAGACGGGCGTCGGCACGTTCGGCCTGTCGGTCAGCGGCAATTACCTGCTGAGCTACAAGGAAACCGTGCCCGCGACCAACGGCGTGACGGTGACCGACTATACCGGCACCGAACGCGGCGCCGACCCGCTCGATCAGGCCTATCCCAACTTCAAGGGGCAGGCGACGATCGACTGGGACATCGGCCCCGTGGCGCTGGCGCTGACCGGTCGATACATCGACAACGTGATCGAAAACCAGAACGGCCGCGAGCTGAAAAGCCGCTTCTACGGCGATGCGCAGGTGACGTTCCGGCCGAGCTGGATGGAGGAAAGGTTCGGGCTGACGCTCGGCCTGAACAACGTGTTCGACACCGATCCGCCCGCGTGCTTCTCGTGCGCCGGTCCGAACTACGATCCGACCACCTACGACGTGCCCGGCCGGTTCGGGTACGTGCGGCTCAGCTACGGGTTGTAACGCTCGGGGGGAGCGTACGACCCGCGAGCCCCGTCCGGTGACCACCGGGCGGGGCTTTTCTTTGCCCGGAATCCTCGGCACATAGCGCGCTCAAGGGGACGTGCGATGCGGCTGGGTTGGGACGAGATCAAGCGCCGCGCCCGCGCGTTCAGCGAAGAATGGCAGGGCGCGCATTATGAGAAGGGCGAAACCCAGTCCTTCTACAATGATTTCTTCGACATCTTCGGCGTGAAGCGCCGGCGCGTCGCCACCTGCGAACAACGTGTGAAGCTGCTGAACAACAAGCACGGCTTCATGGACCTGTTCTGGCCGCGCACCCTGTTGATCGAACAGAAAAGCGCGCGGCTCGACCTGGATCGCGCGGGCGTGCAGGCGCTGGACTACATCGACGGCATCCCGCCCGCCGAACAGCCGCGCCATGTCCTGACATGCGATTTCCAGACCTGGCGGCTGCTCGATCTGGATACCGGCGCGGAAACCCGCTTCGCGCTTGCCGACCTGCACCAACATATCGAGGCGTTCGCCTTTGTCCTCGGCCGCCAGCGCACGTTCGAAACGCAGGCGGGGGTGACGATCAAGGCGGCCGAACTGATGGGTTTGCTCCACGACGCGCTGGAGGCGGCGAACTACCGCGGCCATGCGCTGGAGCAACTGCTGGTCCGTCTGCTGTTCTGCATGTTCGCCGACGACACCGGCATCTTCCAGCCCAAGGACATCTTCCTAGAACTGCTGCAGAACGACACGCGGGAGGACGGCAGCGACACCGGCCGCATCCTGATGGAGCTGTTCGACGTCCTCGACACGCATGAGGACGATCGCCAGACCGGTCTGTCGGGGGAATTGAACGCCTTTCCCTATATCAACGGTCAGCTGTTCTCCGGGCGGCTGCGCACGCCCGTCTTCGATGCGAAGATGCGCCGGCAGTTGATCGACGCGTGCCGCCACGACTGGACCGGGGTCAGCCCGGCGATCTTCGGGTCGCTGTTCCAGTCGGTGATGGACGCGAAGGAACGGCGCGCAAAGGGCGCGCACTACACGTCCGAAGCCAATATCATGAAGGTCATCGGGCCGCTGTTCCTGGACGACCTGCGCGCCGAACTCGACAAGCTGATCGCGCGCCGCACCGGGCGCGATGCCGCATTGCTTGAATATCAGGCGAAACTGTCGCGCCTCACCTTCCTCGATCCCGCCTGTGGCTGCGGCAATTTCCTGGTCGTCGCCTATCGCGAGATCCGGCGGCTGGAACTCGATTGCCTGAAGGCGCTGTACCCTACGCAACAGATCGACGCCGTGCTGCTCAGCCGCGTCACGGTCGAACAATTCCATGGCATCGAGATCGAGGAATTTCCCGCGCGCATCGCAGAGGTGGCGATGTGGATGGCCGATCACCTGGCCAACAACGATTACAACGCAGCGTTTCAGGGCAATTCGGCGCGCATCCCGCTGAAGAATTCCGCGCACATCTTGCACGCCGATGCGTTGGAGGCGGACTGGTCCAGCCTGATCGCGCCCGAAAAACTGCACTACATCATGGGCAACCCGCCGTTCGTCGGCGCCAAGTTCCAGACCCCCGAACAACGCGCGCAGGTCCGCGCGATCGCCGGGCTGGGCGGCAGCGGCGGAACGCTCGATTTCGTCGCGGCCTGGTTTATCAAGGCGGGGGCGTATATTAGTGGTTGCGCGCCGCGGATAAGCATACACAACAGCGAACAGCGAACAGCGAACAGCGAACAGCGAACAGCGAAATACGCGTCGCCTTCGTTGCAACCAATTCGATCAGTCAAGGCGAACAGGTCGCGCAATTGTGGCCGATCCTGTTCGAACGCTTCCATCTCGAAATCTCGTTCGCGCACCGCACCTTCAGTTGGGGCAGCGAGGCCCGCGGCAAGGCGCACGTCCATGTCGTAGTCATCGGACTGACGCACCGCGATAACGAGCCGAACGAGAAACGGCTGTTCAGCTATCCCGATATCCGCCGCGATCCGATCGAGAGTCGGCATGAGGCGCTGACGGCGTATTTGTTTGATGCTCGCGGCGTTGCGAATCAACATTTAGTAGTGAGGGAGGAAGGTCGACCGATCAACGATGCCCCTCGGCTAGTGATCGGCTCGAAGCCAATCGATGGCGGTAATTTCATTTTCACTTCTTCAGAACGTCGTCAGTTTCTGGATATCGAGCCCGAAGCGGCTGACCTTATGCGGCCATTTGTTGGCGCAGAAGAGTTCATAAACGGAACGCAACGCTGGATTCTGGCCCTGCACGAAGCAAAGCCCGACCGATTGAGACGTATGCCACACGTCGTTGATCGTATCTCGTCAGTCCGTTCATTCCGAGAAAAAAGTAAAAGTCCTCCAACACAAGTACTGGCCAAGACGCCTACAACATATCATATTAATCTATTGCCAACAGAGCCATTTTTGCTAATCCCAAGAGTTAGTTCGGAGCGTCGAGAATATGTGCCGATCGGGTGGTTGGAGCCACCAATAATTCCGAGTGACGCCGCTCTTTGCTTGGCCGGCGCGTCACTGTGGCACTTTGCTTTTTTCAATAGTCGAGCGCATATGGCTTGGCTCAGCCACATCGGTGGTCGTCTCAAGAGCGATTTTCGCTATTCGATTGGCCTCGTCTATAACACCTTCCCGTGGCCCGATGCCACCCCGGCGCAACGCACGAAGATCGAGGCCCTCGCGCAAGCCGTGCTCGACGCGCGCGCCGCGCATCCGACCGCCAGTCTGGCCGACCTTTACGATCCCGACACGATGCCCGCCGATCTCCGCCGCGCGCATCACGCGCTCGATGCGGCCGTTGACAAACTCTATCGCCCCTCCCCGTTCGCGTCGGACCGCGACCGCGTCGAACATCTGTTCGGCCGGTATGAGGCGCTGGTGAACCCGCTGGCCACCACCGGCGTCCGCGCCAACGTCCGCGTCGCCCGTCGCCGTGCGCGCAACGCGGACGCGCCGTGACCTTCGGCCCGGCAGCTTGTCTCGCACGCCCAGCGACACCATTTCCTTGGGCGCAGAGGGAAGGCGCGAAAGCACCGTTTCCCGGAACCTTCGGAACCCTTGCCCGCTCCCGGCCCCCTCGCTTCCCTTTTCACAGGCGTTCCGCTAAGGGCGCGCCACGCGTCCGAACCCGAAAGAGACACTGCTTGGCGAAAGAAGAACTTCTCGAAATGCGTGGGCAGGTGGTCGAACTGCTGCCCAATGCGATGTTCCGCGTAAAGCTGGAGAACGATCACGAAATCCTCGGCCATACCGCAGGCAAGATGCGCAAGAACCGCATCCGCGTGCTGGTCGGCGACGAAGTGCTCGTCGAACTGACCCCCTACGACCTGACCAAGGGGCGGATCACCTATCGCTTCATGCCTGGCCGCGGCGGCCCCGGCCCGCAATAAGGGCGGCGGCGGATGCCGCCCGAAAACCGGCTTGTTTTAGCATCGTCATCCCCGCGCCGCCGCGAGCTGCTCGCGCGGATCGGCATCGTGCCGACGCGCATCGCCGCGCCCGCGATCGACGAAGCGCCGCTGAAGGGCGAACTGCCGCGCGTCTATGCGCTACGCCTCGCGGTCGAAAAGGCCGCGGCGGTGGAGCGCGCGCCCGACGAAGTGGTGATCGCAGGCGACACGACGATCGCGCTCGGCCGCCGCATTCTGCCCCCGGCCGAGACAGAGGCGGTCCAGCGCGACCTGCTGACGAAGCTCTCCGGCCGCCGCCATCACGCCTTGTCCGCGGTGTGCGTGATCGCGGCCGACGGCAAAGTCCGCACCCGCCTGTCCGACACGATCGTCGCATTCAAGCCGCTCTCGGCCGCGGAGATCGACCAATATGTCGCGTGCGGCGAGGGCCTTGGCAAAGCGGGCGGCTACGCGATCCAGGGCCGCGCCGAGGCGTTTGTCCGTTTCCTCTCCGGCTCGCATTCCGGCGTGGTGGGCTTGCCCCTGTTCGAAACCCGCGCGCTGCTCGCGGCGGCGGGCGTTTATGCCTGAATGGCTGTATGAGGACGGTATCGGCGAGGCGCGCGCCGCGCTGATCGACGATGACCGCATCGTTCAGGCGCGGATCGAACTGGTCGACACCGCGCACCGGCTCGGCGAGGTCGTCACGGGCAAGCTGACCGATCGTACGATCGTGACGCTCGACGACGGCGTGGAAGTCCTGCTCGACCGCGCACCATCCGGCGTGACGCAAGGCCAGCGCATGACCGTCGAGATCGTCCGCGAGGCGATCCCCGAACACGGCCGCCCCAAGCGCGCCAAGGCGGTGCTTAGCGAGCGCGACCCAACACCCGGACCACGCTTACGCGACCGTCTCGACGGCGCGGTCCGCGACCTGCGGGCGCACGAACCCGACGTGCTGGAGGCGGCGGGCTGGTCCGAAGTGCTCGACGAGGCGCTGACCGGCGAGATCGCGTTCGCGGGCGGCGCATTGCGCATGACCCCGACGCCTGCGATGATCCTGTTCGACGTCGATGGCGATGGCCCGCTGGAGCTGCTCGCCGAACGCGCCGCGATGGCGGTGGCGCAGGCGATCGTGCGGCACGACATCGGCGGTTCGATCGGCGTCGATTTCCCCACGCTCGCCGGGAAGGCCCCGCGTCAGGCGGTCGCCGCGGCGATCGATGCGCATCTTCCCCAGCCGTCCGAGCGCACCGCGATGAATGGCTTCGGCTTCCTCCAGATCGTCCGTCCGCGGCTGCGCGCCTCGCTCCCCGAACTGCTCCGCGCCGATCCCGTCGCCTCGGCCGCCCGCGCCGCGCTGCGCACGATCGAGCGAACCCCGCCAACCGCGCCCAACACCCACCGCCTGCCGCCCGCGGTCCGCGCGCGGATCGAGGCTCGCGCCGACTGGCTGGCAGACCTCGTGCGCCGGACCGGGCGAACCCCTATGTTCGACACATGACGAAGACGAAATGCCCCGTGTGCCGCGCGCCGACCGCGCCAGAGCACAACCCATTCTGCAGCCGCGGCTGCCGCGATCGCGATCTGCTGCAATGGCTGGGCGAAGGCTATCGCATCCCCGGACCGCCGGCCGATCAAGCCGGGCTGGAGAACAGTCTGGACAGCGGCGAAGACCGCGACTAGGGGAACCGCTCCCGGCCGCAAGGCCGTGTGCCCGAGTAGCTCAGTTGGTAGAGCATGCGACTGAAAATCGCAGTGTCGGTGGTTCGAATCCGCCCTCGGGCACCACCTTTTTGGTAAGACGGCACCAGCCCGCTCCCCCACCCGACCTCCCATTCAGGATATGCTGTGGGAGGCCGGGTGGGGGAGCGGGCTGGTGCCGTCTTCAAAACAAACAGCCCTTCAGGCCGGACTTCTCGGCTTCTTTCCTTTCAGCGCCGACAGCACCCCGCGCAGCGTCCGCACCTCCTGACTCGACCAGCCGGGTTTCGTCAGCAACGTGCGCAGCGTGCGGCGCGATGTTTCGGCGCGCGCGGGCGGGAAATAATAGCCGGTCGTCGCCAGCATCGCCTCCAGTTGCGCGATCATCCCCTCCAGCTCCTCCTGCGGCGCGGGCAGCGGCAGGTCGGTCTCGGGCGGCTGCGACAGTTTCTGCCCCTTGGACCATTCATAGGCGACCAGAATCACCGCCTGCGCCAGATTGAGGCTGCCGAACTCGGGGTTGATCGGCACGGTGATGATTGTCCGGGCGAGCGCCACGTCGTCCGTCTCCAGCCCCGACCGCTCCGGCCCGAACAGGATCGCGACGCGCCCCGGCACGGTGTGGATCGCGTGCGCGGCCTGCTCCGGGGACACGACCGGCTTGGTCACCCCGCGCTTGCGCACCGTCGTCGCATAGACGTGCGCGCAATCGGCCACCGCTTCGGCGACGGTGTCGAACAGCTGTGCTTTTTCCAGTACGATGTCTGCGCCGGACGCAGCGGGTCCGGCGAGCGGGTTCGGCCAGCCGTCGCGTGGGGCGACGAGGCGCAGGTCGACCAGCCCGAAGTTGAGCATCGCGCGCGCCGCCTTGCCGATGTTCTGCGCGAGTTGCGGGCGGACCAGAACGATGATGGGGTTGGTTGCTGGAGCGGTCCTTCGAGACGAGCCTTCGCCTCCGCTCAGCCCTTCCTCAGGACGAATGGGGGGTGGTTGATCCACCCGCTCATCCTGAGGAGCCGCTGAGCTTGTCGAAGCGGCGTCTCGAAGGGCTCGAAGGACGGCCCGGCTCGACAACGTCCGAAGCGCCGCAAAATCGCCCCGGATCAGCGCCTCCTTCTTGGCGCGCGACCAACCCTTTATCTGATGTTCCGCGCGAAAGGCTTGATCGCGTTCCTCGAATATTTCGCACCAGACGAGTTCGACCGGTCTCCGCGATTGAGTGTAGCCTTTCAGCGTCCCCTGCTGGTGCGCGACCAGCCTTGCCTCGAGATTGTCGGAATGCCCGGCATGATAGCTGCCGTCGGCGCATCGCAGCAGATAGGCGTGGAACGTCACCGTCCTTCGTGACGAGGCTTCGACAAGCTCAGCCTCTCCTCAGGATGAGCGCGATGGGATTGCAACGGGATCAGAATCGTTCTCATTGGTATTGGGTGTCACTGTGAAACAACGGCTGAACCATCATCCCCGCCCCACCTCCTCCACCGACCCCGCAAACGCCTCGAAATCCTTCGCCTCGCTGAAATCGCGATAGACGCTGGCGAAGCGGATGTAGGCGACCGAATCGAGGCCCTTCAGCCCGTCCATCACCATCTCCCCGATGCGTTTCGACGACACGTCAGATTCGCCCTGCGTCTCCAACTGGCGCTGGATGCCCGACACCAGCCGTTCGATCGCCAGCGCGTCGATCGGCCGCTTGCGCGCGGCGATGCCGATCGAGCGGAGCAGTTTCTCGCGCTCGAACGGTTCGCGGCGGTTCTCGGATTTGACGACGGTCAGTTCGCGGAGCTGGATCCGTTCGAACGTGGTGAAGCGTGCGGCGCAGCCCTCGCATTGCCGCCGTCGCCGGATCGCCGCGCCGTCCTCGGTCGGACGGCTGTCCTTCACCTGGCTCGCGTCATGTCCGCAGAACGGGCAACGCACCTAGATCTTGTCTCGCTTGCTGTAGGCATAGGCCGCACCGACGACGGCGCCGATCACCGGGCCGATGAAGGGCACGGGGATCGCGACGACCGCGCCCAGCGCGCCCCATTTCGCCATGCTCTTGCCGAGGCCCGGCGTGTTCTTCACATTATCCTGCACTTCGTCGATCTTCGACATTCGCGTTATCCTTGATAGATCGGGAATCGTGCGCACAGCGCGCGCACGCGGTTGCGGACGTCGGCTTCGACTGCGGGGTCGCCGCCTTCGCCCTTCTGACGCAGGCCGTCGAGCACGTCCGCGACCATGTTGCCGATCTCGCGGAATTCAGCGACGCCGAAGCCGCGCGTGGTGCCCGCGGGGCTGCCGACGCGGATGCCACTGGTCTTCACCGGGGGCAGCGGATCGTTGGGGATGCCGTTCTTGTTGCAGGTGATCCCGGCGCGCTCCAGCGCTTCGTCGGCGTCCTTGCCGGTCACGCCCAGCGGGGTCAGGTCGACCAGCGCGAGGTGCGTGTCGGTGCCGCCAGAGACGAGGTCCGCGCCGCGTTCCTTCAGCGTCGCCGCCAGTACCTTGGCGTTTTCCACCACGGCGGCGATATAGCTGTTGTACCCCGGCTCGAGCGCCTCGCCGAACGCGACCGCCTTGGCGGCGATGACGTGCATCAGCGGGCCGCCCTGCAGCCCCGGGAAGACCGCCGAGTTGATCTTCTTGGCGATCGCCTCATCATTGGTCAGCACCATGCCGCCACGTGGCCCGCGGAGCGTCTTGTGCGTCGTTGTCGTCACGACGTGCGCGTGCGGCAGCGGGGAGGGGTGATGGCCCGATGCGACCAGCCCTGCGAAATGCGCCATGTCGACCATGAAATACGCCCCGACCTTGTCCGCGATGGCGCGGAACCGGACGAAATCGATCTGCCGCGGATAGGCCGAACCTCCCGCGATGATGAGTTTGGGCTTGTGCTCGGTCGCGAGGCGTTCGACCTGATCGAAATCGATCAGGTGCGTCGCCGCATCGACGCCGTACTGCACCGCGTTGAACCATTTGCCCGACATCGCCGCCTTTGCGCCGTGCGTCAGGTGGCCGCCCGCATCCAGGCTCATGCCGAGGATCGTCTCGCCCGGCTTCACCAGCGCGAGCATCACCGCGCCGTTCGCCTGCGCGCCCGAATGCGGCTGGACGTTGACGAAGCCACAGTCGAACAGCCTCTTCGCGCGCTCGATCGCCAGCGTCTCCACCTCGTCGGACGGGTGGCAGCCCTGATAGTAACGCTTGCCCGGATACCCTTCCGCATATTTGTTGGTGAAGACCGATCCCTGCGCCTCCAGCACCGCCTTCGACACGATGTTCTCGGATGCGATCAGCTCGATCTGCGTCTGTTCGCGGTCGAGTTCGTGCGCGATCCCGGCAAACACCGCGGCGTCCGCATCGGCCAGGCCGCGGGTGAAAAAGCCGTCGGGCTGGACGTCGTGCAAGGCGGCGGGGTTGGTGCTCATGCGATTTCCTTCATCGAAAGCTTGTCGACGCGGTGCTGGTGGCGGCCGCCTTCGAAATCGGCGGACAGAAACGCCTCGACGCAGGCGATCGCCATCGTCTCGCCGATCAGTCGCGCGCCGAGCGCGATGGCGTTGGCGTCGTTGTGCGTGCGCGCGAGGCGCGCGGAGAGCGGTTCGCTGACCTGCGCGCAACGGCATGCCGGGTTGCGGTTCGCCGCGATCGCGATGCCGATGCCGGAGCCGCAGAGCGCGATGCCGCGGTCGGCGCGCCCGTCGGCCAGGGCTTCGGCGATCGCGAACCCGTAATCGGGATAATCGACCGACGCGTCGCCGTTGGTGCCGAGATCGATCACGTCATAGCGCTGATCGCGCAGCCATGCGGCGACGACCGTCTTCAGCGCGACGGCGGCGTGATCGGAGGCGATGGCGATGCGCATTCTTTGGGGTATTCCCGGGTGGCTGGCGGATCGACAGCGCCTTTACCCGCGCCGCCCGCCGAACGCCACCCGGAAGAAAAGTTACCCCGCTTTTGCCTGTTGCCGGAAGCGGTGGAGCAGGGGTTCGGTGTAACCGCTCGGCTGCGCGACGCCCTCGAAGATCAGCGCGCGCGCCGCCTGAAACGCCAGCCGGTCGCGGGTCAGCTTCACGTATAGCGGGTCGCCCGCATTCTGCGCATCGACCTTCGCCGCCATCCGGTCGAGCGCGGCGTCTACTTCCGCCTCGGTACAGACGCCGTGGAGCAGCCAGTTGGCGATATGCTGCGAGGAAATGCGCAGCGTCGCGCGGTCCTCCATCAGCCCGACGTCGTGAATGTCGGGCACCTTCGAACAGCCGACGCCCTGGTCGATCCAGCGCACGACGTAACCGAGGATACCCTGCGCATTGTTGTCGAGCTCCTCGCGCACTTCCTCCGGCGTCCAGTTGCGCCCGGCGGCGGCGAACGGGAGGGTCAGAAGCTTCGCCAGCGGCGGTACGGTCTCGGCAGCGATCTCCTGCTGTCGCGCGAACACGTCGACTTGATGGTAATGCAGCGCGTGAAGCGTGGCCGCGGTCGGGCTCGGCACCCAAGCGGTATTCGCGCCGCTCATCGGGTGACCGATCTTCTGCTCCATCATATCGGCCATCCGATCGGGCGTGGCCCACATCCCCTTGCCGATCTGCGCCTTGCCGCTGAGGCCGCAGGCGAGGCCGATGCGGACGTTGCGATCCTCATAGGCCTTGATCCAGTCCGCGGCCTTCATCTCGGCCTTGCGGATCATCGCGCCGCCCCGCATCGCGGTGTGCATCTCGTCCCCGGTGCGGTCGAGGAAGCCGGTGTTGATGAACACGATCCGGTCCTTGACCGCGTAGATGCAGGCCGCGAGGTTGGCCGAGGTGCGACGCTCCTCGTCCATCACCCCGACCTTCACCGTGTGCCGGTCGAGCCCGAGCAGATCCTCCACCGCGTCGAACAGCGCATTGGTGAAGGCGCACTCGTCCGGTCCGTGCATCTTGGGCTTCACGATATAGATCGATCCCGCGCGGCTGTTGCGCAGCGTGCCGAGGCCGTGCACGTCGTGCAGGCCGATCAGCGAGGTCATGATCGCGTCGAGGATGCCCTCCGGCGCTTCGCCGCCATCGGGCAGCAGGACCGCAGTCGTCGTCATCAGATGCCCGACGTTGCGCACGAACAGCAGGCTGCGGCCGGGCAGCGTGAAGGTCGAGCCGCTCGGCGCGGTCCATTCGCGATCCGGGTTCAGCGCGCGCGTGATCGTCCGCCCGCCCTTCTCGAAACTCTCCTCCAGATCGCCGCGCATCAGGCCGAGCCAGTTGCTGTACGCAGCGACCTTGTCGTCGGCGTCGACCGCTGCGACCGAATCCTCGAGATCGACGATCGTCGTCAGCGCGGATTCGAGGATGACGTCGGATATCCCCAGCGGATCGGTGGCGCCGATCGGGTGATCGCGGTCGACGACGATTTCGATATGCAGCCCGTTCTTCACGAACAGGAAGCCGCCATCGCGGCGCGCGAACGGCAGCGGGCACTCGCCGTCGGTCAGCGCCAGCGACCAGCCGGGAATCGCCTCGTCGAGAAAAGCGCGGACGCGAGCGATGACCGCCGCGCCACGCGCCGTGTCGTATCCGCCGGGGACAGCGGGCGGCGCGTCGAGTGCATCGGTGCCGTAGAAGGCGTCGTACAGGCTGCCCCAGCGTGCGTTTGCCGCATTGAGGACGAAGCGCGCATTCAGGCTGGGGACGACCAGTTGCGGCCCCGCCATCGTCGCGATTTCGGCGTCGACGCCCGACGTGCCGATCGTGAACGGCTCGGGTTCGGGCACGAGATAGCCGATCTCGCGCAGGAATGCTTCGTCGACCGGCTCACCGCCCGAGTAACGCGCGTCGATCTGCGTCTGCAACGCCTCGCGCTTGTCGAGCAGGGCGCGGTTTTCATGGACGAAGCGCGCGAAGATCGCCGCGGTCCCCTCCCAGAACGCCTCTGGTGCGATGCCGGTGCCGGGCAGCGCGCGCTCCTCGACGAAGCGGGCGAGCATATCGTCGACCGAAAGGCCGGCGCGGGTCTGCATGGAAATACCTCCGTTGAGCGTGTCGTGGCTGCCTGGGGAGGGCGCGAGCGCGATTAGGCTAGTCGGATGCAGAAGCGCAACATCAATCCTCCCCGGCACGGGGAGGGGGACCAGCCGCAGGCTGGTGGAGGGGGCGTGCCGCGCACGGCGTCGCTCGCGGTGATCCCCCTCCACCACCGGCTGCGCCGGCGGTCCCCCTCCCCGTGCCGGGGAGGATCGGTTATGCGCTCTGCCAGACCAGTTCCTCGCCGCCACCGACGACTTCGCCCGCGCTCCCGACCGGTTCGGCCGCGCCATTTGTCAGGAACGCGATCGTCGCCGCATCCTCCCCCGGCACCTTCGCCAGCGTCCGGCCACCCTCTGGCGTCCGCGCCACGACCACGCCGCCCTTCGCCGATCCGTCCCGTGCATAAAAGACGGTGTACGTCTCGATCGTCGCTGGACCGGCATAGTCCTTGACCAGTTCGGGCACCGGCCCGCGCGCGGCGTCCGCCTCCGCCTGGCAATCGAAGTCGTGCGCTTCGCCCGCGCCGGGCAGCGGTGAGGTCGCCAGCACGATCGCGTGATTGTGCGTCGCAAAGCCACCGTTCGCGAATAGTAGCCCCGTCGATCCTTCCCCGCCTCGCAATGCATCGACCATCTCGGCGACCGCATGGCTCATGTAGTTGCCGATCGGACCGCCACCGAAGGTCAGCCCGCCGAACACCGTTGCGGGCCTGTCGACCGGCCAGCCGATCACGCGCCGCGCCATCTTCGGCACGCAAGGAAAACACGAATAGAGTTCGACCAGATCGAGGTCGTCCGCCGTCACCGCGTTGAACTCCAGCGTGCGGCGCAGGCACACCTCCATGCTGGGCGACGCGTCGTAGCGGTCGCGCATCAGGAAATCGTCATGCTCGTGCGCTGCCGCGCCGCGTCCGACATAGATCACGCGCCCATCGGGCACGCCGCGGCGGCGCGCTTCGGCGAGACTCGTGACAATGAACCCCGCGCCTTGATTGACGGAGGAATTGGCGACCATCAGCTTGGTGTAGGGAAAGGCGATCGGGCGATTGTCGGCGGTCGGTTCGACTACGTCTTCCGCTGTCCGCGGTGCGTGGATCCATGCCGCCGGGGTCTGCGCAGCCACGTCCGAAAAGCGCGACCAGATCTCGCCCGATTCGCGCTGTCCCTCGGCCAGCGTCTGCCCGTAAGCGGCGCGCCCGGCATTCTCGTACAGCGGATAGACATCGACCGGCGTGGTCAGGCCGTAGCGCTGACGGTAGCCCGGCGCGCGGCCTTCGACGAGTTTGCGCAAGGGGTTCTGCGCGGCGAGATCGGTCTTCGCAGCGAGCGCGGCGCGCTGGCTCGCGGTGCGCAACGCCTCCGCCCCCACGACCAGCGCGATCGTCGCCTCGCCGCGCGCAATGCGGTTGGCGGCTTCGTTCAACAGCAGGATCGGGCTGTCGCCGTTCGGGCCGACCGATTCGTACGCGTGGCTTCCGCCCGCACCGATCGCATCGGCCAGTTTCTGCGCGAGCGGATTGTCCTGCCGGAAACTGATCTGCTGCACCACCGCGACCGAATCCGCATCCGCCAGCCAGCCGTCGCCCGCGTCGCGATCGGCCTCCTTCAGCGCGGCCTCCATCAGCCCGAGCGAATCGAGGCCCTGCAGCGGGTCGGAGGGGCGATCGTTGACTTGCCCGACGCCGACGATGACCGCGATGCGCTCAGGGTTGTTGGCCGGGTCGGCCATCACTTCGCCTTCCACACGGGCGCGCGCTTCTCGGCGAATGCCTTCGGCCCCTCGCGCGAATCCGCGCTGGTGAAGACGATCTTCGCTTCGCCGCGGTTTTGCGCCCACGGCGCCTCCTCGCGCGCGATCTTTCCGTCGACGATGCCCTGCGCCATCCGCTTCGATGCCTGCACCGACAGCGGCGCGTTGACTGCGATCCGTTCGGCGAGCGCGAAGGCGGCGTCGAGCAGCCCGTCGCGCGGGGCGAGGGCGTTGACCAGCCCCAGTTCCAGCGCACGGGTCGCTGAAATCGGGTCGCCGGTCAGGATCATCTCCAGCGCGATCTTCTTCGGCAATTGATCCGCCAGCCGGAACACGCCGCCGGCGGCCGCGAACAGCCCGCGCTTGGCTTCGGGCAGCCCGAAGCGCGCGGTGTCGACCGCGACCGCCAGATCGCACGCCAGCGTGATCTCCAGCCCGCCACCCAAAGCATCGCCGTTGACGCACGCGATCATCGGCTTGCTGATCGCGTGGGTGATAAGCCCCGCGAACCCCCACGCCTGCTTCGTCTTGTCATCAGGCGCGAGGCTCTCGCCGCGGGAGAGCGCAACCAGGTCCGCGCCCGCGCAGAACGCCTTGTCGCCCGCCCCGGTCACGATCACCGCGCGGATTTCGGGGTCGGTGTCGGCGGCGTGGAGTGCATCGCCGACGCCTTCGTGCACTTGAGCGTTCACCGCATTGCGCGCCTCGGGACGGTTGATCATGATCAGCATCACATGCCCGCGCGTCTCGACCGTGACCGCGTCGTTGCCCAGTTCGCTCATGGCTTTTCCTTCAGACAGCTTGTTCGATGATCTTGTCGGCCAGCAGCGGTGCTACGCCCGCGTCGTCCAGCCGCAGCCAGTCGCGCAGTATCTCGACGCTATGCTCGCCGATCCGCGGAGCGGGACCCTGTTCGGGGTCGGGGATGGTGGCGAAGTGCGCGGGTGCGATCTCCACTGCGGAATCCACCTCGATCAGCGGATGGTGCGCGATCCGGAAGAAGCCCCGCGCCTTATACTGCGGGGTGTCGGGCATCTCGACGACGCGCACCATCTTTCCGGCCGGAATGCCCGCCGCCTGCAGTGTCTCCATCACCTCGTCGGGCATGCGTTCCGCCGCCCACCGTTCGACCGATATACGATCGCAGCCGCGCGCAACGCTTGCCAAAAGCGCGCGATCGGCATCGTCGCGCACCGTCACGACGCACCATTCGTCCTCGCCCGCGCACGCGATCAGCCAATCCTCAATACGCTGGCCCGCCGACACCGGCAGCCCCGCCGCCCGCGCACCCAGCGCCGCAATCTTCGCCCCATTGTGCGCCAGCATCACCTCCGCCTGCGCGACGCTGGCGCTGCCGCCGCGCCCGGTGCGCATCCGCCGGATCAGCAGCGCCAGCGCGCCAACCGCGCCGATCCGCGCTGCGACGTGATCGGGATAGACCGTGATCGCGTCGGAAAAACTGTCGGGTTCGCCGGGATAGACCCACTCCTTCGCCAGCCCCGCCGAACAGCGCACTAAGGGGCCGTAGCCGAGCCGCTTCGACCACGGCCCCGTTGGCCCGAACGCCGAACTGTCGACCGTTACTAGCCGCGGGTTCGCGTCGCTCAGCGTCGCGGCATCGAAACCCAGCGCGGCCAGCGTGCCCGGCTTGAAGTTCGACAGCAGCACGTCGGCCTCGCGCACCAGATCGAGGAAAAGCGCCTTGCCGCGGTCGGATTTCAGGTCGATCGACAGTCCACGCTTGTTGCGATGCCCCGCGGCGAAGGTGATCGAGACCGGCGCATCGTCGCGCGACTGGCGCTGCCCGTCGGGAAACGCGCCATTCTCCACCTTCACCACGTCCGCACCCATGTCGGCGAACAGCCGCCCGGTTTCGCCGCCGACGACGATCACCCCTATGTCCAGCACCTTGACGCCGTCCAGCGGACGATCGGCGGGCGGGGGCGCATCGAACGCGGGGCGGGGGGCGTCGAACCGCGCATCGGAGATGTCGGGCGCGGGGCCGCGAACGCCCGCCCGCGCGCCGTCGATCTCGATCGTGCCGTTGGGGAAGGGGGCGGACAGGCCGGGCGCGACCTCGACCGGAACGAACGCGCGCCGCGCGGTCATCTGCGGCGTGACCGTCGCTTCGCTCGTGTCGAGCAGCGCGGCGGCGGGGACGCCGTGCGCCTCCGCCTCCGCCTCGATCCGGTCGCGCGTCTTGTCGGCAAGAAAATCGGCGATCGCGGGGAGCAACGTCGTCGAGCGGAAACGCGTTTGCAGCCGCTCCCACTCCGGCCCCGCGAATTGTTCCGGTTCGCCCATCCACCGGAACATGCCCCGCCACTGCCGCGGCGCGAGGATGCACAGCCGCACGAAGCCGTCGGCGCACGGAAAGATCGGATAGCGGTGCCGCTCGTCCACCCGCCCGCGTGACATCTTCCACAGCGGAATGCCGCTCTGCGCGCTTCCGGCAAGTCCGAAGCCGGGGTCGAGCGCCTGCATCCCCGCCTCGAGCAGCGACAGGTCGATATGCTCGCCCTTGCCGGTGCGCAGCCGCTGGACGAACGCGGCCAGCACGACCCATGCGGCCTGCGCGCAGGCGGTCTGCAGCGTCAGCTCGCCCGGCGGGATCAGCGGCTCGCGCCCCGGCAGGCCCGATCGGGACAGCCCGCCCGACAGCGCGTGCAGCACCGCGTCGCTTGCGGTCCATGAGGCCCACGGGCCATCCGACCCGAAATCGCTGATCGACAGGATCACGAGCGCGAGATGGCGCTCGCGCAGACCGGTTACGTCAACACCGGCCGCCAGTAGAATATCGGCTTCCGCGACCAGCGCCTCGAATGCAGCGGCGTCGGCGGGCAGGTCGAGGCCGATCGCGCGTTTGCCCAGGTTCGCGGCAGCGAACGACAGACTGACCCCGCCCAGCGTATCGCCCGCCCGTCGATCCGCTCCACCGCCGCGCGGCTCTACCCGGATCACATCCGCCCCCAGTTCGCCAAGCAAGCGCCCCAGCGCGCCTAGCGAACCGGGCACGCAATCGACGATGCGGACGCCCGACAGCGGAAGGTCTAGATCGGCCATGTCAGTTCGCGCCGCGCGGCGCTCTCCCGATAGAAAGTGAGGACCGCGTGGTCGTCACGCGCGCTGTCGATCAGCGCCGCGGACAGGGTCGCCCACTCGGCATCGAGAGCGGGCAAGGTTGCGTCGTCGCCGATCGCGGGTGCGTCGGCGGCCAACAGCACACGCATCGCCGCAATGTCCGCCACCCGCCACGCCGCAGCCTTCTCGGCTTCCTGCGCGGCCAGCAGCGCCAGCAGCCCGCTGACGAGAACCGTAGCGCCGCCGAACGCGTCATGCTCCGCCGCCGCCTGACCCGCGCCCGCCGAAACCAATCCCGCACCGGTCAGGATATGGCCGAGTTCGCTCTGGCCCGTCACCGAATCGACGCTCGGCGCATCGCCGCCCAGCTGTTCGGCGATGATCGCATCCTGCCGCCGCGCGGTGTACCAGCCGGACAGGCCGAGCACCGGATCGATCCGCCCGCCGTCGACGAACTCCCGGAACGCCGACGTCCAGATCGCGCGGCCCTTGACCGAATTGAACAGCGACCACCACGCCAGCGCCGCCGGATCGACGCTCAGCCCGCTCGCCGCCTCCCACGTCGCGATCGCCTGTTCGCGCGCGCACATCCCGCCGACCTTGCCTTCGACGAAATGCGTCCAGATCGGGTCGAGCGCCCAGCCGAGATCCTCCAGCGGATCGCCGAGATGCGCCATCTCCCAGTCTAACATCGCGAGCATCGTCCCCGCGCCGTCGTGCATCATGTTGCCCGACCGATAGTCGCCGTGGACGATCCGCACCGCCTGTGCGGGCGGCGGCGGATTCGCGCGCAACCGGCGGATCGCGGCGCGAACGATCGGCTGGGGGCTGAACGAATCCGCGTCGATCACACCTTCCCAATAATCGAGCACTACGCGCCAGCATTGGCCGGGGGCGGGCGCGTCGAGATGCTGCACGAGCGGCGTGCCCGCGGGATCGTGCGCGGCGAGGCGGCCGAGCGCCGCAAAGAATTGCTCGCCCAGCGCCGCGCCGTGCGCGCCGAACGGATCGCGTTCGAACGCGCTCGCCACCACGCCGCCATCGATCCGCTCCATGATGAAGAACGGCCGTTCCAGCTCCGCGCCGTCCGGCTCCAGCGCGACCGCGGCGGGGACGGGGACGATGCCTTGCGCGCTCTGGTATGCACGATATTCGGTCGCGCTTTCGGTATCGATCAGCCCCGCGGCCGGTTCGCGCCGCAGGATCAACGCGCGCACCGCCCCATCGACGGTGGCGTCGAAGCGATACGTCTCACGGCTCGCCCCGCCGGGGATGCGCGCCAAGTCCGTCACGCTTACCGGCGAACCCCACAGCCGGGTCAGATATGTCTCGATCTGCGGTGCGATGCTCATGCCGGGTCGAGCAGCCCGGTGAACCCCGACGGCGCGTGCGGCCCGATCGCGAGTTGTTCCAGCACCCCCTTGCCGCGGCGGACCGTGCCGTCGGGCAAGGTCATCGTTACCCCGACCGACGCCTGGATATGCAAATGATGCGGCTGCATCGGATCGAGATCGGCGACTACGAAATCCTCGCGCTCCACCGCTTCTCCCTCGTGCGCGCGGCCGTGGCCCCAGGTCGGGTGCCCGTAGCCCAGCCCGAGCATCATGAAGGTCTGCCCGATATCGAATTCGACCCTGGTCTTGCCGTGCGCGGCGGTCAGCGTCAGCCCCGCCGCCTGCGCCTGCCGGCTGCCCTGCCGCCAGCGCACTTCATAATTCGCGGCATCGTAATGATGCTCGTCCGCAATCCCACCGCCCAGCGGCCGCCACGCTGCGCGGCGGTTCCACAACCGGCCGTGCTCATCGTCGTTCGTGTGGAAATACAGGTCGCCCCCTTCCATCGCACACGGCGCCCACAGCCAGAAGAATTGCGGGACGATCGGCGGGTTCGGCGGTTGCGCATCGGGCGCGCCGATCGGGCGTACGCCCCAGCTTCGATCGCGCGTGCCGATCCAGCCGGTCACGTCGGTGCGCGCGCCGTCGACCTCGACCCAGCCCGCATATGATCCGTTCTGCGTCAGCCGCGTCACGTCCATCAGCACGCGCGGGCCGTTGCGGCGGGTGAAGCGCGGTTCCTCCAGCGGAAAGGCGCGCCCGGTGATCGTCAGGTCGGCGCGCATGCCTTGATCCGGCGCGTCGACGGTGATGCGCAGTTTCTTCAGCGGTTCGATCACCTCGATGCGGATTGGGCCGACCTGCGTGTCCATCCGCTCCATGGCGAGGCCGCGGCTGGCGTGGAGGTTCACTTGTTTGCCATCCATCAGCCAGCAGAACGACGCATCGATGACGTTCAGATGCGGATAGACTCCAAGTGCCGCGGCGAAGAACCCATCCTCCCCGACCCCGGGGGCATAGCCGTTGAAATAATAGCGGTCGTAGAAATTACGGTCGGTGCCCGCATAGGCGATCGGATCGGCGGTCTGGTGGATCGGATAATCGTCGCCGCGCGTCAGCACCATCGCCCGTCTCCTGCCCGCGGTCTCTCGCCGCGGCGCATCGTTGGACTACGCAGGCGCGCGCTGTCAACTTCGGGATAACAGAAGTTACGGTGCGTCCGGGGATTGCAGTTCGATCAGCGCGGCGACCAGCCCTGCATCCTCGCTTTCGGGGTACGTCGCCTTGTAGACCTCGCGCATCTTCTTGACCGTCGCCGCCCATTGTTCGGGTTTCAGCGGCGGCTGGCGAACGATCATGTCGGCCGAATGACACGCGGTGCAGGCGACGGTGACGCGGTCGGCGGCCGGACTTGCCGGCAGCGCGGCGGTTTCCGCCGGCAAGGTGATCGACGTTGCGGCGAAGGCGAACGGAGCCTCCGGTTCCTTCGCTGGCTTGCTGCACGCTGTCAGCGCCAGCAAGGCGAGGAGGACAGCGCGTCTCATGCCGCGCCAACCGCGATCGAAGGAATCGTGTTACGCATATAGCCGCCCGGATTCCAGATCGTATCCATCGCCTGCGTGTCGCCAACGACGTTGGTGCACCGCGCCCACAGCCGATAGCCGCCCGGCGCAAGCCCCGCGATCGTCGCATCCCACGCGCGGAACCCGTATTTGCCTTGATCAGGTCCAAGCCGAGCAGCGCGCCACGATCGCCCGCCGTCCATCGACAGGTCAACTCGCGCGACGCCGCTCGCCCCGCCCATCGCCACGCCGCTGACCGCGAACGGCGATCCCGCCGCGATCCGCGCGCCGTCGGCGAGTCCCGTGATGAACGCGCGCGGGTTCATCCGGTTGATCGGCACCGCCGGAAAATCCTTTGAACCGGGTGCGACGTTCGCGCGCGGCGCGGCCGGGATCTTGTACGCCTTGGCCATCCAGTAACGGTCGTCGGCGGCGGTCAGCACCTCGATCCGGTCCAGCGCCTTGATCCAATAGGTCGAATACCAGCCCGGCACGACCAGCCGGATCGGATAGCCGTTCAGCATCGGCAGCGCGTCACCGTTCATCCGGAACGCAATCATCACCTCGCCATCGCGCGCATGATCCACATCCAGCGACTTCTCGAACCACGGCGCGCCCGGCGGCGGACGGTCGAGTCCGGCCAGGCGTACCTGCACCGCCCCCGGCGCGACGCCCGCCAGATCGAGCACGTCGCGCAACCGCACGCCCTCCCACAGCGCATTGCCGATCGCGCCGTCGCCCCATTGTGCGCCGGGCACGGCGGGGGCGAAGAAGCCGCGCGAATTGCCCGAGCATTGGTTCACCGCAGCAAGCTCGACCCGTGGAAGCCGAAGCAACGCGTCGAGCGGAATCGCCAGCGGTTTGCGCACCGCGCCGCCGACACGCAGCCGGAAGCTCGCCGGATCGACCGCGGTCGGAATGTCGGCATAATGCCAGCGCACGAAGAAACGGTCGTTTGGCGTGAAGACCTGCCCCAGCGCGTCGATCGGCGTTTCCAGCAGCGGCGCGCGGGCGCGCAGCAGAATCATCTCGCTCTTGCCGGGAAAGGCGCTGGTCGTGCTGCGCCGTCCGCCCGCGAAGCCGAGATCGAGGTCGCGTGCGATCGCTCCGGTCGCCAGGCCCGCGCCGCCCAGACCGATCAGGCCAAGCGCGTGCCGCCGATCGAACAGGGGGCGATCAAGCATGGCTCTGCGCCAGCGGCGCGAACCGCGCGACCTGCCGCCCGATCAACCGCAATTGCTCGACCACCGCGGGATCGCTTGCGCCGCCGTCCGCATCGAACTTCGTCACCTGCGTGTTGATCGCCGCCGCGAACGGCGTCGGCCAGCCGCGCAACGCATGGACGATCGAGCGCAGCGCTGCGATCGTGCTGCCCGTCGCCTGCCACCCATAAGCGGTGGCGATCAGCCCGACCGGCATGTCGGCCAGATACGGGCGATCCGCATCGCGCGCGGTTTCCTCCAGCAGGTCGAGCGCATTCTTCACCACGCCCGAAATGCTGCCGTGATAGCCGGGCGACGCGATGATGATCGCCGACGCCTGACGCACCGTCGCGACGAATTCCTGTTCCTCTACCGTACGCGCCGTCGCCTTCGGATCGTACAGCGGGAGCCGCGCCATGTCCGCGCCGCCGAACATCCGCGTGTCGAACCCTTCCGCGCACGCCGCGTCGAGCGCGATCCTCAGCGCGCGCTCGGTCGACGATATGCCGCCGATCGTGCCGCCGATCCCCACCACCAGCGGCCGTGCCGCGGCTATCGCTTTCGCTTCGCTGTCCATCGCGGTAAGCCTCTCGCATGACGCGGGCGCTTGCGGCAACTGTCTTACTATCGTAATACGCTGAATGGACTTCCGGAACGTGGATATGCGCCCCGACCCCTTCGACACTGGCCGTGTGCGCTACAACCATGCGCCCGCGGAGGCGCGTGCTCCCGCCGACCTGCCGGGCTTCGACGACTGGCATTCGCCCGAACCCGGCGCGCCGCCGCCGCCGACGAAGCGCCGCACCAGCATCGTGCGATGGATTTTCCGCGGGATCGGGGCTGGGATCATCCTGCTCGTGCTGGCGATTGCGTGGCTCGCGATCACCGCGCCGCTGTCGCGCTCGCTCAAACCCCCGACGCCGCCGTCGATCACGCTGACCGATCGTGACGGCAATCCGATCGCACGGCGCGGCGCGATCATCGGCGCAGCCGTAGATGCGCAGGCGTTGCCCGCGCACGTGCGGGAAGCGTTCATGGCGATCGAGGACCGGCGTTTCGAATCGCATTGGGGCGTCGATCCGCGCGGCATCGCGCGCGCGGCATGGTCGAATGTCGGGGCAGGGGGCGTGCGCCAAGGCGGCAGCACGATCACGCAGCAACTGGCGAAGAACGCCTTCCTCGATTCGGACCGCACCGCAGCGCGGAAAATTCGCGAGGTGATGATCGCCTTCTGGCTGGAGGCGTGGCTGACCAAGAACGAGATTCTGTCGCGCTATCTGTCGAACGTCTATTTCGGCGACAACGTCT
This sequence comes from Sphingomonas sp. SUN019, assembly GCF_024758705.1. Lineage (NCBI taxonomy): Bacteria > Pseudomonadati > Pseudomonadota > Alphaproteobacteria > Sphingomonadales > Sphingomonadaceae > Sphingomonas > Sphingomonas sp. SUN019. The sequence continues at coordinate 2,222,940 of NZ_CP096971.1, read as the reverse complement.
ATGGCCTGCGCGCCGCAGCTAAGCATTATTTCGGGCGTGAACCGGAACGGTTGAACGTCGGGCAAGCGGCAATGCTCGCGGGGCTGGTGAAGGCCCCGTCGCGGCTTGCGCCCACCTCCAACCTCGACGGCGCGCGCAAGCGGCAGGCGCTGGTGGTCGGCGCGATGGTCGATGCCGGGTTCCTGACGAAGGGCGAGGCGGCCGACGTCCAGCCGCAGCGCGTGCTGAAGGCGAAGGCCGCGACATTGCCGTCGGGTACGTATTTCGCCGACTGGGTGCTGCCGGAGGCGCGCGATCAGGCGGGCGAGATCAAGACCGAAGCGACCGTGAAGACGACGCTCGACCGCGACCTCCAACGCACCGCCGAACGCGTCGTGCGGCAGGCGGGCCTGCGGCAGGCGCAGACCGCGCTCGTCGCGATGCGCCGCAATGGCGAGGTCGTCGCGATGGTCGGCGGGCGCGATTACAGGAAAAGCCCGTTCAACCGCGCGACGCAGGCGCGGCGTCAGCCCGGATCGACTTTCAAGCTGTTCGTCTATCTCGCCGCGCTCCGCGCCGGGATGACGCCGGATTCGATCGTCGAGGACAATCCGGTCGAGATCGCCGGCTGGAAACCCAAGAACGACGACGGCCGCTATCTCGGCGACATCACGCTGCGGCGCGCGTTCCAGCGCTCGTCCAACGTCGCCGCCGCTCGGCTGACGCAGGAGGCGGGCGTGCGGAACGTCATCAAGGCCGCGCGCGATCTGGGCATCTCCACGCCGATCCCGAGCGAGGCGACGATCGGCCTGGGCACTGCGGAAGTCTCGCTGCTCGAACTGACCGCCGCCTATGCCGGGGTCGCGAGCGGGCGCTATCCGGTGCAGCCGCGCGGGCTGACCGATGTCGAGGAGAAGGGCTGGTATCAGTCGCTGACCGGCGGCAGCCGGCAGCTGCCGTCGAAGGTCCATAGCGACATGCTCGACCTGCTCTCCGCCTCGATGCGCGGCACGGGCCGCGCGGCGGCGCTGTCGGTCGAGGCGTATGGCAAGACCGGCACTTCGCAGAGCGGGCGCGACGCGTGGTTCGTCGGCTTCGCGGGCGATCTGGTGGTCGGCGTGTGGGTCGGCAACGACGACAACACGCCCAATCCGGGACTGCACGGCGGCGGCATCCCGGCCAGCATCTGGCGCAATTTCATGGTTTCCGCACTCGATCTCGCGCCGCCGGTAAAGGTCGCGCCGCCCGAAGAAGTCGATCCGGCGATGTTGATCGAAGGGCTGGGCGAGAATGCGATCGCACCGATCCAGGGCGAACTGGAGGGGCTGGGCGTCGAACTGAAGATGGGGCCGGACGGTTCGTTCAGCGTCGGGCGGCGGCGCGAGGAGGAATTCGAGCCGCGCGACGACCCGCAACTGGCCCCCAACGAAGACGAGGTCGAACCGCGGTAGACCGACGGGGAATAGTTGACGCTCTCCCGCGACCCCCGCACAGCCGCCGCCATGCGCTTCTTCTCCGACAACGCCGCCCCGGTTCACCCGAATGTGCTCGCGACGATGGCCGCCGCCAACACGCTCGATACCGCATACGACGGCGACGCCTTCTCGAAACGGCTCGACGCCCGATTGTCGGAAACGTTTGAAACCGAGGTGACGGCCTTGTGGGTGCCGAGCGGAACCGCCGCGAACTGCCTCGCGCTCGCCGCGCTCTGCCCGCCGCACGGCAGCATCGTCTGCCACCGCGACGCGCATATCCAGAACGACGAATGCGGCGCGCCCGAATTCTATACCCACGGCGCGAAGCTGCTGCTGGCCGATGGCGAGGGTGCGAAGCTGACGCCCGACGCGATCACCGACATCCTGTCGCTGCAACGCTACGACGTGCATCAGCAGCGCCCGCACGCGATTTCGATCACCAACGCGACCGAATATGGGCGCGTCTATTTGCCGGACGAGGTCGCGGCGATCGGCGCGCTGGCGAAGGACCGCGGGCTTGCGTTGCACATGGACGGCGCGCGCTTCGCCAACGCCGTGGTCGGCACCGGCGCATCGCCCGCCGATCTGACGTGGCGCGGTGGGGTCGATGCGCTCAGCATGGGCTTCGTCAAGAACGGCGGGATGAACGCGGAGGCGTTGGTGTTCTTCGGCGGCGACCATGCGGAGACGACGCGCTATCGCCGCAAGCGCGCGGGGCATCTGTTGTCGAAGGGCCGTTATCTCGCCGCACAGATCCTCGCCATGCTTGACGATGACGTGTGGCTGGCGAATGCGCGCGCCGCGAACGCCGGGGCGGCGTTACTGGCGGATGCGGCCGGGGACCGGCTGATCCATCCGGTCGAGGCCAACGAGATGTTCCTGCGCGTGACCGCGGACGAAGCTGTATCGCTGCGCGCGAAGGGCTTCGATTTCTACGATTGGGGACCGGGCGAGGCGCGGCTGGTCGTATCGTGGGATCAGCAAGAGGCTGACATCCGCCCGCTCGCCGCCGCGATCCGGGCGCTGTGAGCGACGAAAAACCGCGTTCCGCCCGCGCGGTGGTGTTGATCCCGTTCGCGGTCGTGACGCTGATCTGGGGATCGACCTGGCTGGTCATCCGCGATCAGTTGGGCGTGGTGCCGCCGAGCTGGTCGGTCAGTTACCGCTTCCTGCTCGCGGGCCTCGTGCTCGGCGCCTGGGCGCTGGCGAATCGCGAATCGTTCCGGTTCGATGCGCGGGGCTGGCTGTTCGCGCTGGCGCTCGCGCTCAGCCAGTTCGTGCTGAACTTCAACTTCGTCTACCGTGCGGAGGCGTCCATCACCTCGGGGCTGGTTGCGGTGATCTTCGCGCTGCTGCTGGTCCCGAACGCCCTGTTCGGGCGCATCTTCCTCGGGCAGCGGCTCGGGCGGCAATTGCTGATCGGGTCGGCGGTCGCGATGGCCGGCGTCAGCCTGTTGTTCGTCCACGAAGCGCGCAGCGATCCCAGCGGCCCGGCGCGCGCGCTGACCGGCATCGGCCTGACGCTTTGCGCCATCCTCTCGGCCTCGACCGCCAATATCATGCAGGCGACGCCCACCGCGCGAGCGTATCCGATGCTGTCGACCACCGCGGTCGCGATGCTGCTGGGGGCGGCGATGGATGCGGCGTTCGCGTGGAGCACGGTCGGCGCGCCGGTGTTCGATTGGCGCTGGGGCTATATCGCGGGGATCGCGTATCTCGGCATCGTCGCGTCGGCGCTGGCGTTCCCGCTCTATTTCGGCGTGCTGCGCGCGATCGGCCCGGCGAAGGCGGCCTATTCGGGCGTGATCGTACCCGTCATCGCGATGCTGTTGTCGACCGTGTTCGAGGGCTATCGCTGGTCGCTGCTGGCCGCGGCGGGCGCGTCGCTCGCGGTGGCCGGGCTGGTCGTCGCGCTCACCGCGCGCAGGCCCAACCGGTAGGTCGGGTATAGCGGCGTCCAGCCGAGCACGCGCTTCGCCCTGCCATTCGCGACGCGGCGGTTTTCGGCATAAAAAGCGCGCGCCATTGGGCTGAGTGTCTCGAGCGCAATGAACGGCGGCGCGGGCAGGCCCAGCATCGCAGCGGCGTGTTCGACGACCTCGTTCTGGCTGGTCGGCAGATCGTCGGCGAGATTATACGCGCCCGCCGGTCCATCGAACCCCGCAATCACGCCGCGCGCGATATCGTCGACATGGACGCGGCTGAACACCTGATCGGGCAGGTCGACGCGGTGCGCCTTGCCCTCCAGCACGCGATCGAGCGGCGAGCGGCCCGGCCCGTAGATGCCGGGCAGCCGGAACACCCGCGCGCCCTTCGCCAGCCACGCCAGATCGGCCGCATTCCGCCCCGCGCGCCGTCCTGCGACTGGTGCAGACTCATCGACCCACGCCCCGCCTGCATCGCCATACACCCCGGTCGACGACAGATAGCCGAGCCACTGCCGACCAAGCAGGTCGCCGTATGCATCCAGCACCGGATCGCGATCCTCGGACGGAGGGACCGACGACAGAACATGCGTCGCCGCGGCCAGTTCGGCCCGCACCGCATCCGCATCGTCGAACCGCAGCGTGCCGTCACGCCCGTCGCGCGTCGTGCCAGTGACGCGCCAGTCGGGCACATGCGCCGCCACTGCCTGCGCGGCGTACCCCAACCCGAAGATCAGCAACCGGCTCATTGCGCGGCCATCGGCTCCTTGAACCCCATTGGCCCCTTAAAAAGCGTCCCGAAATAATCGCCCTTGTTCCACACCGGCCGCGTCGGGGCGTCGGCGATCTCGCGCGCGATGCGGTAGTTCGCATCGACGAAGCGCACCGCCTGATCCCACAGGATCGGCTGCGTCAGATCGTCCGACGGCTTGTGGTAATCGGTCGCCAGGAACGCGGTGGTCGCGGCCTTGCCCGCACCCTTGTGCCCCGGCCACAGGAAGACCGACGGAACACCCTTCTCCACGAAGCGGAAGTGATCCGATCGCACGAAGATGCCCTCGTCGGGAATCGGATCGGGCGACAGTTCGACCCCGATCGCGCCGACCGCACGCCGCACGATCGGCCCCAGCGACGAACGGTCGCCGCCAAACGCGACCATGTCTTCAAACTTATAGGTCAGGATCGGCATATCGAGGTTCACGTCGGCGACAATGTTCGCCAGCGGCACGGTCGGATGGTTCGCGAAATAATCGCTGCCGACCAGCCCCTTCTCCTCCGCAGTCACTGCCAGGAACATGATGCTGCGCTTCGGTGCGCCGGTGGCCTTGAAGCGCTTCGCCTCTTCGATCAGGCTGGCGATGCCGATCGCATCGTCCAAGGCACCGTTGTTGATCGCGTCGCCGTTCACCGGTTTCTTGCTGACCCCGATGTGATCGAGATGCGCCGACAGCACGACGACTTCCTTGCCCAGCGCGGGATCGCTGCCGGGAATCATCCCGATGACGTTCGATGACGTGGCGGGGGTGAAGACCGTTTCAGATGCCACCGTCAGCGTGCCGGGCAACGCCTCCGATACGAAGCGCGCATCGCTCTTTGCGGCTTCCTTCGACATCCTCGACCACGGCGTCTTCGCCCCCGCGAACAGCTTCGCTGCGCCCGCGGTGCTGAGCGTCGCCAGGATCGGTGCGGCATCGGCGTCCAGATTGCCCGTGCCGTCCGGTTTCGCCCATGTCATGCGCAGGCCCTGATAGTCCTCCACACTCTTCGCAAAGGGCCGCAATTTCTCGCTGCGCGGGGTCGACAGCATCACCACGCCCACCGCGCCGCGCATCCCCGCCAGCGTCGCCTTGGTGGCGTTCGACCCGAAGAAGGCACGCTCCTCCCCCGACATCTTCGACGGTGTGCCCGCGACCAGCGCGACGATCTTCCCGCGCACGTCGAGCCCGCGATAATCGTCGCGGCCATAGGCCGGTGCGACGACGCCGTACCCGGCGAAGACGACGGGCGCGGACACGTCGGTCTTCGCCCGCGCCTGGTTCGCACCGGGGATATAATCGACGCCGAACTTCAGCGGCTGCGCCGCCCCGCCGCGACTCAACGCCGCACGACCTTCTCCGGCGACCTTGTAGCCGACCAAAGGCACGCGCTGCAGATAACCGCCGTCATCCCCCGCTGGCTTCAACCCGGCGGCGTAGAATTGCGCGGCGACGTACTGCGCGGCGATGTCATATTCGGGCGACCCCGCCTCGCGTCCCTTCAGCGCATCCGATGCCAGGAACATGACGTGCGCCTTCACCGCCGCCTGATCGGCGGGCAGCGGCGCATTCACGCGCGCGTTGACCTCGGCAGGGGTAAGCTTCGGCGGGGTCTGTCCCGCGGCCACACTCGAAAGAGCAAGGAAACTCAACGTACTAAAGAGGCGAACCATGCGCGATCCCGTTTATTGGTGTATCGCGGGCCTATCACACTACCGCCCGCGCGCAAGGTTTCGATGGAACCGAATCGCCGCTCGCCTATATCTCCCTGATGATCGACGCCCACGCAGCCTTCGCCAGCCCCCACGTCACGCGCCGCGAGGAATATGCGCCGCCCGACTGGATGGTGCCCGAAATCGCGCTCGATTTCGCGCTCGACGCGGGCGCGACGCGGGTGAAGGCGCGGCTCGACGTGCGGCGGAACGGCGCGCACGACGCACCCCTCAGGCTCGACGGCGCGGGGCAGCAGCCGCTGTCGGTGAGCGTCGACGGGGTCGCGGTGAACGACTGGCGGATCGAGGGCGAGCAGCTCGTCGTCCCACTGTCCGGCGCGGCGCATGTTGTCGAGACCGAGGTGGAGATCGCGCCCGATCGCAACACGCAATTGATGGGGCTGTACGCCTCGGGCGGGAATCTGTGCACGCAGTGCGAGGCGGAGGGGTTCCGGCGGATCACCTATTTCCCCGATCGCCCCGACGTGCTCAGCCGCTACCGCGTGACGATGACCGCCGACAAGGCGCGCTATCCGGTGCTGCTGGCGAACGGAGATCCGGTCGGCGCGGGCGATCTGGATGGCGGACTCCACTGGGCCGAATGGCACGATCCGTTCCCCAAGCCATCGTACCTGTTCGCGCTGGTGGCGGGCGATCTGGCGGTCAATCGCGGCACGTTTGTCACGCGATCGGGGCGTGAGGTGCAGCTCGGCATCTGGGTGCGCGAACAGGATCTGCCGAAGACCGCGCACGCGCTCGACGCGCTGAAGACGTCGATGGCGTGGGACGAGCGCGTCTATGGCCGCGAATATGACCTGGACGTGTTCAACATCGTCGCGGTCGACGATTTCAATTTCGGCGCGATGGAGAACAAGGGGCTGAACATCTTCAACAGCCGCTACATCCTGGCCGATCCCGACACCGCGACCGATTACGATTTCGACGCCATCGCCGCGGTCGTCGCGCACGAATATTTTCACAATTGGTCGGGCAACCGTGTCACCTGCCGCGACTGGTTCCAATTGTCGTTGAAGGAAGGCTTCACGGTCTATCGCGACCAGGGCTTTTCCGCCGATCAGGGCAGCGCCGCGGTGAAGCGGATCGAGGACGTGCGGGGGCTGCGCGCGGCCCAATTCCCCGAGGACGCCGGGCCGCTCGCGCATCCGGTGCGCCCCGAGAGCTATATCGAGATCAGCAATTTCTACACCGCCACGATCTATAACAAGGGCGCCGAGCTGATCCGCATGATGGCGACGATCCTCGGCCCGTTGAAATTCCGCGCTGCGACCGACCTTTATTTCGACCGCTTCGACGGGACCGCGGCGACGTGCGAGGATTATGTCGCGTGCATGGAGGAAGCGGGCGACGTCGACCTCTCGCAATTTCGATTGTGGTATACCCAGGCTGGCACGCCGCGCGTCTCCGCGACGCTGGAGCATCATGCCGGCAGCGGCCGTGCGACGCTGCGTCTCGCGCAGCACGTCCCCGCCACGCCGGGCCAACCGTCGAAATCGCCAATGGTGCTTCCGCTGAAACTGCGACTGTTCGGCGCGGAGACGGGCGCGCCGCTCACCGACGAGCAGCTGATCCTGCTCGACGAAACCAGCGAGAGCGTGACGTTCGAAACCGTCGCCGAACGCCCGATCCTGTCGATCAACCGCGGCTTTTCCGCGCCGGTGGTGGTGGAAAGCGACCGCACCGCGGCCGACCTCGCGTTTCTGGCGAGGCACGACGACGACCCCTTCGCGCGCTATGAGGCGATGCAGCAGCTGATGCTCGACACATTGGTCGCCGCGACGATCGAAGGGCAGGCCGATCACCGGGCGGTGATCGATGCGGTCGCTGATACGCTTGCCAACGAAGGTCTGGACCGCGCGTTCGTGGCGGAGGCGGTGCTGCTGCCGTCGGAAAGCTTTATCGGCGACCAGCTTAGCGTGGTCGATCCCGACGCGATCTTCGCCGCGCGAGAGGCGTTGCGGCGCGATTTGGGCCGTTCGCTCGCCGGTCAATGGCGTACGGCCTACGATTTGGCGGGCGACGCGCCTTACACCTATTCGCCGCAAGCGAAGGGCCTGCGGCGGCTGCGCAGCGTCGCTTTGGGCTATATCGCGGCGAGCGGCGCGGAGGATGCGGCGACGCTCGCGTTCCGCCAGTTCGAGCGCGCCGACAACATGACCGACCGGCAGGCGGCGCTGACGACGCTGGCGAACGGCGACGATGCCGAGCGCGAGGCGGCGCTCGACATCTTCTACAACCGCTACGCCGACAACGGGCTGGTGCTCGACAAATGGTTCCAGACGCAGGCGCTGTCGGCGCGCGACGATACGCCGCAGGCGGTCGCGTTGCTGGCCGAACATCCCGACTTCACGCTGGCGAACCCCAATCGCGCGCGGTCGCTGATCGGCGCATTCTCGGTCAACCAGCGCGCGTTCCACGCGGCAGGCGGGGCGGGTTATCGCTTTCTCGCCGACCAACTGATCGCGCTGGACAAGCTGAACCCGCAGACCGCCGCGAAGCTGCTCCCGCCGCTCGGGCGGTGGAAGCGATTCGACGCGACACGCGCCGGGCTGATGCGCGCGGTGCTGGAGCGGATCGTCGCGGTGCCCGGCATCTCGAAGGACGTGCTGGAACAGGCGAGCAAGAGTCTGGAGGGGTAGGCAGGTTTTGATGACCCAATCCTCCCCTGCAAGGGGAGGTGGCGCGTAGCGCCGAAGGGGTGTCGCGCTATCGAGAGGCGGACACCCCTCCGTCAGCGCTTCGCGCTGCCACCTCCCCTTGAAGGGGAGGATTTCAGAAGGTGCTTAAAACAACCGCCCGCCATCGGGCACGCGCTCGCTCGGGGTTACCAGCACGACCTTCCCCGCCGCATCCGGGAAGCCCAGCGTCAGCACCTCGCTCATCATCGGCCCGATCTGGCGCGGCGGGAAGTTGACCACGGCCGCCACCTGCCGCCCGACCAGCGCCTCCGGCGAATAATGCTCGGTGATCTGCGCCGATGATCTTTTGACCCCGATCGCGGGACCGAAATCGATCGTCAGGACATAGGCGGGCTTGCGCGCCTTCGGAAACGGCTCGGCGGAAACGATCGTGCCGACGCGGATGTCGACCTTCAGGAAATCGTCGAAGGTAATCTCGGGCGCGGACGGCGCGGTGGCGTCATGCTCGGCGTGCATCAGAAGTCCGGATTCTCGTAATAGCTCGGCGGCTCGATCCCGCTCATCCGTTCGGCAAGCAACGGGCGGAAACTGCGCCGGCTCTTGAACGCGCCATACCAGGCCTTCGCATGGGTATGCCCGGTCCAGTCGATCCCGCCGAGATAGTCCGCGACCGAAATCTGCGCCGCCGCGGCCAGGTCGGCCAGGCTGATCGTCGCGCCCGCCATCCATTTGCGGTGGTCGAGCAGGAAATCGATGTAGTCGAGGTGCGCGATCGACGACTTCATCGCCTCGCGCAGCCGCGCCGAATTGGGCGTCGTGCGGTGGACGATCCGCTTCACCATCCGCTCGTCGAGCAGCGGCCCCGTCACGTCGCGATAAAATTGCGTATCGAACCACGCCACCAGCCGCCGGATCTCGGCGCGGTTCGTCGCGGTGCCGTTGATCATCGCGGCCTTGTCGATCGTCTCTTCGAAATATTCGCAGATCGCCATCGAATCGATCAACAGCGTACTGCGTTCGGGATCGACCATCACCGGCGTCTGCCCCGTAGGATTCATGTCGACGAACTCGTCGCGCCGATCCCACGGCATCTCCTTCACCAGCTCATAGCCGACGTCCTTTTCCCCCAGCAGGGTGCGGACCTTCCGCGTGAAGGGACAAAGCGTGAATTGGTAAAGCTGCCACATGCCGCCGGTGTTAGGCGGCTGCGCGATTCGGTGAAAGCCCGTCTATTCGGCCGCGACCATCGCCACTTCGTCCGACAGCGGATGTGGGAGGCGTTCGAGCATTTCCCTTGGCACCACCTGCCAGAAATCGCCCGCGACGCGGTCCCAATCCTCCAGCAGCCCGCGCGCCCATTTGCTGTCGGTCGCGGCGACGTGATCGCGCACCAGATTCTGCAGCACGCTCGCCCAGTGCAGCGAATCGAGCCGTTGCCAGACGATGCTCTCGGGGTTGGCGCGGCGCGCGAACTGACCTTCAGGGTCATAAACGAACGCCATCCCGCCGGTCATCCCCGCCCCGAAATTCGCCCCGACCGCGCCCAGCACCACCGCGACGCCGCCGGTCATATATTCGCAGCCGTTCGCGCCGCAGCCTTCGACCACCACGGTCGCGCCCGAATTGCGCACGGCAAAGCGTTCGCCCGCCTGGCCCGCCGCGAACAACCGTCCAGCGGTCGCGCCGTACAGCACGGTGTTGCCGATGATCGTATTGTCCTGGCTGGCGAGCGGGCTGCTGACCGCCGGCCGCACGACGATCGTGCCTCCGGATAGTCCCTTGCCGACATAATCGTTGGCGTCGCCGAATACCTCCAGCGTCACGCCCTTGCACAGGAACGCGCCCAGACTCTGCCCCGCTGCGCCGCGCAGGCGGATCGTGACGTGATCGTCCGCCAGCGTCGACATCCCGAACTTGCGCGTGATCTCGCTCGACAGCCGCGTGCCGACCGCGCGGTGCGTGTTGCGCACGCTGTACGTCAGCTGCATCTTCTCGCCGCGGCTGAACACCGCAGCGGCGTCCTTGATGATCTGCGCATCGAGACTGTCGGGTACTTCGTTGCGGAACGTCGTCAGGCTGAAGCGGCGCTGATCGTCCGCCGCATCGACCTTCGCAAGGATCGGGTTCAGGTCGAGGTCGTCGAGATGTTCCGCCCCGCGGCTGACCTGCCGCAGAAGTTCGGTCCGCCCGATGATCTCGTCCAGGCTGCGCACGCCGAGCCGGGCGAGGATGTCGCGCACTTCCTCGGCGATGAAGGTCATCAGATTGATGACCTTTTCCGGCGTGCCGACGAACTTGTCGCGCAGCCGTTCGTCCTGCGTACATACACCCACCGGGCATGTGTTGCTGTGGCACTGCCGCACCATGATGCAGCCCATCGCGACCAGGCTAAGCGTGCCGATCCCGAACTCCTCCGCCCCCAGGATCGCCGCGATCACGATATCGCGCCCGACACGCAGCCCGCCGTCGGTGCGTAGCTTGATCCGCCCGCGCAGTCCGTTCAGCGTCAGCACCTGATTAACCTCGGACAGGCCCATTTCCCACGGGGTGCCGGCATATTTGATGCTGGTCTGCGGTGAAGCGCCGGTCCCGCCGACGTTGCCCGAGACGAGGATGACGTCGGCGTGCGCCTTTGCCACGCCCGCAGCCACGGTGCCGATGCCCGCCGACGACACCAGTTTCACGCATACGCGCGCACGCGGATTGATCTGCTTCAGGTCGTAGATCAGCTGCGCGAGGTCTTCGATCGAATAGATGTCGTGATGTGGTGGTGGCGAGATGAGCGTCACGCCCGGAGTCGCGTGGCGCAACTTCGCGATGAACTCGGTCACTTTGAAACCGGGCAATTGCCCGCCCTCGCCAGGCTTCGCCCCTTGCGCGACCTTGATCTCGATCTCGTCGCAGGCGTTCAGATATTCCGCGGTGACGCCGAACCGTCCGCTCGCGATCTGCTTGATGACCGAATTTGCGTTGTCGCCATTGGCATAGGGTTGATAGCGCGATTTGTCCTCGCCGCCCTCGCCCGACACCGCCTTCGCGCCGATCCGGTTCATCGCGATCGCCAGCGTCTCGTGGGCTTCAGGGCTTAGCGCGCCGAGGCTCATGCCGGGCGTGACGAACCGCTTGCGGATTTCGGTGATCGGCTCGACCTGATCGACCGCCACGCCTTCGGCCGGAAAGTTGAACTGCAACAGGTCGCGCAGATAGACCGGCGGCAGATCGGCCACCCCGCGCGAGAACTGCAGGTAGGACGAATAACTGTCGGTCGCGACCGCGGTCTGCAGCAAATGCATCAGCGGCGCGGAATAAGCGTGCGCCTCTCCGGTGTGACGCTGGCGGTAGAAGCCGCCGATCGGCAGGTTCACCACCGCTTCGTCATAAGCAGCCTCGTGACGCTCGGTCGCGTTGACGTGGAGCGAATGATAGCCCTCGCCGCTGATCTTCGCGGGCATCCCAGGAAACAGGTCGTTGACGAGGCTCCGCGACAGTCCGACCGCCTCGAAATTATACCCGCCGCGATAGCTGGAGATCACCGCGATCCCCATCTTCGACATGATCTTCAGCAGGCCTTCCTCGACCGCCTTGCGGTGCCGCTTCAGGCACTCCTCCAGCGACAGGTCGCCGAACAACCCGCGCGCCTGCCGGTCGGCGATCGCGGCCTCGGCCAGATACGCGTTCACCGTCGTCGCGCCGACCCCGATCAGCACCGCATAATAATGCGTGTCGAGGCACTCTGCCGTGCGGACGTTGATGCTGGCGTAACTGCGCAGCCCGCGCCGGACGAGGTGGGTGTGCACCGCCGCCGCCGCCAGTACGCCCGCGATCCCGACCCGCTCCGGCCCGATCCCCTCGTCGGTCAAGAACAGTTCGCTCTTGCCCTCGCGCACCGCCTGTTCGGCCTGGTTGCGGATGCGCTGGATCGCGGCGCGGAGCCGTTCCGGTCCACCACCCGTTTCGAACGTGCAGTCGATTTCCGCCGCCGCGCCCCCGAAATACGCCTTTAGCCGCGCCCAGTGCGTGCTGGTCAGCACCGGCGAATCGAGCACGAGCACGCGTTCGCGACTGTCCTCGGTGTCGAGGATGTTGGCCAGATTCCCGAAGCGCGTCTTCAGCGACATCACGTAGCGTTCGCGCAGGGAATCGATCGGCGGGTTGGTCACCTGGCTGAAATTCTGCCGGAAAAATTGGCTGATCAGGCGTGGTTTGTCGCTGATAACCGCGAGCGGCGTATCGTCGCCCATCGATCCGATCGCTTCCTTCGCGGTTTCGACCATCGGCGACAGGATCAGCTCCATGTCCTCCAGCGTCTGTCCCGCCGCGACCTGCCGCCGGGCGAGGTCGGCGCGGGCGAAGCGCGTGGTGCTGTCGGCCGGGGCAGGGGGCAGATCGTAGAGCGTGGAGAAACCGCCGATCATCGCGGCGTAGTCCTGCTCGGCCGCGATCCGATCCTTGATCGCGCGATCCTGGTACAGCTTGCCCTCGTGCAGATCGACCGCGATCATCTGCCCCGGCCCCAGCCGCCCCTTGGCGACGATCGTGCTTTCGGGAACGACGACCATGCCGCTCTCCGATCCCACGATCAGCAAGCCATCGGCGGTCAGCGTGTAGCGCAGCGGCCGCAGCGCGTTGCGGTCCATCCCCGCCACCGCCCAGCGCCCGTCGGTCATCGCGAGTGCAGCGGGGCCGTCCCACGGCTCCATCACCGACGCGAGGTACTGGTACATCGCCGAATGCGCCGGAACCATGTCGTCGGCCGCGGCTTCGGGCACCAGCATCAGCTTGGCGGTCGGCGCATCGCGGCCGGAACGGCAGATCGCCTCGAACGTCGCGTCCAGCGCAGCAGTGTCGGATGCGCCCGCCGGGATCACCGGCTTGATGTCCTCCGAATGCTCGCCGAACGCGATCGACGCCATGCGGATTTCATGGCTCAGCATCCAGTTCTTGTTGCCGCGGATCGTGTTGATCTCGCCATTGTGCGCCAGGCAGCGGAACGGCTGCGCCAGCCACCATTGCGGAAATGTGTTGGTCGAATACCGCTGATGGAAGATCGCGACGCGCGATTCGAAGCGCTTGTCGGTCAGGTCGGGGTAGAAGACCGACAGGCTCTCAGCGAGGAACAGGCCCTTGTAGATGATAGAGCGACACGACAGGCTGCAGACATAGAAGCCCTGGATCTGCGCCGCGATCACGCGCTTCTCAATCCGGCGGCGGACGAGGTACAGGTTCTTCTCGAACTCCGCCGCGTCGACCTCATCCGGCAGCGGCCCGGCGATCATGATCTGCTCGATCTCGGGCCGCGTTGCCTGCGCCTTCTGCCCGATCACCGACACGTCGACCGGCACCTGCCGCCAGCCATAGATCGAATAGCCCGCCTCGATGATCGCGGATTCGACGATCGTGCGGCAGCTTTCCTGCGCCTGCAGATCGGTGCGCGGCAGGAATATCTGCCCCACCGCCAGCCGGTTCGGCAGCACCTTATGCCCGCCCGCCGCGATCGCATCATCGAAGAAGCGGATCGGCAGGTCGACGTGCAACCCGGCGCCGTCGCCGGTCTTGCCATCGGCATCCACCGCACCGCGGTGCCATACCGCCTTCAGCGCATCGATCGCCGACTGCACCACGCGCCGCGATGGCCGCCCATCGGTCGCCGCGACCAGCCCGACGCCGCACGCGTCGGATTCCATGTCGGGGCGGTACATGCCGTGCTCGGCGAGATAGGCGCGCTGGTCGATCATGCTGCTTGCCTCTCGCTTGCCGCCTTCGCCTTCAGATACTTGTGCATCGACGTCGCCACGTCGCGCCCGTCACGGATCGCCCATACCACCAGGCTCGCGCCGCGGACGATGTCGCCCGCCGCGAATACGCCGTCGAGGCTGGTCATCAGCGTCTTGCCGTCGACCAGGACCGTGCCCCAGCGCGTCGTGCCGAGTTCGGGCGCGCCGAACAGGTTGGGAAGATCTTCCGCGTCGAAGCCCAGCGCCTTGATGACCAGATCGGCGGGCAGGTCCAGTGTCGCGCCCGGATCGACCTCCGGCGCGCGGCGGCCGCTCGCATCGGGGCTGCCGAGCCGCATCCGGTTCGCCTTCACGCCGGTGATGGCGTCACCTTGGAAGGAATGCGGGGCGGAGAGCCAGACGAACTCGACGCCTTCCTCCTCCGCGTGACCCACCTCGCGCTGCGACCCCGGCATGTTCGCACGGTCGCGGCGGTAGAGACACTTCACCGATGTCGCGCCCTGCCGGACCGCGGTGCGGACACAGTCCATCGCGGTGTCCCCGCCGCCGATCACGACGACGTGTCTGCCCTCCGCGTTGAGGCTGCCGTCCTCGAACGCGGGCACGTCGTCGCCGAACCCCTTGCGGTTCGATGCGGTGAGATAATCCAGCGCCGCGACCACGCCCTGCGCCGCGCCGCCCGGCACGTCGATCGCGCGGGCCTTGTACACGCCGGTCGCGATCAGCAGCGCGTCGTGGCGCTGGCGCAACTGGTCGAGCGTCGCGTCCTCGCCGACCGCAAAGCCTTCGTGAAACACGATCCCGCCCGCCTTCAACCGGTCGACGCGGCGCATCACTACCGGCTTCTCCAGCTTGAAGCCGGGAATGCCATAGGTCAGCAGCCCGCCTGCACGATCGTGCCGGTCGTAGATATGCACCTCATAGCCGAACCCGCGCAGATACTCCGCGGCAGATAGTCCGGCCGGCCCCGCGCCGATTACGCCGACCGACTGCCCGCGGGCCGGTCCCGCCACCAGCGGCTCGACCCAACCCTCTTCCCACGCCGTATCGGTGATGAATTTCTCGACCGATCCGATCGTGACCGCGCCGTGCCCGCTGAACTCGATCACGCAATTGCCCTCGCACAACCGGTCCTGCGGACAAATCCTTCCGCAGATCTCGGGCATGGTGGAGGTCGCGTTGGACAGCTCATACGCCTCGCGCAGCCGCCCCTCTGCGGTCAGCCGGAGCCAGTCGGGGATATGGTTGTGTAGCGGACAGTGGACCGAGCAGTACGGCACGCCGCATTGCGAACAGCGCCCGGCCTGGTCCTCGGCGCTCTGCACGGCATAGCGATCGGCGATCTCGCGAAAGTCTTCCGCGCGCGCGTCGGCGTCGCGCTTGGCCGGATAGGCCTGCCCCCGCTCGACGAATCGCAACATGTCACCGGCCATCAAACGCCTCCTGCACAAGCGCCGATGGCATCAAAAAACGCGTGAGTCACGCAATAATCGACTTAATAGACAGCTATGCTGCCCTATAATTCTCGCATTTGCTACGTGATTCCCCCGCGGCCCAGTCAGCTTCCTACAAAAAGGCCGATACGGACCTAACGCCCATTCAGCCACACCAGCGCCGCTGCACCCGCCACGATCCGGTACCAGGCGAACGGACCAAAGCCGTATCGGGTCACGACCGCCAGGAACGCCTTCACGACCGCGAGCGCCACGACGAACGACACGACGAAGCCGACCGCGATCAGCTCGATGTCGCCCGACGTCACATCGGCGCGGTGCTTGTACAACTGTAGCGCCGTCGCCCCGGTCAGCGTCGGCAGCGCGAGAAAAAAGCTGAAGTCCGCCGCCGTGCGCCGGTCGATCCCGAACGACATCGCACCCATGATCGTCGCGCCCGACCGGCTGACCCCGGGCACCATCGCCAGACATTGCACCAGCCCGATCTTCACCGACTGCGCGACCGAAACGCCCGCGATGCCCAGCACGTTCTCCGTCTTCGCCAGCCGCTCGACGATCAGGATCGCCACGCCGCCGACGATCAGCGCCCAGGCGACGACGACTGCATTCTCCAGCAACGCGTCGATCTGATCCCCGAACGCCAGCCCCAGCACGACCGCGGGGAAGAACGCGAGCAACAGGTTGCGCACGAACGCCACCGAATTGGGATCCCATTTCAGCAATCCCTTGCCGACCGCAAGAAAGGTCCGCCAGTACAGCACGACGATCGCCAGGATCGCGCCGGGCTGGATCGCGATGTTGAACACCGACCAGCGCGATGCGTCGTAGCCGAGCAATTCGGTCGCCAGGATCAGATGCCCGGTCGATGACACCGGGAGGAATTCGGTGACGCCCTCGACGATGCCCAGGATGATGGCGGTCAACAGATCGCTCATATCGTCTTTCTATTGTAGCCGATGGATCGACGTAGGGAAATCAGGCGCGCGCGTCGGCGAAGCGTCCGTTTTTGCGATAGCGCACCAGCCATCCCGGTGCGACTGCGCCGAGTGGGGTAGGGGTGACGCCCAGCGCCGACAGCCCGTCCGCGCCATCGGCGACCACCGAATCGTGCTGCAGCATCTTCCATTGGTCCGCCGACAGCGGCGCGCCGGGCAGGAAGCCGAGCGAGGCCAGCACCGAACCCGCGAGATCGGGAAGTTCGATCAACGACGGACAGCGCCCGATCGCCTGCGCGATCCAGCGGTGCAACGCGATCATCGTCAGTACCTCCGGCCCGCCAAGCTCGAACGTGCGGCCGCCGAACGCGTCGGGATCACGCAGCGCGGCGACCGTCGCGTCGGCCACGTCGCCGACGAACACCGGCTGAAACTTCGCGCCCGGCCGCAATACGGGCACCGCAGGCAGCTTCGCGATCATGCCCGCGAAGCGATTGACGAACTGATCCTCGCGCCCGAACACCGTCGACGGTCGCAGAATCGTCGCCCGCGGAAACGCCGTGCGAACCGCGGCTTCGCCTTCGCCCTTGGTGCGGCCATAGCGGGACGAAGAGGCGGCATCCGCCCCGATTGCGGAGATATGCACCACGGCGCCGGCGCCGGCCTTGGCCGCCGCATCCGCAATGCTGCGCGCGCCGTCGACATGAATGCGGGTCAGATCGCCCGCAAACGCGCCGACCAGATTGACCACCGCATCCGCCCCCGCGACCGCGTTGGCGATCGTTTCGGGACGGGTCACGTCGGCGGCGACGAACTGCGTCTGGCCCAGCCCGCCCTGCGTCTTCAGGAACCATGCCTGCCGCGGATCGCGCTGCGCCACGCGCACCCGTGCACCCGCCTGCAGCAACGCCTGCGCGACGTACCGGCCAAGGAACCCCCCGCCGCCGACCAGCGTGACCAGCCTGTCCTTCATGCGCTTCAAACTCTCACGTACCGGAAAGCCCGCGCCCTACCCCCCGTGCGCGGCTGTTGACAAGGCCGCTCACCGTCCCCTAGAGGCCCGCCCCTACCGCGAGCTTATAGCTCCCCGTGCCCAGATGGCGGAATTGGTAGACGCACCAGCTTCAGGTGCTGGCGGTCGCAAGGCCGTGGAGGTTCGAGTCCTCTTCTGGGCACCATTTGTTCTCATCCTATTGAGAACACAGCGAAATCGTCGCGGAGACGATCTCCAGAAAGCGTTTGCTACAACAAACTGCTATGGGATGATTGCCCGTCACCGACCGGACACTCGCCGTCGCGGTGATTGGCGAAGCGGCCCCGTTGCGTCGATCTCGCGTGCGCATTGCCGCGACGCGAGGGCTTCGCCTTCCGATCCGATCAATAAGCGGGATAAGCGCCTGACTAGGCGATTGTGCCTCGCGCGGGCTATGAATGGCCGATGCTAATAGGCATATTTTCGCATTGGTCACGGCGCGACGGATAGAATCGCATGATGCAATGCGATTATTGAGATCGTATAAGGGAGTTATATACGCCATGGATCGGGAGGTCATCGCCTACGGCATAATCGCGCTCATTACGGTTCTGGGCCTGCCGTTGATGGCGCGATTGTGGGTACGGCGCCGACGCGAAAAGCTGCGTCGTCAGGGGATCAAGCGCTACGGCCATTAAGCAACGAGTAAGCAACGAGCCGGCCTTAGACGCTTTCCAGCGCCTTCAGGATTGCGCGTCCACAAGCGGTCCCGCTGAACATTCTCCGCGGGCGAGCGTTGTCGGCGGCGATGGAAATGTTTGAACGCAATCGCGAAAGTGGGCGAAAATGCCGGTGGTGGATGGTCCGGGCGATCAAGCCATTAAAGGCCTTTTGATGCCTGTCCGACCTCGGATCGTCTTCCTCTCATATCTTTCCGGCGCAAATGTCGGCTTGTCACTGAGCCACCCCTTTGGTAGCCGCGCCGCGGTATCGCGAAAGCCAGAAATTTCACGTCATTGGCGTAGGCAAGAAACTTGCGGAGCAAAATCGGCGTTGAGCACAAGTTGAATCGCAACGCTCGCAGCCGTCCTCCAGATAAAAACAGCTCGCTTCGAAAGTGCAAATTGCATTTTTTGGCTAAATGATTGTCGAGTCAGAGATAGAATATGACAGCGTATGGCATAGGTGGGCAATCAGGCGGAATTTTACTGCTAAGATACCAGCTTGCTGGAGCATTGCTGCTTCTGCTGGCTATGCTTTTTATAGTGCTTTTGGCAAATCCTACTATTGAGGCAAGTGACCGCGTCTTGGTGTCAACTAGCATCTACAGCATGGTATCAACGGCGTTCGGCATCGTCCTGCTGAGAAGTATCATCCGATACCCGGGTGTAGAAGCTAACGCCTATATCCTTCCTTCCTTTACGATATCCTATGGCTGTCTGTTGATATTTTTTATTCTCACGCGGCTGCCATATAGCCGCGCGCTGCTGTTCATCAGTTTCGTCGTCACCATCATCTGGTTCATCGTCGTTCACGCCCTTGCCAGGCGACGGCGCGTGATGACGATTGGAATTGTCCCTGGCGGAGACTATCAGACGCTGCAGGCCGTTGCGGGCGTTAACTGGATCGTGCTGACCGACGCGACGCAGAATTTGGACGGGCTGCAGGCGGTCGCAGCCGATCTTCGGGTGGATATCGCACCGGAGTGGGACCGGGCACTCGCCGATTGTGCCCTTGCGGGCATCCCCGTCTATCACACCAAACATCTCGCTGAATCCCTGACCGGCATGGTGGAGCTGGAGCACCTGTCCGAGAACAGTTTTGGCACTCTGGCGCCGGTATCGGCGTTCATGACCTTTAAGCACATCCTCGACTGGATGATTGCGGCCGTCGTCGGCCTCGTTCTTGCCCCGCTGATGATCCTTCTGGCGATCTTCATTCGCCTCGACTCTCCGGGACCGGCGATCTTCCGGCAGATGCGAATCGGGTATCGCGGAAAACCTTTCACGGTTTATAAGTTTCGCACGATGGTGAGCTCGCCAAAGAGCGTGCCGGCGCTGGATGCGGCCAAGACGCAGACCGAGGACAAGCGCATCACCAGGATCGGATCTTTCCTGCGCCGTAGCCGGATCGATGAACTGCCGCAGATATTGAACATCCTCAGGGCCGAAATGAGCTGGATCGGTCCACGCCCAGAGGCGCAGGTGCTGTCGCAATGGTACGAAGGGGAAATTCCGTTCTATCGGTATCGGCACATCGTGCGTCCTGGGTTGACCGGATGGGCGCAGGTCCACCAAGGCCATGTTGCCGAGGTCGAGGACGTGAAAACGAAGCTGAATTACGATTTTTACTACATCAAGACGTATTCGCCGTGGATCGATCTGCTGATTGTAGCAAAGACAACCCAGACAATCCTAAATGGCTTTGGGGCCAAGTGACCGGACGGTCGCCACAATACAGCGCGTTGCATTCGTGACGCACGCTTCTGTTCACATCGGCCTGTCCGGCGATGCGAAGCGCTTGATCTGGGACGTTTTCTTCGTCCAGGCTGGCAGGGGCGTCGACTTTGAAACGCATCTGCCGTGGAGCGATGCGCCTGAAACCCGATCGGTGATGCTGCGCGATGCTTCAGGCGCTGCGGTAGCGACTGCTGTGATCCGCCCTGCGCCTCAGGACGCCGTGGCGATGATCGGTTTCGTATGCGTCGCTGCTCGAGCGCGGGGCCGGGGCCATGGCAGGACGTTGATCGAGTCGTCCACCCAGGCGATCGACGCCGCGGGCTTCCAGGCGAGTCTGCTGTGGACAGGTAAGCCCGAGGTCTATGCCGATCACGGCTACGGGATCGTAGGCCGGGATCACTTTCTCCATGTTGCGCGCCGCCTTCCCGCCGGACCCGCCACTTCGCTGGCGCGATCCGACCCATGGCCGCCGCTCGGATCACTTTCGGGACTGCCAGCCTTCGCCATTGCCGGATCGCGTTATCAATCGGATCGCGCCCAAGCAGTGTTGGTTCGTGGCGCTAAGGGCGTGACGTTGCTCGATTGGCAAGGCGATCTTGCGGACGTCATGACGCTCTTGGACGCAGCCGGCCTGGCTCGCTGGTCGGTCAACATCCCCGAAGCCGATCCATTTTTGAACGTCCTGGATCCGGATCTTTTCACCGTCACCACGCATCCGGGTGCGTTGACGATGGCGCGACGGGCGGACAGCGCGGTCCCGCTCGACTATGTCGCGGTCGCAGATCGTATCTGAGGAATGGTAATGTTCGAAACTCAATTGCCCATTGTAAAGGTTCGCATGCCGCCGCGCGATGCGCTCATGCCGATGCTCGAGGATGTGCTGTATGGCGGGATGCTGGCCGAAGGCGAGCATGTCTATGAGTTCGAGCGGCGTTTCGCCGAGCATTTCGGCCTGCCCAACGCACTTGGGTTCAGCAGCGGGACCGGCGCGCTGCATGTCGCGCTGCTGAGCTGCGGCGTGCGCCCCGGTGACGAGGTCGTGACGACATCGATGACGGCTGAGCCGACGAACACGACTATCCTGCAGATCGGTGCCGTACCGGTGTTCGCTGATGTCGATCCACGCACGGGCAATCTCGAACCCGCCTCCGTCGAGGCGTGCATCGGGCCGCGGACCAAGGCCATTCTGGTCGTACATTACGCCGGCTATCCCGTAGCGCTCAACGCAATGCGCGCGCTTGCTGACCGCCACGGCGTCGCGCTGATCGAAGATTGCGCGCACGCACTTGGCGCGCGCTATGCCGGGCAGGCGATCGGTACGATCGGCGATGCCGCAATTTTTTCTTTTCAGGCCATCAAGCACATGACGACGGTGGATGGAGGCGCGCTGACGCTGCGCGATCCCGCCAAGATCAGGGCAGCGAAGAAGCTGCGCTGGTTCGGTCTGGAGAAGGGCGTGCCCAGAACCGAAGTCGACATCGTCGAGGCTGGTTATAAGTACAACATGACCAATGTCGCCGGGGTGATCGGCCTGCGCCAGCTCGACGACATCGACGAGGCGATCGCTCGGCATATTGCGCACGGACAGGCGTTTGATGCGGCGCTGAGCGCGATTCCTGGCCTTTCGGCCGCGGCGGTCGAAGCCGTAAGCGAACCCAGCTATTGGATATATACGCTGCTGAGCGACGATTCCGACGCGGTCGAGCGTCGGTTGGCCGAAATCGGAGTCGCCGCATCGAAACTGCACCGTCCGAACCATCTCCACTCGGTGTTCGCGCCGTACCGCCGCGATCTTCCTGGCCTTGCCGAATTCTATCGCCGGTTGGTCCATATTCCATGCGGCTGGTGGGTATCGGATGCGGATCGGGAGCGCATCGTATCGGCGCTGAGCAAGGGGTGACGATGACAACGCTTCTGTTTGACTGTCACCTCGACGAAACGGTGACTGGCGCGCTGGATCCGATCTGGCGATCGGGGCGCTTGGCGTCCGGGGCGTCCGTGTCCCTGTTGGAAGCGCGATTGGGCGCATTGGTGGGCGAGCGGCCTGTCGTGGCTATCAGCGACATGACCCACGCGCTGTGCCTTGCGTTGCGGGTGGCCGGTGTAGGCCCTGGGGACGAGGTTGTGACGCTCGCGTTCAACTGTATGTCGTCGAACAGCGCCATCACCATGGTCGGCGCAGTGCCGGTGTGGGTTGATGTCGACCCGGAGACGGCAAGCATCGATGTCGACGATGTCCGGGCCTGCATCACGCCGCGGACGCGCGCGGTCGTGGTTTATCATCTGGCGGGATATATCGGGGATATAGCGGCGTTGCGCACGCTGTGCGACGAAGCCGGGTTGCCGCTGGTGGAAGATGCGAACAATGCGCTGGGAGCCGAATGGCGAGGAAAGCCGATCGGCAGCTTCGGCGACTATGCCGTATTTTCCTTTTACGCCAACCGTCAGCTCAACGGCATAGAAGGCGCCGCGCTCGTTTGCCGCGACGAGGAAGCGGCCGAGCGCGCGCGTCGTTTGCGCCGTTTCGGAATCGACGTGGCGCGCTTTCGGGATGCGAACGGCGAGATCGATGCTGCGGTTGATGTGTCCGAGATCGGCTATTCGGCCATTCTGCCCAACGTCAACGCGACGCTCGCCTGCCGCGCGATGGACGACCTGACGGCCCGCATCGATCGCAACCGGGCCAACGTCGCATATCTTGCCGCGGCGCTCGCGGATCAGCCTGGTCTACAGTTCATCCGCGAACACGAGGGCGCCCGAGGGGTCTTCTGGGTCGCCTTGGTGCGTAGTGCGGCGCGCGATCGCCTGATGACGGGTCTCAAGGCGCGCGATGTGAACTGTTCCAAGCTGCATCAGCGCAACGACGTATATTCGGGGTTCGGCGCCCGCCAGCGCGAGTTGCCGGGCACGACGATCCTGCAACACGAGATGCTCGCGCTTCCTAGCGGCTGGTGGCTTTCGCGCGACGACCTCGAACGGATCATCGAGGCGGTGCGCTCGGTCGAGCTCGATCGCTGAGCAGCCGCCACCCAATCATCTCTCCAAATACATCCCATTCAACAACGTCGCCGCGCGGCGGCAAAGGAAGACAACAGATGCTCGACGGCAAGACCTTGATGATAACGGGCGGTACCGGATCGTTCGGCACGACCGTGCTGGGCCGTTTCGTGCAGACCAACGTCGATCAGATCATCGTGTTTTCGCGCGACGAAAAAAAGCAGGAGGATCTGCGGCTGGAGCTGAAGAGCCCCAAGGTTCGCTTCGTCATCGGCGACACGCGTGATGCGCAGTCGATCGGAACGGCGATGCGCGGCGTCGACTATGTCTTCCACGCCGCTGCCCTGAAACAGGTGCCGTCGTGCGAATTCTATCCTATGGAAGCGGTGCGCACCAATGTGAACGGCACCGATAACGTGATCCGCGCCGCGATCGCCAATGACGTGAAGCGCCTGGTGCTGCTCAGCACCGACAAGGCGGTCTATCCGATCAACGCCATGGGCATCTCCAAGGCCATGGCGGAGAAGGTGCTCGTTTCGCATGCCAGATCGATGCACGCCGACGGTCCGGTGTTGTGCGCAACCCGCTACGGCAACGTGATGGCCTCGCGCGGATCTGTTATCCCGCTCTTCATCGAACGGCTGAAAGCCGGCCAGCCGATGATGATCACCGACCCCGCCATGACCCGCTTCATGATGTCGCTGGAGGATTCGGTCGATCTCGTGCTGCACGCCTTCCAGAACGGGCAGCAGGGCGACATCTTCGTGCAAAAGGCCCCGGCCTGTACGATCGAGACGATCACCATCGCGCTCAGCGAGTTGTTCGACGTGCCGCTCAACACCGGCATCCTGGGCACGCGCCACGGCGAAAAGCTGTACGAGACGCTGGTTTCGCGCGAGGAGATGGCCAAGGCTGACGATATGGGCCGTTACTGGCGTGTTCCGGCCGACAACCGCGACCTGAACTACGAGCTGTTCATCTCCGAAGGATCGCAGGCGCTCAACCAGATCGACGATTACACCTCTCACAATACGCATCGGCTCGATGTCGCCGAGACGAAGCAGCTGCTGCTGACGCTACCCTACGTCCAGGCGGCGTTGCGTGGCTGAGCCGAAACCGCGGCGGACCGGGCGTGACCGCATTTGGCCGGCCCATGTTTCGCCGTCGCGCTGACCTGCGCGTCGCGGCGCTCGTCGATCTTTTCGCGCTGTTTGCGGGAAGGATCGGCGGGATCCTCGTCACGCTCCTATTCATTCCGCGCTATCATTCGCTGCTGGGGGGCGCGACCTTCGGGGCAGTTTCGATCGTCCTGTCGCTCCAGGCGTTTTTCCTCGTTTCGGACCTTGGCCTCGCGACGCTGATCAGCCGCGACACGGCGGTTGCGCGCGACGATCCCGATGCGCTGACCCTGGTCGTATGGACGCGGCGGCGAGCCGAGGCGACGTTGGCCGCCATCGCGGCCGCCATCGCGGCTGTCGCGCTGGCGTGGCCGCTGCTCGGGCGAGCGCTGTTCGGAGAAGCGCTGGCTTCGTGGGCGTTGGCGGACGGCGTCAATGTCGCGATGATGGCGCTGCTCATCATGGCGTTGGTGGCGACGAACATCGTCCAGCTCAGTCTCAATGCGCTGGGGGCTTATCAGGCCGGTGCGGCAACGGCGGTTTCCGGCGCCGTGGTCCGCGGCGCAGCGACCGTGGCAGTGCTTTCGGCCTATCCGACACTGACGGCATTTCTGCAGGTGCAGTTATTGGTGGCGCTGCTGCACTTGTTCGGCGTTCGGTGGTATCTAGAGCATCGTTGTGGGCCGGTCCGTCGACGGGAACCACTGTTTCAACGCGCGGCGATGATCGATCTGCTGCGACGCTGCATACCGTTGACCATCTACACGCTGGCGTCGGCCGCCGCCGTGAACCTCGACAAGTCGATCGTCAGCGCTTTCATCTCGCTGGAAACCGCGGGGAGCTATTTTCTCGCCACCACCTATGCGCTGGTGCCGGTGGCCGTGCTGTCGGGACCGATCAGCAGTTATTTCGCGCCGCGCGTCGCAAACGCGCGGCACATCGGCGACATAGGCGATGAGCAGCGGGTGGCGTTGACGTTTCAGCTGATGCTGATCTGCGCCGTCGTCGGTCCTTCGCTCAGCCTCGGGTTTCAGATGGCCGACTGGTTGCGACTGTGGTTGCACGATGCGTCTAGCATCGCGCGCGTCATGGAAGTCGCTCCGATCCTGCTGGCCGGCGGCGCGTTGTCGGCGACAGGCTACTACCCGACGACCTATCTTATCGCGGCTGGCGACAACGGCTATCTCGCGCGGCTGTCGCTGGCCTGCAGTATCGCTGTGCTGGCGACAGCGACGTTCTTTGCGGCGCGTGACGACCTGGTAGGATTCGCCTGGAGCTATTTCGCCTTTTACGCAGCCGGCTTTGTCGGCCTATGGGTGCGTCTGGGAGCCATCACTGGCTGGAACAGGCTCGCCAGCTTCCTGGCGCGCGCCTATGCGCTTCCGGCAGGGGCGATAACGGCGAGCTATCTGCTCGGCCATGCGTTGACCCGGGGGCGTTCGTGGGAGCTTGAACTGCTGGTTCCGATGGCTGCAGCCGGGGCGTGCAGCTTGCTGGTGCTGGCGAGGGTCTTTCGACGCGAACGGCGCAGTGCCGGACATCACATCAACTGAAGGATTGCCGGGTGACACTGGTCACGATCATCATCCCCACACACAACCGCCAGGTCTATGCCGCGGCGGCCGTTCACAAGATCGTGCAGGTGCTGCCGTCGGCACAGATCGTAGTCAGCGACACCAGCGCGGACGACGATCTGCGCACCATGTTGCCAGCAGCGACTCCGGGCCTTGACCTGGCCTATGTTCGGCCGGGTCGGCCAATGGACGTCGTCTCTCATTTCGAGTTCGCCCTTGGCCACGCACGCGGGCGCTACGTGATGTTTCTGGGCGACGACGACTGTATCGGTCCGGGGCTGGAAGAGGTCGCGGCCTGGGCAGATTGCAACCGCGTCGATGCGGTATTCAGCTACGGCACATCGTTCATCGCCAATTACTTCTGGCCGGGCGTCAAATCGCGGTTCTACGGCGACGGCTATGCCAGCAGCCTGTTCGTGCATCCGTTCACCGGCACGGCGCGCCGGATCGATCCGATCGCGGCGCTGCGCGAAACACTGCGCGATTTCGGTCGCGGGCTCGGCACGATGCCGCGCGCCTATCATGGCCTTGTCTCGCTGGAGCTGATCCATGCGGTGAAGGCCCGGTTCGGCACATTGTTCGGCGGGGTTTCTCCGGACATCTATAGCGCCACGCTGCTGAGCGAGTTCGCAGGCAACGTCTGGCAGGTCGATTTCCCGTTCTGCCTGCCGGGCGGATCGCCCTCCAGCACGGCGGGCACCGGCGCGGCTGGCACCGACATGACGTCGCTGGAGGACAATCCGCATACGGCCGCTTTCCCCGACCTGCGCTGGGACAGGCTGATCCCCGCTTTCTATGCGCCCTATATCGTCTGGGCCTATTCGCTGAAGAAGGCGGTGGACCGGCTGGGCCGCCCCGATCTGACGCCTAATTTCGCGCGCCTCTACGCGCTGGCGCTGATGCGCAATCGCGAACAGCGCGGGAAGGTCGCGCAATCGTTCGCCGAAGCGCGCGCGCTGGGCATCGGGTGGCGCGATGTAGGATGGGAAATGGCGAGGGAGACGGGCTTCCAAGCCCGTCGATACGCGACGCGTCTGACCTCGCCTGGCGCGGGGGGCCGCGCTGCGCACTTCACCGGACTGCCGGACATCGCAGCCGGCTACGACAGGCTGGAGCGGTATATCGCCGAACGGGAGATCCGCCTGCAATTGCCTGCAGCCGGCCTGAGCGCATCACCTGCGCCAGTGCGCTAAGAAACGGACAGGGGAAGCGTATGCCCACGATCGTGATATCGGCGGTCAACATCGTCGAAGGCGGAACGCTGAAGGTTCTTCAGGATTGCCTGCGGACGATCAGGTCTTCCCTGCCGGACTGGCGGGTGGTCGCGCTGGTGAACAACGCCGGCGTCATCGACGTAGGCGGCGTGGAAGCTAGGGTGATCCCTGAAGCCAAGACGTCGTGGCTGCGCCGGATCTACGTCGAATATGTCGCGTTGAACCGAATATCCAAGCAGATCAGGCCTGATATATGGTGGTCACTCCATGACATGTCGCCACGCGTGAAGGCGGGGTCGCAGTTTGTCTACTGCCATAATCCGGCACCCTTCCATCGCTTCTCGTGGGCAGAACTGAGCATGGAACCCAAGTTGATCCCGTTCAGCGCGCTCTATTCGCTGTTCTACAGGATCAACATCAGGTCGAATCGCGCAGTGATTGTGCAGCAAGACTGGATACGCCGCGAATTCATGCACCGCTACGGCGTACGCAACGTCGTTGTCGCTCATCCGGTCGAATCTCAGCCCGGTGCGGCGCTCAGCGCAGCGGGACCGGTCTCCACCTTCGTTTATCCGGCGCTATCTCGGGTCTTCAAGAATTTCGACCTGATCGGCGATGCGGTGCGGCTGCTGGATGGCGAGCCGGACTGGCGCGGACGTGTCGTGCTGACGATCGATCCGGAGGAAACCCGTCTCACGCGCGATCTGTTCCGCCGCTATGGCGACCTGCGCGGGCTACATTTCGTTGGCAGGCAGGATCGCGACGCCATGACGAAGCTGTACGAAGAAATGGACTGCCTGCTGTTCCCGTCGCGCTTGGAAACCTGGGGGCTGCCGATCACCGAGGCCAAGAGCCTAGGCAAGCCGATCATCGCGGCGGACCTTCCCTATGCTCATGAAACCGTCGGAACATACGATCATGTGCGCTTCGTCGATCCCGCCGATCCGCGCGCGCTGGCCGACATAATGCTGGCGGCGCACCGCAGCGGTTGGACCTCGCAGCCGGTCCGGGCGGATCCGATCGCGGCGCCGTTCGCAGGCAACTGGCCACAGCTTGTCGAGACGATCGTCGCGCTGCACGAACGCGGCGTCAGCGCCGACGGCACGCCGCACGGTCGCGGCCCGTTCTAGGGCGTCCGTCCTTCTGCGTTCGATGCACGATGTGCGGCATCGACGACGACCGGGGCCAGCGCGCGCGCGACCGTCTCGTATCCCGCGGACGTGAGATGCACGCCGTCCGTCCACCCCAGCCCCTTTGGCAGCGTAACGAACCGCGGCGACGCGCGCGGAGGCCGCGCGATACGGTTCGATGCGCCGATCGGCCGCCTCATCGGCCAGCGCGGGTGCTGCGACGACGACGACCTGCGCGCCCTCCCGCTGCCGACGCAGGATCAGCGCCGACAGGCCTTCCGCGAAGCGTGCCGTCGTCAGCGCGCCGCCTGCTCGGTTGCCGAAATTCAATGCATCGTTGGTGCCGTACATGACGATCGCGACGCGGGCGACCGGCGCAGTCTTCCAGCGCTGCAACCCATCGCTCGTGCGATCGCCGGGGAAGCCGAGGTTCATTACCGTATAACGTTCGCCGAGCAGTCGGTTCAGCGTTTCGGGATACGGCGTCGAAGATCGCCGGAAGCTCGAACCGTTGATCGGCGCGCGCGTCGCCATGGACATCGTGTCCTGTCCGTACGTCAGGCTGTCGCCCTCCGCGAGGACGATGATGGCCGGTTCGGCGCGACGTCCGCACCCGGGCGACAGAAATGCGGCTAGCAGGGCCGCGATCCGCGATCCGCGACGCCTCACCTGGGTTTCGTCTCGATCACGCCGTACCCCTTATCGTCTTCCCGGCATGCGCGACAAGGCGATCGAACATTGCTAGTGAAACGGTCGATATGAGCAGTCCCCTACTGATTTCCGGCCCTGCGCCACGCGCGGGGCCATCTACTCGGACGACGGATGCCACGCTGGGCGTGGTCGTCACGCTCCTCGCCATCCTGATGCTGCCGGGGGGGGTGTTCTTTCTGGCCGGCACGTCGTCCATGTCCGCCGGGGTTCTGGTTGCCTCCATCCTGATCCTGGCGATGCGGGTGATGGGGATCCCGGGAATGCGCGGGCTCGGTTCTTTCGAAACCGATCTTGGCGTTGCTACGCTCGTCGTCACCGCGCTTGCCGCGCATCTGGCGGTCTGCGCCCTCGCGGGGGAGATCGATGTTGTAAAGGCGCTCGGCTCGCTTGTCATCGCGGCGCTGGCCATCTTGGCGTGCGGTACGACCGGCTCGATGTTCCGACACGTTTCGGATCGGCTGGTGATGCGCGCCGTCACCGTGGCGATCATCCTCTTCCTGGTCGCGGCCGTGTTCAGTCTGGTCGGGGTCCAGCCCCCTAGCACGACCGCCACCAGCAAGCCGGTCTTTCCGTTTACCGAACCGTCGCTTTATGCCGGCGCGCTCCTTCCGGTCATCGCTTTTCTGGGTGTGACGGGAAAGAGATGGCGGCGGTGGGCTTGGATCCTGATGGGGTTCGCGCTTGGCTATCTGCTCGAGAACCTGTCGCTCGTCGTCGGTTCGGTCGTCATGACGGTCGCGTGCTTGACGACGGCTCGGCTCGCGGTCTTTGGCATCCTGGCGGCATTGATCCTCCCGCTGTTCGACCTTTCCTATTTCCTTGACCGAATTCAGTTCGACGTCTCTGCGACGACCAACCTTTCGACCTTGGTATATATCCAGGGCTGGGAAATGATCGGCAGCGCGACCAGCAAGACGCTGGGCTGGGGGCTCGGTTTCCAGCAGCTCGGGTATACGTTTCTGGACGCCCCGACGTCCAACCTGATCTATCGCCTGACCGGCGGCACCGACCTCAACCTGAAGGAAGGCAGTTTCGCGGCCTCCAAGCTGATCAGCGAACTGGGCGTGTTCGGATTGGTTCTGATCGCGATTCACGGCTATTTCGCGACGAAGGCGTTCACCAACCTGCGTCGCGTGGCGATCGACGGCGCCGTCAGGCCGCTCGGCGAGATTCTCGCGCTATGCAGCATCTATACTTACACGGTCGACATGTACGTGCGCGGGGCTGGCTATTTCTCCAGTCCGACGATGCTGATGATCGCGTCCATCTTTTTGTTGTGGCGGTCTGATCCAGCGCAAACCGACGCGCGGAGATCGCCCGCGTAATGGCGACTACGATATCGCCGATCAATTCGGCGCGCTTGGCGGCGTTACGTTTCCCGCTGGTCGCGCTTGTGGTCTACATTCACGCCCGATCCGGAACGATCACGTTCGGGGACGGGGTCGTATCCGTCGAATCCGCTGTCCTCGATACGGTGAAGACCGCACTGTCCGAAGGTGTGGCGCGCACGGCGGTACCACTGTTCTTCCTACTGTCGGGGTACCTGCTGTTCCACGCGCAGGAAGGATGGTCTTGGTCGGGATTCGCTGCGAAGCTACGTCGCCGCGTCGATACGCTTCTAGTACCGTATCTGTTCTGGAACATCGCGCTGTACGCCATGATCGCTGCGGCCCAATCCACCTCGCTGCGGATATTCTTCAGTTCGTCTGGTGTGTTGCGCGACATGACGTGGGGCCAGCAAGCGGCATGGGTGCTTGGCCTGCAGCGGTACCCGATCGCCTATCAATTCTGGTTCATCCGCGATTTGATGATCCTGGTGCTGCTGGCCCCGGCGTTCTTCCTGCTCGCTCGGCGTGTGCCGGTCGCCGTTGTCGTGACCGCGGTTCTGGGATTGTGCTGGATGGTCGATTGGTGGCCGATCGACATTCCGGCGATCGAGGCCGCGCTGTTTTTCTTCGTCGGCGTCGTGGCCGGTGTGCACGGCAGGAATCTGTTCCGGGGTCTGCCGCTTATCCCGGTGATGCTGGGGTACGGCGTCCTGCTCGCAGCCTTCCTGCTGTCGCGCGGAACGCGGATCGAATCGTTCGTGCAGCACGGCCTGGTGGCGACCGGGATCGTCCTTGCTGTTGCGATCGTGCGAAGCCTGCCCCCCCTCGCGCTGCAGCGCTTAGCATCGCTTGCGGGGGCCAGTTTCTTCGTCTTTGCAACTCACGAACCGCTGACGACGGCGCTGCTGAAGATCAGTTATCGGGTCTTTCCAATTTCACCGGGGATGGCGCTGGCGGTCTATCTGTTGGTCCCGCTGGTCGTTATTGCCATCACGCTGGTCGGCTACCGGATCGCGCTCGCGCTCGCGCCTTCGCTGACGCGGCGGGTCACCGGGCGGTAGCGGCAAGCGCGGGCAGTCGGTTCAGACCGCGAACAGCCCGCTGTTGAGAAAGTCTCGTGCCTGCTGGCGCGTTGCGAAGGCGAGCAGGTTCATGCCGCCGATGTGAATCGTCGCGGACGCAGCCGGGCAGCGGTGCCAGAACGATATGCTGGGCGCGTCGCTCGGGACGAACATCATGCCGCCCAAGGTGCGCCATTCGGGGTCGTCGAGGGGGGTTTCCACGGTAAGTCCCGCACTCCCCGTCAGGCTGAGCGTCGGAGCCGCTCCGGCGACGTGGCGATAAAGGTACAGCCACGCGATCCACTGGCCGGCCGTCAGCGCGACCGGTTGCGGGAAGACCTGCGCGCCGGGCGGCAGCGTAAGCCGCTGGCTCGTGGCGAGACCCGGCAGCAGGGCATCTTCCACCAGCCCGGTAACCGTCGCGACGGTGCCCGAAAAGGCGATCGCACGGTCTGCTCTGACGCTGATTTTCAGGGCATCGCGATAGGCGCTGGAAAGGGCGGTGCGATGGGGCAGCGTAAAGCTCACCCCGCGTCCGGGCGAAACCAGATACGTAGCCTCGACGCTGGTCACCCGGCCTGGAGGCATGGGGCCGCTGAACATGCGTGCGCGGGTATGCTCGACGAGCGACCCCGCGTCCTGCACGACCGTCTTCAGCTGGTCCAGGCTGCAATCCAGCGTGCGCACGACACTGTTGCGCAGCACGAGCGGGCCGACCGGCGTGTCCTCGAAACGGATCAGGGAACAGTCGACCAGACGGGCATAAACCGGCTTCTCGACCTTGCCGTCGACCGTCACGCTCGCCGCGGTGGCGTTTTGCTCGTTCCAGCAGCGGCTCACGAGGACCGCCGGGACGCTGTCGACGGCGTTGAGGTTTCGGATGTCGAAGACAATCCCGGGATTGGATTCCATGATGCAGTCCTGGAACGTTATCTGTCCCGAACCCGTGACACTGGAATCGATCCGCACCACAGCGTCGCGCGCACGTTGGAAATGCGTTCCTTGGACCAGGATGTTGCCGCCATGCATCAGCGGTCGACCGGCCTGTTGGCGGGCGCTGACCGCCAGATGGACTCGGGCGTCCTCGAACTGGCAGGTATCGACGATCAGCCCGATCTGTCCGCGGGGCCGGTGGATGCAGATGTCCAGGTTGGCGAAGCGGACGTTTTCGAACCGCGTGCGGCCGACGAACTCGTCGTCGTCGGCCGCGATGTCGTTTCCTGCGCGAAAGCCGATGCCGGTCGGATTGTCGCCGCCCGTGATGCCCAGATCGGCGATGGTAACGACATCCCATGTGCCGGAGCGATACGCCCCGCGCAGCACCACCTCTCCCGGTCCGCGCGCCAGCAGCTGGGTCGCCAGCCGGCCCGCGCCGCGTAGCTGGACGTTCCGGCTGCCCAAGGTGAGCGACATCCGGAACAGGCCCGGTGGAAACAGGAGCGTGCCGCCCCCACGACGCACCAGGGCATCATAGGCCGCCTGCACCTCGTCTGACACGTCCCGCCGGCCATCGACGGCCACGTCGACGATCTGCGCGACCGTAGCGTCGAAGCTGACCGGATCTGTAATGCGAATCTCGTTCAGTTTCGGCGCGCCGGACGCCATCAGAAACGTGATCTCCAGGCTCAGCGTGTGGCCATTGCCGTTGAACTGGGGAAAATAGCGCACCAAGAGGCCATCGGAGGAAATCAGAAACTGGCCGGCCGCGACGGACGCCGCGATCCTCCCGAGCCGCCCCCGCAAACTGTTCAACAGATTGTTGATGCCTGCGGGTCCGTCCCGTCCGACCCCCGCGCTCTCGTTCCATGTCCGCAGACGAAAATCCGGCGAACACAATTGCGCGCACAGGTCTTCCGACCGCCCGGAATTAAACGCGTTCCGGAACACTTCCAACATATTCAGCGCCGGGGCGGCAGGAATGGTATTCGAGAGGCGGACCGGTGTGTCGCCGAAAGGAACGGCCGCGGCACCGATCAAAGTTCCCATCACGCTGCGTCGATTCAGGGCCATTGGTTCTCCTTTGTGCGGCGCTAGTCGCGGGAATGGGCGGCTGTCGCCGTCCTTGGCGTCCGGCAGCTATGAGCGCGCTTGCGCCGTTCGTTAGGCTTCATCGTGTAGATAAGCGATTGGCCGCCGTGCGGTTTTTTCTTCATCTCTTCGGCACGGTCGGATAGCGCGCAGATCATGAACGACGGCTGTTTCCCGAACCAACCGGAGAAGCCGGCCGGCAGGGTTTGTCGCAGCAAGGAAACAGTATGCCCCGAATCACGAAGGGAACGATTTCCATAGTCAGCCACGGGCATGGCCTGTTGGTTCGCCATCTTCTGCGCGACCTGGCGGGGCAGGACGGGATCGCGGACTGGTTGGTGGTCCTAACGCTCAACCTTCCCGAAGAGATGGGCGATGACGATCTGGCGGGCTTGCGCGCAACCGTGCTCCGTAACACGAAAGTCAAAGGGTTCGGCGCGAACCACAATGCGGCGTCGGCAATCGCCGAGGGCGATCTGTTCGCCATCGTCAATCCCGACATCCGGTTGCTCGCGTCCGATACGCTGGCGCAGATTGCCGTCATGGAGTGGCGCAAACCGCGGCCTGCCCTGCGCGCGCCGATCGTCATCGCGCCCGACGGTACGCGGGAAGATTCCGTGCGACGCAACTTGTCGGTGCCCAATCTTATCCGTCGCGCGCGTCATCGGGCGACGGGTTGGGAAACGGATCCGACCGCACCGGGCTTTTTTTGGCTTGCCGGAATGTTCCTAATTGCGCCGCTGGATACGTTTCGCGCTTTGGGCGGTTTCGACGAGAGGTTTCGGCTGTATTGCGAAGATTACGATTTTTCGGCGCGCTGGCGCATCGCCGGGGGGCGTATGGAAGTGATACAGGGGCTGGAAGTGGTGCATGACGCCCGGCGCGACAGTCGCCGTTCCCTGCGTCACCTTAAATGGCATCTGTCCAGTCTGCTGCGGGTTTGGCGGTCAAAACCGTTCTGGAAAATCGTGGTTGCGCAGCGCCGCTGAGAACGCCCTCAAAGACCTGCCGCACCGGTTGCAGCTTTCCTTTTGGCTCGGGTTTCCATAAGGCGGCGGCACCATGCGTAAGTATCACCGGCCGGGTACGCGCCGAACCCCCAGTTGGCCCTTTATCCTTTTGTGTGTGCTGCTGGTGACGCTGTGGCTCGCCGGGGGTGCCTCGCGCGGTGAAGTTCTGGGGCAGGTTGTCGTTCGGGGCGTGTGCTGGGCGCTGCTCGCAATGGCGGCGCTGTTTGTCGCACCACCGTCCTGGACAGCGGTGCGCCCGGTGCTGTTTCTTTTATGCGCAGCGTTTGTACTCGCATTGGTCCAGTTGATACCCCTGCCACCGAATCTCTGGCAGGCGTTGCCGGGCAGAGCCCCGTTCCTGGAGGCGGCCGCAGCGAGCGGGCAAAGCCAACCATGGCGGCCCTGGTCGATCGTGCCGGGAGCGACGGCCAATGCCGCTGCCTCGCTGGTAGTGCCTTTCACGACGCTGTTCTTCATGGCTAGCCTGGGGGATGACGAG
This sequence comes from Sphingomonas sp. SUN019, assembly GCF_024758705.1. Lineage (NCBI taxonomy): Bacteria > Pseudomonadati > Pseudomonadota > Alphaproteobacteria > Sphingomonadales > Sphingomonadaceae > Sphingomonas > Sphingomonas sp. SUN019. The sequence goes on along the minus strand of NZ_CP096971.1, from coordinate 2,188,211 downwards.
CGGTCGTGGTTGCCTGGCGTGATCCTTGCCCTGATCACGGGGGCGATGCTCGTCGGGCTGCTGCAATTCTCCGGCGCGAATTTGGCGAACCCGCTGATCAACGATAGTCCAGGTGAGGTGGGCGGAACTTTCGCCAATCGCAATCACTTCGCACTGTTCGTGGCCTTTGGCTGTCTGTTGGCACCCGTCTGGGCATTCCTGGGCGGGCGGCAGCCACACTGGCGCGGTCCGGTAGCCATTGCACTTGTGTTATTATTCGTGTTGACCATCCTGGCAACCGGATCCCGAGCCGGAATGGGGCTGGGCGCGCTGGGGATCGCGATCGGGCTGGCGCTCACGCGCGGCACGATCAAGCGGACGCTGGCCCGTTATCCTCGTTGGGTTTTTCCCGCGATCATCAGCGGAGTCGTGGCGACGACCGTCCTGCTCGTCGCCATCAGCATTGCAGCCGATCGGGCGATATCGATCGAGCGCGCTCTTACAATTGATCCGGGCCAAGACATGCGCAGCCGCGGGTTGCCGACCGTTTGGGCAATGGTGTGGGAATATTTTCCCGCCGGATCCGGTCTGGGTGGTTTCGACCCCCTGTTCCGAATGCACGAACCTTTTGCGTTGCTAAAGTTCACGTTCTTCAATCACGCACACAATGATCTGCTGGAAGTTGTGTTGGACGCCGGGTTGCCGGGTCTGCTGCTGCTGCTGGCGGCGCTGGGATGGTGGATCACAGCAAGCGTTCATGCGTGGCGCGCGGGTGACGACCCGCGCTATACCATGCAGCGATTGGGATCGGCGATCTTGCTGTTCGTCGTGCTGGCTAGCGTTTTCGACTATCCGGCGCGAACGCCTATGATGATGGCGATGATAATCGTGGCTGGTGTGTGGTTGAGCGGCGCGCCGCGACAGGAATCGCAACATAAATCACGAGCGACATCATCTGCTTTACCGTCGTCCGACCAACACTTATAGCCCCCGCCCATTTCCCCAGTCCGGAATATTTTTAAGCACATGCGAAAGTTTTGTACTCTTTTTCTGCTGGCGATGGTGCTGTCTGCATGTGGGGGCAGGAAGCCGCTGGAATCGTCGTCGCGGCTGACCGTGGTGTCCGACAGCGGCACGCTGCCCGCTCCCGAGCGGAGCGATTTGACCGCATCGGATCGCCCGTCCCTGATTGGGCCGCTCGACACGATCCAGGTCGATGTCTTCAACATCCCCGAGCTCAGCCGTGAAATGCAGGTGGACGCCAGCGGCCGCATCGCGATGCCGCTGGCCGGAACGATCGATGCGCGCGGAAGGACATCGGCCGAGCTGGCTGACGTGATCGAGGCGACGTTGCGCGGCCGCTACGTCCGCAATCCGGACGTGACGGTCAATATCAAAAGCTCGGTCAGCCAGGTCGTCACTATTGATGGTCAGGTCGTGGAACCGGGCCTGTACCCCGTAACCAACCAGATGACATTGCTGCGGGTCATCGCCTCTGCCAAGGGCCTGTCGGAATTCGCGCGGCAGGACGATGTCGTCATCCTGCGCACAGTGGACGGGCGCAAGATGGCCGGGCTGTACAACGTCGCTGCGATTCGCCGCGGCGCTTATGAAGATCCGGCCATTTATGCGAACGACGTGATCCTCGTCGGTGATTCACCTCAGCGCCGGTTGTTCCGCGACTTCGTTTCGCTGTCTCCGGTTTTGGCGGCGCCACTCATCGCGATTCTGCAATAAGGCGCGCATCTACATGAATTTGGTCACACCCAATTTGCGAAGCACCGCGCCGGGCAGTCGGCCGGTCGTGGCAGATCCATTATCTGACGCCGACCGCATGCCGCTCATTCGTCAGTATTTGCGGATTGCGATGCGCTGGCGCTACGTCATCCTAGGCGCGGTCGTCACGTCGGTCCTGCTTGGGCTGATCGTCACGCTGTTGATGACGCCGAAATACACAGCGGAAACGACCGTCGAAATTTCACGGGAATCCGATAAGGTCACGAACTTTCAAGGCGTTGAGCAAGAAGCCAGCGTCGCCGATCAGGAATTCTATCAGACGCAATACGGACTTTTGCAGTCACGTTCACTGGCGGAACGGGTCGCTAGTCAGCTGCGTCTGGTGGACGATCCCAAATTTTTCGAGCTGTTTGGCGTCCAGGATGATGGACCCATGTTTCAATCGGTGAACGGCCGATACCCCGCGACGGGCCGGGAAGAGCGCCAGCGCATCGCCGGCAAGGTGCTTCGTGATCACCTGCAGGTTGAACCAGCGCGGTTGTCGCGCCTAGTCGAGATTCGCTTCACCAGTCCCGCGCCAGACTTCTCCGCAAAAGTAGTGAACGCTTGGGCGGAGAATTTCATCCAGACCAATCTGGAGCGGAAAGTGCAGGCAACCTCTTATGGGCGCAACCTGCTTCAGCAGCAGCTAGGCCAGCTCAAGGACCGGCTGAACGAATCACAGCGTCAGCTTGTCGGTTACGCGTCGACGCAACGCATCATCAATCTACCGTCGCAGGCAGGCGGAGACGGCAAGACAACGTCGGAACGCTCGATTGTGGCCGATGATCTGGCAACGCTCAATGCGGCGCTGAGCCAAGCGACCGCAGATCGCATCCAAACCGAAGCGCGCTATCAGCAGGCGGGGCGCGCAGGAGCATCGACTGAAGCGTTGCGCAACCCGGCGATCAACAATTTGCGACAGCGTCGCGCCGAACTCGCTGCCGACTATCAGCGCCTGATGACCCAGTTCGAGCCGGGGTATCCTGCAGCGCAGGCCATAAAGTCGCAGATTGAACAGCTCGATCGCTCAATTGGGCGTGAAGAAAGCCGCGTGTCAGGCTCGCTCGAAAGTGATTATCGCGAGGCGCTCAAGCGCGAGCAGACGCTGCGAGTGAAGGTCGATCAACTCAAGGACAGCTATCTGGATCTGCGCCGCCGCAGTATTCAGTACAATATCTATCAGCAGGAGGTGGACACCAATCGAGCGCTGTATGACGGCGTGCTTCAGCGCTTCAAAGAAATCGGAGTTGCCGGCGGTGTCGGTGTCAACAACATCTCCATCGTCGATCCCGCTCGCGCGCCCGATCAGCCCTCCAGTCCGCGGCTGATCATCAATCTGGCGGTGGCGCTACTTGCAGGGCTTGTGCTGGGTGCCGGACTTGCCTTTGCGCTAGAGCAAATCGACGAAGCGATCGCCGATCCGAGCGAGGTGGAACGGCAGTTGGGCCTGCCATTGCTCGGTTCGGTGCCCAAGCTGGATAGTGGAACGCCGAAGGAGGCGCTGCTCGATCGCAAGTCCGACATGTTTGATGCTTATCTGGCGGTGCAGACCAATCTCGCCTTCACGACAGAACATGGCGTGCCGCGATCACTCGCTGTCACCTCAACGCGACCGGCAGAAGGTAAGTCGACCACGGCTCTGGCGTTGGCGACGACGCTCGCGCGGGCGGGACGCAATGTCATCTTGGTCGACGGTGACATGCGCTCGCCGTCCGTTCATCATCTGGGTGGCGTCAATCATGACCATGGCCTTAGCAACTTCCTGTCAGGCCAGGACAATATCGACGCGCTCACATTCCAGATGAGCGATCTCGGCTTCACGGCGATGTCGGCTGGGCCGCTCCCCCCCAATGCCGCTGAACTGCTGACCGGCAGCCGTCTGTCACTCTTGATCGAGCGCCTCCTTGAGAAGTTTGATCACGTGGTGATCGATTCGCCGCCGGTCATGGGCCTGGCCGATGCTCCGCTGATCGCCAGTCGGGTCGAAGGCGTAATCTATGCCGTTGAATCGCATGGCATCCGGTCCAGTATGGTGAAGACCGCGCTTGGTCGTCTTGCCAGCGCGAACGCGCGGGTGGTCGGCGGCGTTCTGACCAAGTTCGAGGCGCGCAAGGCGCACTACGGTTATGGCTATGAATACGGCTATGGCTATGGCCGTGACGACGGAGCCAAGGCGTCCGGCTGATGGCAGATCGGTCAGGCTTGTCGCAGCGTTCCGTGGTGGAATGGGGTGTGCGTGGCCTTCTGGCGGTGGCGTTCGCCGTGCTGGGCTATTTTGCGGTTACCGGCGCGTTGGCGCGTGTGCTGCGCAGTACCGATCCCGCGCGTGCGCACGGGTTGGCGCCGGGAGATGCTCGCATCAACGCCACGTTCGCGCAGCGGCTCGTAGTTGATCCGCAAGCGTCGGCTGCGGATCGCCAACGTGCCGACACCCTTGCCAGAACCGCTCTGCGTACTGATCCCACAACTGTCCTGGCGGCGTCGGCGTTGGGGATCGACACCCAGGCGCGCGGTGATACCGCCGCCGCGCGGCGACTGTTTATTTACGCGCAACGATTGTCGCGTCGTGAACTTGTGGTCCAATTGTGGGCGATTGAGGATGCCGTTGGCCGCGGCGACATAACCGGCGCGATACGGCAGTACGATATCGCGTTGCGGACATCGCGTACGGCTGCAGACGTTTTGTTTCCAATCCTAGCTGCAGCGATCGCCGATCCCGCTATCCAGAAGGCCCTCACGCGCACCTTGGCGGCGAAGCCGACGTGGGCGGACAGCTTCATTAATTATGTGGGAACGCAAGGCCCGGACGTGGAGGCGACGGCCAGCTTGTTCTCCAGATTGCACCATGCGTCGGTGCCGGTTTCGGGCATGGCGCAAGGCGCGGTCATCAACGCCCTGATACAGAAGGGGCAGATCGACCGGGCATGGTCCTATTATGCACGGATGCGGCGTAGCGCCGACCGTCAGAGATCACGCGACCCGCGGTTTGCCGCGGTGCTGGATGCGCCTTCCCCGCTGGATTGGAATGTTGTCGATGTTGCGGGAGGCAGCACGTCAATCCAGCGCAGCGCGGCGGGAAGCTTTTTCGATTTCGCGGTTTCGCCGACTGTTGGAGGAGCCTTGCTACAGCAAGTGCAGCTGCTGCTACCTGGCAGCTATCGTCTCTCGGGTCACAGCATGAACCTAGACCAACCGCGCGAATCCCTTCCTTACTGGACGCTAGTATGTAGTGGGGGCCGTGAACTTGGGCGTGTGGACATGCCTCGGTCGGCGCAGGCCGACGGCGTTTTCGCTGGTCGGTTCTACGTCCCCGCGGGTTGCCCGGTCCAAGTGCTCACGTTGTTCGCTCGACCGTCCAGCGCCACCTCGGGTGTATCGGGTCAAATCGATCGGGTGCAACTCGCTCCCTTGCCATGATCGGCAGCAGACTATGCCGATGTCGCTCATTCTACCGGTTCAAATTACCAAGCGTTGATAGCGACCCGACCCGGTAGCGCAATGTCGCGACGTGTCGTACTGAATAGAATGCGCCGGGCGGAATTTACAAGCATACTCAAGCGCCCGCCCGCCCGCAGCGGCTACCCGCATCACCGCGCGCGGCGAACAGGACGGCGAAGCCGATCATGATGAGCATGATGAACCGCGGATAGTAGAGCATCCCCTCCAGCAGGCTCATGAACAGCAACGAATAGAGCGTTGCGGTGAGTGGGCGCAGTTCGTCGTCCTCCATCCCGGTCCGATGCGTCGCGACGATGGCGCGGACGAGCAACCACAGGGCGCCGGCGGCCCCGACGATCCCCCATGAAATCAGGAATTGCAGGACTGCGTTGTGCGGCTGTGTATGCGCCCAACCGATGTTGACCTCCCAGAAGGTAGATCCGGAACCCCACCCAAACAAAGGAGCATCGAGCCAGCGGAAGAACGTGTCGTGCCACAATTCGAGCCGCCCCGAAGCCATGGCGTCAACGCTGGCAATATCCTCTTTTACGAACAGGGAAAACTCCGGCAGATCGGGCGAGAACACGATCGCGCCAAGCATCGCCAGCACACTCAACCCACCGACGCGAACCAACGCTCGAATGTGGGGCAGGCGGCGCAGGCTGACGATCGCGATCAGTCCCACGACCGCCATGGCCAGAACCGCCGCGCGCGTCCCTGACCAGCACGTCAGTCCCGCGGCCAGCAGGTAGAACAGGCTTGTGACGCGCGCCTGTTCCCTCTTGCCGTAGAGCAATGCTACCATCAGGCCCGCGGCGATCGCGCCGGTCCAGGAGCCGAAGTGGCGTACGTTGATGAAGCCCGGCAACGCCGACGCCCATTCGATGTGACCGCCCGGCACCGTCCATTCGGGGGGCGGAAGCTGGAATTTCCATACGGTCAGGATCGTGAGCGCGACGAGCCCGATGCCAAGGCCAGGTTCGAAATGGGAGAAGAGCGAGCGGATGTCGCCGTCGCGTTCCGATCGCGCCAGAAAGAAGACCGCTGCGCCGAACCGCAGGTGGATCAGGGTGGTGATCGAAAGCGTGATCGACGCGGGCACGTTTTTGGAGAATAGTAGGCTGCTGACGGTCAGCCCGACGAGCAGCAGGACGAATGCGACGATGACGTCCTTGGATAGTTTTTCCAGGATCAGCGCGTCGCGATATCCGGCCCGGATCGCGACATGGACGATCGCCAATTCGCAGGCGACGAACGGCAGTTCCATCAGGCGGGTCCATTCCGCCCAGCCCGGCTGCATCTGATGCATATACACCGGGTACATCAGCGCCGAGAGCATTGGCATGACGATGCCGACCACGATACCCAGCCAACCGAACAGCCCCAGCCGCGCTATGGATGTCTTTACCGTCGTCGCGCGTCCCACGCGTCCTCCTGTATGCTCGCCGTTCGACGGGCGCGATCGTGAGTCGAACGATGCAGATCGCTAGTCCATCAAGGTTAATCGCGCGTTAGCTGCAGCAGATGCGATGGCGGGATTCACGCGGACCGCAGGCGTGCGAGGGTGCGTGTACGCACGCGCTCGCTGCTACCGAAGTGCGCAGGATCGCAGGGGGCCGCTCTTCCGCATCGTCGCGCGCGGCGCCGGGCGTCTGAGCATCACCCCTCTGCCCCCGACGGACGCGTATCAGATAGCGCGCAGGCGGGCGGCCGCGGCAGGTATCGCGACCGTCATCGGCAACCCTTCGTTTCGCGCGACCGGGCTCACCGCGAATCTGAAGAATGGCGGAACGCTGGAGTGCGCTGCGCTAACAGCCAGCCATGCCTCCACCCGCACAACGCAATTCTACGACCGTTCAATACAATCCGAACACGTCGTGAGGATAAGCAACTGCGTTTCCGAAGGTATGCGCTATTTCCAATGCACCGGCATCCGTCGTCAACGTCGTTGCTAGAGACGATACTGGAGCATAGCCGAGATCTTTGGCGGTGAAGCTGGCGGCGATGGTGTTGGCGAAGGTGAGGAGGGTGTCGAGGGCGTAGCCGGTGCCAGCGCTGCCGTCGCGGTCGAGCCGGAGCAATGTGTCGCTGCCCGACCGGACCAGCTTGAGGCGCCCGGTGGCGAACGGATTGGTGGCCTTGTCCCAGCCGACCAGCGCGTCGGCGAGATACTGGTCGATGCTGAGCGTGTCGGCGCCGGTCGCGAAGTCGGTGACGCGGGTCGGGTTGCCGATGGCGAAGGCGCTGTAGGAGCGGTCCAGCGTCAGCACGTCGGTGCCGCCGCCCAGCGTGATCGTCTGATCGCCCCAGTAAACTCGATGAGATAGGATCAGGCGGGCGGGCGCGCGCGCCTTTGACACTAGGGGCGCGTCATCAGGAAGCCCAATGGGCACGGAACAACGGCACTCCCATCTATCTGATTGGAAATATGCCGAGGTGAAACGCCACTACCGCTAGCACCGCGATGGCACGATAGCGGTCGAGCGCTGGGATATCGATGAAGGTTGGATAGGAGAGGCGAAGCATAACGCGCTTTTCCTGCGCCCCGCCGCAAGGTTTCGGCATAGTCGATGCTTGTTAACGGAAATGGTTCGCTTCAGAAAACAACCGCTTTTCCGCGATCGGGTCGACTTTAACGCCCAAGCGCGCGGCATGTCGAAGTATCGGCAATGCCGGATTGTTCACTGTCTCTCGTCATCTTGCTGGGACGGGGGCGCGATGATGGGCGTAGCGCGGGATTTATCGTCCGTCGCGACCTCAAAGTCTGCGGCGGGATTGTTCGTATTATTAGGCCTGTATCGCTCCATCCGCAGACTAAGCCTATTATCGATCCGGCTGTCGATTCGATTGTTCACTCGATTTTGCTTAGGAATCCTGGGCTGCCCCGCGGCATCAAGCCGTGCACCGTAGGCCGTCGCGGTGTCGCGCACCGAGCGGACCTGTGCCACGCCAGCCGATGTGAGGGTTAAGCACGCAATCATGGCGCTTATCAGTGCCGGTTTCATGCTTCTGTCTCCGATCGTCGATTTAAGCAATCAAACGGCTTGAACCAAGCGACGGGCTTTTGGGCCGAGTGAGTTAACGGTGAACAGATTAGCAGCACTGATGTTCAGGCCTTAGCCTGAAGGAGTTTAGACACTTCGCCTTCGCTACGGCCGATACGAAGAGCAATCTGTTTCAGCGTCAGTCCGTCAGACCGCAGCCTCGCCGCCCGCGTTGCCATCTCCTGTCGTTGTGCTCGCATGCCGCGCGCATAATCGACCCCGGCGTATTTTGGCCAGCAAGATTCTGATAAATCGTCTTGGACCCTGCCTTGGCATGTCTGCCATCGGATACTTGACGAAGCACGACGACGGGTCGTTCAAGGGCTGGCTGAAGACGCTCAGCATCCGTGCCGACATCGACATCGACATCGACATCGTCGCCAATCGCAGCGAGGCGAGCGACGTCCAGCCCGACTACCGCGTCCTTGCCGACGGGGTCGAGACCGGCGCGGGATTGACGCGGCGGTCGGAGCCCTCGGGCCGCGACTACGTGTCGCTGAGCTTCGCCGTCCTAAAGTTCGGACGGCGGCGGCTCCACGCCAACCTTGGCCGCGCCACGGGCGAAGCCGAAGACCGGTTCGCGAAATCTGGAACCCCGCCAATTGAGCGGAAGGCCCGGCTCCGGCATTCACCGGATGTCATGACCGGGCATTCTTTCTGCTAGGCCGGCGCGACCATCACAGTTCCGCTGACTAGTGAAGCACGGTCTCGCGCCAATGAGAACGGGGGAGGGATTGTCTCGGGTCGTCCGAGAATCGCGGCTGGCGACTCGGCCGCGCGGCGGCGATGAACCGAGATCGTCGCGGCGCTGCGTGCGCAGAACGTGCAGGTCGCTGCCAGCACTCTCGGCCAGCCGCCGCATAGTCAGGGCAACGCGTTCCAACTCAACGTCGAGATGCAGCCACTGCTGACCGATCCCGCGTGCGTCGTGCACAGGCCGTGCGGAAAGCCCTCGAAGCTTGTCAGCGTCGCGGTTTCCAGCAGTTTGATCGATGCCGCCTCTCATTCCGTGACGCCGCCACTTGTCGATCACGCCCCGCTGCGACGCCGCTTCGTCGCGGTTGACGCCGTCGAACGAACCGGCCGGCACATCGATATGGAATTGTGCGCGGTTCGCGGTCATGTTGTTGTCCCGGTGTCCCGCCGATTGGCTGTCGGGACGTCAAAGGCGGCGGTGATGATCGTTCTCGCATCTGTCATCGATATGGTTCCGGGCCACGCGCGATGACGCCGGCCGCCCGCGGCGAGCAGCGCGCGCGCATGGTCTATCCGCGCATTCCCCGCACCGTCGCGCATGTCCGCGACCATTACGACGGGCTCGACGCGGCCTATCGCGAGATCTGGGGCGACTATGTGCATCACGGTTACTGGGCGGAGGGCGGCGAGACGCCGGCGCGCGCGGTCGAGGCGCTGGTCGATCTGGTGATTGCGCGGCTCGATCCCGATCCCGGCGGCGCGCTCTGCGATATCGGTTGCGGTTATGGCGCAACGGCCGCCTACATCCTGAAGACGCACGACGTGGCGATCACTGGCCTGACCGTGTCAAGCGCGCAGGCCGCGGTCGGCGCGGGGTTGCAGCCGCTCCGCGGGCGCTTCACCTGCATCGAGCGCGACTGGCTGGCGAACGACTTCCCCGATGCGTCGTTCGATCACGCGTACGCGATCGAAAGTTCGGAGCATTTCGCGGACAAGGCCGCATTCTTTGCAGAGGCGTGGCGGACGATGAAGCCCGGCGGACGGCTGGTGGTGTGCGCCTGGCTCAGCGCGGAGACGCCAAGCCGGTGGCAGGTCGATCATCTGCTCGAACCGATCTGTCGCGAAGGCGCATTGCCGAGCATGGGCAGCCGGACGGCGTATGATGTGCTTGCCCGCGACGCCGGGTTCGTGCCCGTCGCGTTCGACGACATCAGTGCGCAGGTCAGGCGAACCTGGGCGATCTGTGGGCGTCGGCTGGCGGCGCGGCTCGTGACCAGCGCGCGCTATCGCCGGATGGCGATCGATGCGACGGCCGCCAACCGCGCCTTCATCTTGTCGATCCCGCGCCTGTGGTGGGCGCTGCGCAGCGGCGCGATGATCTACGGCGTGCTCGTCTGGCGCAAACCGGCCTGATCGCCTTCCTTATGGTCCGGGCACCACGTGCGATGGCGTCAACCGTCGCAATCTGCTACGCGAACGATTCTTACGCGAATCAGAAGGGAGGGCCACGATGATCGACCAGCACACGCCCCTCCGCGGCAAGGGCCTCGCCCTGGGCTGACTCCGGCGGCCGATAATCGGATCGCCCCCCTGCATCGCTGACACAAGGATCGCGCAACCGCGCGATATGCTCCCATGATCGACGACGACGACGAAGACCGCGCCCTGCGCGTGTCCGTATTGCGCAAGGTGCTCGCCTTCACCTTCCATCTGTGGGGGCGAACGCCGCGGCTCGCGATCGCGTGCGCCACCGCGATGACGCTCGCCACCGTCACGGAGGTGTTCGTGCCGCTCTATGCGGGGCGCATGATCGACGCGGTGAACGACGGGGCGACTGATGCGGCGGTCCACGCCTTCACGCTGATCGCCGCGCTCAGCCTGACGATGGTGGCGTTGCGCCATCTCGGCTGGTGGGCGATCGTCCCGATGACGCTCGGCATGATGCGCGACGTCACGCAGGAATCGTTCGCGCGCGTCCAGCGGCTGTCGACCGACTGGCACGCCAACAGTTTCTCCGGCAGCACCGTGCGCCGCATCACCCGCGGGATGTGGTCGCTCGACACGCTCAACGACGTGCTGCTGCTGTCGCTGCTGCCGTCGCTGACGGTGCTGGCGGGCACGGTGATCCTGCTCGCGCTGCACTGGCCGATACTCGGCCTGGTGATGCTGGTCGGCGCGGTCGCCTATATCGCGCTGACCGTCGGCCTCGCGACCCGCGTGCTGGCCCCGATCGCGCGGCTGTCGAACCAGTGGGACACGAAGATCGGCGGCGTGCTGGCCGACGCGATCGGCACCAATGCGGTGGTGAAGGCGTTCGGCGGGGAGGCGCGCGAGGAGAGGCGGCTTGCCTGGACCGTCGCCAAATGGCGGCGGCGCACGCGGCGGACGTGGATGGCGTTCACTTATGCCGGGACGGGCCAGCTGACCCTGCTGTGGGTGATGCGCATCGCGGTGACCGGCGGGGCATTGTGGCTGTGGTCGCAGGGCCGCGCGAGCGCGGGCGACGTCGCCTATGTCGTCACCAGCTACCTCGTGCTCGGCGGCTATCTGCGCGACATCGGGCAGCACATCCACATGCTCCAGCGTTCGGTGAACGAGATGGAGGAACTGGTCCAGCTCCACGACGAGCCGCTCGGCGTCGCCGACCGCGCGGACGCGCGCCCGATCCGGATCGAACGCGGCGCGATCCGCTTCGAACGCGTCACCTTCCGCTACGCCGGGCAGGATCGCGCGCTGTACGACGCGCTCGACGTGACGATCCCCGCGGGTGAGCGCGTCGGGCTGGTCGGACAATCGGGATCGGGCAAGACCAGCTTCGTAAAGCTGATCCAGCGGCTGCACGACGTCGATTCCGGGCGCGTGACGATCGACGGGCAGGACGTGGCGCACGCCACGCAGGCGTCGCTGCGGAGCCAGGTCGCGATCGTCCCGCAGGAACCGGTGTTGTTCCACCGCACGTTGGCCGAGAACATCGGTTACGGCCGCCCCGACGCGACGCTCGCCGAAATCGAACAGGCCGCGCGGCTGGCGAATGCGCACGACTTCATCATGCGGCTGCCGAAGGGCTATCGCACGCTCGTCGGCGAACGCGGGGTGAAATTGTCGGGCGGCGAGCGTCAGCGCGTCGCGATCGCGCGCGCATTCCTGGTCGACGCGCCGATCCTGATTCTCGATGAGGCTACGTCGAGCCTGGATTCGCAGTCCGAAGCGGCGATCCAGCAGGCGATGGAGCGGCTGATCGTCGGCCGCACCGCGATCGTCATCGCGCATCGCCTGTCCACCGTCCGCGCGCTCGACCGCATCCTGGTGTTCGACCACGGCCGGATCGTCGAGGACGGCGCGCACGACGCGCTGCTGACCGCAGGAGATGGCCACTACCGCCGCCTGTTCGAACGCCAGGCAGGCGCGCCGATGGCGGAAATCGCGGCGGAGTGAGGTCAGCGGAGAACATCCTCCCCTGCAAGGGGAGGTGGCAGCGCGAAGCGCTGACGGAGGGGTGAAAACCTATCGATAGGCTGACACCCCTCCGGCGCTGCGCGCCACCTCCCCTTGCAGGGGAGGATCAAGACGCCCTCAAGCAGCCTTCCGCAACTCCAGCCGGCCCCAGATTTCCACCAGCGCGTCGGTCAGCTCGCGCATCATCGCCGCGTCATGCGCCGGGCCGGGCGTGAAGCGCAGCCGCTCGGTCCCGCGCGGGACGGTCGGGTAATTGATCGGCTGCACGTACACGCCATATTCGGCGAGCAGGATGTCGCTGATCTTCTTCGCCTTCACCGGATCGCCGACCATCACCGGCACGATGTGCGTGTCGCCCAGCATTACCGGCAGCCCGGCGTCGGACAGCATGATCTTCAGCATCGCGGCAGAAGCCTGCTGCCCCTCGCGCTCGATGCTCGACGCCTTCAGATGCCGCACGCTCGCCAGCACGCCCGCGACCAGCACCGGCGACAGGCTGGTGGTGAAGATGAACCCCGGCGCATAGCTGCGAATCACGTCGACGATCATGCGATCCGCCGCGATGTATCCGCCCATCACGCCGAACGCCTTGCCCAGCGTCCCCTCGATAATCGTCAGCCGATCGGCCACGCCATCGCGCTCGCTGATCCCGCCGCCGCGCGCTCCGTACATCCCGACCGCATGGACCTCGTCCAGATACGTCAGCGCGTTATACTGGTCCGCCAAGTCGCAGATCGCCGCGATCGGCGCGACGTCGCCCTCCATCGAATACACGCTCTCGAACGCGATCAGCTTCGGTGTGGCGGGGTCTTCGGCGGCCAGCAATTCTTCCAGATGAGCGATGTCGTTGTGGCGGAAGATGCGCTTCTCGCACCCGGCGTTGCGAATCCCCGCGATCATCGACGCATGGTTCAGCTCGTCGGAAAAGATCACACACCCCGGCAGCACCTTCGCGATCGTCGCCAGTGTCGCCTCGTTCGAGACGTATCCGCTGGTGAACAGCAGCGCCGCTTCCTTGCCGTGCAAATCGGCAAGCTCGCCCTCCAGGTCGACATGATAATGCGTGTTGCCGCCGATATTGCGCGTGCCGCCGCTGCCTGCGCCGACATCGTGCAGCGCCTCCTCCATCGCCGCGATCACCTTTGGGTGCTGCCCCATCGCGAGGTAATCGTTCGAGCACCACACGGTGATCGGCTTCGGCCCGTTATGCCCGGCAAAGCACCGCGCATTCGGGAAATTGCCCTTGTTGCGCAGGATGTCGATGAAGACGCGGTAGCGGCCTTCGGCATGGAGGCGATCGATCGCCTGGGTGAAGACGCGGCCGTAATCCACCTGCTGGCGATTCTGCGGCGCGGACTTGGCCTCGATGCTCATGGCCCGCGCGTCTAACGCCGTACTATCAGGATTTCCAGCCCGTTTGCCCGATCACGCCGATCGTCACAGCGCCTCGATCGCCGCAAAGCCGCGCGCCGCGAGCGCAGGTGTCAGCGCGGCGACCGAATCGTCGACCCGCGTGAATACCGCGACATCGGGCGCACGCTCCGCCGCCCACGCCTGGCCTTCCGTCAAATACGCGATTCGCCGCGCGATTCCCGGCCCGCCGTCGGTGAAGCTCACCCCCGCGCCGAACGCCGCGCGCAATTCGTCCGCCAGCAGCGGGAAATGCGTGCAGGCCAGCACCACCGTGTCGAGGTCGGGCACGTCGACCAGCGGCGCGACCGCCGCGGCCACCGCACCATCGGCCAACGATTCGCCGCGCAACTTCGCCTCCGCCAGCTCGACCAGCGCCGCCGATCCGTGCCGCACCACCCGGCAATCCCCCGCAAAGCGCGCCGCCAAATCGTCGACATAGCCCTGCCGCACCGTCGCATCGGTCCCCAGCACCCCGATCACGCGCGTGCGACTCGCCGCCGACGCAGGCTTGATCGCGGGCACCGTCCCGACGATCGGCAGGTCGAGCGCCGCGCGCACCGCGGGCAGCGCGATCGTCGAGGCGGTATTGCACGCGATCACGATCAGCCGCGGCCGATACCGCTCCGCCAGCCGCCCCAGCAGCGCGGGCACGCGCGCCGCAATCTCCTCCTCGCTCTTTGTTCCGTAAGGAAAACCCGCGGAATCGGCGGCATAGACGAACCGCGCGTGCGGAACCGCGACCCGCGCCGGAGCCACGATCGACAATCCGCCGACGCCCGAATCGAAGAACAGGATCGGTCGCGGATCGGTCATCATGTCCCCCTAAGGCGATATGGGGCCGCGTGAAATCCGTTCTCCGTGGTTCGTTTCGCGGTTGATACAAATCAGCGACATCGCCACAAGACTCGCGTTAGGGCTTCGGGCCGGGGGAGGGCGTACTGGAAACCGAGATCGTCTGGATGCCCGCGGCCGCCGCGCTGCTGATCGGCTATCTGCTCGGATCGATCCCGTTCGGCGTGATCCTGACCCGCGCGTTCGGCGCGGGCGACCTGCGCACGATCGGCTCCGGCAACATCGGCGCCACCAACGTGCTGCGCACCGGGCGCAAGGGGCTGGCGGCGGCGACGCTGCTGCTCGACATGGCCAAGGGGTTCGCCGCGGTCGCATTGGTCCGCGCCGTGTTTCCGGGGCAGGAGCAACTGGCGGCGGCGGGCGCATTCGTCGGCCATTGCTATCCCGTGTGGCTCAGGTTCAAGGGCGGCAAGGGCGTCGCGACGCTGATGGGCATCGTCCTCGCGCTCTTCTGGCCGATCGCGCTCGTCTACGCGATCGTCTGGCTCGGCATGCTCGCCCTGCTGCGGATCTCCTCGCTGGCGGGCATGGCCGCCGCGATCAGCGCGCCGGTCGCCGCGGCGCTCGGCGAGTTTGCGCTCGTGCCCCTGCTCCTCGCGCTGGCGCTGATCGTACTGTGGAAACACCGCGAGAATATCGGCCGGCTGATCGAGGGCACCGAGCCCAGGATCGGCGCAAAAGGTGCGTGATGCGGGCGGGGCCGCCGACCGTCTAAGGCTGATCCGCACGCCGGGTGTCGGCCCGGTCAGCTATCGCCAATTGATCGCGCGCTTCGGTGATGCTGCGCGCGCCCTCGCGGCTCTGCCCGACCTCGCGCGCCGCGGCGGCGGCCGTGCGCCGGTCCCGCCCGATGCCCGCACGATCGAACGCGAACTGGCGGCGGTGGCGAAGGCGGGCGCGAACCTGCTGTTCCTCGGCGACCCCGGCTATCCCGCCTTGCTCGCCGAACTCGAAAACGCCCCCGCCGCAATCACCGTCCGCGGCGACGCTTCCTTGCTCGCGAAGCCCGCGGTCGGCCTGGTCGGCGCGCGCAACGCGTCGGCCGCCGCCTGCCGCTTCGCGCGCCAGCTCGCGCTGGAGCTGGCGAACAAAGGCGCGGTCGTCGTCTCCGGGCTGGCGCGCGGGATCGACACCGCCGCGCATGCCGGATCGCTCCCCGCGACGATCGGCGTGATCGCGGGCGGAATCGACATCGCCTATCCGCCCGAAAACGCCGCGCTGCAGGAACGCATCGCCAGCGAAGGCCTGCTGATCGCGGAGATGCCGCCCGGCACCGAACCCCGCGCGCGCCATTTCCCGCACCGCAACCGCATCATCGCGGGGCTGGCGCTCGGTACCGTGGTGGTGGAGGCCGCACCGAAATCGGGCTCGCTGATCACCGCGCGCCTCGCCAATGAGGCGGGCCGCGAGGTCATGGCGGTCCCCGGCAGCCCGCTCGATCCGCGCGCGCAGGGCTGCAACCTGCTGATCCGCGAAGGCGCGACCTTGGTCCAGTCCGCCGCCGACGTGCTCGAACAGATTCGCCCGATCGACGCTCGCGCCGTCCGCTCCCCCGTCGACGGCTTCACTCACGCCCCGCCCGAGGACGCCGACGATTCCGCGCGGGGCGCGATCACCGATTTGCTCGGCCCGGTCCCGGTCGCGGTCGACGAACTGATCCGCCAGTCCGCCGTCGCGCCGTCGATCGTCTATATGGTGCTGCTGGAATTGGAGTTGGGCGGCAGGCTGGAACGCCATGCGGGCGGGCGGGTGAGCGCCGTGTTGTGAGCGTGTGACGGTCCAAGAAAGCCCCACCCCGGCGAAGGCCGGGGCCCAGTTAGGCAGGCCTCAGTTGGCAGTCGATGAACATCGTCACATAATCACATAAGACGCGGCGACTGGGCCCCGGCCTCCGCCGGGGAGGTACTCGACAACCGAGGAACATCCGAATGACCGCCCCCCGCTGGATCACCCTCTGGTTCCGCGCCGCCGCCATCTACGGCCTCGTCGCCCTGCTCCCGCAATATCTCCGCGCCGCGCCAGTCGGCGGAGAGGTCAACTTCTACGGCTTCATCGGCACCGCCACCGCGTTCCAGCTGGCGTTCTGGGTGATCGGCGGCGATCCGGCCCGTTACCGCGCGCTGATGCCGGTCGCGGTGGTCGAGAAACTCGTCTTCGGCGTGCCCTGCGCGATCCTGTTCGCGACCGGCCGCGTCGACGCGCTGACCTTCGGCGCAGGGATGATCGACCTCGCGCTAGGCGCGGGATTCCTGTTCGCCTGGCTTGCCACGCCGCGCTCTTGACGCCACCGGCATCGGCTCGCCACCCTCGCGCGTATACGTGAGAGCCACCATATCAGGGTCGAAATGCAATTAGTCATCGTCGAATCGCCCGCCAAGGCGAAGACCATCGAAAAGTATCTCGGCTCGGATTACCGCGTCCTGGCGAGCTATGGCCATGTCCGCGATCTGCCGCCGAAGGACGGGTCGGTGAACCCCGACGACGGCTTCGCGATGGAATGGGAAAATTACGCCGACAAGGCGAAACAGCTCAAGGCCATCACCGATCTGTCGAAGACCGCCGACCGCCTGATCCTCGCGACCGACCCCGACCGCGAAGGCGAGGCCATCAGCTGGCACGTCCAGGAGGTGCTGCGCAAACGCAAGGCGCTGCCCAAGGACGTTCAGCGCGTCACCTTCAACGCGATCACTAAACAGGCCGTGACCGAGGCGATGGCCCGCCCGCGCGAACTCGATACCGACCTGATCGACGCCTATCGCGCGCGCCGGGCGCTCGACTATCTCGTCGGCTTCACGCTGTCGCCTGTCCTGTGGCGCAAGCTGCCCGGCGCAAAATCGGCCGGCCGCGTCCAGTCGGTATCGCTTCGCCTGATCGTCGAGCGTGAGCGCGAGATCGAGGCTTTCCGCGCGCAAGAATATTGGTCGGTCACCGCCGCGATGGAGCAGGACGGCACGCCGTTCGTCGCGCGGCTTATCCAATGGGACGGCAAGAAGATCGATCGCCTTTCGATCGGCGCGGAGGGCGATGCGCTCGCCGCCAAGAAGGCGGTCGAGGACGGTCGTTTCTCGGTCCAGTCGGTCGAAACCAAGCCTGCGGGCCGCAATCCCCCGCCGCCCTTCACCACCTCGACCCTGCAACAGGAGGCCGCACGCAAACTCGGCTTCTCGGCCGATCACACGATGCGGATCGCGCAGCAGCTCTACGAAGACGGCGCGATCACCTATATGCGCACCGACGGCGTGCAGATGGACCACAGCGCCATCTCCGCCGCGCGCCTCGCGGTCGCGAACCGCTATGACGCCAGCTACGTGCCCGACAAGCCGCGCGTCTATACCTCGAAGGCCAAGAACGCGCAGGAAGCGCACGAAGCGATCCGCCCGACCGATTTTGGCCGCGACAAGGTGGGATCGGGCGACCACGCCCGCCTCTACGACCTCGTCTGGAAACGTGCGCTCGCCTCGCAGATGGCATCGGCGCGGATGGAGCGCACGACGGTCGACATGGCCGACGGCACCGGCCGCCATGTGCTGCGCGCGACCGGTCAGGTCGTGCTTTTCCCCGGCTATCTCGCGCTCTACGAAGAGGGCAGCGACGACAGCCAGGATGAGGACGCGCGCCGCCTGCCGCGGATGCGCGAAGGCGACGCGCCCGCGAAGAAATCGGTCGACGCCGAGCAGCATTTCACCCAGCCGCCGCCGCGTTTTTCCGAAGCGTCGTTGGTGAAGCGGATGGAGGAACTCGGCATCGGCCGCCCCTCCACCTACGCGTCGATCATCAAGACGCTGAAGGACCGCGCCTACGTCCGCGTCGAGAAGAACCGCTTCTTCGCCGAGGAATCAGGGCGTCTGGTCACCGCCTTCCTCGAACGCTTCTTCGAAAAATACGTCGCCTTCGATTACACCGCCGAACTGGAGGAAGAACTCGACGACGTATCGGGCGGCCGCGCGCAGTGGCAGGCCGTGCTCGAGGCGTTCTGGCGCGATTTCAAGCCGCGCACATCCGAAGTGATGGAGCAGCAACCCAGCGCGATCACCGCCGAGCTCGATGTCTTCCTCGCGCCGTATCTGTTTCCCGACAAGGCCGATGGGTCCGATCCGCGGCTGTGCCCCAATTGCGGAGAGGGCAAGCTGGCGCTGCGTGGCGGCAAATTCGGCGCGTTCATCGCCTGCTCGAACTATCCGGAGTGCAAATTCACCCGCCGCTTCGCGCAACCCGGCGGCGAGGGAGACGAGGACACCGGCCCCGAAACGCTCGGTAACGACCCCGAAACCGGGCTGCCGATCGAACGCAAATCAGGGCGCTTCGGCCCGTACATCCAGCTGGGCGACGGCAAGGAAGCAAAGCGCGCCTCGATTCCAAAGGATCTGCCGGGCGACCTCGACCTCGAATGGGCGCTGAAGCTCTTGAGCCTGCCGCGCACCATCGGCACGCATCCCGAAAGCGGCGAGCCGATCGAGGCCGCGATCGGCCGCTACGGCCCGTACCTGAAGCACGCGGGCAAATATGCGCGGCTGCAATCGACCGCCGACGTGTTCGAAACCGGCATGAACGCCGCGGTGGTGAAGCTGGCCGAGGCCGCCGCGAATGGCGGCCGCCCGGCGCGCGGCGCGGCGCGTGAGCCGCTGAAGGTATTGGGCGCGCATCCCCGCACCGAACTCGAACTGAAGCTGATGGAGGGCCGCTACGGCCCCTACGTCACCGACGGCACGACCAACGCGACGCTGCCGAAAACGATCACCCCCGACGCCCTGACGCTGGAAGAAGCCGCCCAGTTGATCGACGCCCGCGCGGCGGCAGCGCCCGCACCCAAGAAGAAAAAGGCCGCACCGAAGAAGGCAGCCAAGAAACCAGCGGCAAAGAAGGCCGCGCCCAAGAAAGCGGCGGCGGAGTAGATGCAGTCGCCCGCGGCGTTTACGCCGCGCGGCGCTGCATCCCCTGCAGCATGTCCCGCGCTGCGCGCTGCGCGGTCGCGATCTCGCGCGCGCTCATGTCCTCGGCGATGTCGGCGCGTGCTTCCTGCGCGCATTGATTGCCCGCGACCGCCGCCAGGTTGAACCATTTGTGCGCCTCGATCAGGTCGAGAACGACGCCGCCGGTGCCGGTGGAATAGGCAACGCCCAGGTCGTAGCAGGCCCGATCGCATCCGCGCGACGCGTCACGAAGACGGCTTTCGATCAGAAAATTCGCGCTCTTGAGACTGCTACCCATCGTATCCCCCAAACGTCGTTCATGTTTCCATGACGCCATCTTGGAGTGATTCGTCTCACCAAATGGTTAACGCGATTAACCTCATTCAATAGCGATGTTGTCGATCAGCCGCGTGTGGCCCATCTTCGCCGCCGCGAGCAGCCGCCGCGGGCGATCCGCCGCGGGGGCGAGCGCCAGCGTTTCGGCATCGACCAGCGAGACGTAATCGACCTCGAACCCCGCCGCGCCGAGCGCCGCATGCGCCTGCGCCAGTACGTTCTCCGCATCATCACCGCGCGCGAGTCCCTGCGCCGCCACGCCCAGCGCGCGCGGCAACGCGACCGCCTTCGCGCGCTGCTCGTCGTCGAGGTAGATGTTGCGCGACGACAGCGCCAGGCCGTCGTCGTCACGCTGCGTCGGCACCCCGACGATGTCGATCCCCATGTCGAGATCGCTCACCATCCGGCGGATCACCGCCAGTTGCTGGTAATCCTTTTCCCCGAAATACGCCGCGTCGGGCCGCACCTGGTTGAACAGCTTGGTCACCACGGTCGCCACGCCGTCGAAATGCCCCGGCCGCGCCGCGCCATCCAGTCCCTCCGACACGCCCGCCACGCTGATGTTCGTCGCAAATCCCGCCGGATACATCGCCTCGACCGGCGGCAGCCACACGAGATCGCAGCCCGCCTCCTCCAGCATCGTCAGGTCGGCCTTTTCCTTGCGCGGATAGCGCGACAGATCCTCGTTCGGGCCGAATTGCTTCGGGTTCACGAAGATCGACGCGACCACCTTCACCCCCGGCCCCTTCGCCGCCTCGACCAGCGCGATATGCCCGGCATGAAGCGCGCCCATCGTCGGGACGAACGCCACGCGCGCGCCTTCCGTGCGCCACGCCGCCACGGCTTCACGAAGCGATTCGAGATCGCGGACAGTCTGCAATGCGTAAACCCCTCGCCGTGCCCCGGCCGGGCATCTATGAGGGGGCAAAGCCGCAAGCAACAAGGGATGCGACGAATTGCCAACGGGGGCCGCTAATACGCACGTCATCGTCTTCGCCAATGAAAAGGGCGGGACCGGCAAATCCACCACCGCGGTCCATGTCGCGATCGCGCTGGCCACGAAGGGCGCGCGCGTCGCGTGCCTCGATCTGGATCACCGTCAGCGGACGATGGGGCGCTATCTCGACAATCGCGCCGCGACCAACAAGCGCACCGATTCCGGCCTCGTCGTCCCCCGCCACGCCACCGGCGACGGGAAGAGCGAGGCGAATTTCGACGCGCTGATGACCGATCTCGGCGCGGATGCGGACTTTCTGGTGATCGACACGCCCGGCCGCGACGATCCGATCGCGCGCATCGCCGCCACCCGCGCCAACACGCTCGTCACGCCGATGAACGACAGCTTCGTCGATTTCGACCTGATCGGGCAGGTCCATCCCGAAACCTTCAAGGTCACGCGGCCGAGCTTCTATTCCGAGCTGATCTGGGACGCGCGAAAGGTGCGTGCGAAGGCCGACGGCACGACCATCGACTGGGTCGTGCTGCGCAACCGGCTCCAGCATATCGAGGCGCGCAACATGCGCCGCGTGTCCGACGCGCTCGACCAATTGTCCAAACGCGTCGGCTTCCGCGTCATTCCCGGCCTCGGCGAACGCGTCGTCTATCGCGAGATGTTCCCCTCGGGTCTGACCATGCTCGACGCGAAGGAGTTCGGCGCGATGGCGCTCAGCCACGTCGCGGCACGGCAGGAATTGCGCGAGATGATGGCGGGTCTGGCGCTCCCCGAAACCGCACTGGCGGAAGTAGCATGATGACCAAGCTGATCCTAGCGCTGCTCGTCGCCTACGCCGGTTACCGGCTGTGGAAGGGCTTCGGCAAACCCCGCCCCGCGGTCGCCGCGCCGCGCACCGGCGATAATCTCGCGGAGGCGCGCGCGACACTCGGAGTCGCACCGAACGCCGACGCCGACACGATCCGCGCCGCCCACAGGCGGCTGGTGGCGGACGTCCACCCCGACCGCGGCGGTTCTGCCGAGCAGGCGCGTCAGGTCAATGCCGCGCGCGATACATTGCTGAAGTCACTCGGCTAAAGCGTTCCCGCCTGACGGATCGCCACCGCGCGAAGGATCGCGCGGCGCTCGTCGTTGGTGATCGAACCCCAGCGCGCGATTTCGTCCAGCGTCCGGGCGCAGCCGTGGCACCAGCCGGTCGTGCGATCGATCGTGCACACCAGGGTGCACGGGCTTTCGACAGGCGGTTTGGGCCGCTGCGGCATCAGCCGCCGAACGTGGCGCTCAGGAAATCAGGGATCGGGCCGTTCCAGCCGCCCTTGTTGTCGTCGTCATCATTGTCATTGCGGTTGTCGCGAGCACGCGGCTCGGCACGCGCCGCAGGCGCAGCGCGGACGGGTTCCTCACGCCGCGGTGCGCGCTCGCGCCGTGGGGCCTCTGCCGGTTGCGGCGCGGCTTCGACCGGCGCCCGCGCTTCCGCCGACGTTTCCGCGCGCGGCTTGCGCGGCGCCCGCTCGCGCCGCGGCTTCGCCTCGCGCGCCGGTTCCTCGCTCGCCGCAACCGCCTCTGGCACAGCCCCCAGGCGCGGAATCTGCTGCCCGGTCAGTTTCTCGATATTGGCGATGTTCTCGGCGTCATCCGGCGCGACGAAGGTATAGGCGACGCCGGTCGCCCCCGCGCGCCCCGTCCGTCCGATGCGGTGGACATAGTCATCCGGATGCCACGGCGCGTCGAAATTGAAGACGTGGCTGACGCCCTTGATGTCCAGCCCGCGCGCCGCGACGTCGCTGGCGACCAGGATGTTGATGTCGCCCGCCTTGAACCGGTCGAGTTCGGCGATCCGCTGCGCCTGTTCCATGTCGCCGTGGATTTCGCCCGACCGGAAACCGTCGCCCTGCAGGCTCTTGTTCAGTTCGCGCACCGTCGTCTTGCGGTTGCAGAAGATGATCGCGGTGGTCACGTCGTCACGACCGAGCAGATTGCGCAGCGTCTTGCGCTTCTCGAACGACTGGCTCTTCACCGGCACCACCCACTGCGTGATGTTCAGGCTGGTGGAGGCGGGGCGTGAGACCTCGATGGTCTTGGGGTTCGACAGGAACTTGTCCGCCAGCCGCTTGATCGGTGCGGGCATCGTCGCCGAGAACAGCAAGGTCTGGCGCGTCGTCGGCAGCTTGGTGCAGATTTCCTCGATATCGGGGATGAATCCCATGTCGAGCATCCGGTCGGCCTCGTCGATCACCAGCAAGGAACAACCGGTCAGCAAAATCTTGCCGCGCCCGAACAGATCCATCAACCGGCCCGGCGTCGCGATCAGCACGTCGACGCCCTTTTCCAGCGCCTTCACCTGATCGCCCATCTGCACGCCGCCGATCAGCAGCGCCATGCTGAGCTTGTGATATTTGCCGTACTTTTCGAAATTCTCCGCCACCTGCGCGGCGAGTTCGCGCGTCGGCTCCAGGATCAGACTGCGCGGCATCCGCGCGCGGCTGCGGCCGTGCGCGAGAATGTCGATCATCGGCAGCACGAACGACGCGGTCTTGCCCGTGCCGGTCTGCGCTATGCCGATGATGTCGCGCATCATCAGCACGCTCGGGATCGCGCTCGCCTGAATCGGCGTCGGCTCGGTATAGCCGGTGTCGTTCACCGCGCGGAGTAGTTCGTCGGAGAGGCCGAGATCGGCAAAGCTCATGCGATTGTCCGGTAATGCGTGGGCAGACCGCGTCCGCCGCCACGTCTTCGCGCGCTCCGCGATCAGGGCGCGAAAGTCAAGTTTAGAGCGAGCTGTGACCATACGGAGGCGTCGTGACGGAGCCGATTTTGGCCCAGGGCAAGAAGTGAGGAGCGGAGCGATGCTTAAGCATCGTGACCGACCAGCGACGCTGCCCTGGGCCAAAATCGGCCCGCCGCGCAGCGGTTGCCCGGAGCAGCCCGCCGAGCGTCGTCGCTTGCTTGCGCGTAGCCGAAGCTACGCGTCTGCGCTGCGCTCCTCGTCGGCGTGCTGCTCCGGGCAATCAAGATGCCTTCGTATGGTCACAACTCGCTCTAAGGGGTCATTTTCGCGGTTTCCGCTACTTCCTTGGCTTCAGCGCCCGGAACCGTCCGATCTCGCACCGCCTGCCCGATCGTGCGCGGATCGCATCGCGTTTCGCGCAGGTCATCCCGTCAGGCGTCTGCTGCAGATAGAAACCGCCGTAGAAGTTGAGCGTCGGACAATCGTCCTCCAGTTTCGCGCGGATCCGGCGGCCGTCGTTCAGCGCGAGGTCGACGTCGCCGCCTTCGGTGAAATGCGCGCCCGCCAGCGTCGCGGTGGCGATGCACTGCGGGGCCTTCTTCTCCTCCCATTCCACCACGATTGGGCGGGCGCGCGGCGCGCGCGGATCGGGCGGGCGGGTCACCGGGCGCGAATCGAGGCGGGGAATGCGGATGATGACGCGTTCCCGGATCGTCAATTGCGCGAACTGCACCGTATCCGGTCGCGCGGGTTCGGCGGCCGACAGCGCCAACGGCGCGGCGGCGATCAGGCCGAGGGTGGTGAGGGCGCGACGATTCATCGGGTTATGATCCGCTCGTACCCGAAATGTTTGAACCGCGCATGAATTGCGGCGAAGATGGGGCGATGACCCCCGCCCAGAACCGTTTGCTGGCCGATCTCAACGGTCGCCTGCCGCCGCGCGCGATCGTGACCGACCCCGACGCAATCGCACCGTGGCTGACCGACTGGCGCAAGCGCTGGCGCGGGCGCGCGTCGCTGTTGCTTGAACCGGCGACCGTGGATGAGGTGCAGGCGATCGTCCGCGCCGCGGCGCTAACGGGCGTGGCGCTGGTGCCGCAGGGCGGGAACACCTCGATGGTCGGCGGCGCGACGCCGCCCGAGGACGGGAGCGCCGCGATCCTGTCGCTCCGGCGGATGAACCGGATTCGCGCGATCGATCCGGACGCGGGTCTTGCGGTTGTCGAAGCGGGCGTGATCCTCGCCGATCTCCACGCGGCCGCGCTGGAACGAGGTCAGCGTTTCCCGCTGACGCTCGGCGCGCGCGGCTCGGCGACGATCGGCGGGCTGGTCTCGACCAACGCGGGCGGCACGCAGGTATTGCGCTTCGGCACGATGCGCGGGCTGGTGGCGGGGATCGAGGCCGTGCTGCCCGACGGATCGCTCCACGACGGACTTGCCGCGCTGAAGAAGGACAATCGCGGTTACGACCTGACGCAATTGCTGGTCGGGGCGGAGGGGACATTGGGCATCGTCACCGCCGCGACGCTGAAACTGGTCCCTGCGATCGTGGCGCGCGGCGTCGCCTGGGCTGCGGTCGCGTCGCCCACCGATGCGCTGGCGCTGCTCCGCCGGTTCGAAGCCGCGACGCGCGCGGTCGAAAGCTTCGAGCTGCTGCCGCGCGAATCGCTCGCCGCGGTGCTGCGGCATATTCCCGGCGCCCGTGCGCCGGTGGCCGGCGACCATCCGTGGCACGTCCTGATCGAGGCGACCGCGATGACGCCGGACGACGAAGCGCCCGCCGCATTGTTCGAGCGATTGCTGGCGGACGCCGCAACGGCTGGACTGGTGGCCGACGCGACGATCGCGGCAAGCGAAGCGCAGGCCGAGGCGTTCTGGCGCATCCGCGATTCGATTTCCGACGCCGAACGCGCGACCGGCCCCGCCGCACAGCACGACATTTCGGTCCCGGTCGAAACGATGCCGCGCTTCATGGTCGAGGCGGCGGCGGCGTGCGACGCGCGCTTTCCCGGCACGCGCGCCAGCGGCTTCGGCCATCTCGGCGACGGCAACGTCCATTTCCACGTCCGCGCGCCCGCAGGCGTCGACCGCGACCGTTGGTATGCCGATGAAGCGCCCGCGATCACGCGCTTCGTCAACGATCTGGTCGTCGCGGCAGGGGGATCGATCTCCGCCGAACACGGCATCGGGCAGATGAAGCTGACCGAACTGGTGCGACTGTCCTCGCCCGCGCGGCTGGCGGCGCTGCGTGCGATCAAGGCCGGGCTGGACCCCCGGAACATCATGAATCCCGGCAAGCTGATCGCGCCCGGCGACACGCCCGAACTTGCGCCTGCGCGCGCGGACGAATAGGGCCGCGCGCATCCGCGCGACCATCGCGCGCCAATCTTTTGACCCGATCGACCCGACTGGAGAGTAACCGATGGCCAGCGCGCCGCAGCTTCCGCTTTTCTACAATGGCCTCGAACCGCTTTCGAGCGAGCTTCACGCCGATTACACGCTCCGCCAGGCGACCAATGCGCCGTTCCTGCAGAACCAGCATGCGATCCCGCTGACGGTGGAGGAATTTCCGCTGGTGCAGCGCTTCATGCCGATCGTCTTTTCGTCGGGCGAGGATTCGATCCCGATCGCGCTGATGGGCCTGAACGAAGGCGTGAACGTCTTCCTGAACGACGACGGCGCGCTCAACGTCGATGATTTCTACGTCCCGGCCTATATCCGCCGCTACCCCTTCATGCTGGCGCGGCTGCGGCCCGAAGCGACCGAATTGTCGCTGTGCTTCGATCCGACCGCGGACACCGTCGGCAAATTCGACGAGGGCCAGAAACTGTTCGAGGACGGCCAGCCGTCGGAAGTGACCAAAAACATCCTCGGCTTCAACGAATCGTTCGAACAGGCGGGGCTGAAGACCGGCCAGTTCATGAAGGAAATCCGCGAAGCCGACCTGTTGATGGAGGGTGAAGTCAACATCCAGCAGGAAGGCAACGACATGCCCTTCACCTATCGCGGCTTCCAGATGGTGAACGAGGAGAAGCTCGCCGACCTGCGCGGTGATCAGCTGCGCAAGATGTCGAAGTCGGGGATGCTGCCGCTGATCTACGCGCACCTGTTTTCGCTGTCGCTGATGCGAGATATCTTTGCCAAGCAGGTGAAACTGGGCAAGATGCCGCAGCAGGTGCTGAACGGCTGAGGAAAAACGCGATGACCCGGTTGCCGATGGATCGCCGCTATTCGGGCGTCGCGATCGCGTTCCACTGGGTCATCGCAATCCTCGTGATCGTCAATATCGCGGTCGGATTCCTGCATGATCCGATCCCGGCGCTGGGCGCGTGGATGCCGGGCCACAAAGCGATCGGCATCACCGTATTGTTCCTGACGCTCGCACGGATCGCGTGGCGGCTGGCGCATCGCCCGCCCCCGCTGCCCGCCGAGACGAAGGCATGGGAGCGCGGCGTGGCGCATGCGACGCACTGGACGCTCTACGGATTGCTGCTGGCGATGCCGATCACCGGCTGGCTGATGGCGTCGGGGGCGGAAAAGCGTCGTCCGCTCACCTGGTTCGGGATGGTCGACATTCCCTATCTGCCGGTATCGCGCTCGGCCGGCGCGTTCGGCAGCGATGCGCATGGCGTGCTCGGCTGGCTGATGCTGGCGCTGGTCGTGCTGCACATCGGCGCGGCGCTCCGCCATCACCTGATCCTGCGCGATTCGGTGCTGTTGCGGATGGTGCCGGGCGGCGCGCGCTGAACGCTCTGGCGTAGCGTGAGGGCGGGCGATCGCGGCTTTTTTTGCCGCGACGCACAATCTCTTGAAACCTTTTCGCACCCTCCTATGTTGTTGCAGTACGGTGTCGTGTCCCCCCTTTCGCGATACCGTATGGCACGCCTTTCAGGTGTGTCTCCTCCCTGAACCTAGGCCACTCCGTGCTTCGTGCACGGGGTGGTTTTTTATTCGGCGGCAAGCGCCGAGGGCGCGGCCAGCGCTTCGTCGGCCAGCGCATCGATGACCGCACGCAGCATCGCCACCGTTGCGTCGAACCCGGTCCCTAGCGCGTCCAGCGCCCGATCGAGATACAGCGTCCGGTCGAACTCAAGCTGGATGCCGTGAATACCCGCCGCGGGGCGCGAATGGCGTTCCAGAATATGCCCGCCCGGATATGGCGCATTGAGCGCGAGCCCGCGACCGAACGGCGCGACCTCGGCCTCAATCCGGTGGACGAAGCGCGCCGCCGCCGCCTTGCCGAACCGGTCCCCGACCACGATCTGCGTCTTGCCGCCGATCAAAGGCGGCATCGAATGCACGTCCAGCAGCACCGCGACCCCGAACCGCGCGCGCGCCGCCGCGAGCGCGGTGCCCAGCGCGGCATGATACGGCCGGTGATCGCACGCGATCCGTCGCTCGACCTCATCCGCGCCCAACCGCCGTCGCCACAGGTCGCCCGCCAGCGCTGTGCGGCGCGGGACGATGCCCAGCCCGCTGCGCACCTTCGCGGTCAGATGCCCGCTCGCCGCCCCGTCATCCAGCCGCGGATCGCGCTCATGCTCGCCGCGATTGAGGTCGATCCACGCCCGCGGCAGCCGCTGCACCAGCAACGTCTCCTCGCCCCGCGCCGCCAGCGCGAGTTCATCAACGCAGCGATCCTCCAGCGCCACCAACGCCCCCAACGGCGCGCGCAGGCTCGCGCGCAACTCCAGCGGATAATCGCGGCCTGCGTGCGGCACCGACAGCACGACCGGGCTGTCGGGAGTTTCCGCTCCATGCAGATCGAACGATCGCTTCATCGCCGCGCAGCCTATGGGAGTGCGCGCTTCGTCGCAATGCGCCGTCCCCGGCTGGAAAATATTAAGGCGTCGGCGCATAAGGGGAGCGCGTGACGCGGGGACCGGAATGATCAGGATTTTACTGGCGGAGGACGATCAGGTGATGCGCGAATATCTTGCGCGCGCACTGGAGAAATCAGGCTACGCAGTCAGCTCCGTCGACCGCGGCACCGCCGCCATTCCCTTGCTCGAAACCGAACGGTTCGACCTGCTGCTGACCGATATCGTCATGCCGGAAATGGACGGGATCGAACTCGCGCAGAAGGCGAGCGAGATGGCCCCCGACATGCGCGTGATGTTCATCACCGGCTTCGCCGCGGTCACGCTGAAGGCGGGCAAGACGATGCCGCAGGCGCGCGTCCTGTCCAAACCGTTCCACCTGCGCGACCTGGTGCTGGAGGTCGACCGGATGTTCGACATCGGTGAGTTCAGCGGCCTGAACTGAATCGCTTGCGCAGGGGGAGAAGCCCGGCTAATGGCGCTCCTCCCATTGGGGGCGTGTAGCTCAGTGGTAGAGCACTGTGTTGACATCGCAGGGGTCGCAAGTTCAATCCTTGCCACGCCCACCATATAAAACCCCGCCTTCCTTACGGGTTGGCGGGGTTTTGAACGGCAGTCACGCCGGAAGCGCCAAGAAATCTATCGCGTGAAAACTGCCCGATGCGGCGCGGCAAATTTCTAAGCTGGTGTGACGGATCATGCCGTCGATCCCATCCTTGACCGTGCTCGAGCGCGACAGACGCATTGGTTTCGCGCTACCAGCAAACGGTGGCCTTTTATCCGATATCGTTCGATCGACGCGCCGTGTTGCGCGCGACCGGCCTGCTCGCCGCCGCAATCGGCATGCCGATACCGGCAGGGGCGGCGGCGCGGCGGATCGATGATCTGATCGCCGCGATGACGATCGCGGAGAAAGCGGGGCAATTGTCCTGCTTCAACGACGAAATCCGCCCGGTCGGCGCGGTGTTCAATCCGGTCGTCAATGCGCAAGGGGCGGCCGCGCAGTTGGCCGCGATCCGTGCCGGGCGAGTGGGGATGCTGTTCAACGGCTACGGCGTCGCGGGCGCGCGGCGCGCGCAGGCGGCGGCGCTGAACAGCCGGTTGCGCATCCCATTGGTCTTCGCCGCCGACGTGATCCACGGCTGCCGCACGATATTTCCAATCCCGCTCGCAGAGGCCGCCGCGTTCGATCCCGGTCTTTCGCAGCGCGCCGCGCGGGCGGTGGCGCGTGAGACCAGCGCGGGCGGACTGCACTGGACCTTTGCGCCCGTGGTCGACGTGGCGCGCGATCAGCGCTGGGGGCGCGTAGCGGAGGGAGCGGGGGAGGACGTGCACCTGAACCGGCTGCTCGCCGCGGCGCGCGTGCGCGGGTTTCAGGGGCCGGATCTGAAACGCGCCGACGCGCTGCTGGCGACGCCGAAACATTTCGCGGGCTATGCAGCGGTGCGCGGGGGCATGGAATACGCCGCGGTCGATCTGTCTGAGGCGGAACTGCGCGAGACGTTCCTGCCACCGTTCGCCGCCGCCTTCGCCGCGGGGGCGGGCGCGACGATCGCGTCGTTCACCGACGTGAATGGAGTGCCTGCGACCGCCAACCACCATCTGCTGACCGATCTGCTGCGCGGCGAACTGGGCTTTACCGGGGTTTGCGTGCCCGATTACGACGCCGATCGCGAGCTGATCGCGCACGGCTATGCGGTGGATGAGGCCGATGCCGCGCGGTTGGCGATCTTGGCCGGGATCGATGTGTCGATGCAGAGCGGATTGTTCAACGCGCATCTGCCCGCGCTGGTCGCGTCGGGCGCGGTGCCGATGGCGCGGGTCGATCAGGCGGTGCGCCGCGTGCTGGCGCTGAAGGAGGCGCTGGGGCTGTTCGACGATCCGTACCGCTCGCTCGACGTGCGCGCCGAACGCCGCGAGACACTCCGTCCGGCGATCCGCCGTCTGGCGCGGGAGGTCGCGACGCGGTCGATCGTGCTGCTGAAGAACGAGCGCGGGGTTTTGCCGCTCGCGCGCGGGGCGAAGGTCGCGCTGATCGGCCCGTTCGGTGCGGATCGCGCAAACCTGAACGGACCGTGGTCGTTCGCCGGAGCGGCGGCGGACGGGACCGATCTGGCGACCGGCATCGGGCGCTTCACGAAGGCGCTGACGATCGAGCCGGGCAGCGGCGTCCACGAACCATCACCCGGCGGGATCGATCGCGCGGTAGCGGCCGCGCGTGCGGCGGACGTGATTCTGCTCGCGATCGGGGAGGCGGGCGACATGTCGGGTGAGGGCAACAGCCGCGTCGACATCGTGGTGCCGCCAGCGCAACAGGCGCTGGCGGAGGCGGTCGCGCGCGTCGGCAATCCGGTCGTCGTGCTGCTGCGGCACGGGCGCGCGCTGGCGCTGCACGGCGCGGTGCGCGACGCCGATGCGATCCTCGCCACCTGGTTCCTGGGCGAGGCGGCGGGCGATGCGGTGGCGGACGTGCTGTTCGGCGTGGCGGAGCCGGCCGGGCGGCTGCCGGTCAGTTTTCCGCTGGCGACGGGGCAGCAGCCGTGGAGCTACGACCGGCGGACGACCGGGCGGCCCGCGCCCGATGTGGAGCCGATGAAGCCCGGCGCGGCGCACTGGCGCGACGGCGCCGATCGCGCGCTGTACGGTTTCGGGCACGGGTTGGGCTACACCGCTTTCGCGCTGTCGGGCCTGTCGGTCGTACGTATGAGTCCCGACCGGATCGAGGTCGGCGCGACCGTGCGCAATATCGGCGGGCGGCGCGGCGAGGCGCTGCTCCAGCTCTACGTCCGCGATCGCGTGGCGAGCCGCACCCGCCCGGTGCGGTTGCTGAAGGGGTTTCGCCGGATAACGCTGGCCGCGGGGGCGGAGGCGAAGGTCTCGATAGAATTGTCGCGCGACGCGCTCGCGCTGGTCGCCGCGGATGGCCGCTGGCGGATCGAGCCGGGCCTGTTCGACCTGTGGCTGGCGCAGTCCAGCAGCGACCCTGGTCTGGCCGGATATTGCGAAGTGACCGGCGACGGCTTCGTCTGACGGTCAGCCGGCCCGGCGCGGGCCGCGTGGTCCGGGCGGCAGCGTGCGGGCGCGGTGCTTGCGCTCCAGTTGCTCGATCCGCCGGTGCAGCGCGAGAATCATCTCGATCAGCACCGGAACGATCTTGGCGGGGGCGGGCGCGGCCACCGTGGCGGCTCTCGGCCGCACCGAGAAGTCCATGCCGAACGCGTCGCGAAGCTGTTGCATCTCGGGTTCCAGCGACGCGACGAAGCGATCCCATTCTTCCCCGGCGGGGATCGAGATGTCCGGATCGACCTCGCGATGCGTCCTGTTCGCCAGCCCCAGCGCATCGAACAGCAGCGCCAGATCGCCGGGCAGCGCGGTGTCGTCGGTCTGGCCCTGATGCAGTTTGAACAGCGTCAGCACCGCGTCGTCGGGGGTGACGTAATGACGATCGCCGCTGCCGTCCGAAGGGGAATCGCTGGCGATGCCGGTCGCCGTCAGGAAATCGGCGACGACGTCGTCCACCATGTCATAGGATCGGATTTCGACCGTCGCGCCCGCGACCGCGCGCCAGCTGTCGATCACACGCCGATAGTCCGCCCCCCATTTGTCGGCGAGCGGCAGGAATTCGGCGAACGACCGCATCGGGCCGGGATAGGTCTTATGCTTGATCCCCCATTGCGCATAAGCCGACGCCAGCCAGTCGGCCTTGTGCCGGAAATACAGAATGACCGTGACGTCCAGCCCGCGCGCGAGTTCGTCGATCACCGGGCGCATCAGATCGGCCGCGCCCGACAGGCTGACCTGGCTCCAGACATGCGTATGGGCGGCGGGGGCCGCGGCGATCTTGGTGCGCAACAGCGTCAACAGGCGATCACGGACATGCTGGCCCTCCCCCGGCGGGGTCGTCAGGGCGTCCGCGATATTGTCTCCGGCACTGAAATCGAGCGCGTCGCGCACCGGCCGCTCGATCTGCATCCCCAGATAGTTCACGCCCTCCGCCGACAGCGTCGCGGCATGGTCGCGCAGGTACTTCTGGATCGCCGACGACCCGGTCTTGCCGAGTCCGGCGTGGAGGATCAATCGCGGGCGGCCGGTACTGCTATCCGTCATCGAACGCTTATGCTCCGTCTAAAGCGAATGGACCGGCAGCGCGCCGAACGAGCGGCCGCGCCAGCACCCCTTCAGGTCGAACACCAGCCCGCCGGGGGACACCATGCGCATGACGCTGTCGTCGTCCATCGCGACAAACGCTGCGTGCGCCACCGCCAGCACGATCACGTCATAGTCCGACGCCGAAGGGTCCGGAACCAGTTCCAGCCCATAATGCTCCAGCGCCGCCTCCGGATCGGCAAGCGGATCGTGGACGGACACGTCATGACCCAGCGCCCGCAGCCGCGCGATCACGTCGATCACGCGCGAATTGCGGATGTCGGGCACGTTTTCCTTGAACGTCAGGCCCAAGATCAGCACGCGCCCCGCGCGGCCGTCGCGCAGCGCGTGGATGCGGTTGGCGACCCAGCCGCCCATCGTGTCGTTCAGCGTGCGCCCGGACAGAATCACGCGCGGTTCGTGCCCCAGCCGCTGCGCCAGGTGCGAGAGATAGAAGGGGTCGACCCCGATGCAGTGTCCGCCGACCAGCCCGGGGCGGAAGTCGAGGAAATTCCACTTCGTGCGCGCCGCGTCCAGCACGTCCCAGATCGACAGGCCGACCCGCGAAAAGATCTGCGTCACTTCGTTGATGAAGGCGATGTTGATGTCGCGCTGCGCATTCTCGATCACCTTGGCGGCTTCCGCAGCCTTGATCGAGGCGGCCACGAACACGCCGCCGCTGGTGATCGCGCCGTAGATCGCGGTCAGTTGCGACGTGACAGCCGCGTTCTCACCCGCCACCACCTTCGTGATGCGCTCGATCGCGTGTTCGCGGTCGCCCGGATTGATCCGTTCGGGGGAATAGCCGAGGAAGAAATCGCGCCCGCGCGTCAGGCCCGAGACCGCTTCGATCAGCGGTCCGCATTCATCCTCCGTGACGCCGGGATAGACGGTGCTTTCGTAGACGACGATCTGCTCGCGTCCGGCTTCGATCAGCGCAGCGACGGTGCGCGTGGCGCTCATCACCGCGCCGAGATCGGGGCGATTGTCCGCATCGACCGGGGTCGGCACCGTGACGATGAAGATATCCGCGCCGCGCGCGTCGGCGGGGTCGCCGGTCAGCCGCAGTGCCGACGCCGCGAGCAGTGCCGGGTCGATCTCGTTCGTCCGGTCGTGATGCGCGCGCAGCTCCGCGATCCGCCCCGCGTCGACATCGTATCCGGTGACCGTGAATTGCTTCGCCAGTGCCACCGCCAGCGGAAGCCCGACATAGCCCAGACCCACCACGGCGATGTGCGGGCGGCGTGGCTCCTCAGTCCGCATCGAAGCCGTACAGCCGCATCAGCCGCGCCACCGCGGTATCCGCCCCGAACCGTTCGTGGACGTACGCCGGTGCAGCGTCGCGCGCCGCCCGACACCATGCGGGATCGTCGAGCATCGCGTCGATCGTATCCGCAATCTGTTCCGCTGTCGCCGTGGCCGGAACCAGCCGGCCGGTGACCCCGACGTCCATCGTCTCGCGCGCGCCCCCAACGTCGGTGGAAAGCACGGGCACGCCGAAATGCTGCGCCTCGATCAGCAGGTTGGGCAATCCTTCGCGATCCGAGGTCAGCAGCGCGATCGTCATCGCGCGATACCACGCACCGACGTCGTCGATCGTGCCGGGCAAGTGCAGCCGGTCCGAAAAGCCCGCGGCGGCGGCGAAAGCCGTCATCTCCTCGCGCAACTCGCCGTCGCCGACGATCAGGAAATGTGCATCGGGCCGCCGCGTCAGCAGCGCGCGCGCGGCCTGGAGCCACAACATCGGCCGCTTCACTTTCTGGAAACGAAACGCCGCGCCGATGACCGGCGCAGCGGCCGGGATGCCGAGTGACGCGCGCAACGGCGCGTTCGGCCCCTCGTTATGCCCAAGCTGCGCGAAGTCGACGATATTGTGGACCAGATGGAAACGATCCGAATCGTCGCGCTCCAGCCAGGCGCGATCGCTGTCGAGACCGGCGGCGGAATTGTTGACGAAGGCGAAGCCGGGCCAGTCGAGCAACCGGCGGTACGCGTGCCGCATCGGCCGCACCCGCGCCAGCACCTGCGACGGACGCAGATCCCAATAATCCGGTGACAGCGATCCGCGGTGCAGCAGGATGCGCGGCACCCCCGCCAACACGCAGGCGAGCGCCGCGGCGACATAGTCCTGCCGGATATGCGCCACCGCCGGACGCGCTTCGCGCAGCAGCGGCACCAACTGGCCGATCGAGCTGCGCAACCAGTCGGACAGGGACGTCAGCGCCGCCGCCAGCGGCGAATCCGCGCCGTCGCCGGTTTCGGCCAGCACCGCCGCCACATCGACCGGCCGATCGCCGAACGCCAGATGCGGCACGCCCGCCGCGATGACGCGCGGCAGGAAGAAGGCGTGCAGCTCGGAATCGAGCGATCGGACGAACATCGTCTGCGCTGCGACCCGCGGTTCCCGCGTCAGCGCGGTCACGACCGACACTGCCTGCTTTTCACTGCCCCCCGCGGCCAGCGCGGTGACGATCGTGGCGACGCTGCCCGGCACGGGCTGATACGACGTGGTCGGCGCGCGGTCGAAGATCGTATCGATCAGGCATTCGGGATAGGTCGCATCGGGGGCGAGCGGCGTCACCGCGGCAAACGCCGCGACCTCGGCCAGGCGGGTATGGACGCCGCGCAATCGGCTGATGTCCAGCGCGGGCAGGTCCGCCGCCGCCGCGCCCCAATGCCCGAAACGCCAGTTGATGAGCGCGCGTTCGGCCACGAACGATACGGGCGCGTCCGGGGCGGCCAGCGCGACCCCTTCGTCCAGGTGCCGCAGCGCGGCGACGCGATCCCCCTGCGCCCAGTCGATCACCGCGCGGAGCCACAGCGCCATGGGCGCGGGCAGCGTGGGATCGATCGTTGCATCGGCGATCGGCTCGGCGTCGCTCCACCGCCAACCGCGCGCCAGGATCAGCCGGGTCGCCTCGACCAGCCGCGCGGGATCGTCGTCGTCGCGCAGCGATCCGTCGAACAGACCGGCGGCGATGACGTAGAAGCCCGGACTGACCGGCGCGCCGAACAAGGCGCGAAGCCCGGCGATGCCCACCGTCAGCGACCGCGCTGATTCTGCCGCGCTGACCCAGAAGGCGTCGAGCGAATCGGCGTCGCAGGCCCGCGCGACGGTGCTGCTGACGCGCTGCAACGCGGACAGCGGAACATCGTCCTTGCTGGCGACGCGCAGCGCGAATCCGGCCAATGCACCATTCGCCCCGGCGCGCTCCGCCAGCGCCATCGCCGCGCGCCAGACCGCCAGCGGCAGCCGTGGATCGAGGCCTGCGAACAAGGCGACCCCGTCTTCGGGATCGGCGAACCGCGCCGCGATTTGATGCGCGAAACGCGGTGCGACCGCCAGCAACCGATCGAGCAACGGCGCGATCGTCGGCAGGTCGGCGGTCGCCAGGATATTTTCGATGCGGCGGCGCAATGCGATCGATTCGGGCGACCGGACAGGGTGTCGCGCCAGGTCGGAAATGGCGACCGCCAGCTCGGACGTGTCGATCCATTGCCGCCTTGGTTTCACAAGCTTTGCCGGAACGGCGGCGATAGGCGCACGCACGATGCTCAGCGCGCGCGGTGGCCCGGGCGACGCGGTCGCCGCATCCGAGGACGGCTGCGGAAGCGCGCGCGCGATATCGTCGACCACCGGATTCTCGGGGTCGAGCGCGACGATCGTCTCCAGCGCCACGCGGATGTCGGCCAGCATCGCCGCGGACGCCCCGTCGTCCAGCGCGTCGACGATCGCCGCGCCCAGATCGTCGAGCGAAACACGCGCCTCTGCGCCGGACCGGGCGGCGACCACGATCTGCGCCGCTTCCGCAAACGCGCGGCGCTCGATCAGGCCGCGGATCAGCGCGTGCCGGATCACCTCGTCATGCGGAACGGCCGCCAGCAACTCGGCTAGCACGGGCGCTGCCGGGCCGTGATCGCCGAAGTGGATCGATCGTTCGGCAAAGAAGCGAAACGTCTGCGGGTCAGCCAGCTTGGCCGGCCGCTCGCGCCGCACGAAATCGACCAGCGCCTGATGCCGCCCGGTCGACCAGATCGCGATCATCGCGCGGCGGATCGGCAGGTCGCTCTGCGCCAGCCAGCGCGTCAGCAGGGGGACGTAACGGTCTACCAGGCCGGGGCGGCCCGTGCGGTCGAGCAGCCGGAACAGTCGCCGCGCTTCGCCCGGCGCCAGCTCGCGATACCGCCGCGCCGCCCGCAGCGCGATCGCGACCCCGGCCGGATAGGGCGCGGCGTTGAACAGGTCGAGCAACGCCGCGGCCAGCGCGGGCGCCGCCGCAGGATCGGCCCGGCGCAGCGCGATCCGCGCGAGGACGGCGGCCTGCGGGCGCTGTCCGCGAGCGAGCGCACGCCGCACCGGCCCCAGCATGGCCGCCGCATCCGTGCCGCTGGCGATGGTCGTGGCTATCGCGCATCCTCCAGATAGCGATCACGGTTCTTGTCACGGCTGATCTTGCCGTTGGTCGTCTTGAAATGAACCACGAGCGCCGCGGCGAAGCGGTTCATCGAAAGACCCCCTTGGAAATAGCCACCCCCGTGACACGCGCGATGAAGTTTGCGGTCGCCGAACCCGTGCATTTTTTGGATCGTGCGCGCAACCTTGCGATTTCTCGCATTGCACTTCTGGTCGTTACCCTA
Organism: Sphingomonas sp. SUN019; assembly: GCF_024758705.1. Lineage (NCBI taxonomy): Bacteria > Pseudomonadati > Pseudomonadota > Alphaproteobacteria > Sphingomonadales > Sphingomonadaceae > Sphingomonas > Sphingomonas sp. SUN019. The sequence goes on along the minus strand of NZ_CP096971.1, from coordinate 2,151,024 downwards.
CGAAATATCGCACGACAGCTGTCGGTTGCCATTGGTCCGATGGTCCATCGTTCCGGGTCGGGGCTTCGGCAGTTGCCGCCTGCGGAACGCGAAGCCGCTCCTCACTCGCGCAACCAGCAAGCCGCGGCGCTTTCACTCAGCGACGCGGTCACAGCCGCTTCGCCATCATCCAGCCTCAGGCGGTTGCGGCGTTGTGGCGGGAGATTGTGGATGCGGCGGCGTCCATTGCGGCTTTGATGAACTCGGGCGCGTGGCCGGTGGCCCAGTCGAAGCTGTCCTGCCGCATGTCGTTTGCGCGGTTGATCGCTGGCGACACGTGCCGCCGCCAGAGCTCGTAGCTCTTCTTGGTCTTGTCGAAATCCGCCCAATTGTGCGCGAGTTGCAGGAACACGCCGAACTCGCCCTGCTTTTCCTGCAGACGGCGGATCTGCGCGATCGCGTCGTCGGGCGTACCGACTACCGCCGCGCCGTCGTCGACCATCTTGCGGATCGGATCGACCGACGTGTCGACCTGCTGCCCGGGACGGCTGATGCGGCTGAAATAGTCCGCGAACTGTCGCCCGCCGTACTGGACGTTGGCCCACGCTTCCTCCCGCGTCGGGGCGATATGGACCGGGCCGACCAGCCGCAGCCGCGCCGGGTCAATGACCTTGCCGTTCGCCGCGGCGACATCGTTGGCGATCTTCCAGTTGACCCCCAGCGCATCGTAGCCGCTGGCATGGGTGGCCGCGACGCACAGCAGCCCGAAGCCGTGCTTGCCGGCCAGCTTCCCGCCCGACGGCGTGATCGACGATGCGACCGCGATCTCTGGATGCGGCCAGGTATATGGCTTTAGCTGGCAGGTGGCGTCGACCAGATTGAACCAGTCCGATCGGTGCGTGACGCGTTCGCCCGCGAACAGCCGCAGCATCACCTCGACGCCCTCGACCATCCGGTCGCGCGTCGTTTCGGGCGATATCCCCATCTGGAACGCGTCCGATGGCAGCAGGCCCGGCTCGACACCGAACATCACCCGTCCGCGGGTCTGGTGGTCCAGCTGGAGGATGCGGTTCGCGGTGGTCAGCGGATTATGGTACGGTAGCGAAACGACACCCGTGCCGAGCCGGATGCGCTTGGTCCGCTCCGCCGCCGCGGCGATGAACACCTCGGGACTGGCGATGATCTCGAACCCGCCGGAATGATGCTCGCCGACCCAGGCCTCCTCGTAACCCAGCCGGTCGAGATGATCGATCAGTTCGAGATCGCGCTGGATACACAGCGTCGGATCCTCGTCGAGCGGATGGAAGGGGGCCAGAAAAATCCCGTCGTTCAGACGCATCGCCATGACAATCCCTCCACCTGACTTCTGTTGTCGGCCGCTTGTATTTATAGTCTGCTATAATTACAAGCGCGATCCTCGAACAAGGATTTTTCGTTGGCGCTATCTTCCGAGCGTTTGGCAGCACGGCGACAGCATCTGGTGGAGGCTGCGCAGGCGTTGATCCGCGAGCGCGCCGACGCGGGTTTCTCGATGGCGCTGCTGGCGGAGCGGGCAGGGGTAAGCGCCGCCACGCCATACAACCTTCTGCGCTCCAAATCCGAAATCCTGCGCCTGGTGGTGCGCGAGGATATCGCGCGCTTCGTTCGCGAACTGAAGGCCCAAGTGGGCGGCACGCCGCTGGCGAGCCTGCTCATCGCGGTCGACCGGCTGGTCGGTCATTACGAGGCTGATCGTCAATTCCACATCGGCTTGTTTCGCGCCGCCTTCGGCACCGACGCGCCCGAGGTTCGCGGCATTCTGTCCACCGAGAGTTGGGCATGGTGGAATAGGCTGGTCGAGGCCGCGGCCGACAGCGGTGAGATCGCCGATATCGTCCGGCCACGATCGTTGACCGACGCGCTGCTCAGGATGATGGGAGCGGTGGTCCAGACGTGGATCGCAGAGGGCTGGCCGCCCGATCGCTTCACGCTGGAGATGAGCCTGTCGGTGCGGCTTGTTCTGGCCTCGGCCTGCACTCCGCCGCTCCGGGACGCCATGATCCGTGATATCGCCGCCTTGCAGGCGAAAATCGATGCGCTGTCGCACGAACGCTCGCAGGTGCAGTCCGGAACGGTTTGATCCCCGGATCGTCGGAATGCTCAGGGCTTGCGGCGGCGCTTGAAGCTGGCGCGGGCGATAAAGATACCGAGCGCCAGCAGGATCAGGGGCGTGATCCACAACGGCAGGGTCACCGCGGACAGTGGGGGGTCGTAGGTGACGTAGTCGCCGTAGCGCGCGATCAGCCAGTCGCGGACCTGTTCAGGCGTCTCGCCCGCCTGGATGCGTTGCCGCACTAGCGCCCGCATGTCGCCCGCCATGTCGGCGTCGCTGTCACCGATCGCCTGCCCCTGACAGACCAGGCAGCGCAGCGTCTCCATCAGCTTGCGCGCCTCCGCCTCTTTGGCCGGATCGCGGAGTTGCGTGTTGGCGAGCGCCGCGGGCGGCAGGCCCGAATCAGCCAGCGCAGGCGCGGCGAGCAGCGCCAACAACAGCGCCGCACGCTTCATTTCGCCGCCTCCAGCGCCGCCAGTATCTCAGGCACGTCGTCGTCTCGGATGTCGCCGATATGCTGTTTCACGATGATCCCGCGGCCGTCGATTACGAAGGTCTCGGGCACCCCTGACGAGCCGATCGACAATTGCACCGAACTCGCCGGATCGTCGCCGATCGCCGCATAGGGGTCGCCGTTGCGCGATAGGAATTCGGCGATGGCGGGGCCGGTGTCGCGCACCGCGACCGCCTCGATCGGCACGCCTGCCGCCTTCAGCCGCATCAGCCGCGGCGCCTCCGCAATGCACGGCACGCACCAGCTGGCGAAGACGTTCAGCAGCCGCGGCTTGCCCTGCCGGAATGCCGCGGACGACACGCCGGGCTTTCCCGGAACGATCGGCTTCAGGTCGAAATCGGGCAGCGGCTTGCCGACCATCGCCGACGCAACGGTACGGTCGGCGGGGCGGTAAAGCCCGATCGCGATGATCGCCGCGATGCCGACGAACAGCGCGAGCGGCAACCACAGCCGCCAGCGGGTCACGCCCACACCTCGACAGGACGCTTGGCGATCGCGACACGGCGTTCGCGCAGTACATGGCCCAACAGCGACAGCGCGCCGCCCAGCGCGATCAGCGCGCCGCCGAACCAGATCAATGTCACCCACGGCTTCCACCACAAACGCAGTTGCCACCGCCCGCGCGCGTCCGCTGTACCGAGCACAGTATAAAGCTGCCCGTCGAACACCGTTGCGATCGCGCTTTCGCTGGTCGTCGTCGGCGGGGTCGCGAAGAAGCGCGATTGCGGGGCGAGCGTGAAGGGCGCGCCATCGCCGCGCGTGACGCGCAGCCGCGCCTCCAGCGCCGACCAATTGTCGCCGATCACCGGGCGGATGCCCTGCAGCGTCACCGTGAACGGCCCGGCGCGAACCGGTTGACCCACGCTCGCCGCGACCAACGTCTCCTTGGTGTACGCGCTGCTCGCCGCCATCCCCGCCAGACTGACCGCGATCCCCAGATGCGCGATCACCATGCCCCACAGGAACAGCGGTGCGCGCGTCAGGTTACGCCGCCAGAGCGGCGCGACGCTCGCCACCGCCAGCCCCGCGGCGAGCGACAGGCCGAGGAACGGCAGCACGCCGATCGATCCGCCGAAGACGAACAACGCCGCCCCCGCGAACGCGGTCGCCGCGATCGGCCATGTCGCGCGCGCGATCGCGGCCTGCGCATCGTCGCGCCGCCAGCGCAGCAACGGGCCGACGCCCATCATCGCAACCAGCACCAGCGCCACCGGCCCCGCCGCCTTGTCGAAGAACGGCGGCCCGACCGACAATTGCACCCCGAACCCGGCAGCGACGATCGGATAGAAGGTGCCGATCAGCACGATGCCCAGAATCACCGACAGCAACAGATTGTTCGCGACGAGCGCCCCCTCGCGGCTGACCGGTTCGAACACGTTCCCCGCCCGCACCGTCCCGATGCGCAGCGCGAACAACGCCAGCGCGCCGCCGATATAGATCACCAGCAACGCCAGGATGAAGCTGCCGCGCGTCGGATCGACCGCGAACGCATGGACGCTGGTCAAGATGCCCGACCGAACCAGGAACGTGCCGAGCATCGACATCGAAAAGGCGACCACCGCCAGCATGACGGTCCACGCGCGCAGCCCGTCGCGCGTCGCCAGCACCGTTACCGAATGGAGCAACGCGGTCGCCGCCAGCCACGGCATCAGCGAAGCGTTCTCGACCGGATCCCAGAACCACCAGCCGCCCCAGCCCAGCTCGTAATACGCCCAATAGCTGCCCGCGGTGATGCCGAGCGTCAGGAATATCCAGGCCCCCAGCACCCACGGCCGCATCGCGCGCGCGAACGCCGGGCCGACATCGCGCGTGATCAGCGCGCCGATCGCGAACGAAAACGCGACCGACAGCCCGACGTACCCGGCGTAAAGTGTCGGCGGATGGAAGGCGAGGCCGGGATCCTGCAGCAACGGGTTCAGCCCCGCGCCGTCGGGCGGGGCGGGGCTCAAGCGCGCGAACGGGTTCGAGGCGAACAGCAGGAAGGCGTAGAACCCCAGCGCGATCGCCGCCTGCGCGCCCAATGTCGCGACCAACGTCCGCTCCGCCAGCCGCCGCTCGAGCAACGCCACCGCCCCGCCTGCGACGCCGAGGATCGTGACCCACAACAGCATCGATCCTTCGTGGTTGCCCCACGCGCCGGAGAATTTGTAGATCCACGGTTTCGCCGAGTGACTGTTCGCCGCGACCAGCGCGACCGACATGTCGGAGGCGAGGAACACGCGGATCAGAGCCGCCATCGCCAGCGCCGCCAGCGCACCCTGCACGATCGCGACCGGCCGGATCGCGCGCGTCGCGGCCTCGTTCGTGGCCCCCGCGGACAGATACGCCAGCATCAGTTGCAGCACCGCCAGCGTCGCGGCGAGCCACAATGCGGCAAGGCCCGCCTCGGCGGTCATCGGCGGCACGCTCCGCGCAAGGCAATCATGATCGCGACGGTCGGAAACGGCTGCACGGTCGCGACCATAGAGCCAATGCCGCTCGAATCCACTGCGTTTGGCGCTTCGGCCGATTTCGTGTTAATCTGCGTCATCTGCCGGTTCGGAGACCGGGGGGACGGATCGGCGATGCAGCAAAGGACGCATCGTGATGAATCCTGCCCTGTCCAATTCCAAGTCCGTCCAAGCGGTCGAGCCCGCCGACACGATCCCTGAAATCCGCACGATCACCTCCGCTGACCTGCAATGGGCGCTGGCCGAGGGCTGGCGCGATTTTAGGGCGATGCGCGGCGACCTGATCTTCGCCGGTCTGCTCTATCCGGTGATCTGCCTGGTGGCGGTGATCGTGACCTTCAACGATCCGCTGTTGCCGTTGTTCTTCCCGCTGGTCGCGGGCGTCTCGATCGCCGGACCTGCGGTCGCGTCGGGCTTCTACGAACTCGCGCGCCGACGCGAGAGCAATGAGGATTCGAGCTGGTGGCACTTCCTCGATCCGCTGCGGGGACGCAGCCGGATGCCGATCGCGATGCTCACCATCGGCCTTGGCGCGCTGTTCGTCGGCTGGCTCGTGGCGGCGTATCTCATCTACGACGTCACGTTCGGGGCCGAGGCTCCGCTTCGGGTCAGCGACGTCTTCAGTCGGCTGTTCACCTCCCAGGCCGGGTGGGAACTGATCGTGCTTGGCAATCTCGCCGGCCTCGCCTTTGCAGTCGTCACGCTCGTTTTCTCGACCGTTTCGTTCCCGATGGTCGTCGACAAGCCGATCGAGGCTGAACTGGCGGTGCGCACCTCGCTCGCCGCCGCGCGCCGCAATCCGGCCGCGTTCGCGGGCTGGGGCCTGCGCGTCGCCGCGTTGCTGGCGCTCGGCCTGATCCCGTTCGCCATCGGACTCGCGGTGATCCTGCCGTGGCTCGGCTATTCGACGTGGCATCTCTATACACGGTTGGTGGTGCGGTAATTTTCACGCCCCTCCCGCGTCGGGAGGGGCGTCCAACCTTATCGCCGCTCGTAAGCTTTCGGGAGTGCCCCCTCGGTCGGCACCAGATAGCGATCGCGCAGCGCGCGCTGGCGCGACTGCATCGGTTGCGCGCGGCCGTCGATCCACACCGCGGTCGGGGCGGACGACAGTTCCAGCGGATCGCCGTCCCACACCACGACGTCGGCCCGACGCCCCGCGCGCAGCGACCCGATCTCGCCGTCCATTCCCAGCGCCGCCGCTGGACCCGACGTGATCGCCGCCAGCGCTTCGCCCCATGCCAGCCCGGTGTGCCCCGGCACCCGCGTGATCGCGACCAGATTGCCGGCGAACTGCTTGAGATTATGGTCCCCGCCCGACGCGCCGGTCGACGCCAGCGCCACTTGGACGCCTGCCGCGCGCATCCGCCCGGCGTTCGATTCGGTCGCCGCCAGCGCCTCGAAATCGGCCGGCAGGTCGGCCAGCGCCGCCGCGATCACAGGAACGCGCGCCGCGGCGATCTCGCGCGCCACCATCCAGCCTTCGCTGACCCCGGTCAGCACCAGCTTCAGCTTCGGATACTCGCGCGTCAGCCCCAGCACGGTACGGATGTCGCTCGCGCGCTCGACGTGAACGACCAACGGCATCGCACCGTCGAGCACCTTCAACAACGCATCGGCATCCCCGCGCTTCAGCAGCGAATCCTTTTCGCGCCCCCCGAACGCAGCGGGATTGCGGCGATAATCCTGCGCCTGCGTGAACGCGTCGCGCAGCATCGCATAGGCCGCGGGGCGGCTGCCCCCCGCTGCGCGCCCGCCGCGCTCACCCAGTTCGACGAACTGGAACGCGCGCGGCCGGGTCACCGCGTCGTTATCGTCGGCCAGATCGATCACCGCGCCCTGTCCGGCGAAGATCGACCCCGAAGCGTCGGGCGCAATCAGCGCGCGCGTCACGCCGCCGAGGCGTTCGTTGGCCAGCTTCACCTCGGCCGGGTTGATTGCGGGCGTGACGTCGATCGCTGCGTTGAACGGCGACGTGCGCGCGCCAGTATCGTTGCTCTCCTCGACCCCATCGGCATCGGCGAGACCGAGCGAGGTGAACCCCGCCACGAACCCCGGCACCACCCACTTTCCGCGCGCGTCGACAATCGTCGCACCGGCGGGAACGGCGACGCCAAGACCCGCCGCTACGACGCGCCCGTCGCGGAACACCACCGTCCCGCCCTCGATCGGCGCGGAGCCGTCGCCCAAAGCCACCGTGCCGCCGGTGATCGCCACCGTCTGCGCCGCGGCGGGCGTGGCGAGCCCAAGACCGGAAACAGTCGCCAGCAAGAACAATGCGCGCTTCACTTGACGTCTCCCGAACCCGGCTGGCCCAGTTCGAAATCGCTCACCGGCCGCCGGCCCGGATCGTTCGCATCGTACAATAGCGCCCCGTCGACCCACACCTTTTCGGGCCGAGTATAGACGCTGAACGGATTGCCGTTCCACAGCACCACGTCGGCCATCTTGCCGGGCTTGAGACTGCCCGTCTTGTCAGCAATCCCCAGCGCGGTGGCCGGGCCAAGCGACAGCCATTTCCACGCCACCTGTTCGGGCACGTCGATCCCGGCGTGGTGGCCCGAGGCAAGCACCTTGGCCACCTCCTGATTCAGCCGCTGGATGCCGTTCTGGTCGTCCGAATGGATCATCCCGCACGCGCCCGCGCGCTCCAGGATGGCGAGGTTCTCGCCGATCCCGTCATAGCTTTCCATCTTGAAGCCGTACCAGTCGGCCCACACCGCCGCGCAGGTGCCGTTCGCCTTCAGCAGGTCGGCGATCTTGTACGCCTCCACCGCGTGATGGAAGGCGGTCACCTTGTAACCGAACTCCTTGGCCATATCGAGCACGATGGCCATTTCGTCGGCGCGGTAGCAGTGGTTCTGGACCAGTATCTCGCCCGCCAGCACGCCGCGCAGCGTATCCATGCCGATGTCGCGATCGGGCGGATCGCCGCCGTCTTTTTCGTATTTGTCCCATTTGCGCCGATACGACGCGGCCTTGGCCCAGGTCGCGCGATCGACCGCGACATTGCCCATCCGCGTCGACGGCTGCCGCCCCTTGCCGCCATAGACGCGCTTAGGATTCTCGCCGCACGCCATCTTCAGGCCGTACGGTGCGCCGGGGAATTTCATCGCCTGCATCGTGCGCGCATAGACGTTCTTCAGCACCACCGACCGCCCGCCCATCAAATTGGCTGATCCGGGCAGGATCTGCAGCGTGGTGACGCCGCCATTGGCCAGCGCGCGCCCGAAACCCGGATCCTGCGGCCAGACGCTATGTTCGGCCCATACGTCGGCGGTGATCGGACCGGTCGCTTCGTTGCCGTCCGAATTCGCCTGCACGCCGGGGCTGGGGTAATCGCCCAGATGGCTGTGGATATCGATGATCCCCGGCGTCACGAACTTGCCCGCGCCGTCGATCACCGTCGCGCCCGCCGGAGCCTCCAGCGTCTGCCCGATCGCGACGACCTTGCCGTCCGCGAACAGCACTGCGCCGCCTTCGATCCGCCCGCCCTCGCCGTCGATCACGGTGACGTTTCGGACCAAAGTCGGCACGCCGGGATAGACGCGGTAGGTCGAGGGGAAGGGATCGCGCGAAAAGAGCTTCGGCGGGACCTTCGACGACGCCGATTTTGGCCGATCGCCGCCCGCATCGCACGCCGCCAGCGCCAATGCGCCGACGCCCACCGCCAGCCAGCGACACGCGCTCGCGCGTTTTCCGATCCACATCCCGTGACCCCTTTTCTTTCGTGCGTGCGGTGTAATCGCGATCCGCTCGCCGACACAAGCACTTGCCCGGCTGATTTACGACGAACGCCCGGCGGCGTATCGGGATCGGCAACATCGAAGGAACGGTCATGGCCAAGGTAGCGCGCATCACCCGCATCGGCGGTCCCGAGGTGATCGAATGGCAAGACGTCGATCTGCCGCCGCCCGGCCCCGGCGAGGTCCGCATCCGCACGACCGCAGCCGGGCTGAACTATATCGACACCTATCACCGCGACGGTACCTATCCGACCGACCTGCCCGCCGCGCTGGGCATGGAAGGCGTCGGCGTGGTCACCGCGCTCGGCGACGGCGTGACCGAACTCGCGGTCGGCACGCGCGTCGCGACCTTCGGGCCGGAGCGCGGCGCCTATGCCACCGAACGCAACATCGCCGCGCGCCATCTGTTCGTGCTGCCCGACGATATCGACGACGAAACGGCGGCGGCATCGCTGTTGAAGGGCTGCACCGCCGAATTCCTCGCCGAACGCGCGAGCCATGTCGCGCCCGGCGACTGGGTGCTGGTCCACGCCGCGGCGGGCGGGGTCGGATCGATCCTGACGCAGTGGCTGGCCGCGAAGGGCGCGCAGGTCATCGCCACCGTCGGCGACGAAGCGAAGGCGGACCAGGCGCGCGATCACGGCGCGACCGACGTGATCCTGTACCGCGCTGAGGACGTGGCGAAGCGCGTCCGCGGGCTGACCGGCGGCATGGGCGTGCGCGTCGCCTATGACGGGATCGGCCGCGACACCTGGGAAGCGTCGCTCGACGCGCTGGCCCAACGAGGCCTCCTCATCAGCTACGGCAATGCCAGCGCGCCGGTCACCGGCGTTGCGCTCGGCATCCTGGCGGCGAAGGGATCGCTGTTCGTCACGCGCCCGACGTTGTTCCACTACTACAGCGACCCGGCCGAACGCGTCGCTGGAGCGGCGTCGCTCTGGGAAATGATCCGCTCGGGCAAGGTGCGCGTGACGATCGGTCAACGCTATCCGTTGCTGGAGGCGGCCCAAGCGCACACCGACCTCGAAGCACGCCGCACGACAGGATCGACGTTGCTGATTCCGTAGCGAAGCGGTTGACGTCTGCGAATATATCCATAGTATCGGATATATGGATTCGGACGCCGCTATCATCGCGCTGTCGGCGCTCGCCCAGCCAACCCGCCTCGCCACGTTCAAGCTGTTGATCGGTCACGAGCCGGGCGGGCTTCCCGCGGGCGAGATCGCACGCACGTTCGACGTGCCGCAGAACACGATGTCGGCGCATCTCGCCATCCTCGCGCGCGCCGGACTGGTTCGCGCCGATCGCCAGAGCCGCCAGATCATCTACCGCGCCGAGATCGGCGGTCTGCGCACGCTGATGCTGTTCCTAGCGCAGGATTGCTGCGCGGGGAGCCCCGAACTCTGCGCCCCGCTGATCGCCGAACTCGCCTGCTGAGGACAGTCATGCCGACCGACATCCCAAAAGACATTATCGTTTATCACAACCCCGCCTGCGGCACGTCGCGCAACGTGCTCGGCCTGATCCGCAACGCCGGGATCGAGCCGAACGTGGTCGAATATCTGAAGACGCCGCCGACGCGCGAACTGCTGGTCGACCTCATCGCACGCGCCGGGATCAGCCCGCGCGATCTGCTGCGCGAACGGGGCACGCCCTACGCCGACCTCGGCCTCGATGACCTGTCGCTGTCCGACGATGCGCTGATCGATGCGATGATGGCACACCCCATCCTCATCAACCGCCCGCTCGTCGTCTCACCGCTCGGCGTAAAACTGTGCCGACCGTCGGAGACGGTGATGGAGTTGATCCCGGCTGACTCGCGTCCCGCCTTGTGACCGAACGGCTGTCGTTCCTCGACCGCTATCTCACCCTCTGGATCTTCGCGGCGATGGCGCTGGGGGTTGCGTTGGGATCGCTGATTCCCGGCCTGCCGCGCGCGATCGACGCGCTGTCGGTCGGCACCACTAATGTGCCGATCGCGATCGGGCTGATCGCGATGATGTATCCGCCGCTGGCGCGCGTGCGCTATCGGGAACTGCCGCGCGTATTCGACGATCGCCGCGTGCTGTTGCTGTCGCTCGTCCAGAATTGGCTGATCGGCCCGGTGCTGATGTTCGCGCTGGCGATCCTCTTCCTGCGCGACGAACCCGGCTACATGACCGGTCTGATCCTGATCGGTCTCGCGCGGTGCATCGCGATGGTGCTGGTGTGGAATCAGTTGGCGAAGGGCGATAACCAATACGTCGCGGCGCTGGTCGCGTTCAATTCGCTGTTCCAGATCCTGTTCTTCAGCGTCTATGCCTGGGTTTTCCTGTGGGTGCTGCCGCCGCTGTTCGGGGTGGAGGGCAGCGTGCTTCAGGTCGGCTTCGCGACGATCGCGCAGGCCGTGCTGATCTATCTCGGCATCCCGTTCGCGGCCGGATACCTGACCCGCCGCCTGCTCGTCGCACGGCGCGGCGAGGAGTGGTATGAAACCCGCTTCCTGCCGCGGATCGCGCCGATCACGCTGATCGCCCTGTTGTTCACCATCGTCGCGATGTTCACGCTGAAGGGCGGCGACCTCCTTGCGTTGCCGTTCGATGCGGTGCGGATCGCGATCCCGCTGGCGCTGTACTTTGCGATCCAGTTCGGCATCAGTTTCTGGATGGGGCGGTGGATCGTGCGCGATTATCCGCGCACCGCCGCGATCGCCTTCACCGCGTCGGGCAACAATTTCGAGCTCGCCATCGCGGTCGCGATCGCCGCTTATGGTCTTGCGTCTCCAGTCGCGTTCGCCGCGGTGATCGGACCATTGGTCGAGGTGCCCGTCCTGCTCGCCCTCGTCCATGTCGCTTTGCGTCTCGGCCGCCGCTGGTTCCCCACCAGCGCGCCCGCCTGAAGCACTGCCGCAAGCCTTGACTCTCCGGCCGGCATAACGAAAGTTATGCCCAATGCCGTTGAACGATGCGGCGCGATACGGGAGAGCGCCGCGTGAAACTCGTCAGCGACCATATCGTCGAGGGGCGGCCCGGCCCGACCAACCCGCTCGCGTATCCGGTGCCTGCGGGCATCGACCTGACCGACATCCACGCCTTCACGCGCGGCCAGCCGTGGGACGATTTCGCACGGATGCGCGCCGAGGCGCCGGTGATGTGGCATGACGGCCCGCGCGGCGGCATCGGGTTCTGGGCGGTCACCGGATATGACGACGTGAAGCGCGTCAACGGCGATCCGGAGACGTTCTCGTCCGAAACCGGCGGCATATTGATGTCGCTCGGCCCGGTCGAGACGCGGCATCCGATCCTGTTTTCCGCCTCGACCAATTCGATGATCAACCTGGACGCACGCCCGCACCGGCAGCTGCGCAAGGAGCATATGCCGTATTTCACCGCGACCTACATGAAGGGCCTGCGCGCGCGCGTGTCGGGCGAGGTGACGCGGTTGCTCGACACGATGGCCCCGCTCGGCACCTGCGATTTCGTCGAGAAACTGGCGCAACGGCTGCCGATCTTCACGCTCTGCGAAATGCTCGGCGTGCCCGAAAGCGACCGCGAACGCTTCATCGGCTGGATTCATTTCCTCGAAATGGCGCAGCAGGTCGCGCTGGAGCAGATCGATCAGCTAGCGGGGCTCAGCGAACCAAGCCCGCAGATCGCAGCGTTCATCGAGATGTTCAACAAGAACGTCGCCGAGATGTTCGACTACGGCCGCGCGATGCTGGCGAAACGCCGCGCCGATCCGCAGTCGGACCTGATGAGCGCGATCGCCAACGCCGAGGTGGAGGGCGAACGCCTGCCCGGCGAATATCTCGACGGTGCATGGCTGCTGATCGTTTTTGCGGGCAACGACACGACGCGCAATTCGCTATCCGGCGCGATGAAATTGTTCACCGAATTTCCGGATCAGAAAGCGCGATTGCAGGCCGATCCCGCGCTACTGACGAATGCGGTGCACGAAATCACGCGGATGGTCTCACCCGTCATCTATATGCGTCGCACCGCGACCAAGGAAGTCGAACTGAATGGGCAGCGCATCGCGGACGGTGAGAAGGTCATCATGTATTACGGCGCGGCGAACCGTGACGCGCGCGTCTTTCCCGATCCCGACCGGTTCGACATCGGCCGCGCCAATGCGGAAAAGAACATCGCCTTCGGCTACGGCCCGCACATCTGCATCGGCCGGATGACCGCGCAACTGCAGCTGGAGGAAGCGTACCGGCAAATCTTCGCGCGCTTCCCCGATATCCGCTGGACCGGCGAAATCGACATCGCGCCGAACAACTTCGTCCACGCCGTGCGGCGGCTGGAAGTGGCGTTCACCCCGGAGAAGGTCGCGCAGGCGGCCTGATTGCCTCCCGCCCGCAACCGCGTACACTGAATGCGGGGTCTGCGGGGGGAAGCCTATGGCCGAGGAACGCCTGCCGGAAACGCCGAATGCGGTCGATCTGGCGATGAAGGAGGCGGCGGACGATCCCGCGCCGGACAATCCCGCGCGCATCCTGCTGGCGAAACAGAACCGGCTGATCGACGCGCAGGTGCGTCAGTTGGGACGGCAATGGTGGCGCGACGTGATCGTCACGCTGCTGGGCGCGGCGCTGCTGGCGCTGGTCGTGCTGTTCGTATGGAATGCCGGGCGATCGCGCGCGGTGGTGGTGGAGACGTTCGACACCCCGCCGTCGCTGGTCGCGCGCGGGCTGACGCCGCAAGTGGTCGCGGGATCGGTGCAGGATGCGCTGGCGGTGATCCAGGCGAGCAACACGCGCGCGGCGCTGGCGCGCAAGATCGACACGATCTGGGCCAACGACATCAAGGTGGATGTTCCCAACACGAACGTCTCGATCGGCGAGGTCGACCGGTTGCTGCGCGCCCGGCTGGGCAAGGAAACGCACGTCGGCGGCGCGATCGTCGCCAATCCCGACGGGACGCTCGCGATGACCATCCGCGCCACCGGGGTGCCGCCGAAGACCTTTACCGGCGCGCCGGCCGAATTGCCCGCGCTGACGATGCAGGCGGCGGAATACGTCTATGGCCGCTTCGAACCGCGGCTGTACGCGGTCTATCTCAACCGGCAGGGCAAATATGACGCGACGATCGCGTTCCTGCAGGACGCCTATCCGCGCGCGCCGGAGGATCAGCGCGCATCGCTGCTAAACGCCTGGGGGCTGGCGTTGGGGCAAAAGGGGCGGATGCGCGAGGGCGTCGCGAAACTGCGCATGGCGATCGAACTGAACCCTTATGCCTGGGGTGCCGCGGACAATCTGATCGGCATGATGTTCGACGTGGCGGGCGAAGAGGGCGCGGTGCGCGAGGGGCGCGCAGTCGCGGCGCGGATCGCAGACGCGCCTGCGGACAAGCGGCCGGACCCGACGCAGCAGCCGCTCGCCACCTATCAGTCGCTGGTCAGCGACTATACTAGCCTGGTCGACGAGACGCTGGCCGCGAACGAGGCGAACGGCGGGCGATCCGCGCTGTCGATGGGCGATACGGCCTATTATCTCGCCGAGGCCGAGGCGCGGCGGCACGACTGGCGCGCGGCGCTGCACTATCTTGAAAGCGCGGAGCCGTCGGCAGAGGCGCGGGCGGTGCGCCAACTGGTCGTCGGATTGCACGCGATCGAAGTCGGCGACACAGCGCGGGCGGTGGCGGCGTTCGACCGCTTCGACGCGATCTTCAGGACCGAAGACACCGTGCGGTTCGCGTTCCCGACCGGCCCGTGCTGGCGGGGCTTGGCATACGGGCTGGCGGGGCGGCGGGAGGAGGCCGATCGCATGCTGGCGGCGGCCGGCCGGTGGAGCGAATGCTACAGTCTGGCCGGCGACGTAGCGGAGGCGGCGGGCGATCGGCGCGGGGCGGATGCGCTATACGCGCGCGCGAAGGCGCTCACGCCGTCATTGCCGCTGCCGTATCAGCGGCACGCGATGACCTTGCTGAAACGCGGGCGCGGGGCGGACGCGGCGGTGGAGTTCGCCGCGGCGAACAGGCGCGGGCCGCGCTGGGCCGATCCGCTGAAGGGGTGGGGCGATGCGCTGGCGGCGCAGGGCAAATGGCGGCTGGCCGGTACGAAATATGACGCCGCGACGCCCTTCGCACCGCGCTGGGGCGAACTGGCGCAGGCGCGGGCGGCGGCGAAGCAACGGGCGGCGGTCGCGTCGTGGTGGCCGTTCGATTAGTGCTAGTTCGCTCAAGTTTGCCACACTTCTGATCCTCCCCTGCAAGGGGAGGTGGCGCGCAGCGCCGGAGGGGTATAGAGCTACCGATAGCTCGACACCCCTCCGTCAGCGCTGCGCGCTGCCACCTCCCCTTGCAGGGGAGGATTGAGTGGCCGCCCGCCGCGATCAGGCCGAAACGCGGTGCAGCGCGCAGAGCTTGTTGCCGTCGGGATCGCGCAGATAGGCGAGATACAGGTTCATGCCGTTTCCGCTGCGGACGCCGGGCGGATCCTCGATCGCGGTGCCGCCGTGCGCCACGCCCGCCTCATGCCAGGCGTTCGCCTGTTCGGGTCCGTCGACCGCAAAGCCGATCGTCATGCCGTTGCCGGGCGTTGCGTCCTCGCCGTCGATCGGCGGGGTGACGAGAAACATGCTGCCGTTGTGCATATAGATCAGCCGTCCCTTGGGATCGGTGATGCCGGGCTTGCCGCCGATCGACCCGAACAGGCTGTCGTAGAATTTCTTCGATCGATCGATGTCGTTCGATCCGACCATCATGTGGCTGTACATTTTCTCTCTCCCAATTTCGTCACCCCAGCGCAGGCTGGGGTCTCCCGGTCACAACGTCCCGCGCTTCGTTGTCAGACCCCAGCGTTCGCTGGGTGACGAAGAAGGCGTCGGTTCAGTAGATCACCACCGACCGGATGCTTTCGCCGGCGTGCATCAGGTCGAACCCCTTGTTGATGTCGTCCAGCGTCAGCCGGTGGGTGATCATCGGGTCGATCTGGATCATGCCGTTCATGTACCAGTCGACGATCTTGGGCACGTCGGTGCGGCCCTTCGCGCCGCCGAATGCGGTGCCGCGCCAGTTGCGCCCGGTGACCAATTGGAATGGCCGCGTGCTGATCTCCTTGCCCGCCTCCGCCACGCCAATGACGATCGACGTGCCCCAGCCGCGGTGGCAGCATTCCAGCGCCTGGCGCATCACGGTCGTATTGCCGGTGCAGTCGAACGAATAGTCCGCGCCGCCGTCGGTCAGCGCGACGATGTGCGCGACGACGTCGGCCACGTCCTTCGGGTTGACGAAATCGGTCATGCCGAAGCGGCGGCCCCATGCCTCGCGGTCAGGGTTGATGTCGACCCCGACGATCCGCGCGGCCCCGGCGAGCTTCGCGCCCTGCAGCACGTTCAGCCCGATCCCGCCGAGACCGAACACGACCACGGTGTCCCCGGCCTCGACCTTGGCGGTGTTGACCACCGCGCCGACCCCGGTCGTGACGCCGCAACCGATGTAGCAGCTGGTGTCGAACGGTGCGTCGGGGCGGATCTTCGCGACCGCGATCTCGGGCAGAACGGTGAAGTTCGAGAAGGTCGAACAGCCCATGTAGTGAAAGATAGGCTGCCCCCTGTGGCTGAACCGCGTTGTCCCGTCGGGCATCAGCCCTTTCCCCTGCGTCGCGCGGATCGCTGTGCACAAATTGGTCTTGCCGCTGAGGCACGACTTACATTGGCGGCATTCGGGGGTGTAGAGCGGGATGACGTGATCGCCGACCACGACGCTCGTCACGCTCGTGCCAACCTCTCGCACGATGCCGCAGCCTTCGTGGCCCAGCACGCTCGGGAACAGCCCCTCGCTGTCCAGACCGTCGAGCGTGTAGGCGTCGGTATGGCAGATTCCGGTGGCCATGATCTCGATCAGCACTTCACCCGCCTTCGGCCCCTCCAGATCGAGTTCGACGATCTCCAGCGGCTTCTTCGCCTCGAACGCGACGGCGGCCCTAGTCTTCATGAGCGGTCTTCATGGCGGGTAACTCCTTTGCGACCGCCTTTGCCTCCCCGTGGCGTGTCCTGCAAGTTGCCTAGCAAAGCTTGGGGCCGCATAGATAAAGCGTTGCTGGCGTCGACCGGGGTGGGAAGGCTAGCGGCGGGGGATGGACATGACGCTCTTGGTGGATCGCGACGTTCGTGAACGGTTGCTGCGCGCGCTGGTCACGCTGGCGGAGGCGGCGGGCGACGTCGTGTGGGACCATTTCGTGCGCGGCGCGAGCGTGACGTTCAAGGCAGACGAATCGCCCGTCACCGCGGCCGATCACGCGGCCGAGGCGGTGATCCTGGCGGGCCTGCGTGAACACGCGCCGGGCATTCCGGTAGTGGCGGAGGAAGAGGCTGCGGCGGGGCGTATCCCTGACATCGACGGCGCGTTCTTCCTGGTCGATCCGCTCGACGGGACGAAGGAATTCATCAAGCGCGGCGACGATTTCACCGTGAACATCGGACTGGTCGAGCGCGGCGTGCCGACGATGGGCGTGGTGTACGCGCCCGCGCGCAACACATTGTACTGGGGCGATCTGGCGGCCGGGGCGTGGCAGGCGGAACGAGCGCCCGGCGCAGTCCGCGGGCCGACGAAGACGATCGCGGTGCGCGCCGTGCCCACGCCGCCGTGCGCGGTCGCTTCACGCAGCCATGCCGACCCGCAGACCGCGGCGTGGCTCGACGCGGGCGGCATCTGCGATTGCGTATCGGTCGGATCGTCGCTGAAGTTCGTACTGGTGGCGAGCGGAGAGGCCGATGTCTATCCGCGCACCGGGCCGACGATGGAATGGGATACGTGTGCGGGCGACGCGGTGTTGCGCGCGGCGGGCGGACGCGTGCTCGACCTGGACGGCGACGTGTTTCGCTATGGCAAGCCGGGGTTCCGCAACACCGGCTTCGTCGCGACCGGTCCCTATAACCCCGCGCCACTCCGCCCGTTCATGGACGCCGCATGACGCTGACCCATCTCGACCGGCTCGAAGCCGAGAGCATCCATATCCTGCGCGAGGTGGTGGCGGAGGCCGAAAAGCCCGTGATGCTGTATTCGGTCGGCAAGGATTCGGCGGTCATGCTGCATCTGGCGAAGAAGGCGTTTTATCCCGCACCGCCGCCGTTTCCGCTGCTCCACGTCGATACGACATGGAAATTCCGCGCCATGTACGAATTGCGCGACCGCGCGGCGCGCGACGCGGGGATGGAACTGCTGGTCCATCACAACCCGGACGCGCAGGCACGCGGGATCAACCCGTTCGATCACGGCGCTCTCCACACCGACCTATGGAAGACCGAAGGACTGAAGCAGGCGCTGGACAAATACGGCTTCGACGCGGCGTTCGGCGGCGCACGCCGCGACGAGGAGAAATCGCGCGCCAAGGAACGCGTCTTCTCGTTCCGCACCGCCTCGCACCGCTGGGATCCTAAGGCGCAGCGGCCGGAGCTTTGGCATCTCTACAACGCGCGCAAGGCCAGGGGGGAGTCGATGCGCGTCTTCCCGATCAGCAACTGGACCGAACTGGACGTGTGGCAATACATCGCGCGGGAGGGGATCGAGATCGTGCCGTTGTACTTCGCCGCACCGCGTCCGACCTACGAATGGGACGGCCAGCTGTTCATGGCCGATGACATCGAGCGCGTGGAGCGCGTGATCGGGCGCAAACTGACGCTCATCGAACGATCGGTCCGCTTCCGCACGCTCGGCTGCTTTCCCTTGAGCGGTGCGGTGGAGAGCGTGGCGACGACGATCGAGGACGTCATTCAGGAGATGCTGCTGACCACGACGTCGGAACGGCAGGGTCGCGTGATCGACAAGGACGTCGGCGCGAGCATGGAACAGAAGAAGCAGGAGGGGTACTTCTGACATGACTGCGTATTGCCCCGACGACCTCGTTTCCTCCGACATCGCCGCATACCTGCAGCAACACGAAAGCAAATCGTTGCTGCGTTTCATCACCTGCGGGTCGGTGGACGACGGCAAATCGACGTTGATCGGCCGATTGCTGTACGATTCGAAGCAGATTTTCGAGGACCAGCTGTCCGCGCTGGAAGAGGATTCGAAGCGCGTCGGGACGCAGGGGCAGAATATCGATTTCGCGCTGCTGGTCGACGGGCTCGCGGCGGAACGTGAACAGGGCATCACGATCGACGTCGCGTATCGGTTTTTCGCGACCGACAAGCGCAAGTTCATCGTCGCGGATACGCCGGGGCACGAACAATATACCCGCAACATGGTGACCGGCGCGTCGACCGCCGACCTGGCGGTGATCCTGATCGATGCGCGTAAGGGCATATTGACGCAGACGCGGCGGCATTCGTACCTCGCGCATCTGATCGGTATCCGGAACATCGTGCTGGCGATCAACAAGATGGACCTGGTCGATTACGACCGGACCGTCTTCGAGACGATCGTCGCCGATTATCGCGAATTCGCGAGCGGGATCGGGATCGACGGGTTCACCGCGATTCCGGTGTCGGGGCTGGCGGGGGATAATATCGCCTCGCGCTCCGATGCGACCCCCTGGTATGACGGCCCGTCGCTGATCGAGCATCTGGAAGCCGTTCCGCTCGATGCCGACGCCGATGCGAAGAAGCCATTCCGCCTGCCGGTGCAATGGGTCAACCGCCCGAACCTCGACTTCCGCGGGTTTGCGGGGACGATCGCGGCGGGGACGGTCAAACCCGGCGATGCGGTGCGGATCGTGCCGTCGGGGAGGGCGTCGACCGTAAAGCGCGTCGTCGCAATCGGGGGCGATCTTAAACAGGCGCAGGCGGGGCAGTCGGTCACGCTGACGCTGGCCGACGAGGTCGATTGCTCGCGCGGCGACATGATCGCGGCGGCGGGCGATCCGCCGCAGGCGTCCGACCAGTTCGAGGCGACGATCGTGTGGATGAGCGACGAGGCGATGCTGCCCGGCCGCTCCTATTGGCTGAAGCTCGGCACGCAGAGCGCCACCGCGACGCTCAACGCGCCGAAATATCAGGTCAACGTCAACACGATGGAGCAACTGGCGGCCAAGACGCTGGAGCTGAACGCGATCGGCGTCACGACCTTTTCGACCGATCGGCCGATCGTGTTCGAGCCGTATGAACAGAGCCGCGATCTCGGCGGGTTCATCCTGATCGACAAGGCGAGCAACGCGACCGTCGCGGCGGGGATGATCCACTTCGCGCTGCGCCGCGCGCAGAACGTCCACCGCCAGCATCTGGACGTCAGCCGCGAAACGCACGCGCGTCTGAAGAATCAGAAGCCCGCGGTGCTGTGGTTCACCGGGCTGTCGGGCGCGGGGAAATCGACGATCGCCAATCTGGTCGAACAGAAACTGGTGCGGATGAACCGGCACACCTTCCTGCTCGACGGCGACAATGTGCGGCATGGCCTGAACAAGGATCTGGGCTTTACCGACGCCGACCGGGTGGAGAACATCCGCCGCGTCGGCGAAGTCGCGCGGCTCATGGCCGATGCGGGGATGATCGTGCTGACCGCGTTCATCAGCCCGTTCCGCACCGAGCGCGAGATGGTGCGGCAGATGATGCCGCCGGGCGAATTCATCGAGGTGCATATCGACACCTCGCTGGCCGAGGCCGAACGGCGCGACGTGAAGGGCCTCTATGCGAAGGCGCGCGCCGGGCAGTTGGCGAACTTTACGGGGATCGACTCGCCGTATGAAGCGCCGGAGGATCCCGAAATCCGCATCGACACCAGTGCGATGAGCGCGGATGCGGCGGCGCAGCGGATCGTCGATTTCCTGATCGATGGGGGGTGAGGGGGGGCCGAAACGAGCGACGACGTTCGACTACCCATTCCCCGTTCGTCCTGAGTAGGGACTGAGCGAAGGCGAAGGCCCGTATCGAAGGACATGCCCGGACGCTGTCCTTCGATACGCGTCTTCAACAAGCTCAGCCGCTACTCAGGACGAACGGGTAGAGTCCCTAACGCACCCCCGCCTTCAACGTCGCCCGCGTTCCGCGGTGGCCGGGGTCGTATTCCACGATCGACTGCAGGCTTTGCGCCATCGCGCGGATCAGTTTCGTGCCGATGCCGGTGCCGCCCGGCGCGATTTCGCCCGACAGGCCGACGCCGTCGTCTTCTACTGCTAGTAGGAACAGTTCTTTGCCCTCCATCTGTAGCGCGATGCGGATTTCGCCGCTGCCGGCCGGATAGGCGTATTTGCACGCGTTGCTGACCAGTTCGGTGACGATCACGCCCAGCGACACCGCGCGGTCGGTCGGCAGGCGGATCGGGTCGGCGACCAGTTTCAGGTCGCGCGGGAGATCCGCGCTGGACCAGGTCTGCGCCAGTTCGTCGACCAATGCCGACAGATATTCGCGCATGTCGACGCTTTCCACATCGCCGCCAGTGTAGAGACGGCGATGGACCTGCGCGATCGCGCTGATCCGGCGCTGCGTATCCTCCAGCGCGGCGCGCGCGCTGTCGTCGGACAAGGCGTTCGACTGCATCCGGACCATCGCGGAGACGATCTGCAGCGAATTGGCGACGCGGTGATTGACCTCCGACAGCAATGCCTCAAGCCGGTCGTTGCTGGCGCGCAGCCCTGCCTCCGCATCGGCCTTGCCGCGCTCGAGCGTCGCGCGCGCGATGACCTGCTCGAAGGCGGCGTCGAGCAGGTCGAAGAAATCCTCGCCGACCGTCTTCACGACATAATCGGCCGCGCCGGCGCGCAGCGCCGCGATCGCGATGCGGCCCTCTTCCGATCCGGTGACATAGACCACGCTCGGCGCATCCGGCAGCGCGCGCAGCGCCGCCAGCGTTTCCAGCCCGTCCATCCCGGGCATGTAGTGATCGACCGCGACGATATCGAAGCGGTCGGCGGCGGCCAGCGCGACACCCTCAGCGCCGCCCTCGGCCACGGTCACGTCATGCCCGCGGCGGGCAAGCGCTTTCGCCGCCAGCCGACGGATCCCCGGATCATCGTCGATGTAGAGTACTGTCGCCATCAATCGCCCAGATCGGGCACCTGGATGACCGACAGGAACAGCCCGAGCTGGCGGATCGCCTGCGCGAAATTCTCATAATTCACCGGCTTGGTGATGTAGACGTTGGCCCCCAGATCATAGCAACGCTGGATTTCGCGGCTGTCGTCGGTGGTCGTCAATACGACGACGGGCGTACGCTTCAACGGGCCGCTGCTGTCCTTGATCCGGGTCAGGATGTCGGTGCCGCTCATGTCGGGCAGATTGAGGTCGAGCAGGACGAGTGCGGGGCCGTTGTGGGTCGGGCCGTTCTTGTCGTTGAACAGATATTCCAGCGCGCTCGTACCGTCGGTGAAATGGCGGATGTCATTCAAGATGCCCGCGCGGCGGATGTTCTTTTCGATCAGCCGGGCATGGCCTTCGTCATCCTCGATCATCACGATGTTGACGGATTGATGCGCGTTCATGCTCGTTGTTCCTGTAGTTCCAGGGTCTTGGGCAGCGATAGCCGGAAGGTGGCGCCTTCGCCAAGCGTCGAGGTGAGATCGATGATCCCGCCCAGGCGATAGGCCAATGCGCGAACGTGCGCGAGTCCGATGCCTTCTCCGGGCTGATCCTGCGAACCCGATCGGCGGAACAGGTCGAACACGCGTTCGTGGTCGCGCGGGTCGATGCCGCGACCATTGTCGGTCACCGCAAACCAGCGTCGCGGACCTTCGCTGCCGCCGGTGACGACGATCCGTGCGGGGCGGGTCGGATGGCGATATTTCACCGCATTTTCGATCAGGTTGGACAGTATCTGCTCCACGCCGAGGCGATCGCTGACGACGGCGGGCAGATCGCCCTCGACCTCGACGGTCGTGCCCTGTTCGTCCAGCCGGTGCGCCAGACTGCCGCGGATTTCGTCGACGATCGCGGCCACGTCGAGCGGTTCGGGCGTCAGGACGCGGCGGCCCTGCCGCGATAGCGTGAGGATCGCGGTAATCAGCCGGTCCATCTTCTGCGTCGAGGTGCGGATGAAGCCGATCGCCTCCGGCAGATCCTCGCGCGCCGCCAGCCGCGCCTCTTCGGTCACGATCTCGGGGGCTGTCGCCTCGGCGCGGTCGATCAATTCCGCGATCGTATTGGTCGCGGCGTCAAGTTCGGCGGTGAAGCCCATCACGTTGACCAACGGCGAGCGCAGATCGTGGCTGACGATATAGGCGAAGCGCTGGATTTCCTCGTTCGCGCGGCTGAGGTCGGCGGTGCGATCCGATACCAGAACCTCGAGATTCTCGTTCAATCCCCGCATCATATCGCGCGACCCGGTCAGGTCGCGCGTGTAACGCATGACGACCGCCAACCCAGCGATGGCGACGGCGCCCAGCACCACCCCGGCAAAGGCGAGGATCGCGTAGAAGACGCGAATGCTGGCGGCCTGTTCGGCGTCGCGGATCGCCAGCAGACGGCGTTCCTCCGCTCCCATCGCGTCGAACGCGCGGCGCATCAGCCGCAATCGCCCGGCTCCGCCCTGCGCGCGGAACGTCGCGATCGCGCGCGCAGCTTCGCCTGCGCCGACCTGCGCGATGCTCGCCGCACGCTCGGCGCTCAGTTCGTCGATCAGCCGGTCGACCAGTTTCAGGTGCCGTTGCTGCAGCGGGTTGTCGATCGTCAGCGCGCCGACCCGATCCATCACCGTCGGCAGCGCTGCGGCGACGTCGCGGTAGCTGGCGAGAAACGCAGGATCGCCTGCCAGCATATAGCCGCGCCGCGCGGTTTCGCCTTGTTCGATCAGGCGGCGCGCCTCGGCGATCGTCAGTTCGACCTGATAGGTATGCGCGACGGCGGCGTTGTGTTGTTGATTGCGGCCCTGCACCCAGGCGGCGGCGATACCGGCGACGATCAGCGCGAGAAAACCCGCCGCCATGAACGCGAGCAGGACGCGGCCCAGCCGCCCTTCGCGGATCATCAACGGTACACGCACACGCATCGGAGCGCGGTCTAGTCGCAGCCGTAACGATTGGCCAGTGGCAGCACCTTGATGTGGATCAGAGCAGCAATTCTTGAGCAGACGCCCGGCCGACCGATCCACCGCCGCGCCTACGGTCCATTTCGGCGTTGGCGGTGAAGCGGATGTCGGGGTCGCGATCGGTCAGGAAGCCCATCAGTGATTCGTGATCGATCTCGCGCCAGTCCTTGCCGCGATCGGGACCGTAGCGGACGCGCGGGATCAGGCCGGGGTCGCGCGACCATTCCAGCAATTGTTCGATGCTCGCCTCGTTCAGCATGTCGCGCAGGTGGAAGGCGGTGACATAAGCGTCGGGGAAGGCGCGGTGCGCGGGCAGGCCGCGTTCGTGCTCCATCCCATCGGGCTTCCGCCAATACCGCAACACCTGATTGGAGAAGCTGGGCGAATCGGGCCACAGCCTGAGTGCGCATTTCCACGTGCAGATCCACTCCGCGCCGGAGGTGAAATTGGGCGTGCAGAATTGCTGTTCGAACGATGCGCGGTGCGCCGCGAGCGCCAGGCGACGGGGGTAGGGATCGAGCACTTGCCGCGCCACGTCGTGCCACCACGGCGCATCAGCAACATCCTCGTCGCGGATGTGGTGGATCGCCTGCGTCACGGGCGGCAGCGAGCGGCCGGGATTGACGTAGCGTTGCCCGCCCTCGCCATACAATTCCCACCGGCCATCGGGGCCGAGCGCCACATCCTGCCAGCCGACCTCGCATACGCCGTGCGCGGGCGGCGCGCTGCCGGTGGTTTCGAGATCGACGACGCGGACGATGCTTGGTTTCGACGGGGGACGCATCGCCGCTATGTGGGGGTTAAGACCGGCAGAGTCACGCCGCCCGGATCACGCCGCCCGGATCACGCCGCACGAGTCACGCCGCTTTGGGCCAGCTGCGCGTCGATCGCGGCGACCAGCCGGTCGAGCGCGGCGGGATCGTCCGCCTCGGCGCGCGCGGTCAGCATGTCCTGCGTGTTCGACGCGCGCAGCAGCCACCAGCCGTCGGCGGTGGTGACGCGCGCGCCGTCTGTCAGGTCGACCGTCGCGCCGTTCGCCGCCAGTCGCGCGACCACCTCGTCGACTACGGCGTCCTTCCGCGCAGGATCGACCGCGAAGCGCAGTTCGGGCGTGCTCGCGCGGACCGGCTTCGCATCGCGCCATTCGGCGAGCGTGCGGCCGGAGCGCTGCACCGCGTCGATCAGGCGCACCGCGGCGTAGATGCCGTCGTCGAAGCCGCCGAGGTCGCCGAAGAAGATGTGCCCGCTCATCTCGCCGGCCAGCGCTGCATTCTCCTCGCGCAGCTTCAGCTTGATGTTGCTGTGGCCCGATTTCCACATGACGGCGCGGCCGCCGAGCGCCTCGATCCGGTCGAACAACCCGTTGCTCGCCTTTACGTCGGCAATGATCGTGCTGCCGGGCCGCTCGACCAGAAGAGATTCCGCCAGAACGGATAGAATCTGATCGCCGCGCAGCACGCGTCCTGAACCGTCCACCGCGCCGATCCGGTCGCCGTCGCCATCGAAAGCCACTCCGAAATCGAGGCGTCTCTCCGCGACCAGCCGCTGCAGATCGGCAAGGTTCTCGTCCTCGGTAGGATCGGGATGATGGTTCGGAAAATCGCCGTCGACATCGGTGAACAGCAAGTGATGCTCACCCGGCAGGAGCTTCGTCAGCGCCTCGACCACCGGCCCCGCCGCGCCATTGCCCGCGTCCCAGCCGATCCTGAGGCCGGGGCCGTCATGCCCGGCGAGCAGGCGCGCGACATAGGCGTCGCCGGTGTCGGCGTCGCTGACGATCCCCTCGCCATCGGTGAAGTCCCCCGCCGCGGCCAGCGCGGCCAGCGCCTGGATATCCGCGCCGAAAAATGGCGCTCGCTGCAATACCAGCTTGAAGCCGTTGTGATCGCGGGGATTGTGGCTGCCGGTTACCTGTATCCCGGCATCGACCTCTAACGTGCTCTCGGCGAAGTAAAGCATCGGCGACGGGCCGATCCCGATCCGCACGACATCCGCACCCGATGCGGCCAGCCCGTCGACTAGCGCCGCCTCCAGCATTGGCGAAGATGTGCGCCCGTCGTAGCCGACCACCACCCGCCGCCCGCCTGCGCGCCGCACGATCGTGGCGAATGCGCGCCCGACCGCGTGCGCATCGGAAGCGTCCAACGTCTCGCCCACGATCCCGCGGATGTCATATTCTCGCAGGATCGAGGGGTTCAGATCATGGGTCAACGAAGGGCTTTCGGGTCGGGAAGGACGCGCGCCGTTGGGTGACGCCGTGTGCGGATCAGAAAGATCATGCTTGTCCTATGTTCCCGGTCCGCTGTCGAATCGGCGACGCCCGGAACAGCGTTCTTGCCGCCAGGGTGCGGCCGTGCCAGCCAATAGCCATGCTGCGTTTTCTATTCGCCACCGCCGTCGCGGCGCTGTCGCCCGTCCCCGCTTTTACCCAGAGCACGGTGATCGCCGACCCCTATGCCGCATCACGCGCGATCATCGGCGACATCGGGCGGATAGTGACGCCGGATGGCGTACAGGACGATTTCGCCGTCACGCTGGGCGGCGCGCGACAGGCGGTGAACGTGCGCGGCGCGGATCGCGCGAACCCGATCCTGATCTTCGTGCACGGCGGCCCCGGCGCGGTCGAGATGCCGGTCGCCTGGTCGTTCCAGCGGCCGTGGGAGGATTTCTTCACGGTCGTGCAATGGGATCAGCGCGGCGCGGGCAAATCCTATCCGCTGAACGATCCAGCCGCGATCGCGCCGACGATGACGCTGGAACGATACCGTGACGACGCGATCGAACTGATCGATGTGCTCCGGGCGAGATACGGCAAGCGCAAGGTGTTGCTGCTCGGGCATAGCTGGGGATCGGCGGTCGGGCTGGCGGTGGCGGCCAAGCGCCCAGATCTGCTTCACGCCTATATCGGGATGGGTCAGGTGATCGATTTCCGCGAGAACGAGCGCGTCGGCTTTGCATGGACGCTGCAACAGGCGCGCGCGCGCCAAGACGCCGAGGCGATTGCGGCGCTGCAGGTGTTGGCCCCCTATCCGCGGCCCGAACCGCTGGAGATCGCGAAGTCGGACGGGTGGCGCAAATATGCCGTGCGCTATGGCGCGCTGGCGGCGGGGCGCGACAATGCCGATTTCTATTTCCACGCCCCGCGGCTGTCGCCCGATTACACGCCCGCCGACCGCAAGGCGTGGAGCGACGGCAGCGCCTTTTCGGTCGCGACATTGTGGCCGCGGCTGGACAAGGTGTCGTTCGCCCGGCTCGACCGGCTGAAGACACCGGTGATCCTGCTGCTCGGCCGCCACGATTATACTGTCCCCGCGCCGATCGCGGACGCATGGATGAAACAGCTCCGCGCGCCAGCGAAGACCACGGTCTGGTTCGAGCATTCCGCTCATCTGATGATGGTCGAGGAGCCGGGCCGGACGCTGAAGGCGCTGCTCGACCACGCCCTTCCGACGGTGCGCGACTAGTCCGCCGTCGCGGGTTCCTGTTTCGGCATCAGCGCGTCGTCGATCTCCGCCGCGCGGACCGCGGCGGGGCGGCCCATGATGCGGCCGAGATAGGCGTCGAACGCATCGCGTTTCGGCAGCGTCCCGAAATTCACGCCCCAGCCGACATGGCTGCCGACATAGACGTCCGCCGCAGTGAAACGATCGCCCGCGATATACTCATGCGCCGACACCGCTTTTTCCAGCGTGTCGACCATCTGGTCGAACGATCCGTAACCGACCATCATCTGTTTGTCGGCAGGGATCTCGACGCCCAGAGACCGGTCGATCACCCCGGCCTCGACCGGCCCGGCGGCGAAGAACATCCAGCGATAATAATCCGCGCGCTCGTCGGCGGTGGGGGCAAGGCCAGCATCGGGGAAGGTTTCGGCCAGATAGGCGCAGATCGCGGCGCATTCGGTGACCGTGCGGCCGTCGTGGACGATCGCAGGCACCTTCCCCATCGGATTGATCGCGAGATAGTCCGCGCCCTTCATCGTATCGGCATAATCGAGCAGCACCGTCTCATACGGCTGCCCGATTTCCTCGAGCATCCAGCGTGCGATCCGCCCGCGCGACATCGGGTTGGTGTAGAAGGTCAGGGCCACGGTCTGTCTCCGGCTTTGCGAGTCGTCAGGAACGAAAGTGGAACACGGTCGCGGCGCGACGTCAAGCCGGTCGCGCGAGCGTTCGTCCGAACAACACCAGCATCCGGCTCCATGCGCGTTCGGCCTGCACCTGATTGTAGGCCTGGCTGTCGGGCGGACACCAACCGTGCATTGCGCCTGTGTAGACCTCGATTTCGGCCGGGCGCTTGGCGGCGGCGAAGGCGGCGCGCAGGACGTTCTTGTCGTCCGGGCTGCGTTGATCGTCGTTCTCGGCGATCGCGATCAGCGCGTCGGCCTTCAGCTTCGGGATCAGCAGATGCGGACTGTCTGGCTTGTCGCTGACCAGCCCAGCGCCGTGGAACGACGCGATCGCGCGGTAGCGATCGGCGCGCGCGGCGGCGGTCTGGATCGTCATCGGGCCGCCCATACAGTAACCGCTGGAGCCAAGGCCGCGCTTCGTATCGACCTCTTTCTGCGCATCGAGGAAGCGGGTGAAGGCCACGCCGTCGCGAGTCACAGCCTCGGCGGTCAGCGCTTCGCGCCACGGCATGATGCGCGCGCGCACCGCGGGCTGGCCGAAACTCTCGCCTGCCTTCAGGAACGGCGCCTTCACCGAACGGTAGAATTGATTGACGACCAGCACCGCATAGCCCGATTCGGCCAGCCGCCGCCCCATCTGCTCGAACGCGGGACGCAGTCCCATGATGTCGGGCCATATCAGCACGCCGGGATGCTTTCCCGTCGTCGGCGCGACGAAATAGGCGTCGGCGATGCCGTCCGGGGTCTTGATCTGCACGCGGCGTCCGCTGACTGCCGCGGCGTTCGCGGGACTTGGGAGCAGCAGCGCAAGCCCCGCCGCCCCTGCGCCCGCCCCGAACGCGCGGCGCGTCAGGACGCGGGCGTTGTCTGCCTCGGTATGGTCGTCGCACATCGTGTCGGCTCCTCATCCGCTTGTTCGTGCACGACTATAGCGTGGTTACGCGCGCCGATACCACCATACGCCGTCGCGGATTTCCTTCACCGCGCGCCCCTCGACCTCCAGGTGACGGAGGTGCGCCATCGCCTCGCCCGTCGCCATGCCGATCACGTCCGGCCCGATCGCGCGGCGGAACAGGCGGCCGAAGCAATCGACCGCGCGTTTGGGGCCGTCCGCCATATGTTCGACCAAAGCATCGAGCCGGTCGCGATGCTCGTGATCGAGCGCGTCCAGCCGCGCGTGCAGCCCGTAGAACGGATCGCCATGCCCCGGCAGGACGAGCAGGTCGGGCGGCAATTGCTTCAGCTTCGCGATCGAGGCCAGCCAGTCGCCGAGCGGATCGCCCTCGGGCTCCATGACGCCCAGCGACACGTTCGAGCTGATCTTCGGCAGCACCTGATCCCCCGCGATCAGCACCTTCCGGTCGCGATCGAGCAGGCAGGCGTGTTCGGGGCTGTGCCCGCTGCCGACGACGACCTGCCAGTCCGACCCGCCGATCTTCAGTGTCTGACCGTCCTGGATGCGCGTGAAGCCCAGCGGCATCCGCGCGATCATCTTACCGAAATGCGACCAGCCGCGTCCCGCACCCAATGCAAGCTGCGCCTCGTCCCAGCCGCTCGCGCGCCAGAAGGCGACCATCTCGCCCGGCGTTTCGTCGCGCGCGTCGGCGGCGAGCATTCGGACGGTCAGCCATTCGGTGCGCGTCATCAGCAGCGGCGCATCGAACTTGCGGCACAGCCAGCCCGCGAGCCCGACGTGATCGGGATGCATATGCGTGCACAGCACGCGCGAGATGCGCTGCCCGCCCATCGCCTGGTCGAGAATGGTTCGCCACGCCTCGACCGATCGTTCGCCCGCGGTGCCGGTGTCGATCGCCAGCGCGCCGTCTCCGTCGTCGAGGATCAGCCCGTTGACGTGCTTCAACGGCCCCGACATCGGCACGCGCCACCAGCGGATACCGGGCATCACGGTCAAGAGCTCGCCGGGTTGTGGGCTGCGGTCGCCGAACGGGTACGTCAGCCCCTTGTGACTGGTCGGGATCAGCCCTTCGTCGCCGATCAAGGCGCGGTCGAGTGCGGTTGCCATCGGTAGCGGGTAGCAACGTAACTTACGTTACGTCGAGCGGTTTGTTGGGTTTGCCCAGTCGGGTTGAGCGACAACAAGCAATCCTCCCCTGCAAGGGGAGGTGGCGCGCAGCGCCGGAGGGGAGTGGCGGGTCGAACGCGCCCCGCGCTTTCGAGGATTGCCGGGGGCAATCCGACCCGCCACTCGCTATCGAGAGGGTGACACCCCTCCGTCAGGCTCCGCCTGCCACCTCCCCTTGCAGGGGAGGATTAGAGCAAGCGCGAGCCGAAACCCCTATCTCCGAAACGGATCGTCGAACGTGGGCTTTGGCGGCGGGGCGACATAGCCCTCCTGCGTCGCGGCTTCCGCCTCACGCGCCGCCTGTTCGCGTTCGGCGCGGAGCTGTGCGATCAGCGATTCGCGGTCGCCCTCCAGCCGGTGATCGGTGGGTGCGGCTTCGACGCCCGCCGCCTTCGCCGCCTTCGACACAGCGGCGTCCAGTTCGCGCTGCGTCGTCAGCCCGAGCGTGACCGGATCCTTCGGCGTGATGTTCTGGATATTCCAATGGCTGCGGTCGCGGATCGCGGCGATCGTCGTGCGCGTCGTGCCGATCAGATTGCCGATCGCGCCGTCGGTGATTTCGGGATGGTTGCGGATGATCCAGGCGATGCCGTCGGGCTTGTCCTGCCGCTTGGAGACCGGCGTGTAGCGCGGCCCCTTCGTGCGGCGGACCTGATCGGGGCCTTTGATCATCTGCATCCGGTAATCGGGGTTGGCCTGCGCCTTGTCGATTTCTTCCTGACTGACCTCGTGCGCGCGGACCGGATCGCGGCCGGTCAGCTTCGTCGTCGCGGTGTCGTCGGCGATCGCCTGCACTTCGAGGATGTGGAGCCCGCAGAATTCCGCGATCTGCTCGAAACTGAGCGCGGTGTTGTCGACCATCCAGCTGGCGGTCGCGTGGGGCATGAGCGGCTGGGCCATGCGGGAAAACTCCGTCTGAAACAAAATGGGCCGCCCCTTCCCGGAGCGGCCTCTAAGGCGTCCGATCTAGTGCGCGCACGCCCCAAGGGCAAGCGCCGCGAATCTCATGCCGCCGCGCGGACATCGCTGAGCGGCGCGAGCGCATCGACGAACTGCCGCGCGCTGGCGGCCCAGGTGAAGCCTTGCCCGTATGCCGCGCACGCCGATCGGTCGCAGGTCAGCGCGGTTGCGATCGCCGTGCCGAGGTCTTCGTCCATCGCGCCGGTTTGCGGCGTCAGCACGTCGACCGGGCCGGTGACAGGATAGCCCGCGACCGGGGTGCCGCACGCCAGCGCCTCGATCATCACCAGCCCGAACGTATCGGTGCGGCTGGGGAAGACGAAGACGTCTGCGGCGGCATAAGCGGCGGCGAGGTCGTGGCCGAAGCGC
Source organism: Sphingomonas sp. SUN019 (assembly GCF_024758705.1). NCBI lineage: Bacteria > Pseudomonadati > Pseudomonadota > Alphaproteobacteria > Sphingomonadales > Sphingomonadaceae > Sphingomonas > Sphingomonas sp. SUN019. Next base: position 2,119,826 of record NZ_CP096971.1, on the reverse strand, counting down.
GGCCCGAGAAAATGCGCGTCGGGAAAGCGTGCCGACAATTCGCGCAAGGCCGGGCCGTCGCCGACGATCACCTTGCTGCCGGGATGATCGGAGCCAAGGAAAGCGGCGATGTTCTTCTCGACCGCAATGCGTCCGACGTAGAGTTGCACCGGTCCCGGCAGCGCGCGGATCGTGGGGTCGGGCGCGACATTTGCGTGAAACAGCGCCTGATCGACGCCGCGCCCCCAGCGCCGTACCTGCGTCAGCCCCTGCGCCTCCAGCGTGCGCGCGATCGACGGGGTGGAGGCGAGGATCGCCTGCGCTGGCCCGTGGAACCAGCGGATGTAGCGCCATACCCATGCCGGGTCCAAACCGGTGCGCGCCGCGACATAATCGGGGAATTGCGTGTGATAGGCGGTGGTGAACGGCCGCCGGCGCGCCACGCACCAGCGCCGCGCGCCGATCCCCAGCGGTCCCTCGGTCGCGATATGCACCGCCTCCGCCCCGAATGCGGCGATCGCATTGCCGACTGCGCGCGCGCCGGCCAGCGACAGGCGGATTTCGGGATAGGTCGGGCAGGGGAGCGATGCGAAACGATCAGGTGCGACCACCAGCACCTCATGCCCGGCGGCGCGGAGTTCGCCGATCACCGCCTCCAGCGTGCGCACGACGCCGTTGACTTGGGGGCTCCAGGCGTCGGTGACGATCGCGATCCGCATGTCAGGCCGCCAGCGCGCGGACCTCGGCTTCGCGCGCCGCGATCACGTCGGCCCAGTGGAGCACCTCCATCCGCCCGTCGAAGTGTTCGACCAACGCGGTGCAGCTCTCCACCCAGTCGCCGTCGTTGTAATAAGTGACGCCACCGATCTCGCGCATTTCGGCGGTGTGGATATGTCCACACACGACGCCGTCGACCCCGCGAACGCCTGCGGCGTGCGCGACGACTTCCTCGAAATGCGAGATGAAGGCGACGGCGTTCTTGACCTTCGCCTTGGCGTGCTTCGACAACGACCAATAGGGCATGCCGAAACGGCGGCGGAAGGCGTTGACGCCCCGATTCGCCGCCATCAGCATGGTGTAGGCGCTGTCCCCGACATAGGCGAGCCAGCGGTGCGCCAGCGTGATCGCGTCGAATTCGTCGCCGTGCAGCACCAGCAGGCGGCGGCCGTCGGCGGTTTCGTGGATCGCCTTGCGACGGATCGCGATGCCGCCGAAATCGGTGCCCGCGAACTGGCGGAACACCTCGTCATGATTGCCGGGGATGTAGATCATCCGCGTGCCGCGCTTGGCGCGCTTCATCAGGCGGCGGACCACGTCATTGTGCAGCGGCGGCCAATAGAATTTCTTCTTCAGCCGCCAACCGTCGATCATGTCGCCGACCAGGTACATCGTGTCGCTGTCGACGCGGTCGAGGAAATCGACCAGCATCGCCGCGTTGCACCCGCGCGTGCCGAGATGGACGTCGCTGATCCAGATCGTGCGGTAACGCCGCCGGTCGCCCCCGGGCGTGGCGGTGGCGATCGTCGGCAGCAGCGGCAGCGGAGGCGCAATCTCGCGCTTTGTGGCATAGTCCAGCAGGTCGGTGACGTCGGCGATGGTCGTCATTGGGCGGCCCTCCCTCATGCGCCGCCCCTGCATGATCAATGTTACGCCCGCATCACGTGGCGGTTACGCTTATGAGTCAATCATCTAGCGCGATATGGCCCGGCAGCGTCGCCACGCGCGTCAGCCAGGCGGTAACCGCGGGGTAGGCGGAGAGGTCGAAACCGCCCTCGTTCGCGACGTGCGTGTAGGCGTAGAGCGCGACATCGGCGAGCGTGAAACGATCCGCCGCGAACCAGTCGCGCGTCGCCAGATGCCGGTCCATCAAGGCGAGCGCGGCGTCGCCCGCCGCTTTCTTGCCCGGAATCAGCGCGCGTTGTGCAGGACTTAGCGCGTCCTCGCCGATGAAATGCCGCCAGAAGCGCAAGGTCGCGACGTTGGGTTCGTGGCTGTACTGTTCCCAGAACATCCAGCGCATCATGTCGGCGCGGTCGAAGCGGTCTTCGGGGATCAGCGTCGATCCGTGCGCCAGATACAGGCACGCCGCTGCACTTTCGGGCAGGAAATGGTCGCCGATCTGCAGCACCGGGATACGCCCGTTCGCATCGACCTGCGCGAGAAATTCGGGCGTGCGCGTTTCGCCCTTGCGGATGTCGTAGCTGCGCCGGTCGAGCGCGATGCCCAGATGCGCCGCGACCAGGCGGATCTTGTAGCAATTGCCCGACACCGGGTCTTCGTGAAGGATCAGATCGGTCATGGCTCGCCTCTATGACGCCAAAGAGACCGCGCGAACCAGGTTTTGCGCGGTGAGCCACAAGAAAGACTTATGGATCAAGCGCGTCGATCACGCCGCCGATCAGGTTGGTGGTCAGCAGCGACGGCGATGTCCCGCGCGCACCCGCCACTTCTTTTAGATAGCGCGTCCGGGTGGCGGCAGATCGGCGCGCCAGATCGACCGCGGCATCCGCGTCGATCGCCTCGAAGCGAATGGCGCTTCCGGCGCGCAGTTGCGCGACGCGGTCGACGTCACCGTCGATGACCACCGCGATGCGCGGATAGCCGCCGGTGGTCTGGTGATCGGCCGACAACAGGCTCACGCGACCGTCGCCGTCGACCTGCAACGCGCCGCGGATCGCGGGTTCGCTCGGCATGTCGATACTGGTCGGGGTTAGCGGCGGACCGTCGAGGACGAGGCCCATCCGATCGAACCGCGCGGTGGCGGTGAAGGGTTCGGCCGTCAGGCGCGCGATCGTCTTGGCGGCGAAGTACCGCTCCTGCGGTCCGATAACTATGCGCGCGGTCTCGATCGGCGCGGCGGTGGGCGGGATGGGGAGGGCGATGCTACCCGATCCGGCGCGCGGGTGCTCGATTTCGAGGGTCGCACCATCGGTCAGACGGCCTCCGCCAAGATCGGCGAGCAGATGCGTGGCGCGGCTGCCGAGCCATGACGGCGCGACGAGATCGCCTGCGAAGGCGAGATACGCCCAGTTCCCGTGCGCGCCGTCGCGGATGCGCAGGCGCATTCCCGGTTCGAACGTCGCGGTGGTCCAGCTTCCGAGCGGCGCATTATCGAGGTCGACCGCGAAATCGCCGCCGGTCAGTACGATGTCGACCGCGCCGTCCTCGCACACCAGTGTCAGCCCGCCGAGCGACAGTTCAAGCCCCGCTGCGTCCGGGCCATTGCCGACCGCAGCCTGCGCGGCGGCGAAGGCGAGGCGGTCGACCGGACCGGAGGGCGGAACGCCGTAGCGTCGGAAGCCCGGCCGCCCTACGTCCTGCACCGTCGTCAACGGCCCGGCGCGTTCGATCCTGAGTCGCGCGGTCATGCCGCCGCGAACCGCACGCGATCGCCGGGATCGAAGCGGAACGGCTTTTCCGCGTTGGCGTCCAGCACGCGGAAATCGGTGTGGCCGATCACCCACCAGCCGGTCGGCATAATGAGCGTCGTGATCAGGCATTGCGCGCCGGCGATCATCACGCTGCCGACCGGATGCCCGCGCACCGCGGCGGTCTTGCGTGGCAAATGCAGCGCGTCGGGCACGCCGCCGAGATAGGCATAGCCCGGCGCAAAGCCGTAATTGGCGACATGGTACGTGCCCGCCGCGTGCTGCGCCGCGACGTCCGCGCTGCTCAAGCCGGTCCGTTCGGCGACCGCTGCGAGATCGGGACCGTCATAGCTGACCCGAACGATATGTTCTGCGCCCTCGACCGGGGCGTCACTCGCGCGCTCCAACCTGTCGTGCAGTAGCGGCGCGAGGTCGGTGGGACGGGTCGCGAAGGGGTCATACACGACCAACAATGTCGTGGTCGCGGGGACCGCCTCGATCATCCCCGCGGGCGCATCCGCCGCGAGCGAACGGTCGAGCGCGACGACGCGCGCGAAGGCGTCCGCTGCATTCGCGAAATCGACCAGCAAGGCGGTGTCGCCGACCGGCCGGATGACGGGCGTCATCGCAGGAACGGCGCGAGGGTTACGCCGTGTTTGGTCAGCCGATCGCGCACCGCCGCCGCCATCGCCGCCGCGGATGGGCTGTCCCCGTGGATGCAGACCGAATCGACCGCCAGATCGACGCTGCCGCCGTCGGCCGTCGGCATCCGTCCGCTGTCGAGGAAGGCGATCAGCCGGTCTGCCGCCTCACCGGAATCGTGGATCAGCGCGCCGGGTTCGCTGCGCGGGACGAGGTTGCCCTCTGATGTATAGCCGCGGTCGGCGAATACTTCGCTGAACACGCGCGTCCCGCGCTCGCGCGCCGCCTGCTCCAGCACCGTGCCCGAGATGGCCAAGATCGCGAGGGCCGGATCGACCGCGTGCACCGCCTTCAGGATCGCATCCGCGACGCCGCGATCCTCGCTCGCCACATTCGCCAGCGCGCCATGCGGCTTCACATAGCGCACCGGATGCCCCGCCAACGCGCCGATCGCGATCAGCGCGCCGACCTGGCCTGCGACGAAGCGTTCGATCTCGGCGGGCGGGCAGGGCAACCGTCGCCGCCCGAAACCCGCCAGATCGGGATAGCTCGGATGCGCCCCGACGACGATGCCGCGATCCTTCGCCAGCACCAGCGTGCGGAACATCGTCTCGGGATCGCTCGCATGGCCGCCGCACGCGACGTTGGCGCTGGTGACGATGGCGAGCATCGCCGCGTCGTCGCCCATCGTCCACGGGCCGTACCCTTCGCCCAGATCGGCATTCAGATCGATCGTTCGCATGACACGGCTTTACAGCGCGGCTCGCCCGCGCGAAATCCCGCCGCGGGGGTACGATGACGACGACCGAACTTTTCCTGATCGCGATGCTGATCGTGTTCAGCGTGCCGTATCTGGTGTGGCGCGTGCTGCGCACCGATTACTGGATGCCGCTGGTCGTCGTGCAGATCGTCGGCGGCGTGCTGCTGGGGCCGGGCGTGCTCGGCGCGTTGCTGCCCGAATGGCACAAGGCGGTGTTCAACCCGCAGGTCATCACCGCGCTGAACGGCGTCGCGTGGTGGGCGGTGATGATATTCGTGTGGATCGCGGGGATCGAACTGGACATCAGCCAGGCGTGGGCGCGGCGGCGAGAGACCGGCGTGACCGCGGGGCTCGCCCTGTTCGTGCCGCTCCTGTTCGGGTGCGGCGCGGCGCTGCTGATGCTTTCGTGGCGAAACGGATGGGCGGGGGCGAACGGACAGACGTGGCAGGTGGTGCTGGGGATCGGCATGGCGTGCGCGGTCACCGCGCTGCCGATCCTGGTGCTGCTGATGGAGAAGATGGCGATCCTGCGCGCGCCGATCGGGCAGCGCATCCTGCGCTACGCCAGTCTGGACGATGTTGCGATCTGGGGCGTGCTCGCGTTGATCTTGCTCGATTGGGAGCGGGTCGAGCGACAGGCGGGGTTCCTTATCGCGTTTGCGGCGGCCGCGGCGGCGATGCGCTGGCTGATGGTGCGCCTCGCCGAGCGCGATCGCTGGTATGTCGGGCTGATCTGGCTCGCGGCCGCCGGACTGGCGGCGGACTGGGCGGGACTGCATTTCATGGTCGGCGCGTTCCTAGCCGGGGCGGTGCTCGATTCGAAATGGTTCGATCAGCCACGGATGGACCTTTTCCGCGACCACATCCTGCTGGCGGTGATGCCGGTATTCTTCCTGTCGACCGGGCTGCGCACCAATTGGGAGATGGGCGGCACGGCGGTGATCGGCGCGGCGCTGCTGCTGCTGGCCGCGTCGGTCGCGGGGAAGCTGGCGGGCGTGCATCTGGCCGGGCGCATCCTCGGGTGGGGCAAGGGCGAGGCGACGCTGATTGGCTGGTTGCTGCAGACGAAGGCGCTGATCATGATCATCTTCGCCAACATCCTGCTCGATCGGCAGGTCATCAGCGCGGAGACGTTCACGGCGTTGCTGCTGATGGCGGTGCTGAGCACGATGCTGACCACGCCGATCGTCGCGCCGCGGCTGAAGCGGATGGAAGGATTGATCCGCCAGACGCATTGACGCTTAGAGGCAAGAGCGCTGTAAGCGGTTACGGCGGTCGGGAGCGGATCATGCGGAATTGGATACGGCTTTTGTTGGCCGCGTGGGCGATGATGGTCGCGGGTGTCGCCGAGGCGGCTGACTATCAGGCGCGGTCGGGCGCGACGGCGCTGCGGATCGACGCGCTGACCGACCAGATCCTCCGCATCCGCATCGCGCAGGACGGCACGTTTCCCGAGGATGCGAGCTGGGCGGTGGCGCATGAGACCCGCGCGAACCGCGTGGCGACGACCGCGACGCGCGACGGATTCTCCACCGCCAGCGTCCGCGTGGCGGTCGATCCCGCGACGCTGGCGGTGAAGTTGTACGACAAGAGCGGCAAGACGATCGTCGCTGATGACGCGCGACCGATGGCGCAGGACGGGCGCGGTTTCACGTTACGCAAGGCGATGCCCGCGGCGGAACATTATTTCGGGCTGGGCGACAAGACCGGCGCGCTCGATCGCCGCGGCGGCAGCTTCACCGGCTGGAACACCGACCAGTTCGGATTCTCGAGCAGCACCGATCCGCTCTACAAGACGATCCCGTTCTTCATCGGCGTCGGCGGGGCGGGGGGAAGCTACGGCGTGTTCCTCGACAACAGTTTCCGTAGCTGGTTCGATTTCGGACGGCGCGAGGAGAATGTGCTGGCGTTCGGCGCGGCGGATGGCCCGGTCGATTATTATCTGATCGCGGGACCGTCGACTGCAGAGGTCGTGCGGCGTTATACCGACCTGACCGGCAAGGCCCCGCTGGTGCCAAAATGGGCGCTGGGATTCCAGCAGTCGCGCTACAGCTACATGACCGCGGATGAGGTGAAGGGGATCGCGACACGGCTGCGCGCTGACCGCGTGCCGACCGACGTGATCTGGCTCGACATCGATTATCAGGACCGCAACCGGCCGTTCACCGTGAACGAAAAGGCGTTTCCCGATCTGAAAGGGCTGGCGCAGAACCTTGATGCGACCGGCGTGAAACTGGTCGCGATCGTCGACCTCCACGTCGCCAGCGCGCCGCGGCAGGGCTATGCGCCGTATGACAGCGGCGTCGCGGGCGGGCATTTCCTGCGCAACGCCGACGGATCGACCTATGTCGCGCCGGTCTGGCCGGGGCCGTCGGTGTTTCCCGATTTCACGAACGCGACCACGCGCGACTGGTGGGGCGGGTTGTTCAAGGGCTTCGTCGATACCGGCATCGCGGGCTTCTGGAACGACATGAACGAACCTGCGATCTTCGAGACGCCATCGAAAACGATGCCGCTGGACGTACGCCACCGCATCGCGACCGACGATTTCGCACCCCGCGACGCGACCCATGCCGAGGTCCACAACATCTATGGCATGGAGAATACGCGCGCGACGTACGAGGGGTTGAAGAAATTGCGCCCCAACGACCGCGCCTTCGTGATGACGCGTGCGACTTATGCGGGGGGACAGAAATATGCGGTGACGTGGACCGGCGACAACAACGCGAGTTGGGATCATCTGAAACTGTCGGTGCAGCAATTGCTGAACTTGGGGCTGTCGGGCTTTTCCTACAGCGCGGCCGACGTCGGCGGGTTCACCGGCGGTCCGAGCGCGGATCTGCTGACGAAATGGATTCAGATCGGCGCGTTCACCCCGGTCTTCCGCGCGCACGCCGCCAAGGACACGCCGCGCGCCGAGCCGTGGGTCGACGGGCCGGTGCATCTGGCGCTGCGGCGCAAGGCGATCGAGGAACGTTACCGGCTGATGCCATATCTCTATGCGCTGGCGGAGGCGAATGCGCGGACCGGCGATCCGATCATGCGGCCGGTATTCTACGATTATCCCGGCGCGCTGGCGGCCCCGTGCGATCAGTCGATGGCGTTCACTTTGGGCGCGAAGCTGCTGGTCGCGTCGAACCCGAAGCCTGAATCGCCGCAAAGCTACAAGGTGTGCCTGCCCGCGGGCGGATGGTATGATTACTGGAACGGCGCGCGGGTCGATGCCGCGACGATCGACGTGACGCCGCGGCTCGACACGCTGCCGGTGTATGTTCGCGCCGGGAGCATCCTGCCGCGGCAGGCGGTGACGCAGAGCACTAGCGAGACGCCTGCGGGACCGATCGAGTTGCACGTTTATCCGGGTGCGGACTGCGCGGGCGAACTGTACGCCGACGACGGCAAGACGATGGCGTTCGTGCGCGGCGGGTTCTTGCGCCAGCAGGTCAGATGCAGCGTCGGCGGCGGGCGCGTGACGATCGACTTCGCCCAGCGCGAGGGAACTTACTCGCCGTGGTGGCGCGAGATGGCGGTCGTCGTCCACGGCCGCACCCGCGCGGGTCGCGCGACACTGGGTGGAAAGGCGGTCGAGGCGGCCTTCGCCGGTGGCGCGACGACGGTGACGATCCCCGATCAGGCGCAGGCGGCGCGGCTGGAGATTCGATGAAGCGGCCGGGGACGCTGCGGCTGGCGGCATTCGCCTTCGGGGACTTTGCGTTCAATCTCTACTGGCAGAGCGTCATGCTCTACCTGTTGTTCTATTATACCGATGCGCTGGCGATCGGGATGGAGCTGGCCGCCGCCATCTATCTCGCGGCGTCGGTGTGGGACGGCGTGGCGAGCTTCGTCGTCGGCGTGATCGCGGACCGGCGCGGGTCGGCGCGGCATTACCGGCTGGCGCTGCTGATCGGGGCTGCGCCGTTGGGTCTGGCGTTCGTCATCGCCTATATGCCGCCGCCGGTCGCGGGCGTGGCGGGGGTGGCGTTCGTGCTCGGCGGACATCTGCTGTTCCGCACCGCTTACGCTTTGGTCAACGTGCCGTATCTGGCGATGTCGGCGCGGATCAGCGCGGACAGCCGTGATCGGGCGCTGGTCGCGGGCCTCAGGATGCTCGCGGGCACGGGCGCTGCGGTGGTGGTGGCGATGGGGACGGTGCCGGTGGGTACGATGCTCGCGGGAATCGCCGGCCCTCGTGCGTATTTGTTCGCCGCGATGCTGTTCGCCGCGGTCGCGACCGTCATCCTGCTCTACGTCGGCGCGACCTTCCGCGATGCAGCCCCGGTCGACGATGCGCCGCGCCCATCGGTGCTGGCCTGTCTGTCCAGCCTGGCGCGCAACCATGCGTTTGTGACGCTGGCGGGGGCGATGATGGCGATGATCGTCGCGGTGACGATCCTCAACAAATCGGTGCTGTATTTCTTCAAATATGCGGTGCGCGATGAGGCCGCGGGGCAATTGGCGCTGGCCGCGATGATGGCCACCAGCGCGGTCGCGGTGCCGCTGTGGATGCTGATCGCACGCTTCACCGGCGCGCGCGCGGTGTGGTTCATCGCCAGCGGCGCGTGCGCGGGCGGATTGCTGCTGTTCGCGGGTCTCGGCATCGCGGCGGCGCATCCGATGCAGGTGCTGCTGATCGGCCTGCAGGTCGCGATCGTCGGTCTGCACTTCGCCTTCTGGGCATTGCTGCCCGACACGATCGAATGGGGCCAGCGCGACACCGGGCTGCGCGTGGAGGGCATGGTGTTCGGACTTGCCGCGCTGTTGCAGCGCGTCGCGATCGGCGTGGCGACGGTGATCCTCGGCATTGGCTTCGGCAGCTCGGGCTATACCGCCAACGTCGCACAAGGATCAGCGACATTGGCGGGAATGCGCGCGACGATCGCCCTCGCCCCGCTGGCGTTCCTGGCGCTGTCGGCGTGGCTGATGTGGCTGAACCCGATGCGCAAGGGCGCGCACGACCGTATCGTTGCCGAATTGGAGGCATAGCGCAGGTTCGAAAGCGATCAGGTTCGACAAACGAAAATCCTCCCCTGGAAGGGGAGGTGGCGCGGAGCGCCGGAGGAATGTCACCTTATCGAGAACGCGAAACCCCTCCGTCTCGCTACGCGAGCCACCTCCCCTTGCAGTGGAGGATTTGCGAGATGGCCTATCAGATGGCGTTCAAGTCTAAGCCACCAATTCGAACGTCCCCTTCGCGCCCTCGGCCTGCGCGCTCGGCGCGATCCAGACGTCGAACGCGCCGGGTTCGACGGTCGGCTTCAGTTCCAGCCCGATGAACTCCAGGTCCGTGCGGCGGAGCGTGAAGCGCACCGTTTCACTGGCGCCGGGGGCGAGCGAGACTTTCTTGAACGCTTTCAGTTCGCGCACCGGGCGGGTCACGCTGCCGACGCGGTCGTGGATGTAGAGCTGCGCCACCTCGATCGCGGCGCGGGTGCCGCTGTTTGTGACCGTCGCCGATACCTCGATCGTCCCGTTCCACGCCATCTGCGGGGCGACGTTCAGCGCCGAATACCCAATCTTGCCATAGGTCAGCCCGTGGCCGAACGGGAACAGCGCCTCATTCAGCGCGGTGCGGTATTTCGCCTTGTACGGCTCCTTGATGTTGGGCGCGGGGCGGCCGGTCGCTTTGTGATCGTAATGATACGGCTCCTGCCCCGATTCATACGGGAAGCTGACCGGTAGCCGCGCTTCGGGGCCATGCGCGCCGAACAGGATATCGGCGGTGGCGTTGCCCGATTCGGATCCGAGGAACCAGGTGACCAGGATCGCGGGCGCATTCCGGACCGCACCCGCGAGCGCCATGCCGCGGCCGTTCTTCAGAATCACGACGACGGGCTTGCCGGTCGCGGCGATCGCCTCGGCCAGCGCTTGTTGTGGTGCGGGAACGGTGATCTCGGTGCGCGATTGCGCCTCCCCCGACATCCCTTCGCTTTCACCGATCGCCAGCAGCACGATGTCGGCCGCGTTGGCGGCGGCGACCGCCGCCTCGATCCCGCCCGCCAGCGGTTCCTCGACGCCCGATCCGGCGGTGACGGTCATCGCACTCTTGTCACGCAGCACCGCGCCGATGCCGGTGGCCAGGTCGATCGCCTGCGCATTGTCGCCATAGACGACCCACGGACCGTTCAGATCACGCTGTCCGGTCGCAAAGGGTCCGATCAGCGCGATCTTCTTGCCCGATTTGGGCAAAGGCAACAGGTCGCCGTTGTTCTTCAGCATGACGATCGATTTGCGTCCGGCCTCACGCGACAGCGCGATGCTCGATTTGGTGCGGCTGCGCGCCTTTTCGCGTTTCAGGTCGATGCGGCGGAACGGATCGTCGAACAGGCCGAGCGTGTGCTTCACCGCCAGCACGCGCCGAACCGATTCGTCGAGCGTCGCGACCGGCACCTGCCCATCGCGCACCAGCCCCGGCAGATGGAGGAAATACAGATTGCTCTGCATCGCCATGTCGACGCCGGCCATGAAGGCGATCCGCGCCGCGTCGCGGCCATCCTTGGCGAAACCGTGCGCGATCATCTCCTCGTCGCCGGTGTAATCGCCGACGACGAAGCCCTTGAAGCCCCATTCGTCGCGCAGCAGCGTCTTCATCAGCCACGGATTGCCGTGCGAGGGCACGCCCGAAATCTCGTTGAACGACGCCATCGCCGACAGCGCGCCCGCGTCGAACCCGGCCTTGTACGGCGGCAGATAGACTTCGCGCAGCGTGCGTTCGGACACGTCGACCGTGTTGTAGTCGAGCCCAGCCTCGGCCGCGCCATAGGCCGCGAAATGCTTGACGCAGGCCATCATCGCGTCGTTTGCGGTCAGGTCGTCGCCCTGGAATCCCTTCACGCGCGCCGCGGCGAACAATTCACCGACACGGACATCCTCGCCTGCGCCCTCCATCGTGCGGCCCCAGCGCTGGTCGCGCGCGATGTCGACCATCGGGAAGAAGGTCCAGTCGATCCCCGAACCCGCCGCCTCGAACGCCGCGACGCGCGCGGTGCGGCGCGCGAGTTCGGGTTCGAAGCTGGCCGCTTCGCCGACCGGCACGGGGAAGATGGTGCGGTGGCCGTGGATCACGTCGGCGGCGAAGATCAGCGGAATCTTCAGCCGCGACCCTTTCATCACCGCGGTCTGCATCCGCTGCGCCATCACCGCGCCGTTGCCGTTGAACACGCCGGTCAGCTTGCCCGCGACCGCATCGGCCAATTGCGCGTCGAAATTGGGACCATTGCCCGCTGGATTGAGCGTCGTCGCGACACCGCCGCCCCACGCGGAGGCGTTCAGCGTCAGCTGTCCGGCCTTTTCCTCCAGGGTCATCTTTGCGATCAGCGCGTCGACCGATGCGGGGACGGCGGCGGTATCGACGGTGCGCAGCAAGGCGCGCGCGGGGCTGGCGGCCCAGGCGGCGATCGTGCCCGCGCCGAGCAGCGCGGCGCGGCGCGAAATGGTGATGTCGGACATTGATCGCTCTCCCCGAGAACTTAAAGTTTCGGCGTTGACCCGCCGCTGTAACCGGTTACGTAGAACGCAATTGGCGGTCGTGGCAATCCATGTTCGTGTAAGTTTTTGTACGCCGGGAGAGGCGTCGGGAGAAAAGGATGGGCGACGCCACGATCCGCGATGTCGCACGCCGCGCCGAGGTGTCGGTCGCGTCGGTGTCGCGCGCACTGAACGGGCTGGCCAACGTCCATCCCGACACGCGCGCGAAGGTGTTCGCGGCGGCCAAGTCGCTCGGCTACGTGCCGCATGCTGGCGCGCGGAGTCTCAGTATGGCTCGGACACACGCGATCGGGGTGGTGCTGCCCGACCTGCACGGCGAATTCTTTTCCGAAATCGTCCGCGGGCTGGATCGCGAGGCCAGCGCGCGCGGTTATCAATTGCTGCTGTCGAACATGCACGCCGAGATCGAGCGCGCGGGGCAGGCGATGCGCGCGATGCGTGGCCGCGTCGACGGGCTGGTCGTGATGGCGCCGCAGATCGCGTCCGAAGATCTTGCCGAAACGCTCCCGCAGAGCCTGCCGGTGGTGCTGATCAACAGCCCCGAAGGCAGCGGGCGGGCGGCGTTCCGGATCGGCAACCATGACGGGGCGGCAGCGATGGTCGACCATCTGGTCGAGCGCGGCGCACGAACGATCGTCCATATCGCCGGGCCCACCGGCAATCTCGACGCGCAGGAACGCTGCGAAGGTTTCGAGGCCGGAATCGCGCGGCACGACGGCGTCACCGGCCGCCTGGCCGCCGGCGATTTCTCGGAAGAATCGGGCGAACGTGCGACGGCCGAACTTTTGGCGGACGCTGCGCCGGTCGACGCGATCTTCGCCGCCAACGACATGATGGCGTTGGGCGCGTACCAGATACTGCGCGCCGCCGGACGCGCGATACCCGGTGACATCATGCTGGCCGGGTTCGACGACGTGCCGATCGCGCGGTTCCTGTCGCTGACCACGATGCGGGTGAAGATGGATGAGATCGGCGGGCGCGCCGCGGCGCGGCTGATCGATGCGCTGGAGGGGCGGTCCGGCGAGGCGGCGACCGAACTGGTCGTCCCCGAACTGATCGTCCGCGCGACGACGTGACAGCCATGAACGGGAAAAAGCACATGATCGACCGCCGCACGCTGATCGCCAGTTCCGCGCTTGCCGTCGCCGGTGCTGGCCTGCCGGGTTGCGCCACCACCGGCGCCGGCGCGACGGCGGGCAAGGACAAGCTCCCCGATTTCTACGCCGATATCGAGGAACGTACTTTCCGCTGGTTCTGGAACAACGTGAACCGCGCGAACGGGCTGGTGCCCGATCGGACCCCCAACCCGCCGTTCTGCAGCATCGCCGCGGTCGGATTTGCGCTGACGGCCTATGCGGTCGGCGTCGAGCGCGGCTGGGCGAAGCGTGAGGAGGCGCGCGACCTGACGCTGACGACGCTGAAATTCTTCGCCAGCCTGCCGCAGGGGGACGGGCGCAGCGGCGTGTCGGGGCAGCGCGGGTTCTTCTACCACTTTCTCGATATGAAAACGGGCTTGCGGTATCGCGACACTGAACTGTCGAGCGTCGACACCACGCTGATGCACTTCGGGATGCTGTTCGCGGCGTCTTACTGGGAAGGCGACGATCCGGCCGAGATCGAGATCCGCGACGTCGCGAACGATCTGGTCGGGCGCGCCGAATGGCCGTGGTTCCTGAACAAGCGGCCGGTCGTGTCGATGGGCTGGGATCCGAAGAAGGGCTTCATCGAACGCAGCTGGGACGGATATAACGAGGGGATGATGGTCGTGCTGCTCGGGCTCGGCTCGACGCGCTATCCGCTGCCCGATGGCGCGTGGAACGCCTGGACCGCGCCGTACCCGCGGTTCTGGCGTGGCGAGGGGGCGACGCGGCATTTGGCCTTCGCGCCGATGTTCGGCCACCAGTACAGCCATGTGTGGATCGATTTCCGCGGCATCCGCGATGTCGTGATGCGCGGGGCGGGGTTCGATTATTTCGAGAACAGCCGCCGCGCGACATTCGCCAATCGCGCTTATTGCATGGCCAATCCGATGGGCTGGGAGGGCTATTCGCGCGATATCTGGGGGCTGACCGCGTGCGACGGGCCGGGGAATTACAAGCTGCCGTTCCCAAATCGGTCAGGGGGCGAGACGCGGACGTTCTACGGTTATTCCGCGCGTGGGCCGCTGGGTCAGCCGGACGAGCGCGACGACGGCACGATCGCGCCGACCGCGGCGCTGGGGTCGCTGCCGTTCGCGCCCGAGATCTGCATACCCGCGGCCGAGGCGTTGCTGCGCGTGCCCGGGCTGTATCAGCAATACGGCTTCCTGGACGCGTTCAACCCGAGTTTCCGCTACTCTGAAAAGAAGCTGGAAACCGGGACGGTCGACGCCGCGAACGGCTGGGTGGCGAGCGATTATCTCGGCATCGACCAAGGGCCGATCCTGCTGCAGGCGGCGAACTATCGCAGCGATTTCGTGTGGAAGGTGATGCGCAAGTCGCCGGTGATCCGCCGCGGCCTGCAACGCGCGGGCTTCACCGGCGGGTGGCTCGACCAGAAGTGAGATAGCGGGGCGGCGTGCCTGCCGCCCCGTACCGGCTTACTCAATCTCGGGCGCAGGCTTGCGCGCATACAGCCCGAACGCGGCGATCAGCGCGTAGCAGATCGCGGGCAGGACCAGCGCGAAGTGCAGCCCGCTCGCATCGGCCAGCGCGCCCGTCAGCGGCGGGATGACCGCGCCGCCGACGATCGCAGTCGCGATCACGCCCGATCCTTCCGCCGCGCGCTTCCCCAGGCCTTCGGACGCCAGGCTGAAGATCGTCGGGAACATGATCGAGTTCATCAGCCCGATCGCCAGCAATGCCCAGCCCGAGACCGCGCCGGTCGTGTTGGCGGATATCAAGATCAGCGTGATCGATCCCGCCGCGACCGCCATCAGCACCTTGCCCGGCGACACCACGCGCAGCACCGCGGACCCGATGAAGCGTCCGACCAGCGCGCCGCCCCAGTAATAGAAAACGTGGTTGCCGGCATATTGATCGGTCACGTTCCACACGTTCGCCTGCATCAGATAGCTGACGATCAGCGATCCGATCGCGACCTCCGCGCCGACATAAAGGAAGATGCACGCCGTCCCCATCGCGAAGCGCGGGCGCGACAGCAGGGTCAGCGGATGGAAGATGCTGCGGCTCTCCTCCTGTTCTTCCTGCAGCCGGTTCCGCCGCGTCCACACGACGCCCGCGATCACCAGCAGCGCGACCGCGAGGCCAAGATAGGTGTGGACGATCGCGCGCGATGCCTCGACCCGGTACGCATCCAGCGCGGCACCCGACAGAGTCGCTGCGCTGACCGTCGCCAGCCCGCCGAGGATCAGCGTGGACCCCACGCGCGGGAAGATCGTCGTGCCGAGCGAATTGAACGCCTGCGCAAAGGTCAGACGGCTGTGCGCGGTCTTCGGCGGGCCGAGCAGCGAGATCAGCGGGTTCGCGACGACCTGAACCACGGTGATCCCCGCGCCGAGCACGAACAACGCGAACAGGAACATTCCGAATGTCGCCGACGACGAGGCGGGAATGAACAACAGGCATCCCGCGGTCATCGTCACCAGTCCGATCGAGGCGGTGCGCATGTAGCCGAAGCGGCGCACGACCGCGGCGGCGGGCAACGAGAACAGCGCGTAGGCGAAGAAGAACGCCGAATTGACCAATTGCGACGTGAAGTGCGTGAGCGTGAACAGCTCCTTCAGCTTCGGGATGATCACGTCGTTCAGGCTGGTGATGCCGCCGAAGATGAAGAACAACGCGAACACGAACCAGCGCAGGTCGGGCGCGTCGTAACCGTGCGCAGCGTCACCCTGTGCGGCATGGGTCGAATGCGTATCGACCGGACTCGGCGCCATCGCCATGAACATCCACTCCCTGCGAAACCTGTTCTTGACGCCCGGCCTAACACCGGATTGGCGGCAAGGGCAGATGTAACTGCGTTACAGCCGATGCGAGCGGCCGCCGTTGCCGTCCGTCCGTCCCACGCGGTAAATTGGCAACAGTCGCGCAGCAATCAGTCCGCGCGCGGCTCATGCGTTGTAACCGGTTACGCGCGGCTGTAAGCGGTTACCGAAACCTCGCGAGTCGAATGATCGGCTCACGGCCGCCCGTGACGGCCCGGAAAGCGGGGGAGCGTCGACAATCCAAGGAGGGGTTTCCCCATGAAGTTCAATGACATTGTTCGTGGAGAAGCCCGCCGTTCCGCGCTGGCGCTAGGCATGTCGGCGCTGGCGTTCGGCGTCGCGACGATCGCGCCCGTCGCCGTGTCGGCCCAGACGACCACCGCGTCGCTGCGCGGCCAGGCGCGCGATGCCGCCGGTGCGCCGGTTGCGGGCGCGACCGTGACCGCGGTGAACAAGGCCAATAACCAGACGTTTCGCGCGACCAGCGACGCGCGCGGGTCATTCCTGCTGAACGGCCTGCGACCCGCCGCGTATGACGTGACGGTGACCGGACCGAACGGTGAGACATTCGCGCAGCGGGTGGTGGTCGGGATCGGCCAGGCGGCGACGATCAACGCGGTGCTGGCCGCGGCGGCTGCACCCGCCGAATCCGGCGTGCCGGCCGAGGAGGTCGCGGGCGACATCGTCGTCACCGGCACGCGCCTGGTCGAAACCAAGACCAGCGAGGTCGCCACCAACGTCAGCCAGGAACAGATCCGCACGCTGCCGCAGACCGACCGCAACTTCCTGTCGTTCGCAGCGCTCGCGCCGGGCGTGCGCTACAACGACAGCGAAACCGACAAGAGCTTCTCGGCGGGCGGATCGACCGCCAGCCAGGTCAATGTGTTCGTCGACGGCGTCAGCCTGAAGAACAAGTTGCGCGAAGGCGGCGTGGCGGGGCAGCAGAACAGCCGCGGCAACCCGTTCGGACAGCTGGCGGTGCAGGAATTCCGCGTCCTGACGCAGAATTACAAAGCCGAATACGAACAGGCCGGGTCGGCGATCATCACGTCGGTCACGAAATCGGGCACCAACGAATTTCATGGCGAGGTATTCGGTCAGTACACCGACAAGTCGCTGACGCAGAAGGCCTTTTTCGACAAACGCAACAACAACCCTGAGCCCGCGTTCGAACGCAAGCAATATGGCGTGGCGCTGGGCGGGCCGATCATAAAGGACAAATTGTTCTTCTTCGCGACCTATGAAGGCAATGACCAGGACCGCGCGTTCAACGTCCAGTCGAACGCCACGGCCGCCCAGCGCGCCGACTTCGCCGCGATCACGGGGCGGCAGGTGAGTGACTTCGAAGGTGCCTTCGTCAGCCCGTTCCGGGGCGACTTCTATTTCGGCAAACTTACCTTCACCCCGGATTCGAACCAGGTTTTCGACCTGTCGTTCAGCCGCCGTCAGGAAACCGACATCCAGGGGTTCGGCGGGGAAACCGCGTTTTCCGCGGCCGAGAACAAGATCAACACGATCGACACGTATCTGTTCAAATGGACCTATTCAGGCGAAAATTTCGTCAACGAATTCAACGTCAACTATCTGAACTACAAGTTCAATCCGACGTCGCTCAACCCCGATCTGCCGCAGTTCCAGTACCAGGGCGTAATCACGTTCGGTGGCAAGGATTCGACCCGTCGCGAAGTTCAGCAAAGCTATACCATTCGCGACGACGTCACATGGCAGGCGTCGGACAATCATTCGATCAAGGCGGGCGCTCGCGTCGAAGTGACCGATATCGAATTCAACAACCAGTCGTTCATTCAGCCGCGCTATACCTTCACCAACGCTGATTCCGGCACCCCGAACGATCCGACCGACGACACGAATTTCACCTTTCCGGCCGAAGCGCGTCTTGGCCTTGGCAACGGGCGCATCTTCGGGTCCAACACGCAGCTAGGATTCTACATCCAGGACGATTGGGACGTCACCGACCGGTTGCAACTGAACATCGGCGTCCGGTACGATTACGAGTTCAACGGGTTCAACAACGACTATGTGACGCCTACCCGTGCAGCCGCGGCGCTGCGGTCGCTGCCGTCGACATTCTATTTCGATCCCGAAAACTACATCACCAACGGCAACAATCGATCGCCCTTCGAATATGCGTTCGCACCGCGGCTGGGGTTTTCGTATGACATCAACGACGATCAGTCGACGGTGATCTTTGGCGGGGTCGGACGCTATTACGACCGCAACAACTTCAACAACACGGTCGACGAACTCAGCAGGACGATCAACCCGATCGGCGTGTTCCGGTTCTCCGCAACGGGTGCGCCGCGCAACAACCAGCCGACTATCGCGTTCAATCCTTCGTATCTGACCCGCGACGGCCTGCTGGCGCTGATCAATTCCAATCCCGAAGTCGGGCTGCCGGAATTGTTCGCGGTGAAGAACGATGCGAAGCCCCCGGTCAATGACCAGGCCAGCCTTGGCGTCCGCCAGAAGGTCGGCATTTTCCAGGCGTCGCTGACCGCATCGTACCAGCGCGGCCGCAACGGTTACACCAACCTGTTCGCCACGCGGCAGAACAACGGACTGGGGGGCTGCTGCAACACTGCATCCGCCATCGCCAATGGTTATTCGAACGTCATCATCGGGTTCGACGGGCTCGATACGCGCTACAAGGCGCTGTATTTCACGCTCGACAAAAACTACAGCAAATCCAGCGGGTGGGGCCTGAATATCGCCTATACCCTCGGCAAGGCCGAAAAGAACGGCGGCGACCTGTTCAGCCTGGATGGCCTGACCCCCGATGGTTACGGCTGGCGCAACAGCCCCGGCGACGAACGTCACCGCGTCGTCCTGTCCGGCATCGTCGACCTGCCGCTGGGTTTCCAGTTCTCCACGCTTACGACGCTGGGCAGCGGTCAGGCCTATACCGTGACCGACGGTACGCGTGGCACGGACAGCGGCGCAGCGCTGCCGACGACCTATTATCCGATCAAGAACTGCATCAAGGGCGTCTTCGCATTCTGCGAGGTGAACCTGACGCTCGCCAACAAGTTCAAGCCGTTCGGCGGCGACAGCGGTCACGAAATCGAAGCGGCGGTCGATCTGCTGAACGCTTTCAACAACAAGAACTTCAGCGGCTTCGACGGGTTCTTCAGTGCGACCGATCCGCTGATCCGGACCGAGATCGGCACCAGCACGATCACTCTGCCGCGGCGTATCCAGTTCCGCCTCGGGTATCGTTTCTGACGTGACCGATCGGCCATCCCGGCACGCGCCGGGATGGCCGATCGGTTACTTCGTTTCCCACCAATAGGCCGGGCGTTTCGCATCCCCGGTCGCGACCTCGTTCATCGTCGCGGCATCGTACAGCCGCCCGCCGAGCATGACCCGCGACACTTTGTCGCTGTTACGGATATCCGCGGTCGGATCGGCGTCCAGCACGACCAGATCGGCGAGCTTGCCGACCTCCAGCGACCCGATGTCCTTCGCCATGCCGAGCGACTGCGCGGACACGATCGTTCCTGCGCGGAGCGCCTCGATCGGGGTCATCCCGCCGCGCACGAACGACCACAATTCCCAATGTGCGCCGATCCCCGCCTGCTGCCCGTGCGCGCCGATCGACACGAGCACGCCGCGCTTGGCCAGCTTGTGCGCCTCGCGCGCGTTGTCGTCGTCGACGTAGTTCGATTCGGGCGCCTTCACCCGCCGCGCATTGTCGGCTAGCAGTTTGGCGGGCGGGGTATGCGCCTTCAGCAGCGGGTTATCGAACACGTCGGTCGCCTGCCGCCAGTACGGATCGCCCGCCGGACCGCCGTAGGAGACGACGAGCGTCGGGGTGTAATTGGTCTTCGTCTGCGAAAACAACTGTACCACGTCGTCGTAGAACGTCTCGAGCGGGACATTGTGCTCCAGCGTCGAATTGCCGTCGGCGACCAGGTTCATGTCCATCCCGAACAGCGAACCGCCTTCGGCCACGACCTGCATGTTCTCGCGCCGCGCGGCCTCGACCACCTGCTGGCGCTGTTCGCGGCGCGGCTGGTTGTAGTTCTTGATCGAATGCCCGCCCTGCGCCTTGATCCGGCGGACGTGCGCTAGCGCATCGTCCAGGCTGTCGATCTGCGCGTACACGTCGGCCGCCTTCGCGCCGTACACGATCTCTCCGGTCGAAAAGATGCGCGGGGCCAGGATCAGCCCGGCGCGCTGCATTTCCGACGCGGCGAAGATTTCGCTCGAACGGTTCGATGGATCGTGGATCGTCGTCGTGCCAAGCGCGAGGTTCTGGATCATCGACCAGTTGGCCTCAGGGATCAGTTCGTCCTCGCCCGCCGGGCCGTGCGCGTGCGCGTCGACCAGGCCGGGGATGATCGTCTTGCCCGCGACATCGACGACGCTCGCGCCCGCGGGCACCTGGACGCTCGCGCGCGGGCCGACCGCGGTGATGCGGTCGCCGTCGATCACCACGACGCCGTCATCGACGATGCCGCCGCTGGCATCCTTCATCGTGACCAGCCGCGCGCCGACCAGCGCGACCACGCCGCGGTGCTTCGCCGCGGGCACGTCCATCGACAGATTTGCGCCGGTGCGCGGCGCGACGAAGGCGGGAGCGTCCTTGGGACGCGGGCCGTTCGGGAAGACGGTGGTCGTCTCGATCGTATAGACCGTCGGACCAAGGCTCCAATGCAGCCGCCGCCCGTCGTTCGACCAGTTCATGTAATCCGCCCCGCCGCGGCTGACGCGGGTAACTGGCAGCGCCTTTGAATCCGGCGCGAGATCGACCGACTGGTTGCCGGGCATCAGCGGCGCGACGAACGCTTCGTAATTCTGCCGGAAGGCGACGAATTCACCCGATGGCGACACGCTGTAATCGTTGACCAGATCGCCCGCGGCGTGGACGCGCTTCGCCTCGCCGTTCAGGTCGGTGCTGACCAGCTGGCGCTTCTCCGCGCCGTCCTTGCGCTCGCTGCCGATCATGTAGAGCCGGTCGTTCGACGCGGCGAACTGTGGCGAGGCCATGTCGCGCGCGACCAGCTTCGGCGCGCCGCCGGTCGTCGCGATGCGATAGACGCCCGGATTCTCGCCCCAGCGTGGTGAGGTGACGCCGCCCCCGCTCGCGCGTTCGAACACGATGGTCTTGCCATCGGGCGAGAAGCGCGGACGCGCATAATGGCCCGGCTGCGTCGTCAGCGTCTTTGCCGCCCCGCCGGCCGCCGGAACGGTGCGGATATGGCCGAGTTCGGCGTCGCTCCACGCCACGAACGCGATCGTCCGCCCGTCGCGCGACCAGGCCGGGAACAGCTCGAAGCCGTCCTTCGCATTGGTCAGCCGCTTGACCGCGCCGCCCGTCATCGGTTTGATCCAGAGCTTGCCGAGGCTTTCGAACACCACGCGTCCGCCATCGGGTGACACGCTGGCGAAGCGCGGCATTGCGGTGGTGAAGCTGTTCGGCGCGACCGCGATCTGCGGATGCGGCGCGTCGATCACCCCGCGCGTATCGTTGACGGTGAACGGGATTTCGTTTGTCGCACCGGTATCGGCGTCGACGCGGCGGATCTTGCCCTTGGCCCAGAACACGACCGACTTGCTGTCGGGCGTCCATGCCATGTTGGGATAGACGCCGGTGACCGCCCACGTCTCCTGCACGTCCTGATCGAGCGTATCGTAGACCTTGCGCTCGACGCCCGATTCCAGATCCTTCACGTACAGCTTCGACCGCGTCGCCTCGCGCCGGACGAAGGCGATGCGCTTGCCGTCGGGGGAGGGTGTCGGACGCACCGATCCGCCGTCGCCGCTGACCGCGGTGGTCGTCTCGCCGGTGTCGAGGTCGTAACGTTCGATGTCGAACAAATCGGTGTTCGAATCCTGCGCATATTCGAAGATCGGACCCGGCGTAACGTTCTTGGTGTAGAACAGGCTCTTGCCGTCGGCGGCGTAGACCGGTTCGCCCAGTTCCTTCTGATGCGTTTCGCTCGGTTTCTTGACCAGTTGCACGCCGCCGCCACCCGACACGTGGTACAGCCACACCTCGCCCGTGCCGAGCGAACGCCCGGTGGTGAAATGCTTCTTGGCGATGATGTAGCGGCCGTCCGGGCTCCACGACGGCTGGTTGAGCAGGCGGAAGTCCTCCTTCGTCACCTGCTGCTTGTTCGACCCGTCGCGGTTCATGATCCAGATATTGTCGCCGCCGCCGCGATCCGAGGTGAAGGCGATGCGCGCGCCGTCGGGCGAGAAGCGCGGCTGCACCTCCCACGCGAGGCCCTCCGCGATGTGTGTCGGCGAGCCGCCCGCGATTCCCATGGTGTAGATGTCGCCGAGCAAAGCGAAGGCGATCGTGCGGCCATCGCGGCTGACGTCGATATCCATCCAGCTGCCTTCGCTGGTGCGGATCGGCACTTGTCGGATGGTCGCGCCCTGCGGCGCGTTTACGTCCCACGGCGCGGGCTTGGCGGTTGATGGCGTAGTGGAGGCGGCGACCGGTGTCGGCGCGGCGGCCGGGCTGGGCAATGGTGTCGGCGCGGCGTCCGGGCGGAGCGACCGATCCTCCGGCGCTTGCGTCTGCTCGACCGGCGCGGGGGGTGGAGCCTGCTGCGCCAGCGCCTGATGCGCGGCGAGCGCGGCCAGCGAGACGAGCGCAAGCGCACGGATTTTCATGGCAGTCCCCTTTGTCATTTTCCGCTTACAGCCGCCCGAGCTTGTTGCCGCCGAACGGGCCGTTGCGCTGGACGATGTTGAGATTGAGGAACGCGGCGAAGCTGACCCAGGCGAGATACGGCAGGATCAGCAACGCGGCATTGGTCGAGATCGGCCACAGCCCGACGACCAGGGCGACGAGCGACCCCCACAGAAACACGACCTCGATCAGCGCCCAGTCGGGGCGGCGCCAGCGGAAGAACAGCGGGCTCCACAGGAAATGGAAGACCGCGTTGACCGCGAACAGGATGACCACGTCGCGCCGTGCGATCGCATCGGGCGCGGCTTTCCACGCGATCGCGGCGGACCAGGCGGCGAGCCCGAGGATGATCGTCCACGCCGGGCCGAACAGCCAGTCGGGTGGCTGCCACGGCGGTTTGCGCAGTGCGCGATACCAGC
This sequence comes from Sphingomonas sp. SUN019, assembly GCF_024758705.1. Lineage (NCBI taxonomy): Bacteria > Pseudomonadati > Pseudomonadota > Alphaproteobacteria > Sphingomonadales > Sphingomonadaceae > Sphingomonas > Sphingomonas sp. SUN019. The sequence goes on along the minus strand of NZ_CP096971.1, from coordinate 2,096,584 downwards.
CGCCGATCGACGTGGTGAGGCCACCGGCCGCCGCCAGCAACAGCGCCAAACCACCGGCAACGAAATATGGGGTCATCGGCTCTCCATCTTCGCCGTCCATCTTGTCGAACGTCAACGCGATGGTACAGTCGCATCGTGCGGGCGTCATTCCCCTTTTCCGCGATCGTCGGCCAGGACGAGATGAAGCTGGCGCTTCTGTTGTCGGCGGTCGATGCGCGGATCGGCGGCGTGATGGTGTTCGGCGACCGCGGGACGGGCAAATCGACCGCGGTGCGCGCGCTGGCCGCTTTGTTGCCGCCGGTGTCGGCGGCGTTGGTCGGCTATCATCCTGAAGGTGCGATCCCTGCGAAGGGTAAGGCGGCGGTGCCGTTCGTCGATCTGCCTTTGGGTGCGACCGAGGACCGCGTGCTGGGCGCGCTCGACCTCGAACGCGCGCTGGGATCGGGTGAGAAGGCGTTCGAACCAGGACTGCTGGCGCGCGCGAATGGCGGGTTCCTGTACGTCGACGAGATCAACCTGCTCGAGGATCATATCGTCGATCTGCTGCTCGACGTCGCCGCGTCGGGCGAGAATCTGGTCGAGCGCGAGGGGCTGAGCGTGCGCCACGCCGCGCGCTTCGTGCTGGTCGGCAGCGGCAATCCCGAGGAAGGCGAGTTGCGACCGCAATTGCTGGATCGGTTTGGGCTGTCGGTGGAGGTGCGCACACCGCAGGCGATCACGGAGCGCGTGGAGATACTGAAACGCTGCGACGCTTATGAGCGCGCGCCGGACGAATTTGCGGAGGATTGGCGGCGCGCCGAGGCGAAGACGCTGAAGCGCATCGCGCGGGGGCGGGCGGCGTTGCCGGATGTGGCGATGCCGGAGGGCGTGCTGGAGGCGGCGGCCAGATTGTGCGCGACGGTCGGCGCGGACGGATTGCGTGGCGAGTTGACGCTGATGCGCGGGGCGCGGGCGCTGGCGGCATTGGAGGGGCGGGATGCGGCGAGCATCGCCGGGCTGGTGCGGGTCGCGCCGATGGCTTTGCGGCATCGGTTGCGACGCAACGTACTGGATGAAACCGGGTCGACCGTGCGGATCGAACGCGCGATCAGCGAGCTGGCGCTGGTGTGATGGAGCCGGTCGGCGATCCGTTCGCCGACGCGGTGCTGGCGGTCCGGCTCTGCGCGATCGATCCGTTGCTGGGCGGCGTGGTGATCCGTGGCGGCGATCTGGCGGAGCAGGTGCAGGCCGCGCTGGTGGCGGCGTTGCCCGCGGGCGCGCCGGTGAAGCGGCTGCCGGTCCATGCCGATGCGGATGCGTTGCTCGGCGGGATCGATCTGGGCGCGACCTTGGCGACGGGGGCGCGGCTGGCGCGGCGCGGGTTGCTGGCTGCGGCGGATCGCGGCGCGCTGGTAATCCCTATGGCGGAGCGGTTGCCTTCCGACGTGGCGGCGCAGGTCGCGGCGGCGCTGGATGTTGGCGCGGTGGTGGTCGAGCGCGAGGGGTACGGCGCACGTGATGCGGCGCGCTTCGTAGTGCTGGCGATCGACGAGGGGCGGGAGGACGAGGCCATGCCGGTGGCACTGACGGAGCGGCTGGCGTTCCGGGTCGACCTCACCCACACGCCCCACCCCGGCGAAAGCCGGGGCCCAGTTTCGACACCTGTGCGGCTAGGCCCCGGCCTTCGCCGGGGTGGGGCAGAGGTTGATGGCGAAGCGCTGAAGGCCTTGTGTGGGACGGCGTTGACGCTCGGCATCGATTCCGCCCGTGCGCCGCTTTTCGCTCTACGCGCCGCCCGCGTGCTGGCGGTCATCGACGACAGCGAAATAACCGAAGACCATCTCGCTGAAGCCGCCCGCCTCGTACTCGGCCCGCGCGCGACGCGCGCGCCGCAGGGCGAGGCGGAGCCGCCGCCACCCCCGCCCGAGCAGGACGACGCACCACCGACACAAGAACCCCGCGCGTTGGAAGATGTGGTGCTGGAAGCGGCGATGACCGCGCTACCGCCCGATCTGCTCGCCGCAATTGCGAATGGTGACGGTCGGCGGACGGGGCATTCGCGCGGGGCGGGAGAGAAACGCCGCTCGCCGCGGCGCGGGCGGCCGGTCGGGGTGCGCGCGGGGGTACCGCGCGGTGGCTTGCGGCTGGCGCTGATCGATACGCTCCGCGCCGCTGCGCCGTGGCAGAAAGTGCGGGGCGGTGGGGATGGGCGCGTGCGTATCCGCAAGGACGACCTCCGCGTCCGCCGGTTCGAGACGCGCGCGGAGGCGACGACGATCTTTGCGGTCGACGCGTCGGGGTCGGCGGCGGTCGCTCGGCTCGCCGAAGCGAAGGGTGCGGTCGAGCTGTTGTTGGCGGAGGCCTATGTGAAGCGCGCGCAGGTCGCGCTCGTGGCGTTTCGCGGTGCGGGGGCGGATTTGCTGTTGCCGCCGACGCGGTCGCTGGCGCGCGCGCGGCGCTCGCTGGCCGATCTTCCGGGCGGCGGGGGGACGCCGATCGCCGCGGGCCTCGATGCGGCGCGCGAACTGGCGGAGGGCGCGCGGGCGCGGGGACGGACGCCGTTCATCGTCGTATTGACCGACGGGCGTGCCAACGTCGGCGTCGATCCGCAGGCCGAGGCCGAAGCGGCGGCGCGTGCGATCGGTGCGGCGGGAATTGCGGGCGCCCTGGTCGATATCTCCACGCGGCCGCGGCCGGAGGGCGCGCGGCTCGCGGCGGCGATGGGTGCGCGCTATTTGTCGCTGCCACGCGCCGATGCGCAGACGATGCACGCCGCGGTTACCGCCGTGCAGCCGCGATGACGCCGCGCTGGGCGGTCGAGGGGCGCGACTGGCCGAATCGCGATGCGAGCCGCTTCGTCGATGCCGGGGGCTTGCGCTGGCACGTCCAGGTCGCGGGAGCGGGGCCGGTGCTGTTGCTGCTCCACGGCACTGGCGCGGCGACGCATAGCTGGCGCGATCTGCTGCCGTTGCTCGCGCCGGATTTTACCGTGATCGCGCCCGATCTGCCTGGGCATGGCTTCACCAGCGGAAGGCCTATTGGCGGATTGTCGATGCCGGCGATGGCGCGCGCGGTGGCGGCGTTGTTGGTCAAACTCGACATGAAATCGGTCGCGATCGTCGGGCATTCGGCGGGCGCTGCGATCGGCATCCGGATGACGCTCGACGGCTTCGTCGAACCGCAAAAGATCATCGGATTGAGCGCGGCGCTGCTGCCGTTTCCGGGCCTCGCGGCGAAGCTGTTCCCTGCGCTCGCCCGCGCGCTGTTCGTCAATCCGTTCGCGCCGCATATCATGGCGCGGATCGCGCGCACGCCGGGCGAGGTCGCGCGCTTCCTGCCGCGCAGCACCGGATCGCGGATCGACGCGCGCGGGACCGAACTTTACGCGCGGCTGCTCGGCAATTCGTCGCACGTTGCGGGGGCGATCACGATGATGGCGGAATGGGATTTGGAGGCGCTGCGCCGCGACCTACCGCGGCTGGCGACGCCGCTGCTGCTGGCCCACGGCGAGGCCGACAGCGCGATCGCGGCGCGCTACGCGGCCGAAGCGGTGGCGTTGGTGCAGAACGGGCGCGCGATGCTATTGCCCGGACTGGGCCATCTTGCGCACGAAGAAAGACCGGCGGACGTTGCGGCCATCATCCGGGAGGAGGCGACATGAACGAGCATTATGGCTGGATCGAAATGGTCTTCACGGGCGTCGTCGTGCTGGGCTTCGCCGGGTGGCAGATCATCTCGGTCAACCGCGAGATCGCCGCCGACAAGATTGAAGCTGGCCGCAAGAAATCAGAAGATGCTGCGCGGCATCCGGTAGGGGAGCATCGATTGGACGATCGGTGAGCGGAACCGATTGAGCGACAGGCTTTCGTGGATCGCGCGCGCATCCTCGCCCCACAGGCGGGTGTCGATCGCCGAGCGCGCATAGAAGGGTGCGTCGATCCACGTTCCGGCGACCTTTGGCGCGAACCCCTTGTCAGCGCGCGTCAGCCGCTCGACCAGCCAGCCGGTGCGCGGCAGCGGCGCCGACGGCGGTTGCGGCATATCATGCCATCGCCCCTGCCGGTCGAAGCGCAGCGCGAGGTCGAACGGCGTCCCGTCGCGTCGGACGCCCTCATATAGCACCGCGACATCGCGGTTGAGGTGCGCACGTGACCAATGCCAATCGGCGAACCCAGCCTCCAGCGGCTCCTCGCCGAAGTTCGAATCGACATAGCCGTCGCCTGACCACGATACGCCGGGATGCGCCATCTCCACCTCGACCCGCGCACGCGGTGCGACCGGGTGCCAGCGGTGCCGCCCGGCCGGATCGAGTTGAAACGCGGTCGTGCCGATCAGCTCGGGATACACGCGCACGCGCCCCTTGACGCGGTACGGCAGCGGCGCGGAAATCTCGTCGACGTCGATCGTCAGGCAATCGCCGTCCCAGTGTACCGAACTCGGCCCCACCGCGAAATGGTCGGCTCCGCGCGATACCTTGCCGCGCCCGCGCTCGGTCATCGCCCAGGCGTTGCTGCGCGGGCCGTTGAGCGCCACGTTGATCGCGCAATGGTTCTCCGGATCGCCGCGGCCGGTGATCTTGTAATACGGCGAGAACACGCTGCCGACGAAGGCGATGATGGTCAGCCCGTAGCGACCGTCTCCGCTCGTCGCGTCGATGTACCACCAGGCATAGCCGCGCGCGTCCACGCGAACGTCGAAGCGCGGTCCCTGAGCAGGCAGTCGGCGGCCAGCCGTCCCGACAAGGCCGCCATGGGCACGCCCGCGCCGGGGTGCGTGCTCCCGCCCGCGCAGTAGAGCCCAGGGATCCGCGTCCGGCTGCCCTGGCGCAGGAAGGACGCCGCCCACCCGTGCGAGGCCCGTCCATAAAGGGCTCCACCCGTCGACGGACAGAGGCGCTCGAAATCGTGCGGGGTCAGCAGCTTCGTCGGCGCCGTCCAGTCGACGGAAAGCCCCGCCTGCGAAAGCCGTGTGCGCATCGCGTGCTGGCATCGTTCGATCTCCTGTGGGGATGGCCCGGCGCGGTCGCCGGTGGCGGGGGCGTTGACGATGATCTGGAGGCGTTCGGGGCCGTCGATTTGGCCTTCGTTCGCGGCACGGTCCTGGGCGCAGACGTAGACGGTGGGATCGTCGGGCTGGCGACCGGCGTGGAGTGCGGCGAACTCGGAAGGGTAGTCGCTCGAAAAGAACACGTTGTGACGCGTGAGTGGAAAGCCATCGGACTGCACATTCGCGAGCCAGACGAGCGCGCCGAGCGAGCGGCTCGCAGGCGGCACGCGGCGCGTCGCCGTCACCCCGAAGCGCCCGTCGCCGAGCGCGGCGGGATCGGCGTTGCACACGACCGAATCCGCCGAGATCCGCTCGCCGCTGGCGAGTTCGACCCCCGCCGCGCGGCCGTTATCGACGACAATGCGCGACACCGGCGCGGCATAGCGAAAGCGTGCGCCCTGGCGTTTCGCCAGGCCTTCGAGCGCGCTCGCCAACGCCGACAGCCCACCCTCGATCAACCACACGCCGCGGGCCTCGACATGTGCGATCAGCATCAGCGTCGCCGGGGTGCGGAACGGCGACGATCCGCAATAAGTCGCGTAACGTGCGAACAATTGCCGCAGCCGTGGATCGGCGAAATAGCCGCCGAGCGCGCGCCACATCGACGAGTACGGGCGCAGCGTCGCATAATCACGCAGACCGCCCACGCCCATCCGCCAGCCGAGCGTCAGCGGGTCGGTCTTCGTGCGCCGCAGGAACGGCCGGTCCAGCGCATCGTAAAGCCGCCTCGCCTCGGCACTGAAGTCGCGATAACCGCGCGCTTCGGCAGCGCCCGCGAACGCGCCGATTGCGTCCTCGCTCGCCTGGCGGTCGGCGTACAGGTCCAGCCGCTGCTCCCTCCACGCATGGCGCGCGAGGATGTCTGCGCGCTGCGTGACGACATGATCGTCGAGCGACGCGCCGCACTCGCCGAAGACCTCCTCGAATATCTCGCGCAGGGTGAAGACGGTCGGCCCCGCTTCGACCATCCGCCCGCCGACATCGATCGCGCGGACCTTGCCGCCGGGCGTGTCCGCGGCCTCGACGACGGTCACGTCGCAGCCGCGCGCGGCGAGCAGCGCCGCGCTCGTCAGCCCGCCGATCCCCGCCCCGATCACGATCACGCGCCCGTCCGGCATTCGCGTCCTTTCGTTGACGAAGGCCTAGCATATGTCCAATCCACTGGACATATGGATTGTCCAGCATGAGCGACGGATCGTGGCGGCTGCGCTGGACCGTCTGGCGGAACGGTATCCTTTCGAGCGGGCGCTTCCAGAGGTTTGCGGCGCGCTTCCCGCCGACCCGCCCCGTCGCGCGGCACCATGCGCGCGTGCTGTTCGATCTGGTCGCGGGGTTCACCTATTCGCAGACGCTGGCGGCGTGCGTCGAACTCGGGCTGATCGATGCGTTGGCCGAAGCACCGGGCGAAGCGGACATGATGGCGGCGCGGATCGGATTGCCGGTGGAGGGCACGTTGCGGCTGTTGCGCGCGGCGGCGGCGCTCGATCTGGCGGAATGTGTTGGCGATACGTGGACGCTCGGCAGTGCCGGTGCAGCGCTTCGCGGCAATCGCGGCATTGCCGAGATGGTCGCGCATCATTCTGCGCTGTATGCGGACCTCGCCGATCCGGTCGCTCTGCTCCGGCGCGGTGGGGGCGGAGGCGAACTGGCGCGTTACTGGCAATATGCCAGGGAACCCGGAGCGGGGGATGACGCGCGAGTCGCGGCCTATTCGGGGTTGATGGCGGCGTCGCAGCCGCTGGTCGCGGATCAGGTGATCGATGCCTGTCCGCTCAAGCGCCATCGGCGATTGCTGGACGTGGGCGGGGGTGAAGGCGCGTTTCTGGCGGCGGTGGCCGCACGCGCGCCGCATCTGGCATTGGGGCTGTTCGACCTGCCCGCGGTCGGCGCGCGTGCGGCGACCCGGTTGGGGGCGGCGGCGGCGATTCACGGCGGCGACTTCCTGCGCGATTCTTTGCCGACCGGCTACGATCTGATCTCGCTGATCCGCATCCTGCATGACCATGACGACGCGCCCGCGCTGGCGTTGCTCCGCGCGGCCCATGCCGCGCTCCCCCCTGGCGGGCGATTGCTGATCGCAGAGCCGATGGCGGACACGCCCGGCGCGCGACCGGCAGGCGACGCGTATTTCGGACTCTACCTGCTGGCGATGGGATCGGGGCGACCGCGTGCCGCGGATGAGATCCGCGCGATGCTGCGGCGGGCCGGGTTCAGCCGGTCGCGCGAATACCGCACCGCGCTGCCGATCACGGTCCGGGTCATCGTCGCGGATCGTTGACACTTTCTTGCGTCAAGTAGAGTTGACATATCCTTTCGTCCATATAGTCTGACGGTCGCGGGAAGAGACCTGATGTAGGCCTCTCGCGAGAGGAGGGAGCGGATGGACTCGATCGCGGTCCTGCTCGAAGCGCCGGAGCGACTGTCGCTCCGTTCGCTTGCGCTCAATCCGCTCGGCTCCGCAGACGTGCTCGTCGAGATCGACTGGAGCGGGATCAGTTCGGGCACCGAAAAATTGCTGTGGACCGGCCGGATGCCGAGCTTCCCCGGCATGGGCTATCCGCTTGTTCCCGGTTACGAATCGGTCGGCCGCGTGGTCGACGCGGGGGCGGAAGTGCGCGCGCGGATCGGCGAATGGGTGTTCGTCCCCGGCGCGAACTGCTTCGCCGACGCGCGCGGGCTGTTCGGCGGGACGGCGCGGCGCGTGATCCTGCCCGCGGCGCGCGCGATTCCCGTACCGGAACGGCTGGGATCGGACGGTATCCTGGTCGCCCTCGCCGCAACCGCGCATCATGCCGTGGTGGGGGGCAAGGCGCCCGAATTGGTGGTCGGGCACGGCGTGCTCGGGCGACTGATCGCGCGCGTATCGGTGGCGCTCGGCCATGCCGCGCCGACGATCTGGGAAACCGATCCTGCGCGGTGCGATGGCGTCGCGATCGATCCGTCGGCCGACGAACGCCGCGACTATGCCACGATCTGCGACGCCAGCGGTGGCGATGTGCTCGACGCGTTGGTGCCGCGGCTGGCGAAGGGCGGCGAGATCGCGCTTGCAGGCTTCTACGACCGCGTGACCTTCGCCTTTCCGCCCGCCTTCATGCGTGAGGCGCGGCTTCGGATATCGGCCGAGTTCACGCCTGTGGACCTCGCTGCGGTGATCGCACTGGTCGCATCGGGCGCGTTGCGGCTCGACGGATTGGTCAGCCACGTCCGCCCCGCAATGGAGGCGAGCGATGCCTATCCCGCGGCATTTGCGGGCGGCGATTGCCTGAAGATGGTCCTCGACTGGAGAACGATGTGAGCATGTTCGATCCAGGACCGTTGCGCGAGGAAGCGTCGTTCGAACCGGATCCGGTGCCTACGGGTCCGGTGACCAAGGAAACGCAGATCATCGCGATCTATGGCAAGGGCGGATCGGGCAAGTCGTTCGCGCTGGCCAACCTCAGCTACATGATGGCGCAACAGGGCAAGCGCGTATTGCTGATCGGCTGCGATCCCAAAAGCGACACGACGAGCTTGCTGTTCGGCGGCAAATCCACGCCGACGATCATTGAGACCAGCTCGAAGAAGAAGCTGGCGGGTGAGGAGATCGGCATCGAGGACGTCTGCTTTCAGCGCGACGGCGTTTTCGCGATGGAACTAGGCGGCCCTGAGGTCGGCCGTGGTTGCGGCGGCCGCGGCATCATCCACGGGTTCGAGACGCTCGAGAAGCTGGGCTTCCACGAATGGGGCTTCGACTATGTCCTGCTCGATTTCTTGGGCGATGTGGTGTGCGGCGGGTTCGGCCTGCCGATCGCGCGCGACATGTGTCAGAAGGTCATCGTCGTCGCGTCGAACGATCTGCAATCGCTATATGTCGCCAACAACGTCTGCAAGGCGGTCGAATATTTCCGCAAGATGGGCGGCAACGTCGGCGTCGCGGGGATGATCCTGAACAAGGACGACGGCACGGGTGAGGCGAATGCGTTCGCGGAGGCAGTGGGCATCCCGGTACTGACCGCGATCCCCGCAAACGAGGATATCCGCAAGAAGAGCGCGAACTATCAGATCATCGGCAAGCCCGGCGGGCAATGGGCGTCGCTGTTCGAGGAACTGGCGGTCAACGTCGCCGAAGCGCCGCCGCTGCGCCCGACGCCACTCGATCAGGACGGACTGCTGGGGCTGTTCAGCGCCGACGTGACGGGGGCGGATTATTCGCTGAAATCCGCAAGCCAAGCCGACATGCGCGGTGCGGCCTATGTGCCGAAGCCGAGTCTTGAGGTCGTCTATGACGCGGCCTGAGACGCGCCAGCCCGATCGCCTCTCGGTCGCGCCAGCCGCGCCAGAGGGCGGCTGCGCGTCGAAGGATACGCTACGCGACGCCGCGGTCGCGGCAGGTAAGGCCGGGGTGCTTGATCGCTACGCAACCGATTACCCGGTCGGCCCGCACGATCAGCCGCAATCGATGTGCCCGGCGTTCGGGTCGCTCAGGGTGGGCCTGCGGATGCGCCGCACCGCGACGGTGCTCTCAGGATCGGCGTGCTGCGTCTATGGCCTGACCTTCACCAGCCATTTCTACGGTGCGAAACGCAGCGTCGGCTACGTGCCGTTCAGTTCCGAAACGCTCGTCACCGGCAAGTTGTTCGAGGACATCAAGGAGGCGGTCGAGGGCCTTGCCGACCCCGCGCTATACGACACGATCATCGTCACCAACCTGTGCGTGCCGACCGCGAGCGGCGTTCCGCTGCAATTGCTGCCCGACGAGATCAATGGCGTGCGCGTGATCGGCATCGACGTGCCTGGCTTCGGCGTGCCGACCCATGCCGAGGCGAAGGACGTGCTCGCGGGTGCGATGCTGAGCTACGCGCGGCGCGAGGCCGAGGCTGGGCCGGTGCTGGCGCCAAAAGAACGATCGGACCTGCCGACGGTGGCTCTGCTGGGCGAGATGTTCCCGGCCGATCCGCCGGGCGTGGGAATGCTCCTAGCGCCGCTGGGCCTAGCGGCTGGCCCGGTCGTCCCGACGCGCGAGTGGCGCGAGCTGTATGCGGCGCTCGATTGCGCGGTCGTCGCTGCGATCCATCCGTTCTACACCGCCAGCGTCCGCGAATTCGATGCGGCGGGGCGTACTATCGTCGGATCGGCGCCGGTCGGCGTCGACGGAACGGCGGCGTGGCTCGACGTGATCGGGCAGGCATGCGGTATCGCTCAGGAAACGGTGGATGTGGCCAAGAACCGCTTCGTCCCCGCGATCCGCGCCGGCCTCGCCGCCAACCCTATCAAGGGCCGCGTCACGGTGTCGGGCTATGAAGGATCCGAACTACTCGTCGCGCGACTGCTGATCGAAAGCGGTGCGGACGTGCCGTACGTCGGCACCGCCTGCCCGCGGACGCCCTGGTCCGATGCGGACCGCGCCTGGTTGGAGGCAAAGGGTTGCCGCGTGCAATATCGCGCGAGCCTTGAGCAGGATCTGGCGGCGGTCGCGGAATTCGGCCCCGACCTCGCGATCGGCACGACGCCGGTGGTCCAGCACGCCAAGGCCAAGGGCATTCCGGCGCTGTACTTCACCAACCTCATTTCGGCGCGCCCGTTGATGGGGCCGGCGGGGGCGGGGAGCCTGGCCACCGTCGTCAACGCCGCGATGGCCAACGGCGACCGTTTCGCGCGGATGACCGCGTTCTTCGAGGGCGTCGGCCGCGACGCGACCGCGGGCGTGTGGGAAACCACCCCCGTCGACCGCCCCGATTTCCGCGCGAAGTTCGCCGCCAAACGCATCGCCGCTGCGAAGGCGGAAGAGGCGGTGGGGGTATGACCTTCATCATCGATCACGATCGCGCGGGCGGTTATTGGGGCGCGGTTTACGCGTTCACCGCGATCAAGGGCCTGCAGGTCATCATCGACGGCCCGGTGGGGTGCGAGAATCTGCCCGTCACATCAGTGCTGCACTACACCGATGCGCTGCCGCCGCACGAGCTGCCGATCGTCGTCACCGGGCTGGGCGAACAGGAACTCGGTCGCGATGGGACCGAGGGCGCGATGCGGCGCGCGTGGAAGACGCTCGATCCCGATCTGCCCGCGGTCGTCGTGACCGGCTCGATCGCCGAAATGATCGGCGGCGGCGTGACGCCCGAGGGGACCAACGTCGTCCGCTTCCTGCCGCGCACGATCGACGAGGATCAATGGCAGTCGGCCGACCGCGCGCTGACCTGGCTATGGACGCAGTTCGGCCCGAAGAAGGTGCTCGCGCCCAAAGCGCTGAAGGACGGACAGAAGCCCAAAGTCAACATCATCGGACCGATGTACGGCACGTTCAACTGCCCGTCGGACCTGCACGAGATCCGCCGCCTGATCGAGGGGATCGGCGCGGAGGTGAACATGGCGTTTCCGCTGGGCGCGCATCTGGCCGATGTGCGCAAGCTGGCGGACGCCAGCGTCAACGTGTGTCTGTACCGCGAATTCGGACGCGGGCTGTGCGAGACGCTGGAGCGGCCATATCTGCAGGCCCCGATCGGGCTGGAATCGACCACTTTGTTCCTGCGCAAGCTGGGCGAGCTGACCGGGCTGGACCCGGAACCGTTCATCGAGCGCGAGAAGCACACCACGATCAAGCCGCTATGGGATCTGTGGCGATCGGTGACGCAGGATTTCTTCGGCACCGCCAGCTTCGGCATCGTCGCGACCGAAACTTATGCGCGCGGCATCCGCAATTTCCTCGAAGGCGACATGGGGCTGCCATGCACCTTCGCGGTGTCGCGCTGCGCGGGGACGAAATCGGACAATCAGGCGGTACGCGACATGATCCGCGATACGCCGCCGCTCGTCCTCTTCGGCAGTTTCAACGAACGGATGTACATGGCCGAGGCTGGCGGCCGTAGCGTTTACATTCCCGCGAGCTTCCCCGGCGCGGTCATCCGCCGCCACACTGGCACGCCGTTCATGGGCTATGCCGGTGCGACGTATCTGGTGCAGGAGGTGTGCAACGCGTTGTTCGACGCGCTTTTCCACATTCTGCCACTCGCCGGGCAGCTCGACGCGGTCGAGGCGACGCCCGCACGGGCCGAACGCGCGATCGCGTGGGACGAGGCGGCGAAGGCTGCGCTCGACGCACGGCTCGAACGCGAACCGGTGCTGGTCCGCATCTCCGCCGCCAAGCGTATCCGCGACGCCGCCGAACGCGCTGCGCGCCGCGCGGGCGAAGCATCCGTCACCCCGGAGCGCCTCGCCACGGCGCTGACCGAAAGCAGCGCGGCATGACCGACCGCAGCCTCAATATTCTGCGCCATGCCGCGCAACAGCCAATCCCCGCCCGGCCCGTCCGCGCGTGGATGCCGCCGGGGAGCGCGCATCACGCTCCCATCCTCGTCCGAGAACCGGAGATCAAACCATGGGCGATTTGAGAGAGAGAGACGAAAGGGTCGGGCCGGGAACGTACCTGACCCCTGAAGAAGCCAAGGAGTTCCACAAACTCTTCATGTCGAGCTTCTTCATCTTCACCGCCGTCGCGGTGGGCGCACACGTGCTCGCGTGGATGTGGCGGCCCTGGCTGTAGGCTGGTGAGACGCGTGACTAACGCAAACTGAAAGGAGCCACGTCATGTGGAGAATCTGGCTTATCTTCGATCCGCGCCGCTCATTGGTGGCGCTGTTTATCTTCCTGTTCGTGCTGGCATTGCTGATTCACTTCATCCTGCTCAGCACCGACAAGTTCAACTGGCTCGACGGCCCGAAGGCGGCACCTGTCGCAACGGTGGCGCCGGTTGCGGCCACGACCACGCCTTAACGGCGCGGGCGCGAGGACGGGCGCGGTCGCACCCTGCGGGCCGCGTCCGTCCAGACGCACGGACTAGACTTTGAGCGACCCGCCGGCGCGCGTCCGGCGGAAGGAGGGACCGTCATGCTGCTGAGCTTCGAGCGGAAATACCGGGTGCGGGGCGGCACGCTGATCGGCGGCGACCTCTTCGATTTCTGGGTCGGTCCTTTTTATGTCGGGTTCTTCGGCGTCACGAGCCTGATCTGCGCGGTGCTGGGCACGGCGCTGATCTTCTACGCCGCCTCTTTGGGGCCGACGTGGAACCCGTGGCTGATTTCGATCGCGCCGCCCGACATATCCTATGGCCTGGGCCTGGCGCCGTTACGCGAAGGCGGTTTCTGGCAGATCATCACCCTGTGCGCGATCGGGGCGTTCGTCTCGTGGGCGCTGCGCGAGGTGGAGATATGCCGCAAGCTGGGCATCGGATACCATGTGCCGTTCGCGTTCGGCTTTGCGATCTTCGCCTACATCAGCCTGGTGGTGATCCGCCCGATGATGCTGGGGGCGTGGGGCTTCGGCTTCCCCTACGGCATCTTCAGCCATCTCGATTGGGTGTCGAACACCGGATACCAGTACCTCCATTTCCACTACAATCCCGCGCACATGATCGCGGTGAGCTTCTTCTTCACCACCACGCTGGCGCTGGCGCTGCATGGCGGGCTGATCCTGTCGGCAGTGAATCCGCCAAAAGGTGGCGAGGTGAAGTCGCCCGAATATGAGGACACCTTCTTCCGCGACACGATCGGTTATTCGATCGGCACGCTCGGCATCCACCGGCTCGGCCTGTTCCTGGCGTTGAGCGCGGGCTTCTGGAGCGCGGTGTGCATCATCATTTCGGGGCCGCTGTGGACGCGCGGCTGGCCCGAATGGTGGACGTGGTGGCTCAATCTTCCGATCTGGTCGTGAGGGGACGCTGACATGGCACGCTATCAGAATCTCTTCACCCAGGTGCAGATCAGGGGCACGCCGGAAACAGGGCCGCGGCTGCCGGCGGGATCGTTCGATCGGATCGGGCGGCCGGGTTCGTCCTATTGGATGGGCAAGATCGGCGCGGCGCAGATCGGGCCGATCTACCTCGGCAAGCTCGGCATCGCGTCGCTGATCTTCGGCTTACTCGCGTTCGAGATCACCGGGCTCAATATGTGGGCCAGCGTCAATTGGGATCCGGTTCAGTTCGTGCGGCAACTGCCGTGGCTGGCGCTGGAGCCGCCGGGGCCGGAATGGGGCTTCACCCTATTCGTGCCGTTGGCGCAAGGCGGGTGGTGGCAGATCGCCGGCTTCTGCTTGACGACATCGGTCGTCCTGTGGTGGGCGCGGACATATGTGCGGGCGCGCGCGCTCGGCATGGGGACGCACGTGTCGTGGGCGTTCGCCAGCGCGATCTGGTTGATGGTCGTGCTGGGCTTTATCCGTCCCATGTTGATGGGCAGCTGGGCGGAAAGCGTGCCGTTCGGCATCTTCCCGCACCTCGATTGGACCGCGGCCTTCTCGATCCGTTACGGCAATCTGTTCTACAATCCCTTCCACTGCCTATCGATCGCGTTCCTCTACGGATCGACGTTGCTGTTCGCGATGCACGGCGCGACGATCCTGGCGGTCGGGCGCTATGGCGGGGAGCGCGAGATCGAACAGATCACCGACCGCGGCACCGCCTCCGAACGCGCGGCATTGTTCTGGCGCTGGACGATGGGATTCAACGCGACGATGGAATCGATCCATCGCTGGGCGTGGTGGTTCGCGGTGCTGACGACGCTGACCGGTGGGATCGGCATCCTGCTGACGGGCACCGTGGTCGACAATTGGTATCTTTGGGCGATCGAGCATCATTATGCGCCGGCGTATCCGACGACGGGTACGGTCGATCCCGCGACGCTGGCGGGGGCAGTGCGATGAACCGGCTTCTAGCCCCCACAATGATCGCGCTGCCGCTGGTGCTGAGCGCGTGCGAGCTCGGTCCCAAGGTGTCGCAGCAGACCGGCTTTCGCGGCACCGGCATGGATCAGATCGTCGATCCGACGACGGTTCGCGCCGCGGCTGCGATCCCCAAGCAACCTTATCCGTTGCCCCCCGACGAGGGTCCGACCGCGGCCGCAACGTACCAGAACGTGCCCGTGCTGGGCGGGCTCAGTTCGCAGCGCTTCGATCATCTGATGGCGGAGATCACGCAATGGGTCGCGCCGCCCGAACAGGGCTGCAATTACTGCCACAACCCGGCGAACCTGGCGTCCGACGAGAAATACACCAAGGTCGTCGCGCGCCGGATGCTGCAGATGACGCGCACGCTGAACACGCGCTGGGCGAGCCATGTCGGGC
This sequence comes from Sphingomonas sp. SUN019, assembly GCF_024758705.1. Taxonomy (NCBI): domain Bacteria; kingdom Pseudomonadati; phylum Pseudomonadota; class Alphaproteobacteria; order Sphingomonadales; family Sphingomonadaceae; genus Sphingomonas; species Sphingomonas sp. SUN019. Next base: position 2,081,467 of record NZ_CP096971.1, on the reverse strand, counting down.
AGACCGGGGTGACGTGCTGGACCTGCCACCGCGGCAATGCGGTGCCCGAATATAAATGGGCGCTGGCCGAGCGATCGCCGACGATGCTGACGATCCGCGGGAACAAGCGGGGGCAGAATACGCCCGACCCCAATGTCGGATACGCATCTTTGCCGTCCGATCCTTTCGCCGCCTATTTGCAGGGCGGCGATAACATCCGGATCGCGGGCGATACGGGATTGCGCAGCGGCACGCCCGGCGCGTCGATCAAGCAGACCGAGGCGACCTATGGCCTGATGATGCACATCTCGGGCGCATTGGGCGTCAACTGCACCTATTGCCACAATACGCAGTCGATGGGCGCCTGGCCGCTCAGCCGCGCGCAGCGGGCGACGGCTTATTACGGCATCCGCATGGTGCGCGACGTGAACGACGAGTATATCAACAGCCTGGCGTCGGTGTTTCCCGCCAATCGCAAGGGGCCGCACGGTGATCCTTACAAAGCGAATTGCCTGACGTGTCACCAGGGGCTGGCGAAGCCGCTTGGCGGGGTGTCGATGCGCAGCGAAGCGCCGGGGCTGTTCCCGGTCGCGACGCCCGCGTCGCTGAAGGGCGGCGCGCCGTCGATCCCGCCGGCCGCAGCGAGCGAGGGACAGGAGGGGACGCCCTCCGCGCCGGTAACCGCGACGCGGTAATCCTTCTCGGATGACAGCCGGGGCGCAACCGCACCGGCTGAGCATCCCCAGCCACAGGTTGCGCGCCGCGCTGTCGGCGGAGATGCACGTCCGCCGCCTGCCGCGGTTCTCGTCGCCATGCCGGTTGATGCAGGTCGTGACATTGCTTGGCGACGGGGCGGCGGCGGCGAGCCGCACGGCGATCGTCGAGATCGCGGTCGCGCACGGCGTCACATTGCCAGCGGACGCACGTTACGCCGTGATCCCCCTGAACGGGCTGACGCTGGTGTGGGAGGGCCATACCGAATTCGCGAGCTACACTTTAATCCGCGGAGGCCAGTTCGATGCGCCGTTCGATCCCGGCGACTTTGCCGGTGCGGATCATCTGATCGCGGCATTTCCCGGTGAAGTGATCCGCGCGACGCAGATCGCGGTTACCTCGCAAGACTCTGCGCTGCCTGACAGAGCGGCGCTGGAGGCGATGTTCGAGGCGACGGCGCTGATCGTGTGCGACGTGGCGGGTGGCCGGGCGCGCGCGATGTCCGATTTCACGCTCCATCCCGATGGCTATGGCCGGTTGCTGGTCGCCGACCGTGGGCTGGAGGGGGACGAAACCGCGCAACTGGTGCAGCGGCTGCAGGAATTGGGCAATTACCGCAACATGGCGCTGCTCGGACTGCCGACCGCTCAGACCGCGACGCCGGAGGTGTCTCGGCTGGAGCAACGGTTGTCGACGTTGACCCACGCCGTGTCAGAACCCGGCACCGACGATGCTGCGTTGCTTGACGAGTTGACTTTCGTATCGGCCGAGCTGGCGCGGATCGCCGCGGCGACGCGCTATCGAATGACGGCGACGCGCGCCTATGCAACGCTGTCGACCGAGCGGCTGGCGAGCCTCGAGATCGGCGCGGTGCGTGGCTATCAGACGCTGGCCGATTTCACCGAACGGCGCCTCGTGCCGGCGGTCAGGACGTGCGATTCCTTTTCCGCGCGGATCGACGATCTGTCGCAGCGCGCCGCCTGGGCCAGTTCACTGCTGCGCACGCGGATCGATATCGCGCTCGCGCGGCAGAACCGCGATCTGCTCGAATCGATGGACCGCCGCACGGGGGTTCAGCTGCGCCTGCAGCAGGCGGTCGAAGGGCTGTCGGTGGTCGCGATCAGTTACTATCTGGTCGCGCTCATCGCCTATGTGGTGAAGGCGACGCCGGGGGCCAGGCACGATCTGGTCGTGGCGGGGGCCGTTCCGCTGGTCTTGTTTGCGGTCTGGCTGGCGGTGCGCCGGTTCCAGCGCGCGCTGCACGATTAGTTTCAGGCCGCTCCATCATGCCGCATCGGAACCGGCAGGATAAAGGATGACGATCCGCTCGACGTGGACGCGGCGGCATTCCCTGCGATTTCGACCAAAGTTCACCCAAGTTCACACGAAATGCGCTTCATTCCGCGAACCTGGCCGACGATGTCAAAAAGCGGCATTCATAGCGAGTTATGCGGCATAGCATGGCTGCGCGTCTGTAGGAAAGCGCGTGGCTGGCGTCTGTTCCCGACCACTAAGGGCCATGCCGGGTTCTTGCAGCGTCAGGCCGCAAGCTCCCGCCGCGCGAGTTCGCAATGCGACCAGATTTCGCTCAGCGCGGTGACCAATTTGTCGATGTCCGCATCGCTGTGCACCGGCGACGGGGTCAGCCGCAGGCGTTCGGTGCCGACGGGGACGGTCGGATAGTTGATCGGCTGAACATAGATGCCGTGTTCGTCGAGCAGCCAGTCGCTGATCATCTTCGCCTTCTTCGCGTCGCCGACCATCACCGGGATGATGTGGCTGGGGTTGTCGAGTGTCGGGATGCCGATCGCGTCGAGGCGGCGGCGGACTTGCGCCACGCGGTCGCGGTGGCGGGCGCGTTCGATCTCGCTGACCTTCAGGTGACGGATCGAGGCGGCCGCCCCCGCCGCCAGTGCAGGCGGCAGTGCGGTGGTGAAGATGAAGCCGCTGGCGAAGCTGCGGACGAAATCGACGAGCGCGGCCGACGCGGCGATGTAGCCGCCCATCACCCCGAACGCCTTGCCGAGTGTGCCCTCGATCACGTCGATCCGGTCCATCAACCCTTCACGTTCGGCGACGCCGCCGCCGCGCGGGCCGTAGAGGCCAACCGCGTGGACCTCATCGAGATACGACAGCGCGCCATGCGCCTCACATACGTCGAGGATCTCGGCGATCGGCGCGATGTCGCCGTCCATTGAATATACGCTTTCGAACGCGACCAGCTTCGCACGGCCCGGCGCTACCTGCGACAGGCGGCGATCGAGATCTTCGGGCGAATTGTGCGTGAAGCGCTGGCATTCGGCGCGGCTGTGACGAATGCCCTCGATCATCGACGCGTGATTCAGCGCATCGGACATCACGACGCAATCGGACAGGCGGCTCGCGAGCGTCGACAGCGCCGCCCAGTTCGAGACATAACCGCTGGTGAACAGCAGCGCCGCTTCCTTGTTGTGCAAATCGGCCAGTTCTTCCTCGAGCAGAACGTGCGCGTGGGTGGTGCCGGAGATGTTGCGCGTGCCGCCCGCACCCGCGCCGCATTGGTCGAGCATCGCGTGCATCGCGTCGATCACGACGGGATGCTGGCCCATGCCGAGATAGTCGTTCGAGCACCAGACGGTCACGTCGCTGACCGCGCCGTCGGCGTGGCGCGCCGCGCGCGGGAAGGCGCCGCGCTTGCGTTCCAGTTCGGCGAAGATGCGGTAGCGCCCGTCGTCCCGTAACGTCGCCAGTTCGCGTTCGAAGAAGGATTCATAATCCATCGTCGCGCTTGTGAACGTGTCCTTGGCGAACGTCTCATTGGCCATGATTTGGCTCCCCTCCAGTGATGACGACGGGCTTTACGGCCCTGTTCGAAGCCCAGCGCCACATCGCCCCGTCGCGGAGCGGCAACACCAGGAAAAGATGCTCGACGAAACCGAGCGCGGCAAGCCCCGCGATCAGCGTCGCGGCGGTGGCGGTCCCGCCGCTCGTCGCGTCGGCGACGCTCCACGCCCACCAGAACGCCCCGCCCGCCAGCAACAGCGAGAACGGGAACAACGCGTTCATCGCGCGCGGCCGTCCGAAATGAGTTTTCAGATAAGCAAGGTGTTCCGGGAAAATCTCGTCGCTGAGGTTCGGAACGCCGAGATAGAGGTTCAACTTCGCCGACAACCTGAGCGCGAACAGCAACGCGAAGGTCAGCGTCGCGCTCTGGTTCGGCTGGCCCCAGGTCAGCGCCGCGAGCGCCAATGCAGTGGCGGCGAGTGCGAGTTCGTGGTGAATGACCGTCGCGGTGGCGAGGCGGAAGCGCCGCCAGCCGGTGGCGTCGGCGGGCCGGGGGGTGTGGTTCGGTCCCGCGACGAACCCCATCAGGAAGCCGAGTTCGTGCCAGCCCCAGATCGCGATTGCGGCGGCGAACCCGATATACGCACCGGTCGCGTCGTACGCGCCGCGCGTCGCCCAGACGACCGCGGTCGCCGCTAGCGCGACGATTCCCGCCATCCGAAAGCTGGTGCGGAACGTCGCGCGCGGGCGGCTGTCCAGCCACACGACCGCGCCTGTGCCGACGAACCACATGACGAGCGCGAACAGGAGCGGCGCCAGCGTCACCAGGCCGGAACCAGCCGGATCGTCGCGGGGGCCTCGCTCTTCTTCGTGCGGTGCAGGTAGAGCCGCGCGAAGGTGACCGCAGCACCCGCGACGCCGACGGCGCGCTGCGCGAACCCGGCGATCCCGCCCTTGGCCTTGCCCGCGTCGATCCGTGCTGCGGCCCGGCGCATCGCCTCCAGCCCGGCGCGGAAACCCGGCGCGTCGGTGTCGAGCGTCAGCGGGAAGGCCTGACGGCTGATCTCGCTGCAGATTCGGAACACCTGCGCATCATAATCGGACGGATCGATGCCGAGCGCGGCGTGGAAGGCGGGGCGGTTGTGATCGCGGACGTACATCGTGGCATACACCGCGACGAGGAAGAACCGGACCCACAGTTTGTTGACGCCGCTCAGCAGTTTCGGATCCGCGCGCATCAGCAACGCAAAGGCGTCGCCGTGGCGGAATTCGTCGTTGCACCACAGTTCGAACCACTGGAAGATCGGGTGGAAGCGCAGTTCGGGGTGCTTCGCCAGATGGCGGTAGATCGTGATGTAGCGCGCGTAACCGATCTTCTCGCTAAGATACGTCGCGTAGAAGATGAACTTCGGCCGGAAGTAGGTGTATTTCTTGGTCCGCGTCAGGAAGCCCAGGTCGATGCCGATCCCGGCGTCCTTCAGCGTATCGTTGATGAAGCCCGCGTGGCGGCTTTCGTCGCGGCTCATCAGCTTGAACAATTGCCGGATGTCGGGGTTCTTCACGCGCTTGGCGATTTCCGCATACAGGATGCAGCCGGAAAATTCGGCGGTCAGCGAACTGACGAGGAAGTCGGTAAATTCCTGCCGCAACCCGTCGGGCAGGCTTTCGATGACGCCGGTAAAGCTTTCGTCACGGCGGAAGTGGCGCTTGTTCGGATCGGCCGCCATTTCGGCGATCAGCGCGTCCCATTCGGCGCGCACCGGGGTCACGTCGATCCGGTCCATCGCGGCGAAATCGGTGGTGTAGAAGCGCGGGCTGAGGACCGTATCCTCGCGCGCGATGGCGAGGGTGTCCGCCGCTTCGATCTTGGTGATGGCGTTCATCGGATCGCTCCCGGACTGAAGCTGACTTCGTAGAGTTCGGCCATTTCGAAATGCCCGGCGACCTTCGTCCACAGCCGTTCGAGCGCGCCCGCACGTTCGACCGTCGCGGTGCGTTCGAACACGCGGCGTTCGCCGAACGGCACCGCGAAGCCGCCGCCGTGGACGCGAACCTGGTCGCCGGGGCGAATCTCGATCGCGTCGGGCAGGTCGACGTGCGCGCAGAGAAATTCCTCGCTGTGTTCGATCTCCACACGGCACGGCGTGTCGAAGCTGGTCCGGCCGATCATGTCGTGTGTTCCAGCAAGGCGGCGAAGGCGGCGCGGTTGGTGTTGCCGAATGCGCCGAGTTCGATCGAACGCCCGGTCGCGCTGTCGTCCAGGCTCAGTTGGCCGTCGCGCCACTGGGTCAGGACGAACGGCGGCGTATTGCCGATGCCGTGCATCCGGCGTTCGCGCGCCAGCCCGCGCATCACGCCGCGGATGAAGCCGGTTTCCTCGCCCGCCTTGACGATATGCGCGATCTGTCCGGTTTGCGTATCGGTGATGACCACCGCGCCTTCGCCGCGATCGACGAAGCGCAGGTGCCGCGACGCAATGGGCGCGTCCTTGGTCTCGGCGCGCAGCACGGCGGGTGAGGCGGCAGGCGTTATGTTCGCGATGCGCGCGGTCGCGGTCGCGGCGAGCGCGAAGATCACCAGCCCGCCCGCGAAATACAGCGCGCCGCGTGGCAGCATATTGTCGTGGTCGTGCTTGCTCATGCCGCCACCGCCTCGGGATAATGCGCGTCGGGCGTCGTGGCCGGGGTCAGCGCCCCGGTCGGATTGACCGAAAGACAGGTCCGCGCGATCAGCGCGCCGACCCGCGTCGCGTCGTCGATGCTGCGCAGCATCGGTTCGGGCCGCGCAAGCTTCCACGGCCGCGCGTGCGGCCACAATGTCGCGTAACCGAGCGGCTGCCGCGTCGCGAGCGCCAGCGCGACATCGCCGACGCCGTTCGTGTGCAGATGAAGTCCCGCCGCCCCGACCTGCATCAGCGGCAGGTTGATGCAGGTCGGCAACGCCATGCCGATCCGCAGCACGATCCGCCGGTCGGTCAGCGTGTAGATCGTCGATCGCGCGGACCACCAGGCGAGGAGGTTGAGGAGGATGACCGACAAAGTGCCGAGCGTGGCGGTCATCAGCAGGCCGAACATCGATCCCGACACTGCGGAGACGATTGCGAGCGCGAGGAAATACGCCGCCACCAATCGTGTGTGGAACGCGGTGCGGGCCAGCGTGCGGCGATCGGGCGAACCCTGCCACAGGATGCGCTCGCCCGGCGGCAAATGGCCGGGCAGGCCGGGGATCGGTTCGACTTCATATTCGGTCGGGGTCACAGGTACGGCTCCTGTCGACTGGCGTTGGCGTAGAGATAGCCGCCGCCGAAGTATGCGACGACGCGTTCTTCCTCATACAGCGTGATCGTGTTGCTTTCGGCCGGAACCGGCGCGCCCGCGAACTGCGCGGCGTTCAGCGCATCGATCACGACATGGCCGCGGCGGCGATCGACCTTGGCCATCGTCATCGGCGCGAGCACGCCGCGCCCGACGCCTGCGGCCTCGATCTGCAGATAGCGCACCAGCCGTTCGGCGCGATCGACCCACAGGTCGGCGACGACGCCCGCCTTCGCGCCGTCCGCGCCATAGACCGGCCAGCCGACCAGCGACGGATCGCCGCGCGCGACGAAGAAATCGCTCAATGTGCTGAGCGGCGCGATCCGCGGATGGCCTTCCATATCCACATCGGGGCGCTTGGCGCGATCGGCCCAGGCCGCGGGGCCGATGCCGTCGGCCAGCGGATCGCCGGTCGGCGAATAAGGCGCACCGGGGAAGCGATCGGTGCGGCGTGCGGCGATGTCCACCGCCTCGCGCCCTTTGGTGGGCGTGGTCGAGAAGCCGAGTCCGTGGGGCAGGCGAAAGGTCTTGGGCGTGGCCTGCGACAGCGGCCCGCCGGGGCTGTCGACGCGGCCCGTGACCGTGTCCTCCAGCGGATAGCCTTCACGGCGATCCTCTCGGCGCAGGTAGAAGATCAGCGCGATGAAGAACAGGACGAAGGCGTAGAACACCAGCAACGCCACGTCGATTCCGCGGGTGAGTTCCAGGTTCATCGTAGCATCCCCTTCAGATCGGAAATTCGCTGAGGCCGAACCGGGCCGGTTGATTGATTTCGTGCGCACGGCCGCGGACGAGCGGACCGAGCGCGACGATCGTGCCGAGCAGAAGCGCGATCTCGACCAGATACACGAGCGCATAACCCGTCGCGGGGGCGGCGAGCGTCGGTCCCAGATCGCGCGCGACCGCAGCGGCGGAGACGAGGTCGCGCACGACCGCGCCGACCGCGATCGCCGCGCCCGCGCAGGTCGCCTGCACCGCACCCCAGGCACCCAACGCCAGGCCGGTGCGCCCTTCATCGGCGATATTCATCGCGGCGGTCAGCGTGCCGACCGAGAACAATCCTGCGCCGAAACCGATCAGCAACGCACCGACCGAGAGCAATCCGGGGGCGGTGAACGGCGCGGCGAAGATCACGCACAGGAAGGCGGCGATCCCGACCACCCCGCCGAACCCGGCGAGCCGGTGCGGATCGTCGCCTGCGCCCAATTGCCGCGCGGCGAGCGCGAACCCGGCGAGCATCCCCGCCGCCCACAATGCGGTGAGTCGGGTCGTCGCGCCGACCGACAGGCCGAGCACCTGCCCGCCGTAAGGCTCCAGCAGTACGTCCTGCATCGAGAACGCCGCCGCGCCCAATCCGACCGCGACCAGCAACCGCATCGTTCGCGGTTGCGCAACGAACTGCCGCCACATCGCGGCGAACGCGGGACGCGGCGCTTGCGGGTCGGTCGCGGCGCGGTTGCGCGCCTCCTGCTTCCACAAAGCGGTGAGGTTCAGCACCATCGTGACGACGGCCGCGCCCTGCACGATGCGGACGAGCTTGGTCGGGGTGAAATCGGTTAGCAACCGCCCGATGACGAGCGCGCTGACCATCATGCCGAGCAGCAGCATGACGTAGAGCAATGCGACGACGCGCGGGCGCGACGCTTCGGGGGCGAGATCGGTCGCGAGCGCGAGGCCTGCGGTCTGCGTCGTGTGCATCCCCGCGCCGATCAGCAGGAACGCGAACGCCGCGCCGATCTGGCCGCCGATCGCGGGGCCTTGTCCGCCGCCCGACATGACGAGCAGCGCGAATGGGAGCAACGCGAGCCCGCCGAACTGCATCAGCGTCCCGAACCAGATATACGGTACGCGCTTCCACCCGAGCAGCGAGCGGTGGTGGTCCGACCGGTGCCCGACGAGCGCGCGCAGGGGCGCGAACAGCAACGGCAGCGAAACCATCGCCGCGACGATGCTGGCCGACATGCCCAACTCGACGATCATCACGCGGTTGAGCGTGCCGGTCAGCAGCACGGCGGCCATCCCGACCGACACCTGGAACAGCGACAGCCGCAGCAACCGCGCGAGCGGCAATTCCGCGCTCGCCGCATCCGCGAACGGCAGGAACCGCGTACCGAGCCGGTTCCAGAACGCGCCGTTCTTCAGCGCGTCGGCACGGCTGTTTTCGGGCGCGCCGTCAGGCGTCGATTGCGGGGCCAGTGAGGCCTTGAGGGCGGCCATGCCGCTCATGCGGTCAGCACCTCCATCGCATGACTGGTGTAGAAACTGGCCGAGATGCGTTGATCGCGACCGATCCGCGCCGTCGGGATCGTATCGCCGATCAGCGTGCGGAGCAGCCGGTCGCGCATCGGCAGGATCGCAGGGGAGCGGTTGCCGCGCGGGAACAGCCGCCCCATGCCGAGCATCGCCATCAGCAGCGGCGTCTGCGGCGCGAAGGTAAAGACGATCGAGCCGTTCGTTCGCCCGGCCAGCGCGCGGAGCGTCGCGACGATCTCGGACGCGGGATAATGGATCAGCGAATCCATCGCGACGACATGGTCGAACCGCCCGAGCGCAGGATCGAGCATGTCGCCGACACGCCAGTCGATCGCCAGGTGCGCGGGCGCACGCCGCCGCGCGACAGCGACAAGGCTGCCCGCGACGTCGATCGCGACCACTTCGGCACCGCGCTCGGCAGCTTCGATCGCAAGCGAACCCGTGCCGCATCCCGCGTCGAGCAACCGTATGCCCGTCAAGTCGTCGGGCAGCCACGACAGCAACGTGCCGCGCATCCGCTCACGCCCCGCCCGGACGGTGGCGCGGATGCTGCTGACCGGAGCGTCGGAGGTAAGCTGTTCCCACGCCTTCGACGCGGTGCGATCGAAATAGGTCTCCAGCCGCGTACGATAGCGATCGTAGGTTGAAGGAAGGATGGGCGCGCTGGCCATCATTCGAAGCCCAGGAACTCGAATATTTCGCGGTCCTTCATGGGCCGTGCCTCGAGCGGCTCGCACCCGGCCCACATCTGCGCGGCGAGACGTTTGTACTCGAGGCAGGCGGCGTCGACTTCGGGCGACGATTCCATCTCGAACAACGTGCATTTCTTCAGGCGGCTGCGGCGGATCGCGTCGAGATCGGGGAAATGCGCGAGCCGTTTCAGCCCGGTCGCTTCGTTGAAGCGGTCGATCTCATCGGTCGCGGCGGAGCGGTTGGCGATGACGCCCGCCATGCGAACCTCGTAATTCTTCGACTTCGCCTTGATCGCGGCGACGATGCGATTCATCGCGAAGATGCTGTCGAAATCGTTCGCCGCAACCACGACCGCGCGCTCGGCGTGCTGCAACGGGGCGGCGAACCCGCCGCACACCACGTCGCCCAGCACGTCGAAGATCACGACGTCGGTATCTTCCAGCAGATGATGCTGTTTCAGCAGTTTCACCGTCTGCCCGACGACGTATCCGCCGCAGCCGGTGCCGGCGGGCGGCCCGCCCGCCTCGACGCACATCACGCCGTTATAGCCCTCGAACATATAGTCTTCGGGACGCAACTCCTCGTGATGGAATTCGACCGTTTCGAGCACATCGATGACGGTCGGCATCAGTTTCTTGGTGAGCGTAAAGGTGCTGTCGTGCTTCGGGTCGCAGCCGATCTGCAGCACGCGCTTGCCGAGCAGCGAGAAGGCGGCGGAGAGGTTGGACGAGGTGGTCGATTTGCCGATCCCCCCCTTGCCGTACACCGCGAACACCTTTGCGCCGGTGATCTCGTCGCGCGGGTCGAGCGCGACCTGCACGCTGCCGTCGCCGTCTGGTCGTATCGGGTCGTGAAGGGCCATGGTGTTAAATCCTCTCAGGCGGCAGCCGCGGTCACGCCTTCCAGCGCATCCTCGATGGCGTCGCTGGCATTGTGCAGCGCCGCGAGCGTCGCGGCGTCGGGGGTCCAATATTGACGTTCGCTCGCCTCGATCAGGCGGTTCGCGACGCGCGCGGCGGCGCGCGGGTTGAGCCGCGTCAGGCGTTCGCGCATCTCTGCGTCGAGCACATAGGTTTCGCCGATCCGCTGATACACCCACGGATCGACCTCTCCGGTCGTTGCGGACCAGCCCATCGTGGTGGTCACGTGGCCCTCGATCTGGCGCACGCCTTCGTAACCGTGGCGCAGCATCGCCTCGGTCCACAAGGGATTGAGCATCCGCGTGCGGGTTTCGAGCGCGACCTGTTCCTGAAGGCTGCGCACCTTGCCCGCGCCTTGCGTCTGGTCGCCGATATAGACCGGGGCCGGGACGCCCTTGGCGCGCGTCACCGCGCGGCTGATCCCACCGAGCGCGTCGACATATTGATCGATCGTGGTGATGCCGAGTTCGACGCTCTCCAGATTCTGGTACGCGCAATCGACGGTCTTCAGCGCCGACGCGAGCAACGCAGCCTGGCGCACCGGCGTGCCCTTCACCCCGTAAGCGAACCCCTTTTGCCGTTCGAAGCTGTCGGCGAGTTCGTCGGGGTCGGACCAGCCGCCGTTGTCGATCATCAGATTGACGTTCGCGCCATAGGCTCCCTCGGCGTTGGAGAAGACGCGCAGCGCGGCGGTTTCGAGGTCGCAGCCGTGTTCGGCCTGGTGCGCCAGCGTATGTTTCCGGACGAAGTTACGCTCGACCGGTTCGTCGGCGCTGCTGGCGAGGAGCGCGGCTTCAGCCAGCATCCGCGTCTGGAGCGGCAACAGGTCGCGGAACACGCCGGACAGCGTGGCGATCACGTCGATCCGCGGGTGCGTCAGTTCGTCGAGCGGGATCAGTTCTGCCCCGGCAAGCCGCGCGTAACTGTCGAAGCGGGGCCTAGCGCCCATCAGCGCCATCGCCTGTGCGATCTGCGCGCCTTCGCTTTTCAGATTGTCGGTGCCCCACAGCACCATCGCGACCGTTTCGGGGAGATGGCCCGAATCCGCGACGCGGCGGTCGAGGAGGCGTTGCGCCTGTTCCGCACCGTCGCGCACCGCGAAAGCGGAGGGCAGGCGGAAGGGGTCGAAGCCGTGGATGTTGCGCCCGGTCGGCAGGATGTCGGGGGTGCGGAGCAGGTCGCCGCCCGCGACGGGGCGGATATACTGGCCCGACAGCGCGCGGACGATGCCGTCGAGTTCGCCGTTCTGCGCCAGCGCGGCGTTCAGCGCGGCCATGTCCTTCAGCAGCGGCGTCGTGGGTTTCAGCGCGCCGTCGACCAGCGCCTCGATCTGGTCGTGCGCGATCGGCTCGCCGCGTGCTTCGGCGGAGGCGGCGATCATGTCGACCCGCTCCTCGCGCGTTGTTGCTGCGCCCGCGATGTGCAGCCCTTGCGGGATCAGTTCGCGTTCGATCTCATAGAGTTTCGCGGCGAGCGCGGCGATATCGTCGCCGTTCAGGTCAAGCGCTTCCGCCTGTCCGTGTATGATCTCTTCGAGCGGCGCGATTTCCGTGCTTCCGGAATCGGCGACACGCCAGCGATCAACCGATCCCTTCAGGTTGGCGAGCCCCTTGTACACGCCCGAATTGGTCAGCGCAGGCGTCAGGTAGCTGACGAGCGTCGCGCCCGAACGCCGCTTGGCCAGCACGCCTTCGGAAGGATTGTTCGCAGCGTAGAGGTAGATGTTCGGCATCGTGCCGATCAGCCGGTCGGGCCAGCATTCGGCGGTCAGCCCAACCTGTTTGCCGGGCATGAATTCCAGACTGCCGTGGGTGCCGAAATGCAGCAGGGCGTGGGCGCGGAAATCCTCCCGCAGCCAACGGTAGAATGCGGCGAAGGCGTGGGTCGGGGCGAAGCGGCCCTCGAACAGCAGGCGCATCGGATCACCTTCGTAGCCGAGCGCGGGCTGGATGCCGATAAAGACGTTGCCGAATTGTGCGCCGTAGATGTGGACGCTGGTGCCGTCGGATTGCAGCTTGCCGGGGGCTGGCCCCCACGCCGCCTCGATCTCGTTCAGCCATGTTTCGCGCGCGACGATCGTGTCCGCGCCGATACGGGCATGGACGTTCGCCTCGCTGCCGTAACGCGCGGCGTTGCCGCCGAGGATCGCGCTGCGCAGCACATCGACGGATTCGGGGACGTCGACCGAGTAGCCTTCGCTCGCCAGCCGCTTGAGCGTGGCATGCAGCGATTCGAACACGCTCAGGAATTGCGCGGTGCCCGCTGCGCCCGCGTTGGGCGGGAAGTTGAACAGCACCACGCCGATGCGCTTTTCAGCATTTTCGACGCGGCGCAACTCGATCAGTTTCAGCACGCGGCCTGCGAGCATCTCGGCGCGCTCGCTGCACGCCTGCATCGCACGCACGCTGTCGGCGGCGGGGAAGGTGCAGCTGCGCGCGCAGCCGGTGCAGGCGTCGCCCGATCCGTCGGAGCGCCCGCCGAACACCATCGGTCCGCTCGCGCCGTCCAATTCGGGGATCGCGACCATCATCGTTGCTTCGAGCGGGAGCAGCCCCTGCCGGTTCGCGCCCCATGCCTGCAGCGTCTGGAATTCTACCGGATGCGCGGCGATATACGGGCGGTCGAGTTTGGCGAGAATTTCCTCCGCCGCGACCGCATCGTTGTACGCGGGTCCGCCGACGAGGCTGAACCCAGTCAGGTTCACCACTGCGTCGACAGTGGCGACGCCGTCCTTCATGAACAATTTGTCGATCGCTGGACGGCCGTCCAGCCCACCCGCGAACGCCGGAATCACGTCCAGCCCGCGCGCCTCCATCGCCGCGATCACGCCGTCGTAATGGCCTGCATCCTTGGCCAACACGTAGGAGCGTAGCATCAGTAGGCCCACGGTGCCTTTCGTGCCGCGGCGGACCGGCAGATCGGTGACGTGGTGCGCGATGCGAGCGACGATCGCGGGATGATAGACGCCGACATCGGGGTATTCGCGCGGGAGCTCGGCTTTCAGCGTACCGCGCAGCGCCCGGCGCGGGCCGTCGGCGTAGCGATCGACCAGCGCGCGGATCATGTCGACGACATTGTCGTCCGACGCCGCCAGCCAATATTGCATCGTCAGGAAATACGCCCGTACGTCCTGCGCGGTGCCGGGGACGAAGCGCAGCAGTTTGGGGAGCCGCCGCAGCACCGCCATCTGGCCCGCGCCCGAACTCGCCCCCGCCTTGTTCGTGCCGCGCAGTTTCTTGATCAGCGACAACAGCCCGGTCGCGGGCTTGTCCATGCGGTAGTCGCCCATGCGGGTCAGTTTCACGATGTCGGCGGCGGACATCAGGCCGATCATCGCGTCGCAGTATTCCTGCCGTTCGCGGAGTTGCGGGAGCACCGCACGGATGTGGTCCTCGAGGAACAGCATCGTCAGCAGGATGATGTCGCCGCGCGCGATATCGGTTTGCGCGGCGTCGAGTGCGGTGGGGTTGTCGGCCCAGTCGGACGCGGCGTGGAAGCCGATCGTGATCCCGGTGCCCGCGAACCGTTCCCGCGCCCGCCGCACCGCGCCCGACAGGTGATTGTCGAGCGTGATGATGACCACGCGGACGGGGGTGGCGACACTATCGGGCATAATGCGCCTTCGCGTCATAAAGGGTGGCCAGCGTGATCGCAGGCAGGCCCTGTTCGGTCGCGTAGCGTTCGGTGTTCCGGCGCGCCTTGCCGCGGACGAAGAACGGGATTTTCAGCAGTTCGCGTTCGGCTTCGGGGGTCCAGCCGCCGGGTTCTGCGACGGCGACTACAGGTTCAACGGCAACCGCTTCGGGAGCTTTCGTCGCGTGCCCAAGATGGCTTGCCCCCGCATGATCCGAAAACTCGAAATCATCGCGGAACATGGTGAGGAGGTGTTCCTCCAGCCCCATGACGAGCGGGTGGACCCAGGTGTCGAACAGCACGTTCGCGCCTTCGAAGCCCATCTGCGGCGAATGGCGCGCGGGGAAATCCTGCACGTGGACGGGGGCGGAGATGACCGCGCAGGGGACGCCTAGCCGCTTGGCGATGTGGCGTTCCATCTGTGTGCCGAGCACCAGTTCAGGCTGGAGTGCGGCGATCGCGGCTTCGACCTCGAGATAATCGTCGGTGATGAGCGGTTCGACGCCGTACTGCGCCGCCGCGACTTTTAGTTCTCGCGCAAATTCGCGATTGTAGCAGCCGAGGCCGATCACCTCGAACCCCAGTTCGTCGCGCGCGACGCGAGCGGCGGCGATGGCGTGGGTCGCGTCGCCGAACACTAACACGCGCTTGCCGGTCAGGTACGTCGAATCGACCGAGCGGCTCCACCACGGCAGGTTCGACGTATCGAGCGCCGCGGCGGGATCGACGCCCGCAAGTGCGGCGACCTCGGCGATGAAGTCGCGCGTCGCGGCGTGGCCGATCGGCACGGTGCGGACGGCTTTCTGGCCGAAGGTCTTATCGAGCCAGCGGCAGGCGGTGTCGGCGATTTCCGGGTAGAGGCAGATGTTGAAATCGGCATCGCCAAGGCGGGCGAGGTCGGCGGGGGTCGCGCCGAGCGGGGCGACGACGTTCACGTCTACGCCTAGCGTTTCGAGCAAGCGGCGAATCTCGACCACGTCGTCGCGGTGACGAAAGCCGAGCGCGGTCGGACCGAGGATGTTCGCGCGGGGGCGGCGGTCTTCGCGCGGCGTCGTTACAGCCGTCGTGTCGGCCAGCCGACGCACCAGTTGGTAGAAGGTCTCGCTCGCGCCCCAATTCTCCTTTCGCTGATAACTTGGCAGTTCGAGCGCGATCACCGGGCAGGGCAGCGCCATGGCCTGCGCGAGGCCTGCGGGATCGTCCTGGATCAGTTCGGCGGTGCATGATGCACCGACCAGCATCGCCTGCGGGCGGAAGCGGTCATAGGCGTCGCGAGCGGCGCGCTGGAAGAGTTCGGCGGTGTCTTTGCCCAGATCGCGTGCCTGGAAGGTGGTGTAGGTGACCGGGGGGCGCTTGCCGCGGCGCTCGATCATCGTGAACAACAGGTCGGCGTAGGTGTCGCCCTGCGGCGCGTGGAGCACGTAATGCACGCCCTCCATCGCGGTCGCGATCCGCATCGCGCCGACATGGGGTGGTCCCTCATAGGTCCAGACGGTCAGCTTCATCGCCTTAGACCCTCAGCACGTCGCGCCGCCGCAGCGGTCGCGCGAAGAGTTCGGCGAGATCGCCGGCCTGATCGAAGCCGTGGATCGGCGAGAAGACCAGTTCGATTGCCCATTTCGTCGTCAGCCCCTCGCGCTCCAGCGGGTTGGCGAGGCCGAGCCCGCAGACGGTCAGGTCGGGCCGGTCGGCGCGGACACGATCGAGCTGGCGATCGACATCCTGCCCTTCGCTGATGATCGTCGCTTCGGGCAACAGCGCGAGGTCGCCTGCGAGATGGCGGCGGTGGAGATAGGGGGTGCCGACCTCGACTGGGATCATCCCGAGTTCGTTCGACAGGAAGCGCGCGAGCGGGATTTCGAGCTGCGAATCGGGCAGGAAGGTAATGCGCTTGCCTTCGAGACGTTCGCGCGAATGCTCGATCGCGCGCTTGGCGCGTTCGCGGCCCGGCGCGACGGTGCGGCGGAAATGCATCTCGTCGACGCCGAACGCCTGCGCCGCGGCGTGGAGCCAGGCGGTCGTGCCCTCCGCCCCGAACGGGAACAGCGCATCGAGCCGCTGCGCGCCGCGGTCTTCCAGCGCGCGCGCGGTTTCGCCAAGGAACGGCTGCGCGAGCAGGAAACGCGTGTTCGCGCCGACCGGCGGCATCGCATCGGCGCGGCGTGCGGGGAGGCAATGGACCGGACCGATGCCGAGTTCGGCGAACAGACGCAGGAACTGGTCCTCGACCACATCGGGCAGCGCGCCGACGATCATCAAGGCGGGCGCGTCGCTGGTGTCGGCGGCGAGCGTCGGGACCAGGCTGGCGAGGCACGCATCCTCGCCCTCGGTGAAGGTCGTCTCGATGCCGCTGCCCGAATAATTGAGGATGCGCACCGCATCGTGTTTCGCCGACAGCCGTGTGGCGGCGCGCGACAGGTCGAGCTTGATGACCTCCGACGGGCACGATCCGACGAGGAACAGCATCCTGATCTCGGGCCGCCGGTCCAGCAGCCGGTCGACGACGCGGTTGAGTTCTTCGTTGCAATCTGCGAGGCCCGCCAGATCGCGTTCCTCGATGATCGCGGTGGCGAAGCGCGGTTCGGCGAAGATCATCACCCCGGCGGCGGATTGCAGCAGATGAGCACAGGTGCGAGAGCCCACGACCAGGAAGAAGGCGTCCTGCACCTTCCGATGCAGCCACACGATCCCGGTCAGGCCGCAGAATACCTCACGCTGGCCGCGCTCCCGCAGGATTGGCCGGCAATCGGCCCCTGCGACGGGCAGCGCCGCGGTCATGCGACCGCCGCCATCGATGGCGTGGACTGGGACGGGGGCTGGGACGCGGATTGCAGCCGCGCCGCGCGCAGCTTCAGCACGAACTGCCCGGCGTTGATCGCATACGCGGCGTAGGCGACGAGCGCGAGGAGCATCCGCGCGCGCTCGGTGCCCAGGTCACCGATCAGCATGACCAGATAGGCGGTGTGCAGCGCCAACACCGCCATGCTGAACACGTCCTCCCAGAAGAAGGCCGGGGCGAACAGCCATTTGCCGAACACCACCTTTTCCCAGATCGAGCCGGTGATCATGATGGTGTAGAGCGTCAGCGTCTTGACCACGATCGACACGGTCGCCGCGGTCGCGCCGTCGCCGGTCGACAGGTAGCGCAGCACCAGCACGAAACTGATCAGGAAAACCGCAAACTGGAACGGCGCGAGAATGCCCTGCACCAGCGTCCAGCGGGTCGCATCGCGGCGGGCGCGTTGTTCGGGCGTGTAGAGCGGCGCGGCGGTGTGCCGCTGTGTCGTGCCGGGGGTGTGATGCATGTTCCGCATCGCGCTCCGTCCGCCTCCCTCTATACTGTCGCGATGGTAGAACCACCGGGCGGCAAGTGTCAATTACACCTGACGTAAAGAAAGGTGGACAGTAAGCGGAGCAATCGTTTCGGCGTGCATTGTAATATGGCCGCAATGGGCATAGCATCCCGAGTCGCCGGGGCAGCCAAAGATGGTATCTCCGACTGTGCGTAGCAAACCGGGTCAGGAGAACCGGGTATGGCATTCACGTTCGACAGCAGGCAGGCCGCGCCTGATTTCGTCCCTCGCGACCGCTCCTACGCCCTCCGCCGAAAGCCGGGATCTCCTCCTATCCAATCCCCGTCCGAACGACTGCGCGACCCGGTGCGATCCGCCCGTTCGCTGTCGCAGTTGATCGAGTGCGAGATCATTCCGCGATTGATGGTGGCCCATGTCGCGCCCGTGATCGATCATCCCCCGGCAGACCCCGCCGACGTCATCGCGTTGGCCGATCTTGCGCTTCAGGTGGAGGCCGACGAGCTTCTGTCGCGCGCCGAATCGCTGCTGGCGGACGGCATGACGGTGGAGGGGCTGATGGTCGACTTGCTCGGCCCCGCGGCGCGGACGCTGGGCGAATATTGGGAATCCGACCGCTGCGATTTCGTCGACGTGACGATGGGGCTGTGGCGGCTGCAGGAGGTGGTCCACGAACTGGGCGTGCGACAGCCGGGGGCGCGGCATCTGCCGACGCGCCGCGCGCTGTTCGCGCCGATGCCGGGCGACCAGCACGGCTTCGGCACTTTGGTGCTGGCCGAAGTGTTCACGCGCGGGGGCTGGTCGGTCGAGCGCGCAGGCGATGCGTCGACCCGTTCGCTGATGGCGACGGCGGCCGGCGAATGGTTCGATCTGGTCGGATTGACGGTCAGTTGCGACTGTCATACGGCCACGCTGCCGTCGGTCATCTCGGGCTTGCGCGGCGTTTCCCACAATCCCGCGGTGCGCGTGATGGTGGGCGGACGCGTGTTCGCGGACAATCCGGCGCTGGCCACGACGGTCGGCGCGGACGGGACCGCGAACGACGCCCGGGAGGCGCTGTTGGTGGCCGCCGCGCTCGTCGCGCCGGCCGACACGATGATCGACCGGGGGACATCATCCCGCGGCTGAAACGAAAGGTGCGTGCGCGTCACGGCTGGCCGGATGAACAAGCTTCACGCCCTTATCGGCCCGATGGGCTTTGACGAACCGGCGCGGTCGCCCGGTGCGCTGAGCGCGGAGAACGCGGCGGCGATCCTGGCCGCGGTCGGCGATGTGTCGCTGGTGCTCGCGCCTGACGGTACGATCCTCGACCTGTCGGTATCATCGAAAGATCTGGCGCAACATGGTCTCAACACGTGGCGCGGCAGGGCGTGGGTGGACACGGTCACGGTCGAAAGCCGCCTCAAGGTCGAGGAGATGCTGCGCGGCGGTGGGGACGGTGCGCGCTGGCGGCAGGTGAACCATCCGACCGCGAATGGGGAAATCGCCGTGCGCTGGCTCGCGATGCCGCTTGGCGGTGACGGCCGGTTGATCGCGATCGGGCAAGATTTGCGGACGCAGGCCGCAGCGCAACAGCGTCTGCTCCAGACGCAACAGGCGCTGGAGCGCGACTATATCCGGTTGCGGCAGGCCGAAGCGCGCTACCGGATGCTGTTCGACGAGGGATCCGAACCGGTGCTGATCGTCGATGCCGGGACGCGCCGCATTCGCGAGGCGAACCCGGCGGCGCACGCCTTGCTGGGCGTCGCGGCGGGGTCGCTGTCCAATCAACCCGCCAGCGCCTTGTTCGAGGCGGCTGACCGCGAGACGCTGATCGCCTATTTCGGCGCGGCGGAGGCGGCCGATGCCGCGCCGCCCGCGACGTTGCGGCTGGTGCGCAGCCGTGGGACGGCGCGGGTGTTCGCGCGACTGTTCCGACAGGCGCGCGCGGTGCTGTTGCTGGTGCGGATCGCGCCGTTGATCGAGGATTCGGGCGGCGTTCGGCATGAGGCGCGGCTGGACGAACTGGTCGAGCGGATGCCCGATGCGTTCGTGATGACCGATGCGAACCTGTCGATCCTGACCGCGAACGCGGCGTTCCTGGAACTGACCGAAGCAGCCAGCGCGGACCGCGTCGACGGCGCGCCGCTATCACGATGGCTGGGACGCGCGGGCATAGATCTGGAATTGATGATGGGACAGTTGCGCGATCACGGCGTCGTGCGCAACGTGTCGACGATCCTGCGTGGCGATACCGGCGGGCAGGAAGAGGTGGAGGTGTCCGCGGTCGCCGCACCCGACGGCGATTCGACCTGCTACGGCTTCACCATACGCAGCGTGGGGCGACGGCTGCGCAGCGTGCCCGATCCGGTGCGCGACCTGCCCCGATCGGTCGAACAACTGACCGAGCTGGTCGGACGAATGAGCCTGAAGGACATCGTCCGCGAATCGACCGACCTGATCGAACGGCTGTGTATCGAGGCGGCGCTCGCCTATACCGACGACAACCGCGCGTCGGCGGCCGAAATCCTGGGTCTCAGTCGGCAGAGCCTGTATTCCAAGCTGCACCGGCACGGCCTTGGCAGCCTCGTTTCGGGTGATGACGCGAGTTAACGTCAATTCCGTTTGACGCGTCAAAGTGTCAGGCATAGCCTCGGCATATGGCTCGATTGACCGCGATGCCCGCCCATTTCGCCCGCATTCCCGCGGCGCGCGATGTCGTCGAGTTACTGAAGCCGATCACATGGTTTCCGCCGATGTGGGCGTTCGGCTGCGGCGTCGTGTCGTCGGGCGTGCCGGTCGCCGAGCGGTGGCCATTCCTGATTGCGGGCGTGCTGCTGACCGGGCCGCTGGTATGCGGGACGAGCCAGGCGGTGAACGACTGGTTCGACCGTCACGTCGATGCGATCAACGAGCCGAACCGTCCGATCCCGTCGGGACGGATCGCCGGTCGCTGGGGATTGGTGATCGCGTGCATCGGCACGTTGCTGTCGCTGATCGTCGCGGCCTTGGCCGGGCCATGGGTGCTGGCGGTGACCGCGCTCGGGCTGGTGTGCGCCTGGGCCTATAGCGCGCCGCCGCTGCGGTTGAAGGCGAGCGGCCTGTGGGGTCCGGCGGTCGTCGCGCTCACCTATGAAGGGCTGACGTGGTTCACCGGCGCGGCGGTGATGGCGGGGGCGTTGCCTGGCGGCGCGGTGCTGACGGTGCTGCTGTTGTACAGCTTCGGTGCGCATGGGATCATGACGCTGAACGACTTCAAGGCGGTGGAGGGGGACCGCGCGACCGGCGTGCGGTCGTTGCCCGCAGTGCTGGGGATAGATCGGGCGGCGCGGATCGCGTGTCTGGTGATGGCGTTGCCGCAGATGATAGTGGTCGCCTTGCTTTGGCAGTGGGATCATCAAATCGCTGCGGCGGTGGTGGCGTTGTCGCTGGCCGGGCAGGTCGGGCTGATGCTGCGGCTGCTGCGCGATCCGGTGAAGCATACGCCGTGGTATAATGCGACGGGCACGACGCTGTACGTGCTCGGGATGCTGGCGGCGGCGTTCGGGCTGGGGTCTGCGGCGTGACGGGGCTGGGTTGGGGGTCGATCGTCCGGCTGGGCCTGGTGCAGGCCGCGATCGGCGCGCAGGTGATGCTGGCGACGTCGCTGCTCAACCGCGTGATGGTCGTCGAATATGCGCTGCCTGCCGCGCTGCCCGCCGGACTGGTGGCGTGGCACTACGCGGTGCAACTGTCGCGTCCGGCGTGGGGTCACGGATCGGATCGCGGGCGGCGGCGGACGCCGTGGATCATTGGCGGCATGGCGCTGCTGGCGATGGCGACAGTGGCGGCGGTCGGGAGCTTGCCGCTGATCGCGGGCGGCGCGGTCGCCGGATATCTTTTCGCGGCGCTGGCGTTCGCGGGGATCGGCGCGGGCGTCGGCGCGGCGGGAACGTCGTTGCTGGCATTGCTGGCGTCACGGGTCGCGCCAGAACGGCGCGCGGCGGCGGCGGCGATCACCTGGATCATGATGGTGGCCGGGATCGTCGTGACCTCTGGCGTTGCGGGGTCGCTGATCGATCCATTCTCGCTCGCGCGGCTGGCGGCGGTGACGGCGGGGGTTGCGGGGACGGCGTTCGTGGTGGCGACCGTGGCGGTGCTGGGAGTAGAGCGTGGGCGTGTGTTGGCCGACGCGCCGCCCCCGAGCGAGGATTTTCCGACCGCGGTGCGTACGATGTGGGCCGATCGCGACGCGCGGCGCTTCACCCTGTTCGTGTTCGTCGCGATGCTGGCATATTCGATGCAGGACATGATTCTGGAGCCGTTCGCGGGGTTGGTGTTCGCGTATTCGCCGGGCGAATCGACGCGGCTGGCGGGGATACAGCATGGCGGTGTGCTGGCGGGGATGATCCTGGCCGGGGTCGGCGGCAACGCGTTTCGCGGGCGCGACGCGACGGGACTCGGGCGCTGGATCGTCGGCGGATGCGCGGGATCGGCGTTGGCGCTGATGGGGCTGGCGATCGCGGCGCGGGTGGGCGCGGGCTGGCCGATCGCGGCGAACGTCGCCGCCCTGGGGTTTGCGAACGGCGTGTTCGCGGTGTCCGCGATCGGGGCGATGATGGCGCTGGCGGGGGCGGGCGGCGTCGGTCGCGAAGGCATCCGCATGGGCGTGTGGGGTGCAGCGCAGGCGATCGCGTTCGGCACCGGCGGGCTGGTCGGCGCGGTGGCGGTCGACGTGATGCGCCGGGCGACGGGGGCGGATGCGGCCGCCTTTACCCTGGTGTTCGCGTGCGAGGGCGGGTTGTTCATCGTCGCGGCGTTGTTGTCGGTCCACGCGCGGCGGTCGCGCCGGGAGCCGCTGATCGCGGTCGCGGCATGAGCGAAGTGTTCGACGTCGTCGTGGTCGGCGGCGGTCCGGCAGGGGCAACCGCGGCGACCGAACTGGCGCGCGCCGGGCGCGATGTCTTGCTGCTCGACCGCGCGGGACGGATCAAGCCGTGCGGCGGCGCGATCCCGCCGCGGCTGATCGAGGACTTTGCGATTCCCGATCACCTGCTGGTGGCGAAGGCGCGTTCGGCGCGGATGGTCGCACCGTCTGACAAGCGCGTCGACATGCCGGTCGGCGACGGCTTCGTCGGACTGGTCGACCGCGCCGCATTCGACGAATGGCTGCGCGCGCGTGCCGCAATGGCGGGCGCGACGCGCCGGACGGGGACGTTCCTGCGCCTCGATCGCGATGCCGGTGGCGGCGCGGTGGTCGTCTATCGCGAAACGCGCGACGGTCCCGAGGAGCGCGTCGGCGCGCGCGCGGTGATCGGCGCGGACGGCGCGCGATCCGGCGTGGCTCGCGGGGCGATCCCTGGCGCGGACCGCGTGCCGTGCGTCTTCGCCTATCACGAGGTGATCCGGTCGCCCGCGGGCGAGCCGAGCGATGCGTTCGATCCGGCGCGGTGCGACGTTTATTATCAAGCCGATCTTTCGCCTGACTTTTACGCATGGATATTTCCGCACGGCGACACTGCAAGCGTCGGGGTGGGCAGCGCCGACAAGGGTTTTGCCTTACGCGAATCGGTCG
This sequence comes from Sphingomonas sp. SUN019, assembly GCF_024758705.1. Lineage (NCBI taxonomy): Bacteria > Pseudomonadati > Pseudomonadota > Alphaproteobacteria > Sphingomonadales > Sphingomonadaceae > Sphingomonas > Sphingomonas sp. SUN019. Next base: position 2,058,354 of record NZ_CP096971.1, on the reverse strand, counting down.
GCAGATTACGCGCGAGCAGCGGCCTTGCGAATTGCGAGACGGTGCGGCGCGAAGGCGCGCCGATCCCGCTGAAGCCGCTGAAACGCTGGGACAACGGCCGTGACATCATCGTCGTCGGCGACGCGGCGGGGGTGGTCGCCCCCGCATCGGGCGAGGGCATCTATTATGCGATGGCCAGCGCGGTGTGCGTCGCCGATGCGGTGCAGGAAATGCTGGCTACGGGAAAGGCGCGGGCATTGCGGAAGGCGCGGCGGCGTTTCCTCGGCGCGCATGGGCGCGTGTTCTGGATTCTCGGCGTGATGCAATATTTCTGGTATTCAAGCGACAAACGGCGTGAGCGCTTCGTCGCGATGTGCGCCGATCCCGATGTCCAGATGCTGACGTGGGAAGCCTATATGAACAAGCGATTGGTGCGCGCGCGGCCGATCGCGCACGCGCGCATCTTCTGGAAAGACATGCGGCATCTGCTGGGCTCGGCGGCGTGATCGTGGCGGGACGTGCGTCGCTATTGCCGATCGCGGTCGCGGCAGGGGCGGCGGTGATGGTCGCCGCGGTCGGCGCGACGATCACCGATACAGGGCCGTGGTATCATAGCCTGGTCCAGCCGCGCTGGGCGCCGCCCGACGCGCTGTATGCGGTGGCGTGGACCGCGATCTTTTCGCTTACCGCGCTGGCCAGCATCACCGCCTGGCGCGCGATGCCGACCGCGCGTGAGGGCGACTGGCTGGTCGGCCTATTCGCGCTCAACGGCTTCCTCAACATCATGTGGAGCCTGTTGTTCTTCCGGTTGCACCGGCCCGACTGGGCGATGATCGAGGCGGTTTTCCTGTGGTGTTCGGTGCTGGCGCTGATCGTCTACAGCTTTCGCCGGTCGATGTTCGCCGTGGCGCTGCTGGTGCCATACCTGTGCTGGGTCACGTTCGCGGGGTATCTGACGATGGCGATCGTGCGGTCGAATGGGCCGTTCGGCTGACGTTTTTGCGCGATCATCTGGCGGACGTGGTGCTTGCGGTGCTCGCGATCGAGTTCGTGTGGCTCGTCACGCGCGGCGGCTGGCCGGCGCGAGACGCGGCGCTCCGGCTAGGACCGGCGGTGCTGATGATGCTTGCGTTGCGTGCAGCGCTGACCGGCGTGGCGTGGCAGTGGGTGGCGCTGCTGCTAGCGCTATCGTTCCCGATCCATCTGGCGGACCTGCGTCGGCGTTGAATCGACGCAGGTTGTCGGCTCAATTGGGCGCGGTAAGATAGGCGATGACGTCGGCGCGCTTCTGTGGATCGGGAATGCCGGCGAACGCCATCTTGGTGCCCGGCACGACGCGCTGCGGATTTTCGAGATACTGGAACAGCTTTTCGGGCGTCCAAGTAATCCCGCTGTTATGGTTGGCGGGCGAATAGGTGAACGTCGCAATGCTGCTGGCCTTGCGCCCGACGATCCCGGCCAGCGACGGCCCGATCTTGTTCACGCCCGGCGTCACCTCGTGGCAAGTCTTGCACTGGATGAAGACGGTTTTGCCGGACGCGGCATTGCCGGTGAAGTCGGCGAATTTCGCGCCGCTGACGGTATCGGTATTGGCCGCCGCGGGCGCTGCCGCGGCTGGCGCGGCAGCGGGTGCTGCGGCAGCGGTGTTCGTCGCCTCGGTGGTGGTCGTCGTAGTCGTGGTAGTCGATTGTTCGGGCTGTTTCGAACATGCGGCGAGCGTAAGCGCCGTTACGGCGCCGCCCAGCATGAGTGCGCCAAACCGATTCAACGAACGCGTCGCCATGAACCTCTCCTGACTTTTAACCTGTCGCGGACAATGGACACCATTCGGCGTCATTTGTCCAAGGGGCATTACGCTGTCGAAACCAAAGAGTTCCGTCGGGTCATTGACGCAGCGCTGCAGCGGGCTGCGCGGCGTAATAAGCGGCGACCGCATCGATCGCGCGATCGTCGAGCCGGTGCGCGACCGTCGCCATCGGGTCGTCCGCGCTGGCCGCTTCGGTGCGGAACTGCCGCATCCGCGCGGCGAGATATCCCGCGTGTTGCCCTGCGATATGCGGATAGCCCGCGGGTGAAGCGTCGGGCACGCCGTGACAGTTCGAACAAGCGTCGGTCCGGCGGTTATCGAGACCTGCGCGCGCGATCCGTTCGGCCAGCGCCAGTTGACTGGGCGACGCGCGCGACGGTGTGGGCGCGCGGCGGGCCTGAGCGGTGTAGTAATCCGCCAGCGCATCGATCCGCGCTGACGACAGTTGCGCAGCGACTGGGAACATGAAGCCGCTATGCCGCTTGCCGCTGGCGAATTCGAGCAAGGCGCGGCGGAAATAGCGCCGGTCCAGCATGGTGATGTCGGGAACCAGCCCGCCGGTCCGCGCGCGCCCGTTGCCGGTGTGGCAGCGCGAGCAATAACCGGTAACATCGCTGCGCAAAGCGAGGTCGTCCAGCCCGATCGCAGGCGCGGTACGGCGGTAGTTCGCGGGCGCAAGCTCGTCGCGGCCGTTGGCGAGATAGCGGCGGCCGGAGCCGCTATGGTCGTCGGGCGGCAGGATCACCGGGGGCAAGGTGTCGGCGTCGCCGTAGGCCAGCTTGCGATACGCCGCCGGAGTCATCCGCGGCAGCGTGCGGACGAACGCGACCAGCGACCACACTTCATCGTCGCGGTGCTGGCTGGGGAAAGCGGGCATCGCGCTCATATTCACGCCGTGCTTGATGATGCGGAACAGCTCGCGGTCGCTGAACTGGCCGGCGACGGCGGGCAGATACTGCGGTCGTGGTCGCATCGCCAGCACGATCGGGGTCTGCCCGAAGCCCGGCGCGCCGTGGCAATGCGCGCAGGCGGTGCCGTAGTATCCCGCGCCCTTCACGATCATCGACGGACTGGCCAGGGTCGCGGGTGGCGCGGGCATCTGATCCGCATGGTGATCGGTCGAGCGCAGGAATGCGCCGTGGACCAATGCGGCGAATCCCGCGGGATCGGCGGTGGTGGCGGCGAAACTGAATACGCCCGACACGGCGACCAGTGCGGCGATAGCCAGCGCGAGGATCGCGGCAACCGCGAGCGGGCCGAGCCACTGCGCCGGTCTGCGGGGAAATAGCGATACCAGTGGGATGCCGCGCAGCCACTTCATCCCGTCGTCGCCGCGCGCGTCATCGACGCAATACGATCCTGCCGGCGATATAGTTCCGCGGATCAGCGCGTCAGCGGTGCGTGATCGATGTGCGGCAGGACGTGGCGTGCGAACAGATCGGCTTCTGCAGCGTGCGGATAGCCGGACAGGATGAACGCATCGATCCCCATGTCGCGGTACATCTCCAGCTTCGCGCGCACCTGATCGGGATCGCCGACGATCGCCGCGCCCGCCCCGGATCGCGCGCGCCCGACGCCGGTCCACAGGTTTTCCTCGGCGTAGCCGTCGTCCGACGCATTTTCGCGCAGCGCCGCCTGCGCCGCGACCCCAACGCTGGTCGAATCGAGCGATTTCGCGCGGATTTCCGCACCCTGCTCAGCGTCGAGCTTCGACAGCAAACGGTCGGCATAGGTTCGCGCCTCCGCCTCGGTATCGCGGACGATGACGTGCGCGCGGTATCCGAAGCGGAGCGTGCGGCCGTGGTTCGCGGCGCGCGTCTTCATGTCGGCGATGATCGCAGCGACGTTCTCGCGCTTGTCGGGCCACATCAGGAAAACGTCGCAACCCTTCGCCGCGGCCTCGCGCGCATCGGGGGACAGGCCGCCGAAATAGAGCAGGGGCGCCTTGCCGCTGACCGTGCCGATACGCGGCGGATCGACCTTCAGCTGCCAGAATTCGCCTTGGTGATCGAGGCTCTCGCCGTTCAGCAGCGTCTTCAGGATCTGCATCGCCTCGACGGTGCGGGCGTATCGCGGCGCGCTGGCCAGCGTTTCACCCGGCATGTCCGAGGAGATGATGTTCACGGTGAGCCGTCCGCCGAGCGTCCGGTCAATCGTTGCGATCTGCCGCGCGAGCTGCGGCGGCCACGTCTCGCCGATGCGCACCGCCATCAGCAGCGCCATCCGCCGCAGCATCGGCGCGATTGCGGCGGCAAAGGCGGTGGTGTCGATGCCCAGCGCATAGCCAGAGGGAAGCAGGATATTGTCGAACCCGCCGGTTTCCGCGGCGAGGACGATGTCGCGGCAATGCTCCCAGCTCGATTTCAGCTTCGCGTCGGGGACGCCGAGGAATTCGTAATCGTCGTCGCACAAGGCCGAGAACCAGCTGATCTCGCACGGCGTTTTGCTCACGGCAGTTTCTCCCCGCGCGACGCGACCAGAACGTCATACCATTCCTGCCGGGTCCAGCGGACGCCGAACACTTCGGCGATCTCGGCGATGCGGCCGGGATTCTGCGTGCCGACGATCGGGATGACCTGCGCCGGATGCGCCATGATCCAGGCGTAGGCGGCGCTGGCGCGACTGACGCCCGCAGCGTCGGCCTTTGCATCGAGCGCGGCGGCGACGGCGCGTTCCTGCGCAGTGCCGGGCTGGGTGATGCGGCCGCCACCCAGCGGCGACCAGGCGAGCGTGGCGATATCGTCGGCCATGGCGAGATCGAACAGGCCGTTCGTCATCGGCTCGGTCCACAGCGGCGAGAATTCGGGCTGCTGCGTCGCGAGCGGGATCGACAGGAAATCGGCGAGCGCACGGGTCTGGTCGAGCGTGTGGTTCGACACGCCGATCGCGCGGACCTTGCCCGACGACACCATGTCCTCCAGCGTGCGCGCGACTTCCTGCGGATGCGTGAGGATGTCGGGGCGGTGAATCTGGTATAGGTCGACCGTTTCGACCTGCAGTCGGCGGAGCGAATTCTCCAGCGCGCGCATCAGGTACGGCGCGCTCGAATCGTACGGGACCGGCGGGGTGATGCCGCCCTTCGTCGCTAGCACCATGCGCTCGCGCAGGCCCGGCGCGGCGGCGAAAATTTCGCCCAGCAGAAGCTCGGCGTTGCCGAACCCACCCTCGTCCAGGCCATAGATGTCGGCGGTGTCGAACAGCGTCACGCCGGCCGCAAACGCCGCGTCGATCAACGCGCGCCCGTCGGACGCGGACACGCCAGCGAAGCGCCACATCCCCCATGCTACGGGCGAGACCATGATTCCGCTCTTGCCGAGCGGCCTCGAATCGGGCGATAGAGTGATTTCAGACATCGCTGTCATAATAAGGACAAGTCGGTTGGGAGAGCAAGTGCGTTACGGGCTGGTCGGCACCGGCATGATGGGGGTGGAACACCTCAACAACCTGGCGGTGACGCCGGGGGCCGTCGTGACCGCGATCGCCGATCCCGTCGAAACATCGCTCGGCTGGGCGAAGAATGCGCTTGGGCCGCGCGGCGATGGCGTGACGCAGTTTGCCGATTCGGCGGCGCTCGCCAAGAGCGGACTGGTGGATGCGGTGATCGTCGCGAGTCCGAACTACACGCACCGCGACGTGCTGACGCCGCTGTTCGGCGAAGGTCTGGCGATCCTGTGCGAAAAGCCGCTGGCGACGACGATCCCCGATGCGCGCTGGATCGTCGAGCAAGCGGAGAAGAACGGCCAGCCGTTCTGGACCGCGATGGAATATCGCTACATGCCGCCGGCCGCGGAGTTCATCGCCGAGATACACGGCGGCAAGGTTGGACGGCTGCAAATGCTGTCGATCCGCGAACACCGCTTTCCGTTCCTGCCCAAGGTCGGCGACTGGAACCGCTTCAGCACCAACACCGGCGGCACGATGGTCGAGAAATGCTGTCATTTCTTCGATTTGATGCGGCTGATCGTGCGGTCTGAGGCGGTCCGCGTTTATTGCTCGGGCGCGATGGACGTAAATCATGTGGATGAGGCCTATGACGGCCGCACGCCCGACATCATCGACAACAGCTATACGACGGTCGATTTCGCGAATGGGGTCCGCGCAATGTTGGATCTGTCGATGTTCGCCGACGGCGCGGAGAATCAGGAAGAGATTACCGCGGTCGGCAGCGACGCGCGTCTTGACGTGCTGATCCCCGAAGGCGCGATCGTCCATTCGCCGCGCGTCGGCTTCCGGCAACCGAAGCGGGTCGACCGCCGCGTGGTGGAGGTGGACGCTACTGCGCTACACGCGGGCAGCCACCACGGATCGACGTTCTACGAACATCAGCGCTTCAACGCCGCGGTGCGAGGCGAGGGGTCGGTCGAAGTCACCGCGCGCGACGGGCTGATGGCGGTCGCGATCGGGACCGCGGCGGAGATCAGCGCGCGCGAGAAGCGCGTCGTGGAGATGAGCGAGTTGGGTTTCTAGTCCCCCAAGCGAAACTTGGGTGACAACGCCGGACAGAAATAATATCCCATTAGATAAGTGGGAATAAGGGAGGAACGATATGAAAACGATTCTGATGGTCGGCGTCGCGGCGCTTGCGTTGACCGCCACGCCCGCATTTGCGCAAGACGCCGCGACCCCCGTCGCCGAGCCGCAAGCTGCGGAAACCGCTGAAGCCTCCGCGCCCGGCGATGTGGTCGTAACCGCGCAAAAACGGTCGGAGCGGCTGCAGGATGTTCCGGTCGCGGTGTCGGTTATTTCTGGCGATACGCTCGCTGCGAAGGGCGCGGTGAACCTCGAAGGCGCGCAATACCTCGTTCCGACGCTCAATTTCCGTAAATCCGGCACTGCGATCAATCAGTCGCTGTTCCTGCGGGGTGTCGGCACCTCCACCTTCTCGATCGCAGGCGAACCGTCGATCTCCACCGTCGTCGACGGCGTGGTCTATTCGCGCGCGGGTGAGGCATTCAGCGACCTGATCGACATCGACCGGATCGAGGTGCTGCGCGGCCCGCAGGGCACGTTGTTCGGGAAGAACACCTCGGCGGGCGTCATCAACATCGTCACGAAACGGCCGGGTAACGAGTTTGGCGGCTATCTCGAGGGCGCGTATTATTTCGACAACGGCAACGAATACCGCGTCCGCGGCGCGCTCGATCTGCCGTTGAGCGAGGGCGTCGCCGCGCGCGTCACCGGCTTCTACGGCAAATACGACGGCAACATCCGCAACCGCACGACGGGAACCCGCGTCAACGGATACGAACATTACGGCGTCCGCGGGATGCTGGTCGCCGATCTGGCGCCCAATTTCACCGCGACGATCATCGCCGACTACCGCAAATCCGACGATGATTGCTGCGCCGAGGTGATCGGCACGACCCCGAATAACGCGACCGCCAGCGTCCTGCCAACGCCGCGCGGCAACGAAACGCGCGAGGTCGCGCAAAATCTCGTTACCGCGACGCTGGAAAAGAGCTGGGGCTTGTCGGCGCAGGCGGACTGGACACTGGGTACGCAGACGGTGACGTACATCGGTTCGTACCGTGAGTACGACAATACAGAGATCCGCGACGGAGACTTCCTGCCGCAGGCCTATACCGGCGCTGGCCTGAACCAACTGCACGATTTCGGGCCGCAGACGTCGAACACGCTGACGCAGGAATTGCGCCTGACCAGCCCGGCGGATCAGTTCTTCAGCTATGTGCTCGGCGCATTCTATTCGCGCGCCGAAACCGAGCGGACGTTCACGCGCAACGACATCACCTGCACCACCGCGGTGCTGCCGCCGCTGACGCCGTGCACCAGCCCGCTCGTGCTGGCGTCGACCCCCAGCGGCACCGCCAATTTCGGATCGACCTTCAAGAACTTCGCGCTGTTTGGTCAGGGTACGCTGAACTTCACCGATCGCTTCCGCGGTATCGTGGGCTTGCGCTACACCACCGACCAGTTGAACGTTTTTCACCAGCGCGTCACGACGCTCGCCGGGCCGGGGATCAACCCGAGTTTCGGGCCTTTCCGCGGCAAGACCACCAACGACAATTGGTCGGGCAAGGCGGGCGTCCAGTTCGATATCGTCCCGCAGTCGACTGCCTACGCCACCTATTCGCGCGGCTATAAAGGACCGGCGTTCAACGTCTTCTTCAATTTGGGTGCGACCGGCACCAACGTGATCGAGCCGGAAACTGCCGACAGTTATGAGGTGGGCCTGAAGAACACGCTGTTCGACGGAAAACTGGTAATCAACTTGGCCGGTTACTACGCCAAGTATAACAATTTCCAGGCCAACAATCCCGATATCGTCGCAGGCGTGCTCGTTACCCGATTTACCAACGCGGGCGACGTTTCGACGCGCGGTGTCGAGCTCGACCTGTTGTTCCAGCCGACGCGCGATCTGACGTTTTCGGGCGGCGTGGCCTATACCGATGCGCATATCGACCAGTTCAAGGTGCCGACCAACGGCGTGACGACGGGCGTCATCCCGTCCGGGACGCGATTGGGATATGCGCCGGAATGGAAGGGGTCGCTCGGCGCCGACTACCGTATCCGGACCGGGGGCTTCGTCGACGTGGCGCTGGGCGCGCAGGGATCGTATCAGTCGGAGCAGATCGCGCAGCTCGATGCGAACGCGGCGATCCGCGCGGCGACGACGATCAAGGGCTATGGGCTGGTCGATCTGTCGGCGGCGCTGGTCGATCCCGACGATCGTTTTCGTCTGGCGTTTCAGGTCAAGAATGTGTTCGACGAGAGCTTCGCCGCGGCGATCACCAGCGGCGGACCGGGCGGGAGTTTTCGCTACATCATCCCGCGTGAGGCCGATCGCTATTACGGCGTCACCGGGCGGGTAAATTTCTGACTCTATTCCTCCCCGTGCCGGGAAGGAACGAGTAGGGCTTACCGATGAGCACCCGCCGTCCGATCCCGCTCGCCGCCGACCTCTATGGCGATATCGAGCCGAGCCCCAAGGCGACGTGGCGCGGATATTTCCCCGGGCTCGCGATCGTCACCGCGGGGACGCTGGCGGCGGGGTTCGTCGCGGATCGCTATGGTGCGCCGCTGACGTTGATGGCGTTGCTGATCGGGCTGGCGCTGAACTTCCTGTCGGCCGACACGCGGTTGACGCCCGGTCTGGCTTTCGCCTCGCGCTCTTTGTTGCGCTGGGGGATCGTGCTGGTCGGGGTGCGGGTTACCTTCGGGCAGATCTGGTCGTTGGGACCGGTCGCGCTGATCGCCGTCGTAGGAATCGTCGCGGCCACGATCGGCGTCGGCATCCTCGCCGCGCGGCGGCTGGGCTTCGACCGCGCATTCGGGACGCTGGCGGGCGGCGCGGTCGCGATCTGCGGCGCGTCGGCGGCGATGGCGCTGGCGACGACGCTGGGTGAACGCCGCGCGAGCCAGGCGCAACTGACGCTGGTGCTGGTCGGCATATCGGCGATGAGCGCGCTGGCGATGGTGACCTATCCCATCGTCGCGCACTGGCTGGCGCTGTCGGACCTCAAAGCTGGTTTCCTGCTCGGCGCATCGATCCACGATGTCGCGCAGGCGCTGGGCGCGGGTTATTCCTATTCCGACGGCGCGGGGCAGATCGCGGCGATCGTGAAGCTGACCCGCGTCGCGCTACTCGCGCCGGTGCTGGCGGTGGTGGCGATGTTCCTGCCGCGCGGCACGGGCGCGAAGGGGCCGGGCATCCCGTGGTTCGTCGTCGGCTTCTTTGCGATGGCAGGAGTCAATTCGTTTGGCGTGATCCCGGTGCCGGTCGCGCACGGGGCGGAGGCGCTCGCGACCGGGCTACTTGCGGCGGCGGTCACCGCGACCGCGATCCGGTCCCCGCTGGCGCAATTGATGGAAGCCGGACCGCGGCCGCTGATCGTGATCCTGGCGGCGACCGTCGCCGCTTTCGCCCTGTCGCTCGGCGCGGCGCTTTACCTGATCGGTTGAGCGGTCGAGCCGCGGACGATCAGTTCGTAAGGGAGTTCGCGGCGCTCGGTCGTCGGTTCGGCCGCGAGCAACAGATCCGCCGCATTCCAGCCGAGCGCGCGCACCGGTTGGCGGATTGTCGTCAGCGGCGGCCAGACATAGCCCGCCAGCGCATCGTCGCCGAAGCCCGCGATCGACACCGACCCCGGCACCGCGACGCCCAGCCGGTGCGCGGCGGCGAGCGCGCCTGCCGCCATGTCGTCGGACCCGGCGAAGATCGCGGTCGGCGGGATCGACAGCGACAGCAACATGTCCGCCGCGCGCGCGCCGCTGGCGAAATCGTAATCCCCCGCCACGATCAGCGCAGGATCGGGCGAAATCCCCGCCGCCGCCAGCGCGATCTCATATCCGCGCCGTCGCTGCGCGCTGGTCGCGAAGTCGGACGGTCCGGCGATGTGCGCGATCCGGCGATGACCCAGCGCGATCAGGTGCCGCATCATCTCGGTGGCGGCGCGCGGATTGTCGATGAAGGTCGATGCGGTGGCGTCCACATTCGCGCCGGGTGACACCCGCACGACGCGCATCTGCCGGTTGGCCAGCAAATCCAGCACCGCGTCGATATCGGTGACTGGCGGGGTCAGGATGATGCCGTCGAGGTGGGTCGTGTCGACCAGCGCCTCGATCGCGTTCAGCAACTTTGCCGATCCGCGGTCATAGGGCTGCGCGAGCATCCGCACGCCGTCTGCTTCGCAGCGATCGCGGATGCCCGATTGCATCTCATACACATAGTGCGGCGAGGGGTTGTCGCAGACCAAGGCGACCTGAAAACTGCGCCGCCCGGCAAGCGACCGCGCCGCGTGGCTGGGGCGGAAATTGAGCGCAGCGACCGCCGCCTCCACCTTCTCGCGCGTCGCTGCGCCGACGTAGCGTTCCTTGTTCAGCACGCGGCTGACGGTCTTGATCGACACGCCTGCTTCGCGTGACACGTCCTTGATCGTCGACCGCAACGCCTCGTTCTCCTAGAAATGCGCGCCGGCGACCGCGGTGTCGGCGGGCGGCGCATCGTCGGGCCGGGGGCGGATCACCGGCAGCATCAGCTGGAGCACGCCGACCGCGAGCAGATAGCTGACCGACGCAAACGCGAGCAGCGGCAGGTAGCCGAGCCCGGCCGCCAGCACCATGCCGGCGACCTTGGCGACGACCGTGCCGCCAACGTTGCCGCAAAACGCCGCGAACCCGGTTACGCGCCCGATGCGGTCACCGGGTGCGACGTCGGTGATGAGCGCGAACAAATTGGTCGAAAAGCTCTGATGCGCGGCGAGTGCGAGCGCGAGGATCGCCGCCGCCGCCCAATAACTGTCCACGCTCAGCACCAACGGGAGCGGCAGGACGAGGACCGCGCTGCCCAGCAACACGCCCTTGCGCACCGCGTTCAGCGATACGCCGCGCCGCAGCAGCGCAGTCGCGAGCATCCCGCCGACCAGCGCGCCGACCGCGGCGCCCGAATAAGCCAGCGCCAGCGGCGCGCCGATCGCGACCCCCGACAGGCCGAACTGGCGGTGGAGCAGGTCGGGCATCCAGAACAGCATCAGCCACCACGTCACGTCGCTGAGCGTCTTCGCCGCCGCGATCGCCCAGGTCGATCGTTCGCGCAGGACGGTGCGGGTCGGTTGCGCCTGCGCCGCCGACACTCCGCCGCCATCGAAGCGGATGCCGCGCGTAACGAGCAGCCAGACCCCCGCCCATACGATCCCCAGCACGCCAGCGGTGACGAACGCCCCGCGCCAGCCGACGATCGCCGCGGCGAAGGCGATGACGATCGGCGCGGCGATCGCGCTGGCGCTGGAAATGGCATTCGACACGCCAAAGCCGGTCGATCGCATTTCCGGCGGGAAAATCCCCGCCATCATCTTGATCCCGGCCGGGGTCCACATCGCCTCGGTCGCGCCGAGCGAAACGCGGCAGAACACAAATTGCGTCAGGGTGCGGGCGACGCCGTGGAATATTGCGGATACACTCCATGCGAACACCCCGATCGCGCTCGCCCATTTGACGCCGAGCCTGTCCGCCAGCCAGCCGGTGCCGAGCAACGCGATCGCCATCGATCCCTGAAACCACGCCGCCAGCGTGCCGTAGTCGTCGTCGCTCCAGCCGAGTTCCGTCGATATTTCGGGTTTCAGGACAGAGATGATCTGCCGGTCGACCAGGTTCAGCACACCCGCCGCGATGAACAGGGTGAACAGCATCCAGCGTTGCGCATTGGAGAGCGGTACGCTCATTCTTCTCTCTCCCGGCGTCCCGCGTCGATGTTTTCCGACAACGCTATCATACAGCGTTTGGGGACGACGGGAAGACGGGTTGTTGTCCGAGCGTCAGACCCTGCGCGCGGCGATGATCGGTCCGCCGCGTCCGCGCTGCACGATGATCGCGCTCGACAGGCCGCGCGAGCCGACGGCTAGCGTAAAGCTGCGCGCGGGGCCGGTCCAGTCGCCCAGTTTCACCATGTCGCGGACGATGTTGCGATGGGGCAGGGTGCGGCCGCCGTTCTCGCCCGCCTTGATCGGCACGTCGATCGCGCGCGGATCGTAGCGAACCAGCCAGACCGCCGCGGGCGCCGATCGCGCCGCGCCGACCTTGAGCGTCGCGCCCTCGATCGACAGCGTGGGACCGCCGCGCGGCGGCCCGGCGCGGGCGATGGTCGCATCGAGTTGCTGGCGGTTGCTGCCGACGATCGCGGTGCCGCCGTTGACGATCACCTGCGGCGTGGCGACGTTGCCGCGTCCCCCGGCGCGAGCATAGTCCCACTGTCGCGCGGTGTTGCGCGGCGACGCGAATGTGTCCTTCCAGCCAAGCTGATCCCAATAGGTCACCGCGAACGACAGCGCGAGGACATCTGGTCGCGTGGCGATGGCGTTCACATTGGCGTTGGCGGGCGGGCACGACGAACAGCCCTGACTCTGGAATAGTTCGACCACGACCGGGTGGGCGGCGGAGGCTCGGGCGGGGCCTTGCGCGGTGGCCGACGATCCGCCGAACAGGGCGAGAGCGGCGGCGGCAAACAGGCGGGAAGGGAAGGTCACGGGTGCGGCTCCTTCAGCAACATCACCATGAGTTCGGCGCGACGCCCGCCGTCGTTACACGCTACCAGCGGATCAGCCGCGCGACGACGATACGCGCGACAAGCGTCAGCGCGCCGCAGCCCAGCAGATACCAGAACACGCAGTAGAACGGGTCGTCCGAGTGACAGGAGAAGGTGAAGACGAACGTACCCCATGCCGCCGCCGCCGCGCCGACCGCCAGCGCGGTCCCATTGCGATCGGTCGGTGCGCCGCGCCGGGCGAGCCAGACGAACGCGGCGAGCATCGGCAGCGCCAGGACGGTCATGTGGATCAGGCAGCCCACGCCGTGCCGCCAGTCGAGGCGCGCGATCAGATCGCCACGCGACCCGTCACCCATCGCCAGACCCACCCCCAGCGCCAGGACGACAGCGAGCGTCGCCGTGAACAACCGCAGTCCGCCGCGCGACGAGCCTTCCGCCGCGAACCCTCGCATGGCGGCGACGATGCCGATCGCGCTCAAAACGCCGACGCCGATCGCCTTCCACCAGAACACCGGCGTCGCCGACGCGGCGCGCCAGTCCGGGCGCAACCCGCCAAGCATCAGCGACAGGGTAATCTCGGCGGCCGCCAGCGCGCCCAGCATCGACAGGTCGCGCGCGATCGAGCGGCGCCGGACCGGGGCGAGATCGCTTGCCAGCGCATCGATGAGGGCGTCAGTCCGCATGCTGGGCCACGATCGCGCTCAGGCGGGCGAGCCCGCGGTGGATGTTGACCTTGACCAGCGACGGCGACTGGCCGGTCTGTGCGGCGGCCTCCTCGATCGAATAGCCGTCGAGCTTGACCAGGCGGATCACGCGCGCCTGCGCGGGTTTCAGTTCTTTCATCAATGCTTCCAGAACGTTGGCGCTAATTACGCTGTCGCCGTGATCGGCGATGCCGTGGACGTCGGCCAGCGTTTCGGTCCGCGTGCGGCTCATCCCGCGCAGCCGGTCGATCCATTTGTAGCGAGCGATCGCCATCAGCCACGGGCGGAACGGGCGCGCCGGATCATAAGTGTGACGCTTTTCGTGGAGCGCGATCAGTGTGTCCTGCACCGCGTCATCGACCATCATCGGCGGCAGGCGGCGTTTGAAGAACCCTTCGAGCCAGCCGCGCAATTCTCCCAGCAAGCGGCGGTATGCGCCGCCGTTCCCGGCCTGCGCCGCGGCCATCAACTGCGCCCAATCGTCCACGTCGCGCGGGATCACGGGTCGATCCATCCCTTCTGCGCGCACCAGCCTCATCGCCTCCGGTTCGCGCCACGTTCGCGAAAGGTTACGCCAAGACTAGAAGATCAACAGCCCCGCCAGCGCCGCGCTCATCAGATTAGCGAGGCTTCCGGCCAGCAGCGCGCGGATGCCGAGTTTGGCGATCATCGGGCGCTGGTTGGGCGCGAGGCTGCCGGTCACCGCCATCTGGATCGCGATCGACGAGAAATTGGCGAAACCGCAGAGTGCAAAGGTGACGATCGCGACGGTGTGCGGGGAGAGCGCGGACACCTGCTTGCCGAGATCGATATAGGCGACGAATTCGTTCAACACGATCTTTTCGCCGAACAGTCCGCCCGCGATGCCGGCCTCGTCCCAAGGCACGTTTAGCAGGAACATCACCGGCTGGAAGACATAGCCGAGGATGCGCTGGAAGGTCAGGCCGTCGACCCCGAACCAACTACCGACTCCGGTCAGCAGCCCGTTGGCGAGCGCGACCAGCGCGACGAACGCCAGCACCATCGCGCCGACCGCGACCGCCAGCTTCACGCCGGTCTGCGCGCCCTGCGCGGCGGCCATGATGAGGTTAGCGGGCTTTTCCTCGTCGTGGCTCGCCTCGGCGATGACGACCGGTCCGCCTTCGGGCAGCAGCGCCGCCGGACCCACGCCGCTAATCCGGCCTTCCGCGAGTGCGATCCCGTCACCCGGCGTATCGCCGAGCGGCAATTCGCCCTGCGGCGGATCGCGCCGGTCGGGCATGATGATCTTCGCCATCAGGATGCCGCCCGGCGCGGCCATGAAGCTGGCCGCCAGCAGATAGTCGATGCGGATGCCCATCGACGCGTAGGCGGCCAGGATCGTCCCCGCGACGCCCGCCATCCCGCTGGTCATCACGGTGAACAATTGCGCTGGCGTCAGCCCCGCGAGGTACGGCCGGATGACGAGCGGCGATTCGCTCTGCCCGACGAAGATATTCGCTGCGGCGCAAAGCGATTCGACCTTCGATACGCCGATCACCTTTTCGATCCCGCCGCCGATCCACCGCACGACGAACTGCATGATGCCGAGATAATAGAGGATCGAAACCAGGCTGGCGAAGAAGATGATGACCGGCAGCGCGGCGATGGCGAAACTGTTGCCGCCGATCTCCGGGCTGGCGAGCGGGCCGAATAGGAAATCGACCCCGGCCTTCGCATAGCCGAGCAGGTTCGCGACCCCGCCCGACAGGAAGCCCAGCACCTTCTTGCCCCAGTCGACGTAGAGCACCAGCACCGCGATGCCGACCTGAAGCGCGAACGCGCTGCCGACGACGCGCAGCCGAATCGCGCGCCGGTCGGTCGACAGCGCGAGCGCGAGCGCCAGGATCACGACGATGCCGGCGATGCCGATAAGGAGACGGTTCACCTAATTGCGGCCGCGAATGTTGAGAATGTTGAGACGCTGGCGCACTTTTCCGATTCCCCCCGGTCGCGACCGCGACCCTGTTCGTGGGCCTGCTTAGCCAGCAGCGCGAATGTAGGACAGCCCTTTGCGCATGGCCCTTTGAGCATTGGGACTTTGCCGTTAGCAGAGCGGCATGACCGCCACGACCGCAACCGTCCCCGTCTCGCGATCCCTGTTCGCGTTCGCGATCTTCTATGGCGGAATGGTCTGTATCGCAGGCGTGCTGGGCAACAAGCAGGTTGCGCTGGGGCCATTGTCGGCGATCGGCCCGGTGTTCGGTCTGGGGCCACTGGCGGTGGAAGCGGGAATCTTCGCTTTCCTGTTGCTGGTCGTCGTGTCCAGCGCGGTGGCCGAACTGCATGGGCGGCACGTCGCGAACCGGCTGGTGCAGATCGGCTTCGTACCGTTGATCGTATCGATCGTGCTGTCGGTGGTGGTGCATCAACTGCCCGCCGCGCCCGAGATGATCCCGGCGAACCGCGACGCGATCCAATTGGTGCTGGGCGCGACGTGGCGCATCTGGCTGGGCGGCATCATCGCCTATGGCACGTCGCAGACGCTGAACGTCACGATCTTTTCCTGGTTGAAGGGGCGCGAGGGGTCGAACCTGTTGTGGCTGCGCGCGGGCATCGCCAGCGTGCTCAGCCAGATCGTCGACACGTTGCTGTTCGTCGGCATCGCTTTCTACGGCGTATTCCCGATCCAGGAGTTGTTGATGGGACAGATGCTGGCGAAGGTCACGCTGTCGGCGCTGCTGGTGCCGCCGCTGATCTACGCCTTCGTGGCGCTGGGACGGCGGCTGGACGCCGCCCCGGCGCGCGCGTAACCGGCGCGCATGAACGATCACAGCCCTGCCCCCGGCCTGCTCGCGAAGGCCGAGACGCTTGTCGAGGCGTTGCCGTATCTGCAGCGCTATGCGGGGGCGACGTTCGTCGTGAAATACGGCGGGCACGCGATGGGCGATCCCGAGGCGCAGGCCGATTTCGCCGAGGACGTGGTGCTGTTGAAGGCGGTCGGGATCAATCCGGTCGTGGTCCACGGCGGGGGCCCGCAGATCGGATCAATGCTGAAGCGGCTGGGGGTCGAATCGCGCTTCGTCGACGGGCTTCGCGTGACGGACGCCGAGACCGCGCAGATCGCCGAAATGGTGCTGGCGGGATCGATCAACAAGGAAATCGTCGGCTGGATCGGGCGTGCGGGCGGGCGTGCGGTCGGGATCAGCGGCAAGGACGCCGGGCTGGTGCAGGCCGAAAAGGTCGGCAACCGCAGCGCCGACCCGCTGCAGGGGATCGAGCGCCACGTCGACCTGGGCTTCGTCGGCGAACCCGTCGCGGTCGACCGGCGGATCATCGACACGCTCAGCGCCGACGGCATCATCCCGGTCATCGCGCCGGTCGCGATCGGGGCGGACGGGCACACCTACAACATCAATGCCGACACGATGGCGGGCGCGATCGCGTCGGCATTGGGGGCGAAACGCTTCTTCCTGCTGACCGACGTCGCGGGGGTGCTGGACAAGACGGGCGCGCTGATGACCGATCTCGATCCGGGCCGAATCGCCGAATTACGCGCCGACGGGACGATTTCAGGCGGCATGATCCCGAAGCTGGAGACGTGCGTCGCCGCGGTGGAATCCGGGGTCGACGCCGCGGTCGTGCTCGACGGGCGCGTGCCGCACGCGATGCTGCTCGAAATCTTTACCCGCCAAGGCGCAGGCACCTTGATTCGGAAGCCCTGACCCCTGTTGTGGCGCATACAGGTGCGCTATATGAGCAAAACACTAATCGGAGACCCGCGTGATCTCGTTGACCATCATCCAGATTCTCCAGGTGCTGCTGAACGTGGTGTGGTGGATCATCATCATCCAGTTCGTGCTGTCGCTGCTGATTTCGTTCAACGTCATCAACACGCAATCGAATTTCGTGCGATCGCTGACCTATGGGCTCGATCGGCTGACGGACCCGATCTATCGGCCTTTGCGGCGCGTGCTGCCCAACATGGGTGGGCTGGACCTGTCGCCGATGGTCGTGTTGATCGCGCTGGCGATCCTGCAGATCATCCTGAACAACGTCGCCGCCAGCATCGTGATGGGCAGCGCCTGAGAGGGTGGCGGTAATTGCCGCGGCCCTTTATGCGCCGCGTCATGAGTGCTGAGATCATCGACGGAAAAGCCTTTGCCGCAGGATTGCGCGCGCGCGTGGGCGAGCAGGCGGCGCGGTTCAACGCGGCGAGCGGACGGCAGGCGGGACTGGCGGTCGTACTGGTCGGCGCGGACGCCGCGTCGTCGGTCTATGTGAAGTCGAAGGGCAAGGCGACCGTTGCCGCGGGGATGGCGAGTTTCGAACATCGCCTGCCGGCCGATACCTCGCAGGACGACCTGGTGGCGCTAGTCGACCGGCTCAACGCCGACGCCGCGGTCGACGGCATCCTGGTCCAGCTGCCGCTGCCGAGCCATATCGACGAACGCGTCATCATCACGCGGATCGACCCCGACAAGGATGTCGACGGCTTTCATCCGGTCAATGCCGGGCGGCTCGCGACGGGGCTGCACGGGTTCGTGCCGTGCACGCCGCTCGGTTGCCTGATGCTGCTGAAGCACGTTCGCGGGGATATGTCTGGGCTGGACGCGGTGGTGATCGGGCGGTCGAACATCGTCGGGAAACCGATGGCGCAATTGCTGATCGCGCAGAGCTGCACGGTCACGGTGGCGCATTCGCGGACGCGCGATTTGCCGGACGTGGTGCGGCGCGCGGATATCGTCGTCGCCGCGGTCGGCCGTGCGGGGTTCGTCAAGCCGGACTGGATCAAGCCCGGCGCGACGCTGATCGACGTCGGCATCAATCGCACCGACGCGGGGCTGGTCGGTGACATCGATCCGGTGTGCGCCGAGGTGGCGGGCGCGATGACGCCGGTGCCCGGCGGCGTCGGCCCGATGACGATCGCGTGCCTGTTGCGCAACACGATCGTCTCGGCGTGCCGACGCGAAGGCGTGCCGCTCGACGAAGCGGCGATTTGAGGCCGTGATCGAGCTGTTCGTGTCCGCCTTCATCACGTTCTTCGTGGTGATCGATCCGCCCGGCTGCGCGCCGATCTACGCCGGGCTGTCCGCGCGCGCCGGGGCGGCGCAGCGGCGTGCGATGGCGGTGCGCGCGGTGCTGGTCGCCGGGCTGATCCTGCTGGTGTTCGCGCTGTTCGGCGAGGATCTGTTGCGCGGGCTGGGGATCGAACTCGCGTCGTTCCGCATTGCGGGCGGGATCATGCTGTTCCTGATCGCGCTGGAGATGGTGTTCGAAAAGCGCACCGAGCGCCGCGAGGACCGCGCTGCCAAGGTGACTGCGGAAGAGGCCGAGGACGTCTCGATCTTCCCGATGGCGATGCCGATGATCGCCGGGCCGGGATCAATCGCGTCCGTCATGCTGCTGATGGCGCGCAACGACGGGATCGAACGGTCGGCAGTCGTGCTGGCGGCGCTGGGCGCAAACCTGCTGCTGACGCTGATCGCGCTGCTGGCGGCGGGGCCGCTGATGCGCGTGCTGGGGCACAAGATCGAGGCGGTCATCACGCGGCTGCTGGGCGTGCTGCTCGCCGCGCTGGCGGTGCAGTTCGTGATCGACGGGCTGCAGGCGCAGTTGCGTTAGTCGATCCTCCAGGCCCGCAGCGGCGAATTCTTCGGCAGCGGCACGGGCGTCAGCCAGCCGAATTGCTCGTTCTTCGCCAGTCGGGCGTAGAAGCCACCGGGCGCTTTTGCGCGATAGTTCGTCGATTCCGCCATGTTGGGGCACACCAGCAACAGCGTCGCGCCGTGCCGCTTTATGATCGCGCGTGCCTCTTCGGGCGATCCCTTGAACGCGTGCTGCACGTCGAGGATCGCATCGCCGTTGCGGTGGTACGGCCCGGCGATGGCGTTGTGATGGGTCAGCGTGATCAGGCGCGGCCCAAGGTCGACGAAGGTGAAGATCGTCTGCGCGGGCAACCGGTTGAGCGGGTTCAGCGCCGGCACCGTCACGCAGCGCCCGGTCGCGCGATTGACCCGCTGGACGTAGGGTTTGGGCTTGTCGATCGGCAGCCAGCGCAGCGCGAGGCCAGCAAAGATGCCCGATATGACGACGAACGCCGCGACCGTGCCGAACACCCGCACCGGCATCGAAGGATGCCTGAGCAGCCACGGCAGCACGATCCAGCCGAGCGCGGTGACGCCTGGGATCGCCATCAATTGCGCGGCCGGTCCCGCGCGGACCTGCCACAACAGCATCGCGACGGCGAAGGCGGCGAACAGCGTGACGCAGGCCCAGCCCACCTGCTCCGCCGTGCCGCTTGCACGCCGGGTCGCGAGGACCGCGCCGATCAGTCCCATCACCGGCAGCGCGATGAGCGGGAAGCCGACGCGGAACGCGTGTTTGTAGATCGGCTTGGCCTCGCGCACGTTGCTCAGCCAGTTGCGGTAGAGTTCGTCGCTGACCTGTTCGGGGCGGCCAAGGCATTGCGGGAACAGCAACGCGAAACCGATCGCGATCGCCGCGCCCGCGGCCATCGCCAGCGCCAGGCGGACGGCGCGCTTTTCCGGCGACAGGCGCGCAATCACGAACAGCAACGCGCCCGCGCCAACCACCACGCTCAGCCACACCGGCGTCAGCGCATCGCACCGCATCACGCGGTTGGCGTTCGAGGCGAAGACGGCGAACCCGGCCGCACTGCCGCCCGCCAGCGCCAGGGCATAGACCGTCAGCCGCTGCGCATCGGCGCGGTCCCATATCCAGCGAAGCGCAATGATCGCGCCCGCCATCGCGGCATAAGGCAGCAGTTCCAGGCCGATCGTCAGCGACGCCGCGCTCGCCAGCCCGACGATCGCCCCGCCGCGCGCCTGTTTCGGATCGCACAGTCCCGCGACGGTCAGGCTGAGCATCGCAAGCTGCCAGCCGTGATGGTCGATCCTTTCCGGCATGAACATCAACAGGGCGACCGTCGATCCCATCAGGAACACGATCGCCAGCGGCCAGGCGAGCGGATCGACCAGACGCCGCACCGTCGCGCCAAGGCCGATCATCGTCACCGACAGCGGGATCAGCGGTGCGATCCCGCACGCCAGCTTCTCCGCCTCCGCCATCCCGACGAACGGGCGCAGCAGCAGGATCAGCGCGGCGATCGGCAGGTCGACCAAACGCGACCAGTGGATGTCGAACCCGCCCGGCGGATTGAGCCGGTAGTTGCGCAGATCGTACCAGCCCTGACCGTTCAGCAGCGCGCGGACCTGCATCAACCGCATGTTGTCGTCGGTGTCGCCCAGCGACAGCCAGTGGATCGCGGCCCAGCGTTGCGTGATATAGAATGCCGCGATCACCACCCACGCGATCAGCGTCAGGCGGATCCAGTGGCGGTCGAGTTCGGTCGCGATAGAAGCCGGGAGGGCGGGCCGATCGGTCAAAACACTTTCCTCATCGGGCGTCGGCCCCTAAAGGCCGCCCCATCGTCAGGGCCTCTACCCAGCGCCCGGCAAAGAGCAAGGCAAGGCGTGGAAACGACACCCCGGCAGTTCGACCTGGTCCGCGCGAAGGAAACGTTCGGGCAGCTCGTCCGCTTCGGCATTGCGGGTGGTTTGGCGACGCTGTGCTACGCTGCGGTCTATTCGCCGCTTGCCGCGACGAAGCTGACGTCGGAACAGGTCGCCAACATCTTCGGCTATCTGGTGGCGGTGCTGGTCGGCTTCTGGCTGCACAGCCGCTGGAGCTTCCGCGGGCACGGCGCGTCGGCAACGAAGACCGGGCCGCGGTTCTTCGCGGTGTCCCTGCTGAGCTATGGTGCGAACACTTTCTGGGTGTGGCTGCTGACCGACGATGCGGTGATGGCGGGGCCGTGGTGGTGGCCGCTGATCCCGATCCTGTTCGTGACCCCGCTGGTGACGTTCTCGCTCAACCGTTTGTGGGTGTTCAAATAGATGGATCGCCGCGTTTACGACCGAATGGCCGAGCACGATTCTACGCATTGGTGGTATCGTGCGCGCCGCGACATCCTGGCGGATTATCTGACGCGAGAAGGCGGATTGCCGAAGGCTGCGAAGATCCTCGAGATCGGGTGCGGCACCGGGCATAATCTGCCGATGCTCGGCCGGTTCGGGGAGGTCGATGCGATCGAGATCGATCCGGCCGCGCGCGACATCGCGGCGCAGCGGCTGGGCAAGCCGGTCGGCGCCGCGCCGCTGCCGATCCTGCCCGACGTGCCGAAGGGGCATTACGATCTGATCGCGGTGCTGGATGTGGTCGAGCATATCGAGGACGATGTGGCGGCGCTGATCGCGATGCGCGAACGGCTCGCGCCCGGCGGGAAGATCCTGATCACCGTGCCGGCGCATCCGTGGATGTGGAGCGCGCACGACGTGGTGAACCACCATCACCGGCGCTACACGAAAGCGACGTTGAAGGCGGCGATCACGGCGGCGGGGCTGCGGTCGCGCAAGCTCGGCTATTTCAACTCGTTGCTGTTCCCGCTGGCGGCGGGCGCGCGCCTGGCGGGGCGGCTGACCGGGCGCGAGGACAGCGACGATTCTCCCCCGCCGCCCGCGATCAACGCGCTGTTCGAGACCATCTTTCGCGCGGAACGCTTCATGGTCGGGCGCGTGCCGATGCCGCCGGGGGTGTCGATCGTGTCGTTGGCCGAACCCGCCTAAAGCAATTGCGCCTCGGTCGCGGCGCGTTCCTCGATCGTCGGCGCGGGATCGGGATCGGCAGAGCGGAAGCCGAGGGTTGCGGTGCCCTGCACCGGACCTGCGACGTCGGCGACGAGATACAGCGGCCGCCGCTTCGATTCGATGTACAGCCGCCCGAGATATTCGCCGATCATCCCCAGCACGAACATCTGCACCGCGCCGAGGATGACGGTTACCAGCATCGTCGATGTCCACCCCGCCACCGTCGTCCCGGAAAACCAGCCGATCACGATATAGACCACCAGCAACAGCGACAGCGCGGTCAGCGCCAGCCCGACGTGGCTCGCCCAGCGCAGCGGCGCGGTGGAGAAGCCGGTCACTGCGTCGAAGGCGAGGCCGATCATCTTGCCGAGCGGATAGTTGGTTTCCCCCGCATGCCGTTCTGCGCGGTCGTAGGGGAACGGCACCTGCCGGAAGCCGACCCAGGCGACCATTCCGCGGATGAAGCGCGCCTGTTCGGGCAGCGACAGGAACGCGTCGAGCGCCCGCCTGCTCATCAGCCGGAAATCGCCGGTATCGAGCGGGATCGGGGTATCGGTGACGCGGTCGAGCACGCGGTAGAAGGCGGCGGCGGTGGCCTTCTTGAAGATCGTTTCTCCCTGTCGCCGACGGCGCACGGCGTAAACGACGTCCGCCGCCTCGCGCGCCATCGTCGCACGCATGTCGGATAGCAGTTCGGGCGGATCCTGCAGGTCGGCGTCGATAATCAGGATCTGCGCGCCTGCGCACAGGTCCAGCCCGGCGGTCAGCGCCAGTTGATGCCCGTGGTTGCGCGACAGGTTGATCGCGACGACGCGGGGGTCCGCGGCGGCGATACTCTGCATCACCGGCCAACTGTCGTCGCGCGATCCGTCGTTGACCAGCACGATCTCATGATCGTCCCCCACCGCCGTCCGCGCTGCCGCCGCGACGCGCGCGTGCAGCAGATCGAGACACTTCGCCTCATTGTAGCAGGGGATGACGACGGACAGAGCGGGGCGGTGCATGATGGTCGTGTCGTACCGCGCCACCGGAGATAAATCACCTGCTTGTTGAAAATGCGATCGTACTTAGCTAACTAATCTAGCTAAGGAGCGCAGCCATGACCGTCACCGTCACAACGCACGAAGCAAAGACGCAACTGTCGAAGCTGATCGCACGCGCGCTCGCGGGTGAGGATATCATCATCGCCAATCGCACGACGCCGCAAGTGCGACTGGTCCCGGTCTTGGCCGAACCGGAGCCGAAGCGCGGCTTCGGATCGATGAAGGGGAAATTCAAATTCGACGAAAGCTTCTTTGATCCCCTGCCCGATGAAGAACTGGATGCTTGGGAAGGCCGTTGAGGCTCCTACTCGATACGCACGCGATTCTGTGGTGGTTGCTTGGCGATCTGCGTTTGCCAGAGCGTCCGCGTTCGGCGATCGAGGCCAATACGGCCAACGTCCTGGTCAGTGCAGTCAGCGCGATGGAAATCGCGACGAAGTTCCGGATCGGAAAACTGCCGGAAGCCGCGCCGATTGCCGGGCGTCTCGACGCGATCACCAAGCAACAGAAGTTCGTCTCGCTTCCGATCTCTTCGGTCCATGCCGATCTGGCCGGTGGTCTGCCTATCCGGCACCGCGATCCGTTCGACCGTTTGCTGATCGCACAAGCGCAGATCGAACAAGCATGGCTCGTCTCGAACGAACAGCTGTTCGACCAGTTCGGGGTGCGCCGCTTGTGGTGACGCACGCCTGGCGTTTGATCCGCTCACGCGGATAAGTCGGCACCGGCCCGCTCCCCCGCCCCGCCTCCCATGCAATATACTGTTGTGGGAGGCGGGGCGGGGGAGCGGGCCGGTGCCGCCTTGCAAAAAAAGACCCTCACGCCATCCGCGCGCGTTCTTCCACCAGCCGGTCGAGGATGGTGAGTGGCACCGCCCCTGCGCGTAAAATTTCGTGGAACTGCTTCTCGTCATACTTCGCGCCGCGGATCGCCTTCGCCTTGTCGCGGGCGGCGACCCAGGCGGCGTGGCCGACCTTGTAGCTGGTCGCCTGCCCGGGTTGCGTGCAATAGCGTTCGACCTCGCGCAGCGAGCGCGGGCGGGCGAAGCCGACCGTCTCGACCATGTAATCGGTCGCCTTTTCGCGGGTCCAGCGCTTCGTATGGATGCCGGTGTCGATCACCAGCCGTGCGGCGCGGAAGAGGTAGCTTTGCAGGAAACCGGCGCGTTCCAGTTCGGTCGCGTAGCCCTTCAGTTCGTCCGCCACGCTTTCGGCGTAGAGCGCCCAGCCTTCGGAATAAGCGTTGAAGAACGACAGTTTGCGTAAGAGCGGCGTGTCCGATTTCTGCGCGATCGAGATCTGCAGGTGATGCCCCGGCACGCCTTCGTGATAGGTGAGGCTTGGCAGCGAATATTTCGGCCAGTCGCCGACGCTCTTCAGGTTGATCCAATAGATCGCGGGGCGTGACCCGTCGAGCGCAGCGCGGTTGTAGTAACCGTTCGACGCGCCGTCCTGAATGTCGGCGGGCACCGCGCGGATGTCGAGCGGTTCGTTCGGGGGCGCGATGAACAGCTGCGGCAGCTTCGCGGTCATCGCGGCGTTGCCCGCGTTGAGGTCGGCGATCATTGCGGTGCGGCCCGCCGCGGTGTTGGGATAGAGCTGATCGGGGCGCACGTTCAGTTCGTTCAGGCGCGCGGCGACCGTCCCCTTGGTCAGCCCCTGGCCCTTCAGGATCGTGTCGAGCTCGGCCGAGATCGAGGCGACCTGATCGAGGCCCATCTTGTGGACCTCCTCCGGCGTGTAGGTGGTGGTGGTCGCTTGTGCCAATGCGGCGGCGTAGATCGCGTCGCCCTGTGGCAGCGCCCAGATGCCGTCGTCGGTGCGCGGTTTGGCGCGCAATGCCTTGATCGCCGCGATCTGACGGTCGAGCGCGGGGTAGATCTGCTTTTCGACGATGGCCGCGGCGCGTGCCTGCCAGTCGCCCGCGGCGTTGGCCTTCGCCGCGCGGGTGACGAGCGATTGCGTCAGGCCGCTCTCAGCCGGGGCGGGGCTACGCAGCTTCGCCATCTGGCCGAGCGTCAGGTCGAGCGACCAGCCCGGCGCGACATAGCCGCGCGCGGCCTGCTCGTTCTGCTCTGCGGTTTCGTTGTCCAGCGCGCCCGCCATCGCGGTCAGGCGATCGACATAGGCCTCGCAATCCTCGGCATTGGTGATCGTGTGCGCCGAGTTGAGGAAATCGGGGCCGCGGAAATAGACGCCGCCCTGCTGGAAGATCGGATACGGGCGCTGGACCGAATCGAGCTTGAAGCGATCCTCCGGCATCGCCTGCGCGTTCAGCGAATAGAGCACGACTTCGCGGTCGAGTTTCGAGGTCGGCGAAAGCGACGCAGGAGCCACCGCCTCGATCGCGGCGATGCCCTGTTTCAGCGCGGCGTGATCGGCCGCCTTGGCCGCGGGGGAATTGTCCGACAGTTTGTGCTTCAGGGCGGCGTTAGGCCCCTTGTCCATCCCGAGCG
The DNA here is from genome assembly GCF_024758705.1 of Sphingomonas sp. SUN019. Lineage (NCBI taxonomy): Bacteria > Pseudomonadati > Pseudomonadota > Alphaproteobacteria > Sphingomonadales > Sphingomonadaceae > Sphingomonas > Sphingomonas sp. SUN019. The sequence goes on along the minus strand of NZ_CP096971.1, from coordinate 2,032,740 downwards.
AGGTGGCGAGTTCGGGGCTGCGCTGCAGCGCGTCGGCGAACACGCGGTCGAACGTGGCCTTCAGCTTCGCGTCGCCGGGACCGGGTTTGGCGGGCGCCGTCATTTCTTGGGCGGCAAGCAGATTGGGCACGACCGCCAGCGCCGACGCGGCGGTGGTGGAGGCGAGGAAGGTGCGACGATCCAAGGGCTTGGCCTTTCGGGGAAGGAAGGATGCCCTATCCTATCGCCCGGCGCGAGGGTGGCAAGCCGGGACGCACGTGGTGCGCGCCTAGCCCCGCCGCCCGACCTATACCTCTACTTCCGCGCCTTGCGCTTGGCGTATTTCGCATCGCGGAGCGCCTTGCGGAGGGCTTCGTCGACCGGGGGCTTGGGTTTCGGGGCGTTGGCCAAAGCTTCGGCGGCGAGGCGTTCGGCCTCCGCGGCGGCGGCGGCCTCGCGGTCGGCCTTTTCCTGGGCGAGGCGTTCGGCCTTTTCGCGGCGCTTTTCGGCCTCGGCGGCTTCCTTGCGTTCGCGCGCGGCGGCGCGTTCGGCCAGCACGGCGGGATCGACCGCTGGCTTGGCGCGCATCTTTTCGAGCGCCTTCGCCTTGGCGTCGCGCGAGAGCGCGGCGCGCTCGTTGAAGTCGGGGAGCTTGAAACCGGCCATGTGGGGTGATGTTCGTCCGTTGTTATGAAGTCGCTGAAAAGCGGTGCGCGCGTGCCCTTAGCGGGAAAGGTGTGGAAAAGCCACTTCCGCGGCGGCGACGTCAGGGCGCGGGGCGTTCGGCCTGCGCTTCGGCGAGATACACCGCGAACTTTTCGTCCGCGTCCATCCACATCTGGATCGGGGTCCAACCGCCTGCGCGGAGCAGGATGCGGGCGTCGCGGGGGCCGTATTTGTGGCTGTTTTCGGTGTGAATCGTCTCGCCAGCGCAAATCGAAAACTTGCGGCCGTCGACGGTGAAATCCACGTCGCGCGTCGCCTCCAGATGCATCTCGATTCGTGCGCGGTCGTCGTTCCAGATCGCGCGGTGGCGGAAGGCGTCGACGGGAATGTCGCCGTCGAGCTCGCGGTTGATGCGCTCCAGCAGGTTCAGGTTGAACGCCGCGGTCACGCCCTGCGCATCGTCATAGGCGGGGACCAGCACGTCCGCGCTTTTGATCCGGTCCATCCCGATCAGCAGCATCGCGCCTTCCCCGAGCGACGAGCGCATCGCGCGCAGCAGATCGACCGCGGCGTGGGGGATGAGGTTGCCGATCGTCGAGCCGGGGAAGAAGCCCAGTTTCGGCGCGGCGGCGATCGTGCGCGGGAGGGCGAGCGGACGCGTGAAATCGGCCTCGAACGGCAGGACCAGCAGGTTCGGGAAACGCGTCGACAGCGCCTTCGACGATTCGCGCAGGAAATCGCCCGATATGTCGATCGGGACGTAGGCGGAGGGTTCGATCGCTTCGAGCACCAGCGGGGTCTTGGTCGACGAGCCCGAGCCGAATTCGACCACCGCGCGACCGGGGCCGATGCGCTCGCGCAATTCGCCGCCGATCGCGCCGAGCACTGCGGTTTCGCTGCGGGTAGGGTAATATTCCGGGAGATCGGTGATCTTCTCGAACAGTTCCGACCCTCGCCGGTCGTAGAACCAGCGCGCGGGGATCGCGCGCGGGCGGCGGTCGAGTCCGGCCAGCACATCGGCGCGGAATTGCGGATTGGCCAGCGATGCCTGGCCGTCCTCGACTTCTTGGCGCAGCATCAGAGGTCTTTCGCGAGCCGCAGCCCAGTGAACTGCCAGCGTTGGTGGGGGTAGAAGAAGTTGCGGTAACTGGCGCGCGCGTGGCTGCGTGGGGTGGCGCACGATCCGCCGCGGAGCACGAACTGCCCGCTCATGAACTTGCCGTTATATTCGCCGACCGCGCCCTCCGCCGCCGCAAAACCGGGGTAGGGACGATAGGCGCTGCCGGTCCACTCCCATACGTCGCCGAAAAACGCCGGTGCGCTCGCGGCAGGGCGCGGCTCGACCGGCCCGGCGGCGTCGAGCTGGTTGCCGCCGTTAGGGTCGTGCGCGGCGGCGGCGGCCTCCCATTCGAACTCGCTCGGCAGACGCGCGCCGAACCAGCTGGCGAAGGCGTCGGCTTCGTAGAAGCTGATGTGCGTGACCGGCGCGGCGGGGTCGATCGCGCGGCGGCCGTCGAGCCCGAAGCGCGTCCAGCCGTCGTCGCGCCGTTCCCAATACAGCGGCGCGGTGACGCCCTCGGCCTTCACCCACGCCCAGCCGTCCGACAGCCAATGGCGCGGATCGTCATAGCCGCCGTCGGCGATGAACGCGGCCCATTCGCCATTGGTGATCGTGCGGTCGGCGATCGCGTGTGGGGCGATCAGCGCGCGGTGGCGCGGGCCTTCGCAATCGAAGGAAAAGCTTTCGCCCGTGTGGCCGACCTCGACCACTTCCTCGCCGCGTTCGATCCAGCCGATCGGACCGGGCATTTCGACCGGTACTTTTCGCGCGGGCGACCAGATCGCGGGTTCGAGCGGATTTTCGCCGAACAGGTGAAGGATGTCGGTGATCAGGAGTTCCTGATGCTGTTCCTCGTGATGACAGCCGAGTTCGACCAACGCCCGTACCGAGTCAGGCAAGGCCGAGAGCGCGTCGAGCACCGCGGTGTCGACTGCGGCGCGGTAGCCGCGCACCTCGTCCAGCGTCGGGCGGGTGATCATGCCGCGACGGTTGCGGGCATGGCGGCGGCCCTCGGCCTCGTAATAACTGTTGAACAGAAACGGGAAACGTTCGTCGTGGAGCGCATAACCGGGGACGTAGTCGCGAAGGACGAAGGTTTCGAAGAACCAGGTCGTATGCGCGAGGTGCCATTTGGTCGGCGACGCGTCGTCCATCGACTGCACCGTGGCGTCGGCGTCGGACAGCGGCGCGGCGAGCGCCAGCGACAGGTCGCGGACCGCGCTGAACCGCGCGGCAAGCGGGCTGCGATCGCGGGCGGGATGGGGACGGACTGACATGGGCCTCTCCTGCTCGACCGCACCGTCGGCTGACGCGGCGCGGGTCTTAGGGTCAGGCGATACTTCCGCCGTCGGGTTAACGAGTCGCTCCGGGAACCCACAGAACGTCGCCACCCCCCGTTTTGTTCACCGCGCGACAGGCGACGAACAGGAAATCCGACAGCCGATTGAGGTAGGTTAGCACGATTGGGTTCACCGGATCGGCAATCGCGACCGCGGCGCGTTCCGCCCGGCGCACGATCGCGCGCGCCAGTTGCAGCGATGCGGCGGGGCCGCCGGGGAGGATGAAGCTGGTCAGGGGATCGAGTTCGGCATTCAGCGCGTCGATGCCCTCCTCCAGCCGATCGACCTGTGACGCGACCATGCGCAGTGTCATTTCGGATGGCGCAAAGTCGTCGCCGGGGGTGGCGAGGTCGGCGCCGAGATCGAACAATTCGTTCTGGATGCGGGTCAAATGCGTGGTGACGGGGTGGTCGCCGAGCGCCTGGATCGCCACGCCGATCGCACTGTTCGCCTCGTCGACATCGCCGATCGCGGCCATCCGCGCGGCGTTCTTGGGCAGGCGGCTGCCATCGACCAGCCCGGTGGTGCCGTCGTCGCCGGTGCGCGTGTAGATCTTGTTAAGTTTGACCATCGGTTATCCGACGAGAAGGGCGGGGATCAGGTTCTACCCGCGGCGAACAGGATCAGCACGACGATCAGCACCGCGATCGCCTGAAAAAAGATGCGCGCCTGCATCATCTTGTTCGATTTCAGCGCCGACGGGCTGGGGCCGTCGCCGTGCACCTGTGACGACTCGTTCTGCAGGAAGGCGATCACGCCGCGGACGAGCGCAACCACCGTGGCGATCATCGCGGCGATCAGCAGGATGACGAGGAAGGTGTTCATGGAGTTAATCTAGGCGCGACGGAGGTGATTTGAAAGGCGTGCCGCGCGCGCAATTGTGCCGCCAGCGCGCGGCCGTCCTCGCCTGCTTCGCGCAGCGCGGCTAGGGTGGGTGAATTATGGCGCTTGGCGAGCCGTTCGCCGTCCGCGCCGGTCAGCAGATCGTGGTGGTGCCAAGCGGGGGTGGGCAGCCCGAGCAGCGCCTGCAGCAGGCGGTGGATGTGCGTCGCGTCGAACAGGTCGCGGCCGCGGACGACGTCGGTCACGCCCTGCGCGGCGTCGTCGATCGTGACCGCGAGGTGATAGCTGGCGGGCGCGTCCTTCCGCGCGAGGACGACATCGCCCTGCGCGGCGGGATCGGCGGCGATCGTCGCATTGTGGTCGGTCCAGGTCAGTGGGCCGGTGAGCGCCACCGCCTTCGCCATATCGATCCGCCAGCAATGCGGTTCGTCCATTCGGCCGCTCGGGTCGATGCTGCGGCAGGTGCCGGGGTAGATCGCTTCGGGACCGTGCGGGGCGGACAGGCTCGCGGCGATCTCGGCGCGGGTGCAAAAACAGGGGTAGAGCAGGCCGCGGGCGCGCAGATCATCGAGCGCGGCGGCGTAAAGGCTCAGCCGTTCGGACTGGAAAGCCACCGGTCCGTCCCATGTCAGACCAAGCCATCTTAGGTCTTCAATGATCGTCGCGACGTGTTCGGGGCGGCTGCGTGTGCCGTCGATATCCTCGATCCGCAGCAGGAAACGGCCCCCGCGGGCACGGGCGAAATCGTGCGCCAGGATGGCCGAAAAGGCATGGCCCATGTGCAGCCGCCCGGTCGGGCTGGGCGCGAAACGCGTGACGACGTGCGGGCCTTCAATATCCGCAACCCCTTGACCGCATGATTCGTCCGCTGTCATCATGGCGTCACGGTCGCGTAGGACATGCGCGGCGCGACGTTATGCTTCGAGTGGGGGAACCGTGTTTCATCCCGATCTGATCCGTCATCCCGACAGTTGCCCCACGCTTGTGCTGAACGCAGACTATACGCCGCTGTCCTACTACCCCTTGAGCATCTGGCCGTGGCAGACCGCGGTCAAGGCGGTGTTCCTCGACCGCGTCGATATCGTCGCGCATTACGAGCGCGAGGTGCGCAGCCCCAATTTCGCGATCAAGCTGCCCAGCGTCATCGCGCTGAAGCAGTTCGTGCGGCCGTCGCAATTCCCCGCGTTCACGCGCTTCAACCTGTTCCTGCGCGACCGGTTCAGCTGCCAGTATTGCGGGCATGGGCGCGACTTGACGTTCGATCATGTGATCCCGCGTGCGCAGGGCGGACGGACTACGTGGGAAAATGTCGTCACCGCCTGCGCGCCGTGCAATCTGAAAAAGGGTGGCCGGACGCCGAAACAGGCGCATATGCCGCTGCACATCGAACCGATCCGTCCGACCAACTGGCATCTGCAGGAACATGGCCGCCGGTTCCCGCCCAATTATCTCCATGAGACGTGGCACGATTGGCTCTATTGGGACGTTGAGCTGGAAGCCTGAATCTGGAGAGTTCGTAGATGCGCGCCAAGTCGTTGATCGGGATTGTTTTTATCGCGGCGTTGGCGACGGGATGCTCGGACGGCGGCGATGCCGCCGCGAAGGCTGCGGCGCGCAATGCGATCATGGAATACGAACCGCCGATGATCACGTCGCGGGCGGATTTCGGCGGATCGGTCGAGCGTCGCTTTCAGCGGCTCGACGCCGATCACAGTGGCGAACTGACGCGGGACGAATTGCCGCCACGCTTCACCGCGGAAACCGTGGCGCGATATGACGGCGACAAGGACGGGAAGATCGATTCCGGCGAATGGGGCAAGCTGATGCTCGAACGCTTCGACCGGCAGGATGCGAACAAGGACGGGACGGTGACCACGCAGGAACGGCAGGCGTTCCGGGCGCAGCGCCGGGCGGAGGCTCCCGCCTCATAATCATTTGACCGGGTGCTTGCCGCAGTGCAGCATCCCGGCATGGCCAGCCTCCCCGCGATCACCAACAACGACGACATCCGCTACCTCGGCCGCGTGCTGGGCGATGTGATCCGCGAGCTTGGCGGTGAGCGGCTGTTCGCCGCGACCGAGGCGATCCGGTCGGCGTCGGTCGAACGGCACCGCGATGACGGTGCGCCGGTCGATCATCATCTGGAGGCGCTGAGCCTTGATGAGACACTGGATTTCGTCCGCGGCTTCATGCTGTTCTCGATGCTCGCCAACCTGGCCGAGGACCGGCAGGGGATTGCGGCCGAGAAGGGCGCGGACATTGCGTCGGCGCTGGCGCGGCTGGCGGACGAAGGCGTCGATCAGGCGGCGGTGATGGCGTTGCTGGACCATGCGCTGATCGCGCCCGTGCTGACCGCGCATCCGACCGAGGTGCGCCGCAAGAGCATGATCGACCATCGCAACCGCATCGCGCAATTGCTGGCGATGCGCGATCGTGGGCTGGAGACGACCCCCGACGGCGACCGTGTCGACGAAGCGATCGTGCGGCAGGTGGCGCTGTTGTGGCAGACGCGCGTGCTGCGGCGCGAGCGGCTGTACGTGACCGACGAGGCGGAGACGGCGCTGAGTTATCTGCGTGACGTGTTTCTGCCGGTGATTCCCGCCCTGTATCAACGGTGGGACCGCGCGGTCGGGCAGCGATTGCCGGGGTTTTTGCGGCCGGGAAGCTGGATCGGCGGCGACCGCGACGGCAACCCGTTCGTCACCGCGGACTCGCTGCGCACCGCGCTGGGTCGGGCGAGCGAGGCGGTGCTGGTGCATTATCTCGATCAGCTGCACGCTTTGGGTGCGGAACTGTCGATCTCGGCCGAAATCGCGGCCGTGGATGATGCGGTGCTGGCGCTGGCCGAGGCGAGCGGCGACGAGGCCGAGAGCCGCAGCGACGAACCGTACCGCCGCGCGCTGTCGGGGATTTACGCGCGACTGGCGGCGACGCACCGGAAACTGACCGGCAAGGCAGCGCCGCGACCGGGGCACCTGACCGGCGAGCCCTATCCCGATCCGGCGAGCCTGCGCGCCGATCTGGCGACGATCGCGCGGCCGCTGGCGGCGGCGGGCGGCGGTTTGCTGGCCAGTGGCGGCGCGATTGGACGGTTGATCCGCGCGGTGGAGATTTTCGGCTTTCACCTCGCCACGCTCGACCTGCGGCAGAATTCGGCGGTGCATGAGCGCGTCGTCGCCGAATTGCTGAAGACCGCGGGCGTGTGCGACGATTACGCCGCGCTCGACGAGGATAAACGGATCGAATTGCTGCGACGCGAACTGGCGACCGCACGGCCGTTGGTCAGCCGCTTCACCACTTTGTCCGAGGAAACGACCGGCGAACTGGCGATCGTGCAGGCCGCCGCCGCGGCGCACGCCGCTTACGGTCCCGCCGCGATCCGGCAGTATATCGTGTCGATGGCGCAGTCGGTCAGCGACCTGCTGGAGGTGAATCTGCTGCTGAAGGAGGTCGGACTGTACCGGCCCGGCGACGCGCCCACCGCAGCGATCATGGCGGTGCCGTTGTTCGAGACGATCGGCGATCTGGAGGCCGCGCCCGCGATCATGCGCGCGTGGTTCGCCTTGCCCGAAATCGCCGCGATCACCCGCGCGCGCGGTCATCAGGAGGTGATGATCGGCTATTCGGACAGCAACAAGGACGGCGGCTATCTGACCTCCACCTGGTCGCTGTCCAAGGCGTCGACCGCACTGAAGCCGGTGTTCGAGGACGCGGGCGTGGGGATGCAGCTGTTCCACGGCCGCGGCGGGGCAGTGGGGCGGGGCGGCGGGTCCAGCTTCGCCGCGATCCGCGCGCAGCCGCCCGGCACGGTGCAGGGCCGCATCCGCATCACCGAACAGGGCGAGGTGATCGCGGGCAAATACGGCACGCGGGAAAGCGCGATGACGAATCTGGAGGCGATGGCGTCGGCGACGTTGCTCGCCAGTCTGGAACCCGAACAGCTGTCGAATGCCGAGAACGAGACGTTTTCGGCGGCGATGGACGCGCTGTCGGACAGCGCGTTCCGCGCGTACCGCGGCCTGGTGTACGGCACCGAGGGCTTCCGCACCTTCTTCCGAGAGATGACCCCGATCGCCGAGATCGCCGGGCTGAAGATCGGGTCGCGCCCCGCGTCGCGGAAGAAATCCGACGCGATCGAGGATCTGCGCGCAATCCCGTGGGTATTCAGCTGGGCGCAGGCGCGCGTGATGCTGCCCGGCTGGTACGGTGTCGGCAACGCGATCGCGGCGTTCCCGGACAAGGCGCTATTGCGTGACATGGCGCAGGGCTGGCCGTTGTTCGCCTCGACGCTCGCCAACATGGAGATGGTGTTGGCGAAATCGGACATGGGGATCGCCGAGCGGTACGCGGGGCTGGTCGAGGATGACGGCTTGCGCGGCATCTTCGGGACGATCCGCGACGGGTGGCAGGCGACGCATGACGGGTTGCTGGCGGTGACCGGGCAGTCGCGGCTGCTGGAGCATCACCCGGCGCTGGATGCGTCGATCCGGCTGCGGCTGCCGTATATCGAGCCGCTGAATTTGCTGCAGATCGAGCTGATGAAGCGGCACCGCGCGGGCGAGGACGATGCGCGGATCGGAGAGGGGATCCTGCTGTCGATCAACGCGATCGCGACGGCGTTAAGGAATAGCGGCTGAGCTAATTCCTCCCCGGCACGGGGAGGGGGACCGTCGAAGACGGTGGAGGGGCAGCCCAGCAGGTCCGTCGCTTTTGGCTGCCCCTCCACCACCCGCTGAAGAAGCGGGCGGTTCCCCTCCCCGTGCTGGGGAGGAATTAGGGGAGAAACGGCGCTGCAATCTCCGGCCGCACCCGCAGCAACCGCCCGCTCGCGCGGTCGATCAGCGCCCAGGTCGTCACCGCCTCCACCTTCACGCGCCCGTCCGCGCCGACGAACTGTACGTGCCGATCGAACCGCGCACCCTTGGGCGGGCTCGGCACCCACGTTTCCCCGGTCACCGTCTCCCCCGCGGCCACATTGCCGCGGTAGTCGATCTCGTGCCGCGTCACGACCCAGACGTAAGCGTCGCGGTGTTCGGGCGGCGCGATCGATTCCCAATGCGCGGTCGCCAGTTCCTGAATCCAGCGCACCCACACCGCATTATTGACGTGGCCGAGTTCGTCGATGTCGGCGGCGGTCGCCGTGATCTCCCTGATGAAGCGCGTCATTTGCGCGTCTTTCGCCACCACGCGACGGCATGGAACGCCGCACCGATGATGACCGCGACGATCGCGATGCGGATCAGCGTCCCACGGCTCGGCTTCAGCGCGCCGAGCGCCTCGGTAATGCCCTCGCCGAAGATATAGCCGAGTGACGTGAAGGTCACCGCCCACGTCACCGCCGCGAGCGCATTGAGCGGCATGAAAGTGCGCAGCGGCACGCGGCTTGTCCCGATCGCCACCGGACTGACGGTGCGCAGGCCGTACAGGAAACGGAAGGCGAAGATGAAGCCGACCGGATAACGCTCCAGCCATTCCAGCGCCTTGGCGAAGGCGCGGCGCTCCATGATGCGCCGCACGCGCGGGTGATCGCGCCACCGCCGCCCGATCGCGAAGAAGGTCTGGTCGGCACAGAACGATCCGATCGTCGCCGCGGCCATCGCCAGCGGCAGGCTGACGAGGCCCTGATGCGCCATCAGCCCGCCCGCGATGACGATCGTCTCGCCCTCCAGCGCCGCGCCCGCAAAGATCGCAGCGACGCCGTAGCGCGCAATGATCGCCTCGACGCTCACCCGGCCGAGGTCATTTCGGGCACGCCTTGCCGGTATCGCGGCAGAATGCGGCGAGCGTGTCGCCCTTGAAGTTCAGTGCGCCCAGCGTGCCCATCGCCTCCGCCATGACGGTAGGCAGGACCGCGCGGAGACGTTTCGCGGGTGCGCTCTCCGCCTGCTCCGCCAGCGCGCGGAGTTCGGTGACGGACAGCTTGCCGGCATAGGCGCGCGCGAACGCCGCATCGACCTTTGCCGCGTTGGTGGCGAACGTCGCCTTGGCGGTATCGCGTAGTTTCGCCTGCTCGGCCGGGGTGAGTTCGGGATGCGCGGCGACCAGTTCGTCGGTTTCCTTCTGCGCCATCAGCGGCAGGATCGTCGCCATCGTGCCGCTGCGCGCAAGCCGAAGGCCCAGCGCCTCGGCCTCGGGCGTCGGTGCGGCAGCGACCGCCTGGACCAGCAGCAGTGCGATGATCATCATGGCTCCACGCCCAATTGCCAGAGGACGAAGGCGTGTTCCTCCGCGCCTTCACGCAGCGATTCGAAGCGGCCCGATTTGCCGCCGTGGCCCGCGCCCATGTTGGTCTTGAGCAGCAGGATGTTGTCGTCGGTCTTGGTCGCGCGCAGCCTTGCGGCCCATTTCGCGGGTTCCCAATAGGTCACGCGCGGGTCGTTCAGGCCGCCGCTGATGAACAATGGCGGATAGGCATGTGCGCCAACGTTGTCATACGGGCTGTACGAGCGGATCAGGTCGAACGCCGCCTTGTCCTCGATCGGGTTGCCCCATTCGGGCCATTCGCCCGGCGTCAGCGGCAGCGTGGCGTCTAGCATCGTGTTCAGCACGTCGACGAACGGCACGTCGGCGATCACCGCGCCCCATAGTTCGGGGTCCGAATTGACGATCGCGCCCATCAGCTCGCCGCCCGCGGAGCGGCCTGCGGTCGCGATCCGGCCCGCGCTGGTCCAGCCGTCGGCGATCAGCCCCTTCGCCACATCGACGAAATCGTTGAAAGTGTTGGCCCGCTTTTCGAGTTTGCCGTCGTGATACCATTGCTGGCCGAGATCGTCGCCGCCGCGGATGTGCGCGATGGCATAGGCGAAGCCGCGGTCGAGCAGGCTCAGCCGCCCGGTCGAGAAGCCCGGCGGGATCGCATGGCCGTAGGCGCCGTAGGCGTAGAGGAACAGCGGCGCGCCGCCGTCCTTCGCGAAGTCCTTCGGATAGACGATCGACACCGGGATTTCGGTGCCGTCGCGCGCGGCGATCTTCAGGCGTTCGGTGCGGTATTTGTCGCCGTCGTAGCCGCTGGGGATTTCCTGCACCTTCAGCGTGGTCAGGCCGCCAGTCGCGACGTCATAGTCGTACACCGTGCCCGGCGTGACCATCGATTCATAACCTAGCCGCAGCACCTTCATGTCATATTCGGGATTGTCGCCCAGCCCCGCGGCATAGCTCGGCTCGGGGAAGGCGATCCGTTTCGGCGCGTCGCCGGAATAGGAATGGATTTCGACCTGGTCGAGCCCGTCCTCGCGCCCCTCGACGACGAAGAAATCGGCGTAACATTCGACCCCGGTCATGTAGAAATGCGGGGAAGGCGCGATCAGTTCGGTCCATTCGCCCGGCGTCGCTACGGCCGCAGTGCACAGCCGCCACATCGGATCGGTGTCGTTGGTGTGGATGAACAACGTGTCGCCGTGCGCGTCGATGTCATACTCGCGGCCCGGTTTCCGGGCTGCGACCATCACCGGCGTCGCCAGCGGATCGTTCGCGGGCAGCAGATACGCCTCGCTCGTCACATGATCGCCGGTCGCGATGATGATCCAGCGGCGGTCGCTCGTCTCCGACACGCCGACGCGGTAGCCCTCGTCCGCTTCGTGGAATAGTTCGACATCGTCCGAGGCGGGCGTGCCGAGCCGGTGCAGCCGGGCGTTGTCGGTGCGCCATTCCTTGTTGGCCAGGCCGTAGAGGAAAGCGCTGTCGTCGCTGGTCCACACGATGTCGGACAGCATCCCCGGAATGACCTCGGGCAGATGCTCGCCGGTGGTCAGGTCTTTCACGCGGACCTCGAACCGCTCCGCGCCCGAATCGTCGATCGCATAAGCGAGTTTCGATCCGTCGTTCGACACGCTGAACGCGCCGAGCCGGAAATACTCCTTGCCCGCGGCCAGCGCGGGTTCGTCGAGCAATAGTTCGTCGGGGCCGCCCACGACGGGCTTGCGCCACCAGCGGCGGTATTCGCCGCCGGTCTCGTAATCGGTCCAGTACAGCCAGTCGCCGTCCTTTTGCGGGACCGAGGATTCGTCCTCCTTGATGCGCCCCTTCATCTCCGCATAGATCGTGTCGACCAACGGCTGGTGCGGGGCCATCGCCGCCTCGAAATAAGCGTTCTCCGCCTCCAGATACGCCAGCACGTCCTTGTCGGTAACATCCGGATAGTTGGCATCCTTCAGCCACGCCCATGGATCGTCGATGGTGACGCCGTGGGTGGTGAAGGAATGCGGTCGTGTGTTGGCGACGGGGGGCTTCATCATCCGCCCGCTATCGCGTCGTGCGTTCGCGAAGTCGAGTTACTTGCGCTTCACGCGGGCGCGCCACGTAGTGATATAATTCGGGTTGCCGCGGCATTCGTCCATTTCGCTCTGTTCGGTGAGCCGCAGCCGCGCGCCGTCCCACACGAAGCTCTGTGCGACGCCGCAATCGCCCAGACCCCGGCCCTTGGCGTACGTCTTCAGCGTTTCGCCGTCCCACTCGCCGTTGACGACCTCGGTCACGTCGGCATTCTCGGCGAAGCCCGTCTCCGCGTCTGTCTTCGCCTGCGAGAACTTGCCGTCCTCCAGCACAAACAGCGCGGCGAAGAGATTGTACGCGCCGGACGAGCACGGCACCATGACCAGCGTCTTGCCGCCGCCGAGCGCGTGCGTGTCGGGCTTGAAGAGGTCGCTCTGCTCGACCGCCATCCCCTCACATTTACCAGTCTTGCGCATCTGCGCGAGTTGCGTGGCGGTCGGGGTGGCGGGCTTGCCCGAGACAGTTACGGCGGCGATGACCGGCAGCGCAGGCGGGCGCGGGACGCTGACCGGTTGCTGCGCGCCCTTCGCGACGGTCGCGGTCACGGTGTTCACGCGGCCCTGCGTGGCGTCGATGTAGCGGAGCGCGGCGGAGGCCCCGGCGGTGGAGACGGTCGCGATCGTGCTGTTGCCCGCGCCGTGGATCGCCATCAGCCGGCCGTTCGCCAGCGCCGCCGCAACCTGTGCCGCCGAATCACCGGACAGGCCGTCGCCCGCGATCGCAAAACGCCGTCCGTCGATCACGATCGCCTCCGGCCGCGGCGTCGCATCCTCTAGTCCCTCCAGCGCGATCTCATATCCGCCGTCTGGCCCGGCCGCGCGGGTGAGCGCGACCGTCATCGCGGGGAAATCGCCCGCCTCCGGGCCGAGCGACGCCATGGTGCAGCGCAGGCCGTTGTCGCAGCCGACCGTCCAGTCGCGGAAGGTCTTGAGTTCGCCTGGCCGTGCCGGTGCGGCGGCGGCGGTCGAGACGGCCGGACCCGCGGACGGTTCTTGGGTAACGAGGTTGGCTGCGGCTTCGACGCGCGTTTCGTTATTCACCGGCTCAGGCGAGGAACAGGCGGCGAGTGACGCGGCGGCGATCAGTAATGGCTTCATTGGCGCGTTCTAGCCCGGTGGCAGGCCGCGCAAAAGCGGCTATGCCGCGCGGCCAGATGGATGGAGACGGACGGATGCAGACGATCGGGGTGATCGGCGCGGGGCAGATGGGCGCAGGCATCGCGCAAGTGTCGGCGCAGGCGGGCTATCAGGTGCTGCTGAGCGACGTCGACCTGGCGCGGGCCGAGGCGGGGAAGGCGGGGATCGCCAAACAACTCGCGCGGGCGGTGGAGAAGGGCAAGCTTCAGCCCGACGCGCGCGATGCGGCGCTGGCGCGGATCGAACCGGTCGCCAGCGTCGCGGCGATGGGTCGTTGCGCGCTGGTGATCGAGGCCGCGACCGAGCGCGAGGAGATCAAGCGCGCGATCTTCGCAACTGTTGGCAAGGTGCTGGGGGCCGACGCGGCGCTGGCGTCGAACACGTCGTCGATCCCGATCACGCGGCTGGCGCAGGCCTCGCCCGATCCGGCGCGCTTCATCGGCGTGCATTTCTTCAATCCGGTCCCGGTGATGGGGTTGATCGAGGTTATCCGCGGGCTGGCCACGTCGGACGCGACGGTCGCGGTGATCGAGGCCTATGCGACGGCGCTCGGCAAGCAGATGGTGCGTGCGAACGACGCGCCGGGCTTCATCGTCAACCGCGTTCTGATGCCGATGATCAACGAAGCGTGCTTCGCGCTGGGTGAGGGCGTGGCGACGATCCGCGACATCGACCTGGCTTGCCAATTGGGCCTAAACCACCCGATGGGCCCGCTGACGCTCGCCGATTTCATCGGGCTCGACACCTGCCTGGAAATCACGCGCGTGCTGTTCGAGGGCACCGGCGACCCGAAATTCCGCCCCGCGCCGCTGCTGGTGAAATACGTCGAGGCGGGCTGGTATGGTCGCAAGACGGGGCGGGGCTTCTACGATTATTCGGGAGAAACGCCCGAACCGACGCGCTAGTTTGACGCGCTCACGCGCGTAAGTCGGTGCCAGCCCGCTCCCCCTCCCGGCCACCCATCAGGATACCGTGTGGGTGGCCGGGAGGGGGAGCGGGCTGGCACCGCAAAGGAGTCTGAGATGAGCCTGGACGATACGATCATCGACACGCCCGAAGGCCCGATGACCTTTGCGCAGTGGAAGAAGAAGCATCCGGTGCAGCTTCCGTCGCGGCGGACGAAGGGCAAGGATCTGCCCAACAAGGTGAAGATGCGCACCGACGAGTAAACTTGGGGACGAATAATCTTGCGCGCCCGGTGCGTCGTTTTCGCGCGCCGCCACGTATCTCCGCCCGGCGTCGGCAACGATCGCACGCCGCAGGAGAAATTGCATGACACGCTACATTCGTACCTCGCTCGCCGCGCTGGCGCTCGTCGCCGGTGGCGCCGGGATGGCCCAAGCGAAGAACCCGATGGTCGGCGGGGCAGCCATGTACCCGACCAAGAACATCGTCGAAAATGCGGTTGCTTCGAAAGATCACACGACGTTGGTCGCCGCGGTGAAGGCCGCGGGGCTGGTCGAGACATTGTCGGGTCCGGGTCCGTTCACGGTGTTCGCGCCGACTAACGCGGCGTTCGCGAAGCTGCCCGCGGGCACCGTCGATACTTTGGTGAAGCCGGAGAACAAGGCGACGCTGACCGGTATCCTGACCTATCACGTCGTCCCCGGCACGATCACCGCGGCGCAGATCGCGGCCAAGGCGAAGGCCAACGGCGGCAACGCGACCTACACCACGGTGCAGGGCGGCACGCTGACCTTCCACAAGGCGGCGGGCGGCAAAGGCTGGGCGATCATGGACGCCAAGGGCGGCATGGGAAAGATCACGATCGCCGACGTTCGCCAGTCGAACGGGATGATCCACGTCATCGACACGGTGATGATGCCCTGATTGGCGGACCCGGCCAGGCCTGCCCCCGCGGGTCCGGCCGGATCTACATCTGCGCGCGCGCCAGCGCGAAACCGATCAGGTCGGTGAGGATGTGCGCGATCATCACGCACGGCAGGTCGCGCCGCCACAGATACAGCGGCACCAGGATCGCGGTGGCGAAGGCGACCAGGATCAGTTGCGCCGACCCCCAGCTCCAATGCACCAGCACGAACATGATTCCGCCGATCAGTCCGGCGAGCCACGGACGCCCGGTGAGCAGTTCGAGCCGTTCGATCGCATAGCCGCGATAGACCAGTTCTTCCGTGACGCCCGCGACGATCGGCGTGGCGACCAGGAGCCATAGCGGCACCTGCACGATCGCGCCGGTCGTCGCTATATTCTGTTCGAGGCCGAGCGCCGGGACGATCAGCGCGAAGGTCAGCATGACCGTCGCCATCAGCACGACGGTCGCGGCGAGGCCCCAGCCGAACGTGCCCCATGTCGGTCGCCTGAGGCCGATCGAGGTCAGCGGCAGGCGTTCGACCTTCGTCACCCACAACAGGATCAGCACGCCGAACGCGATCCACACGATCTCCCGCCCGACCCGTGGATCGGGAAACAGCTTCGCCAGCCCGAGTTCGGGCAGGCCGAACGCGAGGATCAGGCCGATGATCGCAAGCGGGATGAGGCGGCGGCGTTCGGCGCGTGCGATCATTTCGCGTTCGTCATCCAAGCCGGACCGTCGACCGTGCCGCCCGCCTCGATCCGCGCGCGCGTCGCCGTCATGATGAAATCCCATACGGCTTTTGAAAAGCCGACGTCGGGCGACGCCTTCCAATTGTCCATGTCGCCGTACATCTTAACGGTGCCGTTCCACATTTCGGGCGTTGCGACGTCGGAGAACGGTTTCAGCAACGCGAACCATTCGTCGACGAAGGCTTGCGCCGTATCGGACATCGGCTCCAGCGGCATCGCCGCCTCGATCCGCTGGCCCAGCGCGCGCCATTTATCGCCATACGCCGCCTGGCTGTAGCCATCGGGAACGTCGGCCATTTTCGCGTTGAAGCGTTCCTGTTCGTCGGGCGTGAAATAATCGTCCACGACCGCCTTCCAGCTTTCCTGTTGCATGATCGAATCTCCGTGCTTGATGAGCGAGCAGAGGGTCGCGACGTCGATCGGCTCGCCACGATCGATGCGGGACTGGACGGTGAGCAGGAGCGTGCGGGAATCGGCGAGTGCCGCCGCTTGGGCGTCGACTTCGGCGATCTGCGCCGCGATCAGCCGGCCGAGATCGACGGTGCGCCCGGTAAGCAATTCGCCGATCTTCTTCAGGCTGAACCCGGCGCGTTTCAGCGCGACCGCGGCGTTCAGTCGTTGCAGCTCCCCGCGGCCGTACACGCGGCGTCCGCCCGCGGTGCGCAGCGGTTTCACCAGCCCGCGCGCCTCGTAGAAGCGCAGCGCGCGAAGCGTCAGCCCGGTCGCGGCGGCGACCTCCCCGATGTCGTACATTTCTTCCATCGCGAATCGGTGTAGCCGCTGACGCTACGTCAGGAGCAAGCGGGAATTACGCGGCGAGCGGAAAGCGCAGCAGGCGGTCGTCGAGCGGGATCAGCGCTTGTGCCGCCGGGCCGACCGCGCGGACGATTTCGGGGTGGGTCGCGTCGAGCCCGCCGGTGAGCGCGCCGAACGCGGGGAGGATCAGCTTCGTATCGGTGGCGATAAAGCAGCGCCGCGAGACGAGCTTGCCGCGGACGCGGATGCGCAGTTTGGGGTGGAAGTGGCCCGACAGTTCGGGGCGCGCCTCCCGCGGGTCGGCTTCGTGGCGCAGGATCAGGCCGTCGACCAGCGCCTCGTCCACGACATCGCCGCCGCAGCGATCGACGTAGCTGCGATCGTGGTTGCCGGTGATCCACGTCCAGCGCGTCTGCGCGGTCAGCGCGCGGAGCATGGCCTGCGCCGCGTCGGGGAGGCGCTCGCACCCGCCGGTGTCGTGGAAACTGTCGCCCAGGCACCAGACTTCGCCTGCGCCGGTTGCCGTTACCAGCGCGGTCAGGTCGGCCAGCGTCGCCATGCTGTCGTAGGGCGGCAACATCTGTCCGCGCCCCGCGAACCAGCTCGCCTTTTCCAGATGCAGGTCCGCGACCAGCAACGCACCGCGCGCGGGCCAGAACAACCCGCCCTGTGGCAGCGCGATCAGCGCGTGCGAACCGAACGAAAAGGGAACCATGCGTAGTCTTTGGCGCAACGGCGGGGCGGGGGCAACGTACTTTAATCCTCCCCTGCAAGGGGAGGTGGCGCGTAGCGCCGGAGGGGTGTCACCGATGCGATCGAAGTCCGACACACAAAGGGGGACACCCCTCCGTTAGTCCTTCGGACTGCCACCTCCCCTTGCAGGGGAGGATTTATTCAACCAGCGTACGCCTTCACCAGATCGAACAGATAGTCGCGGCCTTCGTACAGCGCGCTCACGCGGATGCGTTCGTCCAGACCGTGGATGCCGTTCAAATCGGGCTCCAGGAAGATGCCGGGGACGCCATAGACCGGCATGTTCAGCTTGCCGAAGAACACCCCGTCGGTCGCGCCGGTCGACATTAGCGGTAGCAGCGGCACGCCGGGGAAATACTTGGCCGCGACGGTCTTCATCGGGCCGGTGATCTTGTCGGTCAGCGGCGGGGGCACCGCGATCGGGCGGACCGGCGTGTTCGCGGTCACCGTGACCTGCGGACCCGCCAGTTCCTTCAGTTTCGCGAGCGTCTGGTCGACGGTCTCGCCGGGGAAGATGCGGCAATTGACGTTGGCGGTGGCGCGTTGCGGCAGCGCGTTTTCGGCGTGGCCGGCGCTAAGCAGGGTCGCGACGCAGGTGGTGCGCAAGGTGGAATGCATCGTCTTGTCGCGGCTGACGATCGCGTCCGCCGCCTTGTCCTGCGGGTTGGCGAGCAGCTTCGTGATCGCGGTCCCTACCTCGCCCGGCATCGCCTTTGCGGTCATCGTGAAGAAGACGCGCGTCGTGTCGGTGAATTTTACCGGGAATTCATATCCCTGAACCGCTTTCACCGCATCGGCGAGTTCGTAGATCGCGTTCGCCGGAGTCGGCGCGCTGCTGTGCCCGCCGGGGTTGGTGGCGACGAAGGTGAAGTTCTGCGCAGCTTTCTCGCCGACCTGCACCGCCAGCAACTGGCGCTTTCCTGCGGCGTCGAAGCGTCCGCCGCCGCCTTCGTTCAGGACGAATTCGGCCGAAACCGCATCGGGGCGGTTGTCGGCCAGCCACTGCGCGCCGTTGAACGCGAAGGTCGTTTCCTCGCCGCACGTCAGCGCCAGCTTGATCGTGCGTTTCGGCTTGTAGCCGCCTGATTTGAAGCGGATCATCGCGTCGGCCCACACCGCCGACATCGCCTTGTCGTCGACGGTGCCGCGCGCGTAATAGAAGCCGCCTTCCTCGATCAGCTTGAACGGTTCGCGCTTCCAGTCCTCGCGCTTGGCCTCGACCACGTCGATATGGCCGAGCAGCAGCATCGGTTTCAGGCTGGCGTCGCTGCCCTTCAGGATCGCGGTGAGGCCGCCGTCCTTGGGGTGGTCGGGAACGGTGAACACGCCGACATCACTATCCGAATACCCCGCCTTCTTCATGCGCGCGGCGATCTGCGTCGCGGCCTGCGTGCAGGAGCCGACGTTCACGACGGTGTTAGTTTCGACCAGCTCGCGGTAAAGATCGAGGAACGCCTTCTGGTCCGGTCGCGCCTGCGCCGCTGCGGTCAGCGGCATGATCCCCAGAACCGCCGCACCGATAAATCCCGTCAGCCGCATCATGTCCCCCTGCTGGTCCGCGGGCGAACGTTGCAGGGAAAGTCGCGCCGCGCAACTGCGGCGGATCAGCCGGGCGCGGCGCTCCAGCCGGGACGGAATTCCTCACGCGCGTTCTTCGGCAGCGCGAGCCGGAGTTCGCGGTTGGCGAAATCGATGTTGACGCGGCGGAACAGCTTCAGCGCGTCCATGCCGAGCAACAGCGCGGGCGTATCCTCCAGCCCGAATACGCGGAACGGCGCGGCGTCGGCAAACGCGATCGGCAGATCGGCGATCGTCACCTCGCCGATCTTCACGTCGTTGATCCGGCCGTAATCGGCGGTCAGCGTGCCGCCGGTGACGCTGATCAGATCGATCGGGACGACCTTCCGGTCGCGCCGCGCGATCCGTTTGCGCAGCGCCTGATTGCCCATCGTCACCGCCGATCCGGTGTCAAGGATCACGCGCACACGCTTTCCGTTGACGAAGGCGTCGGTCACGACAAGCTGGCCGTACATATTCTTGGCGGTCACGACGATTTCGCCGGGCAGCGCGCGCTGACGCTTGGTGCGCCTGTTCGAGGGTGAGACCGCCATCGTCTGCCGCTCGAAATCGATCGCGAGCGAATGGCGCTGCAGCGAATCGATCCCGAGCATCCCCGCTGCGCCGAGGTTGCGCGCACCAAGCGCAGGCGCTTCGATCGCCAGGCCGCCGAGCGTGCTGACCGAGATCGAGGGGATGACGACGGTGCCGACGTCGCTGGTTTCGGTCATCGCGGTCAACCGCACCGAACGGCCCGCGGCCAGCCCAAGCTTCGACGCGAGTTCGCGCGCGATGACGGTGCGTTGCGCGCCCGTGTCGATCACGAAACCATAAGGGCCAGCGCCCGCGATCTGCACTGGCACGGTCATTCGCGTGCCCGCTTCGCCGAACATGATCTCGTCGATCGTCGGTTCGGCGGGGGCCGCCATGCCCGTCACAGGCGGGGGCGGCGGAGATGCGGCGGGGGGCAACGGGGATTGCGCGGACAGCAGCAGCATCGGCGCCAGCATGAACGGGGCGAGCGATCTCTCCATGCGCCGAAGCTGCGCCCGATCCGGGCCTTTCGCAAGCGGTATTAGCGGCAAGGGTAGCCACAATCCTCCCCTGCAAGGGGAGGTGGCTCGCGCAGCGAGACGGAGGGGGGTCGCCCTCCGTTATTCGCCGTGACACCCCTCCGTCAGGCTTCGCCTGACACCTCCCCTTGCAGGGGAGGATTAAATTATCAATCCGGCGCCATCGCCACGGTCGCCAGCGCTTCGGCTTCGATCAGCAGCGCGTCGTCGGCGCTGCCCGTCGCGACGCGTTCGCGGCCGATCATCGTCAGCACCGGCACCGCCAGCGGGGTGACGCGCGGCAGATCGACATGGAGCATCGTGTCCGCCGCACGGTCGAGCAAGGCCGCCAGCCGCCCGACGTCGGTCATCCGCGCGCGCGCATCGGCCCACGCCGCCTCCAGCAGGATGTGCGACGGTTCGTACTTGCGCAGCACGTCGTAGATCAGGTCGGTCGAAAAGGTCACCTGCTTGCCGGTCTTGCGCTTGCCCGGATGCTGGCGCTCGACCAGCCCGCCGATCACCGCGACCTCGCGGAACGCGCGCTTCAGCAGGTGCGATTGCTGCACCCAGTCGACGAACTCGTGCTCCAATATGTCCGCGTCGAACAAGGACGCAGGGTCGGTGACGGGGCGCAGCGAAAAGGTCGCCAGTGCATAATCGTTGGCGACGAAGCCCATCGGCTGCAGCCCCTGCGTCTCCATCCGCCGCGTGAGCAGCATCCCGAGCGACTGGTGCGCGTTCCACCCCTCGAAACTGTACGCGACCATGAAGTGGCGGCCTTCGTGCGGGAAGGTTTCGACCAGCAACTGCCCCGGTTCGGGCAGCGACGAACGCTTCGCCTGCATCGTCAGCCATTCGTGGACGTCGGGCGGGAAACGATCCCAGTCCGCTGGGGTGGCCAGAAATCCGCGCACGCGATTGGCCAGATTGGTCGACAGCGGCATCCGCGACCCGCCATAGGTCGGGATGCGCGCGGGTTTGGCAGTGGCGCGGACGATCAGATCCTCGGTGTCGATCTTCTCGACCTCCAGGCTCATGCCCGCAAAGTAGAACGTGTCGCCATGCGCCAGCGTCGCGGCGAACCCTTCCTCGACCTTGCCCAGCACGCGCCCGTTGCGGAAGCGGACCTTCAGCATCGTCGCCTCGACGATGATTCCGGCGTTCAGCCGGTGCTGGGTGATGAACTTCGGGTGGGTTACGCGCCACAGACCATCGGCATCCTGCGTCAGCCGCTTGAAGCGGTCATAGGCCTTCAGCGAATAGCCTCCGTCGCGAATGAAGCCGAGCACCTGGTCGAACAGGTCGCCGGTCAGCGCGGAATAAGGGAGCGAGGACCGCACTTCGTCCAGCATGACGTCGCGATCGAACGGCGCGGCGCAGGCGCACGCCATCAGATGCTGCGCCAGCACGTCCAGCGCGCCCATGCGGAACACGTCCGCGTCGAGCTCGCCCGCCTCGACCGCGTCCAGCGCTGCGCGCGCCTCGAGATATTCGAACCGGTTGCCGGGGACCACGATTGCCTCGGACGGTTCGTCCAACCGGTGATTCGACCGCCCGATCCGTTGCAGCAGCCGCGACGACCCCTTCGGCGCGCCCATCTGGATCACGCAGTCGACATCGCCCCAATCGACCCCGAGGTCCAGGCTGGCGGTGGCGACCAGCCCGCGCAGCAGTCCCGCCGCCATCGCGCCCTCCACCTTCGCGCGCGCCTCTTTCTCCAGACTGCCGTGGTGGATGCCGATCGGCAGCCGCAGCGCATTTTCCTTCCACAGATCCTGGAAGATGAGTTCGGCGAGACTGCGCGTATTGCAGAAGACGATCGTCGTCCTGTGCGTCTCGATCTCCGCCATTACCTGCGCGGCGGCATAGCGTCCCGAATGGCCGGCCCACGGCACGCGGCCCTCGGGCAGCAGGATCGCGATATTGGGATCGACCCCGGTTTCGCCCTGAACCAGGCTGACCGTATCGATATCTCCGTCGGGGGCGAGCCACGCGCGATAGCCGTCGGCGTCGGCTACCGTTGCCGACAGCGCGACGCGGCGGCTGTCGGGGGCAATCCGCCCGAGCCGCGCCATGCACAGGTTGAGCAAGTCGCCGCGCTTGCCGGTGGCGAAGGCGTGGACCTCATCGACGACGATCGTCCGCAATCCTTCGAACATCGTGAAGCTGTCCGGATAGGACAGCAGGAGCGACAGCGATTCGGGCGTGGTCAGCAGGATTTGCGGCGGTTTCACGCGTTGCCGCGCCTTGCGGTCGCTCGGCGTGTCGCCGGTACGCGTCTCGACCCGGATCGGCAGGCCCATCTCCGCGACCGGCGTCATCAGATTGCGCTGGATATCGACCGCCAGCGCCTTCAGCGGTGAGACGTAGAGCGTGTGCAGCCCCTCGGTCGGTTGCTCGATAAGGTCGGCCAATGTCGGCAGGAACCCGGCGAGCGTCTTGCCTGCGCCGGTCGCCGCAACCAGCAACGCGTGCCGCCCGGCGCGGCCTTCGCGCAGCATCTCCAGCTGATGCGTACGCGGCGTCCAATCGCGCGCGGCGAACCATTCGGCAAGGACAAGGGGGAGATCGATCACGATGGTCCACGTCATATAGGGCGCGCGGACCGCGCCGCCATCACGTCGGCGGCTGCTCGGTCGCAAGCCAGGGTGCGGGCGCGGCAGTCGCGCGATCGATCAGCTTGCGCTGCTGGCGTATCTCCAGCCCCGGGGTCATCAGCGGCGTCGGCGTCCGTTCGAACTGCGCCGGGGTCATGTCGACGAACAGGCGAAATTCGCGGTTCAGGTGCGACGCGTCGTAGAAACGCATCCGCGCCAGCGCGTCGGCGTCGGGCACCGCCATCCCGCGCATCACCGCCGCCATGTCGAGGAAGCGGCTGCGGCGCAGCACCGTCTTCGGCAGATGCCCGAAATGATCGCGCACCAGGTGATCCAGCCGGCGCGGCGTCGTGTTCAGGTCGCGCACGATATCGCGGACGTTGCGCACCGGATCGGCGCGCGCGGTAGCTTCGAATTGTTCGCAGATCGGGTTGGGGACGACCGTCGCCCATTCCATCTGTTCGCGCACCACCGTCTCCAGCCGGGCGAAGGTCTGGTCGTGATCATAGGTATTTTCGCATGCCCAGCGCAGACGATCGCCCCATGAGCCGCCGATCGTCGTCAGGCGATCCGCGATCAGGTCCGCGCGTTCGGTCGAAAAGGCGCGCCACGCCGCGGGCCGGATCGCAAAGCCCGCCGCGACGACCGGCCCGGTACAGCGCACCGGAAAGCGTTTGCGCTGTGCGCCGAACAGCATCGGCCCTTCATATTCGACCCATTCGCCATCGATCCGCGTCGCCCAGCGGCCGATCGTCGGCACCCGGATGTAAGCGGTTTCGTGCAACAGGAAGTCTTCCAGCACCGAATCCGCCGGCTGATCGAAAATGGTGATGAAATAGCGCGCGACGAACGTCGCCATGTCCGCCGATGGCGCACGGCTGAGCGACAGCGGCAGACCGTCGCGGGACACTCCGGTGCGCGGGGTTATGGCCATCCGATTTCGATTTTATGGAACGGCCCGCCTCGTCGCAATCTTACTTTCCTTACAATAGACCTTCCGCAAAATTTCATGCGGACACCGTCTCCGTTGCGCTTCCTACGGTGCGCTCGGTGCGACTGAGCCACGGCGGGAGCGAGCCAAGCGGCAATGTCGCGAGATAGTCGAGTTTGCGGCGCTGGCGTACCTCCAGACCGGGCGTCAGCAACGGTGTCGACGTCCGGGCGAAATTGGCCGGGGTCATGTCGACGAACAGGCGAAACTCGCGGTTCAGGTGCGACGCGTCGTAGAAACGCGACGACGCGTCGTTGTCCAGCCCCGGGATCGCCATCCCCTGCATCACCGCCGCCATGTCCAGGAAACGGCTGCGGCGCAGGACGGTCTTCGGCAGATGCCCGAAATGCGCGCGGACGGCGCGGTCGAAGCGGCTCTGGCTCATCCCGGCTTCGGCGGCGGCGGCGGTCACGCTGCTGGTCGGTTCGAGCCAGGCGCGCCGTTCGAACGCCGCCATCAGCGGGTTGGACGCGCCGCGCAGCGTCGCCACCCGGGCGCGGGTCGCGGCGG
The DNA here is from genome assembly GCF_024758705.1 of Sphingomonas sp. SUN019. Lineage (NCBI taxonomy): Bacteria > Pseudomonadati > Pseudomonadota > Alphaproteobacteria > Sphingomonadales > Sphingomonadaceae > Sphingomonas > Sphingomonas sp. SUN019. The sequence continues at coordinate 2,008,661 of NZ_CP096971.1, read as the reverse complement.
TCAGCCGCGCGACGGTCCCGGAATGATCGTCGATATCGCGGCAGGCGTGGATCAGTTCGGCGCCCCACGCGCCGGTGACCCGGGTCAACCGGTCGACGAACAGATGCGCGGCGGCCGGTTCGATCCCGAACCAGCCGCTCGACCTGATCGCGAAGCCGGCGATCGCCATCGGCCCGCGGCAACGTACGTGAAGCGCCTTGCGTTGCGCGCCGAACATGTATGCGGCGGGATCGTGCGGCACCCAGCGCGACCCGACCAGCACCTCCCACGCGCCGCGCACCGTCACGCGGATCAGCGCGGTTTCGTTCAGCAGGAAATCGCTGGTCACGTTATCGTCGGGCTGGTCGATGATCGTGACGAAGAACCGCGCGATGACATCGGCCAGATCGGGCGGAGGAGCGACATTGACGGAAATCGGCAGGCCGTCGCGCGTCTGACCGGTACGGGGAACGATCGTCATCGGGTGCGAGAAATACCGAAATGCAAACCCCTGTAAACAGGTCGCTTGGCGCAGCGCGGCGGACGCCCCATATCGGTACGATGCCCAAGCTCGGCGACTGGCTCGAACCCCATCCGCACGGCATCTACGTGAAGCCCGCCGACGCCTGGATCGATCCGTCGACGCCACAGGCGCGGGCGCTGGTGACGCACGGCCATGCCGATCACGCGCGCGGTGGGCACGCTGCGGTGTGGGCGACTCCGGAAACGCTGGCGATCATGGACGCGCGCTACGGAGCGCAGGCTGGGAATCCGGTCGGATATGGCGAAACGATCCGGCTTGGGGATGTGGAGGTGGGCTTCGTGCCCGCGGGCCATGTGCTGGGGTCGGCGCAGATCGTGCTCGATTTCCGCGGCGAGCGGATCGTCGTGTCGGGCGATTACAAGCGCCGCGCCGACCCGACCTGTACCCCGTTCGAGCCGATCAAATGCGATGTGTTCGTGACCGAGGCGACGTTCGGCCTGCCAGTCTTCCGCCATCCCGATACCGGCGACGAGATCGACAAGTTGATCGCCGCGCTGCACGCCAATCCGGATCGCTGCGTGCTGGTTGGGGCCTATGCTTTGGGCAAGGCGCAGCGCGTGATCGCCGAATTGCGCGACCGCGGCCATCACGCGCCGATCTACATCCACGGCGCGCTGCAACGGTTGTGCGACCTGTACGCCGATCACGGCGTGCGGCTGGGCGAATTGCTCCCCGTGGCCGACGCGACCAAGGCCGAGATGGCGGGGCACGTCGTGATGTGCCCGCCCGGCGCGCTGAACGATCGCTGGTCGCGCCGCCTGCCGGCGCCGATCACCGCGATGGCGAGCGGCTGGATGCGCGTGCGGCAACGCGCGCGGCAAAAGCTGGTCGAGCTGCCGCTGATCCTGTCCGATCATGCCGATTGGGACGAGCTGACGACCACGCTGACCGAAATCGCGCCGAAGGAGGTGTGGGTCACCCACGGGCGCGAGGAGGCGCTGATCCACTGGTGCATGACGCGCCAGATCAAGGCGCGCGCGCTGGCGCTGGTCGGGTTCGAGGATGAGGATGACTGATTGAGCTTGGCGCGCCCGCGCTCTATCGCGGCGCATCGAAGGGTGGGAAGTTCGCCGGGTGGAGCGTGGGGTGCGGGAGGAATTGTATCGATCGGACGACCTTCTCGTGCGGCGCGTGGGATCAGCGGGCGGTACGATCGTCGTCACCTTCGCATCGTTCACCAACACGCCCGACCTCGACCGCCCCGGCTTCGGCGAGGAATTCCTTGAACGCGAGGGGATCGATGCGATCCACGTCGTCAACCGGCTGAACCGCTGGTACCAGCACCGCGACATCCCGGACATGCTGGCGGCGATCGCGGCGGTCACGCGCGATTACGACCGGGTCATCACCTACGGCTCCAGCATGGGCGGCTATGCCGCGCTGCGCTTCGCCCGATCGCTCGGCGCGGACACGGCGATCGCCTTGTCGCCGCAACATTCGGTCGATCCGCGCGTGGTGCCGTGGGAAACGCGCTGGCAACCCGACATCGCGCAGATCGAGTTCGACGAAATCCCGTTCGCGCCCGCGCCGCGCCAATATGTCTTCTACGATCCGCACGACATTCCCGACGACCGCCACGTCGCGCTGATCGCCGCGGCGGGGCCGGTGGCGCGTATTCCCCTGCCGCATGCGGGCCATCCGGTCGGCGCGCTGCTGACCGAAACCGGCGCGCTGCAATGGGCGCTGCGCGCGATCGCCGCCGGTACGTTTGATCCCGCAGAGGTGCGGTCAAAGGTGCGCGCCGGGCGGCGGCAATCGCAACACCTCTATTACACGCTCGCCCACCGCGCGGCCGTCCGCCGGCCGCGGCTGGCCATCACCTTGTTGCGCAAGGCGATCGCGATCACGCCCGAATCACATATCGTCAGCGCGATGGCGGTGCAGATGGACCGGCTCGGCCGGCGTGAACAGGCGGCGCGGCTGCACGAACGCGCGGTGCTGCTGACGCCGAGCAACTCCTTCGCGTGGATGGCCTATGCCGCGCACCTCGAACAGATCGGCGATCCCCAAGGCGCGTCGGACGCGCTGAAGGCGGGGTCGCCCGGGCAATCGAGTTCGCCGCTGCTGCTGCTGCGCATCCAGCAGCTGCGAACGTTCCTGCGCCGCCGCAATCTCCACTGGCTCGATCGCTGGTTCGAGGCGTTGATCCGGCGGATGCACGGATCGCGGTACGAAGCGGCGATCATGCGCCAGCTAGGGCGCTGGTTTGGCTGACGCCGAAAGGGATTTGTCTGAAACTCGGTTGCATATAGCGGTCGCCGGCGGCGGCATGTGCGGCTGTATCAGGCGATGAGCGCGCTGTTCACGCCGGTCTATCAATCCGATGGCGGCGCGCTGCCGCTCATCCGCGATACGCTGGTCGGGCCATTGTCGAAGCTGTGGCCAGCGACGTGGTTGCAGGCGGCGATGGTCAGCGGTCTGGTCGGCGCGCCGCTGACCCGGCTGGGGTTGTGATCTAGGCGCGTTCCAGCGCGCGCTGGCGGCGGCGCTGGACCGAGCTGCCGATGCCCAGCGCCTCGCGGTACTTGGCCACCGTGCGGCGGGCGATGTCGAAGCCCTTGGCGTTTAGCAGGTCGACGAGCGTGTCGTCCGACAGCACCTTGTCGCCTTCGTGGTGGATCAAGGCGCGGATCGCGGATTTGACCGCCTCGGCCGACACGGCATCACCGCCGTCGGCCGACTGGATCGCGGAGGTGAAGAAATATTTCAGCTCGAACAGCCCGCGCGCGCAGGACAGGTATTTGTTGCTAGTCACGCGACTGACGGTCGATTCGTGCATCTCGATCGCCTCCGCCACGCGCGCGAGCGTCAGCGGTTTCAGATGCGCGACGCCGTTCAGGAAGAACGCCTCCTGCTGCTTCACGATCTCGGTCGCGACCTTGACGATGGTGCGCTGGCGCTGGTCCAACGCCTTCACCAGCCAGTTCGCGCTGGCCAGGCAATCCGACAGCCACGCCTTCGACGCCTTATCCTGCGGCCCGGTCGACAGTTCGCTGTAATAGCTCTTGTTGACCAGCACGCGCGGCAGCGTGGCGTTGTTCAGTTCGATCGCCCAGCCGGTCTTGGTGCGCTGGATGTAGAGATCGGGGACGACCGCCTGCATCGGTTCGCCGCCATAGCGGCAGCCGGGTTTGGGATCGTAGCTGCGCAGTTCGCGGATCATGTCCGCCATGTCCTCGTCGTCGACGCCGCACATTCGCTTCAGCCGCGCGAGCTCGCCGCGCGCGACCAGATCGAGGTTGTCGATCAGCCGCGCCATGCACGGATCATAGCGATCCGCCTCCTTCGCCTGCAGCGCGATGCATTCGGCCAGATCGCGAGCGCCAACACCGGTCGGATCGAAGGTCTGGATGACGCCCAGCACCGCCTCGACCTGCGCCAGCGGCACGCCCAGCCGCGTCGCTACGTCGAGCAGGCTGGCGGTGAGGTATCCTGCCTCATCGATCAGGTCGATCAGATGCTGCGCGACGAACAGGTCCGCGCCCGACACCGCGCTGCCCGCCTGCGCGAGGAGATGATCGGCGAGACTGGCGGAGGTGTCGGCGAACGAATCGAAATCGGGGCCGTCCTCGCCCATCCCCCCGCCGCTTGCGCCGTTCAGACCGAGCGCGCCATCCATTCCGACGCGGTCGCCAGGTCCGTCTCCGTCGAAGCGTTCGGCGGCGATGTCGACGTCGAGCGATTCGCCCGCCGCTTCGCCGGACATGACAAGTTCGTCCGCGCCCGCAGGTTCATCGCGTACCACTGTTTCCGGCTCGCGATCGATCGTCGGCCCATCTTCCGGCGCGGCAGTCGCTTCGAGCAGGGGGTTCTTCTCGATCTCCTCGGCGATCACGCCCTCGATCTCGAGATTCGACAGCGCGAGCAGCTTGATCGCCTGCTGCAATTGCGGCGTCATCACCAGCGATTGCGATTGCCGCAGGTCGAGACGCGGGGCGAGGCTCATGGCTTAGAGCGAGAAGCCCTCGCCCAGATACAGCCGCCGTACGTTCGCGTCGGCGACCAGTTCCTCGGGGCTGCCGGTGAACAGCACGCGGCCATCATAGATGATGTACGCGCGGTCGACGATTTCCAGCGTCTCGCGCACATTGTGGTCGGTGATCAGCACCCCGATGCCGCGCTCCTTCAATTGGCACACCAGGTCGCGGATGTCGGCGATCGAGATCGGATCGATACCCGCGAACGGCTCGTCGAGCAGCATGATCGACGGATTCGCCGCCAGCGCGCGCGCGATTTCCGCACGGCGGCGTTCGCCCCCCGACAGCGCCATCGCGGGCGCATCGCGCAGCCGCGTCAGGCCGAATTCGTCCAGCAACGTGTTCAGCCGCGCCTGCCGCGCCGCCGGATCGGGCTCGGACAGTTCGAGCACGGTCAGGATGTTCTTCTCGATCGTCAGCCCGCGGAAAATGCTGGTTTCCTGCGGCAGGTAACCAAGGCCGAGGATCGCGCGGCGGTACATCGGCAGGCCGGTGATATCGTCGCCATCGAGCATGATGCGGCCCGAATCGGGCTTCACCAGCCCCATCACCGAATAGAAGCACGTCGTCTTGCCAGCACCATTCGGCCCGAGCAGCCCTACCACCTCGCCACGCCCGACCGACACCGACACGTCGGCCAGCACCACGCGCTTGTCGTAGGATTTGGCGATCGACACCACCGACAGGCCGTCCATCAACGGCGCTTCATGGATCGGCTCTACTGCCTCCAGGGTCGTGATCGTGTCCATCGGTGTCGCCGACCTCGCAGCTAATGGTTACCGGAACGTTGCTGACCGACCGGTTGGCAGGATTCATGCATGAAGCGCGCGGCGGAGGGAAGGGGGGATGCGATGAAGTGCTCTGGTGGCGACACGGGCAAAGCCCGCGCCGTCGGACGGGTAGCCGCTTCGCGCCGTCCCGCCGGCCGTGCCGACCGCTGCGTCAGTACGCACCGGAGTCGTTCGCTTCGCTCGCGGCTCCTGCGGTCGTCAGTTCCGCTTCGGCACCGAGAACGTCCCCGTCACGCGACCCGACGGCGCGGTCGTGACCGCCCCATCCGGCCCGGTCGTCGTCGTCCCGCCGCGGACCGACGACCCATCGATCACCGCGCGCCCCGAATCGAGGTTGATCGTCAGCCGCCCGCCGTTGACGGTGTTGCCGCCCCCCTGCAGCAGCGACACGCCGCCGATCATCGTGATAACGCGCTTGTTCAGGTCATAGACCGCATATTGGCTGCGGGCGGTCTGGTCGGGCCGCTTCACCACCACGCCGCCCGCCGCGTCTAGCCGCGAGACCTGCGGATTTCCACCGATCACCTGCCCGGTATACGACACCGTCATTCGCGCGGAGTTCAGCGTCATCTCCGCCTGTCGCACCGCGACATTGCCCGACAGGACGGCGCGATTGGCCTTGTCCTGCAATTCGATCTGGTCCGCGCCGAAATCGATCGGCGCGTTGGTGTTGTGGCGCGTCTGGGCCTGCCCCGTGGTGGCGAGCAGCAGCAGGGCGGGAGCCGCCAACGACAAAGGGGGAAGACGCTTCATGGTGGCGCGCTATCTCGTGCTTCCGGGCGTCACGCGCAAGCGGGCGTTGCCGCGTAAAGTGACGGTGCGCTCTTCCAGATTGGCATCCAGCCGGTTCGCGCTGAAATTGCCCTGCTTCACGGTGCCGGTCACCGCACCACCCGACTGCATCGTCCGGGTCTTCAGGTCCACGACCGCGTTGTTGGTGTCGAGCGTGTAGTTGTTCGGCCCGCGAAACGCGATCGCGCCGTCCACTTTCACGCGCTCGGTCGTCATGTCGTAACGCGCGGCGGGCGCGGTGATCGTGGCCGGGCCATCGGTCAGCCCGAGCGACGCGGCGAGTTTCTGGATTTGAACGATCGGTTCGGCCGAACTCTTCTGCACCGCCGATCCCGCATCCAGCGTGAACGGCTGACCCTTCGCATCCTGCCCGCGATATTGCGCGCGTTGCAGCTTCATCCGCTCCTTCGCGACCTCGACCTTGTTCTTATCGAGCACGAACGACACGTCGCCGCCGGTGGTCAGCGGGGCCATCACCAGGAATGCGGCCAGCACCCCGATCGACATCGGCAGCGCCCAGTACGTAATCGCGATGACGCGGTCGTGCGAACTGCCGGGCGCGGCCCAGCGCTGCCGCTCGGTCCGCACCTGGCGTGCGATCTCAGACATTGTCCGTCGCCTCCGGCTGGCGCCGCGTCGGGGCGCAGCCCTCAGACATGCGCGAAGATGTCTACCTCGGGCCAGCCCGCCAGATCGAGTTCGGCGCGCGCGGGGAGGAAATCGAAGCACGCCTGCGCCAGCGCGGTGCGCCCCTCGCGCGCCAGCCGCCGGTCGAGTTCTTCCTTCATCCGGTGCAGGAACCGCACGTCGGAAGCGGCATAATCCTTTTGCGCGTCGGACAATTCCGGCCCGCCCCAATCGGACGATTGCTGCTGTTTCGACACTTCCTGCCCGCACAATTCGCGCACCAGTTCCTTCAGCCCGTGGCGATCGGTATAGGTGCGCACCAGCCGCGACGCGATCTTGGTGCAATAGACCGGCCCCGCCTCGACCCCGAGGTAGAACCGGATCGCCGCCAGATCGAAACGCGCGAAATGATAGAGTTTCAGCCGTTCCGGGTCCGCCAGCACCTCGCGCAGGTTCGGCGCGGCGTAGTTGCTGGTCGGCGCGAAGCGGACGAGGTGTTCGTCCGGCCCGCCGTCGGACAATTGCACCACGCACAGCCGGTCGCGCGGCGTGAGCAGCCCCATCGTCTCGGTGTCGACGGCGATCGATGCGCCGGGGGCGAAGACGCCTGCGGGCAGGTCTTCCTCATGGAAATGAACGGTCATCGCCTCGCCCTATAGGGGCGCGGCTGAACGCTCAATGGCCTGCGGCTCTGCTCTTGCGGCGGCGCGCGAAAATGTTGAGCGTTTCGACCAGCGCCGAAAACGCCATTGCGGCATAGATATAGCCCTTGGGCACATGCACGCCGAAGCCATCGGCGATTAGCACCAGCCCGATCATCAACAGGAACGACAGCGCGAGCATCACGACGCTAGGGTTGCGCTTGATGAAATTGCCGAGCGGATCGGCCGCGAACAGCATCACGCCGACCGCGAAGATCACCGCGACAACCATGATCGGCAGATGGTCGGTCATGCCGACCGCGGTCAGGATCGAATCGATCGAGAACACCATGTCGAGCAAGAGGATCTGGACGATCACCGAACCGAACGTCGTGGTCGCTTTGCCCGCGACCGATTCGTCATGCTCGCCTTCGCCGTCCATCGTAGTGTGGATCTCGCTCGTCGCTTTCCACACTAGGAACAACCCGCCCACGATCAGGATGATGTCGCGCCACGAAAACGCGGTCTCGAACGTCGGCTCGCCGTGTTCGCCCGGCGTGCCGGTCAGCCCCAGGTCGACGACCGTCGTCGTCAGCCGCGTCAGCCACGAAATGATCGACAGCAGCCCCAGCCGCAGGCCGAGCGCAAGCCCGATCCCCAGCTTGCGCGCCTTGCTTTGCTGTTCTGGCGGCAGCTTGTTCGACAGGATCGAAATGAAGATCAGATTGTCGATGCCGAGCACCACCTCCATCACGATCAGCGTGGCGAGCGCGAGCCAGGCGGCGGGGTCGGCGAGCAATTCGGGGATCGTCATGATGCGACGGGCTGTGCCCGCGGTGCGACAGTCGCGCAAGTATCGCTTCGTGTTGCTGATATTTTTCGACGAATCCGTTCGCGGTTGGAACGGCGATGCGCTATGAGGGGAATTGTGGCGCATCAGGTTCAGCGCCCGAAGGCTCGCGTTCGCCGTCCTGCGCGTGAGTTCTTGACGGCGGATACGGGCGGACCGGGAAGACGAACAGGGCTTATGGGTTTCGATAAAGGTGGCCGCGGTAACCGTGGCGGGCGTGGGCGCGACAAGCGCGACAGCTTCGGTGGCGGCGATGAATTCGGCGGCGGCGGCGGCGGGGATTTCGGCGGCGGTAGCAGCTTCGGCGGCGGCGGTGGCTTCGGCGGTGGTGGCGGCGGCTATCGCGGCGGTGGTGGCGGCTTCTCGGGCGGCGGCGGCGGTTTTTCCGGCGGCGGTGGTGGCGGTGGCTTCCGTAGCGGCGGTGGCGGCGGCGGCTTTGGCGGCGGTCCGCGCGGCGGCGCTGGCGGCGGTATGCCTCCGCAGGTCGTCGGCGAAGGCACCGGCGTGGTCAAATTCTTCAACGCGCAAAAGGGCTTCGGCTTCGTCGTGCGCGACGACGGCGCAGAGGATGTGTTCGTTCACATCTCGGCGGTCGAACAGGCCGGCCTGACCGGGCTCGCCGAGGGTCAGCCGATCGGCTTCACCCTCGTCGATCGCGGTGGCCGTATCTCGGCGACCGAATTGAAGATCGATGGCGAGCCGATGCCGGTCACCGACCGCGGCCCGCCGCGCGACCGTGACGCAGCCCCGCGTGCGGGCGGCTTCGGCGCCGATCGTGGCGCTGGCGGCGATCGTGGTGGCGCGCCGCAGCGTCAGCTGACCGGCGAGAAAGCGACCGGCACGGTCAAGTTCTTCAACGCGATGAAGGGCTTCGGCTTCATCTCGCGCGATGACGGACAGCCCGATGCGTTCGTCCACATCTCGGCCGTCGAACGCGCCGGCATGTCGAGCCTGAACGAAGGCGACAAGCTGTCGTTCGAACTCGAAGTCGACCGCCGCGGCAAATACGCCGCGGTGAACCTGTCACAGGGCTCGTAACAACGGGCTGATCTTTCGTTCGATCTGACGAAAGGGCCGTCCGGGCGACCGGGCGGCCTTTTTCGTTTGAAGAAAGGCGCGCGGTGATGTCCTCCCATGATGTCGCATCGAGCGACGATCGCGAGTGGTCTGCACGCGGCTGATACCGGCCAAAGATGCCTATCGGTAGGCGGCGTCGGATACCGGCTCCATCCAGGTCACACTCGCGCCATTCACCGCTTCGCTCACCGCGATATGCGTCATCGCCTGACCGGGCGCGGCGCCGTGCCAGTGTTTGATACCCGGCCCCGTCCACACGGTGTCGCCCGCGCGAATCACCTGCACACGACCACCTTTTACCTGAACGCGACCTTCACCCGCCGTGACGACCAGCAGCTGGCCAAGCGGGTGCACGTGCCAATTGGTTCGCGCGCCCGGTTGGAACGTCACTGTCGCGCCGCCAAGCCGCGCGTCGCCGGTGCCCCTGAACGCCGATGTGACAACCGCCGATCCCGTGAAGTTTCGGGCCGGGGCAGGCGATGGTGATTGGCCGGGTGCGACGACCTGAAGCCCCGCGCCCGGAGCAAGCGATATTTCCGTCTGCGCGTGAATCTTGCTCAACACCGCGATCGCGGCCGTCGCCTTGGGCCATCCAGCGTAGAAGGCGAGGTGGGTGAAGGCCTCGGCGATCTCCGCGCGGGTAAGGCCATTCTCCAGCCCGCGACCGATAAGGAACGCCAGCTGATCGGTGTCGCCGCCTGCGGCCAGCGCCGCGATCGTCACCAGGCTGCGGTCACGCGGGCTCAGATCGGTACGACGCCACAGGTCGCGGAAGATGACGTCGTTGGTAAGCCCGGCGAACTTGGGCGCAACCGGCGCGATCTCCGTCTGCACGGTTGCCGTACGTGCTGCGTCGGATTCCGGCACTGGAGCGGTTGCGGAAGCGACCGCCTTCAGCCCGGTCGCGTCGATCTTGCGTTCGGTAAAGATCTTGTCGATTTCGGTCAGCGCCGACACCGCATTTGGCCAGCCGCTGTAGAAAGCGAGCTGCGTCACCATCCCGGCCACCTCCGTCGGCTTTATGCCATTGGCGAGACCACGGTTGAGATGGCCGGGCAATTGCGCGGTCTTGCCCGTCGCGATCAGCACCGACAGGGTTACGATACTGCGGTCGCGGGGCTTCAGGTCCGGACGCAACCAAATGTCGCCGAACAACACATCGTCGGTGTAGCCGACGAGAACCGGCGCGACTCTTTGCATGGTCTGGGGCGCCACGGAACGGCGCTGCTGCGCATCGACTATTGCCGGCGCGGCCGTTGCCAGCGTCATCGCGGCGGCTGCTGCAAACTTCATCGATCTTCTTCCTCATTCATGGGTTCGGCGTCGCAGGGACATCCTAGATACCGCGCGTCGGCGCACGTAATAGTATCTCGGGAGCATAGGGTATCGATCGGCGAGACGTCGCGGCGTCGTCCAAGGCTGCGCGAAACCTCCGACGGATTCCAACCCTCCGCGTCCGCCGCGCGAAGAAATCTGGATGGCCCGCTTGTGTGGCGCTCACGCCGCTCGCTCTGCTAACGGCCGCAATCGACGAACGGGGGCGGCATGGCGAGCGTGGGATTATCAACAGGCGATCGGCATTCGGTCAGGGCGTTCGCGCTCGGCTGTGTGATGGTCACGCTCGGCGTGCTGACGCATCTGCCGATGCTGTGGATGGCGAAGTCCATGCACTATCACCTCGCCGGGATGGCGATGGGGTGGGACATGGTCGGCGGCATGGCGCTGATCGTGGCGGGGGTGCTGGTCGCCGGTTACGGCCTGCTACCGAAGAACGTGCACCTGCAGCGCACCGCCGCCGCGGAGATCGTCGTCGCCGCGCCGGAGGATGCGCCGCTGACGTTCGCGCATTGGCGGCTGATGCTGGTGCTGGTCGTGGCGCTGGTCATCGATGTGATGAAGCCCGCGTCGCTGGGGTTCACCGTGCCCGGCATGATCGACGAGTATGGCGTGCCGCGCGCGACCGTGTCGCTGGTGCCGTTCTTCGCGCTGACCGGGACCGTCGCGGGATCGTTCCTGTGGGGTGTGATCGCGGACATTTATGGCCGCAAGGCGTCGATCCTGCTGTCGGCGGTGATGTTCGTCGGGACATCGATCTGCGGTGCGATGCCCAGTCTCGCGTGGAACATCGGCATGTGTTTCATGATGGGGCTGGCGGCGGGCGGGATGCTGCCGGTCACCTACGCGCTGCTGGCCGAGATGATGCCCAGCCGCCACCGCGGATGGAGCCTGGTACTGGTCGGCGGGCTGGGCGCGGTGGGCGGCTATTTCGCGGCGAGCGCGGTGTCGGCGCTGCTCCAGCCGATCTTCGGATGGCGCATCCTGTGGCTGGCGAACCTGCCGACCGGGCTGACATTGATCCTGCTCGGGCGGCTGATCCCCGAATCCGCCAAGTTCCTGCTGGCGCGCGGGCGCGTCGAGGAGGCGCGCGCGGTGATGGCCAGATTCGGGTCGGTCGCAGTGCAGGACGCGTCGCTTATCCCATCCCGCGCGGTCGCCGCACCCGAGGCTGCCGGTCGTATGCGCCGCGTGGGGCGTCTGGCGGCGCTCAGCATCAGCGCGATCGCCTGGGGGCTGGTGAACTTCGGCCTGCTGCTGTGGCTGCCCGCCGATCTGGTCGCAAAGGGCTATTCGGTCGGATTGTCGAGCCGCCTGCTGGCCGAATCGGCGCTGATCGCATTCCCAACGGTCTTCGTCGCGGCGTATCTCTACAGCCGGTGGAGCAGCAAATGGTCGCTGGTCGCGATGATCGGCGTGACGCTGGCGGGGCTGTTGTCGGTGCTGTCGCTGGAGACGGGCGGCGGCAGTCCTGTGCTTCCGGTCGCGTTGCTGATCATCGGATCGAACGGCATCATCGCGATCGTCCTGCCTTATGCCGCCGAAAGCTTTCCGCTGAAGATCCGCGGCCGCGCGACCGGATGGGTCGCCGCCTGCACCAAGGCGGGCGGGCTGCTGGCGCAGGCGCTGACGATTGCGGGGCTGATTCCGACGATCGGGGTCGTCGCCGCGGTCGTCATGCTGCCGACTGCGCTCGGCTTGGTGCTGGTCGGCTGGTTCGGGGTGGAGACGCGCGGCCGCGACCTGCGCGACCTTGAGGCCGAGGCGTAAAAAAGGCCCGGTGCGTTTCCGCACCGGGCTTGAGGATCGTCCGCAGGAGGAACGTGGTTCGGGAGGCGGGCCAAATCGCCGTGGTCGGCCCGCCCCCGATCTGGTCAATAATTGTAGGCGCGTTCGCCGTGTTCGTTGATGTCCAAGCCTTCGCTCTCGACCTCGGCGGTCGGACGCAGGCCCACGGTGTATTTCAGCAGCAGGAATAGGGCGGCGCTGACCACCCCGGTCCAGACCACCGTCGTGCCCACCGCCCAGATCTGGGTCATCACCTGGCCCGCCAAATCGTACTCGCCCGCCTTTGCGACCGGAGCGGTGTAATCGATCCAGCCCTGGCCGCCGAGCGCAGGGTCCGCGACGATGCCCGTCCCGATCGCGCCGATGATCCCGCCGACGCAGTGGATGCCGAACACGTCGAGCGTGTCGTCATACTTCAACGCATTCTTCACGGTGGTGACGAACACGAAGCAGACGCCCGACGCGACGGCTCCCAGCAGGATCGCCGTGCCCGGATGGGCGAAACCGGCCGCCGGGGTGATCGCGACGAGGCCAGCGACCACGCCCGATGCGGCGCCCAGCAACGACGGCTTCTTGTGGATGACCTGTTCGATCACCGCCCAGGTGACGCCGGCCGCCGCCGTGGCGGTGAAGGTGTTGATGAAGGCGAGCGCGCCGAAGGCATTTGCCTCCAGGCCCGACCCGGCGTTGAACCCGAACCAGCCGATCCACAGCAGCGACGCGCCGATCATGGTCATGACTAGCGAATGCGGCGGCATCGGTTCGCTCTTGTAGTTGAGCCGCGGGCCGATCACGAGGCAGCCGACCAGCCCGGCGACACCGGCGTTGATATGCACGACCGTACCACCTGCGAAATCGAGCGCGCCCCACCCCCACAGCAGCCCGCTGTCGTCGGGCGCTGCGGCCAAGAAGTCCGGACCCGCCCAATACCAGACCATGTGCGCGATCGGGAAATAGGCCAATGTCAGCCAGGCGACCACGAACAGGATCAGCGGCGTGAACTTCACCCGTTCCGCAAATGCCCCGACGATCAGCGCCGGGGTGATGCACGCGAAGGTCATCTGGAAGATCACGAAAACGTATTCCGGCAGATACACCCCGTTGGAGAAGGTGGCGGCGAAGGTGCTGGGGCTGACGCCCGCCAGGAACGCTTTGTCCAGACCGCCGAACAGCTTGGGAAAGGGCGATCCCGTCGAGGTGAAGGCCATCGAATAGCCCCAGCCGAACCACACCAGCGCCGCGACGCAGACGATCGTCAGCACCTGCATCAGCACCGACAGCATATTCTTGGTACGGACCAGCCCGCCGTAGAACAGCGCGAGCGCGGGCACCGACATCATCAGCACCAGCGCGGATGCGATCAGCATCCAGGCGACGTCGCCCTTGTTCACCATTTCAGCGGTCGGCGTGAAGGCGGCCGCGGCTGGCGCAGCGGCATCGGCGGCGTTGCTCGCCGCCTCCTGCGCCCAAGCCGGAATCGCGGCCAACAGGCCGATCCCGATCCCGCCGATGCCTGCAAACTTACTTGAAAGCTTCATCATTCCCCCCTTCAAAGCGCCGTGTCGTCGGTTTCGCCGGTGCGGATGCGCACCGCCTGTCCGACGTCGAGAACGAAGATCTTGCCGTCGCCGATCGCGCCGGTGTTGGCCGATGCCTGGATCGCCTCCACCACGCGGTCGGCCAGGTCCGCGGCGCAGACGACCTCGATCTTGATCTTGGGCACCATGTTGGTGCTGTATTCGGCCCCGCGGTAGATTTCGGTCTGGCCCTTCTGCCGCCCGAATCCCTTGACCTCGGTGACCGTCATCCCCGCCACGCCGACCGCGGTGAGGGCTTCCCTCACCTCGTCCAGCTTGAACGGTTTGATGATCGCAATGACCAGCTTCACCCGCGCCCCCTTTTCGATTGTCCCGGCGGGGCACCTCGCAACACGCGTGCCAATCGTTCGCACGCGGTAACGAAGGCGTAACGAAGGTTAAGGGGCGTTAGTTTTTGTGCAGCGCGACAACCGCTGCCCGAAAATCAGGCAGATCGTTCGATCGCTTGTGCGGCGCTCAAGTCATCTTCGTCGACCATAACGCGCACCGGGATCAGCAGCCAGCTGCCGTCGGCGATGCTCGCCGCGCCGTCGAATGCGATCGCGGATATGCCTTCGCTCTCCAGCCGCCCGACCAGGATGTTGGCAAGGTTGCGGTCGTAGCGGCCCAGCTCGACCAGGCTCACGCGGGAACGGTCGGATTGCGCACGGGCAGTCCGTCGATGCTCGTGGTGCGCACCGCATATTTGGCGAAGCGCGTCGCGTCGCCGTGCTTCACATGATATTTGCTCAGCGTGTCGCGCTCGCGGTCGAACGCCATGTACGGCACGCCCCATCCGCACGACGTCTGCACCTGATCGATCGCCACGACGAAGATCTGTCTTGTGCCGGGCAGCAGCGTGAAGTGCGCGGCAATCTCACCCCATTCCGCATCCTGCGGCAACACCGGCCGCCCATGACCATAGATGCGGAAGATCAGCGCCGGATTGTCGAACGCGCAGAACATGATCGTGATGCGCCCGTCGGCCAGCAGATGCGCATTGGTTTCGTTCCCAGATCCCGCGACATCGAGATATGCGACCGTCCGGTCGTCCAGCACGCGGAAACAATCCATCCCCTTGGGACTGAGGTTGATCCGCACGCCCTCCGCCGCCGTCGCAACGAAAAACACCGGCTGCCGCACAACGAATTCGCGGTGGTCGGCGGTGAGTGCGGGGAAGAACTCGGCCATGTCGGGCTCCGTGTTGACGCGCATCGATGATGCGCATAGCTTGCACGCATGAAGCATGATCCGATCACGTCCGGCAAGCGTAAATCCCTAAACCTGTTGATCGATACCGGGGTCGTGGCCGCGGCGCGAGAGGCGGGGATCAACCTGTCGAGTGTCAGCGAGGACGCGCTTCGGACAGCCGCACGCACGGCCCGAAACGCGCAATGGGCGGAGGAGAATCGTGACTGGATCGCGGCGAACAACGCATGGGTAGAGAAGAACGGTCTGCCGCTTGCCAAATACCGTATGTTTTGAATGGCGAAGTTTGACGTCTATCCCGATCCGAACGGGCACTATTGGCTCGATTGCCAGGCCGATACGTTCAGTGGCCTCAACAGCCGTTTCATCGTTCCGCTACAAGCTGCCCATGAGGTCGATGGCGGCGATCGGAAGCTGAACCCCAGATTCATCGTCCTGGATGACACGTACGTAATGATGACGCACTTCGCTGGAGCGGTTCCAACGAGCGAAATTCGCGAAGCGGTTTCGTCGCTTGTGGAACACGAATACGAAATCGGCGCTGCGCTCGATCTTCTGATTGGCGGCTATTAGGCGGCTGTCCCGCCCACGGTGATCCCGCTGACCAGCAACGTCGGCTGACCCACGCCTGCGGGGACGCTCTGTCCGCCCTTGCCGCACATGCCGATGCCTTCGTCCAGCGCAAAGTCGTCGCCGACGCCCAGCACCTTAGTCAGCACGCTGGGGCCATCGCCGATCAGCGTCGCGCCCTTGATCGGGGCGCCGATCTTTCCGTTCTCGATCAAATACGCCTCGGTGCAGCTGAACACGAACTTGCCCGACACGATGTCGACCTGCCCGCCGCCGAACGACTTGGTGAAGATGCCCTTTTTCACGCGGCTGAGCAGCTCGGCGGGATCGTCCTTCCCGCCCTTCATGAAAGTGTTGGTCATCCGCGGCATCGGAGCATGGGCGAAGCTTTCGCGCCGTCCGTTCCCCGTCGGCGCGACGCCCATCAACCGCGCGTTCAGCCGGTCCTGCATATAGCCCTTCAGGAAGCCATCCTCGATCAGGATCGTCTCTGCGGTCGGCGTGCCCTCGTCGTCGATCGACAGCGAACCGCGGCGATCCTGAATCGACCCGTCGTCGACCACGGTCACTCCGCGCGCCGCGACCTGTTCGCCGATCCGTCCCGAAAACGCACTCGTGCCCTTGCGGTTGAAATCGCCTTCCAGCCCGTGTCCGATCGCCTCATGCAGGATGATCCCCGGCCAGCCCGGACCGAGCAAAACGGTCATCTCGCCCGCCGGCGCATCGACCGATTCCAGATTCACCAGCGCCTGCGCCAGCGCCTCGTCGATCGCGCGGTTCCACGTCGCGGGTTCCATCAGCGAATCGTAGAGATAGCGCCCGCCGATCCCGAACGTCCCCGTCTCGCGCCGCCCGTTGCGTTCGACCACGATCGACACGTTCAGCCGCACCAGCGGCCGCACGTCGGTCGCGACGAAGCCGTCGGGGCGGACGATCTCGACCACGCTCCACGTGCCGCTCAGGCCCACGGATACCTGCGCCACCCGTGGATCGCGCGCCCGCGCCGCGGCGTCGATCGCCTGGCAGAGGTTCACCTTGTCGGCAAACGGGACCAGATCGAGCGGGTCGGCGTCGGTATAGAGGTGACGGTTGGTGCCCTGCGGTGGTGCGGCCTTGGGCGATGCGGTGGGGTCGATCAGCGCCATCGTCTCCGCCGCACGCTTGATCGCCGCTTCGGACAGTTCGTTGGCATGCGCGAACGCGGTCATCTCGCCCGACACCGCGCGCAGCCCGAAGCCCGAATGCGTATCGTAGCTGGCGGTCTTCAGCCGTCCGTCGTCGAACCCGAACGCCTCGGATTTGCGGTACTGGAGGTAGAGTTCGCCGTCGTCGGCCTTGGAGAGCGCCTGAGCGGTCAGCGTCTGCGCGGCCTCCGGGTCGAGCGTGTCGCGGTACAGGAACGAGCGGGGATCGGTGGCTGTCATGCCGCCAATATATGCGCCTTAACGCCCCGCGCCATCCCCATGATCGGGCAGAGCGCTTTGATCCGCCCCGTCGGCCGCCCCGCCGATCAGGATGAAGCGCCGGTCGCAATAGCCGCAATCGACGTAGCCGATCTCGGCAATCTCCAGCCATACGCGGGGATGGCCGAGCGATGCGGGCAGCCCGTCGTGCGCGCCATCACAGGCGACGCGGCGGTGGGAGACGCGAGTGGTTTCGGGCGGCGGGATCATACGGCGCGGTTAGCAACCTTCGTAACCGCTCACAACTCCGCTCATCCTGAGGAGGCATTGAGCTTGTCGAAATGCCGTCTCGAAGGACCGTGGTTCGAGACGATGCTTCGACAAGCTCAGCATCTCCTCACCATGAGCGGGAATTGTAGCGACAGGGGTTGGTGTATTTTCTTTCGCGCGCGTATCTGGCGCGCATGACTGAAACGCCACCCGCCATCGCCATCACCGACCTCTGCAAGACGTACCAGGGCGGAAAGCGCGCGCTGGACGGGGTGACGTTCGACGTGCCGCAGGGCTCGATTTTCGGATTGCTCGGTCCCAACGGCGCGGGGAAATCGACGCTCATCAACATCCTCGCCGGGCTGGTGGCGAAGACCAGTGGCAGCGCGTCGATCTGGGGCTTCGACATCGACGAACACCCACGCAATGCAAAGGCGTCGATCGGGATCGTCAATCAGGAAATCCTGTTCGATCCGTTCTTTACTCCCGTAGAGACGCTCGAACTCCAGGCCGGCCTCTACGGCGTGCCAAAGGCCAAGCGGCGCTCGATGGAATTGCTGCGCGCGGTGCATCTGGAGGACAAGGCCACCGCTTATGCCCGCACGCTGTCAGGGGGGATGAAGCGGCGGTTGATGGTGGCGAAGGCGATGGTCCATTCGCCGCCGGTGCTGGTGCTGGACGAGCCGACCGCCGGGGTCGACATTGAACTGCGCCAGCAATTGTGGACCTACGTCCGATCCTTGAACGACGCGGGCGTGACGGTCGTGCTGACGACGCATTATCTGGAGGAAGCGGAGCAGCTCTGCGACCGCATCGCGATCATCAACCACGGCCGCGTCATCGCCAACGAACCGACCCGTGAACTGGTCGGCAAGGCGCAGGAAAAGGTCGTCGCGGTGACCGTCGACCGCGATGTCGCCGCGGTGCCGCAGGCGGCGTGCTTCCAGAAGATCGTGCTGAAGGGCGACCGCACGCTGGAAATCACCTACGCCAAGGACAAGGTCAACGCCGGGCAGGTGCTGGCCGCGGTGCAGGCCGACGGGTTCGGCATCGTCGACGTGTCGACCAAGGAAGCCGATCTTGAGGATGTGTTCCTCAGCCTGACACGCGCGTCGAACGCGGCGTAACGAGACCGGCGCGCGCCCGGAACAGGCCCGGCATCTTTGGAGAAGCGCTGTCGGCGTGATAGGTGCGCGCGCCGAAACCGACAGTCCGGGACGACATGATGAACGAGCGCGTCGGCGAACGGCCAACCGCAACCGCCGACGAAATCGCGCCACGCTACCGCCCCGACATCGACGGCCTGCGCGCGATCGCGGTCACGTCCGTGGTGCTCTATCACGCCGGCGTGCCGTTCCTTCAGTCCGGCTTCGTCGGGGTCGACATTTTCTTCGTCATCTCGGGCTTCCTGATCGGCGGCATCATCTATCGCGGCGCGTCGGCGGACACGTTCAGCTTCGCGACCTTCTACGCCCGCCGCGCGCGCCGCATCCTGCCCGCGCTGTTGGCGGTGATCGTGGCGACGATGCTGGCGGGCGCTATCCTGCTCAGCCCGGCCGAATATACGGGCCTTTCGAAGAGCGCGGCGGCGGCGGCGGGCGCGGTGTCGAACATCCGCTTCTGGAAAAGCATCAGCTATTTCACGCCGACCGCCGAGCTCGACCCGATGCTGATGACGTGGTCGCTGGGGGTGGAGGAGCAATTCTACATCGCCTTTCCGTTCGTCCTGCTGGCGCTGCGCCACCGCGGGCTGGCGGCGCATTTGTGGTGTCTCGGTCTGTTGTCGGCGCTGTCGTTCGCCGCCTGCGTCGTCCTGACGAAGCAGCAACCGTCGGCGGCATTCTACCTGCTGCCGACGCGCGCATGGGAATTGGGGGTGGGGACGATCATCGCGGTGCTGGTCGCGAACGGCAGGTTGATCGTCCGCGGGCGCGCGGCATCGGTGCTGGCCGTTATCGGTCTGGCCGCGATCGCCGCATCGCTGACGATGTTCGATCATCAGACGCCATTCCCGGGCGTCGCGGCCATGCTGCCCGTCTTCGGCGCTGCCGCACTGCTGCTGACCGAGACGTCGGGCGTCAACACGCGGCTGCTGTCGAACCGGGCCGCGGTCGGCGTCGGGCTGATCTCCTACTCCTGGTATCTGTGGCACTGGCCGGTGATGGCGTTCATGCGGACGAGCGCGATCGTATCACCGTCGCCGGTTGCGATGGGCGCGGCGGTGATCGCGACGTTCGCGATGGCGGTGCTGTCGTGGCGCTTCATCGAACAGCCGTTTCGTCACGCCGTGCTGCCGAACGCGCGCGTGCTGCCGCGCTACGCCGTGGCGCTGGTGGCGATCATCGCCTTGCCCGTGGCGGTCGTCGCGGCGGACGGCGTCCCGTCGCGCGTTCCGGCGGACGCGCGCAGGATCGACAGCGTGGTGGCGCAGAACCGTGACGACCGCTGCCTGCGGCTGACCGACGACACGCCGCTCCGCGACCCGCAGTGCTTCGACGTGTCGCCCGGTCGCGGCGCGGTCGCGCTGGTCGGCGACAGCCACGCCGCCGCGCTGACGCCGGCGGTCCGGCAATATGCGGCGCGGCATGGCTGGGGCGTCGCCGAACTGACGAAGTCGTCGTGCCGCCCGCTGCTGAACGTCACGATCGAAAAGCGTCTCGACCCGGCCTATGCGGCGTCGTGCGAGCGGTATGTAAGGCGCACACTGGCGCTGATCGAGCGGACACCGGAGATCCGGATGGTGATCCTGGCGGGGTTATGGTCGGGGCCGATCGGCAATCCCGATGAGCGTTACGTGTCCTCGTTGCATGCAGATCGACCGGACCGCGAGTTGCTGGCGCTGGGCGTGGAGGGCAGCACCGCGCGGCTCACGCGCGCCGGGAAACGCGTCGTGGTGATGCAGGACGTGCCCTATTGGCCGTTCGATCCGGCGCGCGCCGCGCTGATCGATGCGATCCCCGCGCGCCGCGCGATCCAGAGCGCGATCGAACCGCGCTCGGGCGTCGCGAACGGGATGGCGCAGGTCGCGCAGCGGCGCGACGGCAGCGACCGGGCGGTCGCGCGCGGCGCGGCGGCGGGCGGCGCGCGCTTCGTCCGCACCCGCGATCTGTTCTGCCGCGCGGAATCATGCCGTTTCCGTGGCCCGCGCGACATCCTGTTCGTCGACCGCAGCCACCTTTCGGCAGCGGGCGCGAACAGGGCGATCGCCGGGCTTGGGCGATAGGGTCGCCGCGACCGGTCAGCGCGGCGCGGGTACGGGTCCGAACAATTCTTCCTCGATCATGGCGGGCGGCATGATCCCCGCGCCGATGATCCTGGCCCAGACGTCGCGCAGCACGAACGGACGCTTCGCCTGTTCTGCATCGTGCGAGGCGCGGGCGATCAGCGCGTCCAGTTGCAGCTTGCCGATCACGTAGCTCGGCCCATAACCGGGCTGGCGCAGGTACAATAACTGTTCGAACCCGACCAGCTTGCTGTTCGCGTCCGACCAGCCGCGCGGCGTCCATTCGGCATGGAACCGCCCCGCGGTCGCCAGATCCCATTCGTTCGCCTGCACGCGCAGCGACGCCAGCCCGCGCGCCGCGCGGTTGGCCAGCATGATCCACACGACCTCGCGCGCGTGCGGGTTGTCGTCGTACAGCCCGGCCTGCATCGCGACCTCCTCCATCGCGGTCGCGAATCCTTCGGACCGGTCGGCGTAGATGTTGAATAGCGGCGCGGCGCGCATCGGGCTGGCGTGCGGTTCGTGTTTCAGCCGCGCCAGTTCGATCCAGTGCGTCGAATGCGACAGCAACGGCAGCGGATCGAGCGCGGTGCCATGTCCGAAGAAATCGCGATCGGCGGGCGCGATATAATCGCTGGTCTGCGCCTCCAGCGCGGCGCGGAAATACGGCCGGTCGGCAACGAAGCCCTTCGCGACCAGGAAATCGTTGAACGCGCGCGTCTTCGCCGCCGCCATCCGGCGATAGGCGGCGGGATCGGCGATCTCCGCGATCGGCGGCAGCGCGGCGTTGCGCGCTTCCTCAAGCCGCAGCCCCGCGATCGACCGGTCCAGCTCGCGCTGGAGCAACAGCACCTGCTGGTCCCAGCCATAGGGATTACGTTCGACGTTGCGGACGTACCAGTCGTAGTTCGCCTTGCCGACGCCCGACGGCCCGGTCCGCCGCGGCGCTTCCGCCGCGACCCACGCCGCAAAGTCGTCCGTCGCCGCCTTCGCCGCCATGATCGCGCGGTGCAGCTTCGGGCTGACCCCGGTCATCGTCGCGGGGATGCGCCCCTCCAGCGTCCGCATCCGAAGCGTGCCCTTGCCCAAAGCATCCAGCGTCGCGCCCTGTTCGGCGAAGGCGCGGTTGCCGTACGCCCACAGATCGTGCGCCTGGCTGCCGGCCAAGTTCGTTTTCGCCGCCGCCAACATCGCCGGCACCGCGCCGATTTCTTCGGTCAACCGCGCATCGTCCGTACGCGATAGCGGCCATTTGTATTTGAACAGGTCGATCGTCGGTTCGGCCGATGGCCCTTCATGCGCGGGCACGTCGCTCTGGTCGGCGAACACGTTCGCGTAAAAACTCGGATCCCGCGCCCACGGCATCAGCACGCGCTGGAAGAAATCAAGGCCGTTCATCTCCGCCTCGACCATCCGCCAGTCATTCAGCGCCTGGATGTTCGCGTCCGTCGGCCGCACCGCGTTCAGCCGCGCGCGCCACGCGGGCAGCGCCGCCGCCTGCCGCGCCATCGCCGCCGTCGAATAATCGGGCACGCCGCGGCGGATCGCTGGCCGGACGAACGCACGCCATTCGCGGAACAGCGCGACCAGCCGGGCGTCGGTGGCCTGCGCCGCAACCGGCTGCGCCGTTGCCGCAACCGCAGGAAACGTCGCCAGCGCAAACGCAAGAACGACCGACAGCTTCCGACCCATGACGATTCCCCGTTTGCGCGCCACCTGCGCTTTGGTGAAAGCTACCGCATTGTACGGCGTGGGCAAGCGCGACGGATCCACCCGCTCCGCACCCATCTTCCGTGCCGATCTGGACTTCGATCCGCCACCGCGCGCCTGAAGGCTGTCCTACAAGGCGGCATCTGTGCCAAGGTCGCCCGCGATGTCAGTCTTTCACACGTTCGCTGTCGCGAAAACCGCCCCGGCGTGGCCCTGTGGCAAAGTTGAGAAAACGCGCCAGCGTCTCAACATTGACAACATTCGCGGCTCGAAATGGTGAGCGGCAACGGCCATGACGCCGACGTCCTGATCGTCGGATCGGGTGCCGCCGGGCTGACCGCCGCGCTGAACCTGGCCGAGCGGTTCCAGGTGACGGTGCTGGCCAAGGGGGCGCTGAACGAGGGATCGACCGCTTGGGCGCAGGGCGGGATCGCCGCGGTGCTGGAGCCGGGCGACACGTTCGACAATCACGTCGAGGATACGATGGTCGCCGGCGCAGGGCTGAATGACCGCGATATTGTCGAATTCGTCGTGGAGGGCGCGCCCGCCGCGATCGAACGGCTGGTGAAGCTCGGCGTCCCCTTCGCGCAGGAGGGGAATGCGCTCCATCTGACGCGCGAAGGCGGGCACAGCCATCGCCGCATCGTCCACGTCGACGACGCGACCGGCTGGGCGGTGCAGGAGGCGCTGCAGAAGGCTGCCGAAGCGCATCCCAACATCACGCTCGTCCCCGACCAGGTCGCGATCGATCTGGCCACCTCACGCCATGAGGAACGCTATTCGGGCGCGGGCAACGTCTGGGGTGTCTACGCGGTCGACAAGCATAGCGGCCGCGTCGCGCTGTACACTGCGCGCGCGACGATCCTGGCGACCGGCGGGGCAGGGCGGACGTATCTGTTCTCCACCGCGCCGCGCGGCGCGACCGGGGACGGGATCGCGATGGCCTGGCGTGCGGGCGCGCGCGTCTCGAACATGGAGTTCATGCAATTCCATCCGACTTGCCTCTACAATCTGGAGGTCAAGAATTTCCTGATCACCGAAGCCGTACGTGGGGAGGGCGGGCAGCTCAAGAACCCCAACACCGGCCACCGCTTCATGCCTGACCTCGATCCCCGCGCCGAACTAGCCCCGCGCGACGTGGTGGCGCGTGCGATCGACGCCGAGATCAAGCGTTACGGCCTCGACTACGTCCATCTCGACATCAGCCACCAGCCCGCCGACTTCGTCCGCCACCATTTCCCGAACATCCACGAGAAATTGCTCGGGCTCGGCATCGACATGACCACGCAGCCGATCCCGGTCGTTCCCGCCCAGCATTACACCTGCGGCGGGATCGTGGTGGATCGCGACGGGCGCACCGATCTGCCCGGCCTGTATGCGGCGGGCGAATGTACGCAATCGGGCCTGCACGGCGCGAACCGGCTGGCGTCCAACTCGCTGCTCGAATGCTTCGTGTTCGGGGAAGCCGCGGCGAACCATATTGCGGCGCGCTGGGACGATCTGCCGCCAGTCCCCGCAATCCGCGCCTGGGACGAAAGCCGCGTGACCGATTCCGACGAAGAGGTCGTCATCAAGCAGACCTGGACCGAAATCCGCCGCTTCATGTGGAATTACGTCGGTATCGTCCGCACCACCAAGCGGCTGGAACGCGCGCAGCACCGCATCCAGCTGCTGACCCGCGAGGTGGAGGAATATTACGGCCATTTCCGCGTCACCCCCGACCTGATCGAGCTGCGCAACCTGCTCCAGACCGCCGAGCTGATCGTGCGCAGCGCACTTCACCGCCACGAAAGCCGTGGGCTGCACTACACGCTCGATTATCCCGAAACCGACGCGGTCCCGGTCGATACGGTGCTTGTGCCGTGAATGTCTGATCGGCTCACGCCGATAGTCAGTGCCAGCCCGCTCCCCCTCCCGACCACCCACACGGTATCTTGATGGGTGGCCGGGAGGGGGAGCGGGCTGGCACCGACTTACGCCCGAGAGGGCGTCAAACGATTCACCTACCGCATGTCAGGCGCGGTTCATCGCACCTGCGGTAAATGTTGGTTTCGCATGAAGGAATCCGAGTCCACACCAGTCTCCACGTCAGGGTGGGGCATGAAAACAGCATGAAAGCGCGCTTGTTGAGTTTTGCGGGCGTCGCTGCGCTTCTCGCCGCGTGCGGAATTCAGGCGATCCCCAGCGCCAGCGCGCCGGCCGGGCAATATGTGCAGCCAGCACCGCCGCCGCCCTCCGGCGCACCGTCTTACGTCATCAACATCCCCGTTCCCGCACCCCTCCCGCGCGTCGCCGCCGCCGCGCCGCGGATGTTGCAGGAGCAGGTCGACGCCCTGGTCCGCAGCTTTGGAGGCAAGGCGGGCGTAGCGATCCGCGCGGTCGACGAAGGCTGGACCGTGGAAGCTGGCGGGCGTCAGCTCATGCCGCAGCAGAGCGTCAGCAAATTGTGGGTCGCGCTGACCCTGCTCGATCAGCGCGACGCCGGTCGGATACGCCTCGACGATCCGATCACGATCACCCCGTCGGACCTCACCCTGTTCCATCAGCCGGTCGCCTATCTGGTGAAGGGCGGCGTGTTCAACACCACCGTCGGCAATCTGATGAACCGCGCGCTGACGCAGAGCGACAATACCGCGAACGATCGCCTGCTGCGGCTGGTCGGCGGGCCGCGTGCGGTGAACGACTTCATCGATCGCAAGCAATTGGGCGACATCCGCTTCGGCCCCGGCGAACGCCTGCTGCAAAGCGGCACTGCGGGGCTGACGTGGCGCCAATCGATGAGCGTCGGGAACACCTTTGCGATCGAACGCTCGAAGCTGGACCCAGCGGTCCGGCAACGCGCGTTCGAACGCTATGTCGCCGACCCGGTCGACGGCGCCGCGCCGCTCGCTATCGCCGACGCGCTCGCCCGCCTCTCGCGCGGCGAATTGCTGTCCGAAACCTCGACCCGGCTGCTCCTCGATACGATGGCCGCCTCCCGCACCGGCCGCGCCCGCCTGCGCGCCGGGATCGCGCCCGGGTGGGAGGTCGCGCACAAGACCGGCACCGGCCAGGAACTCGGCCGCCGCAACGCCGGGTTCAACGACGTCGGCCTGGTCACCGCGCCCGACGGGCGGCGCTACGCCATCGCGGTGATGATCGGCGACACCGTTCGCCCGATGCGCGAACGCCAGCAACTGATCCAGTCCGCCGCCTCGGCCCTGACCGGCTACCGCCCCGCGCAAACCGTCGCGGCCAGCGAGGACGGCGAACCGGGGAGCTGAACCTCGACAATCCTCCCCTGCAAGGGGAGGTGGCAGGCCGAAGGCCTGACGGAGGGGTGTCATGCTACGGGGAGGTCGACACCCCTCCGTCTCGCTGCGCGAGCCACCTCCCCTTGCAGGGGAGGATCAAAGGGGGCGCTTTCGTACCGGCGGTGACTGGGCTATCCCCACACCCATGCCGCATCTCTACCTCGTCGACGGTTCGGGCTACATCTTCCGCGCCTATCACCGCCTCCCGCCGCTCACCAACGTCCACGGCGAGCCGGTCGGCGCGGTTTATGGCTATACGACGATGCTGTGGCGCCTGGTTGACGAGGTGAACGCGGCTGACGGCCCGACCCACATGGCGGTGATCCTCGACAAATCGTCGAAGACCTTCCGCAACGATTTGTACGACCAATACAAGGCGCACCGCCCGCCGCCCCCCGAGGACCTGATCCCGCAATTCCCGATGATCCGCGACGCGACGCGCGCGTTCAGCCTGCCGTGCATCGAGGAGGAGGGGCTGGAGGCGGACGACATCATCGCCTGCTATTCGAAGGCCGCATTGGAACAGGGCTGGTCGGTGACGATCGTGTCGTCCGACAAGGATCTGATGCAGTTGATCGAGCCGGGCCTCGACATGTACGACACGATGAACAACCGCCGTCTCGGCGCGGACTATGTCGTCGAGAAGTTCGGCGTTGGGCCGGATCGCCTCGGCGACGTGCTCGCGCTGATGGGCGACAGCGTCGACAACGTCCCCGGCGTCACCGGCGTCGGCCCGAAGACCGCGTCGAAACTCATCATCGAACATGGCGATCTGGAGGGCGTGCTGGCCGCGGCGCCGTCGATGAAGCCCGGCAAGCTGCGCGACAATCTGATCGAACAGGCCGACAATGCGCGGCTGTCGAAGGTGCTGGTGACGCTGGCCTGCGACCGCGGCCTGCCCGAACCGCTTGACGATCTCGTGCTGAAGGGCATTCCCGATGCGCCCTTGCGCGCGTTCCTCGAACATCACGGCTTCAAATCGCTGCTGAACAAGCTCGGCACCGGGGCGGGGGTCGCCGACGCGCCGCAGCCTGCGCCCGCCGCGACGATCGCGATCCCGGACGACGAACCCTGCAATCACGACGGCTATGAAACGGTCGTGACCGAGGATGCGCTGGATCGCTGGGTGCAGATCGCACGGCATCAGGGCTGGGTCGCGATCGATACCGAGACGACCGCAAAGGATCCGATGCTCGCCGATCTGGTCGGCGTGTCGATGGCGCTGCACCCGAACCTCGCCTGCTACGTGCCGGTCGCGCATGGCGGGACCGACATGTTCGCCGAAAAGCCTGAACAGCTGCCACGCGACATCGTGCTCGCGAAGCTGAAGCCGCTGTTCGAAGACCCGGGCGTGCTGAAGATCGGGCACAATCTGAAGTACGACATGATCGTACTGAGCAGGCTCGGCGTCGATGTCGCGCCGTATGACGACACGATCGTGATGAGCTTTGATCTCGACGCGGGGCTGCACGGCCACGGCATGGACGAACTCGCCGCGACGCATCTGTCGCACAGTTGCATCGCGTACAAGGACGTGGTCGGCACGGGGAAGAAGCAGCTCGGCTTCCACGAAGTCGATCTGAAGACCGCGACGCGCTACGCGGCCGAGGACGCCGATGTGACGCTGCGGCTGTGGCGGCGCTTCAAGCCGCGGCTCCCGGCCGAGGGGTCGACCCGCGTGTACGAGATGGTCGACCGCCCGCTCGTCCCCGTCATCGCGCAGATGGAGCGCCACGGGATCAAGGTCGATCGCGACGTGCTGTCGAAGCTGTCGGCTGAGTTCGCCGGGCAGATGGCCGGTCTGGAAACCGAAATCCACGGTTTGGCGGGCGGCCCGTTCACGATCGGCAGCCCCAAGCAATTGGGCGACGTTTTGTTCGAACGGATGGGCATCAAGGGCGGGCGAAAGGGCAAATCGGGGGTCTATTCGACCGACGTCAATGAACTCGAACGCATCGCCGCGGACAAGGATTCACCGGGCAAGGTCATCGCCGCGCGTGTGCTGGACTGGCGGCAACTGGCCAAGCTGAAGAACACTTACACCGACACGCTGCAGGAACAGATTCACCCCGAAACCGGCCGCGTCCACACCAGCTACAGCCTGACCGGCGCGCAGACCGGGCGGCTGTCGTCGACCGACCCGAATCTGCAGAATATCCCGATCCGCACCGAAATCGGACGCCAGATCAGGGACGCGTTCGTCGCCGAACCGGGCAATGTGATTCTCGCCGCGGATTACTCGCAGATCGAACTCCGCCTCGCCGCGCACATGGCCGACGTGCCTGCGCTGAAGGCCGCATTCGCGAACGGCGACGACATCCATTCGCTGACCGCGCAGGAATTGTTCGGCGAGGTCAATCGCGACACCCGCGGCCGCGCGAAGACGATCAACTTCGCGATCCTCTACGGCATCAGCCGATGGGGCCTGGCGGGACGGCTCGACGTGACCGCGGACGAAGCGCAGGCGATGATCGACCGCTATTTCGAACGTTTCCCCGGCATCAGGAATTACATCGCCACCACGACGCAGAGCGTCCGCGACATCGGCTACACGACCACGCTGTTCGGGCGAAAGACCCACTTCCCGCGGATCAAATCGAAGGTGCAGCACGAACGCCAGGGCGCCGAACGCGCCGCGATCAACGCCCCGATCCAGGGCACCAGCGCGGACATCATCAAACGCGCGATGGTCCGCATGGGGCCGGCGCTGGCGGACGCCGGGCTGGGTCACGTCCGGATGCTGCTGCAGGTCCACGACGAACTGGTCTTTGAATTGCCTGAAGGCGACGTGGCGGCGGCCAGCCCCGTCATCGAACGCGTCATGGCCACCGCCGCCGAACCCGCGGTACAGCTGGACGTGCCGCTCGGCATAGAAATCGGCTCCGGCCCCAGCTGGGGGGCGGCGCATTGATCCGGCGCTGATGGATTTCGCATCGCTTTATCTCCCTGCGCTGCTCGGCGCGGGGTTGCTGGTGCTGCTTGTCGCGTGGCTGCCGCTGGTGCTGAAGAAGTTGCCGCTGTCGCTGCCGATCATCTGCGTCGGGATCGGGGCTGGGCTGGGCACGTTGGTCCCGCTCGCCGCCTATGTCCCGCACCCGCTCGAAACGCCGGTGCTGGTCGAGAAAATGACCGAACTGATCGTCATCGTCTCGCTGATGGGGGCGGGACTGAAGATCGATCACCGGTTCGATTTCGGCGGGTGGAAGCTGACGCCGCGCCTGCTGGCGATCGCGATGCCGCTGGGAATCGGCGCGTTCCTGCTGGCCGGGCAGGCGATCCTCGGTCTTGGCCTCGCCACCGCGTTGCTGCTGGCGGCGGTGCTCGCGCCGACCGACCCGGTGCTCGCCGCCGACGTGCAGATCGAGGAACCCGATTCGCACCGCGACGACGAGGTGCGGTTTGCATTGACGTCGGAGGCGGGGCTGAACGATGCGCTCGCCTTTCCGTTCGTCCACCTCGCCATCGCCGCCGCGACGACCGGCCTGACCGCGGCGGCGTGGCGCGACTGGGCGATGGATGCGGTCGCGGTGCGATTGCTGGTCGGCGGGGCGGTCGGCGTGGCCAGCGGCTGGGCTATGGGCAAGATCATCTACCGGCTGCCCGGCGACACGCGGCTGTCGCGCACCGGGGACGGCTTTGTGGCGCTGGGCGCGACGCTGTCGATCTACGCCGCCACCGAATTGCTCCACGGCTACGGCTTCCTGGCGGTGTTCGTCGCGGGGCTGATGCTCAGGCGGGCGGCGCGCGGCCATGACTTCAACGACAAGCTGCACGGCTTCGCGGACGAAGTGGAGCGATTGCTGATGATGGTGCTGCTGGTGGTATTCGGCGCGATGCTCACCGCCAGCGAATTGTTCCGCCTGATGGGCTGGCCCGAACTGCTGTTCGCGCTCGTTGCGATCTTCGTCATCCGTCCGGTGACAGCGTGGATCGCGCTGATCGGCAGCGGCCGGCCGGCGTCCGAACGCGCGATCATCGCGTTCTTCGGCATTCGGGGGTTGGGATCGGTCTTCTATCTGGCCTATGCGCTCAATCACGGGACGTTCGACGGTCCCGAGCGGTTGTGGGGCGCGCTGGGGCTGGTGATCCTGATTTCGATCCTGCTCCACGGCGTGACCGTGACGCCGGTGATGCGCTGGGTCGATCGCCGCCGGGAACAGGCGTGAGCGCCGACGCCGCCCCGAAAGATTCCGGGCAGGATCTGGCGACCCTTGCCAAGGGCGGCCGCACCAACATCGCGGGCTTCGCGCTCCGCCTGCTGGCGCGCATCCCGTTCCTGTTCATCGCGGGGCGGCTGTACGGTCCCGATCTGGTTGGACGTTTCGCGATCGCAGTGGTGGTGGTGGAACTGGCTGCCTTGCTCGCCACGCTCGGGCTGAAGCGCGGTCTCGCGCAGGCGCTATCGAAGACCGATCGTCCGCACGCGCACGTTGTGTGGGACGCGATGGCGGTGGCGTTCGTGCTGTCGCTGATCGCCAGCGCGGTTTTGTGGGCGTTCCCGCAGATCATGTACCCGAAGACCGCGATCACCGGGCTCGATCGCTATTTGCCGCTGATCGTCGTCGCGGTCGCATGGTCCGACGTCAGCCTGGCCGCGCTTGCTTACCGCCTGAACGTGAAGGCGGCGGTGACCGCGCGCGCGGTCGTCGAGCCGTGGACGATCTCGATCGCGGCGTGGGTGTTCTCGTACTTCACGACGCGCGACGGGCTGGTGCTGAGCTACGTCGCGTCGATGACGGCGGCGCTGATCGCGTCGATCGTGCCGTTCGTGCGCAGCTACGGCCTGCCGCGCGGTTGGAAGCCGCGGCTGCGTGAGCTGATGGCGCTCGCCCGCGCCAACGCGCCGCTCGCCGGGGCCGACGCGCTCGAATGGGGCACGCGCAATGTCGATCGCTTCATCTTGGGCGTATTGTTCGAACCGCGCATCGTCGGCATCTATTACATGGCGCAACAGGTCGCATCGCTGCCGCAGAAACTGAAGACCAGCTTCGACCCGATCCTCGGCCCGGTCATCACCAAAAGCCTGGCGATCGACGACCGCGCCGCAATCGCCGCGCAGGTGCGGCAGGTCGCGTTCTGGATCATCGCCGCGCAAGGCGGCCTCGCGCTGATGGGATCGATCCCGGGTGAGGCGGTGATGGGCGTCGTCGGCCCGCAGTTCGTCGCGGGCACCGCCGCCCTCGCGTTTCTGCTGGTGGCCGAGGTGCTCGCCTCGACCGGCGCGGTGTGCGAATCCGCGCTCGTCTATACCGCGCGCCACCGCAATCTGATGATCTCCGCCGCGATGCTGGGGTTTCAGGTCGTGCTGAGCTTCGCGCTGATCTTCGCCATGCGCGGGGTCGGCTGGCCGCCGAACTGGCAGGCGGCGGGACCGGCGGTGGCGCTGATGGTCAGCCTGGCGCTGACCTCGGTCATCAAGGCGCGGTTGCTGCAACACATTCTGCGCGCGCCGGTATCACCACTGCGCTGGCCGCTCGTCTGGGCGGCGTGCGCGGCGATCGTCGTCGGCGCGTTATTCACCTGGCTTCCGCCGAGCCTCGAATGGGCCGAACTGCTGTTCGGCGTCCCCGCGATCGCCGGGGTCTATCTGTTCGTGCTGTGGAAATGGGCGTTCGGCCCGGACGACCGCACATTGTTCAGGCGCAAACCGGCCGAGCAACCGACGCTGCCCAACCAGGGCGGGATGACGCGATAAT
The DNA here is from genome assembly GCF_024758705.1 of Sphingomonas sp. SUN019. NCBI lineage: Bacteria > Pseudomonadati > Pseudomonadota > Alphaproteobacteria > Sphingomonadales > Sphingomonadaceae > Sphingomonas > Sphingomonas sp. SUN019. Next base: position 1,977,309 of record NZ_CP096971.1, on the reverse strand, counting down.
TTGTTCGATCGGCTGGCACCGTCTTACGCCCGAGAGGGCTTCAAAGACTCAATGCCGGAAGTGCCGCATTCCGGTGAACACCATCGCCAGCCCGGCATCGTCCGCCGCTGCGATGACCTCGTCGTCGCGGATTGACCCGCCCGGCTGGATCACCGCGGTCGCGCCTGCCTCGACCGCCGCCAGCAGACCGTCGGCGAACGGGAAGAACGCGTCCGATGCCACCGCCGAGCCGATCGTCCGTGGCTCGCCCCAGCCAGCCTTGTCCGCGGCATCCTTCGCCTTCCACGCCGCGATGCGCGCCGATTCCAGCCGGTTCATCTGCCCCGCGCCGATCCCCGCGGTCGCGCCGTCCTTCGCATAGACGATCGCATTCGATTTCACGTGCTTGGCGACGGTCCACGCAAAGCGGCAATCGGCCAGCTCCTGCGCGGTCGGCTGGCGCTTCGTCACCACCTGCAAATCCCCCAACCGCCCGGCATCGCGCGACTGTACCAGCCACCCGCCAGCGATCGACTTCGCCGACAGCCCGCCGCGCGCCGGATCGGGCAGGTCGCCGGTCAGCAGCAGCCGAAGATTCTTCTTCGCCGCGAACAGCGTGATCGCTTCCTCGTCGGCATCGGGCGCGACGACGACTTCAGTGAAAATCCCCGCGATCGCCCGCGCGGTCGCACCATCCAATGGCCGGTTCAGCGCGATGATCCCGCCGAACGCCGACACCGTGTCGCACGCAAACGCCGCCTCATACGCCGCCGCCAGCGACGATCGGCTCGCGACCCCGCACGGATTGGCATGCTTGACGATCACACACGTCGGCTCGGCGTCGCGGAACTCGCTCACCAGCTCCAGCGCCGCATCGGCGTCGTTGTAATTGTTATACGACAGCGCCTTGCCCTGCACCTGCCGCGCCTGCCCGACGCCGCGTGCCGACGGGCCGGTCGACGCATAGAAGGCTGCGTGCTGATGCGGGTTCTCGCCATAACGCAGCGGTTCGCCCGAACGCTGCAAGGTTAGCGGCAGCGTGGCGGGGAACATCTCGCCCTGGTCGGCGAACGCGAACCACTGCGCGATCATCGAATCATAAGCCGCGGTCGCCGCGAACGCCTTGGCCGCCAGCTTCTTGCGCTCATCGAGCGTCGTCTCGCCCTTCGCCAGCAGCGCATAATCCGTCGGATCGGTGACGATCGCGACGTACGCGTGGTTCTTCGCCGCCGATCGCACCATGCTCGGGCCGCCGATGTCGATATTCTCGACCACCTCGTCACGCCTCGCACCCTTCGCGACGGTCGCGGCGAACGGATAGAGGTTCACCACCACCAGATCGATCGCGGCGATGTCATGCTCGCTCATCGACGCCGCGTGCGCGGGATCGTCGCGCACTGCCAGCAGCCCGCCGTGGACCTTCGGATGCAACGTCTTCACGCGCCCGTCCATCATCTCGGGGAAGCCGGTCAGTTCCGAAATATCGCGCACCGGCAGGCCCGCATCGCGAATCGCCTTCGCCGTGCCGCCGGTCGAGACTAGGTCGACCCCGTTCGCGGCCAGGCTGCGCGCGAGATCGACGATGCCGGTCTTGTCGGACACCGACAGGAGCGCGCGGCGGATGGGGATGTTGGTCATGGCGGGCTTTCGTGGACGAGGAATGCCCGCGCGCCTTAAAGTCTGATCCGCCCGGATGAAAGCGCCCCCGGAGAGATGCTCTGGCTCGTGCGCAAGACTGGTCACCGCGCCCGCTTCAACGCCCAGCTAACGGCTGCTCCACCCGGATCGGCCACCCCCGTCACCACCAGCTGCTGCGTTGCGATCGGTCGTCCGTCGCCATCGATCCACAGCGAATCCTCGATCGCGAACGCATCGGCGCGCACGCGAAACTGCCAGATCGCCCCGCCCGGCAGCCGGAGCACCGCCGCCAGCCCGTCCGCGGTCGGCGACGCCTGCACCCCGCGCCCCAGGTGAAAGCGGATCGCGAACGGCACGCCCGCACCCTTGCGGCGGCGCCCGCGCGGCAGCAGCGAATCCTCGCCGCGCAATTCCTTCCCGTCGCCGGTCAGCAGCAATTGGCGGCGGTGGACGAAGCCGTGGCGGCGGACATAACCGTCGTGGCTCGCCTCGATCCGGCTGGCGCCTTCGGACTCCTGCCGCGACAGTTCGACCTCGGCAACCCCGCGGCCCAACGTCCCGTCGGCATGGATCGCGGTCGAATTGGTGTCCGCAATCGTCAGCGTCGAATGCGCCGCGGTGCTGCGCAGCGCCTTCGCGATGCCGGCCGGCAATTGCGCCGCCGCCGCCCGCGCGCCGCCGCAATTGACGATCACGCGCGCCTCGCCATCGGAAAACTCGAACGCCAGCGTCGATGCGCACCCGCCCTCCACGACGCGCGCCACCGGCGGCGGGGCGGCGTCGACGATCAGCACCGCGCCGCCCGCCGCCAGCCGCTGATACCCCCATTCGCGCGCCTGCCGCAGCGGACGCGTGCGCACCCGGCTGGCGGTGATGATCTGCTGGACGCGCTCGCCCGGCACCGGTCCGCCGCCCTGCCAGCTCGCCAGCCCCCGGTCGGCATGACACGCGCCGAGCAGCGCCGGAATCATCTTTGCCAGCGCGTCCTGTGCAAATTCGGGCAAATCCATCCGCCGCGCGGCATAGGTTTCGCGCAGCATCGTCAGCAGCGCGACCGCGTCCAGCAACGCCGCGGGCGACCGGCTGACCACGCCGCCGTCGTCGAACAGCGCGGTGGTCAGCGCGCGCGACAGCCCGTGTTCGCCAAACACACGTCGCGGATCGCCGCCGGGGATCAGCAGCCCGGCCACGATCACCCCGCACCACGCCGCGATTCGCGCCGGGCCGGGCGTCGCCTTGTCCGCCCCGCGATCCAGATGGCGCGCACCGCGCGCCAGCGCGTTCAACACCTTCGATCGATAGATCAGGTCGGTCGACGACAGGATCAGCGGGGCGTGGCTCGTCCAGAACAGCAGCCGCCGACCCCACAGATCGGGCCGCCACGCCGGTCCCGAAATCTTTTCCGCATGGCCCGCGATCCAGCGCGACATCAGGTCTTCGGCCACCGGCGACGCCTGCGCCCGCGTCGCGACGCTCGACAGGTCGCGCAGCCAGGCGAACGAATGGAGATGTTCGGCAAAGGCGGGCGACACCTCCAGCGTGCGGAAATCCAGCCCCTCGATCGGGCGCGTCTCCCCACGGAACAGGATGCGGCCTTCCAGCAGCGCGGTCCCACGCGCGACATCGCCGAATAATGGATCGTCGGGCACCGCGATCAGCTTCAGCGGATAGCGCCCCTTCAGTCGCAGCGAATGGATCGGGGTGCGCCACGTCAGCCGGTCGAACGTCTCGGTCAGCCGCTCGGCCAGCGACAGGCCGCGGTCGCCGCCGGTGCGGATCAGCCGTTTGCCTTCGTCGATCCCGTCGGTGGCGGGGTCGTCGTTCGTCGCGCTCATTCGCCTCGTAACGCGGCGATATTGGCGGCGTAGGCATCCGGCCCGCCGCGGAAGGTGGCGGTGCCAGCGACCAGCGCATCCGCGCCCGCCTCGATGCACAGTTTGGCGGTCGTCGCGTCGACTCCGCCGTCGACCTCCAGGTCGATGTCGCGCCCGCTCGCCTCGATCATCTTGCGGATCGCGGCGATCTTCTTCAGCTGCGACGTGATGAAGCTCTGCCCGCCGAAGCCGGGGTTCACGCTCATCACCAGCACCAGATCGACCATATCCATCAGGTAATCGAGCATCTTCGCGGGCGTGCCGGGGTTCAGCACCACGCCCGCGCGGATGCCGAGACCCTTGATGTGCTGGATCGACCGGTGGATGTGCGGCCCCGCCTCGGGATGCACCGTGATGCAATCCGCCCCGGCCTCTGCAAACGCGTCGAGATACAGGTCGACAGGCGAAATCATCAGGTGGACGTCGAACGGCTTCTTCGTGTGGGGCCTGAGCGCCTTCACCACCGCCGGGCCGATCGTGATATTGGGCACGAAATGCCCGTCCATCACATCGACGTGGATCCAGTCCGCCCCCGCTTCGTCGATCGCGCGCACTTCCTCGCCCAGCTTCGCGAAATCGGCGGACAGGATCGACGGCGCTATGCGGACGGGCTTTTGCATGGGCAAACTCTAGCGCGGGTTTCGATCAGGCGGAAGCGCGGCGCAGCTTGACGATAAAGAACCCGTCGCAACCGCCCTCCGCCTCCAGCGTGCCGGGCAACGTGCGGACCCAGCCGCCATCGTGCGCGGTGACGCCATCCGGCAGGCCGGGGCCGGGGGCCTCGATCGCGTAATCGCTTCGGTCGGCCATGAACCGCTCCAGCTGCGCCTCCCCCTCGGCGGGCTCCAGCGAACAGGTGGCATAGACCAAAGCCCCACCCGGCTTCACCCACTCCGCGGCGCGCGCTAAGATCTTCGCCTGCACCTCGGCCATTTCGGCGATGATCGCGGGCGTTGCGCGGTACAGCACGTCGGGGTGGCGCCGGAAGATGCCGGTCGCGCTGCACGGCGCATCGACCAGCACCACATCGACCGGCGCGGGCGGCGTCCAGTCGAGCGCGTCGGCCTGCACCACGGTCACCTTGGCCTGCGCGCGCGCGATATTCTCCCGAAGCCGCTTGATCCGCGTTTCGGACACATCGATCGCGGTGACGCTGGCGCCCGCGGCGGCAAGTTGCAGTGTCTTTCCACCCGGCGCAGCGCAAACATCGACGACGCTACCGCCAACATCCGCCAACATCCGCGCCGGGATGCTCGCGGCGATGTCCTGCACCCACCACGCGCCCTCGGCAAAGCCAGAAAGCTCGGTAACTTGCCCCGCATCCTTGATCCGGACATGGCCGGGGGCCAGCGAAACGCCCCCCAGCCGCTCGGCCCATTCCGCGGTTTTGCCCGGATCGCTCAGGCTCAAATCCAACGGCGGCGGCGCGCTTATCGCACGTGCGGCACCTTCGCCAACATCCGCCCCCCAATGCGCCCAACGCTCCGCCACGCCCGCGGGCAGCGTCGGCACCTCGGGCAGCGTCGCCTGCCCCCGCATCAACGTCCCGAACACGCCGTGCACCAGCTTGCGCGGACCCCCGTCAACCAGCGGCAAAACGGTCGAAATCGCGGCATGCGGCGGCGTCCCCAGCGCCAGCACCTGCACCAGCGCGATGCGCAGCGCGAACCGCGCCTTCGCGTCGTCGGGCAGCCGCTGCTTCGTCGCCGAATCGATTAGCACGTCCAGATCGGTCATTCGCCGCAGCGTCTCCGCGGCGATCGCATGCGCCAACCCCCGGTCCGGCCCGCCCGGCAGCGCGCGCGTCGCCAGCGCCAGCGCCGATTCCAGCGGCTCGCCCCGGCGCAGCACCGCATCGAGCAACCGGATGGCGGCGCGCCGCGCTGCGGTGCCGAGCGGATCGGGGGAACGTGGTTGCTTCACTTGGAATTGGGTCTCCGAGGTACGATATGCGGGCGACCTAGAGGGAAACAGCCGCGATGTCGAAGCGCCCCGCCTCCGTGAAGCCGCCAGCATACCTTTCGCCCAACCCGCCCGTGCCCGAACCGGCACCGGTCGTGCGCCCGGCGAACGACCCGCTCGGGAAGGATCCGGTGCGCTACGGCGATTGGGAACTGAAGGGGATCGCGGTCGATTTCTGATACGCCCGCGGAACGATTGCGCCCTCGCATGCGTCTCGCTGCGATGGCCAGCAATCTCGCCGACCGGTTGCGGCACGACCGTCGTATCCACATCGCCGCCGCGGCGATCGTCGGCCTTGCACTGGCGCTGCTGATATTGCTCGCCGCCTTTCCATGGGGGTCACTGAAGGGCACGATCGAGGATCGCCTAAGCCGCCGCTTCGGCCGCACCGTCACGATCGCGTCGATGGAGCGCGTCGACCATTTCGGCTTCCGCCCCGTGATCGCGCTGAAGGGCGTGCGCATCCCCGGCCCCGCCTGGGCCGGGTCGACCGACCTCGCGCGGATCGAGAACGCGCAGATCGGCTTCCTCGCGCTGCCCCTGCTGCGCGGCCGGTTCAAGGCGCGCGACGTGACCTTGTCGGGCGTCCGCCTGTCGCTGGTCCGCACGAAGGACGGACGGCGCAGCTGGGGTGAAACGCAGGAACGCCGCGGCCCCGGCGGTCGCGTGCTGGACCAATTGACCGTCGCCGATTCGCGCATCGTCTATCGCGATTTGAAGGCGGGGCGCTCGTTCGACGTGGCGATGACCTCCGACAGCGCGCGCGGCCTGCGTATCGCCGGGACCGGACTGATCCGCGACGTGCCGGTGAAGGTCACCGCGTCGGCTCCCGCCATCGCGGGCGGCAACGACGGCGCGTGGCCCTTCACGGTCGCGTTGCTGGGCGACGCGCTGAAGATGCGCGCGAAGGGCATAATGGATCGCCCGCTGTCGACCGACGCGATGACGCTGGACGTGACCGCCGAGGCCGCCGACCTGAAGCTGATCGATGCGGTGATAGAGGCCGGGCTGTTTCGGACCCAGCCGGTCGTGCTGTCGGCGCACATCCGTCGCGACGCCGACGTGTGGGACATCACGCGGCTGAATGGACGGATCGGACGCTCCGACCTCGACGGACGGCTGACAGTGAAGAAGGAAGATGGCCGGACAAAGCTGGACGGCGATATCGTCTCGCGCCAGCTCGACTTCGACGATCTCGCCTCCGACGAGGGGCTGGCCGAGGCCGCCGCGAAGAAGCGCGCGACGGGGCCGCGGATCGTCCCCGACACCCGCATCAACATCGGCAAGATCGGCAGGACCGACGGGCGTATCGCGTTCACCGTCGGTCGGATCGTTAGCCGCCACGGCCCGTCGTCGCTGACCGCAGCGAAGGGCGTCTTCACGCTCGATCATCAGTTGCTGACGGTAGCGCCGCTGACTCTCGGGCTGCGGCAGGGGACGATCACCGGCCGCGCGGTGGTCGATCAGCGCGGCGGTGTGCGCGTGCCGAAGGTTACGCTCGACCTGCGGCTCAACCGGAGCAGCATCGGCGCGCTGGCCGGCGGCGGCGGATCGGTGACCGGGCGAGTCGATGCGCGTGCGATGCTGGTCGGACGCGGCAGCACGATCCGCGAAGCGATCGCCGCGTCGGACGGGCGCATCGGGCTGGCGGCGCGCGACGGATCGCTTCCGGCGAAGATTGCCGACGCGCTGGGCTTCGACGTCGGTCGGGCACTGACCGCCGACAAGGACGAGCGCGCGGTTCTGCGTTGCGTGATCGTAGGGCTGAACGTGCGCGGCGGGCGCGGGCAGGTCGACCCGATGGTGCTCGACACCAGCGCGAGCCAGATGCGCGGGGAGGGGACGATCGTCTTCCCCGACGAAACGGTCGCGATCCGCTTGACCGGCGCGCCCAAGCGCCAGAGCATCCTGCGCCTCCCCGGATCGGCGACGATGGCCGGAACGATCAGCCAGCCCGACATCATCGTGCCGAAGGAAGTCAAATCGGTCGGCAATTTCTTCAAAGCGATCGGCCGCGCGATCACGGGGAGACAAGGCCCGACCGCGAGGGACGCCGATTGTGAGGGCTTGAGCACGCAAGTGCTGCGTTAGTCTTCACCCCGGATCGGCCGCGCCAAGAGATCGCCGATCACCGCGCGCGCCGCGTCGCCTGCCAGCAAGCGGCACACCGCCTCGGCGATCGGCATGTCGACGCCCGCCCGCGCCGCCGCCTCTTGCAGCACCGGTGCGGTGAACGCCCCCTCCGCCACCGTGCGTCGATCAGCCAGCAGGTCCGCCGCGCGCTCGCCGCGGCCCAGCCCCACGCCCAACGAGAAATTGCGCGACGCGGTCGACGAACAGGTCAGCACCAGGTCGCCCAGCCCGGACAGCCCCGCCAGCGTCTCCGCCCGCGCACCCCGCGCCAGCCCGAATCGCGTCATCTCCGCAAAGCCGCGCGCGATCAGCGCGGCGCGCGCGTTCTGGCCCAGTCCCGCGCCCTCGACGACGCCGCACGCGATGGCGAGCACATTCTTCACCGCGCCACCGATCTCAGCTCCGACCACGTCGGTGCTGGGATAGGGCCGCAGCGTCGGCCGCGCGATCCGCGCGGCCATCGCACCCGCGGCCGCGCGATCGTGATGCGCCAGCGTCACCGCGGTCGGCAGGCCGTCGGCCACCTCGCGCGCGAACGTCGGCCCCGACATGACGTATACCGCGCGTTCGGGATGAATTTCTGCCGCGACCTCGTGCAGCAGCATCAGCGTCCCCGCCTCGATCCCCTTCGCGCACAGCACCAGCGCGCCGCCGCTTGTCGGCAGCTTCGCCAGCGTCGCGCGAAGGTGCTGTGCGGGCGTCACGACGAACAATATGTCCGCGCTGGCGAGATCGGCGAGATCGCCGGTCGCGCGGACATTCTCCGACAGCGCGGCACCGGGCAGATAAAGCGTGTTCTCCCGCGCTTCGTTGATCGACGCGACCACCTCCGCTTCCAGCGCCCACAAGATAACCGGCCGGTCCTGCGCCATCACCTGCGCGATCGCGGTGCCCCACGCGCCCGCGCCGATCACCCCGATCGTCATGCCTTTACCCCCGCGCCACGCACCGCCTCCGCCGCCGGATCGAGCGGCCAGCGCGCGCGGGCGGGTGCGTCTAGCGGGTCGGTCAGCCCCGCAGAAAGCCGCTCGGCCCCCGCCCACGCGATCATCGCGGCATTGTCGGTACACAGCCACAGCGGCGGCGCGACGAAACGCAGGCCGTTCTCACCCGCCAGTCCCTGCAACGCCTCACGGATCGGACGATTGGCGGCGACCCCGCCCGCCACAACCAATGCGGTGACGCGTCCCGCGCGCGCAATCGCGCCGCGCGTCCGGTCGGTCAGGCAATCGATCACCGCGGCCTGGAACGACGCCGCAAGGTCTTCGGTCGAATGCTGCCCGACCGCGCGCGCCACCGCGCTTTTCAGCCCCGCGAAGGAGAAATGCGGTTCGGGTGATCCTTTCAACGGGCGCGGCAACGGGACCGCCTTCGGATCGCCCGCGGCGGCGGCCTGTTCGACCGCAGGACCGCCGGGAAAGCCCAGCCCCAGCAGCTTGGCGGTCTTGTCGAACGCCTCCCCCGCCGCATCGTCGATCGTCGTCGCCAAGCGGCGATAGCGCGCGACGCCCTCGACCAGCAGCAACTGGCAATGCCCGCCCGAGACCAGCAGCAGCAGATAGGGAAAATCGAGATCGGGGTCGGACAGCCGCGGGCTGAGCGCGTGCCCCTCCAGATGATTGACCGCGATCAGCGGCTTTCCCGCGGCGTGCGCCAGCGCCTTGCCCGTGACCAGCCCGACCATCACCCCGCCGATCAGCCCCGGTCCCGCCGTCGCCGCCACCGCATCGACATCGGCCAGCGTCACCCCCGCATCCGCGAATGCGGCCGCGATCAACGGTTCCAGCGCCTCGACGTGCGCCCGCGCGGCAATCTCGGGGACGACCCCGCCATAGGGCCGATGCGCCGCCTCCTGCCCCGCCAGCCGGTGCGCCAGCACGCGGCGGTCGCCGGTCACCAAAGCGGCGGCGGTTTCGTCGCAGGAGGATTCCAGGCCCAGGATCAACATGGCAGCCCTCCTATCCACTCGACCGCAGCTTGTCGAAGGGCGCGGCTTGCGCCATCCCCTGCACCCATGACCTTTCGGCTCGGAACCCGCGGTTCGCCGCTCGCACTCACCCAGGCGGGCATGGTCCGCGACGCGTTGATCGCCGCGCACGGCTGGGACGACATAGAGATCGTCGTCATCAAGACCACCGGGGACCGTGTCCAGGACCGCGCTCTGGCCAAAATCGGCGGCAAGGCGCTGTGGACGAAGGAACTCGACCGCGCGCTGATCGCGGGTGAGGTCGATGCCTGCGTCCACTCGATGAAGGATGTCGAGACGATTCGCCCCGGCGAAATCTGCGTCGCCGCGATGCTGGAGCGCGCCGACGTGCGCGACCGGCTTATCGGCGTCGATCGGATCGACGATCTGCGGCCGGGCGCGGTGGTCGGCACCAGCTCGCCGCGGCGGCGCGCGCAACTACTGCGGCGACGCCCCGATCTGGAGATCGTGCTGTTCCGCGGCAACGTCGATACGCGCTTGGGAAAGCTGGCGGCGGGGGAAGTCGATGCGACCCTGCTGGCGGCGGCCGGGCTCGACCGGCTCGGGCGCCACGATACGGGCAACGCGATTCCCGTGGACGTGATGCTCCCCGCACCGTCGCAGGGCGCGGTCGGGATCGAGGCGCTGGTCGGGTCGGAGGCGGCGAACGCAGTGGCCGCGATCGATCATCCCGCGACCCACATCGCCGTAATGGCCGAACGCGCGTTGCTTGCCGCCTTGGGCGCGGATTGTCATTCGGCGGTGGGCGCGCTGGCGACCATATCGGCCGGGCGCATACGGCTGTCGGCCGAATTGCTGACCGAGGACGGCGCGGAATGTATCGCGGGTGAGCGTGAGGGCGGGATCGACGATTCCGTAGGCTTCGATCTGGCGCGCGACCTGCTGGCGCGCGCGCCGGATGCGGTGCGGATCATGTTCCGGGGGTGACCCGTCCGGTCGTCGTACTGCGGCCCGAGCCGGGCAACGCGGAGACCGCCGCGCGGCTGGCGGCGTTCGGGCTGGAGGTTGTGCGATTGCCGCTGTTCGCAGTCGCGCCGGTCGAATGGACGCCGCCTGCGTCCGACACCGCCGATGCGATCCTGATCACCAGCGCCAATGCGATTCGGCATGGCGGGGTCGGGTTGGGCGAACTGAAGCATTTGCCGGTCGTGGCCGTCGGCGAGGCAACGGCGCAGGCTGCGCGGGCGGCGGGATTCGCCGTAACGCTTGTCGGAAACCGTGATGCGGCGGCGGCCGCCGCCGTGGCGCGCGCGGCGGGTTTCGATCGACTGCTCCATTTAAGTGGCCGCGATCGGGTGGCTGTCGGCGGGGAGGGCGTTGTCGTCTATGCGAGCGAGGAGATCGCTATACCACCCGAAGCGATCGACGCCCTGACCGGCTCGGTCGCGCTGCTGCATTCGGCCCGCGCCGCGCGGCGTTTCGAGGCGCTGGTCGGGGCCGGGCGCTGGTCGATCTGCATCGCGGCGCTCAGTCCGGTGATCGCCGCCGTCGCCGGATCGGGCTGGGAAAGCGTCGCCGCCGCCGACGCGCCGACCGACGCCGCGCTCGTCGCGCTTGCGGCCCCGCTAGCGCATTGACCCGTGCGGCGGTCGCGGGGATAAGAACCGCATGATCGAACCCACGCCGATCGACAACATCACCCGTCGGCCGCGGATCGGCGGCATCACGATCATGATCGTCCTCGCCTTCGTCATCGGCGTTGCGCTGATGTGGGCGACGATGCGCGGGCCGGTGCGCTGGCCCGGCAGCGCACAGCCGACAGGCGATCCCAGTCCGGCCGCAGCGCAACCCGTAATCGCCAGCGCGCCGGCGCCCGCCGCTGCAACCGCCGCCCCGATCGCGGGCATGACGCTGGCGACGCGCGAGGCGGCGCTGGCCGCGCAAATCGCCGCGCTGGAGACGCGCACAGCGACCATCACCGCCGACGCGAACACCGCCGCCGCCGATGCCGGCCGTGCGGAGGCGATCCTGGTCGCCTTCGCCTCGCGCCGTGCGCTCGATCGCGGCGTGGGCCTGGGGTATCTCGAAGAACAACTCCGCCAGCGCTTCGGCGCGACGCAGCCAAGCGCGACGCTCAGCGTCATCCAGGCCTCGCGCGACCCCGTCACGCTGGAGGAATTGCGCCAGTCGCTCGATCGCAACGCGTCGTTGCTGGCCAGCGGCGGCGACGGCTGGTGGGACGGGATGGTGCGTGAAGTGCGCAGCCTGATCGTGCTGCGCGACGCCGGATCGCCCTCGCCATTACCGGGTGCGCGACTGCTCCGCGCGCGGCGGATGCTCGATGCCGGGCAGGTCGAGGCGGCGCTGGAAGAGGTCGATCGCCTGCCCGGCGCATCGCAGGCGACGGCATGGCGAAACGCCGCGCGACGCTACGTCGCATCGCGCAAGGCGCTCGATACATTGGAGAGCGCCGCCATCCTCGGATCGATGTCGCGCCCCGAAACGGCCACGCCGCCTCCCGCGCTCTAGGGCGGCCCGCGATGTCCGCGACTGCAGTGTCGGCGGATGCGGCCGATGCGCTTTCCTACAGGGCCGTACTTGTGCAAGCCACTGACCAGAAAAAAGATTTCACGCTCTTTCACATCGTCGGCGGCAATTCCACGAAAGGCGCGTTTCGTGTGAACTTGTGTGAACTTTGGCATCATCTCCTGCCGAACGCTCGCTCACGTCGCCAGCCGCTCGATCAGCGCCATCGCGCCCGCAGGCGCCCTGACTTTTGCGCCGTTGATGAAGAACACGAAGGTATCGCGCGGCGCCTTCTTCGGCGGTGTGGCGTCGACATAAGGTAGACCGCCCGGCGCGCCGCCATCGGCCCATTTCCGCGCCGCCTTCGTCCAGCTATCCAGCGCCGTCGGGGCATAGCCCGCCGGTTCGTTCTCCACCGCATTCTCCAGCCGCGCATAGACGAAGTCCGCCGTCACGTCGGCGATCGCGGGATAGTCCGCCGAATCGGCATAGGCGATCGCCACCCCCGCCGCCCGGCACAGGCCGACGAACGCGGGCACGGCAAAGGACTCATGCCGGACCTGCACCGCATGGCGAAGCGCGACCCCGTCGTGCCTGGCGGGCAACAGCTTCAGGAACGCCCCGAAATCGTCGGCGTCGAATTTCTTGGTCGCCATGAACTGCCACAGGATCGGGCCGAGTTTGTCGCCTAGTTCGACGATGCCCTGCCCGACAAACTTCGCGATCGAATCCCCCGCCTCGGCCAGCACCTTGCGATTGGTGCAATAACGTGAGGCCTTCAATGCGAACACGAAATCGTCGGGCGCGGTGTCGCGCCAATTGGCGAAGGTCGCGGGTTTGAAGCCGCTGTAATAGGTGCCGTTCACCTCGATCGCGGTGACGTGGCGGCTGGCATATTCCAGCTCGCGCTTGATCGGCCATTTCTCTGGAAAGAACGTGCCGCGCCATGGTTCGTAGGTCCAGCCGCCGATGCCGACGCGAATCGATGGGTCTGTCATGCGACCGATCTATAGCGCCGCTTCAGAATTTATAGCCCAGTTCCAACCCGTACAGCCGCCGCGCGCCCGGCGAGATGAACGATCCGCCGAACTCGATCGCCGGGATCACCTCGTTCACATATTTCTCGTCGAACGCGTTGGTAGCGAACAGCGTCGCTTTCCATCGCTCGCCCTGCAGCCCCAGCCGCACGTCGAGCACCCCGAACGCGCGCCGCCTCGCGATCGTGTAATCGGCATTGCCGACCTCGGCCGGCAATTGCAGCGCGGAAATCGGCAGCAACGCGCTGAAGATCGTCGCCTTCGTCTGGTCCTGCACGGTGTGGAACCAAGTCGGCCCGGTGATCCGGTAATCCGCGCGCAGCACCAGGTTCATACCGTCGCTGACCGGCACTTCCTGCTGACTGCCCAGGTTGATCGTATAGTCCGGCGTGTACGGCGATTTGTTGCCGACCGTATCGGGCCGCGACCGGTTCCGCTTGATTTCGGAATCGGTGTAGTTGAACGCGCCGTACAGCGTCCAGCCGTCGACGATGCGCGCGTCGACGTTGAACTCTGCGCCTTTGAGGTCGACCCGATCGATGTTCGACACCACGCGCAACAGGCCGAATCCGCCGACGAAGAATTCGAAGAACTGCATGTCGCGGACTTCGGTATAATAACCCGCCAGGCTGTAGTTGACCGGCCCCACACGGCCCTTGATCCCCGCTTCGTAGGCGCTCGACCGCTCCTTGCGGAAATCGTCGTTGATCAACACGCCGGCGTTGATCGGCGGCACGTTGAAATTCTGCGCGACGATCGCGGCCGAACCCTGATTGTTGAACCCGCCCGATTTGAACCCGACGCCCCAATTGGCGAACAGATTGGTCTGCGGCGCGATCTCGAACCGCGCGCTGATCTTGGGCTCGAGCTGCTTGTATGTCTGCTTTTTCGACGGAATGTCGCCCGCGGTCTGGCCGGGGTTGATCGGCCCGCCGGTGAACGGATCGGTGGCGAGCGGCACCTGATTGTCGACGCGGCGACGCTCCACGTCATAGCGCAACGCGACGGTCAGGTCGAAGAGATCGTTGGGCTTCCAGTCGACCGCGCCGAACCCCGCATAGACGTCGGTCTTGAACTTATCGATGTACAGTTGTGACGTCGGATTGGTCGAGTTCGGCGCGTTGTACAGTTGCTTGATGACGCCATTGCCGGTGTCCGCGCCCAGGCTGACCCCCGTCAACCGGTCGATATGCAGCAGATAGCCGCCGAGCTGCCAGTTGATCGGCCCGTCGCCGGTCGACGCCAGCCGAAGCTCCCCGCTGAAATCCTTCTGGTTGCGTACCTGATATTGCGTGCCGTCGCACGTCGTCGGCGAATAGGGGCCGAAAGTGGAGCCAGTCGCGGGCGCGAAGATGAACGGCACCGGCGTCGCCCCGATGAACCCCGGCGGATTGATCGGGAAACCGGTCAGCGCGGCGGTCGAGGTGAAGCATTGGGTGACCGCGGATTGCGCCGCCGGATTGACCGCGAACAGATAGCGCGCGAAATCCGCCGAGGTGCCGTCGGCGACCAGATTGTTCTTTACGTTGCTGTAGAGCCCCCACGCGGTCAGCTTCACGCCGCCGAAATCATGGTCGAGCTTGATCGATCCTTCCAGCGTCGTCTGGTCGTTGGTCGGTTTGATGTTGGAATAATAATTGAACGGATGATCGTTCACGTCTTCGTAGAACGCGCCGCCGAACGCGGGCAGGTGGAACGCGGCGTTGAAGTTGATCGAGGCGCCGTGAAACTCGCCGTAGCGCACCTTCGCGTCGATCTCGGTCGCCGCGCCCAGCGTCGCGACGATACGGCCATTGACGTTCCATTCCTCGCGATTGTCGACCACCTTCTCGTCACGCAACGTGTTGCGATAGAAGCCGTCGGTGCGAGAATAATCGCCCGACAGGACGAAGCCTAGGCCCGGTGCGATCGGCCCGGCGAGATACGCGTTCGCCAGCGCGGTATTGACGTTCGCATAGCTGGCGAGTGCGCCCCCCTCGAACCGCTCGCCGGGCTTCATCGTCTGCATGACGATCGCGCCCGCCGCGGCGTTGCGGCCATAGAGCGCGCCTTGCGGCCCTTTCAGCACCTCGATCTGGCGCAGCGTCCCCTGCGGCTGGTTCAGCACCGCGTTGTTGGTCTTCAGGATGCCGTCGACGACCAGTGCGACCGAGCTTTCGGCGTCGCGCGCGCCGTTGATGCCGCGGATGTTGATCTGGTTGTCGCCCGCCTCGGCGGTGCTGCTGACGATCGTGACGCCGGGGGTGAGCTTGGCGAAATCCTGCGCGCGCTGGATGTTCGCCTGACCGATCGTCTCGGCGCTGAACGCGGTGATCGATGCGGGAACCTCGCTGAGCGTTTCGCTGACGCGGCGGGCGGTGACGATGATCTCGCCGGATGGCTCGTCCGGCCGCTGGGCGGTGTTGGGGGCGGTGGTCTGGACCGGATCGGCGGTCTGCGCGCCGACCGGTGTGATCGTCAGCGCCCACGCAGACGCGCCGGCGAGCAACGGAGTCATTCTGTTGGCAAACATCGTGGAACCCCCCATTCGGTTGCGATCAGACGAGCACGTTGGCCCCGCTCATATAGACGTGGACTTCCTGGAACCGGCCGTCGCGGACGCGCCAGAAATTGGTGTTGAACAGATGCGTCACGCCGCCGTCTGCGTCGGTCAGCACCGCCTCGAATGACGCCGCGATGCGGCCATTCATTTCATCGACGGTGATCGTGAAATCCTTGTGGACCAAAGTTTCCCACGCGCCGAACAAGTCGGCGAACATCCGTTCGATCGCGGGCTTTCCCGCGTGTGTCGTGAATGACGTCTGCGTCGTCAGCAGCGCCTCGTCGTTGAAGCAATCGAGCACCGTGGCCATGTCCTTGGCGTCGACATGCGCGAAATAGCGGTTGATCGCGAGGTCGACGAGAGCGTCGCGGCTGAGCGTTGGGGGGTATTGCATCAGTCGTTCCCCTCACGCAGCAGATTGTCGCCGCTCATGTAGACGAACACGCGCGAGAATTTGTCGCCGTCCAGATAGAAGCGGTTGCAGTTTTCGTAGCGTAGCAGGTCGCCATTGTTGGGCGTGATCAGTACGGTGAATTGCGAACAGATCGCGTTCGTCTGCGTGTCGGCGACGTGAACGAAATTGCCGTGCCACAATTGCTCGAAGTCCGTGAACAGCCGCCGGAACATCGCCGCGATCCCGTCGTCGCGGCCGTTGTGGACGGTGTTCGACGTGACCTCGGTAAGCACCGCATCGGGGGTGAAGCAGTCGAGCACCTGATCGAGGCGCTTGTTGTCGACCCCGTCGAAATATCGCTTGGTCACGATGTCGATCAGGAACGGGTATCGCTCGATCATGGATGCTCCCCGGCTCATGTGTTCCACCCCGCGCGGATGTCGGCGTCTTTGCCGACCTCGGGGGAGGGGAAAGCGCGCTTGCTGTGCGACAGTCCCAGCGACACCAACGTCTCGGCCTGCTTCCACGCGACAACGCCCGGATTGATGACCGGCACGGGCAGCACCCCCGCCAGATAGCCCGCCGATTGGTGCATCGTGGTGGAGCCCAGCACGATCACGTCGGCGCCATCCTCACGAATCGCGCGGCGCGCTTCGCTCGCCAGCTTTTCGAAGATCACCTCTTCCTTGCCCGCCAGCAACTCGGTGACGTCCGGGCGGGTGTCGATCGATCGCAGCGAGGCGAGCCGGTCGTGCAGGCCATATTCGCCGATGGTCTTTTCGTAGAGCGGGAACCACTGCGGCCACATCGTCAGGATCGTGAATTTCTTGCCCAGCGCCATCGCCATGTGGAACGCGGCCTCGCCCGGCCCGACGACGGGGATCGACAGGCGCGATCGGAGCGCGCGGACGCCGCTGTCGCTGACCGTATCGACCACTACCGCGGCATAGCCCTCGTCCTCGGCCGAAATGCCCGCCTGGAACACCGTCCAGTCCATCAGCAGCATATCGTGGTAACTGTCGCCCAACGCCGCGCCCCATGGCACTGCGGCGAACTCGGGAACGAAGCCGGGCGAGATCAGCGCGTCGGAAAGCTGCGCGCGCCGATTCCGGACACCCGCGGCGTCCATCGGAATCGGTACGATGACCTTGATCCTGGCTGGCATACGATCTCCGTCCAAGACCGAACGCTATTGTATACATTGATGACCGTCAAGGTCGCTATGGAGGCGGCATGATCACGCCGTCCGCTCCTGCTGAAAAACGTGAAACGCGCGCCGGATGTGCGAGGTCATCACCGCGCGCGCCCAGTCGGCGTCGCGCGCCTCCAGCGCGGCGACGATCTCGACGTGTTCGGCTAAGCTGCGGCGCAATTGATCGGCGTCGTAGCGCAGCGCGGTCCGGTGGACGATCGGCTGCAGCACCAGCCGGTTGATCATGTGCGCCAACCGGTCGGACGCCGCGGCCTGAATGATCAACGCGTGGAACTCGGCGTTTCTCACCAGGAACGTGTCGACATCGGGCAGCGGGCGATCGATCGCGGCGTCGATCGCGGCGGCGTTGCGATGGAGCGCCACCAGCATTTCTGGGGTGACGCGCGCGGCGGCCTGCGCTGCGGCGTGGCTTTCCAGCATCGTGCGCAGCGTGAACAATTCCTCGATATCGTCGATCGACCAATTGCTGACGAACGATCGCTGGCTGTCGCTGCGCTGGATGAACATCTCAGCCTCCAGCCGGTGCATCGCGTCGCGGACGGGGGTGCGCGACACGCCGCAGATGTCGGCCAGTTCCTCCTCCTTCAGTTGAGCGCCGGGGGCCAGCGCACCGCTCAGGATCTGCGCCTTGATTTCGCCGTACGCGCGGTCGCTGGCCCTCGACATTGGTGATGCTTCCCGGTGGTGACATGCGGTGATGGCGCGCTACGGCGGCGGAAACAAGCGCCCGACGATCCAAATCCAACGATCGCTGCTTGCGATATGTATACAATATCGCCAAAGATGCGATCAATGATCGGGAGCGGATAAGGTGTCGCGCGGAGTCGAAATCGTCGAAGTCGGACCGCGTGATGGGCTGCAGAACGAATCTGGGATCGTGGCCACCGCTGACAAAGTGTTGCTGGTGGAGCGCGCGCTGGCCACGGGCGTGCGGCGGATCGAAGTGGCGAGTTTCGTCAATCCGGTGAAGGTGCCGCAAATGGCCGATGCCGAGCAGGTCGTCGCCGCTTTGCCCGATACCGGCGCGACCTACATCGGCCTGGTCCTCAACCGCCGCGGCGCGGAGCGTGCGTTGGCGACGAAGGTCCATCAACTGGGCGCGGTATGCGTCACGACCGACAGCTTCGCGATGCGCAACCAGGGGCAGACCAGCGACGAATCGCTCGATGTCGCGTGCGATGTGGTCGCCGCCGCACGCGCCGCGGGGCGCAGCGGGCAGATCACGATCGGCGCGGCGTTCGGGTGCCCGTTCGAGGGTGTGGTGTCGCCCGATCGGGTGGTGGCGATGGCGCGCCGCGCGGCTGCCAGCGGCGCGGTCGAAGTGGCGCTGGCCGACACGATCGGGGTCGCGGTGCCGGGCGAGGTGACCGCGCTGGTAGCGCAGGTGCGGGCGGCGATCGCACCGCTGCCGGTACGCGTCCACCTTCACAATACGCGCAACACCGGGCTCGCCAACGCCTTAGCGGCGGTCGAGGCGGGCGCGGCGACGATCGACGCGTCGCTCGGTGGACTCGGCGGCTGTCCGTTCGCGCCGGGCGCGGCGGGCAACGTGCCGACCGAGGACGTCGTCTATCTGCTCGAACGATCGGGGGTTGCTACGGGGCTCGATCTCGATGCGCTGATCGCCGCCGCCGGATGGTTCACCGATGTGATGGGACGCCCGCTGCCGGGGATGGTGTCGAAAGCCGGGCGCTTCCCGCCCGCGACGGAGGACGCGCAGTGACCGAAAACCAAGGTGCGCTAAAAGACATTCGCGTGATCGAGCTGGGACAGCTGATCGCGGGGCCGTTCTGCGGGCAGTTGCTGGGCGACATGGGGGCCGACGTGATCAAGGTCGAGTCCCCCGGCGCGGGTGACCCGATGCGCGCGTGGGGCCGCGGCGAGCACAAATTGTGGTGGGAGGTCGTGGCGCGCAACAAGCGTTCGGTTTCCGCCAACCTGCGCGTTCCCGCCGGACAGGAACTGGTGCGCAAACTGATCGCCGACACCGATATCCTGATCGAGAATTTCAAGCCCGGCACGCTGGAGAAATGGAACCTCGGCCCCGACGCGTTGCACGCGATCAATCCACGGCTGATCATCGTCCGCGTTTCGGGCTACGGCCAGACTGGGCCGTATGCCTCGCGCGCCGGGTTCGGGGGTATCGGGGAGGCGATGGGCGGGTGGCGCTATATCGTCGGCGATCCCGATCGCGCGCCCAGCCGGATGGGGCTGTCGATCGGCGATACGCTGGCCGCGACCTATGGCTGCATGGGGGCGCTGGCGGCGCTGCACGCACGCGAACGGACCGGGCGGGGGCAGGTGGTCGACAGCGCGCTGTACGAGGCGGTGCTGCAGGTGACCGAAAGCCTGATCCCCGAATATGTCGCCTCGGGCTATATCCGCGAACGATCGGGGTCGGCGTTGCCGGGAATTGCGCCGTCAAACGTCTATCAATGTTCTGACGGCGAATTCCTGATCGGGGCGAACCAGGATGCGGTGTTCGCGCGGCTGTGCGCGGCGATGGGGCGGCCGGAAATGGCGACCAATCCGCGTTATATCGATCACGTTTCGCGCGGGCGTCATCAAAAGGAACTGGATGGCGTCATCGAAGCTTGGACGAGGACGTTGACGACCGCCGAGGTGGAGCGGCTGATGATCGAGCACAGCGTGCCCTCCGGCGCGATCTACCGTGCACCGGAAATGCTAGAAGATCCGCATTTTGCGGCGCGGGACGCGATCGTGACGCTCGATCATCCGCGCTGGGGCGAACTAAAGATGCAGAACAGCTTCCCCAAGATGTCCGATACGCCAGGCTCCATCCGCCGCATCGCGCCGCAGACGGTGGGCGCGGACAATGATGCGGTCTATGGCGCGCTGGGCTTGTCGGCGGACGATCTGGCCGTCTTGAAAGCCGAAGGGGCAATCTGATGGCGGCAGACAATTACGCCGGGGTGTTCGACGGGCGGCTGAGCTTCGGCAAGCGGCCCGCGCTGCTGCTGGTCGACGTGGTGATGGCGTATTTGACGCCGGGTTCGCCCTTGTACGACGTCGCGTTCGAGCGCGCGCTGGCGTCGAACGAGCGGCTGACCGCCGCCGCGCGAGACGCGGGCCTGCCGGTGATCTTCACCAACGTCGTGTACCAGCCGGGCGGGGCGGATGGCGGACTGTTCTATCGCAAGGTGCCGGCGTTGCAGGCGTTCCAGCGCGGCGGCGCGGGCGGGGCATTTCCGCCAACGCTGCAGCCGCGCGACGACGAGACGATCGTATTGAAGCAATATGCGTCGGCGTTCTTCGGCACGACGCTGGCCTCGACGTTGACGGCGCGCGGGATCGATACCGTCATCGTGACCGGTTTCTCCACCTCCGGCTGCGTTCGCGCGACGACGCTCGACGCGCTCCAGCACGGTTTCGTGCCGTTCGTGGTGCGTGAGGCGTGCGGGGATCGCCACGCCGGGCCGCACGAGGCCAATCTGTTCGACCTGCAGGCCAAATATGCCGAAGTGGTCGGCGAGGCGGAAGCGATCCGCCTAATGCGCGGCTAGGCGACAATCCCGGCGCGGTCCATCGCCCGCCGGTAGGGCGCGAGGCACAGGGTCAAGGCGACCGCCGACAACGCCGCGGCGGTTCCCGCGACGGTCGCGATCGACCGGCTGACGCCCAAGTCGCCGCCATATAGGTGCTGGGTGACCATCGCGACGATCGTCGACCCCGCCCCGATCCCGGCGAGGTTCAGCCAGAACAGATAGATCGCTGATACCTGCCCGCGCATCCGGTTCGGCGTGATCTCCTGAAAAGCCGCCGCTGCGCCACCGTACGGCATCGCGCCGCAGAACAGGAAGCACGCAATCAGCGCCAGCGACAGGCCGGCGGTCGGCATCAGCGGCGCGGCGGCGATCATCGGCAGCGCGGTCAGCGCGGCGACGATGCCGATGCGAATGTTGGCGTCGCGATACCCCTTGTCGCGCATCCACCCCGCAAGCCATCCGCCGAACAGCCCACCGCACGTCCCCGCGATCGCAATCGCCGGGCCGTAGCTCCATGCGACCTGGCTCGGCGTCCAGCCGAACGTGCGCATGAAGTGCGTCGGAATCCACGCCGCGGCGCCGTTCCACATCACGCTCTGGCAGCACAGGCCGAGGATCAGCAGGCCGTAGGCGCCGCGCTGGTCGGCGACCTGATGCAGCACCGCCCGAAACGGCGGCGCGACATCGGTCGCGCTGGCGCCGCGGCGTGCGGGTTCGCGCAAGGTGGCGACGAGCAAGGCGACCGCGATGCCGGGCAGGCCGACCAGAATGAAGACGAGTTGCCACGGCTCGAAATGGCCAAGCGCGGTGTCGAGCGGCGACAGATGCCCGAGCATCACGCCCCCCGCCAAAGTGGCGATGGCGGGGCCAAGGTAGATCGCGCTCTGATAGAAACTGAGCGCGCGGACCAGCCGTTTGCCCTCAAATTGATCGGCGAGCATCGAATAGGCCGCAGGCGACAGCGCCGCCTCGCCCACGCCGACGCCGATCCGCGCCGCGAACATCGTCGCGAAGCTCCCGGCAAAACCGCACGCGACCGTCGCCATGCTCCACAAGGCGACGCCCGCTGCAACGATCCCGGTCCGCCGCCGCTGATCGACCAGGCGACCGATCGGGATGCCCATGATGGTATAGAAGATCGCGAAGGCAAGGCCGTGGAGCAGGCTCAACTGCACGTCGCTGATGTTCAGGCTGGCGCGGATCGGCCCGACCATCAGCGTCAGGATGGACCGGTCGACGTAGGACAAGGTGTAGGCGACGATCAGGACCGCGACGACATACCAGGCGTAGGCGTTCGAGCGTGGCGCGTCCGCGCTCACCATGTGCGGAGTTCGGTCTTGAGCACCTTGCCGTTGGCGTTGCGGGGCAGCGCGTCGACCAGCGCCACGTCCTTCGGAATCTTGTACGTAGCGATTCTGCCCGCGCAGTGGGCGGCGAGCATTTCGGCGGTGAAGCCGTCACCGCGCGCCACCACGAACGCCTTCAGCCGCTCGCCCCAGGTTTCGTCGGGCACGCCGATCACCGCTACGTCAGCGATGTTGGGATGCTGGAACAGCACTTCCTCGATCTCGCGCGGGTAGATGTTGGCACCGCCTGAGATGACCATGTCCTTCAGACGATCGACGATATAGAGGAATCCCTCCGCATCGCGCCGCGCCATGTCGCCGACCGAGACCCAGCCATCCTTGACTGCCTTCGCGGTTTCCTCGGGCCGGTTCCAATAACCGTTGAACAGCACCGGGCCGCGGCTCCACAATTCCCCGACCTCGTCCGCGTCGCAGATGCTGCCGTCGTCGCGGCGTACTTCGGCCTCGACGTGGGGGAAGGTGGTGCCGACGCAGCTGACCTTGCGCACCTGATCCTTCGGTCGGAGGTTGCAGACCAGCCCCGTTTCGGTCGCGGCGTAGAGTTCGTGCAGCACGGTTTCGCCGAAATACGGAATGATCTTCTCCTTCATCGCCTGCGGCAGCGGGGCTGCATTGGCGAGGATCGATGTGATCGGCGGGCGTTCGTATTTCGCGAGCGTCTCGGGCGGCAGTGCGAAGATCATCTGGAAGTGCGTCGGCACCATGAACAGGCCGGTGATCCCGCCGAACTTCAGCCGTTCGAGAACGGTTTCGGGATCAAACTTGTCGAGGATCTCGATCGACCCGCCCGCCGCGAGAATTCCGGTCGGAAAGCCCAGCCCGCCGCCGTGGTTCATCGGTGTCATCGCGAGGAAACGGTCGTCGGGTCCGAAGCAGCCGAACTCGGCGGCGCAGATCAGCCCGACCAGCATCCGCGATCGGTGCGACAGGACGACGCCCTTGGGCTTGCCGGTCGTGCCCGAGGTGTAGGGGATGGTCCACGCGTCCCATTCGTCGATCTGCGGGCGGGTCGCGGGGGTGGGGGCGTGGGCGAGCAAGGCTTCGTACTCGGGGCCGAAGGTTATCAGCGTCAGGCCGGGGACGCCTGATTGCTCGACGAGCGCGCGCGAATCGGGGTCAGTGAAAACGATACGCGCGCCGCAATCTTCCAGCGCCTGTGCGACTTCGCCGGGCGCCAGCCGCGGGTTGATCGTCGCTACCGCCGCTCCGGCGTCGGGCACCCCGGCGACCACCTCAATGAACTCGGTGCGATTGCGCGAGGCGATCGCGACGACATCGCCCTTCACCACGCCCAGCCCGATCGCCGCATCGCGTAACCGCCCGACACGATCGGACAGCGTGGCGAAGCTGATCTCCGTCGCGCCGTATTTGATCGCGATCT
Organism: Sphingomonas sp. SUN019; assembly: GCF_024758705.1. NCBI lineage: Bacteria > Pseudomonadati > Pseudomonadota > Alphaproteobacteria > Sphingomonadales > Sphingomonadaceae > Sphingomonas > Sphingomonas sp. SUN019. The sequence continues at coordinate 1,953,830 of NZ_CP096971.1, read as the reverse complement.
TGCCCGGATCGCGCGCCGCCGCCGCGCGCAACGCGCCGCCCAACGTCATCGAATGGAAGGTGCCCGGCAGGCTCATCGCGGCAGCTTCGTGAACACGGCCAGCGCATTGTCGCGCATCATCTTCGCGTGGCTCGCCGGGCGCAGGCCGAGGTCGGCGACTTCGGCCACCGCGCGTTCGGGATCGATCACCGGCCAGTCGGTGCCGAACAGAACCTTGTGGCTGCCGTAGCTGTCGGCGTAGCGGACGTACTGCTTCGGCCAGTGTTTCGGCGCATAGGCGTCGCCCGCGGTGTAGATGTTCGGATGTTTCCAGCACATCGCGATCATCTCGTCGGTCCACGGCACGCCGATGTGAATGCCGATGATCGGGAGATCGGGGAAATCGATCGCCACCTGATCGAGCAGGATCGGCCGCGCGACCGAGGGGAGGCGGCGCTCCTTCGAATAAACGAGGTTTTGCCCGACCTGCATCATGATCGGAATGTCGAGTTCGCAGCACTTCGCGTAATAGGGATAGATCTGCGCGGCGTCGGGCGCGGTGCCGAACCAGTGCGGATACCAATGCGCGCCGACAAAGCCGTATTCCTCCACCGCCTGGGTCAGGTCGCGCAGCCCCTGCATCCCGCGCGTCTGGTCGATCCCGGCCAGCGCCGAGAAGCGATCGGGATGCGCGGCGCAGATGTCGGCGATCACTTTGTAGGGGATTTCCCACGAACCGCGCACGTTCAGGTCGCCCGCGCGCACCGCGATCAGCAGCGAGCGTTCGATTCCCGCACGGTCCATCTTCTTCAGATAATCGTCGATCGAGACCCCGCCGAACATCTCGGGCGGCATCCGCACCTGACGCTTGAAGTCGTCGTCCAGCCCGGTCCAGCCGTTCGCGACCGCCTCGGGCGTGTATATGTTGCAGACGATGTCGATGTACCCGGCCATCAGTTCAGCGCCAGTTCTGCTTGCAGTCGACGGACGGCTTCGCGTCCGATCGAGGATTGCGGAGCGAGGGCGGCCAGGGCGGCGAGTTGCGCGTCGGGCGCGCCATTGCTCTTGCCGAGCACCTCCCACAGCGCCTTCTGCACCTGATTGACCGCGTTCATCCGCGGATAACCGGCGGCGGTCGCGGTGCGTTCGGCGATTGCGATCGCGTCGGTCAGCCGCGCATCGAGCGGGCGGGTGTCGGGCGGGGTTGGGCGGTCCTTGCCGACGGCGACGCTGCCCTTCGGATAAGCGTAATGATCGCGCTCGAACGCGTAATATTGGCGGTCGAGGTTGGGCAGGTCGATCCCGAAATAATCGAGCGGCGCGCCGGGTGTAGTGTGAACCCCGCGCAGTTTGTCAGGGGCGGCGCCCTTTTCGACCCACGCGGTGATCGCGGCCATATAGTTGATCGCCGACGCGCCTTCGCCGCCCGCGCAATGATCCATGCCGGGCACCATGAACAGCCGCGCGAAGCTGCGAGTGGCGGCGGGGCCGTCCATCGTCTTCGTCATCGTCTCATAGTAGTCGATCGTGGGCGGCGGCAGGACGGAGTGATCGGACCAGCCGTGAACCACGATCAGTTTGCCGCCATTCGCCTTGAACGGGCGCAGATCGGGGTTGTTGGGGTTGATCATGCTCTCGATCGTCGCCGGATCGCCGCGGCCTTCGCCGAGATCGAACAGCGGCTTCCGCGTCTCGCCCGGCAGCGGGGCGGAGCGGATGTAATTGCCGATCCAGTTGAGTTCCGACCCCTTCATCGCGCCGCGCCAGCCGTACATCTTGTGCAGCAGCGCGATCTGTGGCGGGGTGAGGCAGTTGCGGACGTCGCTGCCGGTGCAGGCCATGTCCTCGGGCTTCCAGCGGCACGCGCGGGGATCGCCGATCAGGCCGTCCTTCACCCGATCATTGCCGTCGCACGCGCGCACCACCGCCTGATGGATCAGGATTGCTTTGCGGGCAGGGACGATCGGCGAACCATCGGGATTGGCGCTGAACGTGTCGACGTCGGACACGCTGGCGGCGCGTTTCAGCCCATACGGCCCCATGCTGGCGGGCGCGATGGCGACGATGCCGTCGAAATCCTCGGGGAAGCGCTGCGCCTCGATCATGCCCTGGCGGCCGCCGGTCGAGCAGGCGAAGAAATAGCTCTTGTTGGGGGGCTTCGCGTAGAAGGCGGCGGCGATGGCCTTGCCCGCGACGGTGGTGACGTGGGTCGAGCGATAGCCGAAATCGACCAGCCCCTGCAGGTTGTTCGCGACCCAATTGTTGTCGATGTTGGTCGACGTGTGGCCCATGTCGGTGATCAGACACGCATAGCCGTCACGAACGTGCAGCCCGCAGGCGAGTTCGACCAAGGCCGCCCCGCAACTGCCGCCGCAGCCACGGACGAGGTAGCGGCCGTTCCACTTGTCGATCGGCAGGTACAGGCCGAACACGTTGGCCGGGTTGACGTAGCCGGTGATGGCGCAATGCGCCTGTCGCTGCTCGGTCGCGGCGACATAGCTGGCCTTGATAATCCAGGTCGGCGCACCCTCCAGTTCCTTGAACCGGCCCCCGGCGAGCGCCTCGCAGCGGTCACGGTCGAGCACGACTTTCGCTGCGCCGGCGAGCGGCGACGGCTGGGCGAGCGCTGGGGCTGCGGTACACAGCGCCAGCAACGCCAGCAGCACGCGCATCACGCGGCTTTCCAGCTCGGCACGCGCTTTTCGCGAAAGGCGGAGTATCCTTCGCGGCCATACGGCTGGGTGCGGTTGTAGTGGGCGAACGCGGCCAGCTCCAGCGCCGCGCCGTCGGCGGTCGAAAGGCGCTCACCGTCGCGCATGATCTGCTTCAGCGTCGCGAGCGTCGCGCGCGGCTTGTCGGTCATCGTCCGCGCGAACGCGATCGCCTCGTCGCGCAGGGTGGCGAGCGGGACCGATTTCATCGCGAGCCCGACATCGACCGCCTCCTGCCCCTTGTACCAGCGCGCGGTCCACAGGATTTCCTTTGCGCGCTGATCGCCGACGCGGCGTTTCAGCCGCAGCGTCACCGCCGCGGGCACCACGCCCGCATCGGTGTGAACGTCGCCGACCTTCGCCTCATCAGCGACGATCATGAAATCGCATCCGAGCGAAATCTCGAACCCGCCGGCGCGCGTGAAGCCGTTGTTCGCCGCGATCGTCGGGATGTCGAGGTTTTCCAGCCGGGTGATGATACCGTTGACCCGCGCTACGATGATGTCGAAATAGTCGAGATCGGCGAACGCCCGGTCGAGCAGATCGAGGTCGAGCCCGACGCAGAAGGCGCGGCCTTCGCCGGTCAGGATCAGCGCGCCGATCGTCTCGTCGGTTTCGCAGTCGGTCAGCACCGCTTCCAGTTCGTCCAGCCGCGCTTCGGTGATGCCGTTGAGATTGTCGGGCGTTGCGAAGGTGGCGATCGCGACGCGGTCGATCTTTTCATAGCGCAGCGTGGTGAAGGTCATGCGGCTCTCCTGCTCAGGCCATAGCTAATCGGGGCGCGGTGCGAAGGCGGTGCGATGTGCGCCGTCGCCCGCATACCGGGCGCGCCGGGGCGTCAGACCGGCGCGGTGACAGGGTCGTAGCCGAGGATCGACGGGTCTGCCGCGGGGGCAGTCGCCGCCTCGTAACGATCGGGATCGCGCGCCTGCGTCAGTTGGCCCTGATCGACCGATTTCGCATGGATCAACGTCGTGCGCGGGATGCGCGCCGCCTCGTAGCGGGCGAACGCGGGTTCCACCGCCCCCTCGGCTTCGAAGGCGCGGGCGAGGATCATCGCGTCCTCGATCGCCATCGCTGCGCCCATACCCAGAAATGGCAGCATCGCGTGCGCGGCGTCGCCGAGCAACGTCGCGCGGCCCTTGCTCCAGCGCGGCAGCGGCGCGCGGTCGAAGATGCCCCATTTGATGAGGTGGTCCGCGCGGCCGATCAGTCCCGTCACTGACGGGTGGAAATCGGCGAAGGTCGTCAGCATTTCGTCGCGCGTTGCGGGGGTGGACCAGCCTTCGTCGGCCCCTGCGTCGGTGGCGGCGAGGCCGACGCAGTTGAGGATGTTGCCCGAGCGGAGCGTGTAGCGGTTGAAGGTGCGCTTCGGCCCGAGGAACACCGCGCCGCGGCCGTGTTCGAGGAATGGCGAGGCGGCCGCTCGGTCGACTAGGAAACGGTACGCGATCTGTCCGGTGAAGCGCGGCGCGTCCGCGCCCCATAACAGCCCGCGCGCGACCGATCGCACGCCGTCGGCGGCGATCAGCGCATCGCCCTCCGCCACGCTGCCGTCGGCGAAGCGTGCGCGGACGCCGTGCGCGGTCTCCTCGATTCCCATGAGGCTGTGGCCGAGGTGGAGCGGGCCGTCGAACGCCGTCGCCAGCACGCGGTGCAGGTCGGCGCGGTGGCATTGGCGCGAGATGTCGGCTGCGCCGTCGTCAGGCAGGCCGATGCCGTGATCGAGCGCGCCTGCCAGTACCGCGCCGGTGCGATAGTGGAGGAAGGGGAAGCCGGTCGACGGCGTCGCGAAACTGGCGACCTGATCCTGTACGCCGAGGTGGCGGAACACGCTCTGCGCGCCGCGGCTGAGCGTCAGGCCGGCGCCGACCTCGCCCAGCGCGGGTGCGGCTTCGTGCACCTCGACCTCGAACCCTGCCTTGCGCAGCGCGAGCGCCGCGGTGAGGCCGCCCAACCCTGCGCCAATTACCAGGATGCGCGCGCTCATGGTTTCGGTCCCAGGTTGATGCTGATCGCCTTGGTCTTCAGATAGCCGTCGAGGCCATCGCGGCCGAATTCGCGGCCCCAGCCGGATTGGCGGTTGCCCCCGAACGGCGTCTCCGCGCTCATCGCGGCGTGAATGTTGACGCCGACCTGCCCTGAATCGACGCGCTTGGCGACGCGCAGCGCGCGCGCGATGTCGCGGGTCCAGACCGATCCGGACAGGCCGTACGGCGTGCCGTTGACCGCCTCGATCACCGCGTCTTCGTCATCGAAGCGGATGACCGACAGGACGGGTCCGAACACTTCCTCCTGTTCGATCCGCATACCGGGCGTGACATCGGTGAGCAGTGCCGGGCCGATGAAATGGCCGGGGCCGTCGATGACGTCGCTTTCCAGCAGCGGGGTCGCGCCCTCGGCCCTGGCGATGGCGATATAGTCGAGCACGCGCGCTTTCTGCCGTGCGGAGATCATCGGGCCAAGCACCGTGTCCGGATCGAGCCCATCGCCGACCGTCAGCGTCTTCGCGAACGCCGCGACGCCCTCGGCTACCCGGTCGTGAATGTCGGCGTGGAGGAACAGCCGCGATCCGGCCATGCATTGCTGCCCGGTCGAGAGGTAGCACGCCATTGCCGCAGCCGGGATCACCGCGTCGAGATCGGCGTCAGGAAAGACGATCACCGGCGACTTGCCGCCGAGTTCCAGGCTGACCTTCTTGAGGTTGCCGGTCGCGGCATCGACGATCTTGCGGCCCACTGCGGTCGATCCGGTGAAGGCGATCTTGTCGATAAGCGGATGCGCCGCCATGGCCGCACCGATATCCTCTCCATGGCCGTGGACCAGGTTGAACGCGCCCGCAGGGCCGCCCGCGTCGATCCAGATTTGCGCGAACAAATCGCCGACGAGTGGCGCGAGTTCGGCGGTCTTCAGGACGACGGTGCAGCCAGCCGCCAGCGCGGGCGCCATCTTTAGCGCGATCATCCCCGGCGGCGCATTCCACGGAACGATCGCGCCGACGACGCCGATAGGTTCGCGCACCGTCGCGACCATGATGTCCAGCGTCGGCCGCGCGGTGAGGCTTGGCTGGAAACTGTCGCCCGCGATCTTGCTCGCCCAGCCGGCATAGTAACGGAACAGTTCGGCCGCGAGGTGCCGCACGACCATCTTCGACGATGCGAGCGGCGATCCGTTGTCGAGCGTCATCACCTCGCCGATCAGGTCCGCGCGTGCTTCGAGCAGGTCGGCGAAGCGGCTGAGGATCACCCCGCGGTCGCGCCCGCCGAGCCGGCTCCAGTCGCCATGCAACGCCGAGCGCGCCGCACTGACCGCCTGATCGAGCTGGTCGAGCGAGGCGGCGCGCACTTCCGTCAGGGCATCTTCGCGTGCGGGATTCTCGACCGCAATGGTGCGGCCTTGGCCGTCGACCCATTCGCCGCCGATCAACAGGCGGTGCGGGCCGTCGAGAAAGGCGCGGGCGGCGGCGGAGGGGGCGGTGGTCATCGTGACGAGATGGCGGGGACGGGGGATGGTCCGCCATTGACGTGGTGTGGGGCAACCGAAATGCGGGAGGCTCGCGTGGGTGGTGACCAGGGGATCGGCGGCCAAAGTTCACACAAGTTCACACGGTATGCGTGCGTGAGGTGCGGTCGTCCGACACCGCGAATGTTGAGAATGTTGAGACGCTGGCGTTGCTTTCGCAAATGTTGAGAGCGGCGGTTTGCACGCTGGTGAGGGAGGGGATCGACGAAGTGAAAGAGCGTTGGGCAACCAGCGACTCTTACCAGATCGGCATCGTGTAGGAAAACGCGGGCGTCCGAGCCAAGAGACCGATTTTGACCCAAGCTCGTCACCCCGGTTTTGAGCCGGGGTCCCGCTTCTTCAAGCAATCAAGTCAGCTAAATCGTGCCAATCCGGATTAGTGCGTTCGATCAGCGCAAACTTCCATTCGCGCCGCCATCGCTTCACGCGCTTCTCATGCTCGATACAGGCCTCGATTTCATCGCCCGGCTCCGCCCATACCAGCCGGTTGAGCCCGTAGCGGGCGCAGAAGTCCGATCCCGCGCCCGATTGGTGCTGGCGAACGCGGGCGGCCAGGTGCGAGGTCACGCCGGCGTACATCGTGCCTCTATACCGATCGGCCATTGATGTAGACCCATCCGCCGTAGCGCCCATAATTCATCGTTCGATGTGAGAAAAAGCGGGACCCCGGGTCAAGCCCGGGGTGACGATAGTGAACAGAGCTTAATCAACGTAAGCCGAAACAGTATCCCTCAAATCACCGGCGCGGGATGCTCCTGGAACGCAAGGCGTTCGATGTCGGCGGCCATCGCCTTTAGCCGGGGCACGAAATCGCGCACGACCTGTTCGTGGGTCAGGCCGCGCGCCATGAAGACCATCAGGAGGACCGCCTTCACCTGGCCGCGTTCGAAGATGGGCACGCTAACGCTGCGTTCCTGCCCGAGGTCTAGCCCGAAGCTGTAGCCGCCTTCGCGGGCCTGCGCGAGCGCATAGCCGATACGGTTCGCGTCGCGCGCCGCCTCCTGCGATGGGTCGTCGGACTCGCGCAGGATCTGGAGCAGGATACGTTGCTGTTCGGGGTCGAGGAAGGCCAGGTGGACGATGCCGCTGGACGACACGCCCATCGCGATTTCCGAACCGATATGGCGGCGGTGGATGTTGAGCGAGGTCGCCGGATCGGTCGTCAGCCTCGTGCGCATATATTCGCCCGCGGGGGTCGCGATGATCAGCGGCCAGCCGATCTCTCGCGTGGTTTCGAACAGCATCGGGGCGGCGACGTGCGCGATCCAGCTTTCGTCCGAATAACCGCCCGACAACGCGCGGACGCGATCGGTGAGGAAGAAGCGCTTGGTCTGCGGATCGCGATCGACGAACCCCTCGGCGAGCAGGGTCATCAGCACGCGTTCGGCGGTAGTGCGCGGCAGGCCGAGTCCGCGGCTGAGCTCGGAAATCGCGAGCGATCCTTGCGCGTTGATCAGCATCATCGCCTTCAGCCCGCGCTTCAGCGATTTGAGTTCCTGGTCGGCATCCATGCGCCCATGATGTTTCGGTATCGGGGGCTTGGCAAGCTTGCGGGATGCGCAACGCACATTGCGGAATCAGACGTGGCGCGCACGGCCGCTGGCGACCACCATCGGAAACCGAAACCCGATCGACCTATATCGGCCCTCTATCGGCTGACGCTGGTCCAGGAGCATTCATGACGACCGCCACCGACCTGTTCATCGACGGCCCTGCGGGAAAACTGTCGGTCCGCACGAAAGGACTCGAAACGAACCCCGAGCATGTCGTCATCCTGGTGCAGGGCGCGAACCTGTCGGGGCAATTGGGGTATGATTTCGGTTTCGACGGGCGTGATGACTATTCGTTCATGGAGGCGCTGGTCGCGCGTGGGTTCGGCGCGGTGACCTTTTCGGTCCGCGGCTACCGTGACAGCGAGCTTCGCGATCATCCGCATTCGGTGAAGACCGAGCAGGCGATCGAGGATACCGCTGCGGTGATCGACTGGGTCGTCGCGCAGGGGTTTGCAAAGCCGCATTTGCTCGGCTGGTCGTGGGGCGGGCGGATCGTCGGGCGCTTTGCCGAGACGCGCGGCGAACGGATCGGGCGGCTGGTGCTGCTCGATCCGGCGATCGGCGGGGGGAATATCGTGCCTTTCCCGGAGAAGGACGAATGGTGGGCGAATACCGCGGCCTATTTCCGCGACCGGCTGGAACTGGAGTTCATGGAGCCGGAGGCGCATGAGGCGCTGGCCGCGCAGGCGGAGGCGCATGAGCCGCGCTCGCCCAACGGCATCCGGGTCGAGAACGAAGAAGGCAGCGTCGCCGCGGTCGCCGACCGGATCAGCGTGCCGACGCTGATGCTCTACGGTTTTGCGGCGGGGATGCAGAATTATATGCAGGGCGGGTCGGGGCGCGCCGATTTCTTCGAACGGCTGGCGACGAAGGACAAGGCGCTGGTGATCGTGCCCGACGGCGGTGACTACGGGCATCTGCAGAATGCGCGTCACCGGATGTGGAAGACGATCGCCGATTTCCTCGATGGGTGAGCGCATCCGCCGCCGTTACGTGGATGGCCGCTACGGGCAGGTGCATCTTCGGGAGAATACGCCGGTCGCGGGCGTGCCGCTGATCTGCCTGCACGCGACGGCCTATGCGTCGCGCAGCTTTGGCGCGCTGCTGGCCGCGCTCGACGGCACGCGCCACGTCATCGCGATCGACACGCCGGGTTACGGGGAATCGGACGCGCCGCCCATGCCGATCGGCATCGCGGCCTATGCCGCGGCGATCGCCGAGGTCTTGCCCGAGCGGTTCGACCTGTTCGGCTATCACACCGGGGTGTCGATTGCGGCGGAGATCGCGATTGCAGAGCCGGAGCGGGTCGGGCGGCTGACGATGATGGGCGTGCCTTATTTCCAAGCGATCGATTTCGCGGGCTGGCGCGCGCGGCTGGCGGCGCGGCATGAGTTGCGCGAAACGCTCGCGCAGTTCGAGGAGCGCTGGGATTTTCTGGTGATGGGGCGGCCGGAAGGGTTGCCGCTGCATCGCGGGTTCGAGAATTTCGTCGATGAGCTGAAGGCGTGGCCGAACGGCTGGTGGGCGCACGCCGCGCTGTTCGATCACGACCTGACCGCGCGCCTGCCGCTGATCCCGGTACCGGTGACGGTACTCAACCCGCCGGGGCATCTGGCCGATCCGTCGCGGGTAGCGGCGGCGCTGATCCCCGATGCGACGGTGGTCGAACTGCCCGAGCTGAGCGGCGCGGTGCTTGACCGCCACGCGGACGTGCTTGCGCGGCTAGTCGTGGCGACGGAAGAGGTCGTGGCTTAGGCGATCGCAGAACCGACCCTAAAACGGCAACCAGCGCGATTTGTGGGTGAAGTTCATATAACCGACGTTCACGCCCGCGCGCCACCCGACGCCCAGCCGCACCGGGATCAGCACGACGTTGCCGCGCCGCAGATAGGTCGCCGCAAACCCGCCGACGAAATACAGCCGTCCCTCGGCCGCGGGGAAGCGGCGGTACAATTCCTCGGTATCATAAAGGTTATAGACCAGCACGAAGACCTTGTTCGCATCCCCGCCGACATCGAAGCCGACCGACGGCCCGGTCCAGTAGACGGGTTTCTGACCCTCCACCTTGTGCGTCATGATGCCCGAGCCGTAGCGCAGCCCGACGACGAACGCGCCCGAAGCCTCGCGTCCGGCGATGTAGGCGTTGGGTTCGCCCTGTTCCTTCAGGATCTTCTCGATGATCCCGCCGAACCCCTCCGCGCCCTTGCCGAACACGCCTTCGCCCGCACCGATCAGGTCGTCGCGCTTGAACGTGTCCTCCGCCTGCGTCGTGGCTTCCGCGCGCGCTGCGGCCGGTGGCGCGCCATAGGGTTGCGTCGCGCCCGAGGTGGCGGGCGGAGTGGGCGTCGGCTCGGAGGGAACCGGTTCGTCGGGATAGGCGGGCGGGGCATCGGATGGCTGGCTAGACGGTGGGGGACCGGACAGATCGCTGTCGATCGCTTGGTTGGGATCGATCGTCCGCACCTGCGCCGAGACGGGGCCGGCGACGATCATCGCGGCGAGCCCGAAGGCGATCATCAACTTGCGCATGGCCCGCACTTTCCCCCAGGAAAACCCCGTTTAGCGAGGTTAACCAACTCCCGCCTGTCCCGGCAATGAACGGCGCGCCCAGCCGAGTCGATTTCGCGCCAGAACGAATCGTGCATCGCTCGGTTGATCGCCCGCGACACGCCCGCTATAGCCCGCGCTCGCTGCACAGCCGGAGACGTGGGTGAGTGGCTGAAACCAACGCTTTGCTAAAGCGTCGTACGGGAAACCGTACCGAGGGTTCGAATCCCTCCGTCTCCGCCAAGGCTGCTTTCAAAATATTGATTTAGCGCGATATTGTTGACGTTGTCGCGATACTTCCACTGAGGCGCGGTGTGACCGCATTGACGGTACCAATCTCCATCGGTGCTGGTCCCTTGTCACCGACCGCGTCGAGGGCGATCAGGCAAACGCGGAATAATCGACCTGGATGACCTCTCCGGTGCGCACGTCGATCAGGAGGGCATCAGGGCCATAGCGCACCCATTCATACCCGGTGGGCGGCACGTCGAGACCGAACAGCCAGAAATCGGCGATGCGATACTGGTCGCGCCAGAAGAAGCTCGGCAGAAACTCGCCATAGTGCCACCGGCGGTAATGCCAGTTCGGCGGGGCGGGATAGCGCCCGATCCGATACGCATGATCGGCGCGGAAATTGTGGTTGAAGGCGCTCCGGTCCAGCCGGTCGGGCCGCAGATCGACGCCCTCCGGGCGGTCCAGCCGCCGGTACCCGAGCGGCGCGCGCTGGTGTTCCATCGCAAAGGCGGGACGGCCGTCTTCGCGCGCCGCGGCGGCGGCCAGTCCGCTCTGCACCGCGAAAATGGTGGCGAGGCCTGCCGCAATACTGCGCGCGACGAGCGGGCGGGCGGCGAGAGGTCGGCTGTTCGGCATGACGCTTCTCCTTTGAAGTCGATGCCGGCCGAAGATAGCCATACGCCGTTTTCCGGCGGCTGGCCGAAAGGTTAATTGCCGGAAACCTTTTCAGCGATCGCGCCCGTCACGCGGCCGGACCGATCCAGCTTGCCCCAACCGACCACCCAGCCGCCAATTGCAGAAGCGATCGCGCGCAGCACCACCGAATACATGATCTGGCGATAGACCAGCCGCTGTGCGATCAGCAGATGCGCAGGATAGCGTATGCGATGTCCGTCGAGCCGGTAGGCGATCCAGCCGCAGGCCGTGTCGATCGCGGTGAAGGCGAGCCAGTAGAGGCCCATCGCGCCGACGTCGCCGCGGGTTTGCGCCCAGCCATGCTCCGCCACCCGGCCGAGCGTGCCGGCGATCGATACGATCAGCGCCAGATCGATCAGCGGCGATATCGCGGCGAAAAAGATCTGAAACAGCCATGCCTGCGGCAGTCCGACCAGCGCCAAGCCGGACGGTGCGCCGGTCCGCAGCACGCGGCGATGTTTCCACAGGCATTGCAACGTGCCGAAGGCCCAGCGGTACCGTTGCTTCGCCAGCGCACGAAAGCTCTCCGGCGCCTCGGTCCATGCGGTCGCTTGCGGATCGTAGGTGACACGCCAGCCCGCGCGCTGGATCGCGATCGTCAGGTCTTGATCTTCCGCCAGTGTATCTTCTGGATAGCCTCCTACAGCGTCGAGTGCGGCGCGCCGCCACGCGCCGACCGCGCCCGGCACCACCGTCATCGCGTCGAACCCGGCGAGCGCGCGGCGTTCCAGATTCTGCGCGGTGATGTATTCGACCGCCTGCCAGCGGGTGACCAGGTTGATGCGGTTACCGACCCGCGCATCGCCCGCCACCGCGCCGATGAGGGGGTCGGCGAACCAGCGCGCAAGGCGGCGGATCGTCTGCGGTTCGAACTGGGTGTCGGCGTCCAGCGCGATCACCACCTCGCCGCGCGCGCGCAACAGCGCGCGGTTCAGCGCCGCCGCCTTGCCGCCGTTCTCCAGCGTCAGCAGCGTGACGCGCGCGTCCTCGCCGAAGGCCGCGGCGACGATGGCGCTGGTCGCGTCGGTCGATCCGTCGTCCGCGACGATCACCTGGATCGCTGGATAGTCGCTGGTCAGCACACGGCGCACCGACGCCGTAATGACGGCGGCTTCGTTGTAGGCGGGGACGATGACCGAGATGGTGGGCTCGAAAACCGGCGGCGTGGCCGGGCGGCGTCGGCTTTGCGTCCAGGCCAACAGCGCCATGACCACCGCGCGCATGATGCCAAGCGCAATGGCGAGATAGAACAACCACGCCAGCGCCGCGGCGCCGGCCGCCAGCACGACAAAGATCGCGACATCGGTGCGGACGGCCCAAAGATCGCCCGGCGACACCGACGGCATCGCCGCGGCCTGCGGCAGGCCGACGAGTTGCGATACGGGTACGAAGCGGTAGCCCTCCGCCTTCAACCCCATAATGATGCGCGGCAGCGCCGCGACCGTTTCGGAACGGTCGCCGCCGCCATCGTGCAGCAGGATGACGTTGGCCGGCGCATCCGGCCGGCCGGCATGCACCTGCTTCATCACCTGATCCACGATCGCATCGACGCCGGGCCGCTGCCAGTCGTTCGGGTCGACGTGCAGTCCCACCACGGTATAGCCCGCCTGTTGCGCCTCCAGCGCGGGATGCAGTTCGTCGGCCGTGGTCGGTTCGGCGTCACCGAAATACGGTGCGCGGAACAGCCGCATGCTGCGGCCGGTATAGGCCTCGACCAGGCGCTGGGTCGCGTTCAGCTCGAGCCGGGTTCCACCCGGCGACGTGGTCGCCAGATTGGGGTGCGTATAGGTGTGATTGCCGATCTCTCCGCCATCGGCGACGATACGGTTCAGCAATTGTGGATGCCTGAGCGCATTTTCCCCGATCACGAAGAATGTCGCGGGGACGTGCGCCGCCTCCAGCACGTCCAGGATGCGGGGCGTCCACGTCGCATCCGGCCCGTCGTCGAACGTCAGCGCGAGCAGTTTCGGATCGCGCGCCTCCGCCCGCTGGACGACATAGGGGGTGGGCAGCACGGTGTAATGTTCGTCGCGGATTATCCCCTGTCCGTCGCGCGCGATCATCCGCCGCCCTTCGGTGGGGGTGGCGGTGATGCGCAGGATCTCGCCATTCCCCTCCACGTCGGCGTTCAGCAGCGAGCGCGGGCGCGACAGATCGGGCGCGCCACCCCGTCGGAAGGCGAGGAGTCCGGACCAGAAACCGGGATCTTCGCTGCCCAACCGCCATAGCGCCACGTCGTCGATACCCAGCCGCTTCATCGCCTGAAGCTGGTTCCAGCTGGACGCCGCATCCAGCATCCACACGTTGTGCCGCTGGCCGTCTTCGTCATAGGCGAAACCGGCGTTGCCGCTGCCCGTGTCGAACGTGATCGTCGCGTCGCTGTCGTGCGCGGCGAGCCATGCCTCCTCGATCGACAGCGCGTCGGCGTCGCCGCCATGCCAGTCGTAGGCATAGCTGCCGAGCGCGACGACGAGACGGTCGCCGAGCGCACGCTGCGCCTGTTCGACCGCGCGGACGAACCAGTCCTGCGAAGCGATCGGCCCGGCCGCGCCGGTTTCCCAATGTTCGTCATACGCCATGAAGATCACGCGGTCGGCGACCTTGGCATAGCGCCCCAGCGGCCAGTCCTCATCCGCCGCAGGGACGGTCACGGCAAGCGATGCCCGGTGCGGCAGCCCCTTACGCAGATCGCGCAGGAACGTCAGATAGTGGGACTGCGCCGAGCGCGGCAGCGCCTCGAAATCCATCACCAGCCCCGCCCCGTGCGCTCCGGCGACCATCGCACCGAGCCGCACCGCCAATGCGCGGCGCTCCGCCGGATCGGCCAACAACGTCGCGGTGGCGGCCCCGTCCCAGCCGGTCGCGCCATAGTTCTGGACCATCGGCAGCACCTTGGGCGGATGCGGCATCGCCGCGATCATCCGGTCGAACAGCGCATCGTTACTGACGGTGATGGCGTGCCCCGGCCCGGCGACGGAGACGAACGCGGGCACGACCCAGTCCAGCGCATCGACGTGGCGGCGCAGCGACGCGATGCTCGCATCGTCGCCGGGAACATAGAATCCGATCGAAAGCGGGGTGTGCGGGTTTTTGTTGTGCCCGTGCGGCAGCCAGCGCGCGAGGCCCCGCGCGCTGCCGCCCCGCATGGCGGCGGCATGCGGCTGGGGAAGTGGGAGCGCCAGGTCGCGCCCGTGCGGCACCGCGATCAACGTCGATGCGAACGCCAGTGAAGCGACGAAGATCGCGAGCAGGATGGCGAACGCCGTGCGCTTCGACCAGCGGCTCCTCCGTCCTGTCGGATCGAAGAACACCGGGTCACGCATCGGCGATTCCGCCAATCTCTTGCCGCTTTCCCAAGATGCACTTTCTCCCGGTCACCCGATCGCGACCCGGCGTATCCTTCGCCGCGCGCATATTCCGGGACGCTGGGCGACAGCTTAACGCTGCGTCATGATCGGCGACGGCGCGCCGAAAGTCGCGGGGCCGTAAGGCGCGTGTCAGCTTGCTCCGCCATCTTGATGGCGCTGCGCATGACGCAGCAGGCTCGAAGGCCGCGAGCCACGGACGATCCGCCCGCGTCTCGCGTACCTCCTTCACGAAGGAAATCATGTCATGGTGCATCTTACCAAGGTCGCCGTCCGCGGCGTCGCACTGCTCGCCGCCACCGCCACATCGGGGGGATTGCTGATGGCATCGATGGCGACGCCGACGCTGGCCGCGCCTCGCGATCCGAACACCGCGGCCGTGCAGGTATATCCGCCGTGCACCCGCACGCTGATCGATCATTGTCAGCAAATTCGCCATTCGCCCCGGCCGGACGCCCGGCAAGAGGCGGCGCTGGTCCGCAGGCAGCAGGAGGCGGCGTCATGAGCATTCGGAGGCCGCTTGCCGCGCTGCTGCTCGGCGCGGCGACTGTCGCAGGCTGAACGACGACGGGCACGGGTACCGGAGAGTCGCGCGTGCCCGGCGATGCCGCCAGCTTCACCTGGACCGCGCAGGGCGCACGAACCGGCACGATGACCGCGATGCTCGGAAATGGAGCCAGCTACACCGGCCCGTTCTTCCAAGTCACGCAGGAGACGCAGGTCGACGATCTGTCGCCGTTGTGGATCGGTTGGGGCGGACCCGGCTGGCGCGGTCGCGGGCGCTGGTGGGGGCGGCGCGGTTTCGGTTATTGGGGTGACTGGGGGCCGAACACGCAGTTCGTGACGCATTATTCGGGCAAGGTGCTTGCCAATCTGGCGGGATCGGACGGCCGGATGCGGTGCCGCTTCACGCTGATGCGGCCATCCAGCGGCATGGCGGGCGGCGGCGAGGGCGATTGCCAGCTTCCTGCGGGCGCGACGATCCAGGCGACGTTCGCGCCGACATGACCTGGGCCGGATGCGCACGGCCTGTGGGCAGTCGATCAATGGCCGCCCACCGGCATCTGTCCAATTCGTAATCTGCCGCCAACCGTCCCGCACGCCCGGCCAGTACAGGATCGGTCTGCCGTGCATGGAGCCAACGCCATGTCCCACAATCATTCCGGCGCACGCGAATGCGGGTGTTGATCGTCGAGGACAATTGCGAATTGGCGCGCGCGATGCGCGACGCTTTCGGGCGGCGGCACGTGCATGCCGACATCGCGTCGAGCGCGGTGGATGCGGAGGTGATGATCCGGACCACCGCTTATGCGCTCGTCATTCTCGATCTGGGCCTGCCCGACGAAGACGGCCTTGCTCTGTTGCGCCGCCTGCGCGCGGCGCGGTGCGGCGAGCCGGTCGTCGTGGTCACGGCGCGCGCCGCGGTGGAATCGCGGATCGAGGGGCTGTCGGCCGGGGCCGACGATTACGTGACGAAGCCGTTCCATTTCGAAGAGCTGTACGCGCGCGTGCAGGCGCTGCTGCGGCGCGACGGCGGCGGGTACGACCGCAGCGTCGTCGCCGCGTCGCTGTCGCTCCATCCCGATACGCGCGCGTTCGCGATCGACGGAAGGCCGGTCGACCTGCCGCTGCGCGAGGGCGAATTGCTCGAATGGCTGATGCGCCGCTTCGGTCGCGTGGTGCCCAAACGCATGCTGGAGGATCAGTTGTTCGGTTCGGGTGACACGCTCGGTTCGAACGCGGTGGAGGTCTATGTCCATCGCCTGCGCAAGCGGCTGGAGACGGAGGACGCCGGGCTGACGATCCAGACGGTCCGCGGCGTCGGTTACATGCTGCTGGCGGCATGAGGCTTCGCTGGCCGCAATCACTGTTCGGGCAACTGCTGCTGGCGCAGGCCATGCTGGTCGGTGTGGCCGCGCCGATCATGCCGATCGCGATCGGCGCGGTGCTGCAGCGCACCGCCGACGATTTCGTGGCGGGAAGGCTGCGGCATGACGCGACGCTGATCGCCTGGCGGTTGCAGCATCGGCACGACCGCGGAGCGCCCGCCATCCTGCGCGATCTCGGTCCGCCTTACGCGATCCGCGCGACACGCGGGTTCCGAATTTTGGGTGAGGACGGACGGCTCGCCGTCGGCGGCGGTGCGAACGACCGGTTTCCGCCCGCGGCGCTGGATCGCGCCCCGTCGTTCACGCGTCACGGCGATCTTGATGTGTATCAGCAAGCGACCGTCGTGGGCGGACGCCCATTCCTCATCCAGGTCGCGCAGGATCGCTCCCAGCCCGAGGTCATCGTCGACGACATCGTGACGACGTTCCTGCGCCGTGCGTGGTGGATGTTGCCCGCGATGCTGTCGCTTTCGTTGCTCGGCTGCGCGATCGTCGCACGCCGGTCGACGGCGCGGCTGCGGGGCGCATCGCGCGACGCGGACCGGATCGGCCCGGACAATCTCGACGGACGGATCGCAGTCGCGCCGCTTCCGCTCGAGGTGCGGGGCCTTGCATCTGCGACGAATGCGGCGCTCGATCGGGTAGAGGACGCCTATCGACGGCAGACCGCGTTCGTCGCCAGCGTCGCGCATGAACTGCGCACGCCGCTCGCGCTGGTGATGCTGCGGTGCGACGCGCTGCTCCCTTCGCCGGAGCGCGACGCGCTGCATCGCGCGATCGATCAGTCCACCCACGTGGTTTCGCAATTGATGGAGCTTGCGGCGATCGACGGGCGACCGCCCGAACTTGGGCCGATCGACATCGCCGGCGTGGTCGATCAAGTGGTCCGCGAGCGCGCGCCGATCGTGTTCCGATCAGGCCGATCGATCGAGGCGGCAGTGGCGGATCAGAACCGGGCCACCGGAAATGCCGGATTGTTGCACATCGCCGTCGCCAATCTGATCGACAACGCCGTCCGCCATACCCCGGCCGGTACGCACATCGTCGTCGCCGCGCGTCGCGGCCTCATCGAGGTGGCGGACGATGGTCCGGGCGTCGTCGCTTCCAGCGACGAAGCGGGCCGCGTCCGGGTCCGCGCGGCGGGACGGCAGCGCACCGATGGCGCGGGCCTTGGTCTGGCGATCGTCGCGCGGATCATGACGACGATGGGCGGCAGGATGGAATTCGCGACGCCCACCGCCGGCACGCTGGTACGGCTGTTCCTCGAACCCGGCTAGCGCAGCCTCAATCGATGATCGTCGGATCGGCGTGTCGCAACGCCTGGATGATGGTGGCGATGATCAGTTTGTGGTCACGGCGGAGGAAATGCCCGCCGGGCAGCGGGACTACCTGCGCGCGCGTGCCGCGCAGCAGCGGGCACAGGCTGTCGGTTTCCGCAGCGCCGTAGATGCAGCTGACCGGCGTCCAGTCGAGGCGTCGCAGCGCGGCGGCGGGCGTCGCGTCAGGAGTGCCGCGATAGGTTATTTCGGTCGGATCGGCGCGGAAGAATACGGTCCGCGACGGCACCACCAGGTTGATCGCCGCCACCTTCGGCCGCAACACGGTCGGGAGATCGAGTGCGGCGGTGGCGACGATGTCCGCGCCGAACGATTGGCCCATCAGCACCACGCGGCTGGCGCCGGTGCGCGCGAGCGCAAGCCGGATCGCGTTCGCTACGATCGCATCGACCTGTGCCCGCGAACGGTGCGAGGCGAAATTGACCGCTGAATCGATCCCGGCCACCGGAATACCCCGCGCGGCGAGCGCCGAGATCACTTTCGGACTCTTGCCGAACCGCAGGCCCGTGTCGCCCGAGGCATAGACCGCGACAACATCGGGATGCGCTTTGCTGGTCCCGAACATCCGGATCGCCGGGCGATCGATCAGATGCAGTGCCGGTACGAGCACGGCGAGCGCCACCACCAGTCCCGCCAGCCCCGCCAGCAGCGCGGCGATGCCGAGCACCCGGCGGAGGCGCGCGATCGGCTTCGCGATCATGACAGGGCCGTCGCTTCGCGCAGCATCGGATACGCGCCGCGCGCTTCGACCGGCGGTGCGGTATCGACACGCGCGCGGGGCGGCGCGGGCTGCGGACGGCCAATCAGACGCGAAAGATCGCGCAATGCCTGGAGCAGGCCGATCCCGTGCGGCCCGGCGATGTAGCGCGGCTCCCACCGCGGCGCGAATTTCTCCTTGTACCCGCGCAAGCCCCTGAAGCCGTAGAACCGCTCGCCGTGCCGGAAGACGAAAGCCGCCGTCTTCGCCCATGCGGGCGCCAGCCGGCGGTCCTCGATGCCCGACAGCGGGGCCGTGCCGAGAGAGAAGCGCGCGTAGCCGCGCGATCCGGCCCACCGGATCAGGTGCGCGAACAGGAAGTCCATCGTTCCCGACGGCGCATCCTCGCCGTGCCGCATCAGGTCGATCGAGACCTCCTGCATGTTCGCGGTCCGCCAGATATTCGCGAACGCCACGATCCGGTCGTCCACTGTGACGATGCCGACGTCGAAATTGGCCAGGTAAGCGCGATCGAAATGGCCGAGGCTGAACCCCTTCTCGCGCTGGTGCTTGGCCGCCAGCCACGCGTCCGAGATCGCCGCTAGTTCATCGGCGATCACGCTGACCGCGGCGGCCGGGACGAGGCGGAACTGGCCGCCCTTCCGCGCGACGTTCCGCTCCGACCGCCGCACGCCGCGCAGGCCTGGCGCGTCGAAGGTGAAACCGTCGAGGTCGATGATCGCCTCCTCCCCGTATTTGATGATGTTCAGCCCCATGCCGATCGCGATATCCAGCACCGGGGACGACACCTCGTACAGCAGCAATCGGCCTTGCTGACGGTCGGCGAGGTCGCGCAGCCGCCATAGCAACTCGCCCCACGCGCCGTGTGCGCCGACCGGATCGCCCATCACGATCCAGCTGGCGCCGACGACCTGATACATCAGGAAGCAATCATTGGCGGCGGATACGAGGAACCGTTTGTCGCCGGTGAGCGCG
Source organism: Sphingomonas sp. SUN019 (assembly GCF_024758705.1). Classification (NCBI taxonomy): domain Bacteria; kingdom Pseudomonadati; phylum Pseudomonadota; class Alphaproteobacteria; order Sphingomonadales; family Sphingomonadaceae; genus Sphingomonas; species Sphingomonas sp. SUN019. The sequence goes on along the minus strand of NZ_CP096971.1, from coordinate 1,934,304 downwards.
AGCATCGCATCGGTGCGGACCGCGTGGTCCAGGATCGGCCGGATGACGGCGGGGTCGACCTCGCCGCCGGTCACCGTCGCCGCGCGCGCCGGGGCCATCAGCCGCCACAATCCCGCCCCCGCCAGCACGACGGTCATGCCCAGCAACGCGCGCAGAAACCGCGACGCGTCGCCGTGCAGCGCGAACTGCCACCACAGATCGCCGCTGTAATCGATGTGGCGATACGCGAAGAAACCCGTCCATACGGTCAGAGCGATCATCGTCGCCATCGATGCCAGCCACGCCGCCCCGCCCGGCCGGCTCGTCAGGGTCGTGCGGCGGTAGAAGGCGGCGCGGGTCGATTGCAGCAATGCCGCGACCGACAGGCAGACGATCGCCTCCTCGTAATCGAACCCCTTGGCGAGCGAGAAGACCGCGCCCGCCACCAACAGCGCACGCGTCGCCACGAACGCCCCGTCCAGCCGGCGGTACAGGCTGGGGGCGAGCAGCAGCAGGCCGGTCCCGACCAGGCTGGCCGCGATATGGCTCGCTTCGATGAACGGCAGCGGCAGGACATTGGCTAGCAATCCCATCCGGTCGTGCAGGGAGGGGAGTGATCCTGAGAGTAGGAGCATTGCGCCACCCATGAACGTCGCGGCGCTCAGCGCGAGCGGCGCGACGCCGGTCGCCAGCTCCCGCACGCCGGACAGCAGCCGCAGCGATGCGCGCCGTTCAGCGCTGCCGCGCCATGCCAGCATGACGATGCCGGCGGCGAGCGGAAGCAGATAATAGATGATGCGATAGGCGATCAGCGCCGCGAACAAGGTGGCCCGGTCGACCGGCACCACGGCGAGAACGACCGCTTCGAACACGCCCAGCCCACCCGGCACGTGCGTGACGACCGCGGCGACGATTCCGAGCGTATAGGCCAGGACGAACTGCGGCAGCAGCACGGTCGACGCACCCGGAATGAGCACGAACAGCGCCGCGCTGGCGAGGGCGATGTCGAGCGCGGCGATCGCGATCTGCATCACGCCCTGCCGGGAGGTCGGCAGCGGCACCGCGAACCCGAACAGGCGGATCACTTTGCCGATCGCCCCGCAGGCCGTGACCAGCAACGCGGCGAGCACGACGATCGACCAGCCCAGGAAACGGATCATGCCCTGGCCAAGCGTCAGGCCGGCGACCGTGACGGCCCCGTCGTGAGACAGCAGGGCGATACCCGTCACGGTCACGACGCCCGCCCAGAATGCGCCGCCAGCGATGGCGACCACCCGCGCGACATCCGCGCCGTCGAGGCCCGCCGCGGTATAGACACGGTAGCGCGCCGAGCCGCCGGTGAGCAGCGACAGGCCAAGATTGTGGCTGAGCGTGTAGCTGGTGAATGACGCCAGCGCCGCGGTGCGCCAGGGCAGCGGGCGACCGATAACCCGCAGCGCCAGCACATCGTAGAACGTCAGCGCCACGTAGCTGCCGACGGTGAACAGCAGGGCCAGCGCGAGGCGGTCCGCGGGCAACGCATGCACCGCGGCGCGAACGTCGCTGAAGTGGATTTCGCTGGTCAAATGTTCGAGCGCGGTGAACCCGAGCGCGATCAGCAACAAGACGACGGCCACGCCGATCAGCTTGCGGTGACGGGTGAGGGTCGGACCCAAGTCACGCATCGGGAAGCCGTTCGATGCGGTTCCAGATTTGCGATTTGCAGATCAGCCCGCCCAGGATGCAGCCCTTGATTCCAAGCCGCGTCGGCGAAAGCTCGTCGATCCGCGACGAAAATCGCCTGCCCATGTCGGGCACGAACACGACGCCCTTCCAGGACGTCGCCCCGGTGGCGCCATAGTCCTCGAGCAATTTGGTGCCGAGCAACTGGGTGACGCCGCCGTCCCGTGCATCCGACCGCGCTTCCTGATTGGCCCACGCGATCCAGCCGCACAGCTTGTCGCCACACGCGCCGGTCCGGACGATGACGTTGCCGTGCGGATTGATCCACAATCCCTGCGGCTGGTGTGGCGCTGGGTTGTCGGCGAACGCCGGGTTCGCCGTCATGAGGAGCGAGAGCGCCGCCAGTGCCGTGAACCGCTTCGTCATCACATCTTCCTTCGCGATGACGGTGTGTTAGGCCCCCGCGCTTTGCCGGCGTCTCTGCGCGTCCTGAACAATCGGTAATGCGGCCAGCCCCCGCCGCGGGCTATGCGCCGCGATGCCGCGCAGGAGGTAGGCGGCCGTCAGGACGGCGTCGCGATCGAGAAAATGATCGCCCGGCAGCGCGATCCGGGCGACGTTGGGCTGATTCCACGACGGGCACAGGCTTTCCGTTTCGGTTTCGCCGTACAGGCACATGACCGGCGCCCAGTCGAGGCGGCGGGCGAAGGGCGCGGCCGGCCCGTCGTGCGCGAAATCCAGCACGCCGCCGGGCGTGGCGCGCAACAGCATCGTCTCGCTCGGAACGATCAACTCCACGACGCCTACCCGCGCGCGCAACGCGCGCGGCAGGGCATTGACGCCGCGCAGCAGCGCGTTGGCCCCGAACGACTGACCGATCAAGATAACGCGCGCCGCGCCGGGCAGGCTCAGCGCCTTGATGGTCGCTCCGCTCACCAGCGCGTCGACCTGCGCCGGACTGCGGCGATGCGCAAAGGCGGTCAGCGAGTTCACGCCGAGCACGGGAATGCCCTGACGCGCGATGCGCGCCGCGATGCGCGGCCCCATGCCGGTGGTGAAGCCCATGTCGCCCGAGAAAAAGATCGCGACCGTGCCGCGTTCGGCTGGCGGGATCGCGGAGGTGGCCGGGACGAGCGTGTAGAGCGGTCCGCCGAAATAGCCGAGCCGCCAGACGTAGCAGCCAAGCGACACGGCAAGCGCGACGGCGGCGGCAAGCAGACCAAACAGGATCGTGCGGTACATCGCGTCAGCCGCTGAGCGCGTAGGTGATGATGAAGCACGCCGCGGTCAGCAGCAGCATCGCGGCGATGAACGCGCCATCGGCGACACGCTCCAGCCAGTGCAACCGCGTCACCGACTGCACGCGCAGCGCGAAATACGAACCAAGCGTCGCGATCAGGAAAATCAGCGCATCGGTCGACAGCAGGTCGTCGGCGATGGTCTGATGACCGTGCATCGCGGTCGCGACATGCAGCAGGCCGATCCCGGTCAGGCAGACGCCGACCATGGCGGCGGCGATCGGGCAGATCAGGCGGCATGTACGCTCATCGAGCAACGCGGCCTTTCGCGCCGCCTGGCCGTCCGGGGATCCGCCATGTGGTTCGCGGCGTGCGGCCTGATCGACGATCACGAGATGCCGCCCAAACCGGTCCCGCCATTCCAAATCGTCGTTCGCATCGCGCATCACCGACTGCCTTCCCCCGGGGTGCGACCACCCGGACTACGACGTGCTGGCTGCAAGATTAGCGTTTCTTCATGTCCCGCTCAGGCGGCGTAGAGGCGGGCCGCGGCACAGGTCCGAGAAAAGGAGCCGGCGAAATGTCCACCAACCCGATCCACGTCCTGGCGCGCCGCCTGTTCGGCAAGCAGCACGACGCGCTGGACGATGAACAACGCCGCGTGATCGCCAAGGTGCACGAAGGCATGCCGATCGCGCGCGATGCCGCCGACGCCGCCGACGAAGCCGCCACCGTCGGCGACAGGCTGGCCGATCGCGTCGCCGCGATCGGCGGATCGTGGGGCTTCATCGTCGCATTCTCGGTCCTGCTGATCGCGTGGATGCTGCTGAACAGCGAGGTTCTGGCGCAGCGCGGGACGGCGTTCGATCCGTATCCGTACATCCTGTTGAACCTGATGCTGTCGACGGTCGCCGCGCTGCAGGCGCCGATCATCATGATGAGCCAGAATCGCCAGGCGTCGAAGGATCGGCTGGCGGCGAGCCTGGATTATGAAGTCAACCTGCGCACCGAACTGGAGATGATCCGGCTGCACGAGAAGATCGATCGCGCGGTCGGCGACAAACTGGACGAACTGATCGCGGTGGCGCGACGGCCGGTCGAGGACAAAGCGGCACAAGCCGCAAGTCCGTCCGGTTGACGGCCTTTGCCGGGCGGTGGAGGATCGCAACGCTGTCGACCTGCCGTCACGGACGTCGTGTCACACCGTAGTTAGGAAGCGCCGTGGCGAAGATTCTGTTGATCGAGGACGACAAGGCGACCGCCGATTTCGTCGCCAGGGGATTGGCCGAAGAGGGATTTGTCGTCGATCGCGCGGACAACGGCCGGGACGGTCTGTTCCATGCCACCGACGGCGGATACGACTGCATCGTGCTCGACCGCATGATCCCCGGAATCGACGGGATGGCTGTCCTCACCGGGCTGCGCGGGGCGGGGATCGAGACCCCGGTCATCATCCTGTCGGCGCTGGGCTCGCCCGAGGATCGCATCAAGGGCCTGACCAGCGGATCGGACGATTATCTGACGAAGCCCTTCGCGTTCGCCGAACTGCTCGCGCGGATCCGACTGCTGATCCGGCGCGGTGCGGCGCAGGGGACGGCTGCGGTGACGACCTTGTGCTGCGGCGACCTCGAAATGGATCTGCTTTCGCGTCGCGTGAAGCGCGCCGGTTCGGCGATCGACCTTCAGCCGCGCGAGTTCCGCCTGCTCGAATTCCTGCTCGGCCATGCCGAACAGGTCGTGACCCGCACGATGCTGTTGGAAGGCGTGTGGGATTATCATTTCGATCCGGGCACCAACGTGATCGACGTGCATGTTAGCCGTCTGCGCAAGAAGGTCGACGACGGCGCGGCGCGCCCGCTGCTGCACACGGTGCGCGGGGTCGGATACCGGTTGGGCGTCGATCCTTGAACTGGCGTTCGACGACGCTGCGGTTCGCGCTGCTCGTCTTCATTCTTCAGGTCGCAGCGGGAATCGCGTTGCTGGGATTGACCGGCGCGGTCGTGCGTCAGGAGATCGAAAAGGGTGCAGCCTTGCGCGCCGAGACGCTGCGCGACGATCTGCTCGTCACGTATGGCCAGGGCGGGCTGCCCGCGTTGGCGGACGAGGTTCGCGCCCGCACCGAACGCATCATCACCCCGGATGCGGTGTTGCTGCTGGTGGACTCAGGCGGAAAGGTGGTCGCGGGCAATCTGACCGGCCCGCCGCCGCACGTTGCGATCGGACCTCGCCATGCGCTGTTCAAGCTGGTGCGCGCGGGCCATGCCGCACCGGAGGCGATGTGGGTTCGTGCGACCCCGCTGGCCGGTGGGGCGCGGTTGCTGACGGGCAGTGTCGTCGAAAGCCAGCAGCGCATCCTGGATTATCTGGAGCGGTCGGCGGTGGCGGGCCTGACGCTTGCCGTGCTGTTCGCCGCGCTTGCCGCCTGGCTTGCCGCACGCCTTATCGCGCATCGCCTCCGGGCGACCGTCGATTGCCTGGAGGCGGTGCGCGAAGGCGACCTTGGGCGCCGGGTCGAAAACGACCGGTCGGGGGACGCGTTCGCCGCGCTGGCCGGTGCGGTGAACATGACGCTGGAACGGATCGAGGGTCTGGTGGGCGAACTCCAGATCGCGACCGACGGCCTCGCCCACGATCTGAAATCGCCGCTCACCCGGCTGCGATCGGCGCTGGAGCGGGCGGCGATCGACGTGCGCGAGCCTGCGGCGCAACAGGCGGTGGGCCGGGCGCTAGGCGAGGGCGAACGGGTGCTGGCGATCGTCGAGACCGCGTTGCGGATCAGCCGCGCCGAAGCCGGTGTCGGGCGCGACGCGTTCAGGAGCGTCGACCTGGTGAGCGAACTGAATGACATTGCGGAGGTTTATGGACCGGTCGTCGAAGACGCCGGGCGGGCCATCGCGGTCGATGCGCCCGTCACGGCAGCGCTGGCGGTGCACCGCGAATTGCTCGGGCAGGCGATCGGCAACCTCGTCGACAATGCGCTGAAATATGGCGAGGGACCGATCACGCTGCGGCTGGAGGTCGCGCCCGGGGCAGTGACGATCGCGGTGGAGGATCGCGGACGGGGCATTCCGCCCGGATTGCGCGCGCAGGCCTTGTCGCGCTTCGGCCGGCTCGACGCGGCGCGCCGCGGATCGGGCGCCGGACTGGGCCTCGCGCTGGTCGGCGCAGTCGCCAGGCTGCACGGCGGCGCGATCACGCTGGCGGATGCCGGGCCGGGCCTGTCGGTCCGCATCGTCCTCCCCGTCGGGCCTGCGGATCCCGCCGCTTCCTAGAATGCGAACGGCGACGGTCTTGACCTCGGCGAACGGCGTTACGGGCGCACGATCTGCCGGATCGCGCTGCCGTCCGCGAGCGAGTCGAGCAGCGCGTTGATGCTGGATAGCGGGCCGACCGAGGTCAGCAATTCCTCCACCGGCAACCGCCCTGCGCGCCACAACGCGACGTAGCGCGGAATGTCGCGTGCGGGGATCGACGATCCCATGTAGCTGCCGATCAGCGTTTTCCCTTCCGCGACCAGCGACACGGCGGGAATGTCGAGCCGCTCGGCGGGGTTGGGCAGGCCGACGGTGACGATCCGCCCGCCGCGCCGCCCGGCGCGATAGGCGTCGGCGAGGACCGCGGCCTTGCCGACCGTCTCGATCACCACGTCGGCCCCGCCGGGGATGGTGCGTTCGATCGTCGCCGCCGCGTCCGAGGGATGCGCGGGCGTCGCACCTAGCCGCTCGGCGATGGCGCGCTTTTCGTGCGAGGGATCGATCGCGACGATCGGCACCGCACCGCTGGCCAGGCCCCCGAGCAGCGCGGCGAGACCGACGCCGCCGAGGCCGTAGATGACCAGGCTTTCGCCCGGCCGGAGGACGGCCGAGTTCATTACTGCGCCAACGCCGGTCAAAACCGCGCAGCCGAACAGCGCGGCGATCTCGCTCGGGATGCCGGCGTCGATCTTCACCGCCGACCGGCGATCGACCACCGCATGGCTGGCGAAGGCCGAGACGCCGAGGTGGTGATGCACCGCATGATCGCCGTCGTGCAGCCGGCACCCGCCCCCCAGCAATCGCCCCTCGCCGTTCGCCGCCGCGCCGTTCGCGCACATATATCCCTCGCCCGAGCGGCAGCGGACGCACTCCCCGCACGCCGGCAGGAAGGCGAGCACCACCCGGTCGCCGACTGCGAACTGGGCGTCGTCGGTCGAGCCGAGCGCCTCGACGATGCCGGTCGCCTCATGCCCGATCGCCATCGGCATCGGGCGCGGCCGATCGCCGTTCACCACCGACAGGTCGGAATGGCACAGCCCCGCGGCGTCGATGCGGATCAGCAGTTCGCCGGGCCGAGGGTCGTCGAGCGTCAGTTCGGCGAGGCGGAGCGGCGCGTGCTGCGCGTACGGCCGCGGATTGTCGCCGCAGCGGTCCAGCACGGCGGCGGTGATCTTGCGGGTCATTCGGCCAACCCCCAACGTTTGTCGAACGCCCATACCTCTTCAAACCCGATCATGCCGCAGAACGTCTTGAAATCGAACAGCGGCAAGTCCGCCGGATTGCCGTCGCCATCGTGCTTCAGCCGCGTGAGCATCGCCTCCATCGCCGACACTGCGACCAGGCTGGTCTGTGACGGATAGATTGCGAAGGCGTAACCGATGTCGGCCAGCACGTCGCCTTTCAGCACCGGGGTAAGCCCGCCATTCGACATGTTCGCCATCACGGGCACGTCGAACGCGGCGCAGGCGGTGCGCATCTCCTCCTCGGACGTCAGCGCTTCGGGGAACAATATGTCGGCGCCGGCCTTAGCATAGGCCTCCAGGCGGCGCAGCGTGCCGTCCAGTCCTTCGGACTGGCGCGCGTCGGTGCGGGCGATGACCAGCATATCCTGGCGCGCATCGACCGCGACCCTGATCTTCTCGACCATATCCTCGATCGGAATCAGGCGCTTGTGGGGCGTGTGCCCGCATCTCTTGGGAAATTCCTGATCCTCCAGCTGGATCGCCGAAATCCCCGCGGCCTCATATCCTTTGACCGTGTGATGGACGTTGAGCAGCCCGCCATAACCGGTATCGGCGTCGGCGATCACCGCCGCCTTGCTGGTCCGCGCCAGTGTCGCCATGCGGTCGATCATCTGGGTGTAGGTGGCGATTCCGGCGTCGGGCAGGCCATAGGCCGAGGCGGTCAGCCAATAGCCCGTCCCATAGACGATATCGAAGCCGACGCGATCCGCGACCACCGCGGCGATCATGTCCTGCACGCCGGGCACGACGAAGAACTTGCCCTCCGCCAGTTTCGCCTTGAGGCGGGAATCAGCCAATTTCGTTGCTCCAGAGCCAGGGGGATGCGCGCCGTTGCGCCGTTTCGAACGCGGCGATGGCGGGCGCGAAGCGGGTACGGATGCGGGCGATTTCGTCCAGGCCTTCCAGCAACGCTTCGCGCCGGGCAGGGTCGACCGCAAACGAAATCGCGCCGGTATGCGACAGGCCGATGCGCTGTGTTCTCAGGTCGATCGTGGTCGGCTCGCCATCCTGCGCCGCGGCGTGAAGTCGTGCCACCTCCGCAGCGGGCAGCACGATCGGCAATATGCCGTTCTTGAAACAGTTCGACTGAAAGATCTCGCCGAAGCCGGTCGCGACAATCGCGCGGATGCCGAGGTCGGCGAGCGCCCACGGCGCCTGTTCGCGGCTCGAACCGCTGCCGAAATTGTCGCCCGCGATCAGGATCGCCGCGCCGGGTGCGATCGTGAGGTCGGGGCGGTCGTGGAAGGCGTAGCGGCCGAGCCCGCGCTTTTCGGTAATGACCAGGAAGCGCGCGGGAAAAATGATGTCGGTATCGATATCCGTCTGGGGCAAAGATGCGGCGGCGCTGGTGAGGGTGCGGAACGGCTCCATCGCTCAGCGCTCCCGGATATCGACGAAGCGGCCGGCGAGCGCGGCGGCGGCGGCCATCGCCGGGCTGACGAGGTGCGTGTGCGCGCCCTTGCCCTGCCGTCCTTCGAAATTGCGGTTCGAGGTCGAGGCGCAACGTGCGCCGTCCGGCAGGCGATCGTCGTTCATCGCGACGCATAGCGAACAGCCCGCCTCGCGCCACTGAAACCCCGCGCCGACGAAGATGCGGTCCAGCCCCTCGGCCTCGGCCTGCTGCTTGACCGCGCCCGAACCGGGGACGACCAACGCGGTGACGCCGGGGGCGACATGGCCGGTGCCGATGATGCCCGCGGCGGCGCGCAGGTCTTCGATACGGCCGTTGGTGCAACTGCCGATGAAGACATGGTCGATCGCGATATCGGTCATCGCGGTGCCGGGGGTCAGCGCCATATAGTCGAGCGCGCGTTCCAGTTTGGCGCGGGCGGCGGGGTCGACGCAGGCCGCGGGATCGGGCACGCGGCCGTCGATCGGCAGCACCTGGTCGGGACTGGTGCCGAAGCTGACTTGGGGGGCCAGGAGCGCGAGGTCGATCGTGACCTCGCGGTCGAATATCGCGTCGGCGTCGCTGGCGAGGCCGCGCCAGGCCGCGACCGCCGCGTCCCAATGCGCCCCCGATGGACAGCGGGGGCGGCCCTCCAGATAGGCGAAGGTGGTGTCGTCCGGCGCGATCAGGCCGGTGCGCGATCCCGCCTCGATGCTCATGTTGCACAGGGTCATACGCGCTTCCATCGACATCGCCCGCACCGCGTCGCCAACATATTCGATCGCATGGCCCGTCGCGCCGCCGGTGCCGATCCGGCAAATCAGCGCCAGGATCATGTCCTTTGCCGTCACCGTTTCGCCTGCCGCGCCGGTAAAGGTCACGCGCATCGTCTTCGCCCGCGTCTGCCACAGGGTTTGCGTGGCGAGCACCGTCTCGCACTCGCTCGCCCCGATGCCGAACGCCAGCGCGCCGAATGCGCCGTGCGTCGCGCTATGGCTGTCGCCGCAGACCAGGGTGATGCCGGGAAGGGTGAAGCCCTGTTCCGGGCCGATAACGTGGACGATGCCCTGACCCGCCCCGTCGAGCGCGAGATATTCGATGCCGGTCGCGGCGCAGTTCGCCTCCAGCAGCGCGACCTGATCGCGCGCCTGACGGTCGGCGATCGGCCGGTCGCGATGGTGCGTCGGCACCGCATGGTCGGCGACGGCGAGCTGGGTGGCGGGGCGATGTGGCCGCAGTCCCTGGGCGCGCAAACCGGCGAAGGCCTGCGGACTGCTAACTTCGTGCAGCAATTGCCGATCGATATAGAGCAGGGTCTGCCCATCGCCGTCGGTAGCGACGACGTGCGCGTCCCACAGTCTGTCGTACAATGTGCCAGCCATGACTTCAGCCGCTAGCGCGCCAGCCGCCGCCGGTCAGCGCAGTATCGAGCGACTATCCGCATAGCGGTTTAGGCGGGCATCGTTTTGTAACGCCTGTCCAGCGCTGCGGGCCGCTGCGGAGCCCGGCCGATCGCGATGCCGGGCGACGCGACGGCGTGATGACATTAAGTCAATGCGGCCGGCGCATTTGGCGCTTTCTACCCAAGCCTTGGCGACACACCATCGAACCGCAGCGGATAGGCGCCGGCAAGGCCACGGCGCTGACCGATTACGCCTGATCGGGCGGCGCAAGGCCGCGTCGATCGGCGGACTGACGTGGCAGGCAGCCACGATCGCCTGATGGGGGAGTTCGATGGTCAAGGGTTCGGCATTTCACGCATCCCGTAACGTCTTGCTGGCGGCCACGATGCTTGCGCCGTGGTTCGCGACACCGGCGTTGGCGCAAAGCGCGGCGGGCCCTGCCGACGCCGCCGATCAGCCCGCGACGGATGCGCAACCGGCCGGAATCGGCGACGTCATCGTCACCGCGCGCAAGACCGGCGAGCGCCTGCAGGACGTGCCGCTGACCATCACCGCGCTGACCGCCGAAACGCTGGAGAAGACCGACACCAAGACGATCTTCGATCTCGCAACGCGCACGCCCGGCCTGTATTTCGGGACGACGGGCGGCCGCAACGGCGGCAACAAGCTGCAGATCCGTAATTTGTCGACCGGCACGTCGGGCGGATCGAAGGCGTCGGTGTTCATCGACGGCGTATTCATGTCGGGCGATTATTCCAGCACCGCGCTCGCCAACCTTGAGCGGATCGAAGTCCTGAAGGGGCCGCAGAGCGCGTATTTCGGACGCTCCACCTTCGTCGGTGCGGTGAACTTCGTCACCAAGGATCCGGGCGACGTGTTCGCCGGAAAGATCGACGCGATCACCGCGACCGATGGCGAATATGACATCTCCGGCTATCTGACGACGCCGATCGTCAAGGGCGTGCTGTCGAACACCATCGCGGCGCGATACTTCGAATATGGCGGTCCCGACGCCTGGGTGAACCGCGACGGTTATCATTTCGGCGATCAGAAGACGGTCGCGGTCACCAACAAGCTGGTTTTCACGCCCACCGACTGGCTGAAAATCCGCTGGTACGGATCGTATGTCCACGACCGCGACGCCATCCCGCAGACGTCGTACGCGCCGATCAACACGCGCAACAGCCGGATCGTGCGGCCCGACGGCACCGTGTCCTATTACTACAAGGGCAGCGTGAACATCGATCACAGCCGGGCGAATGCGCCGAATCTGTATCAGCAATTCATCAAGGGCTACATCACCGACCCCGGTGTGACCCGCAACCAATATCGTTCGGTGTTCAGCTTCGACGCCGACCTGGGCGGGTCGTCGCTGAGCGGCTTTGCGGCTTATTCCGACGAGAAGCTGGCGAACCGTTTCGACGCCAGCTACCTGGGCGCCCGCGCCGGTGTGATCGCCCCCAACGCAGCCGACGTGCCGACCGCCTACAGCTTCAACGCCAGCAATTTCGCAAGCTTCGTGCGGACCAAGGACCAGCAATACGAACTTCGGCTGACCGCGCCGCAGGATCAGCGGCTGCGCTATACGTTCGGTTACAATTACACGAAGATATACGGCAGCACGCGAGCGCTGTTCGATCCGGTCACGCCCGCAGGGCTCAAGGTCAACGCGGCGCCCATCGTCGTGACGAACAACCGCAACACCGTTCTCACCAACCCGTCGCAGACGCACGGCATTTTCGGCGGATTGTATTTCGACGTCACCGATCAGCTAACGATCAGCGCCGAGCTTCGGCAACAGTGGGACAAGATTTCGCTTACGCAGCTGCCGACCGCGTTCGCACCGACCCCCAATCCGGCCTTCCTCGAAGCGTCGTTCAAGGCGACGCTGCCGCGCCTGAACATTCAGTACAAGGTCAATGACGACCTGCAATTCTACGCGATCTATTCGGTCGGCAACAATCCGGGCGGGTTCAACGCCAACGTGCCGACCAGTTTTCCGCTGCCGACCGGCGTCGATCGCGCGTTCGGCGAAGAGAAACTGTATAATTACGAAGGCGGCCTCAAATCGACGTGGCTGGACGGGCGGCTGATCTTCAACGCCGCGGTCTATCACATGAACTGGAAGAACCAGCAGGTTCCCCAGGCGACGCTCACCAACTTTCCACAGCCCGGCGCGACGACGGTGTTCACGACCGCCTCGTCCAGATCGACCGTGACCGGGTTCGAAGCCGAACTCGAAGCGCTGCCCGCGGAGGGCCTGAACCTGCGCGCGACGGCGTCCTACGGAAAGGCGAAGTACAAGGAACTGTGCTCGACCAACTATTTCGCGCTGACCGGCATCGCTACGGGTTTCGGCTGCCGCTCGGTCGCGGGGTTCCAGCAGGAAGGGACGCCGGCGCTGCAACTTTCGTTGTTCGCCGACTATGATTTCCCGCTGACGGACACGGTGAACGGCTACATCCGGGCCGATTATCAGCATCAGAGCAAGATCTATCTGGACGAGTGGAACGACGCCTGGATGGGGGCGGCGAACCTCGCCGGGCTGCGCATCGGCGTCCAAACCGGTCGGATCACGGTCGAGGGGTTCGTCCGCAACCTGCTGAACGACGATCATTCCGCACGTACGACGCGCGTCAGCTTCACCGGCGTGGGCGGCACGTCCTGTGCGGTCGGGGCGGTATGTCCGGTCGGCAGTTACCCCACGATCACAACGCCGCTCGGTACGTTCCCGGCGGGTGCCGCGGGCAACCAGAGCTTCGCCGATACCGCGCGTCGTCCACGGCAGGTCGGCGTGCGGTTGGGATACAAATTTTAGAGGGTGTCCGGTTCGGGGCGTTGGGTGGAGAGCATCGTAATGAAATCGGGTGTTGTTCTGATCGGCGTCACCATGGGCGGCAGTCTCGCCGCAGCCGCGGTTCTCGCGCAATCGCCGGGATCCTCTCCGGCTGCACCGGTACAGGCGACGCCCGCGATCGCGGCAGCCTGCGCCGGACTGACGAGCCGCGAGAATGGCGAGGCCTTCGCCAAATTTCCCGACGCGCCGACCGCAATCAATTCGGCGCGGATCGTGCCCGCCGGCGGCACGCACGGCGTCGCCGATAACGACCTGCCCGAAATCTGCCGGGTGGAGGGGACGATCAGTCCGACGGTCGGCTTTCTGTTGCGAATGCCGACCAGCGACTGGAACGGCAAGTTCATGATGGGGGGCTGCGGCGGCCCGTGCGGCAATTACTTGGAGGACCGCATCGATCACGCGTTGGTGCGCAAATACGCCGTCGTCACCACCGACATGGGGCACAAGGGCGGCGGCTGGCTGTTCGCGTACAACAATCCGCAGGGCCAGCTCGATTTCGCCTATCGCGCGACGCATCTGACCGCAAAGGTCGCCAAGGAACTGGTCGCGGCATTTTACGGCGCGCGGGCGAAGCTGAACTATTTCATCGGCTGCTCGACCGGCGGACGCCAGGCGATGATCGAGGCGCAGCGTTTCCCGAAGGACTTCGACGGCATCGTCGCCGGCGCGCCGGTGTATGACGAGGTCGGAGACACGCCCTATTTCCTCGAATGGAACACGCGGGTGAACACCGCGTCGGACGGCAGCACGATCCTGACCGCGCCCAAGGTCGACCTGATCCGCAGCGCGGTCCTGAAACAATGCGACGCGCGGGACGGACTGAAGGACGGATTGCTGACCAATCCGGCGGCGTGCGCGTTCGATCCCAAGTCGTTGATCTGCAAGCCCGGCCAGGATGCAGCACAATGCCTGACGCCCGAGCAGGCCGACGTCGCGCAGAAATTCCGCGATGGCGCGCGCAATTCAAAGGGCGAGAAGCTCTATTGGGGCATGCCGTGGGGGTCCGAGGACCAGTGGGTGAATTACTTCGGCTGGGTCAATCCGACCGGGAAGCAATATGCCGGCTCGGGTTATTCGATCACCGGCTATGTCGGTTATGCTGGCGGCCCACCGTCCGGTCCGGCGTTTCGCGCCGCCGATTTCGATTACGATCGCGATCCCGAACGGCTCGACCTGACGGGGCCGATCTTCAATCCCGTCAATCCCGATCTGTCGCGGCTGCGCGATGCGGGCGGCAAGCTGATCCTGTTCCACGGCTGGAACGACAACAATATCCCCGTCGAAGCGTCGATCGATTATTATCAAAAGGCGGAGCGCGCCAACGGCGGCCCGGCGGCGACGCGGCAGTTCTTCCGCTTCTTCACCCCGCCCGGCGTCAATCATTGCCGCGGCGGCGAGGGCGGTGGTGAAATCGACTGGATCACCGCGATCGAGGATTGGGTGGAGCGCGGCAAAGCGCCCGACCAGGTCATCGCCTATCGGCCCAGGGCGCCTTACCCCACCGCGCCGCGGGCGATGGAGGATTATGGATCGGTGTATTCCAAATTCGGCCGCCACCCGTTGTCGCCAGCATATTACGATCGCGCCCGCCCCGTCTATCTGTGGCCGGCGACCGCGCGCTATTCCGGCAGGGGCGATCCGGCCAGGCCCGAGAACTGGCGAAAGACGATGCCGTAACGGCGTTGTTTGGTTCTGGCATCGCAGCGGCGGCGCTGCTGGCGGTTGGCGGCCCGGGCGAGGCGCGCGAACCGCGGCCCGGCGCAACCTTGCGCGATTGCCGCACCATCTGTCCGGACATGATCGTCGTCCCCGCCGGATCGGCAATCCTCGGATCGACCACTGCGGAAACGACGCGCGAGGGCGTGACCGGCGACAAGTGGATCAACCGCGACAAACCGTAATGCCGGGTCACCATCGCGAAACCGTTCGCGATCGGCAAATATGAGGTGACCGTCGCGAAAGCTCCGGCGGTGACGCCGCGCGACGATCATCCGGTCGCCTGTATTTCGTGGAACGACGCGACCGCTTATGCGGCATGGCTGTCGAAGAAGACCGGCAAGGCGTATCGCCTGCCCAGCGAAGGCGAATGGGAATATGCCGCCCGCGCCGGATCGACCACCGCGCGCTTCTGGGGCGGCGACCGCGACCGCGCGTGCCAATATTCGAACATCGGCGATCGCACCGCGCAAAGCGCGTTCGCGTGGCGTGACGACCCGCAGTACGAATTCATCTGCACCGACGGCCATGCGGCCTATGCCCCGGTCGGCAGCTTCAAGCCAAATGCGTTCGGCCTCCACGATACGCAGGGCAACGTTTATGAATGGACGGCAGACTGTTTCAACGAAACGAACGATCGCCAGCCTGCCGACGGCAGCGCGCGCGTGCTGGACGATTGCGCGCAGCGATCGCTGCGCGGTGGTGGTTTCGGCTATTATCCGCATTATGAGCGGACCAGTTTTCGCATCGGCACGAAGCCCGGCTACCACAGCTTCCTGCTCGGATTCAGGCTGGTGCGCGACTTGTAGCGGGACGCGCGCCGGGCGATGACGTTTTCAGACGATGTGGAAGCCGGCATATCCATCGGTCGCCGCATCCGTGCAGATCTCGCGATACCGGCCCAATCCACCGATATAGACCGGGAAGGTGCGCGGCTTTCCGGGGACGTTCGCGCCGGTGTACCAGGTGTTGGCGGTCGGATAGAGCGAGCGTGCGCCGAGTTCGGTCACCTTGCGCATCCAGCGATCCTCTGCGGCGCCGTCCGCCTCGATCGCGCGCAGGCCGTTGGTTCGCAGATGGTCGATGCAGTCGCAGATCCAGTCGACATTCTGTTCGTTCAGCAGGATGAAGTTGGCGAGCGCGGACGGTCCGTTCGCGCCAGCGATGATAAACAGGTTCGGAAAGCCCTCCATCGCGAGGCCGAGATAGGAGCGGCCGCCGTCGGCCCATTTCTCTTTCAGGCTGCGGCCGTTCTTGCCGGTGATGTCGATCGACAGCATCGCGCCGGTCAGCGCGTCATAGCCGGTCGCGGCGATGACGACGTCGACCGCGACTTCGCGCGTGGCGGTGCGGATGCCGGTTTCGGTGAAGGCGGTGATCGGGTCTTCGAGACAGTCCATCAGCGTCACGTTGTCGCGGTTGAACGCCTCGTAATAGCCGCTGTCGAGGCACGGGCGGCGCGCGAAAATCGGGTAGCCCTGCGGCGTCAGGCGGCGCGCGGTGTCGGGGTCTTCGACCACCTCGGCGATCTTGCCGCGCACGAATTCGGCGACGACTTCATTCGCTTCGGCGTTGGTGAGCAGGTCCGAGAACAACCCGAGGAAACGCAGGCCGCCATAGGCCCATGCCTCTTCCAGCAGTTCCTCGCGTTCGGCGGGCGGGATGCTGAACAGCGGGCGGCTGGACATCGGCCGCGACCCACCGGTCAGCGAATATCGCGCGGCGGCGCGCAGGCCGGGATAATGTTGCTTGATGTGCGCGACATAGGCGGCGTCTAGCGGGCGGTTGCGCATCGGCAGCGTGAAGCTGGGCGTGCGCTGAAAGACGTAGAGGTGGTCGGCCTGTTCGGCGACGACGGGGACGATCTGAATGCCCGACGATCCGGTGCCGATCACTGCGACCCGCTTGCCGGAAAGGTCGACCGGCCGGTGCGGGTATTTGCCCGACAAGTGGAGCTCGCCCTTGAACATGTCCGCGCCGGGGATGTCGATCGGCTTGGGCACCGACAGCGGGCCGGTCGCCATCAGGAGGTACGTCGCCTCGAACCGGTCGCCGCGGTCGGTCTCCACGCGCCACAGGCACGCGTCGTCGTCATAGGCGACGCGGGTCGCGCGCGTTTCGAAGCGGATGTCGCGTTTGAGGTCGAGCTTGTCGGCCACGAATCGCGCGTAGGAGAGGATTTCGGGCTGCGCGGAGAATTGTTCGGACCAAGTCCATTCCTGCTGGATCTCGTCGGAGAAGGAATAGCTGTAATCGATGCTCATTACGTCGCAGCGCGCGCCGGGATAGCGGTTCCAGTACCAGGTGCCGCCGACATCGTCGCCAGCCTCGATTCCCAGCACGTCGAGCCCCATGCCGCGGGTGCGATGCAGCGCGTACATGCCCCCGAAGCCCATCCCGATCACCAGCGCGTCGAGCCGCCGGACCGGCTGCCGGGTTTCCAAAGTGTCGGGCTTGCTCATACGTCTGTTCCTGATAGCTCGCGCGCGATTTCCAGCGCGCGGCGATAGTCGCTCTTGCCGCTGGCGTGGCGCGGCACGGCGTCGGTGCGCACGATCCGCCGCGGCAGTTTGTAGGTCGCGAGGTCGGTCGCCAGCGCCGCGCGGATCGCAGTGTCGTCGGGGTCCGGCCCGGCCTGAACGAGCGCGGTCACCGCGTTGCCGAAGCGCGGGTCGGGGACGCCGAACACGACCGCATCGGCGATGCCGGGAACGCGCTTCAGCGCCTCCTCGACCTCCTCGACGAACACCTTTTCGCCGCCGGTGTTGATGCACATGCTGCCACGTCCGAGCAGGCGGAAGCGGCCGTCGGGCAGCCATTCGGCCATATCACCCGGGATCGCGAACGCCTCGCCGCCGATCGTGCGATAGACGGTCGCGGACTTGGCGGGATCGCCGTGATAGCCAGCACCAAACGGCGGCCGCCGCGCCAGCCAGCCCGCGCCGGGTTCGCCGGTTGCGAGAATGCGATCGTCGTCCTGTGCGATGATGACGGTCTGCGGTCCGCGCTCGAACAGCCCGGTCGGCGTCGCGCGATCGCGATTGGTGATCGCATAGCCGAAGCCGGATGCTTCCGACGCGCCGAGGATGTCGAGCAGGGTCAGGTGCGGGATCGCCGCCAGCAGTTGCGCCTTGACCTCCTCGCTCCACATCAGCCCGGCGGACGAGATCAGCTTGAGCGACGACAGATCCCAACGTCCGGGATGCGCGGCCAGCGTGTCGGCCATCGGCCGGGCGAAGGCGTCGCCGACGATCAGCACGCGCGTCACTTGGTTGCGCGCGACCTCATCCCACAATTGTTCGGGATCGAACCGGTCGGAGGCGAGCAGCACCGCGGTGCCGCCGATCAGCAGTTCGGCGATGCAGCTGTTGAGGCCGGCGCCGTGCATTAGTGGGCAGGCGGGCAGCACGCGCCCGGCCGTGCCGCGCCGGACCTGCGCGACATGATCGTCCATGCTGGCGGGCGTCGCGGCGGCGACGGGGGATTCAAGCTGCGACCGGCGCGCATCGGCGGATCGCCACATCACGCCCTTCGGACGGCCGGTCGTGCCGCCGGTGTAGAGCAGATAGCCGTCGTCGGGCGAGCGCGCGATGCCGAGCGGTGAGGCGTCGCCGTCAGCCGCCATCCGCGCATAGTCGCCGTCGCCGCCGATCTTCACCGCCAGGATCAGATGATCGATTCCACCGCCGATCAGCGGCGCTGCGACCGCGGCGAAATCGTCCTGGTAGAACAGCGCCGCGGCCTGACAGTCGCGCAGCACGTATTCGATTTCGGCGGTCGTATAGCGGTAGTTGACGTTGACGTGGGTGACGCGCGCCTTGAACGCAGCCGCAGCGGTCTCGATGAATTCGGGAATGTTGCGCGCCAGGATCGCGACGCGGTCGCCGGGCTGCAATCCGGCGGCCAGCATCGCGCGCGCGACGCGGTTGGTGCGCGCGTCGAAATCGGCCCACGACACGACATGATCGCCGCGGACGATCGCAGGCCGGTCGCCGGGCACCGCCGCGCCGGTCGCGTCGAGCAGGTCGCCGAAGTTCCAGTCCATTTTCTAGCGGCCAAGGAAGACGGGTGCGCGCTTTTCGACGAACGCTGCGACCGCCTCCTGCGCGTCGTGCGAGGTCGACAGCTTCGCGGTATTGCCCTGTTCGTAGATATAGCCGTCGCGCAACGTCATGTTCTCGATCGTGCGCATGCTGTCCTTGGCGTAGCGCGTCGCGAGCGGGCTCTTGGAAGCGATCGTGCGCGCCAGATCCAGCGCCCACGGCATCAGTTCGCCGGCGGGCAGGCACGCCTCGATCACGCCGCGGCGATAGAGTTCCGCGGCGGGCGCACGGTAACCGGTCAGCATCATCCGGCGCGCCAGCGAATGCGGCAGGATGCGCGCGGCGTGCTTTCCGCCGCCCATCAGGCCGACGTCGATTTCGGGCAGGCCGAACACCGCGTTTTCGGACGCGACGATGATGTCGCACGCCGCGACCAGCCCCAGGCCCGCGCCGAGCGCCGCGCCGTTGACCGCCGCGATGACGGGTTTGCCGCAATCGGCGATCGAATAGGCGACTTCGCGGACGATGCGGTTGCGGTTCCAGCGCTTGCCGGGGATGCTGAGGTCGGGCCGGTTCTTTAGGTCCGCGCCCGCGCTGAAACAGCGGCCCGCCCCGGTCAGGATGGCGACGCGCACGTCGTCACGGTCGTTGAAGCTGTCGAAAACGTCGGTCAGTTCCTGCAGCATGTCCATCGCGGCGGCGTTGACCGGTGGATTGTCGAGCGTGACCACTGCAACGTGATCGGCGACGTCGGTGCGTACAGAGCCCATTCGCTGTCCTCTCTTATGATTGCCCGCGATCATGCCCCGGACGCGCGGTCGCGGCAGGACAAACGGCGTCCTCGCTGCGAAAATCTCATCCGCGAATAAGCGGGCCAACCCGTCGTGTTCGCCGAATCCCGTTTGTGATTATCCGCTGCGAACGGGCCTTCCGATTGCTGCGGAGGGTCCAATTCCGGATCGAGGGGTCAGATCGCACGACTTCGCGATTGGTAGCGACAAATCGGCCGTCGAGCCGGATCGCGGGGAGGATGACGATGAGGTATTCCAGAACATTGTTGGGCGGCGGCAGTCTGGCCGCGCTGTTGATCGCGGCTCCGCTCCATGCGCAGACGGCGGCGAGCGAGCGCACCCCGACAGCCGCCGAAGCGCAGGCCGAAACACCTTCCGACGACAAGGGCGGGCTTAGCGATATCGTCGTGACCGCGACCAAACGCGGGCAGGCGCAGAACGTTCAGGACGTGCCGATCGCGATCACCGCATTCGGATCGGACCAGCTCGACGCGCTGCACGCCCGGTCGATCGCCAGTCTCAGTTACAACGTCCCGAACGCGTCGCTGGAAAGCGTGGGCACTACACCGGGCTATGCCAATTTCTCGATCCGCGGGCTCGGCATCAACAGTTCGATCCCGTCGATCGACCCGACCGTCGGCGTGTTCGTCGACGGCGTCTATCTGGGGGTCAGCGCGGGCGTCCTGTTCGACACGTTCGACCTTGCCGGGGTAGAGGTGCTGCGCGGGCCGCAGGGGCTGCTGTTCGGCCGCAACGTGACCGGCGGCGCAGTCGTGCTGCGCACCACCACGCCGTCCAACGTATTTCATGTCGACGCCAAGGCGGGGCTGTCGACGGGTCTGGAAAAGCGCGCCAGCATCTCGGTTTCCGGGCCGGTGATCGAGGACAAGCTGAGCGCCAAGCTGGCGGTATATTATAACGACGACGCCGGCTGGTTCCGCAACGATTTCGACGGACGCAAGATCGGCGGGTCTGAAACGCTGATCGTCCGCCCCGCGCTGCGTTTCACCCCGGCGGACGATTTCGAGCTGATCCTGCGGTACGAACACGGCCGCATCCGCGGCGACGGTCCGGCGTCGACCAACCACGGCCTGTTTCCGCGCGACAGTTTCCGCGTGAACCAGAATTTCCGCGGGTTCATCCGATCCGACTGGGATCA
Organism: Sphingomonas sp. SUN019; assembly: GCF_024758705.1. Lineage (NCBI taxonomy): Bacteria > Pseudomonadati > Pseudomonadota > Alphaproteobacteria > Sphingomonadales > Sphingomonadaceae > Sphingomonas > Sphingomonas sp. SUN019. The sequence goes on along the minus strand of NZ_CP096971.1, from coordinate 1,913,568 downwards.
GGGCATCGCCGAGGTGAACGTCGACGTCGCGTTCGGCGACGGCAAGATCACCAACATCGCCGCGGTCCGCGCGCTGTCGAACGATGCGGCGACCGATGTGGACGCGTCCCCGGTGACGGCGCTGCATTCGCGCAACAATACCGAACAGTGGCAGTTCAGCAACGAGCTGCGTTACGCCGGCACATTCGGCCGGTTCGATGTGACGAGCGGGCTGTTCTATTTCGATCAGGACATCAAATATGCCGAATCCCGGCTGCTGTCGGGCGGTGCGTTGCTGGTGTCGGGCGGTGGGCGTCAGGAACAGGACACGATCGGCATCTTCACGACCGTCGACTGGCGTGTGCTGGACACGGTGACGCTCAGTGTCGGCGCGCGCTATTCGACCGAGAGCAAGGCGGTCCAGGTGCGCTCGATCGGCGTCGGCGGCTGCAATCTCGACACGATCAACTGCAGCTATAATTTCAGCGACAGCAAGCGCTGGAACGGCTTCACCCCGCGCGTCGGGGTGCAATACAAGCCCACTGACGACACGATGCTCTATGCCTCGTTCTCGCAAGGGTTTCGCAGCGGCGGCTATAATTTCCGCAACCTCAATCCCAACGTCGCGCCGGGGCCGTTCGATCAGGAACGGCAGGACGCCTATGAGCTGGGGCTGAAGCAGCAGTTCGGCCGCGTCGCGCGGATCAACGTCGCGGGGTTCTACAACAAGATCGATGGCACCCAGCGCGAATTCCAGGCGCCGTTCCCGCCGTTCGGCAATTTCCAGGTCATCACCAACGCCGCCGACGTGTCGATCAAGGGGCTGGAGGGCGAACTGACGCTGACGCCGGTTCGCGGGCTGACGATCTCGGCGCAGGTCGGCTATACCGACGGCCAGTACGACAAGATTCTGTTCGACCTTAACGCCGACGGCGTTATCGACGACCGCGATTTCCGGCTGAAACTGCCGCGCCTGTCGCCGTGGAGCTATGGCGGGTCGATCGCCTATGAGACGCGTGTGACCGACGACGTCTCGGCCGATGCGCGGGTCGGCGCCAATCACCGCGACGCGGCGTTCTACAACGATCAGAACACCGGCCTGCTGAACGCCGCGACGATGGTCGACGCCAGCATCGGCGTGTCGCGCGGGGCGATGCGGCTGTCGGTATATGGCGCCAACCTGCTGAACGAGGCGACGTTCGGCACCGAAGCGCCATTGCCGTTCTTTCCGGGATCGACCTTTTCCCCGTTGAGCAAGGGGCGCGTGTACGGCGTCGAAGTGGGATACAAGTTCTGATGCGGGGCCGCGTCGCGCTCGTCACCGGCGCTTCGCGCGGGCTGGGACGCGAGATCGCCCGCCGGTTCGCCGCTGAAGGAGCGGCGGTCGCGTTGCTCGATCGCAAGGCGCAGTGGTCGGCGGAGGCTGTGCGTGAGATCGAGGACGCGGGCGGCCGGGCGATCGCGCTCGGCTGCGACGTGGCGGATCGCGATGCGCTGCACGCCGCGTTCGCCGAGGCGGCGACGGCGCTCGGCCCGCTCGATATCGTCGTCAACAATGCGATGTGGACGCGCTATGCGCCGATCCCCGAGATCGATCAGGAGACGGTCGACCGGATGCTCGGCGTCGGCGTCGCGGCGATCGTGTGGGGCACGCAGGCGGCGGCGGCGCAGATGCAGGGGCGGGGCGGGGCGATCGTCAACATCGCGTCGGTTTCCGCGACGCTCGGGCTGCCGAACGCGATGGTCTATTGCGGGGTGAAGGCGGCGGTCGAGGGCATGACCCGCGCGAGCGCGATCGAACTGGCCCCGCAGCGCATCCGGGTGAATGCGGTCGCGCCCTCGACCGTGGCGACCGAGGGCGTTCGCGCGATGCTGGACGACGCGACGTTCGCGGCGCGCGTCGCCAGCACGCCGCTCGGCCGGCTGGGCGAAACGGCGGATATCGCCGAAGCGGTGCTGTTCCTCGCCGACGGCGCGCGATCGGGCTTCATCACCGGCCAGTCGCTGCTGGTCGACGGCGGCATCTCGATCGCGCTGCGCTAGCGATAGACGCCCTCGCCGATGCCGACCGCATCCAGGCCGTTGATCGCGATCACGCGACCGGCGTCGGGATGGTCGGCGACCAGCCGGTGGCCCGAATTGGCGATCGTCGTGACGTAGAGCGTGCCGAGGTCCGCGCCGCCGAACGCCGGGCAGGACGGGTAGGGCACCGGCACCGGGATCGTGCGGATCAGCGCGCCGTCGGGCGTGTAGCAGGCGATGGCCTGCGCCAGCACCAGCGCGACCCAGATCCGTCCTTCGGCATCGACCGTCGCGCCGTCGGGACCGGAGCCCTGGTCGCGGCAATCGGCGATGTTCGCGCGCGCGCCGATCGCGCCGGTCTCTGCATCGTAGGCGTAGCGGCGCAACATCCCGTCCATGCTGTCGGCGAAATGCAGCGCATCCCCAGCGGGCGAGAAGCACAAGGCGTTGCCGATCGCGATGCCGTGCTCCAGCGCCGCGATCTGCCCGTCGGCATCGAGCCGGAACAGGCTGCCCGGCGCGCCTTCGTCGCCCAAGCGCATCGATGCGGCGAGGAAGCGGCCGTGGCGGTCGGCCTTGCCGTCGTTCAGGCGCGTGTCGGGCTGCATCGCCGGCCGTGCGACCGGCCGGGTCGCGCCGCTGCCGGGATCGAAGCGATGGAAGCCGTCGGCCAGCGCCAGGATCAGGCCGTCGCTCGCCAGCCCGACGCTGCCGAGCGATTGTTCGAACCGCCATTCGCGGGCCCCAAGTCCCTCGGCGTCGGTCGACCGCAATAGGCCCGCGATCGCATCCACCCACCACAATCGGCCGTGGCGATGATCCCATAGCGGACTTTCGCCCAGCGCCGCGGGCGCGGCGGGCAACAGATCGACCGTGACCGGCATGAAGTTTCCTTGAAGGTGGGAGGAGCCGGCCGCGTCACTCGGCGGCGGCGAGATAGCCCTCGAATTCGTTGGTGTCGGCGTCGCCGTCGGGCAGCGCCTCGCCCTGCGGAAACCGCTCATGATATTCGGCGATCTTGCTGCGCATGAGATCGACCAGTTCGGCGCGGCGCGGCGACAGGCGCTCGGTCGTGCCGCCGATCCCGATCACCAGCGGGATGCCGTGGACGCTCTGCCCCAGCGGCATCGCCATCGATGCGATGCCCGGCACCGGATGTTCGGGCCAGTAGCAATAGCCGGTATGCCTGATCCAGCGGATGCGCTGCATCACCTCGTCGAAGGTCATGCGCGGATCGGTGTTGAGCTCGTAATAATTGGAATAGCGATAGATCTTGTCGATCTCGCGGTCGCGCATCTGGCTCATCAGCGCCATGCCAGAGGTCGCATCGAGCATCAGCCGCATGTCGCCGGGCGACGGCGGCCGTTTGTGCGGGTGATCGGGCACCCGCATCATCATATATTGGATGAACAGGTCGTTCTGCGTGACCAGCACGACGGTCTCGTCGCTCAGCCGGAAAAGCTCGTCGATCAGCCAGGTATAGCCGTTGCCCGACGCGATATGGCCGTAGAGCCAGCTGCCGAGCGACGCGACCTGCAGCGTCGGCAGATAGGTGCGCGACGTGCGATTGTAGTTGAGATACCCGTCGATCACCATGCATTTCAACAGGTTGGTCGTGCTCGACTGGGGATAGCCGAGCGCGGGATAGATTTCGTTGAGCCTGAGCGGCTTGCGGCGATCGCGGAACAGTTCGAGCACTTCGAAGGTGCGCGATGCCGACTTGACGGGCCTTCTCTTCATCCTCTCCGTCCCTCTTGGCGTCTGTGGCCAGTCTAGCGGTTCGGTTCCGGCTGTTCGGACAGTCGCGGGAAGATCAACATGCCACGCGAAGGTGTGTCCGATCGCCATTCCGCCGCACAGCCATCCGATATCACATATGTGATGACGCGGTCACGCGCGCCCGCATCGAATCCCATGCGGGATAAGTGCGACCGGGTCGGCGGTGCGGATGCGCTATGGGCGCGCGGCATTAACGTCCTCCATCGCACGCGCCGATCCCGCGTGCACAGCGGAGCGGCGCATGACCGATCGAACCCTCAATCTATCCGTTCCGGCCGAAAAGCCGGACGTGTCGCCGCTGCCCTATGGCGTGCTGTTCCTGCTGATGATCGTTTATGCCTTCAACATGCTCGACCGGCAGATCGTGACGATCCTGGTCGAGCCGATGAAGCGCGACCTGTCGCTGTCGGATGGTCAGATCGGCGCGATCAGCGGTCTCGCCTTCGCGTTGTTCTACACGTTGTTGGGCATCCCGCTGGCGCGCGTCGCCGACCGCGGCAACCGGGTGGCGATGATCGCGGTGTCGCTCACGATCTGGAGCGTCTTCACCGCCTTGTGCGGCCTTGCGCGAAATTTCGGCGAACTGCTGCTGGCGCGCACCGGCGTCGGTGTCGGCGAGGCCGGATGCACGCCAGCGGCGCACAGCCTGATCACCGATTTCGTGCCGCGCGAACAGCGCGCATGGGCGCTGTCGCTCTATTCGCTCGGGACGCCCGTGGGTTCGCTCGCGGGCCTGATATTGGGCGGCGTGCTGCTGGCGACGCTCGGATGGCGCGCCGCGTTCCTGATCGCGGGATTGCCGGGCGTGGTGCTGGCGATCATCGTGTGGTTCTCGATTCCCGAACCACGGCGCCGGGAGGCCGTTGCGACGCCGGCCAGGCAACTGCCGCTCCGTGCGGTGATCGCCACGCTGCGGCGGCTGCCGAGTTTCTGGCTGGTGTCGTTCGGCACCGCGATGGGCGGGTTCGGCTATTTCGGCCAGGCCGCCTTTTTCGGCGCGCTGTATATGCGCACCCACACGTCCGGGCTGGCGTCGCTTGCCGCGACGTTCGGGGTCGCGCCCAGCGTTGCGCTCGGCCTAGCGCTCGGGCTGATGGTGGGCGTGGTCGGCATGGCGGGAACCCTGGTCGGCGGCCTGCTCGCGGATCGCGCGGGGCGAGGGGGAATCGCCGGTTACACGCGCGTGCCATCGGTCGCCCTCGTCATCGCCGCGCCGCTGTTCGCAGGCGCGGCGCTGGCCGGGACGATCGGCTGGTCGTTCGTGCTGCTGGGCCTGGCGATCTTCGTCCATGCGCTGAACTACGGGTCGGTGTTCGCGGCGGTGCAGACGCTGGTTCATCCGTCGATCCGCGCGATGGCGTCGGCGGTGCAGTTGTTCATCGTCAATGCGATCGGCCTTGCGCTGGGGCCGCTGTTCGTCGGCGTGGCCAGCGACCTGCTCGCGCCGACTTTGGGCGCGGAGATGGGGCTGCGCGTGGCGATGGCGCTGGTGGTGGCGCCGCTGGCGCTGGGTTCGGCGCTGTTCTGGCTCGCCGGTCGCCGGATTGGCGAAGACGAGCGGCGGGCAATGTCGAATTGACAATCAGTTCGGTGATCCTCCCCTTGCAGGGGAGGATTGCTGGATGCCGATCGATTCTAACGATCCGACAGCATGATGAAGCGGCCGCGGTGATAGTCGCGGTCGCCCAGGATCAGGTCGAGCATCATCTGGCGGCGCAGATGATGGCTGACGACCAGCTCGTCGCTGGTGCCGACGCCGCCGTGCAGCTGGACCGCGGCCTGCGTTACCACCACGCCGCATTGCGAGACGCGCACCCGCGCCGCGGCGATCAGCGCGCGGTCGGGGGTGTCGCTCATCAGGCTGCGCGCGGCGACGCTGGTGATCGCGCGCGCCTCTTCACAGGCGATGCTCATGTCGACCAGTTTGTGCTGGATGACCTGGAAGGTGCCGATCGCGACGCCGAACTGCTGGCGCGTGCGAACGTAGTCGAGCGTCGCGGCGGTCGCGGCCTCCATCGATCCGACTGCTTCCGCCAGATGCGCGACGATCGCGCGGTCGGCGGCGGCGGCGATGCGTGGCGCGGCGGTATCGCGTTCTCCCAGCAAGGTGGCGGGGACGTTGTCGAGCGTCAGGCTGCAATGGCGGTGGCCGTCGCTCGACCGGTAGCGCCGAACCGTCAGCCCTTCGGCATCGGCGGGAACCAGGAACAGGCTGATCCCCGTGCGATCGCCATGATCGCCGGCGGTGCGCGCGGAAACGACGAACCAGTCGGCGTCGGCGCCATCCTCGACATGCGTCTTCACGCCCGTCAGCCGCGCGCCGTCGTCGGCGCGGGTGGCGACGCCGAACACGGCATAGCCGTCGTCCTCGAACAGCGCGGTCGCGACGCGGATTTCGCCCGTGCCGATCTTAGGAAGCAATTCGTCCGCCAGCGCGCCGCCGCCGTGCAGCAATGCGGGGGTCAGGACGCAGCAGGTGACATAGGGTTCGATCATCAGGTGGCGGCCGAACCCCTCCATGATCGCCATCACCTCGACCGGACCACCGCCGAGGCCGCCGTCGCCTTCCGCGATCGGCAGCATCAGCCAGCCGAGCGCGGCCATCTCGCTCCAGCGGCGGCGCGAACCCTCCAGTCCTTCGGCCAGCCGCGCCAGCCGGTCGGCCGCGCCCATATGCTGATCGCCGAACCGGTCGGCGCTGTCGCGCAGCATCTGCTGCTCGTCGCTGTACGCGAACTCCATCGTCGTTTCCTTCAGAGCCCGAGCGCGCGGCGCGCGATGATGTTGCGTTGAATCTCGCTCGATCCGCCGTAGATCGAGGTCACGCGGGAATAGAGCGCGCCCTGCAGCGCGAGCGGCATGTCGGGGGGCGTGTCCCCGCTCCCTTCTCCCTTGGCGTCCAGCGCCTCGTAATGCTGCGCGGCGGACCCCAGCGCCTCCACCCAGAGCGCCGTCGACTGCTGGATCAGTTCGGACCAGCGCAGCTTGACCATCGATCCGCGCGGGCCGGAATCCATGCCCGCCGCGGCATCGGCGACCAGCCGCATCACCATCGCCTGCAACGCCAGCGATTCGATCTCGAGCTGCGCCAGCTTGCCGCGAAAGCCGGGCTGATCGAACAGGGTCGCAGCCCCGACCCGCCGCCGCTTCGCCGCCGCGCGCACCGCACGCAGCGTTTGCGGCAGGAACATCGCGGTGGCGGCCGCCACCATCCGTTCGCGGTCGAGCAGCACCTTGCCGTAATTCCAGCCCATCCCCTCCTCGCCGACCAGATTGGCGGCGGGGACGCGGACGTCGTCCAGGAACACCTCGTTGGTGTGGTGCTTTTCGTCAAGCGTGTGGATCGGGCGGATGCGCAGGCCCGGCGTGTCCATGTCGACCAGGATCAGCGAAATCCCCGCCTGCCGTTTCGCCTCCACCGACGTGCGCGCCAGCACGAACATGCGGGTCGAGACATGGGCGTAGCTGGTCCACATCTTCTGCCCGTTCAGCACGTAATCGCCGCCGTCGCGCTCCGCCCGGGTGCGTAGCGCGGCGAGGTCCGATCCTGCGCCCGGCTCCGAATAGCCCTGGCACCACCAATCTTCGCCGCTGATGATCCGCGGCAGGTAGAAATCCTTCTGCGCCTGGCTGCCATAGGTGAAGATGATCGGGCCGATCAGTTCCAGCCCCTGATGATATTGCGCGGGTGCATCGGCGGCCGACGCCTCCGACCAGAAAATGTGGAGCTGGGTCGGGGTCCAGCCGGTGCCGCCATATTCGACCGGCCAGGTCGGCGCGCCCCAGCCGCGCGCCGCCAGCCGCCGCTGATAGGCGGTCAGCGTGTCCGCGGGCAGGCGCAGCCCGGCGCGCACCGTCGTCTTCCATTCATCCGGGATGCTGTCGGCGAAGAAGGCGCGCACCTCGTCGCGAAAGGACAAATCCGCCGGAGCGAGGTCCAGATCCATCGGGCGCTCTCCTGTGTCTTTGCCTGGTGATAGCCGTCTTCGCGCGGCGAAGGGCGTCCGCGGGCGTGGCGTCGCGGAAAATCATGGTGGCGATAAGCGGCGCGGCGAGGCCGGGGGACTTCGCAGCAACGTCGCCCGCGCCGATCCTTTGCGATAAACAGCGGATACGGAGAGACAGGCGATGCACGGCCTGATGCAGACGCGGCAGTTGACGATCGGCGCGATCATCCGCCACGCCGCGACCAACCATCCGCGGCGCGAGATCGTGTCGCGAACCTTCGACGGCCGGATCGTGCGGTCGAACTGGGGCACGGTCGAACGGCGCGCACGGTGCGTCGCCGCGGCGCTCGCCGGGCTGGGGGTGAAGCAGGGCGACCGGGTCGTGACGCTCGCGTGGAATCGCCTGCCGCACCTCGAGCTGTATTACGGCGTCAGCGCGGCGGGCATGGTGCTGCACACCGTCAACCCGCGGCTGTTTCCCGAACAGATCCGCTACATCGTCGATCACGGCGGCGCGGAGGTGCTGTGCGTCGACCCCGATCTGCTGCCGATCGTCGAGCCGTTGCTGCCGCACCTGCCGCGCGTGCGCCACGTGATCGTGCTGGGCGGGGATGCGGCGGGTTTCGTCAGCTACGACGCGCTGGTCGCCGACGCCGCGCCGGTCGAGGACTGGCCCGAGCTGGACGAACAGGCGGCGAGTTCGCTGTGCTATACCTCGGGCACGACGGGCAATCCGAAAGGTGTGCTGTACAGCCACCGATCGACCGTGCTGCACGCGATGAGCGCGTTGGCGGCGGATTCGATGGCGCTGGCGGCGCGCGATTCGGTGCTGCTCGTGACGCCGTTGTTCCACGTCAACGCCTGGGGCATTCCCTATGCCGCGGCGATTTGCGGCGCGAAGCTGGTGCTGCCCGGATCGGCGCTCGATCCGGCGTCGCTGTACGATCTGGCGCTGGGTGAGGCGGCGACCTTCTCGCTCGGCGTGCCGACCGTCTGGTTCGGCTTTTGCGATCATCTGGAGCGCGATCGCAGCGCGGAGGAACGCGCGGCGTTGCGCCTGAACCGCGTGTTCACCGGCGGGGCGGCGACGCCGCGGTCGTTGATCGAGCGGTTTCGCGACCTGCTCGGCGTCGAGACGATCCAGGCGTGGGGGATGAGCGAGACCAGTCCGGTCGCAACGGTCTGCCGTCCGCTTCCGCATCAGGATGATCTTGAGCGGCAGGAAGCGGTCGATCTGCGCGCGCGTCAGGGGCGGGCGGTGTTCGGCATCGAACTCAGGATCGAGGACGAGGCGGGGAATGCTTTGGCGCACGACGGCGCGGCATCGGGCCTGCTGAAGGTGCGCGGGCCGTGGGTGCTGAGCGGTTATTTCGGCGCGGAGGCGGGATCGGCGATCGACGCCGACGGCTGGTTCGATACCGGCGACGTCGCGCGGATCGACGCCGACGGTTTCCTCCAACTCACCGACCGGGCGAAGGACGTCATCAAATCGGGCGGCGAATGGATTTCATCGATCGATCTGGAGAATGCCGCGACCTCGCACGTCAAGGTGGCCGAGGCCGCGGTGATCGGCATCGCGCATCCGCGCTGGCAGGAGCGGCCGTTGATGCTGGTGCGGCTGCATCCCGGAGCGACGTGCGAGGCGCGCGAGATTCTGGATCATCTGACCGACAAGGTCGCGCGCTGGTGGCTGCCCGACGACGTGCTGTTCGTTGCCGACCTGCCGCATACGGGGACGGGCAAGCTGTTGAAGACGAAGCTGCGCGAGGAGTACCGGGATCATTTCACCGGTGGCGCGGACGGAACGCTGGCGAGCAATCCGTAGACCGGATCCTCGGGCCAGCGGCCGCCGATCGGCCGCCGCCGCCCGAACCGCTGCGCCTCCGTATCGGGCGCAGCGGGCGTCTCGCTGACCCAGTCGAACACGACGAGGCGGTCGGCCACGCGCCATTCCTCGCCGCGCTTCTCGAAGCGGTCGAGATAGCGGCCCGCCATGTGCACGTCCGCCATCGCGCCGTCCGCGCCCGGCTGCCGCTGCAGCGCGGTGAAATAGGTTTCGACCGCCGCCTGCGCGCCGCGCAGTTCGATCAGGATGTTGTGGATCTGGTGGATACCGCGCTCGATCGACGGCAGGGTCTTCATCGCCCAGTCGATGAAGCCGGAGGCGCTGCCCTGATAGGGGCCGTGCGTGTCGGTGCCGTCGGGCCAATAGGCCGATCGCAACGCCGCTTCGTCGGCGCGGTCGATGCCGCGGCAATAACGGAACAGGCAATCACGGATCATCTCGCGGTCGTAAAGCGCACCGATGACGTCTTCGTTTCGGTCCATATACCCTCCGGCGGCTGGCCTGCCGATGCCTAGCCGATGATCGGAAGCATGGCGCGCGGGGGCCTGTCCGGCCACGCATTATCTCGTTTGGGATGACCGGAAACGACGCGCGTCACGGAAGGCCGGCGAACCGGTTGTGTCGCCTGCGTTGGCCGCACTCGACAACGCCGTCCTGCTGCCGCATCCCGGGAGCGCGACGCTAGCGAGGCGATGGGGATGAATCTGGAGCCGTGGTCTGTCGCCCGGCGGTCGGCTGACGGTATCGCATGACCGATGCGCTCACCGTGCTGATCGCGCGCGAGGGGCTGCCCGGGGAGTACCGCGATCAGGTCGCACGTTGGTGGCGGCCGCTGGCGGCGGAGATTGCGGCGTGGCGGCGTGCGGCCGGACGTCCGCTGGTGGTCGGGATCAACGGCGCGCAGGGCAGCGGAAAGACGACGCTGTGCGCGTTCCTGACCGAAATCCTTCTACCCGAACTTGGGCTGACCGCAGTGACGCTGGCGCTCGACGATTTCTATCTTCCGCGCGCCGAACGGGGTGCGCTCGCGCGCGACATCCATCCGTTGCTGGCGACGCGCGGTGTGCCGGGAACGCACGATGTTGCGGCCGGTATCGCGGTGCTGGATGCGCTGAAGACGGGCGACGGAAGAACGGTCGAATTCCCGGTCTTCGACAAGAGCCGCGACGACCGCGCCGCCACCCCGCGCGCGATCATAGCGGACGCCGACGTCATCCTGTTCGAGGGCTGGTGCGTCGGCGCGTCGCCGCAACCGGCCGAAGCCTTGTCTAAACCGATCAACGCATTGGAGGCCGAAGAGGATCGCGATGGCCGGTGGCGTGGTCATGTGAACGATGTGCTTTCGGCAGGCTATGCGCGCTGGTTCGCTGAGATCGACCGTCTCGTGATGCTCCGCCCGCCCGATTTTGCCGCGGTGCTCGCCAATCGGCAGGCGCAGGAGACGAAGCTGCGCGCGCGAACCGGGCGCGGCATGACGACTGACGAAGTGGCGCGATTCGTCCAGCATTATGAGCGGTTGACCCGCGCCATGTTCGCGGAAATGCCGGATCGCGCCGATCTGACATTCCTGATCGATGCTCGTCAGCGTGTGATCGCGCGATCGCCCTGACCGGGTGGTGCCGGCACCAATAGAAGCCTTGCCACCGCGGCTATCCTTACATATGTGCGCTTCGCATAGGCGAATTGTTCGTATATAAGAATTGGAGAGGGTGATGGCTGCCGGTCGCGAAACCGTCTCTGTGACGTCACCGGCATGACCGCGCGCTCGCTCCACGTCGCACCGCTCCCCCGCTCCGAAGGATCGACCGTGCGCGACGCAGTGATGCGGTTGCTCGCCGATCTCGGCATGACGACTATCTTCGGCAATCCGGGGTCGACCGAATTGCCGATGTTCCGTGATCTGCCCTACCAATTCCGCTATATCCTGGGTCTGCAGGAATCGGCCGTCGTCGGCATGGCGGACGGCTATGCGCAGGCGACCGGGCGTGCGGCGCTGGTCAATCTCCACAGCTCGGCTGGCCTTGGTCATGCGATGGGCAATCTGTTCACCGCATACCGCAACAATACGCCGTTGGTCGTCACCGCCGGGCAGCAGGCGCGATCGATCCTGCCGCATGAGCCGTTCCTGTATGCCGAGCGCGCGACCGAATTTCCGCGGCCGTTCGTCAAATGGGCGGTCGAGCCCGCACGCGCGGAGGACGTGCCGCTGGCGATCGCGCGCGCGTTCCACGTCGCGATGCAGGCCCCGCGCGGACCGGCGTTCGTGTCGATCCCGATCGACGATTGGGAGCGGCCATGTGCGTCGCTCACGCCTGCGCGCGTCAGCGGCCGCGTCGGACCCGATCCGCTGGCGATGGACGAGGCCGCGGCGATCCTGACGGCGGCGAACCGGATCGCGATCGTCGCGGGCGCGGGCGTCGCCAACAACAAGGCGCGGGACGCGTTGGTGACGTTTGCCGAACGGCTGGGCGCTGCGGTGCGGATCGCGCCGATGGCGGCGCGCAATCCGTTTCCCGAGGATCACGCATTGTTCCGCGGCTTCCTCCCCGCGTCGCGTGAGGCGATCGTGCGCGATCTGGGCGACGCCGATTGCGTGCTGGTGCTCGGCGCGCCCGCCTTCACTTATCATGTCGAGGGCGCGGGGCCGTTCGTTCCGGCCGGGGCGACGCTGATCCAGATCGACGACGATCCGGCCAAGGCCGCGCGCACGCCGGAAGGGCTGGCGATCGTCGGTGACGCCGCGCTGGCGATCGCGGCGCTGCTCGCGCGCGTGCCGACCCGATCGACGCCTGCGCTGGCGGCGGTCGCGCCGCTGCCGCCGCCAGCCGCCGACTGGCTGACCGACGCCTTGCTGATGGCCCGACTCTCGGCCCTCCGCCCGCCGGGGATCGCGATCGTCGAGGAAGCGCCGAGCACGCGCGGGCCGCTGCACGATTTCTTCCCCGTACGCGCGGGGGACGAATTTCACACCTGCGCCAGCGGCGGGCTCGGCCACGGTCTGCCCGCGGCGATCGGCGTGGCGCTGGCGCGGCCCGGCGAACCGGTGCTGTGCCTGCTCGGCGACGGCTCCGCGATGTACGCGATCCAAGGACTGTGGTCGGCGGGGCATCACGCTGCCGACGTGCGCTTCGTCGTCGTCAACAACGGCGGTTATGCCGCACTCGACCAGTTCGGCGCGCTGTTCGGGATCGACGTGGTCGGCAGCAAGCTGCCCGGCATCGATTTCGTCGCGCTGGCCGAGGGGCAGGGCGTTCCCGCGGCGCGGGTCGACGACCCCGCCGCGCTCGACGCCGCGATTGCCGATTTGTTTCGGGGAACCGGACCCCGTTTGCTCGAAGTAATTGTCGTACAAGAATAAAAACCAGACGCTCAGCAGCGTCATAGGGAGGAATAATATGAAGATCGCCACCGCATTGGTCGCCACGTTGCTCGCATCGACCAGCGCCCATGCGCAGACCGTCGCCGCGCAGGATACCGCCGAAGCGCCTTCCGCTGCCGCGCAGAGCGAAGACCCCGCCGACATCATCGTCACCGCGCAGAAACGCGAACAGTCGCTGCAGGACGTCAGCGCTGCGGTCACCGCGATCAGCGCCGATCGCCTGTCGACCGCGCAGGTGGCCAGCCTTCAGGATTTGCAGACGATCGTCCCGTCTGTGAACTTCGGCAGCGATTTCAACCAGGCGAAGATCTTCATCCGCGGCGTCGGGGCGAATACCTCGACCACGGGTAGCTCGACCGGCGTCGCCTTCCACGTCGACGGCGCGTACGTTGCGCGCGCCGAGGCGCAACTGACCTCGCTGTTCGATCTTGAGCGGGTCGAGGTGCTGCGCGGGCCGCAGGGCACGCTGTATGGCCGCAACGCGGTCGGCGGGTCGATCAACCTGATCACCGCGCGCCCGACCGAGGAACTGTCGGGCTACGCGCGCGCGACGTACGGCGCGTACAATTCGATCGTCACCGAAGGCGCGATCAGCGGTGCGATCACCAATGGCATCCGCGCGCGGCTGGCGGTGCGGACCGAGGATCGCGACGGGTTCGGCGTCAATCCGGTCACCGGGCGCGATGTCGACGACCTGAACCGCCGCATGGTGCGCGGGCAGATCGCGGTCGATCTGGCGCCGGCGGTCGAGCTTTCGCTGACCGGCGAATATTTCCGGCAAAACGATTCGTCGGGCGCGATCCATTATCGCCGCGCGTCCTTCCCCGGCGTCCCGCGGCTCGCGCCGCTCGGCGTCGGCGGCTATGCGGCGCGCCCGCGCGATCTGGCGAGCGAAAGCCAGGTCGGGACCGACACCGAAACCTATGCCTTCACCGGTAAGCTGACCGCCGACCTGACCGACAATCTCAGCGTCACCAACATCGCCAACTACCGCAATTTCAAAAGCTCGCTGTTCCAGGATCTCGATCTGTCGGCAGTGGTCAACAGCCTGCAGACGACGGGCCTCGCGACGACCAATCAGGAACGCCGGATCGACAGCAAGCAGTTCAGCAACGAGCTGCAGTTCAACTATCAGTCCGCGCTCGGCAGCGTCGTGCTGGGCGGTTATTATTTCCACGAACGCCAGCGCCCGATCGACAATGTCGGCCTCGCCCCGCGCAACGGCATGGCGAGCAACATCGCGGTGCTGCAGGCGGCCGGGATCGATCTGGCCGAGGCATATAATCTGTGCGGTTACGGACCCGGAACGCTGACCAACGGCACGATCATCGCCCCGAAACGGGTTTGCACCAAATCGAATCTCGGCACGCGCGCGTTCGCGATCTTCGGGCAGGCCAACATCGACCTCGGCACGGTGGCGGGGCTGACCGGGCTCTCGCTGAAACTCGGCGGGCGCTACAGCAACGAACGCGCGTCGTCGGAAAACCCGTCGATCGTTATCACGCGCAACGGTATCGGCCCCGTGCTGCGCTTCACCGCCGATCAGACGCGGCGGGCGCGCACGTTCAAGGATTTCACGCCCGAAGCGGGGCTGGAATACAAGGTCAACTCCGACATCCTGCTGTATTACACCTATTCCGAGGGCTTCAAGGCGGGGTCGGGCGAGAATGCGTCGGGGTCGACCACGATCGTCGATCCCGAGACGATCCAGAACCACGAAGCGGGCGTAAAGGCGTCGCTCGCGCCCGGCTTCACCGTCAACGTCGCGGCCTACACCTACAAACTGGACGGGTTGCAGCTGAACAAGACGATCGCGGGCGGGCCGACCGGCTATACCACGATCTTCCAGAATGCGGCGAGCACGCAGGCGAACGGCGTCGAGCTGGAGGTATTTGCGCGGCCCGCGCCGAACCTGCGGCTGTCGGGCGCATTGTCCTACACCGATGCGCATTTCGAGGATTATCTGACGCTTGATCCGCTAAACCCCGCCAACGTCCAGACACCGGGCGCGCCGCCGTATAATGCCGTGACGAACCCCGATCCGACGGCGTTCGGCGCGCCGGGGAGCGGGAATATCCAGCTTGCCGGTAACGACGTGCGCAACAGCCCGCGCTGGTCGTGGAATCTGCACGGCGAATGGGACGTGCCGGGGGCGGATACGATGCTGAACGGCGTGCTGACCCCGTCGGTCGACGTGTCGTACAAGTCGACGACGTACTTCAGCGAATTCCAGCGCCTGATCGAAGGATCGCGCGCCTACACGATGGTCGACGGCGCGCTGACGTATCGCACCGCGGATCGCCGGATCAAGGTGGATGCGTTCGTCAAAAATGCGTTCAACGTGTTCCGCCCGTCGAGCACCTTCGCGCTCGCCACCGGGCGGCTGATCGGCGTGACGTACCTGCCGCCGCGGACCTATGGTTTGTCGCTCGGCTACACCTTTTGATGCGGCGCCCGTGCGAGCGCGATTGTCGCTCGCCCGGGCGTCCTCTATCCTGGGGGCGAAGGGAACGGGAATGGCGCTGACGCCACAGGACCGTGCGGAAGTCGAGACGCTGGCGGCGCGTTATGCGACCGAGCGCGGCGCGTTGCTGCCGCTGCTTCATGCGATCCAGCAATCGCTCGGCCATGTTCCCGCCGATGCGGTGCCGATCATCGCACACGCGCTGAACCTGAGCCGCGCCGAAGTGCACGGCGTCATCAGTTTCTACCACGATTTCCGCGCCGAGAAGGCCGCGGGGCCAGTCATCAAATTGTGCCGCGCAGAGGCGTGCCAAGCGCGCGGCGTCGACGCGGCGGCGGCGCGGATTGCGGCGGCGGGGGTCGCGACCGAACCGGTCTATTGCCTTGGACTGTGCGCGATCGGACCGTCGGCGCTGGTCGACGGTGTGCCGGTGGCGGGCGTCGGCGATGCCGATGATCTGATGCCCTCCCGTGACGCCGTGCCCCCGGCGACCGTCGCACCGGGCACGCGCGTCTACATCTCGGGTGATATGGCGTCGGTCGCGCTCGGCGCGGATGCGGTGGCGGACGCGTTTGCGCTTGCCGGTGCGAGCGTCGTGCGCACCGGCAGCCGCGGGCTGTTCTCGATCGAGCCTTTGGTCGAAGTCGAGACCCCCGAAGGCCGGATCGGTTACGGTCCGGTCACCGCGGACGACGTCGATCGCATCCTCGACGGCAGCCACCCGAACCGGATCGGCGACGTCGCCGCGCTGCCGTTCTTCGCGCGCCAGCAGCGTTTCACCTTCGCGCGTGTCGGCGTCATCGATCCGCTGAGCCTCGACGATTATGCCGCGCATGGCGGCTGGGCGGGACTGGACGCGGCGCGCGCGGCGTCGCCGCAGGCGGTGGTCGATGCGGTGAAGCAGTCCGGCCTGCGCGGGCGCGGCGGTGCGGGGTTCCCGACCGGGATCAAATGGCAGACCGTGCTCGATACGCCTGCGCAAGAGAAGTTCATCGTGTGCAACGCGGACGAGGGCGACAGTGGCACCTTCGCGGACCGGATGCTGATGGAGGGCGATCCGTTCTGCCTGATCGAGGGCATGGCGATCGCCGCATACGCGGTCGGCGCAGGCCACGGCTACATCTATATCCGCTCCGAATATCCTCACGCGATCCGTGCGATGGAGGCGGCGATCCGCGCCAGCGCGGCCGTCGTCGCGCCGTTCACGCTGGAGGTGCGCGTGGGTGCAGGCGCGTATGTCTGCGGCGAGGAAACCGCGCTGCTCGATTCGATCGAGGGCAAGCGCGGGCAGGTGCGCGCGAAGCCGCCGCTGCCCGCGATCGCCGGACTGTTCGGCCGGCCGACCGTCATCAACAACGTGCTGAGCCTCGCCGCGGTCCCGTTCATCCTGGCCGAGGGACCGGAGCGTTATGCCGCGGTCGGCTTCGGCCGGTCGCGCGGGACGATGCCGGTGCAGCTTGCCGGTAACGTGAAGCACGGCGGGCTGTTCGAGGTTGGTTTCGGCATAAGCTTGCGCGAACTGGTCGAGGATATCGGCGGCGGGACGGCGAGCGGCCGGCCGGTGCGGGCGGTGCAGGTCGGCGGCCCGCTCGGCGCGTATTTCCCGCCGTCCGCGTTCGATCTGCCGTTCGATTACGAGACGTTCGCCGCGGCGGGCGGGCTGATCGGGCACGCCGGGATCACGGTGTTCGACGACAGCGTCGACATGGCGCGGATGGCGCGGTTCGCGATGGAATTCTGCGCGGTCGAGAGCTGCGGCAAATGCACGCCGTGCCGGATCGGATCGACCCGCGGGGTGGAATTGATCGACCGCATCATCGCCGGGGCCGGGCGCGACGGCGATGAGGTGGAGGCGCTGCCGCAGATGCGCAACGCGCGCGCGAAATCGCGCAGCGCGGCGGACGAGGTGCAATTGCTGCGCGATCTGTGCGATACGATGAAGTTCGGCTCGCTGTGCGCGCTGGGCGGCTTCACGCCCTATCCGGTGCTGAGCGCGCTGGAACATTTCCCGGAGGATTTCGGGCACGCGCCGATTCAGCAGGCGGCGGAGTAACGACGATGGCATGGCTCGGCGAAATCGACCTCGGCACAAAGGCGGCGGCTCCTGCGGCCGCGACGGTGACGCTGACCATCGACGGTCAGACGATCGCAGTGCCCGAAGGAACGTCGGTGATGCGCGCCGCCGCGCTGGCGGGCACGACCATCCCGAAACTGTGCGCGTCGGACAATCTGGAGGCGTTCGGATCGTGCCGCGTCTGCCTGGTCGAGATCGAGGGCCGCACGGGCTATCCCGCATCCTGCACCACGCCGGTCGCGCCCGGCATGCGCGTCAGCACGCAGAGCGAGCGGCTGACGCAGCTACGCCGCGGCGTGATGGAGCTCTACATCTCCGACCACCCGCTCGATTGCCTGACGTGTTCGGCGAACGGCGATTGCGAATTGCAGGATGTCGCGGGTGCGGTGGGCTTGCGCGACGTCCGCTACGGTTATGACGGCGAGAACCATCTCGAAGGATGCAAGGACGAGACGAACCCCTATTTCACCTTCGACCCGACCAAATGCATCGTCTGTTCGCGTTGCGTCCGCGCGTGCGATGAAGTGCAGGGGACGTTCGCGCTGACCGTCGACGGGCGCGGCTTCGCGAGCCACATTGCGGCCAGCCAGGACGAAGGGTTCCTCAGCTCCGAATGCGTGTCGTGCGGCGCGTGCGTGCAGGCGTGCCCGACCTCCGCGCTGATCGAGAAGGAAGTCGAAAAGGTCGGCACGCCCGATCGCGCTGTCGTCACCACCTGCGCCTATTGCGGGGTCGGCTGCACGTTCCGCGCGGAAATGCGCGGTGAACAGCTCGTCCGGATGGTGCCGTGGAAGGAGGGGAAGGCCAATCGCGGGCATAGCTGCGTGAAGGGTCGCTTCGCCTGGGGCTACGCCAACCACGCCGAGCGCGTGCTGAACCCGATGATCCGCGAAAGTGTCGATCAACCGTGGCGCGAAGTGTCGTGGGAGGCGGCGATCGCGCATACGGCACACGAATTTCGCCGCATCCAGGCGAAATACGGCACGCGCAGCGTCGGCGGGATCACTTCGTCGCGCTGCACCAACGAAGAAACGTACCTCGTTCAGAAACTGATCCGGCAGGGGTTCGGCAACAACAACGTCGATACCTGCGCGCGCGTCTGCCATTCGCCGACCGGCTATGGCCTGAAGACGACGTTCGGCACGTCGGCCGGCACGCAGGATTTCGACAGCGTGATGGCCGCCGACGTGATCGTCGTGATCGGCGCCAACCCGACTGACGGGCATCCGGTGTTCGCCAGCCGGATGAAGCAGCGATTGCGAGAAGGCGCGCGGCTGATCGTGATCGATCCGCGCCGCACCGACATCGTGCGCACCCCACACGTCGAGGCCGAGCATCATCTGCCGCTGAAGCCTGGCACCAACGTCGCGGTCCTGACCGCGATGGCGCATGTCGTGGTGACCGAGGGGCTGGCGGACGAAGACTATGTCCGCACCCGCTGCGACTGGGACGAATTCAGCGAATGGGCCGCCTTCGTCGCGCAACCCGAGCGTTCTCCCGAGGCGACCGAGGCGCTGACGAACGTCCCCGCCGCCGACCTTCGCGCCGCCGCGCGGCTGTATGCGACGGGCGGCAAGGCCGCGATCTATTATGGCCTCGGCGTGACCGAACACAGCCAGGGATCGTCGACCGTCATCGCGATCGCCAACCTGGCGATGGCGACCGGCAATGTCGGGATCGAGGGCGCGGGGGTGAACCCGCTGCGCGGGCAGAACAATGTTCAGGGCGCGTGCGACATGGGCAGCTTCCCGCACGAATATTCGGGCTATCGCCACGTCTCGGACCCGGAAACACGCGCGCTGTTCGAGCAGGCGTGGGGCGTGTCGCTCGACGCCGAACCGGGCCTGCGCATCCCCAACATGCTCGACGCCGCGACCGACGGGACGTTCAAGGCGTTGTTCATCCAGGGCGAGGATATCCTCCAGTCCGACCCGAACACGCAGCATGTCGCGGCGGGGCTGGCGGCGATGGAATGCGTCGTGGTGCAGGATCTGTTCCTGAACGAAACCGCCAATTACGCGCATGTTTTCCTGCCCGGCTCCACCTTTCTGGAGAAAGACGGGACGTTCACCAACGCCGAACGCCGCATCCAGCGCGTGCGGCAGGTGATGCAGCCGAAGAACGGTCATGCCGACTGGGCGATCGTGCAACTGGTCGCGCAAGCGATGGGGCTTGCGTGGGACTATGCGCACCCGTCGGAGATCATGGACGAGATCGCCGCGCTGACGCCCACCTTCGCGCGCGTGAGCTATGCCGCGCTCGACGAACATGGCTCGCTGCAATGGCCCGCGACCGACGCGAACCCGGCGGGCACGCCGACGATGCACATCGACGCGTTCGTGCGCGGCAAGGGGCATTTCGTCGTCACCGACTATATCCCGACCGACGAGAAGACCGGCCCGCGCTATCCGTTGCTGCTGACGACCGGGCGCATCCTCAGCCATTACAATGTCGGCGCGCAGACGCGGCGGACCGACAACGTCGTGTGGCATCCGGAGGACCGGCTGGAAATCCATCCGGTCGATGCCGAGAACCGCGGGCTTCGCGACGGCGACTGGGTCAATCTGAAGAGTCGCGCGGGGGAAACGACGCTGCGCGCGCTGGTCACCGAACGCGTCGCGCCGGGCGTCGTCTATACGACGTTCCACCATCCGGTGACGCAGGCCAACGTCATCACCACCGATTATTCGGACTGGGCGACCAATTGCCCTGAGTACAAGGTGACGGCGGTGCAGGTGTCGTCGTCGAACGGCCCGTCCGACTGGCAGGAGGCGTATGCGCGGCAGGCGGAACGCGCGCGCCGCATCGATACGGTCGCCGCGGAATGATGTCGCCCGACCAGCGCCTGATTTACATGGCCAATCAGATCGCGCGGAACCTGGCGGTGCAGGGCGATGCGGCGGCGGCGCTGGCCACCGCGGACCATATCGCGGCGTTCTGGGATCCACGGATGCGCGCGCAGATCATCGCGGTGGAGGACGGACTGGAGCCGATCGCGGCGGACGCGGTACGGCTGTTGCGGGACCGCGGAACGCCCGATGCGCAGAGCGCGGCGACGGTGTTCGCGGGCGGATCCGACGCTGGGTAGGTTCTACCGCGACTCGACCGCCGCAAGCTGCGCCCGCGGCTTGAGCAACCCCGTCGCACGACCGATCGCGATTGCGGCCATCGCGTCGCGGCGACAATCGGGGCTTGCGTCGGGCAGCGACCGGAGCCGTGCGATGACGCCGGTCAGCAACGTCTCAAGATTGTCCGGAACCAAGGCAAGTACCGGGCGGGACGCAAAATCGTGTCCGGATGGAGGCGTGGCGCGCGCGCGATCGGGTATCATTTCCGAGGTCCACTCCTTGTCCGTCGGTGCATGAATTCGCTTGCCTTGCATACAATCTAGCGATTGTTTGCGTGGCGTACAGAAAAAATGGGAGAGGGTGATGAAGACGTGGCGATTGGCGGCAGGCGCGGGTTCGCTCGATGATCTGGCGCTGGTGGAAGCGGCGAAGCCCGCGCTCGGCCCCGGCGAGGTGCTGATCCGGGTGCGTGCGTGTTCGCTCAACTACCGCGACCAGCTGATCGTGAAGGGCCAGTATTTCGGCGGCGCGATCGACCGCGACCTGACGCCGCTGTCCGACGGCGCGGGCGAGGTGGAAGCGGTCGGCGAGGGCGTCACGGCCTTTGCGCCCGGTGATCGCGTCGCGGGGACGTTCTTCCAGAACTGGCTGGCCGGACCGCCCAATCCCAATCCCGGCGTCGCGCTCGGCGCACCGCCCGCGGCGGGGATGTTGAGCGAATATGTCGTCCTGCCTGAACGCGGCGTCGTGCCGATCGCGGCGAGCCTGTCGTTCGAGGAGGCCGCGACCCTGCCGTGCGCGGGCGTCACCGCGTGGAATGCGCTGATGGAGGGGCCACGCGCGGTCGGGCCGGGGCGCAGCGTGCTGGTGCTCGGCACCGGCGGCGTGTCGCTGCTCGCGCTGGCGATCGCGAAGGCAGCCGGCGCGCGCGTCGTCGCGACATCGTCGTCGGACGAGAAGCTGGCGCGCATCCGTGCGCTGGGGGCGGACGAGACGATCAATTATCGCACCACGCCCGATTGGGGCGCGGCGGCGGCGACGCTGGCGGGCGGCGGCGTCGATCATGTCGTCGAGGTCGGCGGGGCGGGAACACTGGCGCAATCGATGGCCGCGGTCGGCTTCAACGGCGAAGTCGCGCTGATCGGCGTGCTGACGCGCAGCGGCGAAACCGGCCCGCACGCGCTGATGTTTAAGGGCGCATCGCTGCGCGGCATCTTCGTCGGATCGGCCGCGATGGCGATCGCGCTCAACCGCGCGATCGACACGACCGGGATCAAGCCTGCGATCGACCGCGTGTTCGCGTTCGACGAAGCGCGGCAGGCCTACGACTATCAATCCTCGCCCGATCTGTTCGGAAAGGTGGTGATCCGTGTCGACTGATCCGCACGCGGGCCGGTTGCTCGGCTTCGGCCAGCGCGTCGGCGGGATCGCGCAGATGGCCTATGTCGTGGAAGACATGGAGGCGGCGATCGATTGGTGGGTACGCGATCTGCGCACCGGGCCGTGGTTCCTGCTCGATAGCTTCATCGGCCCCGATCACGTCTATCGCGGGGCGCCATCGCGCGCCGACGTGCGCATCGCGATGGCATTTGCGGGGCATATGCAGATCGAGCTGATCCAGCCGAAGGACGACTGCCCGTCGGTGTATCGCGAGATGATCGAGCGGCGCGGATACGGTTTCCATCATGTCGGGATCGCGGTCGACGACGTGGAGGCAGAAACCGCCGCCTATGTCGCGCGCGGCTATACGCTCGCCTTCACCGCCGGCGTGCCGACCGGCGGCCACGTCGCGTACCTCGATGGCGGTCCACAGCATCCGCACTTCGTCGAACTGATCCCCGCCACCCCCGGTATGGACGCCGCGTTCACCGCCTTCAGGCGCGCGTCGATCGGCTGGGATGGCGCCGATCCGATCCGTCCGTTCGCGTGAGGCGGCGGACTTGTCGAACCGCAGGCGATATTGTATGCTATGCGTACAAAAATGACGCGCTGACGGGGTGACGCCCCGAAACCAGCGGATCAGGGGATGGACAGGATGGCGACCAAGGCCGGCAATCGATCCGCATCATACCAGGTGTTGCTGGTCGGGTTGCTCAGCCTGAACTTCGGCATCGTCTTCTTCGACCGCAATTCGCTCAACTTCCTCATGCCGTTCGTGAAGCCCGAACTGGGCCTGAGCAACGAACAGGTCGGCATCCTGCAGAGCGCGCTGTCGCTGACCTGGGCATTGGCGGCGTTCGGGATCGGGCGGCTGTCCGACCGGATCGGCAATCGCAAGCTGTTGCTCGTGCTGGCGACATTGATCTTCTCGGTCTGCTCGTTCCTGACCGGTCTGGCGCAAAGCTTCGCGTTGCTGCTCGGCGCGCGGCTGCTGATGGGCGCGGCGGAGGGCGGCGTGATGCCGATCAGCCATGCGATGGTGGCGAGCGAGGTGACGCCCGAACGGCGTGGCCTGGCGCAGGGCATCGCGCAGAACTTCGGCTCCAACCTGCTCGGATCGTTCGTCGCACCGGTGCTGCTGGTGTCGTTCGCCGCCGCCTACGGCTGGCGCGAGGCGTTCTATCTAGCGGGGATTCCCGGCCTGATCAGCGCCGGATTGATCTGGTTTTTGATTCGCGAGCCCGCCGCGCCGCCGCCGGTGGATCCCGCAGCCGAAAAGGAATCGCCGTGGGCGGTGCTGCGCGATCGCAATGTCGCGCTGTGCTGCGCGATGTCTGTGATCATGGTGTCGTACCTCGTCACCTGCTGGGCGTTCATGCCGCTCTACCTGACCGAGGTGCGCGGCTATGCGCCCAGCACGATGCAATGGCTGATGGGGACGCTCGGCATATCGGCGACGATCGGCAGCTTCGCGATCTCCGGCCTGTCGGACCGTATCGGCCGCCGCCCGGTGATGATCGCGATGCCGCTGCTCGGCGCAATCCTGCCGCTGGGGGCGATGTTCTTCGGTGGGTCGGCATGGGGGCTGGCGCTGATCTTCTTCCTCGGCTGGGGCCTGAACGGCATCTTCCCGTTGTTCATGGCGACCGTCCCGTCGGAAAGCGTAGATCCGCGCCGCACCGCCACCGCGCTTGGACTGTGCATGGGATCGGGCGAGGTGCTGGGTGGCGTGCTGGCGCCGTGGATCGCGGGCCGCTGGGCCGATGCCACGAGTCTCGCCGCACCGCTGTGGATCATGCTGGTCCTGACCATCCTGGGCGGCCTGGTCGCGATCGGCCTGCGGGAGACCGCGCCGCGGATCGTGGCGCGGCGCGGGGCTGCGCTGCGGGAGGCGACGGCATGAATGCAGTGCAGAAATTCGACACGCTCGGTCTTGCCCCGGCCGAACGCCTGCCGTTCTGGAATGAGCTGGTCGACCGCGTCTATACCGGCACCTGGGTCAACACCGCGAAGCCCGATTTCGCCGCCGAAATGTGGCGCTGGAAGGTCGGCGACCTGAACATGATCCGCCCGCGATCGGACCCGGCGCAGGTCGGCCGCGACGCCGATCGGGCGGCCGACGAAGAGCAGATCGTGCTCCACCTGCAGCGGCGCGGGACCAGTTGTCACCGGCAGAACGGCCGCGAGGCGCTGCTCAATCCCGGCGATTTCGTCCTCATGTCGGCGGCGCGGCCGTATCTCGTCGATCTCGCCATGCACGAACTGCTGGTCGTGCAATTCCCGCGGCGGCTGATCGAACACAAGATACGCGGATTGGACGACCGGCTGGGCACGACAATCTCGGGCGCGGGCGCGGGCGGACGCGTGTTCCACGATTTCCTGCTGTCGCTGTGGCATCAGGGCGACCAGAGCCACGCCGATCCCGATTGGCAGGCGGGTGTCGCGACGGTATTCGCCGACCTCGCCGCGCTGGCGGTCAACATTGCGCCGGTGGGACGGCCGCTGGCGGGGGGCGGGCATTTGCGGGAGCGTGTGCTGGCGCTGGTCGACACGCGGCTCGGCGATCCCGATCTGCGCGCTGCGACGATCGCGGAGGAACTGGGGATCAGCCCGCGCACGGTGCAGAACGTCTTCGCCGCGATGGGCACCACCCCGGCCGGGCATGTCGCCGAACAGCGGCTCGAGCGTGCGGCGGAGATACTGACCTCCAACTCCGCGATCAGCGTGACCGAGATCGCGTTCGACCTCGGCTTCAACGACAGCGCCTATTTCGCGCGCTGCTTCCGTCAACGCTACGGCCGGACCCCCAGCGCCTATCGCGCGGGGGCATAATCCGGGCGGCAGCGATTTCGCGCCAGTCCGGCCCTATTTCGCGCCAGTGCAAGACCGCGTCGTAACGCTCGCCTAGAATCAGTCCCACGGACCATCGCGATAATAGCGAGGCCGCTGGGCGAGGCTGCTGGGGAGGAACCGATATGCGCGATCCAAGAATCAACGTTTCGTTGGGGGCATTGGCTGTGGCGCTGCTGATGCCGGGCGTGGCGCAGGCGCAGGACGCGCCGCCCGCCGCCACCCCGCCCGCCGAAGCCAGCGGCATCCAGGACGTCGTCGTCACCGCGCAGCGCCGGTCGGAAAGCGTCCAAGACGTGCCGATCGCGATCAGCGCGTTCACCAGCGAGGCGTTGCAGGAACGCGCGATCGGCAACGTGTCTGGCCTGTCGGCGATCACGCCCAACGTCACGCTCGACGCGTCGACCCCGTTCTCGGGGTCGTCGGCGGTGCTGGGCGCGACGATCCGCGGCATCGGCGCGAGCGACTTTGCGTTCAACATCGATCCCGCGGTTGGCGTGTATCTCGATGGCGTCTATCTCGGGCGCTCGATCGGCGCGAACCAGGATCTGCTCGACGTCGAACGGATCGAGGTGCTGAAGGGGCCGCAGGGCACGCTGTTCGGGCGCAACACGATCGGCGGCGCGATCTCGATCGTCACCACGACGCCGGGCGACACGTTCAAGGCCAAGGGCGACGTGACCGGCGGCAGTTTCGAACGGCTGCAGGCGCGCGGCGTAGTGGAGATCCCGCTGGCCAAGGGGCTCAGCTCCTCGCTCGCGTTCGGCATCATGAACCGCAAGGGATATCAGAAGCGCGAACAGTTTCCGAATACGCCCAGCGCGACCGATTCCTTCACGCGCTTCGTCGCGGCGGATTACGAAACGCGCGATCGGCAGGGCGGCGACAATGCGTGGAACCTGCGCGGGAAGCTGCACTGGGACAATGGCGGCACGTTCCGCGCGACGCTGACCGGCGACTATACCAACATCGATCAGGAATCGACCGCCAACACCGTGCTGGCGGTCACCCCGATACCGGGTCCGTTCGCGGGCGAGGCGCAGAACAACATCCCCGGCACCGCGCTGGACGTGGTGACAGGCAGTTCTGGCTTCCTGTTCGCCGGGCTCTACAATTTCTGCATCGGCGCGACGCCGGCGCAGATCGCGGCGCGCAATGCGACCAATCTGTGCGGTCCGCGATCCAGCGTGAACGGGTACAACACGCTGCCGGGTCTCGGCAGCGTCAACGTCGACGCCGATCCCAACAACGATCTGCTGCCGTACGACAGCCGCTGGGTGAACACCGACAAGGACAAGAGCTTCGCCAACGGCAACAATTTCTCGCGGCTGAAACAGGGCGGCGTCGCGCTCTCGCTCGAATTCGACGTGACGCCCGATCTGCTGGTCAAATCGATCTCGTCCTATCGCCGGATCAAGTTCGCCGCGGGCGTCGATCTCGACAATTCGCCGCTGCCGATCCTGCAGACCAGCTTCCGCGTGAAGCAATATCAGCTGAGCCAGGAACTGCAGCTGTCGGGCAGCCTGCTGAACGATACATTGAACTTCGTCGTCGGCGCCTACGCCTTCAAGGAAAAGGGCAAGCTGAACGATTACGTCACCTTCTCGGCCGGACTGTTGCAAGTGGACGGGCCGGGCGATGTCGACACCAACGCTTATGCCGGGTTCGGCCAGGTCGACTGGCGCATCAGCCAATTGTTCGGGATCACCGCCGGCGGCCGCTATACCGAGGAGGACAAGAGCTACGACGGCTTTCAGTCCGACGTGAACGGGTTCAACTACAAACTGTTCAACTGCACCCCGCCGAGCGCCGCGTGTGCGACCGCGCTGGGGTTCCCGTTCCCCGATCAGCCGTTCCGTTACTATCCCGGCACGCCCAACAAGCAGAAGTTCAACAACTTCTCGTTTAAGGTCGGCGCGCAGGTGTATCCGACCGACGACGTGATGGCGTATGGTTCGTATGCGCAAGGGTATAAGACCGGCGGCTGGACGACGCGGCTGTCGAACCCGCTGCCGTTCGCCCCGACGTTCGGCGAGGAGGAGGCTGAAACTTACGAGATCGGCGTCAAATCGACGCTGCTCGATCGCCGGTTGCAGCTGAACCTCGCCGCCTTCACGACCGAATACAATGGCATCCAGCTGAACTTCCAGCAGGGCGTGTCGCCGACGATCCAGAATGCGGGCGATGCGCGGATCAAGGGCGTCGAGCTGGAGGCGGTGGTCGCGCCGACCGACGGCTTCACGATCAACGGATCGGTCGGTTACCTCGACGCTTATTACACCACGGTGCTCGCCCCGGCGCAGGTCGCGCCGAACCCGTTCCAGCAAGGCGTGGGCGACGGCTCTGCGCTGCCCAAGGCCCCGCACTGGAAGATCAACGTCTCGCCGCGGCTCGAACTGCCGGTCGGTGACGGGACGCTGCTGCTGCTGGGCGACTGGACCCACACCACGGGGATGCGCAACGATACCGAGGGGACGTTCCTGCTGCTGCGGCCGACCACCGACATCGTCAACGCCAGCGTCACCTACACCCCGCCCGACGAACACTGGAACCTGACCATCGGCGGCACGAACCTGACCGACGAACGTTATCTGGTGACGGGTCAGGCGCAGATCGCGGGCGGGCAGATCTACGGCACCTACAGCCGTCCGGCCGAATGGTACGCGCGGCTCGGGTTCAAGTTCTGACCGGCCCGGGGCGGCGCCGATCATAATATGTAAGCCCGCCACCAACCGACCTCGAAAGGAGCCTCCCCATGGCCACCGTGATGACCGCCCCGCCCTCGTCGAAAGCCGAGATCGTCGACGTCCCCTTCGCGCACCGCGAGATCGTTGCGCGGCTCAGCCCCGGCGGGCGTTATATCGATGCGCAGAGCGACGTCGACAGCCCGTGGGTGCCGTTCGGCGACAATGCCGCAATCAAGCATCTCGCGTTCGACGTGCGCACCGGCATCTTTTCCAACATCCTGTGGATCAAGGAGCCGGGCGTCATCGGCACGCATTTCCACCGCGGCACGATCATGATGGTCTGCCTGGAAGGCAGCGTGAAATACCTCGAATATGACTGGGTCGCCTCGCCGGGCGGATTGATCCTCGAGGTGCCGGGCGAGAGCCACACGCTCGTCACCGACACCGGATGCAAGCTGTTCGGCTGGATGCAGGGACCGATCGAATTCTACGACGAAAACGCCGTGCTGATCGACACCACCGACGTCTGGTGGTTCATCCACCATTACGAGAGCTACTGCCGCGAGCACGGCATCCCACTCAATCCAAAGCTCTACCTGTGACATCGGATTGCGTCGACATCCGGTCGCCGGCGACACCAAGCAATCCTCCCCCGCCAGGGGGAGGTGGCGCGCGTAGCGCGTCGGAGGGGGCGGACTCCCGACCGAAGTCGTCGCTCACCTCCCCCTCCGCCGCCGTCGGCGGCACCTCCCCCTGGCGGGGGAGGATTTAGAAAATGCGTTTTATCGCACGTCAACGAGGAACATCATGGCCACCATGACCGCGCCGCCGTCGAGCGCGTACAAGATCGTCGACATCGCCGAGCCGTATCTGAACCTGATCCGCGACAAGGGGCAGGAGGGTACGTACGTCGGATCGTCCGAGGCGGAGAGCCCGTGGGTGCCGTTCGGCGACAATGCCGCGATCCGGCATCTGTCGTTCGACGTGCGCCAGAACACCTATTGCAACATCCTGTGGATCAAATCGCCCGGCGTGATCGGCACGCACAAGCACCGCGGGCCGGTGTGGGCGATCGGGCTGGAGGGGTCGTTCCGCTATCTCGAATACGACTGGGTGTGCCGCCCCGGTGACTTCATCACCGAAACGCCGGGCACCGCGCACACGCTCGTCACCGACGATCCGAACGGGATGAAGGCGCTGTTCTGGATGCAGGGCGCGAACGAATTCTACGACGGCGACGGCAATCACGTCGAGACGCTCGACGTGTGGTGGTTCATGAATCACTATGAGACGTATTGCCGCGAACACGGGCTGACGCCGAACAAGCAATTGTACCTGTGAAGACGCTAGACCAGTTCGACATCGCGGGACGCTCGGCGCTGATCACCGGCGCGGCGTCTGGCATCGGGCTGGCCTACACCGAGGCAATGGCGGAGGCGGGGGCGAAGGTGACGCTCGCCGATCTCGATGCGGAAGGCGCGGAGCGCGAGGCGGCACGGTTGCGCGGCGAGGGGTTCGAGGCGCGCGCGGTGGCGTGCGACGTGAGCGATCTCGCGCAGGTCGCCGCCGCCTTCGATGGCCATGTCGCGGCCTATGGCGGGTGCGACATCGCGTTCGCCAATGCGGGCTGGGACGCAGGCAACGGCTTCTGGTCGCCGGAAAACAAGCGCAATCCCGACGGGCAGATCGACATGTACGATCCCGAACGCTGGAACCGCTCGATCGCGATCAACCTGACCGGCGTGTTCCATACCGTGCGCGAAGCGGCGCGCGTGATGAAGGCGAACGCGCATCGTCGCGGCGGATCGATCGTCTGCACCTCGTCGAACGCGGCGGAGGTGAACGAGGCGATCGTCGGCGTGCCGTACATGGCGGCGAAGGCCGGGGTGAAGCATTTCATGCGCCACGCCGCGTTCGAACTCGCCGCCTATGGCATCCGCGTCAACGCGATCGCGCCGGGGCCGTTCGTCACCAACATCGGCGGCGGCTGGCTGAAGAAGAATCCGGCTGCGCGGAAAGCGTGGGACGAACTGGTGCCGGTCGGCCGCGTCGCGGAGACGCACCAGATCAAGCCGCTCGCTTTGCTGCTCGCCTCCGACGCGTCGAGCTACATGACCGGCAGCCATGTGATGATCGACGGCGGGATGCAGCTCGGCCCCGTCAAGCCACTGGATTGACATGACGACCCGGGCACAGGCCGCGATCTGCCGCGGCAAGGATCAGCCGTTTGCGATCCAGACGGTCGAACTCGACGAGCTGCGCGCCGACGAGCTGCGCATCCGCATCGTCGCGTGCGGCATCTGCCACACCGATCTGGCGGTGCGCGACGGGCAACTGCCCGTACCGCTGCCGGTCGTGCTGGGCCATGAGGGCGCTGGCATCGTCGAGGCGGTCGGCGCAGAGGTGACCGTCGCGAAACCCGGCGACCGCGTCGTGATGAGTTTCAACAGCTGCGGTCATTGTCCCAGCTGCGACGTCGACGCGCCGACCTATTGCTACAATTTCTTCCCAGAAAACTGGGCCGGAACACGCGCCGACGGCACGCCGACGATGTTCGCGGACGGCGCGGCGATGAACGCCAATTTCTTCGGCCAGTCGGCGTTCGCGACGCACGCGATCGCGCACCAGCGCAACGTCGTCCGCGTGCCCGATCGCGCGGCGCACCTGCCGCTGGAACAGCTCGCGCCGATCGGCTGCGGGCTGATGACCGGCGCGGGCGCGGTGCTGCGCAGCATGAAGGTGCGCGCGGGGCTGCCGATCGTCGTGTTCGGCACCGGAACCGTCGGGATGGCGGCGATCATGGCGGCGAAGGTGGCCGGCGCGGACCCGATCATCGCGGTCGACGTGAACGACGACCGGCTGGCGCTCGCGCGCGAGCTCGGCGCGACGCACGCGTTCAACGGCAAGGCGGATGCGCCCGCGAAGATCCGCGACCTCTGCCCCACGGGGGTCGGCTATGCGTTCGACACGACCGGCATCAAACGCGTGATCGAGGATGCGTTCGGCCTGCTCGCGCCAAAGGGCGTGCTCGGCATCGTCGGCGCGTCCGACCCGGCCGACAAATTGGTCTTCAACGAAAGCCAGTTCATGGGCGGCGGGCGGACGGTAAAGGGCATCCTCGGCGGCGACAGCGACGTCGGCCCGTTCCTGACCGAACTCATCGACCTCCATCTCGCCGGGCGTTTCCCGTTCGAGCGGCTGATCGGCTATTTCGACTTCGCCGACATCGACGCCGCGATTGCGGCGAGCGAAAGCGGGCAGGTGGTGAAGCCGGTATTGCGCATGGCGGCGGAGGGCTGATGCGCGCCGCGGTGATGCAGGGGCTGCACCGGCCGCTGGCGGTGGAAACCCTCCCCGACCCGACGCCGCAGGACGGCGAGGTGGTCGTCCGCGTCGCGCGCTGCGGCATCTGCGGATCGGACCTGCACATGACCGAGGACGCCACCTACGGGCGCAAGGCGGGCGACGTGCTGGGCCACGAATTTGCCGGCGAGGTCGTCGCGCTGGGCCGCGGGGTCGAACGCCTCGCGCTCGGCGATCTGGTGTCAGTGATCCCGCTGGCGAGCTGTGGCGAATGCGCCTCCTGTCTCGCGGGCGAACCGGCGTGGTGCGCGCACTTCGGGCTGCAGGGCGGCGGCTATGCCGAATATGCCGTGACGCGCCCGAACCAGTGCGTGCTGCTGCCGAAATCCGCCAGTCTCGCCGACGGCGCGATCATCGAACCGCTCGCGGTGGCGCTGCACGGTGTGAACATGAGCGGGATGCGTACCGGCGACCGCGTACTGATCCTTGGCGCGGGGCCGATCGGCCTGGCGGTCGCGTTCTGGGCGCGCCGCATGGGTGCGGCGCACGTGGTGGTGCAGGACATCGCCGACCATCAGCAGACCCGCGCGATCGCGATGGGCGCGTCGGGCTTCGTCGTCGACGTGGACGATCCGGTCGCCGCAGCGGAACGCGCGCTGGGCGGCAAGGCCGACGTGGTGTTCGAATGCGTCGGCCTGCCCGGACTGATCGCGCAGGCGGTGGAACAGGTCCGCCCGCGCGGCACGATCCTGCTGCTCGGGCTATGCACCCGCCCCGACACGTTCAACAGCTTTGCGATGCTGTCGAAGGAGGTGCGGCTGGTCACCTCCGCCTTCTTCACGGTCCAGGAATATGAAGCCGCGCTCGACGCGCTCGACGCGGGCGCGGCCGAACCGCGCCATCTGGTAACCGACACGATCGCGCTCGCCGACACCCCCGACCGCTTCGAGGCGCTGAAACGCCGCACGCACGATTGCAAGGTGCTGATCGCGCCATGAGGATTAGCCGATGACCGGGCAGAAAAGCTTTCCGCTGCCGAGTTCGGTGGCGGTCGTGCCGGGCACGGAGGCGGCGCAGGCGGCCTATCCCTACTACACGCAATTCGGCCCCGACGACGACGCGCGCTTCTGGTTCTACAATTCGATGCATTTTCCCGAGCCGATGCATCATTTCGACATGATCACCGCCGAGGCCGCCTATTGCGCGCTGGGGGCGTTCAACACCCGCGTCCACGTCCTGCCGACGACCAAGGGCATCGACCACCGCATCGTCAACGGCCGGGTCTATATCGGCGGCGTGCCGGTGACCGATCCGGTCGAGATCGCCGAGCGGCAGGAGCTCTTCCAGCAGCGCGCTTTCTATTATTACGAACATTGGGAGCGCCTGTACGACCAGTGGAAGGTCAAGATGAAGGCGCTGATCGGTGAGGCGCAGGCCCTGCCGCCGGTCGAGCTCCCCGACTGGGAACCGATCGAGACGACGCACACCGGAAAGGGCGTCGCGTCGAACCATGCGTTGCTCGACACGTACCGGCGTCAGCTCGAGGGCTATTACCGGATGTGGCAGCATCATTTCGAATTCCTGCTGCTCGGCTATGGCGCGTATCTGACCTTCTTCGATTTCTGCAAGCGCGCCTTTCCCGAGATTTCGGACCAGACGATCAGCCGCATGGTCGCCGGAATGGAGGCGGAGATATTCCGCCCCGACGAGGAAGTGCGGCGCCTCGCGCGGCGTGCGGTCGAACTCGGCGTCGACGGCGCGTTCGGCGAAGGGATGAGCGTCGAAGAGATGTTCGCCGGGCTGGACGCGCAGGGTAACAGCGGGGCGGCGTGGCGCGACGAGCTTCAGGCCAGCCGCGATCCGTGGTTCAACGTCAACGTCGGCGACGGCTTCTATCACTATCACCGGTCGTGGAACGATGATCTGTCGATGCCCTTCTCGGCATTGCCCGGCTATATCGCCAAGGTCCGCGCCGGGGAGACGATCGATCGCCCGGTCGAACAACTGATCCGCGAGCGCGATCAATTGGTCGCCGACTACCGCGACCTGCTCGACAGCGACGCCGACCGCGCCACATACGATCAGCTCATTACGCTGGCGCACCGCGTCTTCCCCTATGTCGAGGGGCATAAATTCTACTGCGAGCATTGGTACACCAACCTGTTTTTCAACAAGATCAGGGAATTCGGGGCGCTGCTCGCTACCCACGGCTTCTTCGCGGAGGAAGCCGACGTGTTCCACCTGACGCATTACGAGGTCGAAAGCGCGATCGTCGACCTGTCGCTCGCGTGGTCGAGCGGATCGCCGCCGCTGGGACCAAAGCGCTGGCCCGGCATCGTCGCGGAGCGCAAGGCGGCGATCGCGGCGTGGGGCGACCACCGCGTGCCCCCGGCGCTGGGCGTCGTGCCCGACGTGATCGACGACCCTGCGATCGTCATGCTGTGGGGCATCACGCGCGAGAATCTCGACCGCTGGCTGGACGACGACGGCGACGACGATGGCCGCGAGCTGAAGGGGTTCGCCGCATCGTCGGGCGTTGTCGAAGGACCGGCGCGCGTCGTCACCTCCGCGGCGGAGATCGGCACGCTCCGGCAGGGCGAGATCCTGGTGTGTCAGGTCACCAACCCGAGCTGGGCGCCGATCTTCCAGAAGATCGCCGCCGCGGTATCCGACATCGGCGGATCGATGAGCCACATGGCGATCGTCGCGCGCGAATACGGCCTGCCCGCGGTGGTCGGCACGGGGTCCGCGACGCAGCGCATCCGCACCGGGCAGCGCATCCGCGTCGATGGCGGCCGCGGGGTGGTGACGATACTCGACGAGGTGCTGGCGGATGCGTGAGGCGATCGCGTGGTTCGCCGACGTCGGCCTTGCCGATCGCCCGACCGTTGGCGGCAAGGGCGCGAGTCTCGGCGAACTGACCCGCGCGGGGATCGCGGTCCCGCCCGGCTTCGTCGTGACCACGCGCGCGTTCGAACTGTTCCTCGCCGCACTGGAGGCGCGCGCGCCGGTCCGCGCGCGGATCGAGACGTGCGATGCGGACGATCTGGACGCGGTCACCGCGCTGTCGCAGGAAATGCGCACGCGCGTCGTGGAAGAGCCGCTTCCCCCCGAGGTGGAAGGCGCGTTGTTGGCGGCGCACCACGAACTGTGCGGCGGCGATGGAGCGCCGGTCGCGGTGCGCTCATCCGCCACGACCGAGGATGCCGCCGACGCCAGCTTCGCCGGATTGCAGGACACGTTCCTGTGGGTGATCGACCCCGCCGATCTGGTCGCACGCGTGCGGGAATGCTGGGGCAGCCTCTATTCGGTCGAGAGCATCACCTATCGCCGCCGACAGGCGTTTCCCGAAAGCGGCGTTGCGATGGCGGTGGTGGTGCAACGGATGGTCGATGCCTCGGTCGCCGGAGTGATGTTCACGCGCAGCCCGACGACCGGCGACAAATCGGTCGTCACGATCGAGGGCGCGTGGGGGCTGGGATCCTCCGTAGTGTCGGGCGAGGTCACGCCCGACCGCTGGGTGATCGGCAAGATCACCGGCGAAATCTCCACCCGCGACATTTCCGACAAGCACATCGAACACCGCCCGGTCGCCAGCGGCGGCGTGGAGGAACGCGCGGTGCCCGACGACCGCCGCCGCATCGCCTGCGTCGACGACGCGACACTGCAGCAACTGCGCGAGATCGGCCGCAAGGTCGAACGCCATTATGGCGCGGCGCAGGACATCGAATGGGCGGTCGACCGCGACGGCCGTGTATTGCTGCTGCAGAGCCGCCCCGAAACGATCTGGTCGAACCGCACCACCGCGCCCGTCGCCGCACCGACTGACAATCCCTTCGCGCATGTGCTGGGCGTGTTCGGGAGACGGCCATGACGCTGACCCGCGCCGAGGTGGATCGCATTATCGCTTTGCTGGAAGGATCACGCTTCGACCGGCTGAGCCTCGAGATGGACGGGCTGAAGCTTGATCTGGTGCGTAGCGGCGCTACACCGTCCGCCCCACGCGCCGCACCGCCGCCAGTCGAGATCGCACCCCCGCCACCGCCGCCCGTCGCGCGCGACGGGCTGGTCGAGGTAAAATCACCCCTGCTCGGCATCTACTACCGCGCGCCGCGTCCCGGCGAGCCGCCGTTCGTCGAGGTCGGCGCACGGGTCGAACCCGACACGATCATCGGCATCATCGAGGTGATGAAGCTGATGAACACCGCACGCGCCGGCGTGACGGGCGAGGTGGTGGAGATCGTCGCCGCGAACGGCGAGATGGTCGAACACGGCGAGACGCTGCTGCTCGTCCGGCCGGATTGACCGTGGCGATCCGCCGCCTGTTCATCGCCAACCGCGGCGAGATCGCGGTGCGCATCATCCGCACCTGCCGCGCGCTCGGGATCGAAACCGTACTCGGCGTGTCGGAGGCCGATCGCGGATCGCTCGGCGCGCATCTGGCCGATCGCGTCCTGTGCATCGGCCCCGCGCAACCTGCGCTCAGTTACCTGCGGGTCGAGACGATCGTGCAGGCCGCGCTCGGCTCGGGGTGCGACGCGATTCACCCCGGCTATGGCTTCCTGTCCGAACGCGCCGACCTTGCGCGACTGTGTGAGGCGGAGGGCGTGATCTTCGTCGGACCGACCGCCGAGCAGATCGAGGCGGTCGGCGACAAGTTGCGCGCGCGCGCCGCGGCCGAGGAGGCGGGCGTGCCCGTAATCCCCGGCGGCGCGGCCGGCACGCCCGACGAAGCGCGTGCGCTGGCCGCGGCGATCGGCGTGCCGATCCTGGTCAAGGCGGCGGGCGGCGGTGGCGGGCGCGGGATGAAGCTGGTCGAAGACGCGCGCGATCTCGCCGCGACGATGGACATGGCCAGCGCCGAAGCGGGGGCCGCGTTCGGCGACGCGCGGGTCTATCTCGAACATTATGTCGCGACCGGGCGGCATATCGAGGTGCAGGTGCTGGGCGACGGCGCGGGGGGCGTGATCCACCTCGGCGAACGCGACTGTTCGGTCCAGCGCCGCTACCAGAAACTGATCGAGGAAACCCCCGCGCCGCATTTGCCCGCAGTGACGCGCGACGCGCTGCACGCCGCGGCGGTGCGGTTCGCCGCGCGGCTGTCATACCGTGGGGCGGGAACGGTCGAATTCCTCTACGACGTCCCGCGCGACGCCTTCTACTTCCTCGAAATGAACGCGCGCATCCAGGTCGAGCATCCGGTGACCGAGGCGGTGACGGGGATTGATCTGATCGCCGAACAGATCGCGATCGCTGAAGGGCGGGGGCTGCGGTTCGCACAGGAGGACGTGTCGTGCGCTGGCGCGGCGATCGAATGCCGCATCAACGCCGAAGACCCGGCGCGCGACTTCGCGCCTTCGCCGGGCACGGTTTCAACGGTGCGCTGGCCGACCGGCGAGGGCATCCGCGTCGACACCCATATCATCGACGGCGCGCGCATCCCGCCCTTCTACGATTCGATGATCGCAAAGGTCATCGCTCACGGCGCCGACCGCGCCGAGGCGCTGGCCCGGCTCCGCGCCGCGCTGGCGAACACACGGATCGAGGGCATCGCCACCAACCTCGCCTTCCAGACCGCGATCCTCGCCGACGCCGACTTCGCGCGCGGCGGCGTCGACACCGGGTTCCTCGCGCGCTTTCTCGACCAAAGGATCGCTGCCTGATGGCCGCGATCCGCCTGGTCGAGACAAGCCTGCGCGACGGCAACCAATGCCTGTGGGGTGCGCTGGGCGTCGATACCGCGCGGACATTGTCGATCGCGCCCGTGATGGAGCGCGTCGGTTATGCTGCGATCGACTTCACCACCTCGACCCATATGGGCGTCGCGGTGCGCTACAAGCAGCAGGATCCGTGGGAACGTATCCGGCTGATGGCCGCGGCCTGCCAGACGACCCCGCTGCAATTCCTGTCGACCGGCTTCCGCTTCATCTCATGGGAGACCGCGAGCCCCGAATTCATGGCGCTGGCCTTCGCCACGCTGACCCGAAACGGCATTCGCCGCTTTGCGCTGGCCGATCCGACCAACGACGCCGTCGCCAACGCAGCGGCGGCGCGGCTGGTGAAGCAGGGCGGGGGAGAGCAGGTCATCGGCGCGCTCGTCTTCACGCTCAGCCCGATCCACGACGACGCGCATTACGCCGACGCCGCGCGGACGATGGCCGCGTGCCCCGACATCGACGCGCTGTACATCAAGGATCCGGGCGGGTTGCTGACCCCCGAACGCGCGCGGACGCTGATCCCCGCGATCCTGGCCGAAATCGGCGGCAAGCCGCTCGAACTCCACGCGCACAACACCATCGGCCTCGGCGATCGCACCTATCTGGCGGGCGCTGCGCTGGGCGTGGCGGCGTTGCAGTGCGCCAGCGGCGGGGCGGCCGACGGAACCTCCAATCCGCCGATCGAGCGGACCGTACGCAACCTGCGCGAACAGGGCCACAAAGTCGACGTCGACGACGACGCGTTGGCGCAGGTCGGGCGATACTTCGCCGATCTGGCCGCGGCGGACGGGCTGCCGACCGGTGCGCCGATGGCCTATGACGCGGGCTATGTGCGGCATCAATTGCCCGGCGGAATGGTCGGAACGATGCGGCGGCACCTGGCCGACCACCGCGTGCCGCATCTGGAGGGCGCGGTGATCGAGGAACTCGGCCGCGTGCGCGAGGAACTCGGCTGGCCGATCGTGATGACGCCGTTCGCGCAGATGCTGCAGACGCAGGCGGTGATGAACGTGACCGGGGCCGAACGCTACGCCACGATCCCGGACGAGATCGTGCGCTATGCGCTCGGCCGCTTCGGCCGCCCCAACCGTCCGATCGCGGCATACGTGATGGACCGCATCCTGTCGTCGCCGCGCGCGCGCGAATTGCAGTCGGAACCCGAAATGGCTCCGCTGGCCGACCTGCGGCGACGGGTCGGCGCGCAGCTATCGGATGAGGAATTTCTGCTGCGCGCGACGATGCCGGGGGCGATGGTCGATGCGGTGCAGGCGGCGGGTCCGGCGCCGCGTGACTATGATCCCGCGGTGCGGCCGGTGATGGCGCTGGTCGAGCAATTGCTCGCCCGCACCGACCTGACCCGCGTCACGGTGGAAAAACCCGGCTTCCGGCTGGAACTGGAAACGGACGCATGATCGCCGCGGACGGCGTGATGTTCGATCTCGACGGGACGCTGATCCTCAGCGACCGCGCGCTTGGCGGATATCAGGTGCTGCCCGGCGCGGTCGACCTGCTACACGATCTGGATCGACGCGGGATGCCGTTCGTCGCGCTGACCAACGGCAGTGCGTATCCGGCGTCGCAACAGGGACCGCGGCTCCGCGCGCTGGGGCTGCCGATCCCCGACGATCGCCTGTTCACGCCGAACAGCGTCGCCGCCGGGCTGTTCGCGGGGCGCGGGCTTCGCCGCGTCATGGTGCTGGGCACCGAAGGGGTCCGCGATGCGCTGGAGGGAGAGGGGATTTCGACCTGCGCGCCCGGCGACGCGCGAGCGGACGCGGTCTATATCGCGTGGCATCCCGACTGCGCGATGGCCGATATCCACGCCGCCTGCGCCGCGGTCCTGGACGGCGCGGCGCTCTACAGCGCATCGGACGTGCCGTTCTTCGCCAGCAAATCGGGCCGCGCGTTCGGCTATAGCTGCGCGATCGGCGGTGCGGTCGCGCGCGTCACGGGCGTCGAACCCGAAGTCACCGGAAAACCGTCACAAGCCGCGCTGCGCTTCGTCGCGGGGAAGCTCGGCGTTCCGGTGGACCGTGTCGCGGTGGTCGGCGACGACCCGAAGGTCGAGACGATCATGGCGCGCACCGGCGGCGCGATCGGGATCGGCGTCACGACCGGCACGACCAGCGCAGCGGAATGGGCGGCGGTGCCGGACGCAGAGCGTCCCACCGCGGTGATCGCGGGCGTGGCCGACCTCGCCACGCTTCTGTTCGAGGGTGGCGCTACCGCCCGGCGCGCGCCGCCAGTTGCGCCGCCGACACCCACGCGCCGTGGACCTGCGGACGCAGCCTGACCGGCACCGGCACGCGCGCGACTGCGCCTGCGGCGACGTCGCCCGCGTCGATCACCCACAGCTCGGATTCGAACTTTTCGTCCGCGGTGCGCCGGTCGACCACCGCCAGCAGCCAGCCGTCGTGCCCATCACGCGCGGACGCGATATGCACCGGCTCGCTCACCGCCATGTCCGGCCCCAGCGTCATCATCGCGACGCGGCCGCTGTCGGGCTCGATCCGGATCAACGCATTGAACGCCGCGCCGACCGGCCCGCCGGGCAACGGCGGCCCGCCCGCCGGGTTCATGCTGCAATAGAATGCGAACGGATACGGCCGTCCCTGATCCACGTCGCGCACCCGCGGCAGATCGCCCGGCGGACCGATCGGGCGCTCGACGAAGCCGTCGTCGTTGCTGGTCAGGTCGAATGTCCAGCGCGTCAATGCGCCCTCGATCTCCCACGGCTGGCGATGAATCCCGCCCGCTTCGCGCATGAAGGCGAAGGCGTTGGTGTCGGTCAGGCACAGGTCGAGATGAACCCGGTCGCCCTCGTCGTACGCGTTGACCAAATGAAACGCGGAGACGCCCTTCGGTCCGCGGAACCAGCGCATCTCGTCCACTTTGCCATAGCGCGGCATGACGCCGACCCAGCTTTCCAGATCCTGCTGGTGCGCCCAATGCGCGCCGCCCGCCTTCAGCCGGTCGATGTTCGCGGTGGTCGGAAAGATCGGGAAGATCGCGCGTGTCTCGGTGATCGCGAAATCGTGGACGCTCGCGCAATAGGGCGCCTCGAACCATTGTTCGGACACCAGGTTGCCGCCGGCGTCGGCGATGCCGTAAGCGATGTCGCGCGTGCACAGTCCGCCCGCCTCGTAGCCGAAGAAGAACATCTCGCCCGTCGCGGGATCGACCCGCGGATGCGCAGTGAAGGTCTCCGATCTGAGCGCGCCGTAGAAATCCCAACGTCCGATCGTGTCGAGCGTCGCGGGATCGACCTCGTACGCGCGACCATCCTCCTTGGTCATGAACAGGCGCCCGGCGTGCCACACCGGCGTGGTGTTGGCGACGGTCCGGTCGCGCCCGGCGACCGTCGGATCGTCGGTGAACGGATTGCGATAGCGCCCGAACAAGGCGCGCCGCGCGTCGCGCTCCAGCACGTAGCGTTCGGTTTCCACGTAGCGGATATCGTAATCGACCTGCCCGTCCTCGAACAGGAACCGCGACACCATGCCGTCGCCCGACAGGACCACATCGTCCTCGTGCATCGGCACGTGCGCCGGATCGGGCACCGCGCGAAAGAACGCGCCCGCGATCTCGGCCGGGATGTCGCCGATGACGGGCAGGTTGCGGATCGACGCCTCCATCCGCACCGGCTGATTGAGCCCGGTGAAATGGATCGTCTGCGGAAATCCGCGCATCGTCGCTCTCCTGACATCATCGCCTTGCGTTGGGCGTCGGCGACGATATCGTATGTAGAGCAAACGAAATGGAGAGAAAAGCCATGCGCATCGCGGTCATCGGAGCAAGCGGCAACGTCGGGCAGAGGATCGTCGCGGAGGCGCTCTCCCGCAGGCATCAGGTCATCGCGATCGCGCGTACCGCACCGACCGATTCCCCCGCGGACGTGACATGGAAGGCGGCCGATCTCGCCGATCCGGACGCGACCGCCGCGGCGCTGACCGGCAACGACGTGGCCGTCCTGTCGGTGCGGTTCGGCAACACCGATTTCGCGCGTGCGCTGGATGGCGTGCGACGGTCGGGTGTCCCGCGATTGCTGGTCGTCGGCGGCGCGGCGTCGCTGGAAATCGCGCCGGGCAAGATGTTGCTCGACCAGCCCGAATTCCCCGATTTCATCAAGCCCGAGGCGACGCCCGCGCGCGCCGCGCTGGATATGCTGCGCAGCGAAAGCGACCTCGACTGGACCTATATCTCGCCGTCGATGATGTTCGGCCCGGGCGAACGGACCGGCACTTTCCGGCTCGGCAAGGATATGCTGCTGACCGCCGCCGACGGGCAGAGCCATATCAGTTATGAGGATTATGCGATCGCGCTGCTCGACGAGATCGAGACGCCACGCCATTCGCGCACGCGCTTCACGGTCGGTTACTGAACGCAAACGGCGCGGCTCCCCCCGGGGCCGCGCCGACGCACCGCGGCTTACGCGGCGACCGGTTCGTCCTCGGGCAGAGCGCCGATGACCGATTTCACCTCCAGGAACTCCTCCAGCCCGAACTTGCCGAACTCGCGCCCGTTGCCCGATTGCTTGTAGCCGCCGAACGGCATGTCGAAGGCGAGCCCGCCCGCGTTGACGAACACCGCGCCCGCGCGGATGCGGGGGACGATCTTCTTCGCCCGCGCCGGATCGCCCGCGATATACGCGCCCAGGCCGTACGGCGTGTCGTTGGCGATGCGCACCGCATCGTCGTCGTCCCGGTACGGCATGATGACCAGCACCGGGCCGAAGATTTCCTCCTTCGCGATCGTCATGTCGGGGGTGACGTTCGCGAAGACGGTCGGCTTCACGTAGAAGCCGCTGTCCTTGCCCTCGGGCCGCCCGGTCCCGCCCGCGACCAAGGTCGCGCCTTCGTCGATGCCGGTCTGGATCAGGCCCTGGATGCGCTTCCACTGGCTTTCGTTGACGACCGGGCCGATGTGGTCGCCCTCCGCCAGCGGCTCGCCGACCGCTTTCGCGCCGAACATCGCCGCGACCTTCTCCGCCGCCTCGTCATGCTGCGACGTGTGGACCAGCATCCGCGTCGGCGCGACGCAGCTCTGCCCCGAATTGAGCAACACGCCGCCGACCCCGCCGGGCAGCGCCTGATCGAGCGGTGCGCCTTCCAGAATGATGTTGGGCGATTTCCCGCCCAGTTCCTGCGCGACGCGCTTCACCGTGTCGGCGGCGTTCTTCGCGACCATGATCCCCGCACGGGTCGATCCGGTGAAGCTGACCATGTCGATATCGGGATGCTTCGCCAGCGCGGTGCCGACCCCTTCGCCGTCGCCCTGCACCAGGTTGAACACGCCCGCGGGAACACCCGCCGCGTCCATCACCTCGGCGAAGATCGCCGCCGATGTCGGCGCTTCCTCGCTCGGTTTCAGGATCATCGTGCAGCCTGCGGCCAGCGCCGGACCGACCTTCGCGACGATCTGGTTCATCGGCCAGTTCCACGGCGTGATCAGCGCGACGACGCCGATCGGTTCGCGGACCACGGTGTTGTCGCCGATCTTCTCGCGAAACTCATAGTCCTGCAGCGCCTTCAGCGCATTGCCGAGATGCCCCATCCCCGACCCCGCCTGCGCGGTCTTTGCGATCGAGATCGGGCAGCCCATTTCGGTCGCGATCGCCTCCGCGATGTCGGGTACGCGTTTACCATATTCCTCCATCACGCGGCCGAGCAGCGCGATCCGCTCCGCCTTCGTCGTCTGCGAAAACGTCTCGAAAGCGCGACGCGCGGCGACCACGGCGTCGTCGACGTCGGCCGCGGTGCCCAGCGTGATCTCCGACGCCACGCCCTCGGTCGCAGGATTGACCACCTGGTGCGCGCGCCCGCCCTTGCTGTCGACCCATCGGCCGTCGATGTAATGCTGCGGATAGTTCTTCATGGCGTGTTCCTTTGGAAATGCGTCAGGCGGTGATCAGTCCCAGTTCGCGGTCGGTGGCGGGGGCGCCCCATTTGTCGCGCGGCGGCATCGGGCGCGTGTCCCACGCCGGGTCGAGCGTGAAGGTGGACACGCTGCGCCCCTCCGGGATCTTCCCGTTCCCGCCGCCCTGCGAATAATCGTAATACAGCGTCATTAGCTCACGGTGCCCGTGGTGGCGCTGCACCACTGGATGCGACACGCATGCCTCGCGCCAGCGCAGCAGGCGAGTCAGATGCTGCGGCACCTCGTAATCCTCGTAATATTCCAGGAACGCGAGCCGCTTGAACATCGGCGCGAACGCGACCTCGGCCCAGCCGAAATCTTCGAACAGGAAATCGCCATCAGGCGCATAGTGCCGCAGGAAATCGTCGAGCCGCGCATATTGCGCATCGACCTCCGCGCGCAGCTCGTCGCGTTTCGCCGCGTCGCGATTGAGGATCATGCGGTATCCCGCCCCCGTGAACGCGCCGTCGGTGGCGCATAACAGCGCCTCGACCGCGTGCTCGTAAGGATCGGCGCGCGCCACGCGAACTTCGGGAAAGCGATCCTCGAAATAGCGCAGGAGCACCATGCTCTCTTTCAGCGTCTCGCCATTTTCCAGCTCCAGCGCGGGCAGCGCGGTCGTCCCGCGGGTCTTCTTCAGCAGCCAGTCGGGACGCGGTTTCGAGATGTCGATCTCGTGGTCCGCCATCGCGTCGCCCAGCCCCTTCAGGTCGAGCAGCAATTCGACGCGTTCGGAAAACGGGCAGCCCGGAATGTGATACATCCGCAAGCGCCCGCCGGATGGTTCCTGATCCCAGCTCATGCGGCTGGCGCCGGTTCGCGCGCGGGCATCTCGCTCTTCGACTTTGCGAACATCGCCTGCGCTGCGGAGCGCGCGTTGATGCGCTCGATCCACGCCACCAGATGCGGCGTCGCGTCAGTGTTCACCACCTCGGCGAACCCGTGCTGCATCCCGTTGGCGATCGCAAAGTTGCACACGTCGGCCAGCGTATAGTCCGCCCCCGCCAGCCATTCGCTCTTCGCCAGCCGCGCCTCCAGCCGGTCGACCGAGAAGCGCACCTTGCGCATTTCCTCGTCCAGCGTCGCCTGCGGGAATCCGGCGCGGGCACTCCGCCATTTCACCTGCTGCTCGACGACGGGGATCTGCCGGACCTTTTCCTCGAATTCCGCATCCGAATAAGCGCGCGCCATCGGCCCGATCATCCGTTCCCAGCCGATCGTCGACACGCACCAGCAGAAATATTCGTCGACCCATTTGGTCCACACCCGCATCTCCGCGATCGCCACCGGGTCGGCCGGGCGCAGCCGCGGCGCATCGGGAAAGGCGTCCTCCAGATACTCGCAGATCACGGTCGATTCGGTGATGATGTGTCCGTCATGGTCCAGCGCCGGCACCTGTCCGCGCGGATTGATCGCCTTGAACCAGG
Source organism: Sphingomonas sp. SUN019 (assembly GCF_024758705.1). Lineage (NCBI taxonomy): Bacteria > Pseudomonadati > Pseudomonadota > Alphaproteobacteria > Sphingomonadales > Sphingomonadaceae > Sphingomonas > Sphingomonas sp. SUN019. The sequence continues at coordinate 1,869,730 of NZ_CP096971.1, read as the reverse complement.
CCTCGTGATGCTCGAACTTGCGCGGGTCGATGAAGCGCGGAGTGAACGCGAGCCCCTTTTCATAGAGCGCGAGCAACGGCTTCAGCGAATTGGCCGCCGGGCCGAAGCTGTACAGGGTCAACATCCGCGCATTTCCTCTCCGTTTGGCTGGATGAAGTGACGCTCGCGCAGCACCGCCGCAAGTCGTCTGGCGATACTATCACCCGCAATGACAGCATGGCGCGTGCGCTTGTCCGCCGCCGCGCGCGATGCTTCACCGGTGTGCAAGAAGGAGAGGCAAATGCTCGAGCTGCTGACGTCGGAAACCCCGAACGGCTGGAAAGTCGCGATCCTGCTCGAGGAATTGGGCGTTCCGTACAAGGTCACGCCGATCTCGCTGACCGACCGCGTGCAGAAAGAGGATTGGTACGTCGCGCTCAATCCCAACGGCCGCATCCCCACGCTGATCGACCATGACGCCGACGATTTCGCGATCTTCGAATCGGGCGCGATCCTGATCTATCTCGCCGAGAAATTCGGACGCTTCCTGCCCGCCGACGTGGCCGACCGCAGCCGCGTGATCCAGTGGCTGATGTGGCAGATGTCCGCGCTCGGCCCGATGATGGGACAGGCGACGGTCTTCAACCGCTATTTCGACGAGAAACTGCCCGCGGTGATCGACCGCTACGTGCGCGAAAGCCGCCGTCTGTTCGAGGTGATGGACGCGCGGCTGGCCGGCAACGAGTGGCTCGCGGGCGATTACTCGATCGCCGACATCGCCTGCTTCCCGTGGGTGCGCGGGCATGACTGGGCGCAGGTGCCGATCGACGGCCTGCCGCATCTGCAACGCTGGTTCGACGCGATCGCCGCGCGCCCCGCGGTGCAGCGCGGGCTGCTGGTCCCGACCCCGCCCGCTCCGCAGGAAATGGCGGAGAAGACCGTGACGCAGGGCAAGAACATTCTGGCGTAGGGAGAGGGCCGATGGCGACGGTACAGGAACGTGCCCACGCGGGCGCAGCGATCGAAACGACGATCGACTATCTGACGCCCGATTCGAAGATCAACCGCCGCTTCTGGGCGCCGGGGCGGGAGGTGAACACCGGCACCTACCAGTCTTACCCCGTCACGATCCGCAACGCGCGGCTCGCCCCCGCGCCGTTCACGCTCGACGAACACGGTTTCTGCCTGTCACCCCAGCCGAGCGCGATCCCCGACTTCCGCGATGCCGAAGCGGTCAAGGCTTACCCCGATGAAGTCGCCGCCATCGCGCGCACGCTGACCGGTTGCGACCTGGTCGTGCCGATGGGCGGGCAACTCCGCTCGCCGATCATCTCGGGGTCGGGAATCCAGCCGCCAGCGGCCGAGGCGCACGTCGACTTCAACACGAAAACCGCGCATAAAATCGCCCGCGCGCTGTACGACAAGGCTGCGCCCGAAGGACCGGGCTACACACGCTTCATCGCGTTCAGCCTCTGGCGCACGTTCTCGGCCCCGCCGCAGGACTGGCCGCTTGCTTTATGCGAATTCGGCAGCGTCGGGGACGAGGATGCGGTCGCCAACGTGAAGGTCGACGTCGACGAAATCCCGACCGGCGACGCCCTGTTCGCGCCGATCGCGGGCGAAGAGGAGATGACCGCCGCGACGATCTTCCACCACAACCCCGCGCACCGCTGGTGGTATTTCCCCGACATGACTGCGGACGAGGTGATCTTCATCAAATTCCACGACAGCGACCATTCGCGCGCGTGGCGCGCCCCGCACACCGCCTTCCACGACACGACCCGCCCCGATGCGGTGACGCGCGAAAGCTACGAATTCCGGGCGATCGCGTATTTCAGCGCGTGACGCCCGTCCGCAATCCTCCCCCGCCAGGGGGAGGTGGCACGCGAAGCGTGACGGAGGGGGAGGTAAGCGATGCGCTTGGAAGGGGCCACGCCGCGGCGCTGAGACGGAAAAATCTGCGCAGAGAAACGATGGTGCGACAGGACACAATCAAAGTGCTCTGCCGACCTCCCCCTCCGTCGCCTTCGGCGCCACCTCCCCCTGGCGGGGGAGGATGAGACGCCTCCGCTCGCGGCGGAAGCCGCCATCGCGTTTTCCTACACGATGCTGATCTGCTAAGGCTCGCGAACTATCGAACGCTCTTTCACTTCGTCGATTTTTTCCGTCATCAGCGCGCAAACCGCTGGTCTCAACATTCACGAAAAACGACGCCAGCGTCTCAACATTCGCAACATTCGCACACAACCCCATTCGCTCGGCTCGGACGCGTAAGTGCGACTTATCGTGACTTTCGGCCCACGCCGAAATGCCCTCTTGGCCTAACCTTAGCCTAACCTTCCGTCATTTCACCGCGTGTCCGCGGCCAGCTTCGTCAGCCGCGCCGCGCTCGCCTCGTCCAGCGGGGCGAACAGGATCAGCCGCTGGCCCGGCGCGCCTTCCACCGCATAGGACGAATGCCAGAAACTGATGTCGCCGACGCCGGGCATCAGCGCGATGTTGACGTGTTCGGAATAGGGCAGGATGGTCGATTCCTGCCAGCATTCGCGGAACAGGTCGGATTGCTCCATCATCTCGGCGATGATCGCGTCGAATATCTCGGGCTTCGACGTGCGGCTGTAATCCCATTTGAAGCGCGCGACCAAACGGTGGCCCATCTCGCGAAAATGATCGGGGTCGCTGCGATACCGGTCGCTCAGCATGAGGATCTTGAACAGGTTGCGCTGGTTGCGCGGCAGCGGCGCGTAATCGCGAAAGGCGCGCGTTACCAGCGGGTTCCAGCCGATCACCGTCCAGTCCTCGACGATGATCAGCGCCGGGATCGACAGGCTGTCCATCATGTGTTGCGTCGCGGGGCGAATGTCCTCGTCGATCTGCGTTTCCAGCGGCGGGGGACGGTGCTGCGCCAGCGCGAACAGGAACTCGCGCTCGTTCGCGTCGAGCCGCAGCGTGCGGCCCAGCCGCTCGATCATCGGCACCGATAGCTGCACTTCGCGGCCCTGCTCGAACCAGGTGTACCAGGTGACGCTCATCCCGGCGAGCGCGGCGACCTCCTCGCGGCGCAGCCCCTGCGTGCGCCGCCGCTCCCCCGCGGGCAATCCGACGTCCGTCGGCGACAGCCGCGCGCGCGCCGATTTCAGGAAACGCGACAATTCCTCACGATGCGCCATGGCTTATCCCGTTACTCCCAATGATGGCACAGCGACCGGTCTAGTCCGGTCGCGCGCGTTCTGCGACTCCCGATCGACAAGACGAAATACGGAGAGGAAAGAAATGGCCAACGAGCCAAATAAGACCCCGATGGCCGACGTGCGCGGCAGGACCGCGTTCGTCACCGGCGGTGCGAACGGCATTGGCCTCGGCATCGCGCGCGCGCTGGTGAAGGCGGGCGCGAACGTCGTGATCGCCGACATTCGCGACAGCGCACTGGCCGAGGCGAAGGCGTCGCTGGGCGCCGACGCGCAGGTCGAAACCGTGCTGCTCGACGTGACCGACCGTGCAGGCTTCGCGCGCGCGGCGGATGCGGCGGAGGCGCGGTTCGGGAAGATCCATCTGCTGATCGGCAATGCCGGGGTCGGCGTGATGGGGCCGATCCTCGATACCAAATACGACGATTGGGACTGGGCGATGGGGGTCAATTTCGGCGGCGTCATCAACGGCCTCGTCACGATCCTGCCGCGGATCAAGGCGCATGGCGAGGGCGGGCAGATCGTCACCACCTCGTCGCAATCGGCGCTGATCCCGATCCCCTTCACCGCGACTTATACCGCGGCCAAGGCGGCGGTGCTGGGCCTGATGGAATCGATCCGCGGCGAACTGGCGGCGGAGAACATCGGCGTCTCGGCGTTCCTGCCCGGCCCGGTGCAATCGAACATCGCGATGTCGGGCGAACTCCGGCCGGATGAATATAAGCAGGACAGCGGTTACGCCGAGCGCGAGGCGCAGCTGGAGAAGCGCCCCAATTCGCCGCTGTGGATGTCGGCGGACGAGGTCGGCGAACGCGTGCTGGCGGGCATCCGCGCCAACGACCTGTACATCCTGACGCACCCCGAATTTGCCGCCGGCATGCGCACGCGCTTCGACGCGATCCTCGCCTCGATGCCTGACGAGCCGATCAACCACGAACGCGCCGAGGCGATCGGCTTCCTGCTCGGCAACCAGGCGTTCGACGATCAACTCGCGCGACATACCAGCCCCGCAGAGACCGCGGCATGACCCGCGTCGCAGGGCGCACCGCCTTCATCACCGGCGGCGGATCGGGCGTGGCGCTGGGGCAGGCGAAGGTATTCGCCGCGGCCGGGTGCAAGGTCGCGATCGCCGACATCCGGCAAGATCACCTCGACGAGGCGATGGAATATTTCGACGCGACCGATTTCGAGGTGATGCCGGTCAAACTGGATATCACCGATCGCGCCGCTTACGCCGCCGCGGCGGATGCGGTGGAGGCGCGGCTCGGTCCGGTCGAATTGCTGTTCAACACCGCCGGCGTCTCGATCTTCGGACCGCTGCAGAACGCCACCTACGACGATTGGGACTGGCAGCTGGACGTCAATCTGAAAGGCGTCATCAACGGCATCCAGACCTTCGTGCCGCGGATAATCGCGCGCGGCAACGGCGGGCATATCGTCAATACCGCGTCGATGTCGGCGTTCGTCGCGCTGAAGGGCACTGGCATCTACTGCACGTCGAAGATGGCGATCCGCGGCCTCACCGAATGCCTCGCGCTCGACTTGGAGGAACACGGGATCGGCGTGTCGATGCTGTGCCCCGGCGCGGTCAACACCAACATCCACGAAGCCGTCCTGACCCGCCCGGCGCATCAGCAGAATACTGGCTATTACGGCGCCGACCCCGAGATGTTCGCGCATCTGAAACGCGTCATCTCGGTCGGGATGGAACCCGAAACGCTGGCGAATTACGTGCTCGCGGGCGTCGAGGCGGATCAGCTCTACATCCTGCCCTATCCCGAATTCCGCGGCACGCTGGAAGACATCCACGCGCGCGTCATGGGCGCGCTGGCGAACCCGGAGGACGATCCGGAGTACGAAGCCCGCGCCGCGCACGGCGTGCCAGGCGGGAAGAAGGTCGAGGGGTGACGGCAATTCAATCCTCCCCTGCAAGGGGAGGTGGCGCGCAGCGCCGGAGGGGTGTCGCGCCATCGAGAGGGTGACACCCCTCCGTCAGGCCTGCGGCCTGCCACCTCCCCTTGCAGGGGAGGATTAGTCGGCCAGCGCCAGCATCACCGCAAGCAACTGCTCGGGCTGATCGCCCATCACATCATGTGTCGCATCGGAACGGTGGACCTCCCACGCCGGGTCCGCCGCGACGCTGGCGTGGAATCCCGCAAACGGCGTCGGCTGCCAGCTTTCGGCAAAGATGTAGACGCGCCGCCCGACCTTCGCTTCCTCGCCGGTGAAGCGCACCGGCTCGATCAGCGTCAGCAGCGGGTGATGGCCGACGCCCACGCCGGTGACCCCCGGTAATGGCCCGACCAGCCCCGGCGTGTCGCGCTGTGCGTTGATGTAGTGCCGATGCTCATACTCGCCGGTGATGTCCCACAAGGATTGGCCATCGGCTGGCAGGAAAGCGTCGATATAGACCAACGCGTCGATCCGTGCGCCCAGCCGCGTCGCCACGCCAGTCACGATCATCCCGCCGTAGCTATGTCCGGCCAGCACGAAGCGATCGATCCCCGCCGCCTCGACCTGTTGCACCACGTCGGAGACGTGGCGCGACAGGTCGATCGTGGGGGACAGTTCGCCGGCGCGCTCGCCGAGGCCGGTCAGCGCGACGGCGACGACGCGATGCCCCGCGTCGCGCAATTCGCCCGCCAGCCGATCGTAGATCCGTGCCGTGCCCCACGCGCCGTGGACGAGCACATAGTTGGTCATCGACCCCGCCTCACGCGGGCTGGGTCGTGCGCCACCCCTCCTGATACGTCTCGCGCGCGACGCGCGAATAGGGGACCGGGCTGACGATCGCGCGGACCTCGATCTGCTTGTGCGGCTCGACCGTGGTCTTCTTCGTGCCGCCATCGGGTTCGCCCCAGACCACGCGCACTTCGGTCCCGACCTCGACCGACGGGTCGATCGTGGCGAGACTCAGCGCCTGCTTTTCGTTGTAGCTGTAGCCGGTGAACATCGACACGCCGAGCGTCCGGCCCGACGCATCCTTCACCGCGTCGTAGTTCGACGACGCATAGTTCGCGAGCGGCACGTCGAAGAACTTGTACTGGTCGCCATCGGGATCGAACAGCGACGCCATGATCTTGGCCATGTCCTCCGGGTTCCAGGCGAGCGTCACCTTCTTGCGTTGCGCCGCGGCATCGACCTTTTCCAGCACCTCGCGGCCGTGGAAATCATGGTCGAACTTGACGAACGGACCGTAGCCCAGCTCCCATGGGTTGAGGTAGTAATCCTCGATATTCTCCGAGACGAAGCTGCCGCCGATCGATCCCGTCGCCTCATAGCTGTCGGCACCCAGCCACTCCCGGTACGCTTTCAGCTTGTCGCCGGTGTAGATCGCGGGGAGCGGGGAGGGGATCCAGCCGCTCTCCAGCGTGTTCGACGGATACGCGCGGCTGCCGCATGGCACGATGCCGAACTCCTTGCCCGCCTCCAGGATCGCGGCGCGGATTTCCTCCTGCTCGTCATAGGGCCCCCAGATTTCCAGGCCTGGCGCGCCCGACATCCCGTGACGCAGCGTGCGGACCTTCCGGCCGGCGATATTCATCTCGGCCATGTTGAAGAACTTCAGCTGCTCGACCGGACCGCCGTTCAGCTTCTCAATGATCGCCCAGGCGTTCGGCCCCTGGATCTGGAACCGCCAGTTGATGCGCTTCACCGGCTTGCCCATCGGGCGCGACGGGCTGCGGTCGTCCTTGACGATCTCAACGTCGTAACCGCCTGTTTCGGCGTGATACATCAGCCAGTTCGCGGCGGGCGCGCGGCCGACATAGACGAATTCTTCCTCCGCCAGATAGAACAGGATGCCGTCGCCGATGACGTGGCCGTAGGGCGTCGTCGGAACATACTGCTTCGCCTTGTTGACGGTGAAGCCCTTCATCGAATTGATCGCGGTGTCGCTGATCAGCTTCAGCGCATCCTTGCCGCGGATGAACAGGTCGACCATGTGATGCGATTGGTCGAACAGGACCGCGCTATGCTGCCACGCCCATTGTTCGCTGCGCCAGTTGTGGAATTCCGGCGCGACCACCGGATAGACATAGGCGCCCAGTTGCGAGTTGCGCAGCATCTTGACGGGATTGCCCGCCGCGTTCAGCACCGATTCGAGATTGTCCGCCATCATATCCTCTCCTGCGTGAGCGCGTCCCGGCATTGTCCGGCGAGCGACGATTCCTGTGGCCGCATCTTAGGATAATCTGTATGCTACGCAAACGATTTTGCGATCGACGGGAGAGCCGTACATGACGGTGGAATCGCTGGACCATATCAACATCGTGACACGCGATCTCGATCGTGCGGAGGCCTTCTATCGCGACCTGCTGGCGCTGGAAGAACGTGCCGCCCCGCCGCCGCTGACGCACGCCACCGCGCGGTGGATGCATGATTCGGGCGGACGCGCGGTGCTGCACCTGAACGGCCTGGATGCGCCGCGGCTGTTCGACCGCGACATGGCCGCGGGGCCGACCGGCGCGCTGCACCACGTCGCGTTCCGCTGCGCCGGGCACGGCGATGTGCTCGCGCGGATCGCGGCGATGGGGCTCGACCACCGGCTGAACGATGTGGCCGCCGCGGGCCTGCGGCAGATCTTCGTCACCGATCCCGACGGCGTGCTGCTGGAACTGAATTTCTTTGGCGGTTAACGCACCTCGCCCGACCACGTCCGCAGCCCCGGTTCGGTGTGGTCCGGCATCGCGAGCGCCTGCTGCATCGCGGGCCGTGCGGTCACGCGGTCGCGCCAGTCGATTAGCCGCGGAAAACGCGCGGCGACGTTCAGGTCGGGGAACATCCGCTCCACCATCATCCCGCAATGCGCATAGAAATTGATGTCGGCTAGCGTGTAGTCGTCACCCGCCAGCCAAGACGTTCGCGAAAGCTGCGCCTCGACCTTGTCCAGCGCATAGTCGATCTTCCCGGTCGCGTGCGCCAGTTGCTCGTCGGAAAAGCCCGATCGCGCCGCCTTCCACTTCGCGCGCTGATCGGGCAACGGAATGCGCGCCATGATCTCCTCGAACGCGCCGCTTTCGATCCCTCGCGCGATGACGCCGACCATTCGGTGCCAGCCATGCATCGACACGTGGTTCATCACGTGTTCGTCGACGAACTTGTTCCAATATCGCATCCGCGCCTTGCCCTCCGGCGTGGCGGGTCGCAGCGGCGGCGTGTCGGGAAAGGCGTCTTCGAGATATTCGTTGATGACGGTCGTCTGCGTGATGATCGCGCCGTCGTGGTCCAGCACGGGCACCTGTCCCTCGGGATTGATCGCGACGAACCACGGTTCGTGCTGTTCGAACTTGTGCAGGTTCACGTACACGCTCTCGAACGCCAGCCCCTTTTCGAACAGCGGCGCCATCGACTTCAGCGAATTGGCGAGCGGTTCGGCGTGATAGTATTTCAGCGTCATGGCGCAGCCCTTCAGACGGTCAGCGTATTCAGGATGCCGCCATCGACCGCCCAGGACTGGCCGGTGACGTGCGCGGCGGCGTCGGACAACATGAAGGCCGCGACCTCCGCGACTTCCTCCGCGCTGCCGGTACGGCGTTGCGGCACCCGCGCCGCCATCGTCGCGCGGGCTTCGTAGGGGATGTTCGCGAGCATCTCGGTTTCTACAAAGCCGGGCACGATGCAGTTGACGCGAACACCGTGCGGCGCGACTTCCAGCGCGGCTGCGCGGGCAAGGCCCAGCACGCCGTGCTTCGACGCGACATAGCCCGGATTGCGCGCCATCCCGCGCTCGCTCGCCAGACTGCCGGTAACCAGAATCGCGCCGCGGCGTCGTTCGATCATGCCGGGCAAGACGCGCTTCATCGCCCAGAACGGGGAGAGCAGGTTGGTGCGCAGAACGTCTTCGAACACCGCATCGTCGTATTCGGTAAAGGCGGCGAACGTGCCGCCCGTCCCGGCGTTGGCGAACAGGCCGTCGATCGGGCCCAACGCCGCCTCCGCCGCGTCGATCGCGCCGAGTAACGCCGCGCGGTCGGATACGTCGGCGGGTGCGGCGAACGTTTCGCCGCCCGCCAATTCGCGCACTGCCGCCAGCGTCTCAGCACGCCGCGCGATCAACGACATTTTTGCGCCCCGGCTCGCCAGCAGCAGCGCGGTCGCGCGCCCGATCCCCGACGACGCGCCGGTGACGACGATGTGATGCCCGGTGAAATCGCTCATCTGAATCCTCCCCTGCAAGGGGAGGTGGCTCGCGCAGCGATACGGAGGGGTGTCCCGGTATCCGGATAGGGCGACACCCCTCCGTCAGCCCTCCGGGCTGCCACCTCCCCTTGCAGGGGAGGATCGCCGAAAAGCGCGCTCACCCCAACCCCAGCAGCTTCACCGCATTGTCCTTCATGATCAGCGGCAGCACCTCGTCGCGAAAGCCCGCTTCTTTCGCCGCGTCGATCCATTTTTCGGGGCGGATCAGCGGCCAGTCGCTGCCGAACATCATCTTATGCTTCAGTTGCGTGTTGGCGTATTGGATCACCTGCTTCGGGAAATATTTGGGCGACCAGCCGCTGAGGTCAATGTACACATTGTCCTTGTGCAGCGCCATCGACAGGCTTTCGTCGGTCCACGGCCAGCTCGGATGCGCCAGGATGAACTTCATGTCGGGGAAATCGACCGCGACATCGTCGATCAGCATCGGCTGCCCATATTTCAGCCGCAGCCCGCCGCCGCCCGGCATTCCCGTGCCCATCCCCGAATGGCCGGTGTGGAAGATCGCGGGCAGCTTATATTCCGCGATCACTTCGTAGATCGGATACGCCATGCGATCGGCGGGATGCGCGTTCTGCGCGATGCCATGGAATTTGAAGCCCTTCACCCCGTGATTCTCGACCAGGTCGCGCGCCTCTCGCGCACCCAATTTGCCCTTGTGCGGATCGATCGACGCGAACGGGATCACGATATCGTCATGCTCGGCGGCGATGTCCGCCACCTCGTAATTGCTGATCCGTTTCGTTCCCATGCCGCATTCGGCATCGACCGTGAACAGGCAGAAGGCGATGTTGCGTTCGCGATAATAGTCGATCGTCTCGGGGATCGTCGGGCGTTTCCGGTCGGCCTTGAAATAGGCCGATGCAGCGTCGAAATATTTCGCCATTACCGGATCTTCGGGATCGTGGCACGACACCTCGGCATGGACGTGGACGTCGATCGCGACGACCTTGTTGGGATCGATCGGCATTACTTCGCCTTCCTGACGGCGCCGCCGCCTTGCTCCAGCGCCTTGTCCTCGTTCGCGCGCGCGATGACATACTGGCGGACGGTCTCGATCGCGTCCGCGCTCATCACCGGCGCGAAACTGACCATGCCATTGTCCTTCAGCGCCCCGCCGTGGACGATCTGCTGCCACGTCGCCGCGTCGTTCAGCGCCCCGCTGCGGCGCAGATCGGGGACCAGGCTGCCGCCGACCGCGGCGTCGCCGTGGCACGCGCCGCAGAAGCGACCGAACCGCTCGCCCCCCGCAGCGATCACCTGCGGCGTCGCGGTGGAGGCGGGTGGATCGAGCGTTAGCTTTTCCAGCGGCGGGGCGGGGGGCAGTGTCGCCTTGCCGCCGACCTTGAACACCAGCAGCCGGCTGATGTTGCGCGCCGGGCCGCTCTTGTCGATCAGTACGCCCGGCGCGAGCGCCCACACGCCGCCCCAGCCCGCCAGCACCGCGACATATTGCTCACCGTCCAGTTCATAGCTGATCGGCGCGGCGACCACGCCGGTCTGGGCGGGGAACGACCAGAGTTTCCGCCCGTCGGCCGTGGCATAAGCGGCGAATTCGCCCGTCGCATTGCCCTGAAACACGACGCCGCCGCCGGTCGCCAGCAGTCCGCCATTCCACGGCCCCTTGTAGGACACGCGCCAACGCTCCTTCTGCGCGACCGGATCCCACGCGATCAGCGCGCCGGTCGTCGCCGCCAGCGCGCCGTTGCGGACGGCGGGGATCGCGGGCATCGCCGCCTTGCCCATGTCGACGCCGACGTTGAAGCCGAGCTTGGCGGGCTTCCACGCCGGATCGGGGATGTACGGGAAAGCGGCGAGGTTGGCGGGGATGAACACCAGCCCCGATTTCGGATCGAACGCCATCGGGTGCCAGCTATGCGCACCGGTCGCACCGGGCGATCCGATGAACGGCTTGCCGGTCTTGTAGTAACGCGCTTCCGGCGTCTCGATCGGTCGCCCGGTCTTCATGTCGATGTCGGTCGCCCAGTTCGTCGGCACGAAGTTCTTCGCCGAGATCAGCTTCCCGTCGGTCCGGTCGAGTACATAGAAGAATCCGTTCTTCGGCGCCTGCATCAGCACCTTGCGCGGTTTCCCGTCGATCGTCACATCGGCCAGGATGATGTGCTGCGTGGCGGTGAAGTCCCAGCTGTCGCCGGGCGTCGTCTGGTAATGCCAGGCATAGTCGCCGGTCTTCGCGTGGATCGCGACGATCGACGAAAGGTACAAATTGTCGCCCTTGCCCTGCGAGCGGTACAGATGGTTCCACGGACTGCCGTTGCCGACCCCGATGTACAACAGGTCGAGTGCAGGGTCATACGCCATGGCGTCCCACACCGTGCCACCGCCGCCCTGCTTCCACCATTCGCCGGCCCAGGTCTGCGCCGCGGTCTTCAGATACGCGGGTTCGTTCTCCTTTCCCGGCTGCGCGGGGACGGTGTAGAATCGCCAGCGTTGCTTGCCGGTCGCGGCATCGTATGCGGTGACATAGCCGCGCGCGCCGAACTCCGCGCCGCCGTTGCCGATCATCACCATGCCGTTGATGACGCGCGGCGCGCCGGTGATCGTGCCATTGCCCTTCTGGTCGAGCGTGACGACACTCCACACCGGCTTTCCCGTCCGGCGATCGAGCGCGATCAGGCGGCCGTCGAGCGTGCCGACGAACAGCCGGTCGCCCCACGCCGCGACGCCGCGGTTGACCGCATCGCAGCACGCCTTGACCAATGTCTCGCGCGGCACCTGCGGGTCGTAGGACCAGAGCGGTTTGCCCGTGCGCGCGTCATACGCCTTCACCATGCTCCATGCGGTCGAGACATAGAGCACGCCGTCGATCATCAGCGGCGTCGCTTCCTGCCCGCGCGCGGTGTCGAGATCGGCGAACCAGGCGAGCCCGAGCCCCGCGACATTGGACTGGTTCAACTTTTCCAGCGGACTGAAGCGTTGCTCGTCATAGGTACGCCCGGTCGACAGCCATTCGCCCGGCGCCGCAGCCGCGATGCGCGCCGCGTCTACCCCGCCCGCTGTCGGGGCGCTGTCCGAACCGGTCGCCGCACTGCACGCGCTCAGCGCGAACGCGGCCCCCGCCAACAGGACCAGCCAACCTTGCGACTTCGTCATATATGCTCTTTCAATTCACCAGCCGGTCGCCGCGCCAATGGTCGGCTCGCAGCGCCTTCTTGTCCATCTTGCCCGCCGCGGTGCGCGGGATGGAGGCGACGAAGGCGACGCTCTTCGGCGCCTTCACGCCGCCCAGCCGCGCCTTGGCGTGCGCGATGATCGTTGCGTCGTCGATCCCGTCGGCAACGACGACCGCATGGACCTGCTCGCCCCATTTCTCGTGCGGCACGCCGATCACCGCGCATTCGCGGACCTGCGCCAATTCGGTCACCGCCGCCTCGACCTCGGCGGTGAAGACGTTGAAGCCGCCGGTTACCACCATGTCCTTCTTGCGATCGACGATGAACAGGAAGCCATGCTCGTCGCGATAGGCGACGTCGCCGGTATGGTGCCAGCCGAATGCGCGCGCCTCCGCCGTCGCGTCGGGCAGCTCGAAATACTCCTTCGACACCAGCACGCCGCGCACCACGATCTCGCCGCGTTCGCCATCAGGCAGCAGATTGCCGTCGTCGTCCATGATCCCGACCTGCACCGATCGGGTCGGTTTTCCGCAACTCGCCAGCCGCTCGGGATGGTCGCCCGCCGCCGCCGCCGCGACCACCTCGGGGGTCAGCCACGTCGTGATCATCGGCGATTCGACCTGACCATACGCCTGGCACATGCACGGCCCGAACGCCTCGACCGCCTGGCGCAGCTTTTCGGGCGACACGGGCGATCCGACCAGGATGAAATAGCGCAGCGACGACACGTCCTGCCGCCCCAGTTCGGGCGAGCCGAGCAGGCCGTACAGCGCGGTCGGCGGCAGATACATGTGCGTCACGCGGTGTTCGGCGATCGTGCGCAGCACGCGGTCGGCGTCGAAGCCCGGCAGGATCACCTGTGTCGCACCCAGCGCCATCGTGCCGAGCGCGACAGGCCCCGCGGCATGGGTGATCGGTGCGACCACCAGAGATACAGGATCGGACACGCCGCGCCCGACCGCCTCGCCCAGCGTCTCCAGCATCGTGCTCCAGCCCAGGTTGGTGACGACCACCCCCTTCGACGGTCCGGTCGTCCCGCCGGTCGGGAACAGCCCGACGACATCGTCCGGCGCGCCGAACGGATCGGAGAAATCGGGCAGCGTCGCGTGCGGTGCGGCGGCGACGAACTCGTCCAGCGACGGATCGTCGCCCATCCGCCGGTCCAGACATACGAAATGCGTCAGCGTCGCGGTCCGCGCCCTAAGCGCCGCGACATCCTCCGCCATGCTCGAATGATAGAACATCCACCCGCACCGCACGTAGGACAGATAGGCCGCATTGGCGTCGATCGCGTTGCGCGTGTTGACCGGCACCCAGCGCCCGTTGGCGCGCCAGATCGCGAGCAATGCGATCATGATCGCCGCGCTGTTTGGGCCGTACAGCGCGACCGACTGCTGGTTCCGGAACCCCGACGCGTACATCGCCGCCGCGATCGCCACGGTGCGTGCCCTGACCTCGGCGAACGTGTGCCGCTCCCCGCTGGCGACATCGACCAGCGCGGTATGGGCCGGATCGCGGTCATGCCCGCGGTCGAAATAGTCGATCGATCGCATCCTGTCGTCCTAACCCCAGCGGTTGATTTCAGGCCCCGGCGCCCACACCGCGGACGGTTCGGCGACGGTCGCCAGCGCCAGCGCGCGCGAGACCGACGGCCTCGTCCTCACGCGATCGAGCCACGCCGCGGTGCGCGGTCTGTCGGCGAAGGCATCCGGGTGCAGCGCGGGCATTCCCGCCAGCCAAGAGTAGCTTTCCAGATCGGCAATCCCGAAATCGCCCATCAGCCACGCGCGCCCGTCGGCCAGTTGCGCCTCGACCTTCTCGACCCCTTGCGCGATCTTCGCCCGGCTGTCGTCCAGCTTGGCGGCGTCGAACCGCCCCTCCACCGCCTCGCGCCAGCGATCGGCCAGATCCTGGCTCGCGATTCCCGCTGGAACCGCGGCCGGCGGCGCGGCGCTCAGCCCCAGATACGATGCGGCGGGCGCGATGCGTTCGATCACGTAGCGGCACCACGCCATCGCCTGCCACCGCGCATAGGGATCAGCCGGCCGCAGCGCGGGTCCGTCGCCGGTATCGTCGAGATAGCAGGCGACGAACACGCTGTCCGCCATCGCGACGCCGTCCACCACCAGCACCGGCCCTTCGCCCTCGATCGACTGTTCGACCTCGAACGCATGCGGCGCCCGCGCGCCGTGGCGTTCGCCCGCGACCAGATCGATCCGCTCCAGCGTCAACTCGACACCCTTTTCGAACGCCGCCGCCAGCACGGTCAGCGACGGCCCGTTCGGTTCGCCGTGATACAGGATGCCGTTCATGCGGCTTCGCTTTCCAGGATGCTGACGCGCTTCGCCATGTCGGTGCGCCCCATCGCCCAGCACGCGCGCGTCGCGGGCCGGGCGTAGATCGCGCGCAGCCAGCGCATGATGTTCGGGGTCAGATCGTCGTTCGACAGGTGCGGCTGCGACAGCGGCAGCGCATAGCCGAGGTTGAAGCCGTTGATGTCGGCCAGACTGTAGCTGTCCGACGCCAGCCATTCGCGCTTCCCCAGCGCCTCCTCCAGAAACCCGATGCCGATCGCCACGCGGCGCTGCGATTCCGCCATTTCCTCGGCCGAGAACGCGCCGCTGATCGCTTTCCGCCACGCCACACGGCGCTCGGGCATCGGGATGCGTTCGATCGCGGCGTCGAGCTCAGCCGGGTCGCGCTGCCGCACCGATGGCCCGACGAACACGCTCCACCCGATCATCGAGAAGCTGGGGGCGAGCCACTGGTCCATGAACTTCATCCACCAGCGCACGCGCCATGCGTCGACCGGATCCTCGGGCATAAGCTTCGGACCCGCGAACGCCTCGTCGACATATTCCATGATCGCGGTCGATTCGGTCAGCACCAGGTCACCGTGCGTCATCGCCGGGATCGTGCCGAGTGGGTTGACCGCCAGATACTCGGGCTTGTGCTGATCGAAGGCCAGCAGATCGAGATAGTGGCTGTCGAACGCGACGCCCTTCTCGAATAGGGTCAGCATCGGCTTGCCCGAATTGGCGTTCGGCTCCCAGTGATAGAGCGTTACGCGGTCGGTGTCGGTCATGCGGTATTTCCTCGGGGGTGGGCAGGGCGGG
Organism: Sphingomonas sp. SUN019; assembly: GCF_024758705.1. Taxonomy (NCBI): domain Bacteria; kingdom Pseudomonadati; phylum Pseudomonadota; class Alphaproteobacteria; order Sphingomonadales; family Sphingomonadaceae; genus Sphingomonas; species Sphingomonas sp. SUN019. The sequence continues at coordinate 1,854,112 of NZ_CP096971.1, read as the reverse complement.
AACAGCCGTCAGGCCATTCCCGCCGCGCCCCCTAAAACGTGGTCAGAACTTCTTCTTCACGGTCAGCGCGAACTCCTGCGGGCTGCCCGGGCGCCCTTTGCGGAACCCCGCGCCCGCGCCGCGCAGGTCGAAAATCGTCAGCAGATAATATTTGTCGAGCAGGTTCAGCGCCTCCAGCGAGATGTCGAGATCCTCGTTCGCATTTGTCCACGTCAGCCGCGCATTGACCAGCGTATAGGCCGGGATGAAGTTGCGGATGCGCGTGCCGTTCAGCACGGTCGGCCCGGTATATTGCTTGTCCTGGTAATTGACGTCGAAGCGCGGCGTGATGCTGCCCGCATTGCCCAGATCGGCCTTGTACTGCGCGCCCAGGCCGAACTTCCACGGCGGCACGGTCGGCGGATCGTTCGCCACCACGCCGCCTGGATTGGTCGGGAATGTCGCCGACGGGTTCAGGCTGTCGGCGTTGTATTTGAACGTCAGATAGCTGAGCGACGCGTCGATCGCGAGGCCCGGCACCGGGAACACCGACAATTCGGCCTCGAACCCCTTGATCTGGCCCTCGCCCGCATTCAGCCGCGCCGCGCACGGCGCGCCCGGACAGGTGCTGACCGGAATCTGGATATCCTTATAGTCGTTGATGAACGCCGACAGGTTGAAACGGGCCTTCCGGTCGAAAAAGTCGCTCTTCAGCCCGACTTCATACGCATTCAGCTGTTCCGGCGCGAACGGGATCACCTGTTGCGCGTTGAACGGCCGCGGGTTCGAACCGCCGCCCTTGAACCCGGTCGAGAACGACGCGTACACCAGCAGTTCGGGCGAGAAGCGATAATCTGCCGCCAGCCGGTAATCGACCCGCTTCGCACTGTATTTCGCGATCAGCCCGGACAGCGCGGTGACCGTCCCGCCGCCGAACAACCCCTGCGTATCCGGCCCGGAATAACCGACGCCGTACACCGCGCCGACGGGATCGAGGAAGCGGTTGACCGTGCCGTCCAGGTTCAGGCGGAAATATTGCTGATCCTTGGATTCGTCAGTGTAGCGCAGCCCGCCGCTGAGCGTGAACCCCTCGAACGGGTTGAACGACGCCTGTGCGAAGACGGCCTTCGCGTCGGCCTTTGTGGGGTCCGGCTGGCGAAACTGCAGCGGAAACACCGGCACGTAGCGGATGTCCTGCAGCGAATCGTAGAGCGACTCCTGCTTGAAGTAATAGGCCCCGATCGTCAGGTTCAGCGCATCGGTTAGCTGCGCGTTGGCGCGCAACTCCTGGCTGAAGCTCCAGTTGGTCAGATGGTTCTTGCCGAACCCGACATTGGCTGGCGACAGATCGTCATCCGAATCGAACCGCGTATCGAACTCGCGGTATCCGGTGATCGATGTCAGCGCGATCGTGTCGTTCACCTGATAGTTGATCTGCCCCGACACGCCCCAGCCGTCGTACAGGCTGCGATCGTTGCCGGTCGTCGCCGCCAGCGGCGTGCCCGCTGCGCCCAGCGGGTCGACCGGGATCGGGGGCACCCATGTCGCCGCAGGCTGGCCGGTGGTGATGTAGTTGCAGAACCGCCCGCAGAGGAAGCGATCGTCATACGGCACGCCAGGCACGGGGTTCACGTTCGGCGAATTGATCGGCGATGTCGCCAGCAGCACTTCGCCCGCGATCGTATGTTCGTCATGCGTATAATCGCCGATGACGTTCACCTCCAGCGCGTCGGTCGGCTGCCAGCGCAGGATGCCGCGGATCGCCTGATAGCCGATGCCGCCCAGCTTGCTGATCGTGCAGTCGCCGCCCGATTGCGTCGCGGGGATGCCGCTCGACGGGTTGGCGCAACCGAAATCGATCCGGTCGACGAAGCCCTCCTGCTGCTTGGCCACGCCTGAGATACGGCCGAACAGCGTGTCGGTGATTTTGAAATCGGCCGCGCCGCGCACGCCGATGCGGTTGCGCGAACCATAGCTCACCTCGACGAAGCCGCCGCCCTCGCCGGTCGGCTTCTTCGAATACAGCTTGATCGCGCCGCCTTCGGAATTGCGCCCCGCCAGCGTGCCCTGCGGCCCGCGCAGGATTTCGACGCGGTCGAGGTCGAGGAGGTCGAACACCGCGCCGGTCAATTGCGGGTAATAGACGTCGTCGATGTAGATGCCGACGCCGGGTTCGTACGCCGGGTTGAAATCGTTCTGCCCGACGCCGCGGATCGACGCGACGACCGACGGTCCGAACGACGCGCCCTGCGGCTTCAGCGACACGTTCGGGGCATTGTCCGCGACTTGCGCCAGATTGGTCTGGTTCTTCGCCTCCAGCTCGGCCGAATTGACCGCGGTGATCGCGATCGGGATGTCTTGCAGCTTCTGTTGACGGAACTGCGCGGTGACGACGATATCCTGCGTCGCGCCGAACTCCGCCCCCTCCGGTCCTTGCGCCGCTGTGGTGGGCGGGGCGGTGGGCGGTGTGATTGTGGCGGGTGGCGTCTGGTCCTGCGCCAGCGCCGGCGTCGCCATCGCCAGGCCCGCGGCCGAGGCTGACGCCAGCAAGCGCGCGATCCGCCGCGTGTGGACAATATCGTGCATCGAAGCTCCTCCCCTGAATATTAGGCCCGTCCTTCGCCGGAACGTGACCCCTTCCCGAACCGCGAAACTGTCGGGTTCATTGTCAGTAAGACATACGAAAAGCCGCGGCACAAGAAGTACCAAAACTACCACCATCGGCGCTGCCAGCATGAATTGTTGACAGTTGCGTGCTGCGGCGATGCTGCGCAACATCATGCGCAGACGGACGTGATGCGGAGAGGAACGGCGGCGATGCAGGCGATGATCAACTATGTCGCGCGCGGGCACGAAAGGATGCGCTATTTCGCGAACGACTCCAGCCGCGACACCGTCGTCATCGCGCCCGAGCCGATGCCGATCGCCGAGTCGCGCACTTCGGGTACGTCGCTTGATTGCGAGGGGTTCGCCCTGATGCCGCATCGCAGCGCCGTCGCCGATTTCGCCGACGCCGCCGCGGTGGCGGCGGTCCACCCTGAAGAGATCGCCGCGCTTGTGCAGCAGGTGACCGGCGCGGATGCGGTGTCGGTGACCGGGGCCGGCGTCCTGCGCTTTGCCGAACGCTCCGCGCTGTCGGGTGCGCTCGATAATTCGCGGCCCGCGCGATTCGCGCATGTCGACGTTTCAGATTCGACCGCCGCGATTTTCTCGGCGCGGTCGTTGCCGGAGGGAAGACATCAACCGCGACGCACCGCACATTACAACGTCTGGCGCGCAATCTCGCCCGCACCGCAGGACGTGCCGCTGGCGCTATGCGACGCGCGCAGCGTCGCGACCGCCGACCTGCTGCCTGCCGATGCCATCTTCGACCGCGACGGCGTCGACGAATGGTCGTTCGAGGGCCTCGTCGTCGCGCACTCCCCCACGCACCGCTGGCACTGGTTCGGCGACCTCGACCGCGACGAGGTGATCATGTTCAAGACCAACGACAGCGACCCCGAACGCGCGCATTCGGTCCCGCATGTCGCCTTCGACGATCCCGATTGCCCCGCGGACGCGCCACCCCGCGCGTCGATCGAAATGCGGGCGATCGCCTATTGGTTCTAGATCAGATCAGCCAGCCCGATCGCCTTGCCCGCCGCGGCGTCGCGGGCGGCGGCGCGGCGCAGGCGTTCGATCTCCTGGCGGCCTTCGGGCACCGGTTCGTCGGGCAGCGCTGCGATGCTGGCGTCGTAGATCTCGCGGAAATCCTCGGCGAATTCGGGATGGGTGAAGATCACCGCGTCGTTGCGGGTCATGCCCGCCAGCGTCTTTCCGCCCACCTCGAACGGGTCCATTCCAGCGTCGAACGCCGCGCCGAACGTCTCCAGCTCGGCGCGATCGACCGCCGCAAAGCCCGATTCGGCGAAATCGTCCGGGCGCTTCAGCGCGCTGTCCCAGGCGTTGGTGCGCGTCAGGCCGGGGCACATCAGCGAACAGCCGATGCCATAGGGGGCCAGATTGTAGCGCAGGCATTCGGTCAGGCCGCGCACGGCGAATTTGCTGGCGGTATAGATCCCCGCCTGCGGTCCCGACAGATACGCCGCCATCGACGCGACGTTGACGACGTGCCCACCCGGACCGCCGCGCTTCACCAGCGGCAACAATGCGACGAGCCCGTTCGCGACTCCGCCGAAATTCACGCCCATGATCCAGTCATAGTCGGCGTGGGCGGCCTCGTCGGTCGGCCCGAACACGCTGACCCCGGCATTGTTCACCAGCACGTCTAGCCGCCCGAACCGCGCATCGATCTCGTGCGCGACCTCGGCGAAGCGCGCGCGATCGGTCACGTCCAGCTTCACGAACACCGGCGCGACATATCCCGCGTCCACGAACCAGCGTTCGGCAGCGGCCCGGTGCGTTTCGTCGCGATAGGACAGGATCAGCCGCATACCGGCCGCGGCAAACGCGCGCGCGATGCCAAAGCCGATGCCGGAAACCCCGCCCGTGACGAATGCGACCTTGCCATCCCAGCCCATCCGATTTTCCTCTCGCCACGGATCGATTATCCGTTAGTCTTGCATACAAAATAGAGCAGGAGATCGGATGATGCCAGAAATGGATCCCAACGCGACCGCACGGCTCGAAGCGCTGGAGAATCGCGTCGGCGAACTCGAGGATATGAACGCGATCCGCCGGCTCCACTGGGCCTACGGTTACTACATCGATTTCAACCGTCCCGACGACGTCGCCGAACTGTTCGCACGCGACGGCGTCGTCGTGTTCCTGTCGGGCGAATATCACGGCCATGCCGGGGTGAAGCGGCTGTATGGGGACTGGATCGCGGGCCGTTTCACGCAAGGGCGGCCGGGGCCGGTCGACGGGCTGGTGCTCGATCATTTCCAGATGCAGGACATCATCACTATAGCCCCCGACCGGCAGAGCGCCAAGGGCCGGTTCCGCGGGATGCTGCTCGGCGGCTGGCATGACAGCGTGATCGACCGGAAACCCGATTTCATGCCGCAGCAATTCTGGGAAGCGGGCATCTACGAGAATGATTACGTTCGCGAAGACGGCGCGTGGAAGATCAAGCGACTCGATTACATGATGCAGTGGCAGGGCGATTACGAAACCGGCCTGGCGCATACCGTCGCGCATCTTCAGCCCGCGGCGGTGCTGTATCCGGAAGACCCGCTCGGTCCCGACGTGATCCTGCCCGCCGAACAGGTGCGCCAGACATGGCCGCACCGGCAGGACGTGCCGATGCATTTCGCGCACCCCCGGTTCGGTGCGTTGCTTGCCGGGCAGGAACCGCGATGAAGTTCCGCGGGATGACCTGCGCAGATCGCTCGGCTAGGTCGGCGAAAAAGAGGATGTTTGAATGAACCGAGACCCGCGCGCGATCATCGACGATGCGCCGATGAGCCGCCTGCAGATCGCGGCGGTCGCGATCACCGTCGGGCTGAACGCGCTCGACGGGTTCGACGTGCTGTCGATCAGCTTCGCCTCGCCCGGCATCGCCGCCGAATGGGGCGTGGAGCGCGCCGCGCTGGGCGTGGTTCTGTCGATGGAGTTGATCGGCATGGCGGTGGGATCGGTCCTGCTGGGCGGGCTCGCCGACCGCATCGGGCGGCGCAAGATGATGCTCGGCTGCCTCGTCACGATGCTGACCGGAATGTTCATGGCCAGCCGCGCGAGCGGGATCGGCGACCTGTCGGTGTGGCGCGTGCTGACCGGCCTCGGCATCGGCGGGATGCTCGCGACTGTCAACGCGGTGACCGCGGAGTTCGCCAATGCGCGGCGGCGCAACATCTGCCTCGCGCTGATGACGATCGGCTATCCGATCGGCGCGGTGATCGGCGGGTCGGTCGCGGCGCTGCTGTTGAAGGGAGGGGACTGGCGCGCGGTGTTCGAATTCGGCGCGATCGTCACCGCCTGCTTCATTCCGTTGGTGTGGTTCTTCATCCCCGAATCGGTGCATTATCTGGTCGATCGGCGGCCCGCAGGCGCGCTTGCGCGGATCAACGCGACGCTCACGCGGATGCAGCACCCCGCGATCGACGTACTGCCGACGTTGACCGCGGCTGAGGAGAAAAGGTCGATCACCGACATCTTCAGCCCCGCCTTGCTGCGCACGACGATCCTGGTCACGCTCGGCTATTTCGCGCACGCCGTGACCTTCTACTTCATCCTGAAATGGTCGCCGAAGATCATTGTCGATCTGGGGTTCGATCCCAGTTCCGCGGCCGGGGTGCTGGTGTGGACCAATGTCGGCGGCGCGACCGGCGGCGCGATCTTCGGGTTGCTGGCGCAGAAGTTCGACCTGAAGCGGCTGACCCTGTTCACGCTCGCCGTGTCCAGCCTGACGGTTGCGCTGTTCGGCGCGTCGGGCGCATCGACGCTCATGATGCTGTCGGCGCTCGCGTGCCTGTCGGGCTTCTTCACGAACGCCGCGATCGTCGGCTATTACACCATCTTCGCCCGCGCCTTTCCGTCACACGTCCGCGCCACCGGAACCGGCTTCGCGATCGGGGTGGGGCGGGGCGGGGCGGCGCTCTCCCCGATGCTCGCAGGGTTCCTGTTCGCGGGCGGCGTGGGCCTGGGCGGAGTCGCGATCGTCATGGCGTGCGGGTCGTTGGTGTCGCTCGCCGCGCTGGCGTTCACCCGGCTGCGTATCGCCGACGTGACGCACGGCGTGGACGAGCCCGAAGCCATTCCAGCTTAGGCCAGCTCCTCGTCAGGGAACGTTTCGGTATCGATCTGCGCCTGCATCGCGGCGGAATAGCGCGCACCGCGGATCGCGCCGCCTGCGAAGATCGCGTCGACCGCGTCGAACACGCTGGCGTCGAGCAACAGCGCCAGCGCGCCGAGGTCTTCCTCCAGATGCGCGATACTGCGCGTGCCGGGGATAGGCACGACATGGTCGCCGCGCGCCAGCACCCAGGCGAGCGCGAGTTGTGCTGGCGTCGCGCCGACGCGGCGGGCGAGGGCGTCATACGCATCGACCGCGATCAGATTGTGCCGCAGATTGTCGCCGTTAAAGCGCGGCATCCCGCGGCGGATGTCATGCTCGTTCTCATACGCATCGTCGCGCACCGCGTCGCACAGCAATCCGCGCGCGACCGGCGAAAACGCGACGAAGCCGATCCCGAGTTCGCGGCATGTATCGAGCACCGCGATTTCGGGATTGCGGACGACCGGCGAATATTCGCTCTGCACCGCGGCCACCGGATGGACCGCATACGCACGGCGGATCGTCGCCGCCGACATCTCGGACAGGCCGATCGCGCTGATCTTGCCCGCGTCGATGGCCCGCACCATCGCGCCGACCGAATCCTCGATCGGCACGCGGCGGTCGAGCCGGTGCAGATAATATAGATCGATATGGTCGGTCCCGAGCCGCGTCAGCGCGCCGTCCAGCGTCTTCGCGATCGCCGCTGGCGACCCGTCCAGCGCGCGCTTGCCGTCGATCATGTCGAGCACGCATTTGGACGCCAGCGTAAACTCGCCGCGCCGGTGCATCACCGCCTTCGCCAGCAACCGTTCGTTGTTCCCGCCGCCATATAGCGCGGCGGTATCGAGGAACGTCACGCCAGAATCGAGCGCGCGGTTCAGCAACGCCGCACCGTCATCCTCCGACACCGGCGCACCGTACGCATGGCTGAGGTTCATGCAGCCCAGCCCAATCGCCGACACGGTGAACGGGCCGATCCGGCGGGTCGGTAGGGTCATAAGGGAAGTCCCACGAATTGTTCGGCGATCGCGCGCTGCATCGCCTCCGATCCCGCGATGTAGTCAAGCTCGGCGATCTGCATCCGCCGCTTGAAATCGCCCTGGTCGGGGAAAAGATGCAGCAGTTCGGTCAGATACCAGCTGAACCGCTCGGTCTTCCACACCCGCGCCAGCGCCTTCGTCTGATACCCGTCCAAGCCCGCTTGGTCGCCGCGCCGGTAATGCGCGATCATCGCATCGGCGAGGTAGGCGACGTCGGCGGCGGCCAGGTTCAGACCCTTCGCACCGGTCGGCGGCACGATATGCGCGGCGTCCCCGGCCAGGAACAGCCGACCATAATGCATCGCTTCGAACACGTACGATCGCAGCGGCGCGATCGACATCTCCAGCGCCGGCCCGCGCGCGATCGGTCGGCTGGCCAGCCCCGCGAAGCGCGCGTCCAGGACATCCCACAGACGATCGGCGGGCCAGTCCTCCAGCCGCTCGGTCAACGGAACCTGGATGTAGTAACGGCTGCGCGTGGGTGAACGCATCGAGGCGAGCGCGAAGCCGTCGTTGCCGGTCGCATAGATCAATTCGTCATGGCACGGCGGCACATCCGCCAATATGCCGAGCCAGCCGAACGGGTAATCGCGCGCATATTCGCGCACCGCGTGTGCCGGAATCGCTCGGCGCGACGGGCCGTGCGATCCGTCGCACCCGGCGATGAAATCGGCCTCGATCCGATGGTCCGCGCCGTCCTTGGTATAGGTCACCGAAGGCTGCGCGCTGTCGACATCGTGGAGCGCAACATCGTGCGCCTCGAACACGATCTCCAGTCCGCGCGCCGGGGCGGCATCGATCAGGTCGCGGGTGACCTCGGTCTGGCCATAGACGGTCGCGTGGTTGCCGGTCAGCGCCTTGATGTCGATCCGGATCAACCCGTCCGGCGTCCCGAGGTTCAGCCCGTTCTCGATCATTCCCTCGGCGTTCAGCCGCGCGTCGATGCCGATCCGGCGCAACAGATCGGTCGTGCCCGCCTCCAGCACGCCCGCTCTGATCCGACTTTCAACGTGCGCCCGCGTCTGCCGCTCGACGATCACGCAATCGATCCCCTCGGCGCGCAGCAGATGGCCGAGCAGCAGCCCGGCAGGACCGCCGCCGACGATCGCGACCTGCGTCTTGTAAGTCGCATTCACGCCGAAAGCTGCCGCTCCAGCTGATCGAGCACGCGGTAACAGGGCAGCACCTGCGCGACCGAGCTGTTCGGCTCGCGTCCCTCGCGGATCGCCGCGATAAACTCACGATCCTGCAATTCGATTCCGTTCGAAGACACGGCGACGCCGGTCAGGTCCACCGGTTCTTCCTTGCCCGTCACCAGATCGTCGTAGCGCGCGATCCACGTGCCGTTGTCGCAGATGTAGCGGAAGAACGTGCCCAGCGGTCCGTCGTTGTTGAATGACAGCGACAAAGTGCAGATCGCGCCGCTCTCCGCCTTCAACTGGATCGACATATCCATCGCGATGCCGAGATCGGGATGCAGCGGCCCCTGCACCGCGTTCGCGGCGACGATGGGCCCGGCCTGATACGCGAACAGATCGACGGTATGCGCCGCATGATGCCACAACAGGTGATCGGTCCACGACCGCGCCTCACCCTTCGCATTCATGTTCTTGCGCCGGAAGAAATAGGTCTGGACGTCCATCTGCTGCACGCTCGCCTCGCCGCTGGCGAACTTCCGGTGCAGATACTGATGGCTCGGATTGAAGCGACGGGTGTGGCCGACCATGCAGACCAGGCCGGTCTCCCGCTGCTTCGCCAGCACAGATTCGGCATCGGCCAAGCTGTCGGCCAGCGGGATTTCGACCTGCACGTGCTTTCCCGCGTCCATGCATTGCAGCGTCTGCGCCGCGTGCATCTGAGTCGGGGTGCACAGGATCACCGCATCGACATCGTCGCGCGACAAGCTGTCGGCCAGGTCGGTGCAGGCGTGGCCGATGCCGTATTTCGCGGCGATCGCCTGCGTCGGTTCGAGCCGCCGTCCGACGAGGCTGGTCACCTTTACGCCGTCGATGTTCTTCAGCCCGTCGAGATGCTTCTCGCCGAACGCGCCGGCGCCGGCGAGCGCAATGCGCAGGGTCATGGTTCTTCCTTTCTAAGCCCCTCCCCTTCAGGGGAGGGGTTGGGGTGGGGTGGCGCCTCAAGCGATCTGCTCGCGGATAAACCCCACCCCCAACCCCTCCCCTGAAGGGGAGGGGCTTCATCAAGTTTACTCGGCCGCAACTCGCTCCGCGGCGTCGCTGCCGGTCATGTCGAGACCCTCGCCATTGTCGGGCCGCAGCACGACATGGCCGATCGCGGTATTGCTGCACGGGACGTGATAATGGCGGTGCAGCGCGCGGGTGTTCCTGCCCATCGCGCCGCGCATGATCAGCCACATCACCATCTCGATTCCCTCAGAACCGGTCTCGCGGAGGTATTCGATATGCGGAATGCGGCGCAGATCGTCGCCGTCGCCGATCAGCCCGTCGATGAAGCGATTGTCCCATTCCCGGTTGATCAGCCCTGCGCGTGGCCCCTGCAGCTGATGGCTCATCCCGCCGGTGCCCCAGACCTGCACGTTCAGGTCTTCCTCGAAACTCGCCACCGCGCGCGCGATCGCCTCGCCCAGCGCCCAGCAGCGGTTGCCCGAGGGCGGGGGATAGGTGACGACATTCACCGCGAGCGGGATGACCTTTGTCGGCCACGCGTCGGGTTTGCCGAACATCATAGACAGCGGCACGGTCAGCCCGTGATCGACGTCCATCTCGTTGATGATCGTCATGTCGAATTCGTCCAGGATCAGGCTCTGCGCGATATGCCAGGCGAGGTCGGGATGCCCCTCCACCTCGGGTACCTGCCGCGGGCCCCAGCCTTCGTCGGCGGGCTTGTAGCGTTCGCCGCAGCCGATCGCGAAGGTCGGGATGATCTTCATGTCGAACGCCGACGCGTGGTCGTTGAACACCAGGATCACGACGTCGGGCTTTTCCGACTTTTCCCATTCGCGGGTCCATTCGAATCCGTCGAAGATCGGCCCGAAATAGTCATCCTTGTCCTTGCCGAAATCGGATGCGACGCCCAGCAACGGCACGTGGCTGGAACCGACGCCTGCGGTGATGCGCGCCATTACCTTTTGTCCTTGATGCTGCGATTGCCCTCGGGCGACCGTCCGCCCGCGACCATCATCGCGGTGTAATCCTCGAAATTCATGTCGGTCATCGTCGACACCGCCTGCGCGAAACTCTGCCCGTCGGTGGAGAACACTTTCGCCAGGAAATACACGTTGCCGCCCAGATCGAGCAGCCGGTTATAGTCGCGCTTCAACAGCGCGTCCTTCTGCTCGGGCGTGATATTCCACTCGTCGAGATACGCCGCCTCGTCGGCACGGAAGCGGGCGCGGTTCTCGTCCTTCATCAGGCTCATCGCGCATTGGTTGAGGTTGTATCCCTGACGCGCGCGCTTGGCGGTGAACACGCGCGTGCCGGGAATGTCCTCGAACTCGGCGAGATACTCGTGAATATCTTGTGGACCGCTCACAGCCCTCTCTCCTTCAATTTCGCGTCGAGCCGGGGGAACACGCGGCGCGAATTGCCCTCGAAGATCGCGTGGCGTTGGTCCGCGCTGATCGGCAGCGCGTCGACATAGCGTTTGGTGTCGTCGAAATACTCGCCCGTCGTCGGATCGATCCCGCGCACCGCGCCGACCATCTCGCTGCCGAACAGGATGTTCTTCGTGTCGATCACGTCCGCCAGCAGGTCGACGCCCGGCTGGTGATAGACGCAGGTGTCGAAGTATACGTTGTTCATCACATGCCCGTCGAGCGCGGGCTTCTTCAGCATATCGGCCAGCCCGCGGTAACGCCCCCAATGATAGGGAACCGCGCCGCCGCCATGCGGGATGATGAACCTGAGCGTGGGGAAATCCGCGAACAAATCGCCCTCGATCAACTGCATGAACGCGATCGTGTCGGCGGCGATGTAATAGGCTCCCGTCGCGTGGAGGGCAGGGTTGCAGCTGCCCGACACGTGGATCATCGCGGGGACGTCCAGTTCGACCATCTTTTCGTAAAACGGATACCAGTAACTATCGGTCAGCGGCGGGTGTTCGAACCGTCCGCCGCCCGGATCGGGATTGAGGTTGCAGCCGATGAAGCCGAGTTCGCTCACGCAGCGTTCCAGCTCGGCGATCGATCCCGCCATGTCGGCCTTTGGCGACTGGGGCAGCATACAAACGCCCGCGAACGTTTCGGGATACAGATCGACGCAGCGCGCGATCAGGTCGTTGTTGGCGCGCGCCCAGCCGATCGCGACGGCTTCGTCGCCGACGTGCGGCGCCATCGCGGAGGCGCGCGGGGAGAAAATCGTCATGTCCGCGCCGCGCTCGCGCAACAGACGAAGCTGGTTCGCCTCCAGCGTCTCGCGGATCTCGTCGTCGCCGATCGCGGGGTAGGGCGGCGCGTCGGTCCCCGCCTTGAACGCAGCCTTCTGCGCGTCACGCCAGTCGTTATGCGCGGCCGGCGCGGTCGTATAATGGCCGTGGCAATCGATGATCAGCGTCACGCGGCTTTCTCCAGTCGCGTCAGGAACGGCAGCAGCACGCGGAGTTTCGCCGACAGCCCGCTGGGCGGCATCGCGCAAAGTGAACCGATCGCATAGTGCAACTCGACCGTGGCGCGGCTCATCGTCGAACTGGTGCCCAGCGCGTCCAGCGTCGTCACAACCTCCTCCATCTCGGCCGCGCGGCGCTCGCCGTGGATCATCATGCGATCGAGACTATAGTCGAATCGGCGCTTCCAGTCCGCGCCCGGCCAGGTCAGATCGAGCGAGGCGGTCACTTCGTCGCGCACGCCCGCGGCTTCGGCCGCCAGCACGCATTCGGCGCTCAACGCCTCGATCCCCTTGATCATCACCGACCGGATCATCTTGATCGCGGACGCGTCGCCGATCGCGGTTCCCACGATGCGGACGCTGGTGAAGCCGCAGGCGCGTAGCGCCGCTGCGCCCTCCGCCGCATACGGGCCGGAGACGAGCAACGGCACGTCGCGGCCGCCGGGCTGGGCGGGCGCCATGACGGCGACGTCCACGTAGCGCCCGGTGCGATCGATCTCGGCGGCGGCGGCGCGTTTCGTTTCGGGCGCGACCGAATTCATGTCGAGCCACAGCGCGTCCGGCTCGATCGCTGCCGCCGCGCCGCGCGCCACGGCCAGCGCCTGATCTGCCGTGACGAGCGACAGGATCATGCGCGCGCCGATCAGTGCGGCGGTAGCGCTGTCGCACGGCGTCACGTCGCAGCGCGCAAAGTCCGCCAGTTTCCGCGCACGGGTCGCAGGATCATCGAGTTTCAGGTCATAGCCGCGCGCGCCGGGGTCGGCGAACGCCATCGCCGCCTCGCCAAAACCGATGAAGGCGACGTTTCTCTCCATGCCGTAACGGTACGCGCCCGCCCGTCGCGTCCGCCAATCGGAAAGGACGCGATCTTATTCGTTTTCCGGAATTCCGACCGTTTCGGATGCGCGCTCGATCAGCTCGACCAACCGTTGCTGCGCGGCGCTCGGCCGCCATCCGGCGCGTGTCGTCAGGCCGATCGTGCGCACGCTGTCCGCCAGCCGTGCGCCGATCACCGCGAGCATCCCGGCATCGACCTCCAGCGCGACCTGATCGGGCGACAGCAACGTCAGCAGGTCGGAGTCGCGCAGTAGACCGCGGATCACCATCACAGATCCGCATTCGATCGGGGCGGGCGGCGGCGCGCGTCCCGCGAACAACGCCTGCCACTGGCCGCTGAGCGGCGTCGCCGCCGATCCGACGATCCACGGATAGGCCGCAAGCTGTTCGAGCGTTGGCCGCGCCACCCCGGCCAGCGGGTGCCCCGCGCGCGCGATCACTGCCAGGCGATCGGTGAACAACGCGCGCTGGTCCAGATCGGGCAGGGCCGTGTCGCGCAGCGCGCCGACCATCAGGTCGATCACGCCGTCGCGCAACGGATCGACCAGTTCGCGCCACGATCCCTCGATCACGTCGATCACTACGCCCGGCGCGGCGCGGGTGAAGGCGGCGAGCGCGCGCGGCAGGACCAATGCGCGCGACAGCGGCATCGCGCCGACCGCGATCCGGCCGGTGCCCGCAGGATCGGCCGACAGTTCGGCGATCCCCGCGGCGATCTCGCGGTGCGCCAGCCGCACGCCGCGCGCCATGCGGTGGCCGTGGTCGGTCAACGCGACGCCGCGTCCGCGCCGCTCGACCAGCGGCAAGCCGGTGACCTGCTCCAGATCGCGCACCGCCCGGTGCAGCGCGGGTTGCGACAGGCCGCTCGCCGCTGCGGCACCCGCGAACCCCCCGGCATCGGCGACGCGCAGGAAAGCGTCGAGCTGGGTCGCGGTCATCAACTGGTCGGGACGCGAGAAACCGCGTCCGCCCGCCGGACCGCCGCGGCTGGCGGTGGCAAGCTGGCGAAAGGCGGCGGCGGCGCGGTCGGCCATCGCCTTACCCGCCGCCGTCGCGGCCAGCCCGTCGGGCCGCCGGTCGAACAGCGCCGCCCCCAATTGCCGTTCCAGCTTCGACAGGCCCTGCGTCAGCGCGGGCTGCGACAGCCCGATCCGCGCCGCCGCCGCGCTCAACGTCCCATGCTCGACGACCGCGGACAGCGATCGCAAATGACGCAGGTTGAGATCGAACGGATGCGGCTCCATCATTCGGACATAGCAAAATCTTATCGCCGTGGCGCAATATCGATTGGGGCGGCGCGATACGCATCGCTAGCCGTGCCTCAAGAAGGAGAGCGACCATGGCGGGACGTGTCGTCCGCAACATCGAACGGGCCGATCTGCGCGTGATCGACGGGCTGGCGTCGGCCGGGGTCGCGACCGTGCACGAGGCGCAGGGGCGGATCGGCTTGCTCGGCAGCAGGATGCGGCCGATCTATCCCGGCGCGCGGATTGCGGGATCGGCGGTCACGATCTCCGCCCCGCCCGGCGACAATTGGATGGTGCATGTCGCGATCGAACAATTGCAGGAGGGCGACATCCTGGTGCTCGCGCCGACCAGCCCCTGCGAGGACGGCTATTTCGGCGACCTCCTCGCCACCTCGGCGATGGCCCGCGGATGTCGCGGGCTGGTGATCGACGCGGGGGTGCGCGACGTGCGCGACCTGACCAGGATGGGTTTTCCGGTCTGGTCGAAGGCGGTCTTCGCGCAAGGCACGGTCAAGGCGACGCTCGGCAGCGTCAACGTTCCGATCGTCTGCGCGGGGGCCGCGATCGAGCCGGGCGATGTGATCGTGGCGGACGATGACGGGGTATGCGCGGCGAAACGCGCCGACGCGGCGACCGTCCTGGCGGCGGCGCAGGCGCGCGAGGCGAACGAGGAATCGAAACGCCAGCGGCTAGCGGCGGGCGAACTCGGTCTCGACATCTACGACATGCGCGGCAAGCTCGCGGCGCTGGGGCTGAAATATGAGTGACGGCATCCCCTGCATGTGGATGCGTGGCGGCACGTCGAAGGGCGCCTTCTTTCTCGCCGACGATCTGCCCGCCGACCCCGCGACGCGCGACGCGTTCCTGCTGCGCGTGATGGGGTCGCCCGATCCGCGTCAGATCGACGGCATGGGCGGAGCCGATCCGCTGACCTCGAAGGTCGCGGTCGTGTCGAAATCCGCCCGCGACGGCGTCGACGTCGATTACCTTTTCCTGCAGGTCTTCGTCGACAAGGCGATCGTCACCGACAGCCAGAATTGCGGCAACATGCTCGCCGGGGTCGGCCCGTTCGCGATCGAGCGCGGGCTGGTGACGCCGATCGGTGACGAAACCCGCGTCGCGATCTTCATGGCCAATACCGAACAGGTCGCGGTGGCAACGGTCGCGACGCCGGGCGGCATTGTGACCTATGACGGCGATGCCGCGATCAGCGGCGTGCCCGGCACCGCCGCGCCGATCCCGCTCGCGTTTCGCGATACCGCGGGATCGAGCTGCGGCGCGCTGCTGCCGACCGGCAATAATGTGGATGAGATCGACGGTGTCGCCTGCACCCTGATCGACAACGGGATGCCGTGCGTAGTGTTTCGCGCCGAAGACGTCGGGGTGACCGGCTATGAGGATCGCGAGACGCTCGACGGCAACGATGCGATGAAAGCGACGGTCGAGGCGATCCGGCTGAGGGCGGGGCCGCTGATGAACCTGGGCGACGTGACCGACAAATCGGTGCCCAAGATGATGCTGGTCGCCGCCCCGCGCGAAGGCGGCGCGATCGCGGTCCGGTCCCTGATCCCGCACCGCGTCCACGCCTCGATCGGGGTGCTCGGCGCGGTCAGCGTCGCCACCGCCTGCCTGATCGACGGATCGCCCGCGGCGGCGGTCGCGCAGGTTCCCAATGGCGCGACCAAGACGTTGGGCGTGGAGCATCCGACGGGCGTCACCGAATGTGTCGTGACGGTCGACGGCGACGGCGCACCGGTCGAGGCTGGGATGCTGCGAACCGCGCGCAAGCTGATGGACGGGACGGTGTTCGGATGAGCGTGGATGCAGACGGCCGCGTCCGTAGCTGGACGCTCAACCCTTCCGTTCCGTATTACACGCCGCCCGCGGGTGCGATCGACGCGCATTGCCATGTCTTCGGTCCGGCGGACCGCTTTCCATTCAGCGCCAAGGCCAAATACCAGCCGCAGGATGCCGGGCCGGACATGCTGTTCGCACTCCGCGACCGGCTCGGCTTCGCGCGCAACGTCATCGTCCAGGCGAGTTGCCACGGCACCGACAATGCTGCGACGCTCGACGCGATCGCGCGATCAGGGGGTCGCGCGCGCGGTGTCGCCGTGGTCGATCCGAGTATTTCCGCAGAGGATTTGCAGTCCCTGCACGACTGCGGCATCCGCGGCATCCGCTTCAATTTCCTGAAACGGCTGGTCGACGACGCGCCGAAGGACAAGTTCCTCGAGGTCGCGGCGCGGCTGCCCGCGGGGTGGCACGTCGTGGTCTATTTCGAAGCCGACATCCTCGCCGAACTGCGCCCGTTCCTCGACGCCATCCGCGTGCCGCTGGTGATCGACCATATGGGCCGTCCCGACGTGCGGCAGGGGCCGGACGGCGCGGACATGCGCGCGTTCCGGACGCTGCTCGACAGCCGCGACGACATTCATTTCAAGGCGACGTGCCCCGACCGGCTCGATCCTGCAGGCGCACCGTGGGACGATTTCGCGCGTGCCGTCGTGCCGCTGGTCGCCGACTATCCCGATCGCTGCCTGTGGGGCACCGACTGGCCGCATCCGAACATGCAGGATGCGATCCCCGACGACGGCGCGCTGGTCGACATGATCCCCCGCATCGCGCCGACCGCGAAAGCACAACGCAAGCTGCTGATCGACAACCCGATGCGGCTCTACTGGGCGGACTGACCCGCGCCTATTCGTGGATGCGGCGCAGCAGGTTGACCAGTTGCGCGGTTTCACGTGGCGAGAAGCGCGATTTCAGCCAAGCCTCATGCTCCAGAATGCTCTCGCGCGCCTGAACCAGCGCCTCATGCCCGGTGGTGGTCAAATGCAACGTCTGCCGCCGACGATCCGCGGTGGATGCGCCGCGTTCGACGAAGCCGCGCTTCTGCAACCGGTTGACGATCGCCATCACGGTCGCACGATCCATCTGCAGCCGCCGCCCGATATCGGCCTGCGCGATATCGGGATGATCGTCGATCAGCCACAGCACCGATACCTGCTTCTGCGTCAGATCGAGATCGGCGAAGGTCTCGGTGAAATGGCGATAGACCGCGCCGTGCGCCAGCCGGATGTGGAAGCCGACGATGTGGTCGATGTCGCCGATGTCGTCGTCGGCCGTCGGGGGCTGATCGATCGTTCCAACCGGGTAATCCATACTAACAGCTTTGCGGCTTCGGCGATCGAGCGTCAATCCGCGCGCTTGAATAAATGTTCGTCTTGCATACAATGTCCGCGATATAAAAAGACGAGAGGATCGGCCGTGGCGCAGTTTCCCGACACCCCCGCGTTCACCGGCTTCAACACGCCGTCGCGGATCGAGGCGGACATCGCCGATCTCGACATGACGGGCGCGGTGCCGCGTGAACTCGACGGCGCATTCTACCGCGTGCAGCCCGATCCGCAGCACCCGCCGCGGCTGGGCGACGACATATCGTTCAACGGCGACGGCATGATCACCATGTTCCGCTTCCATGACGGTCAGGTCGATTTCAAGCAGCGCTGGGCGCAGACCGACAAATGGAAGCTGGAGCATGACGCGGGGCACGCGCTGTTCGGCGCATACCGCAACCCGCTGACCGACGACGAGCGCGTGCAGGGCAAGATCCGCGGGACCGCCAACACCAACGCCTTCATCTATGGTGGCAAACTCTATGCTTTGAAGGAGGATTCCCCCGCGCTGGTGATGGACCCGGCGACGCTGGAGACCGAGGGCTATACCTGGTTCAACGGCGCGATGACCGGACAGACCTTCACCGCGCATCCGAAGGTCGATCCCGACACCGGCGACATGATCGCGTTCGGCTACGCCGCAAAGGGCGTGCTGACGAAGGACATGACCTATTACGTCGTCTCGCCCGACGGCGAGCTGAAACAGGAATTGTGGTTCGAACTGCCCTATTACGCGATGATGCACGATTTCGCGATCACGCCCGATTACGCCTTGTTCCATGTCGTGCCGAGCACGTCGAACTGGGAACGGCTGGAGGCGGGGCTGCCGCATTTCGGGTTCGACACGACCCTGCCGGTCTATCTCGGCGTACTCCCGCGCCGGACGGACGCGACCGCGGAGGACATCCGCTGGTTCAAACGCGACAATTGCTTCGCCAGCCATGTGATGAACGCGTTTCAGGAAGGGTCGATGATCCACTTCGACACGCCCGAGGCGAAGAACAATATGTTCCCGTTCTTCCCCGATATCCACGGCGCGCCGTTCAACGGGCCGGAATCGGCCAGTTTCCTGACGCGCTGGACGGTGGACATGGCGTCCAATTCGGACGCGTTCGAACGGACCGAACGGCTGACGAACACGATGGGCGAATTCCCGCGCATCGACGAACGACGCACGGGGCTGCCCTATCGCTACGGCTGGATGCTGGTGATCGACCCGACCAAGCCGGTCGAGATGAAGGGCGGCAGCGCGGGCGGATTGGTGATGAACACGCTCGGCCTGATCGATCATCAGACCGGCGCGGAGCAGAAGTGGTGGTGCGGCCCGGTGTCGTCGCTGCAGGAACCATGCTTCATCCCGCGTTCGGCGGATGCGCCCGAGGGCGACGGCTGGATCGTGCAAGTCTGCAACCGGCTGGAGGAGCATCGCTCCGACCTGTTGCTGTTCGATGCGCTCGAGATCGAAAAGGGCCCGATCGCCGAAATCCGCTTGCCCATACGGCTGCGCTTCGGGTTGCACGGCAACTGGGCGACCGCGGCGGAGATCGGGCTGGCGGCATGATCCAACCCGGTCTGGAGTTCGTGTATGAAGCGGGCGGTGCGCTCGGCGAGGCGATCCCGATCGGCGACACCTATGACGGGACGCGGCGGATCATCCCGATCTTTTCCGGCCCGGTCGAAGGGCCGCGGATCAAGGGGCGGTTGTTGGGGCAGGGGGCGGACTGGCAGGTGACGCGCCCCGACGGCGTGACGCTGGCGGACGCGACCTACGCGCTGGAAACCGACGACGGCGTGGTGATCCAGATCCGAAACCGCGGCCTGCGCCACGGCCGGCCCGATGTGATGCAGCGTCTGGCGCGCGGCGAGGATGTCGATCCGGCCGATTATTATTTCCGCACCGTCCCCGAATTCGTCGCGCCGACCGGCAAATACGACTGGCTCAACCGCAGCATCTTCATCTGCGCCGGCGCGCGTTATGCGCTGTCAATCAAATTGTGGGTGTGGCGCGTGACGTAGCTTCTTCCAATCCTCTCCCGCCAAGGGGAGGATGCAAGGCTCAAATCCCCGCCCGCTCCACCAGCGCATCCTCATCGCGCTGCGCTCGCCGGGCGATCAGCAGCATCAGGATCACGATCGGCACGCCGACCGCGTTGATGCTCAGCATCGACCAACGCAGGTCGCCCGTCGCGTCTGACAACAGTCCGACGACATAAGGACCGGTGCCGAGGCCGAGGATCGTCATCACCAGCAGATACACGCTCGACGTCATCCCGCGCATCCGCGGCAGCACCTGATCGTAGATGATCGCGTACAGCGGCGGCAGCCAGCCGGTCAGCACCAGGCTGTAGGGGATGAAGCGGAGATAGAAATCGCCCGCCGTCGGCGCGAGGTAGACCCAGAACGACAGGATCGGCGACAGTCCCATCGCGAACAGCGCGACATACGCCCGCCCGGCCCCCGGAAAGCGCCGCTGCAGCGCATCGGACAGCGGCCCCCAGGCCAACGGGCCGACGATCCCCATCGCCGCCGCCAGCAGCCCGAACTGCCACGCGGTCTCCGCCATCGACTGGTCGTAGTATCGGATGATGAAGCTGGGGTTGAACGCCATCATCCCGTAATTGATCACCGATTGCAGCGCGCCGACCGCCATCGCCATCATCAGCGTAGGCGATTTCGTGATGACCGCAAACGCCTGACGGTCCGCAATGCGCATCGACTGCATCAGGTTGACGATCACCAGCAACCCGAAGCCGATCACCCCCCATTGCAGCGCATGCGCGCTGAACGTCAGGCCCATGAGCGTCATCGGCGGCCGCGGCGACAGGCCGTTCGCGATGTGCGTCAGCGTCGCCATCGCCGCCACGATCACCACCAGCGCGGCGATGTTGAACACCCAGGTCGCGCGCGGCGCGCCGCGTCTGGCGAAGACGGCCCAGTGCAACCCCGGCAGCACCGCCGCCAGCACCCCGCCGCTCGCCGCGAACGGATGCGGATCGGGCGCGGTGTCGATCCCGTCCATGCCGCCGCGCACCGGCTCCCGCAGCCGCCACATCAATAGCGACAGGACGAATCCGGGCAGCGCGGCGACGATCAGTGCGAACTGCCAGCCATGCAGCGCGACCGGCGCCTGGCCCGACTTCGCCAGCCCGTCCCACCAGTTCGCCGCCAGCCCGCCGAGCGCCAGCGACCCGCCGATCCCGAGCGCGATCGCCGACGCCAGCACCGCCATCACCAAACCGCGCCGGTGCTTCGGCCAGTAATCGTAGATGAGACTCGTGCCCGCCGGTTGGCTCGCCGCCTCGCCGATCCCGACGCCGAGGCGTGAGACGGCGAGGACCGCGAAACTGTTCGCAAACCCGCCCAGCGCGGTCGCCGCGGACCAGAACAGCAGCGACAGCGACAGCAGCCGCGTGCGCACCCATCCATCCGCCAATCGCCCGAGCGGGAGCGAAAACAAGGCGTAGAACAACGCAAAGACGGTGCCGAACAACAGCCCCATCTCGGCATCGCCTACGTTCAGGTCGCGCTTGATCGCGGGCGCCAGGATCGCGAGTATCTGCCGGTCGAGCAAGCTGACCGCATTGGTCAGCGCCACCAGCGCCAGCGCGTACCGCGCGCCTTTGGGTATAGGGCTTGGCGCCGCGTTCACCCCACTTCCCCGCTCATGCTGAGGAGGCATTGAGCCTGTCGAAATGCCGTCTCGAAGGGCGCTCACAACCCGAATACGCGCTCGGCGTTGGTCTGCATCAGCTTCTTCTTCGCCGCGTCGCTGATGTCGAGCAGGTCGTGCGTCCGCACCTCGTCGGGCACATATTCGTAAGGATAATCCATCGCGTACATCACGCGATCCTCGCCCATCACCTCGATCATCAGCTTGATCGCGGGCGCGAACGGCAGGCCGCTGGTCGTCGCCAGCACGTTTTCGCGCAGGCAGGTCACGATGTCCTTCTTCAGCGGTTTCAGCCGGTCGTAACGCTCCGACCGCACGCCCGCCTTGTGCATGTAATCGATGCGGTACAGCCAGTACGGGATCGCCTCCCCACCATGCCCGACCGCGATCTGCAAATCGGGATAACGATCGAAGATGCCGGTGGTGATCAGGCGCAGCAGGTGCATCCCCGTCTCCACCCCGAACCCGAAGATCGCGCCGTCCAGCCCGGCGTCGATCATCCCGCCGATATAGGCGTCGGGCAACGTCTGCGGGTGAATATAGAGCGGCTGCCCGGTGTCGGCGAGCGCGCGGAAGATCGGATCGAACTGCGGTTCGTCGAGATAATGCCCCTGCGTATGGCTGTTGACCATCACGCCCCTGAACCCGAGGTCCGCGCCACGCCTGATCTCCGCCGCCGACCATGCGGGATCCTGCGGCGCGATCGAGGTCATGCCGACGAAGCGCGTCGGATGCGCCGCGCAGCGTTCGGCCAGATAATCGTTGGCGCGGGTCACCATCGCCTTCGCCTCGTCCGCATCGGTCAACGGCTGCACGCCGGGGGAAGTCAGCGAAAGGATCGCAACGTCGATGCCGGTCGCGTCCATGTCGGCGATGCGGCGGTCGCCCAGATCGAGCAGCCGGTCGATAATCTCGGTCGCGCGCTCGGACGGCGACCGGGCGTAGAACCCCCATAGCGAGGTCATCCCCTTGTCCGCGCTGCCGTCCGCCACCATCCGCAGATACGCATCGATCTGCTCGCGCGTGGCGAACGCTTCTTCCGTGGCGATGCGCAGATAGCCGCGATCGCCGCCGGTCTTCAATTCGTGGGTCATTGGAACAGTGCTTCCAAAAACCGTTCGTGCTGAGCGAAGTCGAAGCACCTGGGACACATGCCCTTCGACTTCGCTCAGGGCGAACGGGGGGGGGGGGTGGGGGTCAGTCGGTTCGATACGCTTTGGGCCAGATGCCCTGCTTTCCGGGGGAGAGGATGCCGTTCGGATCGACGCAGTCCTTGATCGTCTCGGCGAAGCGGCGCTGCGCGTGGTCGCCGAAACTGTACTGGTCCGCGACCAGGTCCATGAAATCCAGGTGCGAACGATATTCGCCATACCCTTGGCGCGCCGCGGTCTCCACCATCGTCCGGCACGCGGCATAAGCGGCGCGGGTCTGCGCATCGTCCGCGGTGTCGAACACCACCAGCCCGACATGGATCAGGCTGCGCTTGCCCACGATGAAAACCCCGCTGTAATCGAGCCCCGCGGCGTGGAGCTGGTCGCGCACCAGATCGCGGATCGCGCCGCCGTCGCGCCCGGTGATCGGCGTGGCCGACGAAAATCCGATGTGCCCGCCGTTCTCGCCGCCGTACCACCGCGTCATGCTGTCCAGCGCGACGCTCGGGATGCCCGCCTGCACGCGCTGATGCGGGTTCTCGAACTCGGGCAGGTCGTGCCCGTCGAACTTGTCGAATGTGATCGTCGCGCCGGGAATCGTGCCAAGCGCGTCCGACACGATCTCGCGCTGGCGCTCGACGATGCGCTCGTCGCCGTACAGCGCGAAGCGCATCACCCAGCGCCCGAAACCGGGCGTTTCGGCGATCCGCTCGATCACGTCCTCGGGGATCGGCCCGTCGCCGGTGTACCAATGGTCGCGCTGCCAGAACGCCGACGCCGCGCAGACCGCGTTGATGATCATCGGCTGGTTCGGGATCGTGCCGTTCATCATCAGCGGACGGAGGCGTTCCAGCATCACCTCCAGATCGCTGTCGTTCTTCAGCGTCAGCCAGCCCGGCATGTAGCAATCGGGCGCGGGCATCAGCCACGTTCCCATCTTCGTCACCACCCCGAAGTTCGATTGCGTGAACAGCCCGTCCAGCGTCGGGCCGCAGCCGTGTTTATACACGTGCCACGCGCGCGGATTCTCCAGCCCGCCAAGGCCCGTGCGCAGCACGTCGCCGTTGGCCAGCACCACCTCCATCCCGCACTTCGCGTCGAAATGATCGCCCAGTGGGGTGTAGCCGACGCCGTGTTCCAGCGCATTGCCGACGATGCTGCCCCAGCCGAGATCGGGCACCGACATCCACAGTTTCGATCCGCTCGATTTCAGGTGCGCGTGCAGATCGAAGAAGCTGACGCCGGGTTCGACCAGCGCCCAGGCCGAATCCTCGTCGACCTCCAGCACGCGGTTCATCCGCCGCATCGACAGCATGAACGATCCCGACACGCGCGGCGCCGGACCGCCATAGCCGTTGTTGCGGCCCTGACCGTTGGTCCACAGCGGCGTCTTGTACGCGTTGGCGACGCGCAGCACCTCCTGCACCTGCTCGACGCTGGCCGGCATCAGCACCGCGCCGGGTTCGTACCATCGGCCGGTCGGCGGCGCGAAGGGATCGCGGAATTCGGCGACCTTGCCCTCGTCGACGGTCAGCCCGTCGGTCCCTAGAATATCGCCGAGTTCCTTCAGCGCCGCGTCGATCGCCGCCGCGGGAGCATCCATCACGTCCAGCATCGTCTCTCTCCTCTCAGCCCCGGTGCGTTCTAACCCTCGTGCACCGCCTTGGTGACCAGGCACGCTTCGACCCCCTCGGGTCCGTCCTCCGATCCGTGGCCGGACCATTTCACCCCGCCGAACGGCGCATCGGCACCACCGATCAAGTTGGTGTTGATGCCGACCATCCCGCTCTCGATCTCACGTCCCAGCCGGCGCTGACGCTTCGCATCGCGGGTCCAGGCGTAGGCGGCCAGCCCATAGGGGAGGCGGTTGGCCTCGGCGATCATCGCGTCTTCGCCGGCGAAGGGATTGATCAGTGCGACCGGACCGAACGGCTCCTCATTCATGATCGCGGCGTCCAGCGGCACGCCGGACAGGACGCTCGGCTGATAGAAAAACCCGCGATTGCCAATGCGTTCTCCGCCGGTGTGCAGCGTCGCGCCTTTCGCGGTCGCATCACCGATCAGCCGCTCCATCGCATCGGGACGACGCGGATTGGCCATCGGGCCCATCTGCGTCGCCGCATCCAGCCCGTCGCCGACCACGATCCGCCTCGCGCGGTCGGCGAAACCATCGCGAAACCGTTCGAACACATCCTCCTGCACAATAAAGCGAGTGGGCGACACGCAGACCTGCCCGGCGTTGCGGTATTTGCCCGGCACCATCACATCCAGCACCTGATCGACATCCACATCGTCGAATACCAGCACCGGCCCGTGCCCGCCCAGTTCCATCGTCGTGCGCTTGCAATCGTCCGCCGCCAGCTTCGCCAGATGCTTGCCGACGACGGTCGACCCGGTGAAGCTCAGCTTGCGAATGATCGGCGATCCGAGCAGGTGGCGCGACACCTCGTCGGGCACGCCGAACACCGCCTGCGCGACCTCCTTCGGCAGCCCCGCATCGTACAGGCATTGCAGCACGCCCAGCGCGGAGGCGGGGGCTTCCTCCGCCGCCTTCAGGATCACCGAACACCCCGCCGCGATCGGCGCGCCCAGCTTGCGTCCGGGATTGCCGAGCGGGAAATTCCACGGTGCGAAGGCGGCGACCGGGCCGACCGGCTCCTTGCTGATCGTCGAGCGCTGACCCGCCGGGCGGACGAGTGTCCGACCGTACAGGCGAAACACTTCGCCCGCATAGAAATTGAACAGCCCGACGTTCATCAGCACTTCGATCCGCGCCTCGGCGATCGGCTTGCCTTCCTCCAGCGTCGCGACGCACGCGAGTTCCTCCTGCCGTTCCAGCATCAGCCGCGCCGCGCCCTGCAGCACGGCGGCGCGCTGTTGCGGGGTCGAATCGCGCCATAGGCGAAACCCGCGCGCGGCGGTCTCCAGCGCGCGATCGAGGTCGGCGGCGTCGGCCAGCGGCAGGTCGGCCAGCGTCTCCCCGGTCGCCGGATTGACGACCGCGTGCGTGCGCCGCCCGCCGCCCGAAACGCGCTCGCCGTCGATCACCATGTGCAGATCGGGATAGGTCATCGGTTCCTCAATCTCCCTCTCCCCTCCGGGGAGAGGGTCGGGGAGAGGGGCAGCGCCACGAACTTCGTGAGTCTCACAGCCCCTCTCCCGACCTCGCTACGTTCGGCCACCCGCATCAGGTGAACAGCGCCCGGCGCTGTTCAGGCCATGCCGGGGGCATGGCCGACCTGATGCGCCCCGACGGGGAGAGGACAATCACGCTTCCGCCGCGGCCAGCTTGTCCGCCTTCGCCGCCGCCTCGCGATCGATGTCGCCCTGCCAGCGTTCGGGCACGATCTCCTGCCCGGTCACCGGATGCTTCATGTGGAACGGCACCACCTTATGCGTCGGCCACAGCCAGTGATCCTCGATCAGCGCATCCGGGCCGGTCGGGTCTTCGGGGTAGGTGACCGAGGGGAAGGGGACGTATTCGGGCTTGGTGTTCATCCAGCCGCTGTCGAAATCGGCGTGCCATTGCGGCATATAGTTCAGCACCTTGATCCGCCAGACCCCGTCCACCTTCTGATAGGTGTTCTCGTAGATGCCGCCTTCCCACCATTGGCGCGCGCCGAGCATCGGATTCGCCGGGTCGGCATAATCCTTGTGCCGTCCGGCCTGCATCATCGACCGCGCACGGCCATAGGCGATCTCGCCGTCCGGCGCGATGTCGATGATGTCCTGCAATTGCGGATGATCGAGCAGGAATCCGTCGATCGGGCCGTTGACGCCGTGCGTGAAGCGCTTCTGGAACCGTTCGACATACAGGCGGCGGATGCCCTCCTTGCCGCGCCAGACGCCGCCGAAGAACCGCACCTCGCCGTCATCGGTGAACAGGTCGACCGTCTCGTTGTACAGGCATTTGTCGATCAGATAGCCGTACAGGTGCTGCAGCTTGCGCACGTCGAGTTCGTCCTCACGCTGCTGGATGCGGCGTGCGAGCTGTTCGACGGTCTGTTCGAGCTGCGCGATACGATCGGCGTCGGCCATTTCTTCTCTCCCAACTGTATGCTTTGCGTACAATCTGCGCCGCCCCGGAGCGGCTGTCAACGCCTCTATCTGCCCTGCGCCTCCAGCGCCTCGACCTCCTCGCGATATGGTCGTATCGCGCGCACCATGCAGAGCGTGGCCAGCGGCAGGAGGATGCTGGCGGTCAGCACCAGCGCCTTCCACAGATCGGCCTCGACCCCGATCACCAGATCCTGCACCAGCCCCACGACGAAGCTGCCCATCGCGCCGAAGAAGGTGAACATGAACAGATAGATCGCGGTCACCTGTCCGCGCATCGCATTCGGCGCGACGCGCTGGATCGCGGCGTTCTGCGGCACCGCGCCGGCGATCCCGAACATCGCGCCTAGCGCCATAACGCCGAGCGAGAGGTAACCGTTCGGCATCAGCGGCGAACTGATCGCGCAGACGGTGGTGCAGCCGAACAGGATCGCGGCGCTGCGGACGTTGGCGTCCTTGTACCGTTTCGCCATCCATTCGACGAAGATGCCACCCAGCAGCAGCCCCGTCAGCGAGGCGACCAGGAACATGCTGCCCATCACCGCGCCAATCTGCGCCTCGTTCCAGCCGAAGCTGCGGATCATGAACGGCACGCGCCAGAATTGCAGGCCGAACGTCTCGATCGCGCTGAGCGCGAGGCCCGCGAACAACGGATAATAGACGCGGCGCTTGGCATGGATCGCCTTTACCGCGTCGAGTCCGGTGAAGGTCAGGATGCGGCGGCCGAGCGGTGCGTCACGTGGCGGTTGCGGCGCATCGGCGAGCGGTGCGACACGCGGCGGCTCCTTCACGGTCAGGAACAGCAATGCGACCAGGATGCCGGGCAGCCCGACCCAGATCATGATCCACTGCCAGCCGAAGATGTGCAGCCCCGCGACCTGCGACGGCCCCCAGTCCGCGGTCATGCCGATCAGCATCCCGCCGATGATCGGCCCCAATGTGGTCCCGCCGATGAAGCCGAATTGCAGCAATGCGAATGCGCGGGTCAGCGTGCGCGGGGGAAAGGCGTCGGCGAGCAGCGAATAGGCCGACGGCGCGTGTGCCGAGCCGCCCGCCGCCAGGAACACGCGCGAGCCGACGAATTGCGCGAAGGTCTGCGCGATCCCGCCCAGCGCGGTGATGACCCCGATCACCGCTACCCCGCCGCCCAGCACGTATTTGCGCGGAAAGATGTCGGCGAGGCGCGCCAGCGGGATACCGACGAACAGATAGCAGATGATGCTGGCAGGCCCCGCCAGGAAGCCGAGCTGCGAATCGGTCAGGCCGAAATCGGTCTTGATGCGCTGCGCCAGCATTCCGAACACGACCTGGTCGAAGAAGGTCAGGAATGTCGCCAGCACGATGACGAACAGCGCCCAATACGCCGCACCCGTGGAGGGCCATTCGCGCGCCGGGACTGCGACGCCGGCCGCGTCGACGCGGTCCTCGCACGCCAGCATCTCGCCGACCATTTCGGGTGCTGCAGCCGCGGGGGCGATCGCCATCCGTCATCCTCTTGCCTGATCGCGCGCCATCATCCGCGGCGCGTCGTTTTCGGTTGGCAAACTGTATGCGTTAGATACAATCGGAGGCAAATGAAATCGGTGCCGTCGCGCGCCGGACGACAGGAGAGACGGCATGAAAGACTTTGCGGGCCGCACGGCCTTCGTCACCGGCGGGGCGAATGGGATCGGCCTAGGCCTGGCGCGCGCGTTGCTGGACCAAGGGTGCAAGGTGGCGATCGCCGACATCCGCGAGGATGCGATCGCGGCGGCACTGAAGACGCTCGACAACCAGCACGCGATAGGCGTCACGCTCGACGTGTCGTCACGCGCGGGGTTCGCGGCGGCGGCGGACGAGGTGGAGGATCGGCTCGGACCAGTCAGCCTGTTGTTCAACAACGCCGGGATCAATCTCTTCCAGACGATCGACGATTCGTCGTTCGACGACTGGGACTGGGTGATGGGGGTCAATCTGCACGGCGTCGTCAACGGCGTGATGACCTTCGTCCCGCGGATGAAGGCGCGGGGGAACGGCGGGCACGTCGTCAACACCGCATCGATGGCCAGTTTCCTGTGCGGCCCCGCGCCCGGCATCTACAACACTACCAAGTTCGCGGTGCGCGGGATGAGCGAATCGCTTCGATACAGCCTTGCG
This sequence comes from Sphingomonas sp. SUN019, assembly GCF_024758705.1. Lineage (NCBI taxonomy): Bacteria > Pseudomonadati > Pseudomonadota > Alphaproteobacteria > Sphingomonadales > Sphingomonadaceae > Sphingomonas > Sphingomonas sp. SUN019. The sequence continues at coordinate 1,825,519 of NZ_CP096971.1, read as the reverse complement.
CCGCACGGAATCGGCGTGTCGGTGCTGTGTCCGGGGCTGGTGAAGAGCCACATCTACGCTAGCGACGAAGTGCGGCCCGACGATCTGAAGGCGGGCGCAAAACCTGTGAATAGCGAGATGGTCGGCCGGCTGGAACAGCTGCACCAGGTCGGGATGGAGCCCAACGTGATCGCCGCGCGGGTGATCGAGGCGATCGAGGCGAACCGCTTCTACATCTTCTCCCACCCCGAATTCCGTGACGAGTTGCGCGCGCTGTTCGACGAGATCGTGGGCGAATTTCGCGACTATCCCGAGGATCCGGGCTTCGCCGAACGGGTCGGGTTCGAACAGGGGCGGCGCGACAGCTACAAGGCGGCGAGGGCGACCGCGCGCGGCATCGCCTGAGCGGCCTCGAGCGTGACCCGCACCGACGCGAGTCCGCGCGACAACGCCTGCGGCTTCGCCACGCGCACCGTGACATCCGCGACCGGGCCGAGCGCAAGGCAGCGTTCGGCCAGTTGGCGCGCGAACACCTCGATCATGCCGGTGTGGCGATCCGCGATCGTCTCCGCCTCGGCGACGATGCGGCGATAATCGACGCTGTCCATTATGCTCTCGACCGCATCGTCGCGCAGCGTCAGCTCGACTGAAATGACCAGCGGCTGGCGGCGATCCTGCTCGTCCGGATTGATCCCGATCCGCGCCGACAGCGTCAGATCGTCGACATGGACGACCATCGCCATCAGCGCCCCGCCGCCCGCACGGTGTTAGCCAGCAAACACGCGATCGTCATCGGTCCGACTCCGCCCGGCACCGGCGTCACGGCGCGCGCGTGCGCCATCTCGTCGAACGCAGCATCGCCGACCAGCTTCGTCCGGCCGTCGGTATCGGTCTGACGCGTGATGCCGACGTCGATCACCACCGCGCCGGGCTTCACCCAGTCGCCCCGCACCAGCCGCGGCGCGCCCGCGGCGGCGACGACGATATCGGCGGTGCACACGATCTCGGGCAGGCCGCGCGTCGCGATATGCGTGACCGTGACGGTGCATTCGCGTTCCAGCAGCAGCATCGCGACCGGTTTCCCGACGATGTTCGATTTGCCGATCACCACCGCCGCCAGCCCGCGATAATCGTCGATCACGCTGTCGAGCAGCATCATGCACCCCAGCGGGGTGCACGGCACCAGCCCGCCCGTCCCGGTCGACAGGCGGCCGACGTTGACCGGATGGAAGCCGTCGACATCCTTGCCCGGCGCGATCGCGTCCAGCACGCGCCCGGCGTCGATCTGCTCGGGCAACGGCAGCTGGACCAGGATGCCGTGGACGCGGGGGTCGGCGTTGAGCATGTCGATCAGCGCGAGCAGCACCGCCTCGCTCGTTTCGACCGGCAGGCGATGTTCGAACGAGGTGATCCCGACCCGCGCCGATTCCGCCATTTTCCGCGCGACATAGACCTCGCTCGCCGGATTCTCCCCGACCAGCACGACCGCCAGCCCCGGCGGCGTGCCGCGCGCGATCAGGTCGGCGACCTCGGCCGCAGTACGCTGCGACAGCGCCCGCGCCATCGCGCGTCCGTCGATCGGGGTCATCGCCAAAGCCCTACCGAAACACGACGGTGCGCGATCCGTTCAGCAGCACGCGATCCTGCAGGTGATACGTCACCGCCTGCGCCAGCACGCGCCGCTCGATATCACGCCCCTTGCGGACAAGGTCTTCGGGCGTGTCGGCGTGCGTGATGAACTCCGCGTCCTGCGCGATGATCGGTCCTTCGTCGAGGTCGGCGGTCACGTAATGCGCGGTCGCGCCGATCATCTTCACGCCCCGGTCGTGCGCCTGATGATAGGGTTTCGCACCCTTGAAGCCCGGCAGGAAGCTATGGTGGATGTTGATGCAGCGCCCCGACAGGAACCCCGCCAGATCGTCCGACAGGATCTGCATATAGCGCGCGAGCACGACGAGGTCGGCGCCCGATTCCTCCACCACGCGCTTGATCTGCGCCTCCTGCTCGGCCTTCGTCTCCTTCGTCACCGGCAGGTGATGGAACGGGATGTCGCCGATCATCGTGATGTGGAGTGACCGCTGCGGATGGTTGGAAACGATCCCGACCACGTCCATGTCCAGCTCGCCGATGCGGTAACGATAGAGCAGGTCGCCCAGGCAATGATCGAACTTCGACACCAGCAACAGCACCCGCGGCCGCTCCCCACTGCCACGCAGCGTCCACTCCGCGCCCATCGCTTCGGCGACCGGCGTGAAGGCGGCGCGGAAGCTGTCCGCGGTCGCGTCGCCGCCGATCTCGAACACCACGCGCATGAAGAAGCGTCCGGTCAGCCGGTCGTCGAACTGCTGCGCATCGATGATGTTGCCGCCTTCACCGGCAAGGAACCCCGCGACCTTCGCGACCAGGCCGGGGCGGTCGTCGCACGACAGGCGGAGCGTCAATGTATCGGTCATTGGTCGCGCGCCTCGTAAGCGTTGATCCATTCGACGGTGCGGACGAGCCCGCCGAACGGGTAGAAATGGAGCCGGACCGGGCCATGCGCCGGGGTAAGCCGCGCGGCGAGCCGGTCGACCAGCGCATCGGGACCGGCGGTGCCCAGCAGCTTGGTGATCGAGATGCCGTATTTCGTCAGCACCGATGTCGATGCGCCGACGCCGCAATGCGCGGCGAAGCGCAGCAATGTCTTGATCCCCGCAGGGCCCGGGACGCCGATCCGCACCGGCGCATCGATCCCGCGCGCGCGCAAAGCCTCTAGCCATGCGATGAAGGGATCGGCGTCGAAACCGAACTGGGTGACGATCAACGTCGCCATGCCGCGCCGCGTGATCTCGTCGCGCTTGGTCTCCAGCGCGGTCCAGCACGCCGCTTCGTCCATCGCCGGATGCCCCTCGGGATGCCCCGCGATGCCGATCGCGGTGATGCCGTTTGCCTCGAAGATGCCGGTTTGCAGCATCGCCATCGTGTCGGCGAACGGCCCGGCGGGCACCGGCGGATCGCCCGCGACCAGGAACATCCGCCGCGCCCCCGCCTCGGCGACGGTGCGCCGCACGGTTTGCTCCAGCTCCTCGTGCGACGCGATCCGGCGCGCGGACAGATGCGGCATCGGCTCCAGCCCGAGTTCGCGGACGTCGGCCGCCGCCGCGATCCGCGCGTCGATCGATTCGCCGGGCAGGAAGGTGATCGCGACCGGTGTTTCGGGCGCGATGCCCGCCGCCGCCTCGCGCAGCGCAGGACGATCCTTCGCCGTCATTTCAAGCGAATAGCCGTCGGTCATGCCGATCGGGGAGCGCGACCAATTGGGATGAATGGCGGGGATGGTCATCATTGCCCTCTCGCAAACATGCGGTCGTGCGCCGCTTCGACGAATTGTCTCTAGCGCGACCACGGCAATTCGTATAGATGAAATCTTCATGGACGCGAACTATGAGAGGAGGGCCGAAGACGGCGAGCAGTTGCTCCTGTTGCCCGGCCTCATCTGCGATTCGCGCATCTTCGCGCCGCAGGTCGCGGCTTTTGATACCGCCGTCGCGGCCGCCGATTACGGCGACGCGGACGATCTCGGCGCGATGGCCGATCGCGTCCTCGCCGCCGCGCCGTCGCAATTCGCATTGCTCGGCCATTCGATGGGCGCGCGCGTGGCGCTGGAAATCATCCGCCGTGCGCCGCAGCGCGTGACGCGACTCGCGCTGATCAGCACCGGCGTGCATCTGCCCGATCCGGGGGAGGCCGCGAAGCGCCATGCGTTGCGCGATATCGGGCGCGCGCAGGGCATGGCGGCGCTGGTCGACGCGTGGCTGCCGCCAATGGTCGCGCCCGCGCGCCGCGACGATGCGGCGTTCATGGCCCCGCTGCGCGCGATGTGCATCGATGCCGGGCTTCCGCGGTTCGAGGCGCAAGTGCGTGCGCTGCTGAACCGGCCCGAGGTCGAAAGCCTGCTGCCGCGCCTCAACTGTCCGGTGCTGGTCGCGACCGGAAGCGAAGACCAATGGAGCCCGCCCGATCAGCACGCCGCGATGGCCGCGCTGATCCCCAACGCGCGGCTCGTCGTGGTCGAAGGGTCGGGGCACATGCTCCCGCGCGAAGCGCCCGATGCGCTGAATGCCGCTATTACCGACTGGCTCGAACGGCCGGTCCCATCAGACGTAATGACAAAAGGAGAGGTTCGATGACCGACAAGACCCTGCAACAGATGCTCGACGCCAGCGGCGATATCGTCACGTTGCTGCGCAACCAGCAGACCGGGCCGAACGCCTATCCCGGTGTGCCCGCGGAATATTCCAACTGGCGCGCCGAACAGCAGGCGTGGGCGAACACCTGCGTCCTGTTCAATCAGTCGTTTCACATGGTCGATCTGGCGGTCGAGGGGCCGGACGCGTTCGCGATGCTCAACCATCTGGGCGTCAACAGCTTCAAGGGCTTCGTGCCCGATCGCGCGAAGCAGTTCGTGCCGGTCACGCCCGACGGCTATGTCATCGGCGACGTGATCCTGTTCTATCTGGCGGAAAACAGCTTCAACCTGGTCGGCCGCGCGCCGGTGATTGAGTGGATCGAATATCACGCCGCGACCGGCGACTGGGACGTCACGGTCACGCGCGACGAGCGTACGGCGGTGCGCCCCGATCCGGAAAACCGCCGCAACTACCGGTTCCAGCTGCAAGGGCCGAACGCAATGAAGACGCTGGAAAAGGCGATGGGGCAGACCCCGCCGGACCTGAAGTTCTTCCACATGACGACGCTCGACGTCGCGGGCGCGAAGGTGCGCGCGTTGCGTCACGGGATGGCGGGACAGCCGGGATACGAATTGTTCGGGCCGTGGGAAGATTACGATACCGTCCGCAACGCGCTGATCGAGGCGGGGAAAGACTTCGGCCTCGCGCTGGTCGGGGGGCGCACCTATTCGTCGAACACGATCGAATCGGGCTGGATTCCGTCACCCCTGCCCGCGACCTACACGGGGGAGGGGACGCGCGGCTTCCGCGAATGGCTGACGACCAATTCCTATGAGGCGAAGGCGTCGATCGGCGGCAGCTACGTTCCCGACAATGTCGAGGGTTACTACCTGACGCCGTGGGATCTGGGTTACGGCCCGTTCGTGAAGTTCGACCACGACTTCGTCGGCCGCGATGCATTGGAGCGGATGGCGGGGCAGCCACATCGCCGCAAGGTGACGCTGGCGCTGGACAATGAGGATTTGATGCGCGTCGTCAGCTCGCAATTCACGAAGGGCGACCGCGCGAAATACATGGAATTTCCGTCGGCGGTCTATTCGATGCACCCATACGATCAGGTGCTGAAGGACGGGAAACTGGTCGGACTGTCGACCTGGATCGGCTACAGCGCGAACGAGGGCCGCATGCTGACGCTGGCGATGCTGGACGCCGATATCGCCGAGCCGGGGACCGAAGTAACGTTGCTATGGGGCGAACCCGACGGCGGCACGAAGAAGCCGACCGTCGAAAAGCACGTCCAGACCGAGATCAAGGCGGTCGTGGCGTCGGTGCCGTACTCGGAGGTCGCGCGCGACGCCTATGCCGAAAGCTGGCGAACCAAGCAAAGCGCGTGACGCGGACCTGGGCGCGGCAGCGGGCCGCGCCCGGTCGATCGGCTGAAGGGCGTGACTGGAATTGGTGGTTAGCCGAATAACGGCTATTGGGACCGAGGTCAGTCTTAACCGCCATTCTTGTAACGACGAACGATATACGCGGCACTCGTGAAAAAACTGATGGGTGTGGTGCAGATCGACAAAACAATCAGGGCCATAAACAACATCGCTGAGCCGTCATTCGGCGGCGGACCTTCTGGCGCGGAGGCGAGCAGCGCGTAGGCGATTGCAATGCCACAGACGGGCAAAAACGCTGTGCCAGCTAAAACTGCTACCGTCCGGCTTTTAGACGCGATGCGTCTTCCCGCCGTCGCCATAAAGGCGAAAGTCAGCAGCGCCGCTGCCATCGCTCCGATGACTATGAACGAAGCATCACCCGGTCCGGCGATGGCGCTGGGATGGGAAAAGGCCGACCAAAGCAATTCACCCACGGCACGCCCCCGGTTAGTAAGTTAGCCTGAACCACCGGCGGCTTACGGGCAAGCACCGCACCCTACTGAACGGCAACAACTGGGCGGAAGCGGTCACCTGCATTTTCCTACACGATGCCGATCTGGTAAGGCTTGCCGACTGCCGAACGCTCTTTCACCTTGTCGATCCCTTTGCTCCGCGAGCGCGCCAATCTGCTCGCTCGATGGTGCGACAGAAAAAACCGCCAGCGTCTCAACATTCTCAACATTCGCGGGCGTACGCCCCTCGGCCGCGCGCTGGCCGATGATCGTTCCTGATCGCTGGATCATGGCAGACCGCACCCGACGCGCGTGCGCAGGTGCGACTTTATCGTGACTTTCGGGGACGCGCCGGATGCTTTCTTGGCCTAACCTTAGCCTAACCTTCCGCATCGGATATCGTGTTCGTTACGCCGCCAGCAGCGCGCCGGTCTTCGTCAGCAATTCTACCGCGCGGCGCTCCACCTCGGGGTCAAACCGCACCGTCGGGATCGCGACGCTGAACGCGCCCAGCGTTTCGCCCGCCACCATCACCGCACGGCCGACGCCCTGAATGCCCGGCGTATGTTCCTCGCGCGTGCGGGCGATCCCGGTCTGGCGGATCGTCGCGATCTCGCGTCGCAGTTCGTCGGGCGAGGTGATCGTCGCTGGCGTGAAGGCGACGCGTTCGGCTTCGCTCAGATACGCCTCGACCTCCGCATCGGGCAGCGCGGCGAGAATCGCCTTGCCCGCGGCGAAGCCGTGCAGCGCGGTGCGCGTGCCCATTTGCACCGCATAGCGCAGCGCATGTTCGCTGGTCTCGGTCACCAGCGCCTCGACCTCCCACCCCTTGCGGACGAAGAACGAGGCGGTTTCGCCGAGTTGCACGCGCAGCGCGCGCACCAGCGGCGCGACGCGATCGGCCAGCGCAAAGCCGCCCGCCGAGGTCTGCAACCGCGCCAGCCCCGGCCCCGGCGTATAGCGCCGCCCGTCGCGCGCCAAATAGCCGCGGTCGGCGAGCGTGTTCAGCAGGTACGACAGGCTGCTGACCGGGATGACCAGCGCGGCGGCGATCTCCTGCGCCACCACCGGCCGGTCGCGCGCAACCACATATTCGATGATGTCGAGCGTGCGGAGCGCGGACTTTACCGGGGTTGCGGCGGTGTCGGTCATTAGAGTCTGTCTTGCTGGGATTGAAGCATCGTGATTGCCCTGTCGTGTTCGTCCGGCAAGGAACGGCGTGCAGCGCGTAGCGGCGCTACGCGCAAGCGCCGTGACGTAGCCGGCGGGCGCGACAGGGCAACCGCCTTGCGGCGGGCGGATTTTGCCCCAGGGCGGCGTCGCTCGTCGGTCACGATGCAAAAGCATCGCTCCGCTCCTCGCTTCTTGCCCTGAACCAAAATCCGCTCCGTCACGATGCTTCAATCCCAGCAAGACAGACTCGAGCCGCTAGACCGCGCTGCGCGCCGTCCGCCAGCAGGTCACAGCCGCGCGGCGGCGAGGTCCGCGCCTTCGCGCAGGTTGCGCAGCTTGGCCCAGGTGACCGCGGGGTCGATCTTGCCGTACCCCGCGAACGTGCCGAAGCCGCAGTCGGTGCTGGCGATCACGCGATCCGCGCCGACGATCGCCGCGAAGCGTTCGATCCGCTGCGCGATCAGTTCGGGATGTTCGAGATAGTTCGAACAGGTGTCGATCAGGCCGGGCGCGAGGACTTTGTGATCGGGCAGCGCGGCGTCACGCCAGACTATCCATTCGTGTTCGTGGCGCGGATTGGCGGCCTCGAACAGGATGGTCGCGGGGCGCGCCCCGATGACGATATCGATGATCCGTTCGAGCGGAATGTCGTGATCGTGCGGGCCTTCGTAATTGCCCCAGCAAACGTGCATCCGCATCTTTTCCGGCGGAATGCCCGCGGTCGCGGCGTTCAGCGCCTCGACGTTCGCCGCGATCGTGCGGAGGAACTGCGCCTCGTCCATCTCCTGATAGCCGGTGTGGCGCGACATCGCGAGGTCGGGGCAGTCCAGCTGCAGCTCGAATCCGGCATCGACAATCGCCTCATATTCGGGGCGCATCGCAGTCACCAGATCGGCGAGATACGCCTCATGGTTCGGGTAGAAAGCGTTCTTCTGGAACGACGTGATCAGCCCCGGCGAGGCGGCATTCATGAACGCGCGCGTGCCCGTGCCGTGGCGGTCGAGCGCCCCCCTGAAACGGCGGATGTCGTCGTGCAGCGGCTGCAAATTCACCAGCTTGATCTCGCCGATGCAAGATGCGCGCGTGAATTCCTGCGAGCCCATGATGTGCGCCAGCTTCGCGCGCAGATCGGGCAGGGGGGCCAGATCGAGCGCGGACATCCGTTCGCTGTGCCCGCCGAAGCCCGACAGGCGTTCGATCATGTAGGTCGAGTATCCGACCTTGCCGAGTTCGCCGTCGCTGACGATCGTGACCCCCGCAGCCACCTGCGCCGCAACCGCCTCGTCGACTGCCGCCTGGACCAACGTGTCGAACTCGTCGGCATCATAAGGCTCGCCGTGATCGCGCGCGAGCAGCACCGGGGTGAGCTGGGGGCCGCGCGGCAGGCTGCCGACATGGGTCGTGGCGATCGGCATGGTGTCCCCTCCGTCTTGTAGGGAAACCATGCCGTTATTTCGTCATCATGTACAGATCATATACGCGAAAGGGTTACGCGTCCTCGAGCGCGACCGAATTGATGATGTGCGGCTGCGTATACTCGTGCAGCCCAGCCTCGCCCAGTTCGCCGCCCAGCCCGGACTGCTTCGCGCCGCGGAACGGGATGTTGGCGTCGATCGCGAGATACTGGTTCACCCATACGGTGCCGGTGTCGATCCTCATCGCGACCGCATTGGCGCGCGCCAGATCCTTGCCCCACACGGTGCCGCCCAGACCCATGTCGGTATCGTTGGCGCGCGCGATAACATCGTCGATGTCGGTGTATTTCAGCACCGGCAGGACCGGGCCGAACTGCTCCTCGCGCACCAATGGCGCATCGTCATCAAGATCGCGAACGATCGTCGGCGCGATGAAATAACCGGGGCGGTCGATCGGCTCCCCGCCCGCGATCACGGTGCCGCGGGTCCGCGCGTCGTCCAGCAATGCGTTCACCTTGTCATACTGCATCTTGTTCTGGATCGGCCCCACCGTGGTTCCCTGCTTCGATCCGTCGTCGACCACCGCTGCGTTCGCCAGCTTCGCGATTTCGTCGCAGAAATCGTCGTACATCGCTTGCGGAACATAGGCGCGCTTCGTCGCGACGCAGATCTGGCCGGCGTTGGTCATCGCGCTGCCATAGATCTTCTGCGCGGCGAATTTCGCATCGACGTCGTCCAGCACGATCGCGGCGTCGTTGCCGCCCAGTTCCAGCGTGACACGTTTCACGCCCGCTGCCGCGGCGGCCATCACCTTCTTGCCGGTTGCGGTCGATCCGGTGAAGGCGACCTTGGCGACGTCGGGGTGCCCGGTCAGCACGTGGCCGAGATCGTTCTGGTCGCACACCACGTTCACCACGCCCGCGGGCAGCACCTCGGCGCAGATTTCGCCGAGCAGCAACGTCGTCAGCGGCGTCGTCGGCGCTGGCTTGATGACCATCGTGTTCCCGGTGACCAGCGCCGGACCCATCTTGTTCATCACCAGGATGATCGGGAAGTTCCACGGCGTGATCGCCGCGACGACGCCCAGCGGGGTGCGGTGCTCGATCACCGTATGACCGCCTTCATCCTTCAGCGTCTTCGTCTCGATCCGCATCTCGGCGAAGGCGCGCAGCGTAAAGACGCTGCCCATCACCTCGTACATCGCCTGATCCAGCGGCTTGCCCTGTTCGCTGGTCAGCAGGCTGGCGAATTCGCCCGCGCGTGCCTCCAGCGAGTCGGCGATCTTCGATACGAGCGCGGCGCGCTCCTCGACCGGCCGCGCGGCCCATTCGGGGAAGGCGCGCTTCGCCGCGACAACGGCGCGATCGATTAGCGCTTCATCCGCCTTCGGGCACCTGGCGAAAGATTCGGCGGTGGCGGGATTCACGACATCGAACGTGCTGGCGCCATCCACCAGTTCACCATCGATCAGCATACGGAATTGACGGTCCATCATCGCTCTCCTCGGTCGTATCGATTTCTTTTAATCTAGCCTTTGCCGCCGTCATGCTGAAGAACCGGCGGCGTCGGCGTCTTTGTGCGCCAAGCGTACAATCATGGCAAGGCGGCATCGGCCACAATGAAGCACGACGGCGATCTCGAAACCCTCCTCGGCTATCAGATGCAGCGCGCCGATCTGGCGATGACCGGCGATGCGCGCGACGTGCTGGAACCGCATGGCCTGACGCCGGCAAAGCTGACCGCATTGATGCTGATCCGCGCCAATCCGGGATGCGACCAGACCGCGCTGGGCCGTGCGCTCAGCATCAACCGGTCGAGCGCGATGAAGCTGGTCAACGTGCTGGTCGCGCTCGGGCTGATCGAACGCCGCGCGGGCCGCAACCTGCGCACCAACGCGCTCCATCTGCTGCCGCACGGGGAGGATCAGATCGCCGAGTTGCTGAACGTGCTGCGCGATTCGGATCACCGGATGAGCGCGCGGCTGAGCGATGCCGAGCGCAAGACGTTGTTCGGGCTGCTCCGCAAGATCGGCCCGGCGCGCGCACGACGCAGTGCGGAGAGCGACTTGTCATAACTGTACGCTTGGCGCACAATCGTATGCCATAACAGATGAGCGGGTGGGAGGGCATATGGGCGATCTGGTCATCGAGCGCGAAACGGCGGTGCGATCGCTCGGCCGGTTGCTGCGGCCGCGTTCGGTCGCGATCGTCGGTGCGTCGGACAAGCCCGGCGCGCTGGGCGCATCGGTGCTCGCCAACCTGGAGCGGCAGGGGTTCAAGGGCGCAATTCATCTCGTCAATCCCAAACGCAGCGAGATCGGCGGGCGGGCGTGCGTCGCGTTGGTCGACGATCTGCCCGAGGGGGTCGATGCCGCGGTGCTGGCGATCCCGCGCGTCGGTGTGCTCGATGCGATCCGCGGGCTTGCGCGGCGCAAGGTCGGCGCGGCGGTGGTCTTCGCGGCGGGCTTTGCCGAGGACGGACCGCAAGGGCTGGCGGACCAGCAGGAGATCGCGCGGATCGCCGATGCCGCGGGGATGGTGGTCGAGGGGCCGAACTGCCTGGGGCTGGTCAATTTCATCGATCGCGTGTCGCTGACCTTCATCGAAATGCCGGAGGCGCGCGCAGAGGGGCCGCGGCGAGTCGGGATCGTGTCGCAATCGGGCGCGATGGCGGCGGTGCTGGCGACGACGATGATCGCGCGCGACGTGCCGCTCAGTTGCTATATCTCGACCGGGAACGAGGCGGCGAGCGGGGTCGAGGATTACCTGTCGCATCTGGTCGACAGCCCCGACACCGCGGTGATCGCGCTGATCGTCGAGCATTTCCGTGCGCCCCAACGGTTCCTGGCCGCGGCGCGGGCGGCGCGGAAGGCCGGCAAGCAGATCGTGCTGCTCCATCCCGGCCGCAGCGCGGCGGGTGCCGCGAGCGCGGCGACGCACACCGGCGCGATGGCGGGCGATCATGCGGTGATGCGCGTCCATGTCGAACATGCGGGCGTCATCCTGGCCGAATCGCTGGAGGAACTGGGCGACGTGGTGGAGATCGCCACGCGCTGTGCGGCGCTGCCGGAGAGCGGGACCGGGGTCATCGCCGAATCGGGCGCGTTCAAGGCGATGATGCTCGATCTGGCCGACGAGATCGGCCTGCCGCTGCCGCCGCTGGGCGATGCCGACAGCCCGGCGCTGCGCGCGGCGCTGCCCGATTTCGTCCCCGTCTCCAACCCGCTTGACGTGACCGCGCAGGGGCTGGTCGATCCCGGCATGTACGGCCGCACTATTGCTGCGCTGATGGAGGACGCTCGGATCGGCGCGATCCTGGTGGCGCTGATCCAGACCGACATCGGCACCTCGCGGATCAAGTTCGACGCGGTCGCCTCCGCGCTGAAGGCGCGCGCAACCAAGCCGGTGATCGTAGCAGGCGTCGACGAAGGCGGCGGCGTGCGGCTCGAGGACATTGCGCGTTTGCGCGCGCTTGGAGTGCCGTATCTGCCGACTGCGGAGCGCGCGGTACGGGCGCTGGCGCGGATCGTCGGGCGGGCGGTGCATGACGATGCGGCGCGCGCGGTTGGGGCGCCGCTGGAGGGCTTGCCCGGGGCGAGATCGAACGTCCCCGAGTATCGCGCGAAGGAATTGCTCGGCGCACGCGGTATCGCGTTTCCGGATCATGTGCTCGCGACGACGAAGGAGGCGGCGCAGGCCGCGGCCGAGCGACTTGGCTATCCGGTCGTCCTGAAGGCGCAAGCGGCGGCGCTGCCGCACAAGAGCGACGCGGGCGGGGTGATCGTCGAGCTGGCGGATACGGCAGCGGTGGCGGCGGGGTGGGACCGGCTCCACACCAACATCGCCGGCGCGCGCCCCGGCCTGACGCTGGACGGCGTGCTGGTCGAGGCGATGGCGGCGCGCGGAGTCGAGTTGATCGTCGGCGCGCGCAACGATCCGGCGTGGGGTCCGGTTATCCTGGTCGGCTTCGGCGGCGTCGCGGCGGAACTGCTCCACGATGTCCGTCTGCTGCCCGCGGGCCTGACGCACGACCGTATCGTCACCGCGATCCGCGGCCTGCGCATGGCCCCGCTGCTGGACGGTTTCCGCGGCGCGCCGAGGATGGACGTGGACGCGGTCGCCCGGATCGTCGTCGCGATGGGTGAGGTGGTGCTGAGTAGTCCTGCGGTCAGTGAGATCGATCTGAACCCGGTGCTGGTCTATCCAGAAGGAGAGGGCGCGATCGCGCTGGACGCACTGATCTCGACCTGATCGATCGAATGCAAAGAAATGTTTAGCTATCGGCAACAATCGCAGCCGCGACAATTCCCCGGTCGTGCAGCGCGCCGATCGCGCCCGAGCCGAGCCCCAGCACATCCGCCAGCACCGCGTCGCTATGTTCGCCCAGTCGCGGCGCGCGAACGGCGGTCTGGCGCGGCAGGCCCGGCAGCGTCGCCATCGCGCCGGGGGCGGGGTAGCGGCGGCCGCTGGGGTGGTCGATATCGGCGAAGATCGGGTTGTCGCCGACCAGCACGGGATCGTGCGCCGCCGCGCTCATCGGCTGATAACGCCCCCAACAGCAATGCCGCGCATCCAGCGCCGCGCCGAGTTCGCCTGCGTCTCGCACCGCGACCGCGCGTTCGACCAGCGGGTACAGCGCGTCGCGGTGTTCGAACCGCACGCCTTCGTCCCTGGCGAAGGTCACGCCCCGCGCCGCCTCGATATCTGCGACCGTCTCGCCGATGCCGAGCACCGCGACCAGCCCCGACCATTGCCGCGGGGTTATCGCCATGATCATCAGCCGTTCGCCGTCGCGCGTAAGGAAATCGCGCCCGAACGCGCCATATATCTCGTTGCCGAGGCGTTCGCGGTCCGCGCCCGTCTCCAGCACCTCGGCCAGCATCCCGAGATTGGCGACGGTCGCGATGCCAACATCGGAAAGCGGAATGCGCACTTCCTGCCCGCCGCCGGTCAGCCGCCGGTGCCGCTCGGCGGCGAGCAACGCGAAGGCGGCATAGGCCCCGGTCAGCAGATCCCATGCGGGCAGAACGTGGTTGACGGGCGTACGCCCGAGCGACGCCGGGCCGGTCAGTTGCGGATAACCGAGCGCGCAATTGACGGTGTAGTCCAGCGCGGGGCCGCCATCGGCTTGGCCCATGATGCGCACGGTGATCAGATCGGCTCGGCGCTTCGCCAGCGTTTCGTGCGACAGGAAGCCGTCGACCGGAAAGTTGGTCACGAACAGCCCGGCGTCGTCGCCGGGCGCGGTGGCGAGCGCGGCGAGCAGTTCTCGACCCTCCGGGTTCGCCAGATCGAGCGCGACCGATCGTTTGCCCTTGTTGAGCGCTTCCCAATACAGGCTCGCGCCCGCATCGGTCTTCGGCCAGCGACGATAGTCCGGGCCGCCGCCGATCTGGTCGACGCGGATCACGTCCGCGCCCATCTGCGACAGATACAGACCGGCGGTGGGCGAGGCGACGAACGACGACGCCTCGATGATGCGCAGCGGCGTGAGCAAGGGGTACATCAGCCGGTTTCCAACTCGGCGCGCAGGCAGACCGCGCCGTCGGCGTCCTCCGCCCACAATGTCGCGCCGCGATCGGTCGGGATGCCGCAGACCCGGAAAGCGCGCGGCGCGAGGATCGGGCGTTCGGCGCGGAAGGCGAAGGTACGGACGGTCGCGTGGGGGTTGTGGCGCACGAACAGGTCGACCAGCAATGTCGCCAGCAACGGTCCGTGGACGACGAGGTCGGCGTATCCCTCGACATTCCGCACGTAATCACGGTCGATGTGGATGCGGTGCGCGTTGAAGGTCAGCGCGCTGTAGCGGAACAGCAACGGCTCGGTCGGTTCGATCGTGCGCGTCCAGTCGGGTGTCGTCTCGGCGGGCTTCCCCGGCGGCAGGGATTGCACGACCCCCGGCGTGGGCGGCGCGCGGAACACGACATCCTGTTCCTCGGCGATGCATTCTGCGCCGCCCGACAGGATGCGGTGGTCGAAGGTTACGAACAGCAACGTACCGCTGCGCCCCTCCTTGCGCTCCATCCGCGTGACCGTGGTGCGGCGTTCGATCGCGGCATCGACCGGCAGCGGGTGGTGGAAGGTCAGGCGGCTGCCTGCCCACATTCGTCGCGGCAGGCCCACGGCGGGCGCGAAATCGCTGCGGTCGGGGTGGCCATCGGGGCCGATCGCCGATTGCGGCGCGTCCGGCAGGAAGGCGAGCCAGTGGCCGAGCGGCGGCAGCGTCGCCGCGGGCCACGGCGGGGTCGCGTGATCCAGCGTCGCGGCGAGCCGGGCGAGCGCCGAGCGGGTCACGCGGTCGTGAGCGATCGTAACCTCGCTCATGCGCCTTGCGCGCGCAGGCCTGCCGCGGCGATCCCGGCCAGCGCGCATTCCTCGTCACGGTCGGACGTGTCGCCGGTCATCCCGACCGCACCGATCGGGCGTCCTTCCGTATCGACCACGATCACGCCGCCTGCCGCGGGGATCACGCCGTGCGGGCTGATGGCCCCAAGTGAGGCGATGAAGCCCGGCCGTTCCGCTGCCATTGCGCCGATCGCGCGGCTCGACACGCCGAGCGCCAGCGCGCCTGCCGCCTTGCCGATCGCGATCTCCGGGCGCAGCGTCGACGCCCCGTCCTGCCGCCGGAATGCGATTAGATGCCCGCCCGCATCGAGCACCGCTACGCTCAACGGCTTCAGCCCGAGGTCGCGGCCCTTGTCGAAGGCGGCGGCGATGATCGTGTCGGCGTGGTCTAGCGTCATGGGTTGGTCCTTAAGGCGATGGGGTTTTTAGCTTATCCGCTCATCCTGAGGAGTGGCTGAGCTTGCCGAAGCCACGTCACGAAGGACGGTCCGTGGTGCGTCCTTCGTGACGCCATTTCGACAAGCTCAATGGCTCCTCAGGATGAGCGGGATTGGGTTATTCATCTGTCCAGCCCGGCCGGGGCGGGGCCGCCGGTAGCCCAGTCGAGCAGTTCGACGATGTGGACGACGGGCGTCGGTGCAAAACGCGCGATCTGCGTTGCGCAGCCGATATTGCCGGTGGCGATCGCGTCCGCGTCTAGGCGCGCGAGATGGTCGGCTTTGCGTTGGCCAAGCTGGTCGGCGATGACGGGTTGCAGGATGTTGTAGGTGCCGGCCGAGCCGCAGCACAGATGCGCCTCGATCGGCGTGCGCACGACGTAGCCTGCGGCGGCGAGCAGGCGTTTCGGGGCGTCGGTGACATTTTGCCCGTGCTGGAGCGAACAGGCGGCGTGCCAGGCGATCGCCAGCCCGCGCCCGTCACCGGGGGGCACGACGGTGGTCGCAAGGAACTCGCTCACGTCGCGCACCAGCGCCGATACGCGCGCGGCGCGGTCGGCGTAGGCGGGATCGTCGCGGAGCATGAAGCCGTAGTCCTTCAGCGTCGTGCCGCAGCCCGACGCGGTGACGACGATCGCATCGAGGCCGGCGTCGATCTCCGCGCTCCACGCGTCGACGTTGCGGCGGGCGGCGGCGAGGCTGGCGTCCTCCTTGCCAAGATGATGGACCAGCGCGCCGCAACATCCTTCGCCCTTCGCGAAGGCGACGTCATAACCGATACGCGTCAGCAGGCGGACCGTGGCTTCGCGGATTTCGGGGCGCAGGACGGGTTCGGCGCAGCCCTGCAGCAGGACGACGCGGCCTTTCGATCCGCTCGTCGATGGCGCTTCGATTGGCCGGCGTGCCGCGTGTGTCGGGACAAGCGCCAGCATGGCGCGCAAGGCGGGGACGCGCGCGATCAGCGGCGTCGCGGGTCGTGCGAGCCGCGCCAACGCCAGCGCCAGGCGGAAGCGGCCGGGGTAGGGGAGGACCGCGGCGAGCAGGCTGCGGATCAGCCGTTCGCGCCACGGGCGGCGATAGTTCGCCTCGATATAGGCGCGCGCGTGATCGACCAGATGCATATAGTTAACGCCCGACGGGCAGGTCGTCATGCACGACAGGCACGACAGGCAGCGGTCGATATGCTTGACGACCTCGGCGGTCGGCGCCCGCTCGTTCTCCAGCATCTCCTTCATCAGATAGATGCGCCCGCGCGGGGAATCGAGTTCGTCGCCGAGCAAGACATAGGTCGGGCAAGTCGCGGTGCAGAAGCCGCAATGGACGCATTTGCGGATGATCGCCTCGGACGCGGCCATCGCGGGATCGGCGAGCAGGGCGGGGGCGAAACCGGTCTGCATCAGAACCGTCCCGTCTCGAACACGCCCGCCGGATCGAACGCGCGGCGTACACGCGCCTCCAGCGCGGCGAGCCCGGCGGCGGCGGGATGGAACATCGGTACGCTGTTGCGGACGGCTTCGGGCGCGCGGACGAGCGTCGCGTGACCACCTGCGGCCTCCGCGGCGGCGCGGATCGCCGCCGGATCGCCGTCGCCGATCCACACCAGCCCGCCCGCCCAGTCGAACAGCCAAGCGGCGTCCAGCTTCTCGACCACGCGCCAGCCGTGGCTTGGCGGCACGTTGATGCGCCAGAGCGTGGCGTGTGTCGCGAGCGGACGGATCGTGCGGAGGTCGTCCCACAAGGCGTCGGCCGCCTCCTCATCCAGTGGGACGACCGGGCCATGATCGGCAAGCAGCGCGGTCAGTATCGTCGCGCGCGCCGCAACCGATGGGCCGAAGCCCTGAAGTCGCAGCGCCGTAACAGCGCTACCGTCGTTCGCGGCAGGAAGGTGCGCGGCGGCGGCGACATCGGCCTGGCTGCCCATCGCGCGCGCCATTGCCGCCACCGCGTCGCGCGGGCTCAGTCCCTCAATGGTCAGCGTGGTACGCACCTCGGGGCGCGGCAGCACCTTCAGCGTCAGTTCGGTCAGCCCGAACAGCCGCCCCCAGCTTCCCGCGGCGAGTTTCGGAAGGTCATAGCCAGTGACGTTCTTCACCACCTTCGCCCCAGCGACGAACACCTCGCCGCGACCCGACACCGCGCGAAAGCCGAGCAGATGGTCGCGCGCGGACCCCGCCGACACGCGCTGCGATCCCGCGACCCCTGCGGCGACCACGCCGCCGATCGTCGCCTGGCCCGGCGCTTGTCCGAACAACGGCGCATGATCGAACGGATCGAACGCCAGCATCTGCCGCTCGCCCGCGACCAGCGCCTGCACCTCGCTCAGCGGCGTGCCGGGGCGCAGCGTCAGCACCAGTTCTGCGGGATCGTAATCGACTACGCCGGACAGCCCGCCGAGATCGAGCGCTTGCGCCGCTACGGCCGCGCCCATCATCGCCTTGCTCCCGCCGCCGCGAATCGTCAGCTTCTCGCCCGCGCGCGCCGCGTCCGCGATCGCGTCGGCGACATCGGTCTCGCACGTCGGCAGGGGCAGCGTCGCCACGCTCAGAACCGCGGCAGATCGGGATGCGCCACCTGTCCGCGGTGGACGTGGACGCGGCCGAGTTCGGCGCAGCGGTGGAGTTGCGGGAACACCTTGCCCGGATTGAGCAGCAATTCGGGATCGAACGCCCATTTCACGCGCTGCTGCTGCTTCAGGTCGGTGTCGGTGAACATCACCGGCATCAGGTCGCGTTTCTCCACGCCCACGCCGTGTTCGCCGGTCAGCACGCCGCCGACCTCAACGCACAAACGTAAAATGTCGCTGCCGAACGCCTCCGCGCGGTCGAGCTGGCCCGGCTGGTTGGCGTCGTACAGGATCAACGGGTGGAGGTTGCCGTCGCCCGCGTGGAAGACGTTGGCGACGCCCAGGCCGTATTGCTCCGAGAGCACCGCCATCCGCTCGAGCACTTCGGGCAGGCGGCGGCGCGGGATCGTGCCGTCCATGCAATAATAATCGGGCGCGATCCGTCCGACCGCGGGGAATGCCGCCTTGCGCCCGGCCCAGAAGGCGATTCGTTCGTCCTCGTCCGCCGACGCACGGCACGACACCGCGCCGTTCGCCCGCGCGATCGCGTCGACCCGCTCCAGCAGATGATCGCATTCGGCCGCCGGACCGTCGAGTTCGACGATCAGCAACGCTTCCACGTCCAGCGGATAGCCGACCTGGACGAACGCCTCTGCGGCGTGGATCGCGGGGCGGTCCATCATCTCCATCCCCGCGGGGATGATGCCGCCTGCGATTACGTCCGCAACGCACTGCCCCGCGCCCTCGACGGTGGGGAAGCCGATCAGCAACGCCCGCGCGGTTTCGGGTTTGGGCAGGATGCGGACGGTGACCTCGGTGACGACCGCCAGCAGCCCTTCGGACCCGACGATCACCCCCAGCAGGTCGAGGCCCGCGGGATCGAGTTGCCGCCCGCCGATGCGGATCACCTGGCCGTCCATCAGCACGATCTCCGCGCCCAGCACGTTGTTCGTGGTCAGCCCGTATTTCAGGCAATGCACCCCGCCAGAATTCTCCGCGACGTTGCCGCCGATCGAACAGGCGATCTGGCTCGACGGATCGGGCGCGTAATAGAAGCCGCGATCTTCCACCGCGCGCGTGACGGAGAGGTTGGTTACGCCGGGCTGCACGACGGCGATCCGATCGTCATAGTCGATGTCCAGCACGCGGTTGAACTTCGACAGACCCAGCAGCACGCCATCGGCCAGCGGCAGCGCACCGCCCGACAGCGACGTGCCCGATCCGCGCGGCACCACCTTCACGCCCGCGGCATGGCACCAGGCGAGGATCGCGGAGACTTGCGCGGTGGTTTCGGGCAGCACGACGACCATCGGCGGCTGGCGATACGCGGTAAGTCCGTCCGATTCGTAAGGCCGCAACAGATCGGGATCGTCGATCACGCCCTCGCCCGGCACGATCGCGCGCAACGCCGCGACGATCTCCGCACGGCGCGCAAGCACCGCCGCATCGGGCGTGGGCATGGTCAGCGACATCTACGGACCTCTACGTTGCGCACCTTCGCTCGCACGCGGGGCGCGCGGCTGCAAGCGATCGGGTTGCGCGGACTTCTCCTGTGCCTAAGGAAGAGACGCTATCGGAGAAGCCGGAACATGACCGCCCGTCCGCGCCGCAGCGCGCTGTATATGCCGGCGTCGAACGCCAAAGCGATCGCCAAGGCGCGGACGTTGCCGTGCGACGTCGTGATCCTCGATCTGGAGGACGCGGTCGCGCCCGAGATGAAGGACGCAGCGCGGGCGCAGGCGCTGGCGGCGCTGGGCGAGGGCGGGTTTGGGGATCGGGAAGTCGTCGTGCGGGCGAATGCGCTGTCAACGCCGTGGGGCGCGGACGATCTGGCGGCGCTTGGCGGCACCGGGGCGGATGCGGTGCTGGCACCCAAGATCGACGGCGCGGGCGATATCGCGGCGTGCGTCACCGCGCTGGGCGGAACGACGCCGTTATGGGTGATGATCGAGACCGCGCGGTCGGTGCTGCGGCTGGAGGAGATCGCGTCCGCCCCCGGTGTCGCTGGCTTCGTGATGGGGACGAACGACCTTGCCAAGGAGATCGGGATGCGGCCGGGCGGCGACCGGCTGCCGTTCCTGGGCTTCATCGCGAACGCAGTCGCGGCGGCGCACGCTTATGGTCTGGTCGCGCTGGACGGCGTCTACAACGCGATCGACGATGCTGACGGGCTGGCCCGCGAATGCGCACAGGCGGTGACGTTCGGCTTCGATGGCAAAACGCTGATCCATCCGAGCCAGATCGACGCGTGCAATCGCGCGTTCAGCCCCGGCGCGGACGAGATCGCGTGGGCGAAAGCGGTCAAGGCGGCGTTCGACGATCCCGCCAACCGCGACAAGGGGGCGATCCGGCTGGACGGGCGGATGGTCGAGCGGCTGCACCTGGAGCAGGCGCTGCGCGTGTTGACGATGGCCCCGCCGGACTGACACGGGCGTGAATCGGTCCGCGGCAAATGCTTGGGCAAAACAGATCCGGTTGACGGATTGAAACGATCCGCCGACGCTGCGCGCTTTTCAGTCACGGATGAATGATGACGAACGCCGCCGCGATCATCGGGCCGCCATTGCTTCACGCACCTGTCGCCGCCGATCGCCGGGGCATGGCGTTGTACGGGCTGCTCGGCTTCGCCGCGGGGCTGCCGTTCTACATGTTCTCGACCGTGCTGGTGCTGCGGTTGCAGGCGCATGGCGTCGCCTTGACCATCCTGGGGTTCATCGCCTGGGTGCAGTTGCTGCCGACGCTGAAATTCGTCTGGGCGCCGCTGCTCGACCGCTACGACGTCCCCGGTTTCGCGCGTTTCTGGGGGCAGCGGCGCGGGTGGATCATGCTGGCGCAGATCGGCATCTTCACCGCGATGGTGGCGATGGCGCTGACGTCGAGCGACGCGAACCTGGCGGTCACCGCGCTGTTCGCGGTCCTGCTCGCGTTCTGGACCACCACGCTGGAAATCGCGGCGGACGCATGGCGGATCGAACTGTACCCGACACAGGATCAGCAGGGGCCGATCGTGACCGCGAACCTGTGGGGATATCGCAGCGCGATGGTCGCGGCGGGCAGCGGCGCGCTGATCGTCGCCGACAGCGGTGGATGGACGTTGGCTTATCTGCTGGTCGCAGTGGCGGCTTTCCTGCCGTTTCCCGTATTAGTGGCGATGCGCCCCGACGCGGCCGTCGGCGGACAGCGCGGGACGGCATTGGCGACCGGCCTGTTGGCGAGCGCCACTATCCTGATCGCGGTCGGCGCTGGTGCGGCGGCGGTCGGATGGGTCGCCCTCGCGCTGGCGAGCGGCGCGGGCATCGACGCGGGCAGCAACGTGACGCCCTGGGTGCTGGGCCTCTGCATGCTGCCGTTCGTCGCGATGGCCGCGGCGCTGCCACGGATCAGGCGCGCGTCGGCGGATTCCGCGATCCGCACCTCTCCGCTGATCGGTCCTTACGTGGATTTCTTCTGGCGTTACGGTTTCGCCGCGGTTCTGCTGATGGCGTTCGTGTCATTGTACCGGATGGGCGACGTACTGGCGCTCAACCTGTCTAAGCCGATGATCAAGGAACTTGGCTATTCGCTGACGCAGATCGGGCGGGCGGACGGCATGGTGGCCTTGATCGCCGGGATGGCAGGCGTCGGGTTGGGCGGGTTGCTGGTGACGCGCTGGCCGATGGCGTGGACGTTGACGATCGGGGCGGTGGTGGCCGCGATCGGCAATTTCGGCTTCGTCTGGCTCGCGCATCAACCCGTTGCCGAAGCGACGCTCTACCTCGCGACCGCGTGCGACCAGTTCGGCAACGGTTTCGCGGGCGCGGTGTTCGTCGTCTATCTCTCGATGCTGGTGAACCCGCGCTATCCCGGCGCGCAATACGCCTTTCTGACCGGGTTCGCGTTCTTGCTGCCGCGGATGCTGGCGGGAGCCGGCGGGGCGATGGTCGGTGTGATCGGTTATGACGGCTTCTTCGTGCTGTCGGGCATATTGAGCTTGGCGGCGATCGTGTTCGTGCCCACGCTGTCGCGGATCGTGCCGCGCACGGATGCGGCGTGATCGATCGCGTCGCCAACGCCGCCTTCGCGCCCGCCGCCGATCATGTCGCGCGCGGGCAGATCCCCGGCGCGGTTCTGGGCATCGTCACGGCGGACGGCGCGCGGGCGGTGCGCATGGCGGGCCATGCCCAGATTGTGCCGACGCACGAGCCGCTGACCGTTTCCCACTGGTTCGATCTGGCGTCGGTCAGCAAGGTCATCGCGACGACGATGTTCGTGTTGCGATTGGCGCACGAGGGCCGAATCGACCTCGACCGGCCGTTGACGGATGCGATACCGGACCTGCGCCAATATGACGTGGCGAACGCGCCGGAGCGGCGGCTGACGTTTCGCGATTGCCTGGCGCACCGCACCTTCCTGCCCGCGGTCGAGCCGATCTACACCTACGGCGACGATCCGGCGCGGTTGCGGGCGTTCGTGCTACAGCGCGCGTGGCAGCATGGGCCGCCGGTTTATTCGGACATCAATTTCATCCTGCTCGGGATCGTGGTGGAACGGCTGACGGGAGCGGGGCTGGATGCCTTGCCGCTGGGGGATGGGTTGAGCTGGGGACCGCCGCCTGGCCCTGCGGTCGCGACCGAATTCTGCCAATGGCGCGGTCGTGTGTTGAAGGGCGAGGTGCATGACGAGAATTGCGCCGCGATGGGCGGGCGCACCGGGCACGCCGGATTGTTCGGGACGGTCGCGGGGGTGCTGGACTTTGCGCAGGGGCTGCTCGATGCGCCGCCAGCGATGCTTGCCGACATCCGTAACCCGATCGAGGGGCATCGCACCGCGGGGTGGGAAATCCGGCACCCGGACTGGTCCGGCGGGCAGATGTGTTCGCCGTCGGCGATCGGGCATACCGGCTTCACCGGCACGGGGCTGTGGGTCGATTTCGATCGCGGCGTCGCCTGGACGCTCCTTACCAACCGGGTTCATCCGACGCGGCATTCCGACAGCGGAATCTTCGCGCTGCGACCGGCGACCGGCGACGCGCTGATCGCCGCGTTCGACCGGGGCTAGTTCGCCGCCGCCACGGCGAGCAACGCCTTGTCCACCGCCGCCGTGGCCGACGCGTCGCCGGGCATGTCGTTGGCCAGCGCCGAAAAGGCGAGCGTCCGGCCGCTGGCGGTGGTCAGGAAGCCCGACAGCGCGTTTGCCGCATTGACCGATCCCGTCTTGGCGAACACGTTGCCCTCGAGTGGCGTACCGCGGAAACGCCGCGCGAGCGTGCCGTCCACCCCGCCCACCGGCAGCGTCGCGCGCCACGCCATTCCCCAGGGCTGGGTCTGGGTCCAGCGCAGAAAGCGTACCGCCGCGCGCGGGGACAGGCGGTTGTAGTTCGACATGCCTGCGCCGTCGGCGAAGTCGTAGGCGCGCCGGTCCACGCCAGCCTGATCCAGCATTGTGCGGACAGCGGCTGATCCGTCGGCGACCGAACCTGTCCCCGTGATCGCCCCGACACGCCGCAGCAGGAGTTCGGCGTGGAGATTCTGGCTGACCTTGTTCGTGACGCGCAGGTCCTCGGCGAGCGGCGGCGGCGTCAGGCGCGCCAGCACCGGCGGTTCGGGTGGGCGCGGCGCTGGGGTCTTTCCGCGCACCGCCGGGTCGTCGAACGCGGACAGCGGGCGGTGACGCACGCTGACCTTGCCCGTCACGCGGACCCCAAGACCGCGCAGCATTGACGCGAGGCGCCACGCGGCGCGATGCGCGGAGTCGTCGATGCCGATCGTCAGTGTTTCGGGTGCGTGGCCGACGGGAATCTCCCCCGTCACGCGCACCACGTCGCTCGCCGGCATCCGCGCGATGTCGAGGTTCGCCTTCGTCCCGCCCGTCGTCACGCGGTTGTCGATCCGGTAGTAACCATCGCCGGTAACAGTCGGTACGACACCGGGCGCGACCGTGATCCGGATGACATTGTCGTCGATCGTCAGCGCGGAGATCGCGGTGCCGTAGCGCGTAGGGATGTTGTTCCAGCTCATGCCTTGCGGCCAGCGTTCGTCGGGGAACGCGCTGTCGTCACCGATCACGTCGCGCACCGTGCGCACGCGCCCCGACACCGCGCGCGCCAGTTCGGCCAGGCAATCGACGACGCAATCGGCGGCGCTCGACAGCCGCGCGTCGCCGTGGCCTGTGAGTACCACGTCGCGACGCTCCAGCCGCACCGTCGCGCCGCCGCCGCCGTCCGGCGCATCGGTATCGAGCATGGCGAAGGCCGCAGCGGTCGTGAACATCTTCGTGTTCGACGCGGGCACGAAGCGGTCGTCTGGGCGGATCGCGACGATCTCCCGGCCCTGGTCGTCGGCCACGACCAGCCCGATCCGCGTGCCGGGACCGGCGCTAGCCAATGCGTCCTGCACGGTGCGGTCTGCGGATGGTGCGGCCGCGACCAGGGCGGCGAGAAGCACGAGCATCACGGGGCCTCGATGATGTCGCTGAGCACGGCCAGGAATTCGCTCGCCAGCGCGCTGGGCGGGCGATCGAGCAGGTGCATGGCGTGCAGGTCGAAGGTCAACGGCGGCCGGAGCGAGCGCATCGCAAGGCCCTCGGTCATCGACGCCTCCGCGGTAAAGCTGTCGACGACGGTCAGTCCGACGCCCGCTCGGACCAATGCGGCGGCGATATAGAAGGTGCGCGCGGACGCGATCTCGTCGAGATTTAGCGACAGGCGTTCGAGTTCGGTGCTGAACAATTGTCCAATCGGGCCGCTGGCCGCCAGCGTGATGAACGGGTGGCCCGCAAGGCGCGACAGTTCGACGCGTGACGGCGCGTCGGGCATGTCCGTGTCACGATAGAGGACCACCAGTTCGCCTTCGCCGAGCCATATCTGCCCCAGCGGTGCGCCGCGCGGCACCTCCGCGGCGATCGCGATGTCGGTCTCGCGTTCGTACAGCTTGCGCAGCAGGTCATCGTGATGGACCGTCTGCAGGTCGAAACGCACCTGCGGATGTACCTGAAGGAAGCGCGCCACCGCCGCGGGCAGCGCGCTGAGCGCGAGGCTGGGGAGCGCGGAGATGCGCAAGGTCGTGCCCGCACCGGCGCGTAAATTGCGTCCCGCCTCGCGCAGCGCGCGGACGCGTTCCTGAATGTCCGCGACGTCTCCGAACAGGGCGTGCGCATCCTCGGTCGGGACGAGGCGGTTGTTCACGCGTTGAAACAGTTCGAAGCCCAGCATCGTCTCGGCATGGCGCAGCGTTTTCGACACCGACGGCTGCGAGATGTTGAGCGCGCGGGCCGCGGCGCTGACCGAACCGTTCACGTACACCGCGTGGAAAATCTCGATATGGCGCAGGTTCACGCGACCGCGCCCCCGCGGAATCGCGCTTCGTCCAGCCCGTCCTCGGAACGCGCCACCAATGTCGCCACCGTCAGATTCGCCGAGGCCGACGGCACGGTGCGCGTCATGTCCAGCAGGCGATCGAACGGCAGCACCAGCCCGACGACCAGTGCGGTCTGTTCGGCCGCGACCCCGACCGCGGACAGCATCGCCGCCAGCATGAACAACGAGGCCGAGGGGACGGGCGCGGTGCCGAACGCGGCCAGCGCGCCGGTCAGGAGCATGACGCCGAGCATCCATGCATCGGGGACGATGCCCAGCGCCTGCAGCGCGAACTGACCGAGCAGCCCGACGTACATCGCGGTCCCGTCCTTCCCGATGCTCGCACCCAGCGGCAGCACGGTGGAGGCGATCGGACGCGCGATCCCCAGATTGTCCTGCGCCACCCGCAACGCGACCGGCAACGTCGCCGACGATGATGCGGTCGAGAATGCGACCGCCAGCGCATCGACGATCCCGCGAAAGAAGCGCGCGACCGGCAGCCGCGCGACGAACCGGATCAGCCCGGCGTGCACCGTGATCTGCACCAAAGAGGCGAGCACAACGCATAGAGCGAGCCAGCCGACGTTGACGAACACCGCCATCCCGCCACTAGCCACGGCATTCGCGATCAGCGCCAGCACGCCGAACGGCGTCACCTCCATCACGATGCGGACGATCTGGAGCAGCACCGCGGCGGCGGACTGGAGCAGGGCGACGACGGGCTTGCCCGCTTCGCCGGACACGACGCTGCCGACGCCCAGCAGGATCGCGACGAAGATGATTGCGAGCATATCGCCCTTCGCCAGCGCCTCGACGATATTGGCGGGGACGATGCCGAGCAACTGGTCGGCGGACGACACGGGCGCGCCGAGCACATGCGGGGCGATACCGGCCAGCGCGATGCCCTCGCCGGGGCGGATCAGCAGCCCGAACCCCATGCCGATCGACACCGCGACCAGCGTCGTCAGCGCGAACAGCGCGACGGTGCGACCACCGATCGACCCCAGCCGCCGCGGGTCGCCGAGCGAGGCGATCCCGGCAGCGATGGTGACGAGCACGACGGGAACGACCAGCATCTTGATGAGCCGGACGAACAGATCGCCGACCAGCTTGATCGCCGCCGCCCCCTCCGGCCACAACAGCCCCAACAGAACACCGATCACCAGCCCGCCAACGACCCGCTTCCACAGCGGAATCGCCAACCAGGCGCGCAAGGGCTTCAACCCCAGAAACCGGGCGCTGGCGGGGACAGCATCCCGTCACGGTCAACAACCCCGCCCCCGCGATCCTCCGACAGCCACAATGGCCCGTCAAGATCGACGAAGTCGGCGGACCCCGCGAGCAGCAGCGCAGGCGCGATGCCGAGCGACGAACAGACCATGCACCCCACCATCAATCCGAACCCCTTGCGCCTAGCCGCATCGGCGAGGGCGAGGGCTTCGGTCAAGCCGCCGGTCTTGTCGAGCTTCACGTTCACGAACGCATAGCGCCCGGCGAGCAGATCGAGATCGGCCGCGGTGTGCAGCGATTCGTCGGCGCACAGCGGGACGCGCGACGCGATGTTACGCAATGCGCAGTCCGCATCGGCTGGAAGCGGTTGTTCGAGCAGGTCGACGCGGTGCGCCACCAGGAAATCCTGCAATCGCACCACATCGTTGATTCCCCAGCCCTCGTTGGGATCGACGATCAGCCGCGGATCGGGCGCGGCGGCGCGGACCGCGGCGATCTGCGCCTCGGCATGATCGCGGTCGACCTTGATCTTCAGCAAGGGCACGCGGGCGACGCGCGCGGCGGCGGCGGCCATCGCATCGGGCGAGTCGATGCCGATCGTGATCGCGGACGGCACGGGGACCGCTTCGGCGATCCCGGCGAGCGCCGCGACACTGGTATTGCCGAGCCGCGCCTCCAGATCCCACAACGCATTGTCGACCGCGTTGCGCGCTGCGCCGGGCGGCATGAACTGCGCGACGACCTCGCGCGATGCCCCCGCCTCGACCAGCGGCGTGATTGCGGCGATAGCGGCCAGCGCGCTGTCGATCGTCTCGTCATAGCGCGCATAGGGTACGCCCTCGCCGCGACCTGCCATGTCGCCCTGCCGGATCGTGACGGTCACCACATCTGCGGCGGTCTTGACCCCGCGCGAAATGCGGAACGGCGCGTTCAGGCCGAAGCGGTCATGGCGGGCGTCGAGATGTCGAAGCATGTCTGCATCCAGTCGATGATCGGATCGGCCCCGAAGCGATAGGGGTCGGTGCACGGCAGGCCGAGCGTGTCGCCGGTGTCGGCGCACAGGCGGCGCGCTTCCGCCTCGCCCAGCTTCACCGTGTTGAGCGCGATGCCGACCGCCTGCACGTCGGGACTGGTCAGCCGCGCGACCGACAGGTTCGCGGCCAGGCAGGCCGCAAGGTCGGGCAGTTGGTAATGCGGCAACCCGCGCATGTGCGCACGTAATGGATCGTGGCACAGCACCAGCGCCTTCGGCTGCGCGCCGTGCAGCAGGCCGGTGGACACGCCCGCGAAGGAGGGGTGGAACAACGAACCCTGGCCCTCGATCAGATCCCAGCCGTCGTCGTCACGCGCCGGGGTGATCGCCTCGATCGCGCCAGAGATGAAGTCCGCCACGACCGCGTCGAGCGGCACGCCGTCGCCCGCGATCAGAATGCCGGTCTGCCCCGTCGCGCGGAAATCAGCGGCGATGCGACGGCGGCGCATCGCGTCCTGCAGCGCGAGCGTCGCGTACATCTTGCCGACAGAACAATCGGTGCCGATAGTCAGCAGGCGATTGCCTGCGCGGCGCTTGCCATTGCCGACGGGCAGATGCGCGGGCGGATCGCGTACGTCGAACAGGGTGACGCCCAGCCCGGCCGCGGCCTCCACCAACGCTGGTACGTCGCGCAGCCGTTGGTGCAGTCCCGACGCGACGTTCATTCCCGCAGCGATCGCGATCAGCGCGTCTTCGATCAGCGCGGCCTCCATCTGCCCGCCGGCATTGGCGATGCCCAGCACCAAGGTCCGCGCGCCTGCTGCGCACGCCTCCGCCACGCCCATCCGCGGCAGGCCGAGCGTCAGCGGGCTATCGTCATGCCGCCATTCGCCGACGCAGTCGTCCCGGCGGAAGGTGGCGAGCCCGCGTGAGGTCTTGATGCCGACCTCGTCGTCCGAATGACCGAGGTAGAGGAGGAAGGGGCCGGGGATCATCGCATACCTGCATCGAAGGGAGGGTTAGGCATAAGACGTGGGGGCAGGCGGCGGCCAATCGCGCGCGCGGCGCGCGCCATAACCACCGGCTATGATGCGGGGCAGCCAGCCGGTTTCGGCCGCAGCAACACGCGCCCGGGAGCGGCACCGGTGGTCGCGCCGTCTGCCAGTGCGAGCGTCCCGTTCACGAACAGCGCCTTGACGCCGACGGTTGGCACGCGGGGGCGGACGTAATCGGCGAGCGGCGCGTAGCGGATGGGGTCGAACACCACGACATCGGCAAAATATCCCGCGCGCAGGTAACCTCGCCGGTCGAGCCGGTACATGTCCGCGGTCGCCCCGGTCGAGCGGCGGATGAAGTCGCGTATCGCGATCACCTTCCGATCGCGGACGTAGACCTGATATTTGCGCGGGAAGGTGGCGTATTGGCGCGGATGGCCGTCCGATCCGTCCGAACTGGTGACGACCCACGGCTGCTTCATCAGCAGGTCGACATCGCGGTCCGCCATGTTGAAGCTGGCGATGCCGACACCCGCCGGACCTTTGCCGTCGCTGGCGGGAACGCGCAGGATGCGGATCGCGGCGTCGACGGGATCGAGTTTCCATGCCGTCGCCATCTCGCCGAGCGTCCGGCCGGTCCAGGGCTGGTCCTCGCTGGTCAGCAGGATCGATTCCTTGCCGCCGCGACGGCGCAGATTCTCGGCCATTTCGCGCCTGATCTTCACAAGCGTCGCGGGGTCGTCGAATCGCGCGATCAGTTTTGCGTAACCGCCATCGTTCGCCCAGCGCGGGACCAGCGCGGCGTCGACGCTCGATCCTGAAGCAAGCCACGGATATTGATCGGCGGTGACGTCCTGCCCGGCGGCGCGCGCGGCCGCGATCGTGGCGATCAGTTGCGGCGCCTGGCCCTGCAGGTCGACGCCCAGCGCCTTCAGATGCGCGAAATGGACCGGCATCTTCGCCTGCCGGCCGATCTCGATCGCTTCCTTCGTGCTGGCGATCAGCCCGATCGTATAGTTGGATTCGTCGCGCTGGTGCGTGTCGTACATCCCGCCGCGGCTGCCCGCCTCGCGCGCGACCGCGATCACCTCGTCAGTTTTCGCGAAGCTCTGCGGCGCATAGAACAGCCCGGTCGACAGTCCGTACGCGCCCTCGCACATCGCCTTTGCGGCCAGCGCCTTTTCCTGCGCCAGTTCGGATGGGATCGGCGCACGATCGTCCTGCCCCAGGACGCGCGCGCGGATCGCGCCGAAGCCGACGAACGGGATCAGATTGGTGCCGATTCCCGACGCGGTCAGTTTGCGCGCGTCGTCGGCGACGTCGGGCGTGCCGCCGCCGTCGACGCCTGTCACGATCGTCGACACGCCCTGCGCCAGCCACGGCAGGTTCAGCCGCTGTTTCGCGTCGGCGCTGCGGATGTAGGTGTCGGGGTGAGTGTGCGAGTCGATGAAGCCGGGGGCGACGATCTGCCCCTTCGCGTCGACGATGCGCGCGGCGGCGGTGCGGCGGGTCGGTCCGACATAGACGATGCGGTCGCCCGATATCTCGACGTCGCCGACGATCGGCGCGGCATCCGCGCCGGTGTAGATCGTGCCGCCGCGGATGACGACATCGGCGCGGGGGGCGGCGACCACGGGACCGGCGAGCGCGACGACCAAGGCGACGAGGGCGAGACGGTTCATCGGATTGCCTTTGGTTGCAGCGTCTTGCGACCGGCGACCTGCGCATCGACCGCCGCGCGGCTGAACAGCATCGGCTGCATCCGCCCGGCGATCCACGGCGCATATTGGTCGCGGTAGTGCGGCGAACGCGGGTCGTTCGACTGGCCGGGCAGGTTCAGCATCAGCGAATTGTCCCACGCGCCGACGTCGATGACCTGCACGTAGCTCGCGCCGCCGCCGGTGCGCCAGCCGGGGCCGCTGCCCAGCCAGCGCGCCATGACGGTGTAGGAATCGCCGCCCGACCCCTCGCCCTCGATTGGGGGAAAGGCGGCAGCGATCGCTGGGACGCGTGCCAGGGGATGCGCGATGCGGACCTGATGCAGCGTCGCCCAGCGCCATCTCGCGGGATCGGGACCGAGCAGGTCGCGTGCGGATGTCCAGGCGGAGGCCAGCGCCGCGTCGACCATCGCGTCGCGCGCCGCCACCGGATTGGCGCCCAGCCGCGCGTCGGGATGCGCGAGCAGGCCGAGCAGCACCGACGGCGCGATTTCGGTCACGAGGGTCTTGGCGCGCTCGGGCACGATCGTGGCGAGCATTTTTTTGCTCAGGTCGCGCCAGAGGATTTCGAACAGCGCGGCGGGTGCGCTGTTGCCGTCGATCCGTCCGTCCCATCGCCGCAACATGTCGCCCGCAGCCGAGAGGCGCGTCGGCAGCAGCGCGATCAGTTGGCGGGCGGGCGTGGACAATGTGTCGTGCTGCAGCGTGACGCTGTCGGCCAAACTGTGCTTGTCCTGCGCCTCCAGCACGTCGACGATCCGGTCGTAGCGGTACGGATCGCGAAACGAGAAGGCGGGAATGCGGTCGCGCGGCCAGTTGGCGGGCAGATTGTCCTGATTGGCCGACGCGAACCAGCCCTTGGTCGGATTGTAGCTGTTCGGCAGCGACGTGAAATCGCGCATCCCGGTCCAGTCGTAGCGGCCGTCGCCGGGGACGGGGAGCAGCCCGTCGCCGGTCTTTCGCACCGGCGCAAAGCCGATCACCTGCCAGCCGGTGTTGCCGTCGACATCGGCATAATGGAAATTGGTCGGCGACGGGTGGAGCCGGAAGGCTTTCCGCAAGGACGCCCAGTCCTTCGCCAGGTTGATGGCGATCATCGCGAACGCCCCCGCGCCGCCGGGCTGCATCGCGATCGAGGCCAAAGCAGTCGCACGACGGCGCGCGGGATCGTGCGAGATGACCGGGCCGTGGACGCTGTAGCGCAACGTGACCCTCTGCGGCGCGGCGTCCTTGACCGCGATCGTCGCTTCGACGCGCCTGAACCGTTTCCACCCGCCGTCGTGGCGGTAGCGTTCCGGGTCGGCCGGATGCAGGTCGAGGACGAACAGATCCTGCTGGTCGATATGGAAATTGGTGCGCCCGAACGCGAAACGGTCGGTGTGGCCCTGCATGATGCCGGGCAGGCCGGGCGCGCCGCCGCCGATCACGTCCAGCCCCGGCGCGGACAGATGCGCGACATGACGCGGGCCGAACCCGCCGATGCCGAGATGCGGATCGTTGGCGAGGATTGCGCGTCCAGTTGCGGTGCGCGACGGCGCGACGGTCCACGCGTTGCTGCCCGCGTTGGCACGCTCGACCAGCGTTTCCGCGGCGTCGAGCGTCGGGGTGTCGGGGCCGAACGGCAGACGGCCCAGCCGCATGACGCCGAGGTCCGCGTCGGATACCGCCGCCGCATCGAGCCCCGTGGGGACGGTCATCGTCCATGCGGGCCTGAGCGGCGCGACGATCGCGTCGAGATCGAGCAGGCCCAACGCGGCGAGCTGCGCCCGGCGCACCTCGTCGTCGGCATTGCCGATCGCGCCGCCGCGCGCGAGGACGTAGTCGCGCACGTCCCATCTCAGCGGCGCGATGCCCAGGATCGAATATTCCAGCGGCAGAAGACTGGCGTCGGCGGCGATTTCGTCGATCCGGCGGTTCATCCCGGCGACATAGGCGCGCGCGCAGGCCAGTACATCGGCGGGCACGCGGCGCAGTTCGGCGTCCAGATCGCCGCGATAGTGGAACAGCCGCGCGACCGCATCGTACTTCGCGAAATCCGCCCCGAACGCCTCCGCCATCCGGCCGAGCTCGCGGCGGTGCGACAGGTCGATTTGAAACATCCGGTCGCGCGCGACGACGTACCCCTGCCCGAAGAAGGCGTCGGGAATCGAGGCGGCGCGGATGTGCGGCACGCCATACGAGTCGTTGACGATCTCTACCGGTTCAGAAGGAAATTCTGCGGTTGGGTGGGGCTTCCGTGCGAACGCGGCGAAGCTTGGCACCAACGTCAGGGTCGCGGCCGACCCGTGCAGGAAAGATCGGCGGTCGATCATCGGCTGACTTTCCCTTGGTCACTGATGCGGCGAAACTAACCCAGCCGTGAGGCCGTATCCCATCGCAAGCGCGCGACAGACCATAGGCCTCATCTATGGCATCACATATAAACTGAGGTTATGGATTTATGAACCGATGGAAGGCGATCGGACCTTGACGCTCGCCATCACAGCCGCGCACCTTGGTCCATCCGACATGATCGGCGGTGCGGGCGACCGCGGCGACCGATCGGCGGATGCCGCTGAGGGACACGGCAGCAGACCGGCGACGAAGACCGGTTGCGAATATAGATAATTTGGGGGCGACATGAATAATCCTGGATATTTCCCGCGACTGGCAAGCGTCTGCAGCTGGGCGGCGCTGGCCATTGCGATGACCGTTTCGCCCGCCGCCGCGCAGACCGCTGCGTCCCTTCAGGAACCCGCCGCGACGCCGCAGAACGAGGCCGGGGAGGACGTCATCGTCACCGGTTCGCGCGTGGCGCGTGACGGCTTCCAGGCCCCGACGCCGCTGACCGTGCTGACGCAGGAGGAAATCCAGAACTCCTCGCCGTCGAACAACATCGCCGATTTCGTCAACCAATTGCCCTCGCTCGCCGGTTCGACCCGCCCGTCCAACTCGCGCCTGAACCTGTCCAGCGGACAGGCCGGGATCAACGCGCTGAACCTGCGCAACCTGGGCGAAATCCGCACGTTGGTGCTGCTCGACGGTCGGCGTTCGGTCGGCTCGACGATCACCGGGCTGGTCGACGTCAACACGATCCCGCAGGCGCTGATCAAGAGCGTCGAGGTCGTCACCGGCGGTGCGTCCGCAGCCTACGGCTCGGACGCGGTCGCGGGCGTCGTCAACTTTGCGCTCGACAAGAAGTACAAGGGGCTGAAGGTCGCGATCGACAGCGGCATCACCGACAAGGGCGATGGTCAGAATTATTCGTTCAGCGTCGCGGGCGGCATGGCGTTCGGCAGCGACGATCGCGGCCATATCCTGCTGTCGGCCGAACTCGCGCACCGCGACGGCATTTTCCAGGTCGACCGCGACTGGAACGCGACCGGATATGTCCGCATTCAGGATCCCAATTGGACCGCGACCAGCACCACCCCGCAATTCCTGATCCGTCGTCAGGTCGGCGCAGCGAACTCGACGCCGGGCGGTCTCATCACCGCATCGGCCGGGGGCACGGCGAACCGGCTGCGGGGCACCTATTTCGGGCAAGGCGGGGCGATCCAGCAATATCAGTACGGCGCGCTGACCTTCCCCTCACCGACCGGCACCGCCGCACCGTCGTTGACGCAGGGTGGCGACTGGCGGGTCAACGATTCGGGGCGGCGGATCGGCCTCGATCCGCTGGACGATCGCCACGGGGTGTTCGGACGGCTGAGCTACGAGGTCGGCGACGGGATCGAATTGTTCGCGGAAGGCGCGTACAACCGGCAGGAAGTGCTGTTCAACGCCGGGCCGAATCTGGCGACGGGCGTCTCGCTCGCCGCGACCGGTTGCGGCACGGCGGCGACGTCCGCCACAGCGCCGCTGACCTGCAACGCCTTCCTGTACAACACGCTCGGACCGTCGCGCCTTACCGGCATCACCAGCGTGACGATCGCGACGACCGCGGCCGACCTGCCGTTCCGCGCGGTCAACAACAAGCGCGAGGTGCAGCGTTACGCGATCGGCGCGGAGGGCAATGCCGAGGTGTTCGGCAAGAACGCGACGTGGAACATCTACGGCCAATACGGACGCGCCAAGCTGCGTGAGCAATTGCGCGACATCATGAACGTCACGCGCATGAACAATGCGACCGCGGCGGTGTTCGCACCGGCGGGGAACACGGGCGGCTATGCTGCCGGGTCGATCCAGTGCCTGGTTAACGTCGACGCCAGCACGACGAACGACGATCGCGCCTGCGTGCCGCTCAACCGGCTCGGCATCGGCGTCGCCAACCCCGCGGCGTTCGATTACGTGCTGGGCGATCCGTACCGCGACGAAGTGGTCGAGCAATATAACGCGGCGTTCAACGTATCGGTGACGCCGTTCGCCACCTGGGCGGGCGATGTCAGCGTCGCGCTCGGCGCGGAATACCGCAAGGAACAGATCAAGGGCTTCGTGCCGGCCGAATTCCAGCCGGTGCCCATTCGCGACGCGAACGGCAATTTGACCGGCGCGACCAACCGGTGGTCGGTCGGCAACTATCTGCCGACCAACGGCAGCTATGACGTGAAGGAAGCCTATCTCGAGACGGTCGTCCCGTTGGGCTTCGGGCTCGAATTCAACGGCGCGGCGCGCGCGACGCGTTATTCGACCGCGGGCTATGTCACGACGTGGAAGGCGGGGGCGACCTGGCAGCCGATCGACGATATCCGCGTTCGCGTGACGCGTTCGCGCGATATCCGCGCGCCCAACCTAAACGAACTGTTCTCGGCCGGCACGGCGAACAGCGATGCGGTGCGCAATCCCAATTTTCCGGGCGGCAGCCCGTCCTTCGTCGCACCCGGTCAGCCACCGCAAGCGACCTACAGCTATTCCGGATTTGCGACCGGCAACGCCAACCTCCGGCCAGAAAAGTCCGATCAGTGGAATGTCGGCGTGGTGCTGTCGCCGCGCTTCGTGCCCGGGTTCAACGTTTCGGTCGATTATTTCGATATCAATCTGAAAAAGGGGATCGGCTCGTTCAGCGCGCAGACGATCGTCGATCTGTGCTCGCAAGGGGAGCAGTCGCTCTGCGATGTGATCTCGATCGATGCCGCGCGCACGCAGAACCCGGCGCAACCCTATCTCATCATCCTCACGCAGCCGTTCAACGCGGCCAGCCAGAAGGTTCGCGGCGTCGATATCGACGCGTCGTACCGCCTGCCGCTGGATCGTCTGTTCGATCAGGCCGATGGCGCGCTGACGCTCCGCGGCATCGCCACCCGCTATATCGAGAACCGGTTCGATAGCGGCGTGCCCGGAACCGTGGTGCTTAACTCGGTGGGCGTGAATGGCGGGCAGGCGAGCACGCCGAAATGGATCTATCGCGGCAGCGCCACCTACGACACGTCCAGCTTCTCGATCACAGCGGTCGGTCGTGGGGTGAGCGCAGGGAAATACGTCGCCAACGGGATCGAATGCCAGACCGGCTGCCCGCTTTCGACCACGCAATTCCCGACCTATGACGACAATCGCGTCTCGGGACTGTTCTACGCCGATCTCAACCTGACCGCGAAGATCGACATGGGCGGGGCCGATGCGCAGATGTTCCTGAACGTGACGAACGTCTTCGACCGCTGGCCGCTGCTGCTCCCGGAAACGGGTCTGGCGGCGAACAGCACCTATTCGGATCTGCTGGGCCGCTCGTTCCGCGCCGGTATTCGGATGGAGACCAGATAAGGAATTATGCAGTTTGAAGCCGGCCGGTCGGCAAGCGGCCGGCTTCCCGTAACGACGCCATAGCCGCGGGCGGCATTAGCGATCTTCGCACTCCGCATGCGAAAATGCTGATCGGTCGGCACGGGACAGTGGACGCCAGAGGCGGCTACGATCAAAGGCTGTCGATTGATCGGCGCAACCACGATCGCCTGTGCATCACGGTCACCTGACGCCCGTCCGGTGGTCTGGTTATGGTCGGAAATTCAAAATACAGTAGCTACCAGTATCAGAAATCCTTATCGCTTGCGGCTCACCGTCGGAGGATATCGTTGGTCTATATTGCCGCCGCGGGCTGGACAAACTGGTCGGGTAGCGTCGTGGCAACTCCTGCCACTCTGCTGCGTCCAACCAGCGAGGGCGAACTCGCGCGGGCGATCGCGGCAGCGGACAAAGTTCGCGTGGCGGGGGCGGGGCATTCGTTCATGCCGCTGTGCGATACCGCCGGACTGCTGATCAGCCTGGACGATATGCCGGGCGAGCTTACGATCTCGGCCGACCGGACGCGGGCGACCGCGTCGGCGGGATGGAGCCTGAAGCGGCTGACCGCGGCGCTGTGGGACGAAGGGCTGTCGCTCCCCAACCAGGGCGACGTCAATCCGCAGTCGCTAGCGGGGTCGATCGCGACCGGCACGCACGGCACCGGGCGGACGCTGGGGAGCCTGTCGACGCTGGTGCGATCGTTCCGGTTGATCTTGGCCGACGGATCGATCGTCGCCGCCAGCCCGGCCGAGAATCCCGAACTGTTCGAAGCACAGCGCTTGTCGCTCGGTCTGTTCGGCGTGGCGGTGGAGATCGAGTTCGACGTGATCCCAGCCTTTCATCTGGAGGAGCGGATCGAGAAGAGGCGGTTCGATGAGATCGCGGAATGCTTCGACGATCTCGCGGCGGGACACCGGCATGTCGAATTCTGGTGGTTCCCCCACGCCGACAGCGTGATCCTGAAGACGCTCGACCTGGTCGATCCGTGCGATCCGCCGCGCCAGCGCAGCGACATGAGCGAGAAGGGCTTTCGCCGGATGTGCGACATCGGCGCGGCGGTGCCGATGCTGGTACCTTATCTTCAGCGATCTGCGATGAAAGCCCCGATGCGCGGACGGCGCAAAGGGCCGGCGCACGTGATATTCCCGTCCGATCGCACCGTGCGGTTCGAGGAGATGGAATATGAACTGCCCGAGGCGAACGGGATGGCGGCGCTGAAAGAGGTGGTCGGCTGGATCAGGAAGAAGCGCCTGCCAGTCAGCTTTCCGTTCGAATATCGCACCGTCGCGGGCGACGACATCTGGCTGAGCCCTATGAACGCCGGGCCGTGCGCGTCGATCTCGATGCATCAATATGCGAAGATGCCGTGGCGCGGGATGTTCGCGGAGGCGGAGGCGGTGCTCCGCGCACATGGCGGGCGGCCGCACTGGGCCAAGCGGCACACGCTGACCCGCGACGATGTCGATGCGCTATATCCGCTGGCGGAGCGCTTTCGCGCGGTGCGGCGGGCGCACGATCCGGGCGGCAAGTTCCTCAACGCGCATCTGGCGGAATTGTTCGCATGAGCGACGATATGCGGCTGCATGGGGAGTTGATCGGGCGGCAGGGATCGCGCGACGCGCTGAACACGCCGGTGCTGGTGCTCGACGCCGATGCGCTCGACCGCAATATCGCGGCGATGGCCGGACTGGCGGCGGCGCGTAGCGTGGCGCTGCGGCCGCACGCCAAGACGCACAAGAGCGTGGATATCGCGCGCCGTCAGATCGCGGCGGGGGCGATCGGATTGTGCTGCGCCAAGCTGGGTGAAGCGGAGGCTTTGGCCGAGGGCGGGGTCACCGGGCTGCACTTGACCTCTCCGGTGGTGACGCCGCCCGCGATCGCGCGGTTGGCGGCGCTGGCCGGGCGTAGCGAGGGGCTGACGGTGGTGGTGGACCATCCTGCCAATGCGGAGCGGCTGGCGTATGCGGTGGCACCCGATGCTGTCCGGCTGGGCGTGATCATCGATATCGATCCGGGCATCCGCCGCACCGGCGTGGCGAGCGCGGCCGACGCGGTGACGCTGGCGGAAACGATCGCGCGCCATCCCACGCTCCGGTATCGCGGGGTGCAGTTCTACTGCGGAGCGCAGCAGCATATCGAGAGCTATGCCGGCCGCCGCGCCGCGATCGAGGATCGCACCGAGTATCTGCGTACGGTGATCGCTGTGCTGACCGCGGCGGGCCATGCGCCGGAAATCATCACCGGATCGGGCACGGGCACGCACCGCATCGACCTGGATCTGGGCGTCTTCACCGAACTGCAGGTCGGATCGTACGTCTTCATGGACCGGCAATATAACGATTGCGACCTGACGGATGCGGCGGATGCGCCGTTCGAGACCAGCCTGTTCATCGATTCGCGCGTCATCAGCGCGAATGGGCAGGGAATCGCAACGATCGACGCCGGGTTCAAGGCGATGGCGACCGACGGCGGTCCGCCGGTGATCGTGGACGGCGCGAGCGAGAGCGCAAAGTTCATCTTCATGGGTGACGAACATGGTGCTGTGATCGGTCCTGATCGGCTTACGATCGGCGACCGCGTGACGCTGACCGCACCGCATTGCGACCCGACGGTGAACCTGTACGACAGCTTCCACGTCGTGCGGGGCGATACACTGATCGACATCTGGCCGGTCAGCGCACGCGGGCGGTCACGATGAGCGATACCCAGGACATCGTCCGTCGTCCCAAGCAGGAACGGTCGCAGGCGACCTACGAACTGCTGCTGAACGTCGCGGGTGAATTGCTGGCGGAGGTGGGGATCGACCGCATCTCGACCAATCTGATCTGCGCGCGCGCCGGGCTGACCCCGCCTGCGCTCTATCGTTATTTCGACGATAAATACGCGGTGCTGGAGGCGCTGGGGCGGCGGCTGATGGCGCGGCAGAATGCAGCGCTGGAGCAATGGATCGCGCGCCATGCGCCCGGCGGCCTGGCCGCATTGCGCGGCAATATCGAGGAACTGCTGCGCGAGACCGCCGCCGTCACCGCCAGCGAACCGGGCGCGGTTTGGATCCTGCGCGCGCTTC
Organism: Sphingomonas sp. SUN019; assembly: GCF_024758705.1. NCBI lineage: Bacteria > Pseudomonadati > Pseudomonadota > Alphaproteobacteria > Sphingomonadales > Sphingomonadaceae > Sphingomonas > Sphingomonas sp. SUN019. The sequence goes on along the minus strand of NZ_CP096971.1, from coordinate 1,786,547 downwards.
ACGCCAGCCCGCGGCTGGTCCATGTCCGCGTCGAATCGCACCGCTACGTCACCGATCGTCTGACCGACGCCTATGCCGCGCATTTGCCCGATATCGACCGGGACGAATTGTGGCAGCGGCTGCGGCTGTCGGTAGAGATGGGTTTCGCGGTGGACGAGATGCTGACCGAGGAGACCAGCCTCTCCGCCGACGCCGCGTTCCGATACGCCGCGCACACGCTGCGCGGCGATCTGCCGCGCGCGCCGCGCGAATGAGTCGCGCTGTACTTTGCGTCGCGGCGCTATCGTTGACTGCGGGTGCGATGGCGCAGGTCACGCCGCGCGCGACCGAAGTGCGCCGCTACCCGGTGCCTGAGGCACGGCAGGGCGTCTCGGTCGATGCGGCGCGCTTCTACGCGATCGATAACCGCACCATCGCCGCTTACGATCGCCGATCGGGGCGTCGCGTCGCGCGGTGGGAGGGCGATCCGGCGCTGTTTCAGCACCTCAATTCCTGCGTGGTCGATGCGGCGCGGCTGATCTGCGCGCATTCCAACTATCCGCGCGTGCCGATGGCGAGTTCGATCGAGACGTTCGACGCGCGCACGCTGCGGCACCTCTCCAGCCACAGTCTGGGGCCGGGTACCGGATCGCTGACCTGGATCATCCGCCGTGACGGATATTGGTGGGCGGGCTACGCCAATTACGACGCGAAGGGCGGGGACGCGGGGCGCGACCACCGTGCGACCTTGCTGGTGCGGATGGACGATGCGTTCGTGCGGCAGGAGGCGTGGCTGTTCCCGGACAGCGTGCTGGCCGCGATGAAGCCGTACAGCAGTTCGGGCGGGGTTTGGGGCGACGACGGTTTGCTCTACGTCACCGGCCACGACGCGCCCGAAATTTATGTCGTGGCGTTGCCCGAAGCGGGATCGACCTTGCGCCATGTCGCGACGATTCCGGTCGCGACCGGGGGGCAGGCGATCGCGTGGGATCCGGCGCAGCCGCGGACACTCTGGTCGATCAGCCGATCCGACGCCAGTGTCGTGGTCAGCCGCCTGCCGGTCGTCGGACCCCGCTCAATTCCAGATCGCCGGGCGGCGCCCTGACCAGGGCTGCTCGCGCTCCAGCTGCCCGGCCAGGCGGAACAAGGTCGCCTCATCGGCATAGCGTGCGGTGAACATCATCCCGATCGGCAGATCGTCGGGCGACATTTCCAGCGGCAGCGACAGCGATGGCTGGCCGGTGAAGTTGAACAAGGCGGCATAGGGGAACAGCGCCGCCTGTTTCTTGACGATATCCGCCGGATCGCCGTCCGCGCCGCTGATCGTGCCGATCGGCGGCGGCGGGGCGGTCATAACCGGCGATAGGAAGACGTCGAATGTATCGAACCGCTCGACGACACTGCGGCAGAGCATCCGCAATTCCTGAAAGCCCCTGAATGCTGCCTCGCCGGTGACCGCACGCGATCCGTGGAGTGCGGCCAGCGTCAGCGGTTCGAGTTCGCCGGGCTCGGGCTCACGCCCGACGCGCGCGATCACGCGCGCCATGCCTGCGGCGAAATTGGCGGCGGAGACCGGCGCACGGGCGGCGTGTATCGCGATCTGGTCGACGCCCAGCGGCTGTTCGACCACGTCATGCCCGAGCGAGGCCAGCAGCGCGGCGGTGCGTCCGAGCGCGGCCTGCACCTCCGGCCCCGGCCCGCCGCCGCGCGGAGTCTGTCCGGACCAGGCGATGCGCAGCCGTCCGGGTTCGCGGGTTACCTCGTCGAGATACGGCCCGGCTTTGGCGGGGATGGCATAGGGCGATCCGGCCTCGGGCACGCCGGTCACATCCAGCATCGCTGCGCTGTCGCGCACGCTGCGGGTCACGACATGATCGACGCAGAAGCCCATCGCATAGTCGAAACCGTCGGGCAGGTTCGGGTTGCGATCACGCGTCACCTTCAGGCCCACTAGCCCGCAGCAGGCGGCGGGGATGCGGATCGATCCCAGCCCGTCGCTGGCGTGCGCGACCGGCACATAGCCCGCCGCGACCGCCGCCGCCGATCCGCCCGACGAGCCACCCGCGATATGATCGGGGTTCCACGGATTGCGCACCGCGCCGTACGCCGCGGTCTCGACATTGCCGATGATGCCGTATTCCGAACTGGCCCCGCGCGCGATCGGGATGACGCCGCTTTCGCGATAGCGGCGCATCAGCCCGGTATCCGCCTCGTCGACGATATCGCGGCAGAAGCGGCTGCCGCTGGTGTTGGGCCAGCCGGCGACGCCGATGCCGAAATCCTTGACGATGAACGGCACCCCGGCGAACGGCCCGTCGACCAGCGGCTTGGCGGCGGCGGCGCGGGCTTCGTCGAAGGCGCGGTGGGTGATCGCGTTGACCACGCCGTCGTTGCGCTCGATCCGTTCAATCGCGGCCTCGACCAGTTCGGCGGCCGAAACGTCGCCGTCGCGCACCAGTCTGGCGAGGCCGAGGCCGTCATGCTCGGCATAATCGGGAAAGCTCATGCCATCTCCAGTTTGCGTGCGCCGTGCGCGACCTGCGCGGTGGTGGTGCCGGTCACGGCGAGCGAGCGGCGGCGGACGGTGTCGAGCATCGTCCAGTCCGATCGCGCGCTGTCGCTGGTCAGCGTCACCGTCATATAGCCACGGCGGCTGGTGTCGCACCAGCGCAGCGCCGGATTGGCCGCGACCAGATCGGCGGCGATACGCGCCGGATCGGCGGTGAAGCGCGCCTCGAACCCGAATGAGGCAATCGACTGCCCGGCGAATTCGACGCCCGCCGCACGGTTGCCCGAGGCGAGATCGAATGCCCAGGCATTGTGGCTGTCGCCCGACAGCGTGATGAGATCTGCCTTGGCGGCGATCGCGCTGTCGAGCAGGCGGGTGCGTGCGGCGGGATAACCGTTCCAATTATCCATGCTGAACGGCAGACCGAGCTTAGCCGCGGCCACGCCCAGCTTCAGCCGGTCGACCGTGGCGGCGGGCGGCGGCGCGTCGAACCAGCCGGGGGCCTGTGCGGGCAGCACCATCGGCCCCATCGCCACCTGTTGCGCAAGTATCTGCCAACGCTGCCCCGCCTTGACCGAGGCAGCGAAACCGTCGCCGAGCCAGCGTTCCTGCGCCGCGCCCAGCATCGTGCGGCGCGGATCGGCCAGCGGGCCATCGCGAAAGGCCGCGGCTGCCTTCAGCGGATTGGCCGCGCCCTTCAGCGCATCACCCAGATCGAGCGGCTCGTCACGCGCCAGCAGCCGCGTTTCGAGCCGGAAGATCGCGCCGAGATCGCCAATATCGTAGCGATCGTACGGCGTGTCGGGCATCGGCAGCCATTCGTGATAGGCCTGCATCGCCGCCGCCTTGCGCGCGTCCCATGTTCCTTCACTGGCATCATGGTTGCTCGCCCCGCCGCGCCACGAATTGTTCGCCACTTCATGATCGTCGATGATCGAGATCATCGGCAGCCGCGCGTGGAGTGCGGCGAGATCGGGATCGGCGCGGTAATCGGCGTAACGCGCGCGATAGTCGGCCAGCGTGACGGTCTCGCCCGGCGGCAGTGCGGCGCGATCGGCCATCGCCTTCGCCGCCTGGCTGTGCTGCCCGGTGCCCCATTCGTAAATGTAGTCGCCGAGATGGATGACGAGATCCACGTCGTCGCGCGCAGCGACATGGGCATAACCGTTGAAGAAGCCGAATTCCTTGTTGGCGCACGACATCACCGCGATGCGGAACGGATTGGTGCCGCGCGCGGGCAACGTGCGGGTCCGGCCGGGCGGGGATCGGTCGCCCCCCTCGGCGATGAAGCGGTAGTGATACCAGCGGCCGGGTTTCAGTCCGGCGGGACGCAGCTTCACGCAGTGGTCCGCATTGGGTGAGGCGACGCCTTCGCCGCGCGAGACGATGCGGCGGAACCGCTCATCCTCCGCCACCTCCACGCGTATGCTCGTCTCGCCGCCGTTCGCGGGGCGATAGCGCGTCCACAGGATCACGCTCGCCTGTTTGGGATCGCCGCTCGCGACGCCGTGGGTGAAGCCGCTCGCCGTTGCGCGCGCCGCACCGGGCAGCCCGAGCAATCCAAATCCCGCGGCGCCCGCGGTCAGGAACGATCGCCGGTCGGCGTAAAGATCGGTCATCACTGCTCCTTGGTCGCGATCCTGCCGACGGCGATGCCGACCTGCCGCGACTGCATCGTGACAGTCTTGCCACCCGCGCGCAAATTGCAATAGTAATAGCTATCGATTGTCACAAAGCTTACGCAAAGCGCGGCCACAGGGCGAGGCGACGCCGCACGGAATCGATACGGCAAAAGGGGAATACAGATGGCTGACGGGCATTTGATCGATCGCAACGCGCACGCCCTCCGTCGGCTGGCGCTGACCGCCAGCGTCGTCGCGCTGGCCTTTGCCGCGACCGCCGCGCAGGCGCAGGACGCCCCGGTCGCACCGGACGAAACCGCGGAGGACATCGTCGTCACGGGCGACCGCGCCTCCACCCTGGCCGCGATCCGCATCAAGCGCGACGCGCCGACCATCATCGAGGCGGTGTCCGCCGATACCGTCGGCAAGCTGCCCGATTACAACCCGGCCGAGGCGATCCAGCGGCTACCCGGCGTATCGGTGCAGATCGACCAGGGGGAGGCGCGCTACGCCGTCGTTCGCGGGGTCGATTCGAACCTGAACAACGTCACGATCGACGGGAATCTCGTTGGCGCGCCCGAAGCGGAGGGTCGCCGGGTCTCGCTCGACACCATCCCGTCCGATCTGGTCGCGTCGATCGAGGTGATCAAGGCGGTGACGGCCGACTATGACGCCAATGCGGTCGGCGGCACGATCAACATCCGCACCCCGTCCGCGTTCGACCGGGCCGACAGCTTCCTGTTCGGCAGTCTGCGCGGATCGTTGAACGATATCGACGGCCGTCTGGGCGGCGGCGGCAGCCTGACCTATGGCACGCGCTTCGGCGGCGACGACAGTTTCGGGATCGTCGCGGCGGCCAGCTACAACAAGCGTTTCCTGAGCTCGCAGACCGCCAATCCGGTATCGTGGATTCCGCGTGGGCCAGGCGTGCGCAACGCGCCCGCGCAATATCAGCTGTACGATTATGAGATCACGCGCGAACGCATCGGCGCGGTGCTGAACCTGGAATGGCGCGGGGCCGACCTGTCGCTCTACATCCGCAACATCTACAACGAATATACCGATGAGGAAGGGCGCGATTTCCTCGATTACGATTACGATCGCGGCACCGCGACGATCCTGTCGCCGACCAGCATCCGCTATTCGCGCGGCCGCGGCACGCGCGCGTTTCGGCAGAACAACCAGACGCAGAAACTGCTCAACGTCTCACCCGGCGGCGAATGGGATTTCGGCGGCGGAAAGCTGGCGTTCAACTACACCTACGCGAACGCGAGCGAACATACCCCGGTGCGCGACGATCTCGATGCGATCTCGCCCGATACGCTGAACAACACGATCGATCTGTCGCCATCGCGGCCGGTGTTCAGCCAGATCAATCCGGCGATCGCCAATGCGTCGATCTACAATTTGCGCCGTTTCCAGTTCCGCAGCGAGGAAATCGACGAGACGCTGCATTCGGGTCGCGCCGACGTGACCTTCGGCGATGTGTTCGGCGACACCGAAGGCTTCATCAAGCTGGGCGGCAAATACCTCAACCGCCACAAGACGCGCGACAGCCGCCGCCTGCGGTACGATTACACCGGCGCCGCGACGCTGGCGGGGGCGATGACGAACGACGCTTCGCCTTACTACAACGGCGATTATCCCGGCGTGTTCGGCCCGCGGCTGGACTACGGCAAGCTGCTTGGCCTGTTCGACGCCAATTCCGTAGGGTTCACGCTCAACACGATCGAGACGCTGCGCAACGATTTCAACGTCGACTACGGCATCCGCGAGAAGATCTACGCCGGTTACGGCATGGGCAGTATCACGCTGGGTGACCTGACCGCGATCGGCGGCGTTCGCGTCGAGCATACCGATACGCGATCGACCGCCTTTTCGGTGCGCGACGCAGACGGCGACCGTGTGCTGGAGCGGTCCGACATCACGCCGCTGACCGGTGTGAACCGCTACACCGACGTGCTGCCCAGCCTGCACCTGAATTACCGCCCGAGCGACGACGTGCAGATCCGTGCCGCGTACACCAACACGATCGGTCGCCCGAACTACGATGCGGCGGTGCCGACGTTCGAGGAAGACGCGGGCGTCGGTTCGGCGGGCAACCCCGATCTGAAGCCGTTCAAATCGATGGGGCTCGACCTGACCGCCGAATTCTATCCGGCGCGCGAGGCGATCGTGTCGGCGGGCGTGTTCTACAAGAAGATCGAGAATCCGATCTACAACGGGATCGTCCTGAACACGGTGTTGAACGGCGTGCCGTTGACCCAGCTGTCGCAGCCTCTGAACGCGAAGAGCGGCTATATCCTGGGGGTCGAGGCCAATCTGCAATATCAGCTGAGCTTCCTGCCCGCGCCGCTCGACGGGCTGGGGGTGTCAGTCAACGGCACCTATGTGAAGTCCGACCTGCAGGTGCCGGGACGCGAGGCCGAGGACATTCCGTTCTTCCGCCAATCGGACAGAATCGCCAACGCCGCGATCTTTTATGCGATCGGCCGGATCGAGGCGCGCGTCGCGCTGTCGTACCGCGACGACTATATCGAGAGCATCGGCGCGGTGCGTACCTCGGACATCTACAACAAGGCGCGCGCGCAGCTGGATGCGAAACTGAGCTTCGACCTGACCGACAAGATCGAGCTGTTCGGCACCGCGTCGAACATCACCAACGCGCCGCTCGCCTTCTATCAGGCCGACAAGACCCAGACATTCTCACGCGAAATCTATTCTTATTCGCTGAGCTTCGGGATCAGCGGGGCGTTCTGAGCAAGAAATAAGGGTCACGTCGTCAAAGATCGCCGTTTCGTTAAATCGCCGATTTCGCGAAATGATCCACCGCGCTCAATGAACGGATTTGTTGTTTTCGTTGGCACCGCGCTGTCACGAGCTCCGGGGATCGCAGAAGTATCGCGACCAAACCTCTGGTGACCTCCTCGCGCTCGGCCAGGCTCAGCGCGCGTGCCGAACGCTTACGCTCGGCCGGACGGATGCCGCCCGACGGCGACAGCACCGAGAACACCGACGAGGACTCTCGATCGAACCGCCGGCCGATCTAACTCATCGACTCCCCACGCCGCCACCTGTCCCAGATCTCCGAACGCTGCGCTGCCGAGTAGTAAATCCGTGGTCGCTGCTTCATCGCTCACACCCACTCACCCCAAGAATGATGCGTTGCGACCACCCTTTGAACCCATAAGTGATTGTGGACGTTAAATCATAGTTGTGGCTGGCTTAGACAGTTACGAAAATGAAATTCGACCGACTGATCGCCTAGTCAAAAATTTGGCAGTAACTTGGATGAACAGGTGGCCGGTTTTTGTGAAGCGTCTCTTCGTCTCTGACTAGGAAGATGCGGGGGTGGCGGCCACCGACCCCAAGTCGACTGCGACCGAACTGCCCAACTACAAGCGTGGATTAACGACCCGCACCGGTCGTACTCGAAAGCGCCAAGGTCGATGCTGATTGTTCGTTAGCACCTTGATCTTGCCGCGGGCGACATGATCGAATTACCAATTCTCGGGTGCCGACACGCGCGAATGTTTGGCTTAAAGGTCAGATCCGTCAGCTATCCTGGTTGCCGATTCCATCCGCCAGCATCGATGCGATCTGATCGGCTACGTCCTCGGCCGGGTGATCGGTATTCCATACGCCGTAGCGCAGGCCGAGGAAGACGTTCATTCCCATGATCGCCCAGGCATGGATTTCGCCGACGCCGGGCTTCAGTTCTCCGCGATCCGCCGCCGCGGTCAGCCGCTGGGTGATGCGGTCGGCGGTCGTCGCATAGTGCAGCCGGAAGCTTTCGGGATCGACGAATTCGGCTTCGTCGATGATTCGGTACAATTCCTTATGATCGCGAACGAATTCCAGGAAACCTAGCAAACCGGCGCGCTCGGCCGCGATCTGTCCGTTGGCGGCGCGGATCGCGGGGGCGACGTGGTCGCGAACCTGGTCCGACATGTCGCGCACCAACGCACGGAACACCGCGTCCTTGGAATCAAAGTACGTGTAGAAACTGCCGAGCGCGACATTTGCGCGGCGCGTGATCGAACTGATCGACGCTGCGTGGAAACCACGTTCGCCGAACTCGATCGCGGCGGCATCGAGAATGGCGCGTTGCGTCCGCCGTCCGCGATCGGTTCGCGGTGTCTTTGCGTCGTTGGTGGATGCGTCCGCCGATGCATCGGCTTCCCCCTGCGCCATCATTCCGGATGCCATTTCCTCGCCCCCACAAAATACCAAGTTGAAACTCGGTTCATGTTTCAATATACGCGACGACAGACGGTGCACAACCTTGAAGCCGCTCAGCGTGGCGAAGGTCTGGCATCGAAGGGGAGGATATACCGATGGCTCGCACAATGTCCGCGCGAATCGCGCTCAATCTCGGCACCGCGGCGTTGGCGCTTTTCGCGTCTCCCGCCTTTGCGCAGGATTCCGCATCGCCACAAGCTGGCGGCGGAACGGCCGTCGAACCTGAAGATATCGATATCGTCGTGACCGCGCGCCGCCGCGAGGAAAGCCTGCTCGACGTGCCGATCGCGGTCAGCGCGTTTTCCGGCGCGCAGCTTGAGGCGTCCGGCGCGATCGACGTGACCGACCTGTCGAACGTCACCCCAAACGTCACGCTGGAAACCTCGCGCGGGACCAATTCGACGCTGACCGCCTTCATCCGCGGCGTCGGACAGCAGGATCCGGTCGCCGGGTTCGAGGCGGGTGTCGGCATCTATCTCGACGACGTGTATCTCAACCGCCCACAGGCCGCCGTCCTCGACATCTATGACGTCGAGCGGATTGAGATCCTGCGCGGGCCGCAGGGAACGCTGTACGGCCGCAACACGATCGGCGGCGCGGTCAAGTACGTCTCGCGACGGTTGGCCGACGACCCCACGCTGCGGGTCCGCGCCTCCTATGGCACGTTCAACCAGGCCGACGGCGTGATCAGCGGATCGCTGCCGATCGGCGACGGCACGGTCAGGATCGGGGGCGCCGTCGCGCGGCTGACGCGCGACGGGTTCGGCAAGAACCTGACCACCGGCCTGGAGAATTACGACAAGAATATCTGGGCCGGGCGCGCCACGCTGCAGATCGAGCCGTCGAGCGAGTTCTTCTTCCGGCTGACCGGCGATTACACGAAGGACAAGTCGAATCCGCGCGGCGGCCACCGGCTGATCCCGGGCCTGTCGAGCGGCATTCCCGTGCTGCCCAACGTGTTCGACAGCCGTGGCGGGCTGAATTCGCCGCGGCAGGAGGTGGAGGCATATGGCGGATCGCTGCTAATGGAGGCGCATCCCACCGACTGGCTGACGTTCCGTTCGATCACCGGCTATCGCAAGGACGACAGCGCCTCGCCGATCGATTTCGACAGCCTGGCCGCGGTCGATGTCGACGTGCCCGCATTCTACAACAACGAACAGTTCAGCCAGGAAGTGCAGGCGCTGATCGACCTCGGCGGATTCAACGGACTGCTGGGCGGATATTATCTCGACGCGACCGCGCGCACGGTGTTCGACGTGCGTCTGCCGGGCGGGGTGACCGCGCTGACCTTCGGCGACGTGGGGACCAAGACCGGCGCGATCTTCGGCGATTTCACTTATGATATGAGCGAGATGTTCAGCGTGTCGGTCGGCGGGCGCTACACCTGGGACAATCGCGAATCGACGATCTTGCGGCGCACCTATCTGGGGGGCGGATCGCCGTTCTTTGGCGGCACGGGGACGCTGTTTGCGACGACGTCGGATTTCAAGGGCAAGGCGACGTTCAAGAAATTCACGCCGCGGGCATCGGTCAGCTTCAAGCCGACGCAGGATCATACGCTCTACGCAAGCTATTCGCAGGGCTTCAAGGGCGGCGGCTTCGATCCGCGCGGGCAGTCGACCGCGTGCCGCACGCCGGCCGGCGGCGCCTGCAACGGGCAGCAGATCTACGACTTCATCGGCTTCGATCCGGAAACGGTCGACAGCTATGAAATCGGATACAAGGCGTCGCTGCTCGATCGCCGGGTAACGGTGGCGCTGGCGGGCTTCCATGCGGACTATACCGACGTGCAGGTGCCGGGTTCGATCGGCACGCTGATCAATGGCCAGCAGACGTTCATCGGCGTCACCACCAACGCGGGCAAGGCGCGGATCAACGGCGCGGAAGCGGAAGTGACCGCGCGGCTGTTCGACGATGTGGCGATGAGCGGCGACCGGCTGACCTATGCCGGCACGCTCGGGTGGATCGATGCGAAATATACCCGCTTCATCGATGCGCGCGGGACCAACGTCGCCGATCGCCGCGCCTTCCAGAACACGCCCGAATGGACGTTCAGCCAGACGCTCGCCTACACCACGCCGGTCGGCGACGGGTCGCTCGATATCAGCGGCACGATGTCGTATCGCAGCGCCGCCCAGCAGTTCGAGCTACGCACGCCGGGGCTGGACCAGGGCGCGTACGGGCTGTTCGACGCGAACATCGTCTACAAGATCGACGACCGCTTCTCGATCGGGGTCCACGGCAAGAACCTGGCGGACAAGGAATATGTCGTGTCGGGGTATAACTTCCTGTCGCAGAATCCCGACACCGGGAATTTCAACCGCAATCCGGCGACGGGCAGGCTGATCCCGACGCTGGGCGCGGAAGGCGTGCTGACCGCTTACTACGGCAATCCGCGGCAGGTGTTCGCGACCTTCACGGCCAAGTTCTGATTCTCGCCGGCCGCCCCACGCCGGGGCGGTCGCTACGACCGAACCGATGACTGAAAGCCCCCCGACGCGCGCGTATCGCAGGATCGTGCTGGCGATGCTGTTGCTGGTCTATACCTTCAACTTCATCGACCGGCAGATACTTGGCATCCTCGCACCAGCGATCAAGGCCGACCTCGGCCTCAGCGACACGCAATTGGGTTTGCTCGGCGGGCTGGCGTTCGCGTTGCTCTATTCAACGCTGGCCATCCCGCTCGCGCTGCTGGCCGACCGGACGAGCCGCAGCTGGGTCATCACGATCAGCCTGGCGGTCTGGAGCGCATTCACCGCGGCGTGCGGATATGCCGCGAATTTTGCGCAATTGTTCGCCGCGCGGCTGGGGGTCGGCGTCGGCGAGGCGGGCGGCGTCGCGCCATCCTACGCGCTGGTGACCGAATACTTCCCGGTCGAGCGCCGCGCGCGCGCGCTGGCGGTCTATAATCTTGGCATTCCCCTGGGGTCAGCGGCGGGCGTGCTGTTCGGCGGCTATATCGCGACGATGGTCGACTGGCGCACGGCATTTATTGCAGTCGGGATGGCTGGTCTGTTGCTCGCGCCGCTATTCCGTCTGGTCGTGCGTGAACCAAAGCGCGGGACAAATACGGCATTGCGCGCGCCGGTCGGGCAGGTGTTCGGCATCCTCGCGCGAAAACCCAGCTTCTGGCTGCTGAGTTTTGGTGCGGCGTTCAGTTCGATGCTCGGCTACGGCTTCGCGTTCTGGCTGCCATCGCTGATGAAGCGCAGTTTCGGACTCGACCTCGTGCAGACCGGGTTGTTCTACGGCAGCATCCTGCTGATCGGCGGCGTGGCCGGCGTGCTGCTTGGTGGAATCATCGGCGACCGGCTCGGAAAGACCGATCGTGCGGCCTATGCGCGTGCGCCGGCGATCGCATTCCTGCTGGCGGTCCCGCTGTTCGCCGCGGGCGTCCTGTCGTCGAGCGTGACCGCGGCCTTCATATTCCTGATCGTTCCGCAGGCGCTCGCCTACATCTGGTTGGCGCCTGTGATCACCGCGATCCAGCACCTCGTGCCGTCGCATATGCGCGCGACCGCATCGGCAAGCTTTCTGTTCATCAACAATTTGATCGGGCTGGGCGGCGGCAGCCTGATCCTGGGCGCATTGAGCGACGCCATGAGCGCGCGATTCGGAACGGAATCGCTACGCTATGCGATGCTGTCGGCGCTCTCGCTCTACCTCATGGCGGCGGCGTTCATGTGGACCGCTGCGAAAGCGCTGCGCGGTGACTGGACGGATTCCGGCCTTTAGAGCGGGGTCCACTTCGCGGAGCCTGCATTGTTCTCGATCATCGCCTCGACGAAGGTCATCGTCCTGACGCCATCGGTGATGCCGGGGAACCAGTCCGGCGCACCGGTCGGCGGCGGGGCCGTCGCGCCGGCGCGAACGGCGCGGCCGAAACTGCGGTAGAGGTTCGCGAACGCCTCGATATATCCTTCGGGATGCCCCGCCGGGGTCCGCAGCCGGGCGGTCGTCAGGGCGTCGAGGCCCGGCCCGCCCGCGCGGATGATTTCGGTCGGGCGGTCGAGCCAGCGGAGTGTCAGCGTGTTGGGCTCCATCTGCGACCAGTCCAAGCCGCCGCGTTCGCCGTGGATACGCAGGCGCAGGCCATTTTCGTCCCCCGCGGCGACCTGACTGGCCTTTAGCACGCCGCGCGCGCCGCCCGCGAAGCGCAGCAGCGCCGACACATCGTCGTCCAGGCGACGTCCGGGGACATGCGCGGTCAGGTCCGCACTGAGTTCTGCGACCGTCAGGCCGGAAACGTGCTCGGCCAGCTGGAAGGCGTGGGTGCCGATGTCGCCCAGACAGCCGCCCAGCCCCGCGCGCGCGGGATCTGTGCGCCATTCGGCCTGCTTGTTGCCGTCGCGGTCGATCGGCAGGCTGAGCCAGCCTTGGGAATATTCGACCTGGACCAACCGGACCCGTCCGAAGTCGCTCCGCGCGACGCGCACCCGCACCTCCTCGATCAGCGGATAGCCGCTGTAGGTGAAGGCCAGGCCGTACAGCTTGCCGCTGCGCCCGACCGCCGCCTCGATCGCGCGCGCCTCGGTCAAGTTCAGCGCCATCGGCTTTTCGGAAAACACATGGAAACCCGCGTCCAGCGCAGCGATCGCCATCGGCGCGTGGAGATGGTTGGGAGTCACGATCGCCAACGCCTGCATTCGCTGGTCCTGCGGCAGGGCAGCTTCCGCCGCGAGCATGGCGTCGAGCCCGGCATATGCCCGTGCTGGATCGACGCCTAGCGCCTCCGCGCTGCGCCGGCTTCGCGCCGCGTCGCCGCTGAACGCGCCGCACGCCAGAACATAGTCGCCGTCCAGCGCCGCCGCCATGCGATGAACCGCGCCGATGAACGCGCCCTCGCCGCCGCCGACCATGCCGTAGCGTAACTTTGATGATGCGCTCATTGGCGGCCTCGCTTCCTTAATTCCGATAAATGGTTGCACATATTGTTCGGGGCCGGTTACATGCACTGACCGATCGTTGCCAGACCGGAGAGGACAATGAAATTATTGATCGGACTGCCGCCGGTTCTAGCGGCATGTCTTGCGTTAGGTCTGCCTTCGCTTTCTTCGGTACAGGCACAACCCGCCGCCAGCGCGGGTGCGCAGGCGTTTGCCGCGTGCCGCGCCTGTCACACGCTGCCAGCGGGTGGTAAGAACACGGTGGGTCCGAACCTGCACGGCCTGTTCGGGCGTCAGGCGGGGTCGGTCGCCGGGTTCAACTATAGCGCCGCGCTGAAGGCGTCGAACATCCGCTGGGACGAAAAGACGCTGAGCGAGTATCTTGCCGCGCCGTCGACCAAGGTGCCGGGTACGCGAATGGTGGTGAAGGTGGCCGATCCCGCACGTCGCGCCGCGCTGATCGCCTATCTCAAGACCGAAACGTCGAAGTGAACGTCGAACGAGCGGAAGCGGCAGCGTGAAAGGCCCGGCGGTCTTCCTGGCGCAGTTCATGGGCGATGCGGCCCCGTTCGATACATTGCCGTCGGCCGCGCGCTGGATGGCCGATGCCGGTTATGCCGGCGTCCAGATTCCGACGTGGGACAGCCGCTGCATCGACTTGCGTCAGGCGGCCGAGAGCCAGGATTATTGCGATGAGCTGGTCGGCGCCTGTCGCGAGGCGGGGGTCGAGATAACCGAGCTGTCGACCCATTTGCAGGGTCAACTGGTCGCGGTCCACCCGGCGTATGACGTGGCGTTCGATGGCTTCGCGCCAGAGGCGTTGCGCGGCAAGCCGGCCGAGCGGCAGGCGTGGGCGGTGGAGCAGCTTCATCTGGCGGCCAAGGCCAGCAGGCGGCTGGGGTTGAATGCGCATGCGACCTTTTCCGGCGCGCTGGCGTGGCCGTATATCTATCCGTGGCCGCAGCGCCCCGCGGGGCTGGTCGAGGAGGCGTTCGGCGAGCTGGCGAAAAGGTGGCGGCCAATCCTCGATGCGTTCGACGAACAGGGCGTCGACCTCGCCTATGAGATTCACCCAGGCGAGGATCTGCACGACGGCGCCAGCTTCGAGCGGTTCCTGGCGGGCGTCGGCGATCACCCGCGCGCCAACATCCTCTACGATCCCAGTCACTATGTATTGCAGGCGCTCGATTATCTGCAATTCATCGACATCTATTACGACCGCATCCGCATGTTCCACGTCAAGGACGCGGAGCTGAACCCGACCGGCCGGTCCGGGGTTTATGGCGGCTTCCAGGATTGGATCGACCGTCCGGGCCGCTTCCGTTCGCTGGGCGACGGACAGGTGGATTTCGCGGGGATATTTTCGAAGCTGACGCAATATGGCTATGACGGCTGGGCGGTGCTCGAATGGGAATGCTGCCTGAAGCATCCCGAGGACGGCGCACGCGAAGGCGCGCCGTTCATCACCGCGCACATGATCCGCAAGGCGGACCGGGCGTTCGACGATTTCGCCGGTGGCAGCGATCCGGCGCTCAATCGCGCGATGCTCGGACTGAGCTGAGCGCGCAGAAAATATAACAGAGGAGCGGGCGTGGCGACGACATTGAACAAGGGACGGTTGTTCTGGCTGGGCGTGCTGGCGCTGTTCACCGCCGCCGCTGGCCTCGCCATCCGCGGTGCTATCGCCAGCGGATTGAAGAGCGAATGGATCGATCCGATCGCGCCGTTGAATGCGGGCGAACTGCTCGCCGCGGCGCTGGGCGCGGCATTCCTCAGCTTCGCCATCACGCTGTTCGTCGCCAGCGCGCTGCTCGACCAGATCGGCATGAAAAGGAGCCTGCTGGGAGCGGGGCTGTGCTTCTTCCTCGGCCCGTTAATGATCGTCACCGCGGGCCATGTCGCGACCGGCATGAGCGTATATACTTTGGTCTGGTTCGGCATGTTGCTGAGCGGGATCGGTTGGGGTCTGACCGAAGCGACGATCAATCCGCTGACCGCGCAGCTTTATCCCGAGGACACGACCCACCGGCTGAACGTGCTGCACGCCTGGTTCCCCGGCGGCATCATCGTCGGTGGCCTTGCGGGTTTCTTCCTGTCGGCGGCATTGCCGTGGCAGGGCATCATGGCGCTGGTAATGGTCCCCGCCGTCGCGACGATCGTCATCGCAGCGGCCACGACGTTCCCGCCGCCGCTGCGCACGCAAAGCGGCGTCGGGTTCGGCGAAATGGTGGGCGAGGTGTTCAAGCGGCCCAGCTTCTTCATCTGGTTCGGCGCGATGTTCCTGACCGCTGCGTCCGAACTGGCGCCGGGCCAGTGGATCGATGTTGCACTGTCGAACCGCGTCGGGATGCGCGGGATCCTGTTGCTCGTTTACGTCAATGCGTTGATGTTCGTGTTCCGCCATTTCGCCGGGCGGTTGGCGCACCGGATATCGAATCCGGGCCTGCTGTGGATATCGAGCGGGTTGGCCGCGATCGGGCTGTTCATGCTAGCCCAAGCGCAGTCCCCGGTCGCTGCGATCGTCGCCGCGACGGTGTGGGGTCTGGGCGTGTGCGTGATGTGGCCGACGATGCTCGCTTCGGTCGCGGAACGCTATCCGCGCGGCGGATCGTGGGCGATGGGACTGGTCGGGTCGGCGGGGGCGCTCGCCAGCTTCTTCGTGCTGCCGCGGCTGGGCGCGATGTTTGATCAGGCCAAGATCGAGTTCGCCGGCGGTCCCGAGGCGTTTGCACGGCTGACCGGCGACGCGCGGCTGGCGGTGGAGGATGCGGCGGCGTCGCTGTCGTTCCAGCGGCTCGCGATCCTGCCGGTCATCCTGCTGTTCGTATTCGGCTTCATCTGGCTGCGTGAGCGCGGGAAATCACGCGCCGTGCTGGCGGGAGAGACGGCATGAGCGTGTCGCGACGGACGGTGCTGGCGGCGAGCGCGGTGGGCGTCGGCGCGGCGGCGGTGATCGGGGCGGCTCCTGCACGGAACGCGGCACGCTTCTCGCTCGGCTTCGCCCCGCATGAGGGCAGCTTCACGAGCCGTGGCGGCAGGCTGGAACAGATCACCTTCGCCGCGGACCAGGGCTTCACCGCATGGGAAGACAATGAGGCCGCGGGCCGCAGCGTCGCCGAACAGACCGCGATGGCGAAGGCGCTGCAGCAGCGCGGCATGACGATGGGCGTGTTCGTCGCCAGCATGCCGCGATGGTCCGATTTCCGCCCGCTGCTGGGGGGAAACGACGATGCCGATCGCACGCGCTTCCTGGCCGACATCCGCAGTTCGGTCGACGTCGCCAAGCGGCTGAATGCGAAGCACATGACGATCGTCACCGGGTTCATGGACCGCAAGCTGCCGGTCGACATCCAGACCGGGCGCGTCATCGACGTGCTGCGCCGCGCCGCCGATATCTACGAACCGCACGGCCTGGTCATGGTGATGGAGCCGCTGAACACATTGGTGGACCATCCCGGCGTGTTCATGACGACCGTGCCGCAGGGCTATGCGGTCGCAAAAGCGGTGAACAGCCCGGCGATGAAGGTGCTCGCCGATCTGTATCACGAACAGATCCAGTCCGGAAATTTGATCAACACGCTCGACGCCTGCTGGGACGAGATTGGTTACATCCAGTTCGGCGACAACCCCGGCCGCAAGGAGCCGGGCACGGGCGAGGTCAATTACCGGAACGTCGTCCGCTGGCTGCGTGCCCGGAAATATGCCGGGGTCATCGGCATGGAGCACGGCAATTCGATCGACGGCCGCGCGGGCGAGGACCGATTGGTCGCCGCGTATCGCGCGATCGACGTGGCATGAAGGAGCGTGATGTGAAGCGTATCATGATGGCCGCGACCGCGATCGTCGCGGCAGCGACCGGGAGCAGCAGCGGCATGGCGCAGGAGAAGCCCGGTTTTCGCGACACGCCGATGCTGCCCGACGGCAAATGGCGCGTACACGACGCCGATCGCCCGCAGCCGGCGATCGTCGCTCCCAGCCCCACGCCGGGCGCTGCGCCATCCGACGCCGTGGTGCTGTTCGACGGCACGTCGCTGGGCGCATGGCAGTCGAAGGGGGCGGCGTGGTCGCTGAAGGACGGCGCGATGACCGTTCCGCCGCATGTCGAGGGCGCACCGGAAAACGCGCTGGTCAGCAAGCAGAGCTTCGGCGACGTCCAGCTTCACCTGGAATTCCGTTCCCCCAACCCGCCGACAAAGAGCTCGCAAGATCGCGGCAATAGCGGGATCTGGTTCATGCAACGCTACGAAATCCAGATCCTCGACGGCTATGACAACCCGACTTACGCCGACGGCACGGTCGGCGCGATCTATGCGTGGAAACCACCGCTGGTGAACGCGTCGCGGCGGCCCGGCGAATGGCAAAGCTACGACATCGTGTTCGAACGGCCGCGCTTCGCTGGGGACGGCAAGCTGTTGCGCCCGGCCTATGCTACCGCGTTCCTAAACGGCGTACTGGTGCAGAACCGTCAGCCGTGGCTGGGCAGCACCGTCTGGCGCAAGGTCGCGCGATATGAGGCGCACGGCGACGCCGCGCCGATCCAGCTGCAGGATCATGGCTCGCCGGTATCGTTCCGCAACATCTGGGTCCGCCCGCTGCCCGACGCGGCGCAGAGCCGGGACTTTCAGGGAGCCGTGAAGTGATCGATCGCAGGGACGCGCTGGCGGGTATGGCCGCGATGTTCGGCGCGGCGCTGTACGCACCGCTCGCCCGCGCGGCGACCGGGCAGCTGACACCGATCAGTGCCGGTCCGCCGAGCGCTGCGGTGTTCACGGCCGAACAGCGCGCGCTGATGACCGCGCTCAGCGAACGCGTGATGCCGACCACCGACACGCCGGGCGCAATCACCGCGGGCGTACCCGGTTATATCGAAAAGCTGCTGGCCGACTGGTCGCTGCCGGAGGATCGTGTGCCGATCATCGCCGGACTCGACGCGATCGAGGCGCGCAGCCGGTCCGACTACAAGGTGCCAGGGGCCACGGCGACGCCCGCACAGCAGGACGCGCTGTTGACGCTGGCGATGAACGATCAACTGCCCGGCGGCGCTCAGTTCTTCGAAAGTTTCCGCCAGATGGTCGTCACCGGTTACTTCACGTCGGAAGTCGGCATCACGCAGGAGCGCGAATATCTCCCCGTGCCTGGCCGATATGACGGCGCTTTCCCCTATTCCCAGGTCAACAAGGTGTATTCGTCATGATGATCGACCGGCGGCAATGGATGGCGGGCGGCGTTGCGCTGGCCACCACGATCGCGGCAGGCCCGCTGACCGCGCAGGCCCGGAAGCGCAAGATCGGCCTTCAGCTATATACCGTGCGCGAACTGTTCGGACCCGATCCGACGGGTACGCTCGAGAAAGTCGCGAAGATCGGCTACCGCGAGGTCGAATACGGCGGTGGCGGCTATGACAAGATGGATCACGCCGCCTTGCGCAAGACGATGAACCGGCTGGGGCTGACCGCCCCGTCGATCCATGTCGGATATGAGGCGCTGACCGCCGATTTCGACGGTTCGGTGAAGATGGCCAAGACACTGGGCGCCGACACGATCGTCGTGCCGTACATGGGCGAGACGTTCCGCAACGCCGATGCCTGGAAAGAGGCGGTGGCCGATTTCAATCGCCTGGCCGAACGCCTGAAGAAGAGCGGCCTCGATTTCGCGTACCACAATCACGATTTCGAATTCCGGGTGAAGCCCGGCGGCGTCAGCCTGTTCGACATGCTGGTGAAGGACGGCGATCCGGCGCTGGTGAAGATCGAGCTGGACCTGTTCTGGGCGATCGACGCCGGCGAGGATCCAAAGGCGATCATCAAACGCCTGCCGGGGCGCATCTACGCCTATCACGTCAAGGATCGCACTGCGGACGGCAAGATGACCAGCGTCGGCAAGGGCGTGGTCGATTTCGCCGACATCTTCACGCTGAACGCCGCCGCGGGGGTCAAGCATCTCTACGTCGAGAACGATCAGTCGCCCGCGCCATACCTTCCCGACATCACGACCAGTTTCGGCACGCTCAGCCGTATTGGCGCGTAATAATATTCGAGGGAATAATTCATGGCAGCGACCGACAAGTTCGACGCGATCGTCATCGGCTCCGGGGTGAGCGGCGGCTGGGCGGCGAAGGAACTGACCGAAAAGGGCCTGCGCGTCCTGATGCTCGACCGCGGCGTGATGGTCGAGCACGGCGAGAATTACGATTACGACGGCAAGCCCGCGTATGAAATCCCGGCGCGCGACAAGATGCCGTCGAAGCTGATGGAGAGCGATTATTTCATCGCCAAGCACGGCTATGTCTCGCCCGCCAATCAGAAATATTACAACAACGACCGGCTGAATCCGTACGCCTATGACGAGGGGTCCAAATTCTACTGGATCAGGCCGGCGGCGGTCGGTGGCAAGTCGCTGATCTGGGGCCGCTGGAGCTTCCGCTGGGCGCCCGACGATTTCGAGGCGAACAAGCGCGACAACGTCGGGATCGACTGGCCGATCCGCTATGACGACGTCGCGCCGTGGTACGATTATGTCGAGAAATACATCGGCGTGTCCGGATCGCGCGAGAACCTGCCGCAACTGCCGGACAGCGTGTTTCAGCCGCCGATGCAGATGAACATCGCGGAGAAATGGCTGAAGGGCCGGCTGGAGGCGACCTCACCCGGCCGCAAGCTGATCAATACCCGCTTGTCCAATATGACCGAGGACCAGGAGAACAAGGGCCGCACCAAATGCCAATACCGCAACCAGTGCGGACGCGGCTGTTCGTTCGGGGCGTATTTCTCCACGCAGGCGGTCACTCTGCCCGCCGCCCGCGCCACCGGCAGGCTGACGCTGCGGCCGGATTCGGTCGTCACGAACCTGGAATATGATGCGAAACGCAAACGCGTCACCGGCGTTCGCGTGGTCGACGCGAAGACCAATCAGGCCGAGATCATTCCCGCGAAGCTGGTGTTCCTGTGCGCTTCTGCGCTGGCCTCGACGCAAATCCTGATGAATTCACGGTCTGCCGGGAGCAAGAAGAGTCATTTCGACACCAGTAACACGCTGGGCGGCTATGTCATGGACCATATCTTCCGGGTCGGCATCAACGGCGACATCCCCGGCATGACCGATTATATCGAATATGGCCGCCGCCCCGGCGGCGTCTATATTCCGCGCTTCCGCAATGTCGGTGGCGACGAAAACGTCGGCTTCAAGCGTGGCTATGGGTATCAGGGCAGCGCGCAGCGCGTACCGCTGGCGCCGCAAGGGTTCGGCGCGTCGATGAAGCAGGGCATGCGCGGTTACGCCCCGTGGACGTTCGGAATGACCGCGTTCGGCGAATGCCTGCCTTATGAGGACAATCGGGTCAGTCTGCACGCCGACAAGGTCGATCGCTTCGGGGTACCGCTGATGCGCTTCGACGTCACGTTCCGCGACAACGAAATCAAGATGATGGACGACGCGCGGACCGAGGGGGAGGCGATGTTGCGCAAGGCGGGGATGACCAACGTGAAGAGCGATCGCGGCGAGCATGTCCCCGGCGATGCGATCCACGAAATGGGGGGCGCGCGCATGGGCGCCGATCCGCGCCAGTCCGTGCTGAACAAATGGAGCCAGGCGCACGACGCGGCGAATCTGTTCGTCACCGATGGCGCGCAGATGGCGTCGATCGCGTGCGTGAATCCGTCCCTGACATTCATGGCGCTGACCGCGCGCGCAGTCGATCACGCGGTCAAGCAGATGAAGGCGGGCTCCATCTAGCGAACGGAGTCGCGCGATGCGGTCGACCGCTCACGGCTTGTGGATCGCGGCGTTGCTCGCGGCCATCGCGTGTGAGGCGTAGCCTTCGCCGGAGGTGAAGCCGGCGACTTTCCGTGACGTGACCGCGACCCATGTGCCGCGGGCGCCCGACCTTCACGCGCTGGATATCGCACTGGCCGATGTCGACGGCGATGGCGATCTGGATGCGGCGCTCGCGGTCGAGGGGGGCGCGAACCGGCTCTACCTGAACGACGGGCGCGGGCGTTTCACCTGGCGCGAGGGCGCGTTCGGGGATCAGCCGCATGATACCGAGCACGTCCGCGCGGCCGATGTCGATCGCGACGGGCATATCGACCTGATCTTTGTCGCCGAGGACGACCGCGTCCATCAACTGTTCCTGGGGCGCGGCGGAGGGCGCTTCACCGATGCCAGCGACCGGCTGCCCGCGCAGAGCGAGGGCAACGGGCTGGCGGTGGGCGATGTGAATGGCGACGGCCTGCCCGATATCGTGGTCGGCAATTCGTCCAAGGGCCATGATGCGCGCAACTCCCTGTGGTTAAACGACGCACGCCGTCCGGGCTGGTTCATCGACGCGACCGCGACGCATCTGCCCGACATCGGCAACAGCGCGCAGGGCGTGGCGCTCGCCGATCTCGATGGCGACCGCGATCTCGACATGGTCGTTGCGACCGAAGCGCCGCCCACCCGGCTGCTCATCAACGATGGCAAGGGCCGCTTCACCGAGGCGTCGGACCGGCTCCGGCAAGTGACCCCGCTGGAAACGCGCGAGGTCCATGTCCTCGACGCCAACGGCGACAAGCGGCCCGACATCCTGCTGCTCAACCTGACGAGCAATGCCGGGAAATGGGACAAGAACCCGCAGGCGCGCCTGCTGATTCAGGACGCCGCGGGACGCTTCATCGACGAAACGGCGAGGCGGTTGCCCGCCAATCGTTTCTCGAGCTGGGGCGGCGCGGTGATGGATTTTACGGGCGATGGTCATCCCGACCTGATCGTCGGTGCGATCGCGGTCCCCGGCTTCGAACCGTCGCAACTCCGCGCCTATGTCAATGACGGCGCGGGGCGTTTCCGCGATGCCACGACAGAAACGATACCCGCCGCCACGACCGGCCGAAGCTGGAGCATGGCGGTTGGCGACGTGAACGGCGACGGGGACGACGATCTGTTTGTCGGCGGCTGGGGCACGCAGGCGCGATTGTTGCTGGGGCCTGCGACGCGTCGGAGAAACTGATATCGCGTGATCTTACAACGTCAGCCGCGCCAGGATCGGTGACAGGATCGCCGCCATCGCGTCGTACCCGCTCTGTGTCGGATGGACGCCGTCGCTGGCCAGCCCGGGCTTCATCGCGCCGCGCGCATCGGCCAGTGCCGGGGTGTAGTCGACGAAGGTTGCGCCGAGCGCGGGGGCTGCGGCGCGCGCCCAGGCATTGAGCGCATTGATCGGGGCGATCGTCTCGACACCCGGCCGCCACGGGAAACGCGCCGCGGGCGGGACCGAGGCGAGCAGCACGGCGATGCCGTTGGCGCGCGCGAGCTGGACGATCGCGCGAAGATTGCCCTGCGTCTGCACCACCGTCATGGGGCCGGTATTCCCGGCGATGTCGTTCGTCCCCGCCATCAGGTGCATCGCCCTGGGCCTAAGGGCCACCACGTCGGCCATGACCCGCAGCAGCATCTGCGGACTGGTCTGGCCGCCGATGCCGCGATTGACGCGGCCGCTCGTGAAGAAGCCCGGGCGCTTGTCGCGCCAGCCTTCGGTGATCGAATCGCCCAGGAAGACGATCCCGACGCGTTCCCCGCGATCGGCGAGGCGGCGATTGTCGGCGGCATAGCGGCCGAGCTGCGGCCAGTCCTCGCGGCGGGCCGCATCCGCGTCTTCGGCACGCGCGGCGGTGGCGAGGCCGGCCAACGCGACGCTGCCGATCAGGGTGCGACGTGCGATCATACATGCTCCTGTCGTTGGGGAGACGCGAGCCGCCTCACCGGACTGCGACCTTCGTTTCCGGTACGTTCCAACCGCGCAGGGTCAGGCTGGGGCCAGCGGTCACGGTGGCGGGGTAGCGGACGATGATCGTCTTCTTCTCGCCCGGCAGCAGCGCGACATAATTGTCGCTGTAGAAAGCGGGGAGAATACGCTTTCCGGCGTCGTCGACCAGCGTCAGCTTGGCGTTCAGCGCAGGGGTCTGCGTGCCGTTCGACAGCGTGACGGTGATGCTGCGATCCTCGCCTGCGACCACCGGCGCAGCGGCGGCCGCGGTCAGCGCGACGGGGGCGAGGTCGTTCAGCGCGCGATAGGATGCGGTATCCCTGCCGCGCCAGTAGAAATTCTCCGACACGGTCCTTCCCGCGCGGTCGGCCAGGGTCAGGCTGACCAGCACCACCGGGTTCGTCGCATACAGCCGGTCGAGCGGCACCGCGGCCAAAGGCGTCGCGCGGTTGGCCAGCGCATCCAGCCGGTCTTCGCGAGTAAACAACTCGCGATTGTCGAGGCCGACGACGCGGGTGCGGGCGGTCAGCCCGCGCGCGTCGGCCTGCGTCGTGTTCAGTACGATCAGTTCGTTGCCGGGCAGGTTGAGCTGGACGTGGATCGGCTCGGCGGCCTTCTTCGCACCGTAATAAGCCGCGTGCGTGTCATAGTCCCACGAATAGATTTGCCACGCATTCGACGGCCACGCGGGGTGGGTCATCCACAGCAATCGCCCGCTGTTCTTCGTCCACAGATGCCCCAGGAATCCCTCGTACATCGCCTTGTGCGTTTCGAGGTTCATCATCTGCGCCTTGCGCTCGAAATCGGCGAAGTTGGCGCCGGGGCCGAACATCGTCGATAGCGTCTGCATGAACGTCTTCGTGTCGCCATTCCCGGCGAAATGCCAGTCGTGATAGGCGAGCGTGTCGCCCAGCGGCCAGCGGTCGGCAGGCGGGACGTAGCTCTCGATCGATTCCTTTGTGGAAAATGACGGCGTGCCCGTCTCGACCGAGAATCCGCTCGCCAGATCGGTGAAATATCCCGCCGGCGGGCGGTAATTATACGGCCCGGACCCCTGCAGGTTCACGACGTTGGAACTGCCGGTGAACCAGCGCGTGCCGTCCAGGTCGAACACCGCATCGTCCAGCCCTTCGTTCAGCGCGGGGTAAGGCACGCCTTCGTTGCGGCCGAACCACAGGATGATCGAGGGATGGTTGCGGTAGCGCGCGATGGTGTCGCGCGCGTTGGCCAGGAACAGTTGCGGATCCTGCGGCTCGACCTGGAAATTCTGTGTCGACTGCCAGAAATCGTTCAGGATCATCATGCCGTTTTCGTCGGCCAGATCGTAGAACTCCTCCTCCGTATTGGTGCCCATCCAGTTACGGATGACGTTCATGTGCGCCTCGCGCTGGAGCCGGAAGAACGGCTTCAGCCAGTCGTAGCTGACGCGCTTCATCGCATCGTCCATACCCCAGTTTCCGCCGCGCGCGGCGATCTTCACGCCGTTGACGCGGATCGTCAAATGCGGCTCGGGCAATGTCTCGGCGATCGCGGTGACGCCCGTCGATGTCTCACCCGCCGGGGTCAGCGATTCGGCCCAGCCGTGCGGGCTTTGCTTGATCGCCTCGTGGTTCACCGCGATCAGCTTCTGACCGGCCAGGCCGCCATCGGTCGTCTGGACGTTCACCCGCCGCAACGCGCCCGCGCGGTCGAACAGCGACAGATCGTAGCTGACCTCGCGAATCCCGAATCGGTCGCGCTTCGTATCGGACAGCGCCCCGCCGTCGCGGACCTCATACGTGATGTCGTAGAGCGCCGGGTCGCCATATCCGTTCGGCCACCACAGCCGAGGCTTCGCGATCGTGAGCTGGCTGAACTCGGTGGGCGTGAAGCGCACGTCGGTCCGGCCGGGGGCGGCGGTAACGGTCTTTTCGACCGTCACGCCCTCGAACGCGACGCGCACGGTGACGCTTTTCGCCGTGCCACTGTTCTCCACCGGCACCATGATGTGCAGGTCGGCGCGGTCGGTGCGTGGTAGCGGCAGGTCGGTGACGACCTGCGGATCGCCGATCCGCACGTCGCCGTGAGCGATCAACTCGACCGGACGCCACAGCCCGGTGTTGCGGTCGCGGATGCCAGGGATCCAGTCCCATCCTTCGGCCGCGACGAAGGTCGGGCCGTCGATCGCCATCTGCCCGCCGTTTTCGCCGACGCCGCCCTTCACCGATTGTTCGTGCGGGATGCCGGGGTGCGGCGGCGGTGCGACTTTCACCGCGACGACATTCTCCCCTGCAACGGGGACGAAATCGAACTGCCCGCGGATGAACGCGCCGGTGGTGTTGCCGAGGCGCGCGCCATTGGCCCACATTTCGGCGGCATAGTTCGCGCCGCCGAAAACCAGGGTCAGCTTCTTGCCCGCGGCCTCCGGCGGGACGGTGAAGCTGGTGCGGTACCAATAGTCCTGCCGCGCCAGACTTTCCGGAATCTTCAGATTGTTCAGGCCGTAATAGGGATCGGGATAGACGCCGCGGTCGACCAGCGTCTGCAGCACCGTCCCCGGCACGGTCGCCGCGCGCCACGCCTTGCCCGACACGCCGGGGCGCGAAAGCGTCGCGCCATCGCCCTTCACGTCGGGGGCAGCGGCGAGCGTCCAGCCATTCACCTGCCAGTGGTTCGGCGCGATAACTTGCAACGCGGGGGCGGCCACGACGGGTTTCGCGACCGGGGCTGTGTAGGCGGTCTTGCTTTGCGGCAGTGTCCACGGATCCTGCTGCCGCCACAGCCCGGTATTGGCCTTGTTTTGCCACTCCCAGCCGACGCCGACGCGCCACAGTTGGACAAGATCGAAGTCCGGACGCGCTCGGAAAGCTGCGGCGACCGCGTCCGCCGACAGCGCATCGTCATGCACCGTCGCGCCGACCAGCGTGCCGCCGAAGTGCGCGCGTCCATTGATCGGAGGCGCAATCGCAACCGTCGGCGCAACCGCGCTGCTAGCGCCAATACCCCCGCCGACGCGACGACCATCGACATACAGCATCACCCGCCGCCCATCCGACACCGCGGCGACATGGGTCCAGCGATCACGGGCGATCGCCGGGCCGGTCGCGATCGTCCGTTCCCCATCGCGCAGCGCCAGCCGGCTGTCGACGAGCATCAGGCAGCGACAGGCCGCATCCGGCGTGCCGAGCGCGACGAGCGTGACGGTCCCGGTCTGCCGCGCGTCTGCCCGCACCCAAGTGCTGATCGAATAAGCGGCACCCGCCGACACGAGCGCGTCGGCGTTTGGCAACGGCCGCTCGATCCCGATCCCACCGGGTAGGAAAGTAGCGTTGTACGGCCCCGCACCCTCCGGCACCCCGGCCAGCGCGGGAGCCGCGACCGTGGCGAGCAGCGCCGTGGTCAGGTGTCGAAAAGCCCTCATTCCCATTCTCTCCCGACGGATCGCGGTTACTCACGGACCGCTGTTCCATTTGGCGCTAAACCGTCTCGAATAATTATGACATCAATTTGTCGAATTCGACAAGCCTTGAACCGTCGGCAAGATCATGGTGCGCCGCATGGTCGACGCGGCTGCGCCCGCCCAGCCCGCCAGTGGCGGAATCGCAGCGTCGTTGCGGGAGGCGCTGGCGTCGCGCTGGGCATTGGCGGGGGCGGCGGCGATCTTTCTGTATGTCGGCGCGGAGGTCGCGATCGGAACGCAGATGGCGCTGTTCCTGAACAGCGACGGCATCTGGGGCGCGTAGGATGCGCCGCGCGCGGTCGGCTGGCTGGCGGCGTTCATGCCGCTGGACGACGTGCCCGGCGTATCGCTGCAGGAGGCGGGACGCGCGGTGTTGTTGTACTGGGGCGGGGCGTTCGTCGTGCCGATGACATGCTGCGTGGCGCTGGCCGTGTTCGCGGTGATGGCGGGACCTCGCGCGCCAAAGCGGGAAGCAGCGATCAGCGCGACGCATTGATCCCCAGCGCACCCAGCGCCAGCGCGATCGGCCCGCGCGGCCCGGCTTCGGTGCCAAGACCGGGCGCGCGGACATAGGTTTCGTCGGCGTCGGGGGAGGGGAGCGCGACATAACCCGCGATCAGGTCGCGCAATCGCGTCTCGATCCGCGGCAACAAATGCGGCTGTCCCGCCGCGACGCCGCCGCCGATCAGGATACGCTTCGGTCCGGTCATCAGCACCATTGCGTGCGCCATCTGCGCCAGCGCCTCCACGACGCCGTCCCAGACCGGGTGATTAGCTCCGATCGCGCCGACGTGCGCATCGCCCAGCCGCGCCCGGATCGCGCCACCCGACGCAAGACCCTCCACGCAGCCGCCGTGATAGGGACACACGCCTGGCCAATCGTTATGGGCGAGCCGCGGCACGTGCAAATGCCCGATTTCGCAATGGCTAAGGCCGCGCGTCGGTTTGCCGTTCACGATCAGCCCGACGCCGACGCCGGTGCCGACGGTGACATAAGCGAAATCATCCAGCCCCGCGGCCGCGCCCCAGCGAAGCTCTGCCAGCGCCGCGCCATTCACGTCGGTATCGAATGCGACGGGCACGCCGAAGTCGGCAGCGATCGGACCGAGCACCGCGGCGTCGCGCCAGCCGGGCTTCGCGGTTGTGGTGATGTGACCATAAGCAGGCGAGAGCGGATCGAGATCGAGCGGCCCGAACGACGCGATGCCCAGTGAGACGAATGGTTCTTCGTCCCACCAACCACGCAAGGTCGCGGCGATCGCGCCGATCGTTTCTGCCGGATTGGTCGTGGGGATGATCGATTGATCGACGATATCGCCATCGGCCGTCGCGCGAACGCAGATGCACTTGGTGCCGCCGAGTTCGACCCCGGCGATCAGCGCACGGCGACCCGTGTCCTCAACCGCGTGCGTCCGTTCCTGCCGCATCTTCCTCCCCGT
This sequence comes from Sphingomonas sp. SUN019, assembly GCF_024758705.1. Taxonomy (NCBI): domain Bacteria; kingdom Pseudomonadati; phylum Pseudomonadota; class Alphaproteobacteria; order Sphingomonadales; family Sphingomonadaceae; genus Sphingomonas; species Sphingomonas sp. SUN019. The sequence goes on along the minus strand of NZ_CP096971.1, from coordinate 1,758,689 downwards.
ACCGACGATCGACCGATAGTCGGGATAGGGCGGCGGGATGCTCGACCGCAAGCCAAAAAGGAAAATTGATTTATTAAATTGCGGCGTGATGGTGTATCGGGTCGCCGGTCCGTTCACGGCGCAGCGCGCCCGCATCCGCTGGCAGCAATAACTCGCCGAACGGCAGCAATGCTGCACCGACGGCGGCGGCGTCCTCCGCCAGCGCGGCTGCGCGGATCGGCGCGATCGCGGGCGCGTGCCTACCGTGCATCCGGACCAATGTGTTGGTGCGGTGCGCAATCTGTTCGATCAGGGCGATCGGCAGCCGCCCGCCGACTAGCACGACCTCCGGGTTCAGCAGGCAGTTGACCGCGATCATCGGCTGCACCAGCGCCTGCGCCGCGCGCTCCACCCAATTCTGGATGACCCGCGCGACTGGCGCCTTGGTCACGTCGGGCGCGCGGACGCTCTCGCCGGACAGGCCCGCCAGATCGAACTCGCGCGCCAGGCCGGCCAGCGAGAGGATGTTCTGCAATTGCGTCATGCCGCCACGGCCATCGTCGACGATCATGAAGCCGATCTCTCCACTGCGCCCGTCGGCGCCGCGATCGTAGAGTGAGTGGACCACCACTCCGCCGCCCAGGCCGAACGTCGCCAGCAGATAGAAGAAGCTGGAATAATGCTGGCCGAGGCCGAACTGCATTTCGCCGATCGCCGCGGCGGCGGCGTCGTTCTCGACCAGGATCGGCACGTTCAGCGGGGCGGCGAACAGTTCCTCCAGCCGGGTTGCGGACCAGCGTTCGTAGTCGGCCGGGCGTCCCGGCAGATCGACAGCGCCCAGATCGTCCGGCAGCGCCACACCGATCCCCGTGACGGCCGACCGCGGCATTCCCGCCTGGGCAAGCAATGCGTCGATTTCCCCGGTGTAGAAGGCGCGCACGTCCTCCGGCATGGGAAACGCCATCTCGCGGCCGATCCGCGCGCGCACTGCGCCGCCGAAATCGACCGCGACCATCGTCAGATGATCGCGGTCGATATTCACCCCGACCGAAAACGCACCGTTCGGATTGACTACCAGGCGTGTCGCCGGTTGCCCGCGCCCGCCACGACGCTGACCAGCACGGTCGAGCAATCCCGATTCGAGCAGGCGGTTGGTTATGTTGGTCACGGTCGCCGGGGTAAGGCCGGTGACATCGGCCAGGTCCGCGCGCGTCACGGGGCCATTGACGCGGATCGCGTGCAACACGACGCGCTGATTGTGTTGCCCGGCATGTTCGATGTTCGCGCCGACGAGTCGCGGCGACTGGCGGGCGCGGATCATGCTGCGTGACCGCTTGTGTGGTTGGGCACCAAGTGTTTGCTGCCGATCTTCAATCCGTCGCTCCCAACCATCGCCGATCGATAGCTTACGGCAATCATTTTACGAATAGCTATCGGCAAGGAAAATTGCGGAAGTGGGCGTGGGCCTCGTGTCATCCGACCGCCGGTCACGCGCCGGCCCGCGCATGCTGATCGTTTGCAAGCCCGCCGCTGATCGATTCCAGCGACCGTCGTTTCGTTTCGGGAAACCAGCGTGCGACGAGCACCGCCTGCAGCAGCATCGCCGCGGCGAATACCCAGAAGGGCAGCGCGCGGTCCGCCTGCGCCAGCACGGGAAAGGCGAACGAGAGGACCGCATTCGCCACCCAGTGCGTCGCGCTGCCGATCGCCTGCCCCTTCGCGCGCACGTCGGTGGGGAAGATTTCGCTCAGATAGACCCAGATAACCGCGCCCTGCGACATGGCGAAGGCGACGATGAACAGGATCAGCAACGGCAACAACAGCGCGCTGGAGGCAGCACCGGTATAAACCAGCGCTACGCCCGCCAGCGCGATCGACGTGACCACCCCACCCACGATCAGCATCGGTTTGCGTCCGACGCGGTCGATGATCGTCATCGCCACCATCGTCGCGACCAGATTGGCGACGCCGATCGCCACCGCCTGCACGTCTGCCGATAGCCCAACGAACCCGCCCGCCGCGAAAATGTCGTTCAGATAATAAAGGATCGCGTTGATGCCGGACAGCTGGTTGAACAGCCCGAGGCAGATCGCCAGCAGGATCGGCTTTCGATGCGAGGCCCAGCGTAAATGGCCGGTCGCAACTGCGTCGGTCGGGGCGTCGTCGATGCCGAACCGCGCCGCCGCCGCGCTCGCCTCGTCGCCGCGGCCCGCTGCGCGCAGCCAGCGCGGGCTTTGCGGTACGCCGATCAGCAGCAGAAGGAAGGCCATCGCCGGAACTGCCGCGACGGCCAGTTTCCAGCGCCACACGATCTCGGCCGCAGCGACCTGACCGACCGCGAAATTGCTGGCGTAGGCGATCAGGATGCCCAGCACGATGTTGAACTGGAACAGCCCGACCAGGAACCCGCGGCGCGCGGGCGGGCTGATCTCGGCGATATAGACCGGCACCAGCACCGACGACGCGCCGATCGCGATGCCGCCGATGAAGCGGAACGCGGCGAAGGCAGTCAGGCTGTCGGCCAGCGCACAGCCGACAGCCGACACCACGTAGAGCAACCCGATCGCACGCAGCACGCGCAGCGTCCCGAAGCGGTCGCCCGGCGCGCCGCTGAAGATCGCCCCCGCCAACGTGCCCCACAACGCCGCCGATACCGCCGCGCCAAGACCCGCCGCGCCCAGCGCGAAATTCTCGCGCAGCGCGTCGGTCACGCCGGAGATCACCGCGGTGTCGAACCCGAACAGCAGGCCGCCCAGCGCCATCGCGGCAACGGCGCGGGTATGCGCCAAGGTTGTCATGGGGGCGTCGTCACGCCGCGCGCGACCGGTTGCGGGCGAGGAAGGCGGCGTGCGGCTCGGCATGTTGCAGCGTCGCGCCGATCGCCGCGCGCATCCGGTCGAAGGTATCGGTCAGTTCGGCGGTACTGAACTGATCGGCCAGCGGGCTGTGCCGCGCGGGAAGGTCGCCGAACCCCGCATACATGCTGAGCCAACTGGGATCCTGAAACGTATCCCATTCATGCCGCACGAATTCGCCGCCTGCGCGCCATGCGTCGAGCCGGCCTTGTAACGTGCCGGGTAATTCCATCGTCCGCATCGCATCCCAGAACCGCTCGCCGAGTCGCTTGTTCGCGGCGTAATGGAGAACCAGGAAATCGCGGATGCGCTCGAACTCCAGGACCGATTGCTGATTGTAGGTCTTGGCCAGGCGCGGGTCCATGCCGCGGTCGGGGAACAGTTTCACCAGCCGCTCCAGCCCCGACTGGATCAGGACGATGCTGGTCGATTCCAGCGGTTCGAGGAAGCCCGACGACAACCCGATGCCGACGACGTTTCCTTCCCAGAATCGCTCGCGGTGGCCGGTGGTGAAACGCAGGCGATTGGGCTCGGCGAGGACTTCGCCCTCCACATTCTCGCGCAGCACCGTTTCGGCCTCATCGTCGCTGATGAACTCGGAGCAATAGACGTGGCCGTTGCCCACCCGGTGCTGCAGCGGGATAAGCCATTGCCAGCCCGCCGCGCGCGCGGTGGCGGTGGTCATCGGCTTGTGCGGTCCGGCCGCGCGGCACGGCAACGCGATCGCGCGGTCGCACGGCAGCCACCGCCGCCAGTCGCGATACGGCACCGCCATCGCTTCGCCGAGCAACAGGCTGCGGAAGCCCGAACAATCGATCCACAGATCGCCCTCGATCCGCCCGCCGTCGGCGGTGGTCACCGCGACCACCCGGCCGTGGCCGCCGTCGCGTTCGACATGGTCGATCCGGGCGTCGATATGCGCAACGCCATTGGCCATCGACAGACGGCGCAACATCGCCGCGAATTTCGATGCGTCGAAATGGACCGCGAAGTTGAATACGCCCAGGTCGTTCACCACGCGGTCGGGCGGCGGCAGGAACAAAGATCGCTCGGCCAGCTGAGTCGCAAGGCAATAATGCGACAGCGGATGTTCGTGCCCGGCTGCGCGCAGTTTCAGCCAGTAATGATGAAATGCGACGTCGCGCGCGGGAACGCCGTACAGGCCGAAGGGGTGAAAGAAACTTTTCCCCGCGCCCGCCCAATCGACGAAACGGATGCCGTACTTGATCGTCCCTTCGGTCGCGGCCAGCACCTCCGGCTCGCCCAGTTCGACCGCCTCGAAGAAGTCGCGGATCGCTGGGACCGTAGCTTCGCCCACCCCAACGGTTCCGATCGCCGAACTGTCGACGACGGTGATCGCGATCGGCAGATGGCGCAGCTTGCGCGCCAGATAGGCGGCGGACATCCACCCCGCCGTGCCGCCGCCGACGATCACGATCCGCCGGATGTTCCGTCCGATGTCCTGATCGTCGTGCTGATGTTCGGTCATGCTTCGTCCCCGGCGCGGTCGTGGCGTAAACCGGTCCCGGAAAAAAGTCCCGCTGCCATCAGGGAGGAGACGGCAGAGGGAGTAGGGGACCGTTCAGAACTTGGCGCGGACGCCCGCGATGAAGCGCCGTTCGTAGATATTCTCCCACGCGACCTGATCCTGGAAGGTCAGGTAATAGCGTTCGGTTTCCGCGGTCAGGTTCGACGCCTGGCCATAGATCGTGATGTTGGGCGTCACGTCGAACGCGATCGACGCATCGAGATAATTGGTCGGGCGTTGATACTGCGCCAGCCCGGTGATGCCCGCATAGTCCGACGACACCAGCCGCTTCGACCGGTAGTTGTACGCCACGCGCGCCTGCAGCCCATATTGTTCGTACCAGAGCGCGGCGTTCGCCTGATGCTTCGAGTTGTCACCGAACGGCTGATCCGCCCCGGACAGGTCCGTGCGCCCGGTGTCGCCCAGCGACAGCGTGTAATTGGCGTCGATGCCGAACCCGCCGAAGAAGCCGTTGACGCCGTAGTCGGCCAGCGCCTGCCGCGCCGACGCCTCGACGCCCTTCAGCGACCCGCCTTCGCCCTGAACGATCGTGTTGACCGGCACCGGGCGGCGGATCACCCCGTCATTGTCGGGAATGTCGTTGCGGATGACAGTCGCATTCTCGATGAACTTTTCGACCGACAGATAATAGGCGCCGACCGCGATCAGGCTGGATTGGCCGGTGTAATATTCGACGCTAGCCTCGACGTTATCCGCGCGCCACGGGTCAAGCTGCGGATTGCCCCGCGCGCTGGCGCCCGTCGCGGCGAAGATCGGCGTGCCGGTCCCCGTGGTGTTGATCGCGTAATTGACGTTCAGTCCGCCACCCCATTGCAGGAAATCGAGCAACGTCATCGTCTTGGCGAACGACGCACGGACGCGCAACTTGTCGGTCACGTCCAACGATGCGTTGAAGGCCGGCAGGAAGTCGGTGAAATCGCGGTCGACCACCACGTCGCCCGCATCCACCCCGGACACACCATAAGGCTGCGGCGCGCCGACGACGTTCTGGCGGACCGAGAATTTGGTGTTGACAATGCGGACGCCGCCATTCGCCTTGATCGGCATACCGCCGATTTCACCCTCGCCATTCACCTGCACATAGCCCGAGATCTGGCGCAGGTTGATCCCGAACGAATCCGCCGGGTTCACGTTGTTGCGGCTGCCGGGATAGAATTGGTTCTGAAACGCCTCCGAATTATCGAGCGCCTTTGGATCGAGCACGAACAGCGGCGGGGTGCCGGCGGCGGGCAGATTGAACTGCTTGATCAACCCGGCAAAGACCGGGTCGTTCGCCTGCCGGGTGTAGCCCGCGGTGTACGCAACGCCCTGAGCGTCGCGCACGCTGCACTTCGGATCGTTCAGATTGACGTCGAACGCCTTCCATTTGACCAGGCAGCCTGCGGACGGGTTCGCCGAATTGTCGGTGTTTCCGGCGTAGAAGGGCGACACGCGTTCGAACGTGAACTGTTCGACGCTGCGTTCGCCGTAGCGGCCACCCGCCTTGATCGACAGCTGATCGCTGGGCTTCCATTCCAGATCGCCGCGGAACGCCCACAGGTCACCATCCTGATAGACGTTGTTCTCAGACGAGATCGTCTTCAACCCATAGCGCGATACGTCCGCCGCCTGCGCCAGGAACGCCTGGGGGAAGGTGAAGACCGGCGCGCCGCTGCTGTAATCGACCGTCGCCTTTTGCGAATATACCGGATAGCCGGTCGGGTTGAAGCGCACGTCGCCGCCGAGCGACGCCGGGTAGTTGCCGGTTCCCTGATACCCCCATTGCGATCCGTCGGTCAGGCTGAACTGGAGATAGCCCTGATCGGATTTGCGGCTGGCCTTGCCGTAGATTCCGCGGACGGTCGCCTTCAGCGTCGAACTATTGTCCCAATCGAGCTGCAGATTGTAGTTCTGCGATTCCGATTTCGTGCGGAACGTTTCGGCATAACTGTCGAAATTGGCCAGGTCATAGGCATAGGTCTGGACGGTGTTCAGGTCGAAACCGCCCACCACCGCGCCGGTGTTGCGCGAACTGGTCGGCAGATACGGCGATGATTGCCAGTCGACCATCTGAAACTGGAAGCCCGCGGTGCGATCATATTGCGTCTGCTTCGTGTAGAAACCGTCGGCGGTCAGCTTCAGCGCATCGTTGATCTCGAACTGCAGCGATGCGTTCGCGCCGAAACGCTTGCGGCTGGTGATCTTGTTCCAGGCGGTGTGCGACTGCGGCGTGATGAACGCGTCGTTCGCATCGCCATCGCCGTTCACGTCGAACCCGACGATCTGCCCTGCGCCGTTGCGGACCGGGGTGCCGCGGCTGACGCCGTTGTTGCCGACCGCGAAGTCGCCGGAATTGGTGGCGCTGCCGCCCTCGTTGCGCAGCGCGACGCCGTAATCCTGGATGCCGCGATAGCTGTTCGACAGGTCGAGGTCGCTATACGCCGCCGACACTAGGATGCCGACGCGCCCGGAATTGTACGCGATCAGGCCGTTGGCGGACGGATTCCACTTCTTCGTTTTGTCGCCATATTGCGCTTCGACCGCGCCAGCCACGGTCAGGCCGTTCTTCAGGTCGAATGGGCGCCGCGTCAGCAGGTCGACGGTGCCCGACAGGCCCGCTTGTTGCAGCGAGGCGGTCGGCGATTTGAACACCGTCGCGCCGGAAAATAGCTGCGACGGGATGTCGGTGAAGTTCGGCTGCACGGTCGTGACCGAGTTGGCGCCCAGGAACTGTTCGCCATTCATCAGCGTCGTCACCTGCGGCAAACCGCGGATGTTGATCGCGCCTCCTTCGCCGGCCTCACGCCTGATCTGCACGCCCGCGATACGCTGCAGCGAATCGGAGATGGTGACGTCGGGCAGCTTGCCGATGTCCTGCGCGCTGATCGCCTCCACCACGCTGTCGGCGTTGCGCTTCACCTCGATCGAACGTGCCTGCGATGCGCGGATGCCCGTCACGACGATGTCGTCGGCGACCGCTTCCTGCGGCAATCCCTGTTGTTCATCGGCGGCAGGTGCGGCCTGCGCCAGTGCGGTGGTCGGCAGGATCGCCGCCGCGGATACCGCCGCAAGCAAAGTCGCCCGAATATGTCCCCGATCCATCATCGATCCTCTCCCTGCGCCGCGGACCCGGTCCTGTCACCGCACCCGCCACCGCGTTCACGCGGTTTATTTAAATCGAATTGTTTTATTCGAGTTTGGCCGACGGGTGTCAAGCTAAAACAGTCTCTGTCTGATCGGCCGGGTTGGCTCAGTCCACCGGCCGACACCGTGACGGCGGATGATACTGCAGGCCAGCAAAGGGGTTCACGCTCCGCACGAGCGATCTGCGGAACAGCAAGGACTGTTTTTTGTTCTAAGTGTCGATCCGCGCCGGATCGCGGGCGGTTGCACCCAAGAATGCGCGATCGCGACCGCGACGCTGACCGCCACGGATCATCGAGAGTGGATGCCGTGGCTGGTTCCGAGCCATGATTCCCAACCCCGATGGGGAGGGGCGGTATCGATCTAAGTCATTGAAAAATGGTGCTGCCGGTGAGGATTGAACTCACGACCTCAGCCTTACCAAGGATGCGCTCTACCACTGAGCTACGGCAGCACTCGCCTGTCGGCGGAAGCGGCCTAAGAGACGTCTGGGCGGCGATTGTCAAGGCGCGTCGGGTGCGCGATAGCGTGGGTATGAACGAAATCCCTGCGCCGAAGGACGATCGCGCCGCGCGGCTGGCGGCGCAATTGCGAGCCAACTTGCGAAAACGGAAGGCTCAGGCTCGGGGAGCCGATCAGCCCGCGCCGACGAAGCCGCCCAGCGCATAGGCCGCGTCGCCCGCCGCATACGCGCCGCCGACCGCCGCGACGCCGACCGCGGTCCATGCAGCGCCGACGATCAGGCGATGGGCGAGCATCTTGAAGTGAGCCATCTGCGATTATCCCCCTCCAGCACCGGGCCTATCGTCGCGTCGACCCTGGCGTGATAGGCATTGAGCCACGAAAGCTCGTCCGTGGTCAATAGGGCCGGATCGATCAGATCGCGGTCGATCGGGGCGAGCGTCAGCGTCTCGAACGCCAGCATTGTCGCTTCGCCGCCGGGAATGTCACGCTCGACGACCAGCAGCAGATTCTCGATCCGGATGCCGTAGTCGTCCGCCTTGTAGTAACCGGGTTCGTTGGACAGGATCATGCCCGCGCGCAGCGGTTCCTGCGGGCCGCCGCCGGGGTAGCTGGGCTTGGCGATCCGCGCGGGGCCTTCGTGGACCGACAGATAGCTGCCGACCCCGTGGCCGGTGCCGTGCGCGAAATCGAGCCCGGCCTGCCACAGCGGCAGTCGCGCGAGCGCGTCGAGCTGCTGCCCGGTCGTGCCCGATGGGAAGCAGGCGGTGGCGAGCGCGATATGCCCCTTCAGCACGCGGGTGAAGCGGTCGCGCATCTCCTGCGTGGGCGCGCCGATGGGTACGACGCGGGTCACGTCGGTGGTGCCGTCGGCGTATTGTCCGCCCGAATCGATCAGATAGAGCTGGCCTGGTTCGATCGGCGCGTTCGACTCTTCCGTGACGTGATAATGCGGGATCGCGCCGTGCGGGCCGGTGGCGGAGATGGCGTCGAACGACAGGTCCTTCAGCACGCCGGTTTCGAGGCGGAAGTCGTTCAGCTTCGCGGCGGCGGAGAGTTCGGTCTGGCCGCCCTTGGGCGCTTCGATCGAGACCCAGCGGAGGAAGCGCGTCAGCGCCGCGCCGTCGCGGATGCTGGCGGCCCTGTGGCCCGCAATCTCGGCGGGATTCTTTGTCGCCTTCGGGATGATCGTCGGGTCGCGAAGAGCCAGGACGGTGCCGCCGCCCGCCTCGATTGCCTGCGGGATCGCGGCGACCGACAGCGCGGGGTCGACCGCGATGCGCTTGCCCGCGAACTGGCCGAGCGTTAGCGCGAAAGCGGCGCGGTCGTGGACGCGGACCGCATTGCCGAGGTGCTGCGCGACCGCATGGGTCATCTTTTCGGGCGCGACGAACAGGTCGGCGGTGCCGTCGGCGTTGACCACCGTGTACGCCAGCGCGACGGGGGTGCGATCGACGTCGCCGCCGCGCACGTTCAGCAACCACGCGATCGAATCGAGTGCCGACAGCACGACCGCGTCGGCCTTCTGTTCGGCCAGCCAGTCGGCGACGTCGGCGCGCTTCTCGGCGGAGCGGCGTCCTGCGTTGGCATCGTCCTGTACGCTGAGCGTCGCGTCGGATGGCGCGGGGCGATCGGGCCACACCGCATCGACCGGGTTGGTGTCGACCGCGACCAGTGTCGCGCGCCTCGCCGCCAGCGCTTGTTCGGCCTCCGCCACCCACGCGCGGGTGTGGAGCCACGGGTCGTAGCCGATGCGCGCCCCGTCCTCGGCATGATCGCCGAGCCAGCCCGCGACGCTCGTCTCGGGCACGCCGACGAACTGCCAGTCGTCGCCCGACACCTGTTCGCGCACCTGCAGCGTATAGCGCCCGTCGGTAAAGATCGCAGCTTCGGCGGGCAGCACCACTGCGGTGCCCGCGGACCCCTGAAACCCGGTCAGCCACGCAAGCCGCTGCGCATAGGCGCCGACATATTCGCTCATATGTTCATCGGTCAGCGGCACGACGAAGCCGTCGAGCCGGTCGCGGGTCAGCTGATCGCGAAGCGCGGCGAGGCGGGCGGTGTGAGTCGACATCGAAAAGCGGTCCTGATTGGGGCGTTTGGTGGCGCAAGGTTAAGCCAAGGTAGGTCCAAGACGCCAGACCTGCGCGCGGTCGCGCCTAAATCCGTTCCGCCATATTCACCGCGTCCGCTGCGCGCAGGGCCGCCAGCACGCGCATCAGCTGGTGCGCGTCGTGCACCTCAAGGTCGATCGTGTTGGTGTGGAAGCCAGTGTCCCTCGTGTCCAGACGCAGGTTAATGATGTTGGCCTTGTGCTGGCCGATGATCGTCGCGAGGACGCCCAGCGCGCCGGGTTCGTTCTTCACCTCGACCGAGATGCGCGCGGTCGCGCCTTCGGTCTTGTCGCCCCATTGCACGTCGATCCAGTCGGTTTCCTCATCCGAGCGATCGGCCAAATCGGCTAGCGTGCGGCAGTCGATCGCGTGGACCTCGATCGAGGCGTCGGGGCGGCGCAGGCCCACGATGCGGTCGCCGGGGACCGCGTGGCAGCAATCGGCGAGCTGGTAGGCCACGCCGGGGGTAAGTCCCTTGATCGAGATCGCGCTGGATTGCGGCGGGGCGTGGGCGACATCGGCCCCCGCGCTGCCGGGCATCAGCGCCTCCATCACCTGCGCATCGGTCAGCGTGCGTCGGGCGATCGCGGTCATCAGCGCGGGCGGATCGGGCAGTTTCAGCCTCTTCAGCGCCTGCGCCAGCGCGTCGACGCCGATCTGCGCGGGCAGGCGGGTGACGATCTCGTCATAGATGTTGCGGCCGAGCGACAGCGTCTGATCGCGCTCGACATGGCGCAGGTGGCGGCGGATCGCGGCCAGCGCCTTGCCTGTGATCGCGAAGTTCAGCCAATTGGCTTGCGGGGTCTGCGCCTTCGACCGGAGCACCTGCACCTGGTCGCCGTTTTCGATCGTGGTGCGCAGCGGCACGACGCGGCCGTTGACCTTCGCGCCGACCGCCTGATCGCCGAGATCGGTGTGTACGGCATAGGCGAAGTCGATCGGGGTCGCGCCCTTCGGCAGCTGGATCAGTTCGCCCTTGGGGGTGAAGGCGAAGATGCGATCCTGATACATCGCCATGCGCGTGTGTTCGAGCAGTTCCTCGGGCGTGGCGGCGGTGTCGAGGATCTCGACCAGATCGGCGATCCAGCTATGCTGCGTTTCGGGCCGGATCTTCTGATCCTGTTTGTACGCCCAATGCGCGGCGAGCCCGAATTCGGCCTGCGCGTGGAGTTCGGGGGTGCGGATCTGGATTTCGACGCGCTGGTTCTCGGCGTGGATCACGCTGGTGTGGAGCGAGCGGTAGCCGTTGCGCTTGGGGGTGGAGATGTAATCCTTGAACCGCCCCGGCACCATCGGCCAGCGTTGGTGGATGATGCCGAGCGCGCGATAGCAATCCTCCTCGTTCGGTACGATCGCGCGGAACGCCATGATGTCGCTCAGCTGTTCGAAGCTGATGTGGCGTTCCTGCATCTTGCGCCAGATGCTGTACGGATGCTTTTCGCGACCGGAGATTTCGGCGTCGATACCGTGGCGGGCGAGAAGGAGTTTCAAGCCCGACCCGATCTTTGCGATCTTGTCGCCGCCGCCGCCGGTCTTCAGCTGTTCGAGGCGGCGATTGATCGATTCGAATGCTTCAGGTTCGAGTTGCGCGAAGGCGAGCGTCTGCATCTCCTTCATGAATTCGTACATGCCGATCCGCTCCGCCAAGGGCGCGTAGATATCCATCGTCTCGCGCGCGATCCGGCGGCGCTTGTCCTCCGATTTGATGAAGTGCAGCGTGCGCATATTGTGGAGGCGATCGGCGAGCTTCACGAGCAGGACGCGAATGTCGTCGGACATGGCGAGCAGGAATTTGCGGAGGTTCTCCGCGGCGCGCTCGTTTTCGGTCTGCGCCTCGATTTTCGATAGCTTCGTCACGCCGTCGACCAGCCGCGCGATGTTCGCACCGAACAGGCGTTCGATCTCCTCCGGGGTGGCGACGGTGTCCTCTACGGTATCGTGCAGGATCGCGGTGGCGATCGTTTCGTCGTCCAGGTGCAGGTCGGTCAGGATGCCCGCAACCTCGATCGGGTGGCTGAAATAGGGATCGCCCGATGCGCGCTTCTGCGTGCCGTGCGCGTTGACCGAAAACACATAGGCGCGGTTCAGCATCGCCTCGTCGGCGTCGGGATCGTAGTCGAGGACGCGATCGACGAGTTCGTATTGCCTCAGCACAGGGCCAAGATGGGGTGAGACCGTGTTGCCGTGCAACACAAATATCCCCCAGGCTGGTCGGCGTAGCGCCGCGGACACAAAAAAACCCTCCGCCGGCGGCCCCGGCGGAGGGATAGGGGATGCTTCGTGACGGCGCGGGCGGACCCGCGCACGCGATCAGTTCGCGTTGGGTTCGGTCGTGCCGCCCTTGGCCATCACGGTCTTGGCGACCTTGGCCTTCGCGTTGCACTGGTCAAGTGCGGCGGCGTCATAGGCCTTGCCGTTGGCGACGAAGCCGGTGAGCAGGCCGGCGTTGCGCGCGACGAGCTGACACGCGACCATGTCGCGCATCGGCGCATTGGTGGTGACGAACGAGCCGTCGCGGAAATTCCAGGCGGTGTCGCGCGTCATCAGCGTGGTCTTGGCAGGCGCGACCGCGGGGGTCGCGACATAGCCGGTCGACGGCGTCTGCGCAGGCGCGCCGGCAGCGGCGAGCAGGGCGGCGGACGTCAGGATTGCGGTGGTGATCGAACGAATCATGGAAACCTCCCGGGGATTAGGTTGCTGAACGCTACCTAGATGCTGCGATTGCGAGTTGCAACAGAAAACTCGCATTTGCGAGTTGCATTCGGCTACTTATATTTTATGCAGAGGCCGCGGCTGTTTCGCGGTAGAGTGGCGTGCGAGAGGTATGTTGATGGGTGAATTGCGTGAGCCGCTGCGGGAATGCAGCTTGCCGGCCGCACTCGAATCGATGGGCGAGCGGTGGTCGTTCCTGATCCTGCGCGCCGCGTTCAACGGCCTGAAGCATTTCGAGGAATTCCAGTCCGAACTGGGCATCGCGCGCAACATCCTGGCCAACCGGCTGGCGCGCTTCGTCGAACACGGACTGATGGAGCGGCAGGCGCTGGCCGAGGATCGCCGCAAGATCGCTTATTGCCTGACCGAAAAGGGCTATGCGCTGCTGCCGACGATGGTGGCGCTGCGGCAATGGGGTGAACGCTGGGAGACGGGCGTGCCCGCCTTCCCGATCCTGGTCGACGTGCGCGACAATCGCCCGGTGCAGCAGGTGTCAGTGCTGAGCCACGACGGGCGCGTGCTGAGCAAGATGGACCTGCACTGGGCGCTGCCGGGCGATGTAGCGGAGGATGCGCCGCACCAGCAGGCGGCGGAATAGCGTTCAGCCGGGCAGCATTTTCAGGAACGCGCGGACCGTTGGGTCGAGCGGCACGGGGCGGCCGGTCGGCAAATGGACGTTCACGCTGACCATCTCGATCACACAGCACAGGTGGCCCGCGGCGTTGGTCATCTCGAACCGCTTCGTGATGCTGCTGGTCCCGAGCCGTTCGACGCGGACGTAGGCGACCACCTCGTCGCCAAGGACGAAGGGTTTGAGGTAATCGACCTCGGCACGGCGGACGTGGAACTCGGTCTCACGCCACGTCGCGCCCAGCGCCGCGCCGATCCCGGTCCATTCCCAGAAATCGGTTACCGCGACGTCGGCATATTCGAGATAGCGCGAGTTGAAGACGACCTTCTGCCCGTCGATCTCGGCATAGCGGACGCGGAAGCGGGTGGAGAAGGCGAAGCCGGGGCGGGTCATCAGAACAGCAATTTCGCGCCGACTAGGGCGAGTGTCACCGCGAGGATTGGGGTCAGCACTTTGTCCGACACCCGCGAGGCGATCAGGCTGCCGATGATGATTCCGGGAATCGATCCGACCAGCAGCGACAGCAACAGCGAGAAATCGACCCCGCCCATCGACCAATGGCCGATCCCCGCGATCAGCGTCAGCGGGACGGCGTGCGCGATATCCGATCCGACGAGGCGGCTGATCGGCAGGCGGGGGTAGAGGACGAGCAGCGCGGTCATGCCGAGCGCGCCCGCCCCGACCGAGGTCAGCGACACCAGTACGCCGAGGATCGCGCCGAGCAGGACGGTCAGCGCGGCGATCCGGCGTTCGTCGATGGTGCGAAAGCTGGGGGCGAGCGCGTCGACGATACGCTGACGGAAGAAGATAGCGATGGCGGTCAGGATCAACGCGCCGCCGAGGACGGTGGCGATCGTGCTGCCGGTATCCTCCGACCGTTTCGTCGCATAGCTGAGCGCCAGCAACGTCAAGAGCGTGGCGGGGACGCTGCCCGTGGCGAGCCGTCGCACGACCCGCCAGTCTACCGTGCCGCGCCAGCCGTGGACCGCGGTCCCGGCGGTCTTCGTCGCCGACGCATAGAGCAGATCGGTGCCGACCGCGGTCACGGGGTGGAAGCCGAACACGAGCACCAGCAGCGGCGTCATCAGCGATCCGCCGCCCACGCCGGTCAGCCCGACGAGGATGCCGACGAACACGCCGGCCAGCGAATACAGCGGATTGATGATGCCGATCACGAAAACCCCCCAACCGGCGTCCTATCGGCGATTACGCCGAACGCCTAGTCGCGGCCCTCCGTGTCCCGATCACAAAACGCCCTGGGCTGGCGTGTTGACCCCCATACTGGCCAGATAGCGGCGCACGTTGCGCGCCGCCTGGCGCAGGCGTTGTTCGTTCTCGACCATCGCGATCCGCACGAAACCCTCGCCATTCTCGCCGTAACCGACGCCCGGCGCGACCGCGACCTTGGCGTGGGTCAGCAACTGCTTGGAAAATTCGAGGCTACCCAGATGCGCGAGCGCGGGCGGGAGCGGGGCCCAGGCGAACATCGACGCGCGGGGGCTGGGGATATCCCATCCGGCGCGAGCGAAGCTCTCGACCAGCACGTCGCGGCGCTTGTGATAGAGTTCGCGGTTCTTCGCCACGATGTCCTGCGGGCCGTTCAGCGCGGCGCAGGCGGCGGCCTGGATCGGGGTGAAAGCGCCGTAATCGAGGTACGACTTCACCCGCGTCATCGCCGCGATCAGCGTCTTGTTGCCGACCCCGAAGCCCATCCGCCACCCGGCCATCGAATACGTCTTGCTGAGCGACGTGAATTCGACCGCGACGTCCTTTGCGCCCTTCACCTGCAGGATCGAGGGCGTCGGTTTTCCGTCATAATAAAGTTCGGAATACGCGAGGTCGGAGATGATCCAGAGGCCGTGTTCTTTCGCGAACTCCACGACGCGTTCGTAGAAGGCGAGGTCGACCACTTCGGACGTGGGGTTCGACGGATAGCCCATCACCAGCACCGACGGGCGCGGGACGGTGAACGCCATCGCGCGTTCCAGGCTCTCGAAATACGCCTCGTCGGGCGTCGTCGGGACCGCGCGGATCGTGGCGCCGGCGATGATGAAGCCGAAGGTGTGGATCGGGTAGCTGGGGTTGGGCGCGAGCACGACGTCGCCCGGCGCGGTGATCGCGGTGGCGAGGCTGGCCAGCCCTTCCTTCGAGCCCATCGTCACGACGACTTCGGTCTCTGGATCGAGGTCGACCCCGAACCGGCGGCCGTAATAATTCGCCTGGGCCTTGCGGAGGCCCGGAATGCCCTTCGACTGCGAATAGCCGTGCGCGTCTGGTTTACGCGCGACCTCGACCAGTTTTTCGATGACGTGTTCGGGCGGGGGCAGGTCGGGATTGCCCATGCCGAGGTCGATGATGTCCTCCCCGCTCGCGCGCGCCGCCGCCCGCATCGCATTCACTTCGGCGATGACATAGGGCGGCAGGCGTTTGATGCGGTAGAAGTCGTCGGTCATGCGAGAGCTTGTAGCCTAGCCGTCATCCCCGCGAAAGCGGGGACCCATCTCCGGCGGGAACGAAAAATCGCGCCGGAGATGGGTCCCCGCTTTCGCGGGGATGACGGGAAAGGTAAAGCACGGACATGAACAAGCCGCCCGAAGCTCCCGCCGTCCCCGACCTTGCCGAGATGCAGCATTGGACGTGGGTGATGGGGCGCGCGCAGCAGATGATGATGGAGCAGGGGATGACCGCGCTCCAGCCGGGCGCGAACTCCTTCCCGGTGGTGCCGGGGTTCAACGATCCCGCGACGATCGCGCGGGTGCAGGATTTCTGGAGCGACAGCCTGACGTTGTGGCAGCGGTTCCTCGATCCCGCCGCGGCGAAGGACGAGGCGCCAGTCAGGGACAAACGCTTCAAGGCCGACGCATGGCGTGACTTGCCGGTGTTCGACCTGATCCGGCAGTCGTACCAGCTGATTTCCGACCATATGCTGAAAAGCGTCGAGGCGGTCGACGGGGTGGAGCCCAAGCAGAAGGAGCAATTGCGTTTCGCCACGCGGGCGTTCGTCGACGCGATGAGCCCGTCGAACTTCGCACTGACCAACCCCGAGGTGATCGAGAAGACGATCGCGACGCGCGGGGAGAACCTGCTCAAGGGCCTGCAGCATATGCTGTCCGACATCGGGCGCGGGCAATTGACGCATACGCCGGACGATGCGTTCGCGGTCGGGCGCAATCTGGCGACCACGCCGGGCAAGGTGGTGAAGCGGACGCCGCTGTACGAACTGATCCAGTACACACCGACGACCGAAACGGTGCTGGCCGTCCCGCTGGTGATCTTTCCGCCGTGGATCAACCGCTTCTACATCCTGGATCTGACGCCGGAGAAGAGCTTCATCCGCTGGTGCGTCGATCAGGGCATCACGGTGTTCATGGTGTCGTGGAAGTCCGCCGATGCGTCGATGGCGGACGTGATGTGGGACGATTACGTCGCCGCGCAGACCGAGGCGATCGATACCGTTCGCGACCTGCTGAGCGTGCCCGCGGTGCACACGATCGGTTATTGCGTGGCCGGGACGACGCTGGCCGCGACGCTGGCGGTGCTGGCCGCGGGCGGTGAGGCGGCGAAGGTGGCGAGCGCGACGTTCTTCACCGCACAGGTCGATTTCGCGGGCGCTGGCGAGCTGACTAATTTCATCGATGACGAACAGTTGAAGATGTTGGCGAAAATGTCGCCCGACGGGTTTCTCGACGGGCGGTACATGGCGATGACGTTCAACCTGCTGCGTGGGCGCGACCTGATCTGGAACTACGTCACCAGCAATTATTTGATGGGCAACGATTACGTCCCGTTCGACCTGCTGCACTGGAACGGCGACACGACCAATCTGCCCGCAAAATGGCATCTGTCGTACCTGACCGATCTGTATCGCGACAATCTGCTGGCGCAGCCCGGCGCGTTGTCGGTGAACGGGGTGGCGATCGACCTGACGAAAGTCGAGACGCCTTCCTATGTGCAGGCGGGGCGCGAGGATCATATCGCGCCGGTCGAAAGCGTGTGGAAGATGACCGAGCATTTCCGCGGGCCGATGCGGTTTGTGCTGGCGGGATCAGGGCATATCGCGGGCGTGGTCAATCCGCCCGCGGCGGGGAAATACCAGTACTGGACCAACGCATCGCCTGCGTCGTCGCTCGACGAATTCGTCGCTGGCGCGACCGAAACGAAGGGAAGCTGGTGGCCGGACTGGATCGGCTGGCTGCGCGATCGTTCGGATAAGACAGTGTCCGCGGCAGGCGCGCGCATACCGGGGACGGGCGCGCTCAAGGCGATCGAAGATGCGCCGGGAAGTTATGTGAAGGCGCGGTAAACCCACCGTAAACCTGTATTGCTGCATTGCACAAAAATGACGCTTGAAATCGAATCGCGCGTCTTATATTGTGCAGTGCAACAATACGGAGCCGTCACGAATGTCCGATTCACGAGTCACCGCCGAACCGGTCAAGGCCGCGACCCCGGTCGTTACGCCTGCCCCCGCCAAGGCTGACACGCCGATCGCGACGAAGGTCGAGACGGCCCAGCCTGCACGTGCCCCTGCGCCTGTCGTAGCGTCAGCCCCGAAGCCGGTGGCGACACCGGTTGCGGCCAAGCCTGCGTCGGCCGCAAAGGCCGTTCCCGTCAAGCCGGCGCGTGCGCTGGCCAAGAAGCCGGTCGCGAAGAAGCCGGCGTCATCGGTGAAGGCGGTTCGCCCGGCACCGAAGAAACTTGTCGCTGTGAAAGCGACCCCCGCCAAGCCGGCGAAAATCATAGCGACGAAGGAAACCAAGATGGCCGATACGATCAAGACGATGACCGACAAGACCCAGACCGTGATGGCCGAAGCCAACACCCGCGCGAAAGCGTCGATGGAGAAGGGCGCGAAGCTGTTCGAGGACATGAACGCGTTCAACAAGGGCAATCTGGAGGCGATGGTCGAATCGTCGAAGATCGCCGCCAACGGTGCGCAGGAAATCGCGAAGTACACCGCCGATTACGCGCGCACGACCGTCGAGAAGGCAAACGCCACGCTGCGTGACCTGGCGAGCGTGAAGTCGCCCACCGAATTCATGCAGAAGCAGAGCGAGATCGCGAAGCAGACGATGGATGCGATGGCGTCGGAAACCGCCAAGTTCACCGAAAACTATCTGAAGCTGGTCGGCGCGATCGTCCAGCCGTACCAGAACCGCTTTGCGGTCGCCGCCGAGAAGCTGAAGGTCGCGGCGTAAGCCAGACCCTTCGCATTTTCGCGAACCAAGAGGGGGCGGCCGGCGACGGTCGCCCCCTTTTTTCGTTGAGGTGCCTCCTCTTCGTCAGCGAAAACACGCGGTTCGGCCTTGCCCTCACCGCACGCCGTGCCATATTTGCGCTTCCCTATGCAGCGCCAAACGATCCTGATGGCCGAGCGCCGAGATGACGAACCCGACGGGCCGCCCGACGGCCCGGGCGTCGGTGTCGCCACCCGCACGCGCGCAAAGACCAAACAGCCGACGCCATACCGCGTGCTGATGCTGAACGACGATTACACGCCGATGGAGTTCGTCGTCCTGTGCCTGCAGCGCTTCTTCCGCATGGACATGGAGGCCGCGACACGCGTGATGCTGCACGTCCATCAGAAGGGCGTCGGGGTGTGCGGGACGTTCAGCTACGAAGTGGCGGAAACCAAGGTCAGCCAGGTGATCGACTTCGCGCGGCAGAACCAGCACCCGCTGCAATGTACGCTGGAGAAGGCGTAACTCTTTCTTTGACGCGCTCACGCGCGTGAGGCGGTGCGGCACTGCCGAAGCCTGACATACTACCTCGCCGCGGGCAACCAGCTCAAATCAAGCCCTTCGAACCGGTCGACGTAGTTCGCCGCGCGCGCCAGCCGGACCTCGTCGCGGAACAGCACGCGGCCGTTTTCGCGCCCGATCAGGCCGTCATCCTCCAACTGGCGCAGCATCCGGTTGACGTGGACCGCGGTCAATCCGGTGGCATCGCCGATTTCCTCCTGCGTTAAACCGAGCACGAAACTGCTGCCGATTTCCGGATCGAAACGCCGCATCCGATTGCGCAGTTCGAGCAGCAGCGACGCGACGCGGACCTTAGCCGAGGTGCGGCCGAGTCCGACCAGCCGATCGGTCAGCGACACCCGCTCCATCTGGTGCAGCACCATGATCGCCGCACCCAGCCGGGGATGCTCGGTCATCAGTTGCGCGAGCGCGCCGCATTCGAACGGGCAGACGGTGCAGTCGGTCAGCGCGACGATCGTTTCGGGCGACAGCGCATAGGCGATCGATGCGACGCCCATCATGTCGCCGGGAAACAGGAAGCGCAGGATCTGGCGGCTGCCGTCGTCGAGCAGCACGTAGCTCATCATCATCCCGCGTTTCAGGATGAAGAGTTCGCCGGCCCTGTCGTTTTCGCGCACGAGGATGCCGGTCCGGCGCAAGATGCGTTCGCGCTCTTCCAGTCGATGGATCGCATCGCGTTCTGTTGGCGTCAGGGCAACGAAATCGCCGAGGTGATCGGCGAAACAACTGGATGCCACGCTAACTCAACCCCCCGACCAAGCGGCTACGCTACAGTGTCCGCGCCTGCGCACGCATTAAAATCGATCAAGGTCGATCCGCCGCGGCCCTGCTTGGCGTCGCGGCCCTGCTTGGCGTGGCGTCGCGGGTCCGGTAGAGCGGCGCGCTTATGGACCGTATTCACATTCGCGGCGGAAACCGCCTGTCTGGCCAATTGCCGATCTCCGGCGCGAAGAACGCCGCGCTGGCATTGCTGCCGTGCGCGCTTTTGACCGACGAACCGGTTACGCTGCGCAACCTGCCGCGGCTGGCCGATGTCGACGGGTTCGGGCATTTGCTGAACCAGCTTGGCGCGTCGACCGCGATAGAGGGCACGCGACCGGAGGATTTCGGGCGCGTGATGACCATTCGCGCGGGGAAGCTGACCTCTACGGAAGCGCCGTACGACATCGTGCGGAAGATGCGCGCGTCGATCCTGGTGCTGGGGCCGATCCTGGCGCGCGCGGGCGAAGCGCGCGTGTCGCTGCCGGGCGGGTGTGCGATCGGCAACCGCCCGATCGACCTGCATCTGAAGGCGCTGGAAGCGATCGGCGCGGAGCTGGAGATGAGCGCGGGCTACGTCACCGCGCGTGCGCCCAATGTTTCAGGAGGGGGCGGGCGCTTGCCGGGCGGGCGCTACGCCTTCCCGATCGTGTCGGTCGGCGCGACCGAGAATGTCGTGATGGCGGCGGTGACCGCAAAAGGCTCCTCGCGGATCGACAACGCCGCGCGTGAGCCGGAAATCGTCGACCTGTGCCGCTGCCTGATCGCGATGGGCGCGCGGATCGAGGGCGTCGGGACCGAGACGCTGGAGATCGAGGGCGTCGACCGGCTGCACGGCGCGACCTATGCGGTGATGCCCGACCGGATCGAGGCGGGCAGTTATGCCTGCGCTGCGGCGATCACCGGCGGCGACCTGGAACTGACCGGCGTGTCGGCGGCGGACATGGGCGCGACGCTGGATGCGCTGCGCGAGGCGGGGGTCGCGATTGAGGAGGGCAAGAATTCGGTGCGGGTGTCGTCCGACGGCAAGCTGAAGCCGTTGACGCTGTCGACCGCGCCGTTTCCGGGCTTCGCGACCGACATGCAGGCGCAGTTCATGGCGATGCTCTGCCGGGCCGACGGGGCGAGCGTGTTGACCGAAACGATCTTCGAAAACCGTTACATGCACGTGCCCGAACTGGCGCGGATGGGGGCCGATATCCAGGTCCGCGGGCGCACTGCGGTGGTGCGCGGTGTCGATCATATGGTCGGCGCGCCGGTGATGGCGACCGACCTGCGCGCGTCGATGAGCCTGATCCTGGCGGGGCTGGCGGCGGACGGCGAGACGCAGGTGTCGCGCGTGTACCACCTGGACCGCGGTTATGAGCGGCTGGAGGAGAAACTGAGCGCGGTCGGGGCGGATATCGAGCGGGTCAGCGACGGTTGAGGTAGCTAATCCTCGCGTAAGTTCCTCCCCGGCCTTCGCCGGGGAGGTGCTTGTCGGGGTTAGAGGCTCTGCCCTGCAGCCACACCACTCGCCCAGGCCCATTGGAAGTTGTAGCCGCCGAGCCAACCCGTCACGTCGACCGCCTCGCCGATCGCGTGGAGGCCGGGGACGGTGCGCGCCTCCATCGTCTTCGATGACAGCGCATCGGTAGCGATCCCACCGACGGTGACCTCGGCCTTGGCGAAGCCTTCGCTGCCGTTGGGGGTGAAGCGCCAGTCGGAGAGCGTGCGTTCGATCTCGGCCAGCGCCTTATCGGTTGCCGCACCAAGCTCGCCGGGGAGCGCGAGTTTTTCCTCCAGCGCCTCGGCAAGACGCGCGGGCAATGGGAGCGCGCTGCGCAATCCGGCGCGCGGACGGGCGCGTTTGGCGATGCGGAGCCAGCCGTCCGCCACGCCGGGGAGGAAGTCGATCCCGATGCTCTCGCCGTGCCGCCAATAGGAAGACACCTGCAGGATCGCGGGGCCGGACAGGCCGCGGTGGGTGAACAGCGCGGCCTCGGCGAACGACGCCTTGCCCGCGCGTGCGACGACGGGGGTGGCGACGCCCGCGAGGTTGCGGAACAACGCCTCGTCGCCCGAGAGCGTCAGCGGAACGAGCGCGGGGCGCGGTTCGACCACCTTCAGGCCGAAGCGGCGTGCGAGGTCGTATGCGAAGCCGGTTGCGCCCATCTTCGGGATCGACGGTCCGCCGGTGGCGATCACCAGCGCAGGCGCGGTCAGCGTGCGATCGCCGTAGGTTACCGCGAAGCGGCCATCGGCGTGTGTCACGTCGCGGATCGGCTGGCCGAGGCGGAGCGATACGGTGTTCGGACATTCGTCGAGCAACATCGCGACGATCTGCTTCGCCGAGCCGTCGCAGAATAATTGCCCGAGCGTCTTTTCGTGCCAGGCGATGCGGTGGCGATCGACCAGCGCGATGAAATCCTGTGCGGTGTAGCGGCCGAGCGCGGACTTTGCGAAATGTGGGTTGGCGGAGATGTAGTTTGTCGGGCCTGCGCCGATGTTAGTGAAATTGCACCGCCCGCCGCCCGAGATCAGGATCTTCTTGCCCGGTTCGTCGGCATGGTCGAGCAACGCCACGCGCCGCCCGCGCTGTCCCGCGACTGCCGCGCACATCAGCCCCGCGCCGCCTGCGCCGAGCACGATTGCATCGAAATGTTCCGGGGTCGTCATTCGCGGCCCCTGCCACACGCGTCGGTGCCGCGCCATTCGGGTTGATCGCGATCAGGGTGAATGACGGGGAGCGATGCGCCGCGACGTTCGTTCGACGCGCATCACCTTCACCGCAAGCTAGGACGTATTTCCATGAGCGACGACGGACGCAATCCCGGAAACGGCGGCGAAACGCATCAACAGGCAGACGGTGACGCCACAGTTCTGACCACCAACCACGGCGTTCCGGTCAGCGACAATCAGAACTCGCTGCGGTCAGGCGCTCGGGGGCCTACACTGCTCGAGGATTTCGTGCTGCGCGAGAAGATCTTCCACTTCGATCACGAGCGTATCCCCGAGCGGATCGTCCACGCGCGGGGTTCGGGCGCACACGGCGTGTTCGAGGCGACCGACGATATCAGCGATCTGTCGCGCGCGGCGGTGTTCACCAAGGGCGAGAAGACCGAGGTCTTCGTGCGCTTTTCGACCGTCGCAGGCGGTGCGGGGTCGGTCGATACGCCGCGCGATGTGCGCGGCTTCGCGGTTAAATTCTACACGCGCGAAGGCAATTGGGATCTGGTCGGCAACAACATTCCGGTGTTCTTCATCCAGGACGCGATCAAGTTTCCCGATCTGGTCCATGCGGTGAAGATGGAGGCGAACAGCGGCTATCCGCAGGCGGGCAGCGCGCATGACACCTTCTGGGACTGGGCGTCGCTGATGCCCGAGACGACGCACATGCTGATGTGGGCGATGTCCGACCGAACGCTGCCGCGGTCGCTGCGGATGATGGAGGGGTTCGGGGTCCACACGTTCAAGCTGGTGAACGATGCGGGCAAGGTCAGTTTCGTGAAATTCCACTGGAAGCCGAAGCTGGGGCTGCAGTCGACGATATGGGACGAGGCGCTGAAGCTGCAGGCGGCGGACAACGACTATCATCGCCGCGACCTGTTCGAGGCGATCGACAGCGGCGATTTTCCGCGGTGGGAGCTGGGTATCCAGGTGTTCGACCAGAAGTTCGCCGACGCGCAGCCGTATGACGTGCTGGATGCGACAAAGCTGATCCCCGAAGACGACGTACCGGTGCGAATCATCGGCACGCTGATGCTGAACCGCAACGTCGACAATTTCTTCGCCGAAACCGAACAGGTCGCGTTCCTGCCGACCAACATCGTGCCGGGGATCGATTTCTCGAACGATCCTTTGCTGCAGGGGCGGCTGTTCAGCTATCTCGACACGCAGAAGTCGCGATTGGGGACGACGAACTTCCACCAGATTCCGGTCAATGCGCCGCGCTGCCCGTTCGGGAATTTCCAGCGCGACGGGATGATGCAGACGCAGGTGCCTAAAGGCCGGGCAAATTACGAGCCGAACAGTCTGGCCGAACACGGTGAGGATGGCGGGCCGCGCGAAAGTGTTGCGAAGGGTTTTGCGACGGTGAACGCGGCGACCGGGCCTGACGAGCAGGGCGACAAGCTGCGGGTGCGGGCTGAAACGTTTGCGGATCACTATAGCCAGGCGCGGCTGTTCTATCGTTCGCAGGACGCGCACGAACAGGCGCATATCGCGTCGTCGTTCGTGTTCGAATTGTCGAAGGTCGGGCTGCTGGATCAGGTGCCGCCGCGGATGGTCGCGAACCTGCGCAACGTCGATGAGGATCTGGCGAAGCGCGTCGCTGAAGGCCTCGGCATCGCCCTGCCGAAGAAGATGAAGGCGGCGAAGGAGCCGGTCGACATGACGCCATCCGACGCGCTGTCGATCCACAAGAACATGAAGGACACGCTGGAGGGCCGCGCGGTCGGCATCCTGATCGCTGATGGCTCAGACGCGGGCGAACTGGCGGCGGTGAAGAAAGCGGTCGAGGACGCGAAGGGCAAGGCGGTGATCGTCGCGCCGAAGGTCGGCGGCGCAAAGCTGTCCGATGGAAAGATGCAGAAGGCGGACGGGCAGTTGGCCGGATCGCCGAGCCAGATCTTCGACGCGGTGGCGATCGTATTATCGGCGGAAGGCTGCGCGGCGTTGCTGAAAGAGGGCGCCGCGGTGCAGTTCGCGATGGATGCGTTCGGGCATCTGAAGGCAATCGGCGCGAGCGATGCGGCCAAGCCTTTGCTGGACAAGGCGGGGGTTGAGCCGGACGATGGTGTGACGGGTTTGGGGAAAGAGTTCGTCGCGGCGGCGAAGAAGCGGTTCTATGATCGCGAGCCGGGGGTGCGGACGTTGGCGTAATTGAAAATCCTCCCCTGCCAGGGGAGGTGGCGCGCGTAGCGCGTCGGAGGGGTGACACCGTCTCGATAGCGCGACACCCCTCCGTCAGGCCTGCGGCCTGCCACCTCCCCTTGCAGGGGAGGATAACAAGACGGCCTCGTACCGTTCAAACCAGCGCCACCGCCTCGCGATCGACCTCCGCGGTTTCCTCCGCATAGGCGGCGCAATTGCCGGACCAATTCTGATACACGCGGCCGTTCGCGGCCTTGTACCAGCTTTTGCAATGCGGGTCGGCCCAGACGCTGCCCGACAGCAATTGCGCGATGCGATCGTTGAAGCGGCGCTGGCCGTCGGCGGTGACCTCCGCCACCTGCGCCTCGTCGGTCTCGATCGCGGCCAGCGCCTTCAGCATGTAGCCGACCTGCGCCTCGATCATGAAGCTGATCGAATTGTGCCCCAGGTTCGTGTTCGGACCATAGAGCATGAACATATTGGGGAAGCCGTGGACCATGATACCGAGATACGCCTCGGGTCCGTCCTTCCACGTTTCCTTGAGCGTCCTCCCCTCGGCCCCGACGACCTCCATCGACCAGTTCCATGCGGTCGTCTCGAACCCCGTCGCAAAGATCAGCACGTCGAGGTCGTGGAAACTGTCCGTTGTGCGCACGCCGGTCTGTTCGACCGCGACAATCCCGTTCGTCTCCAGCGTCACGTTGTCGCGCATCAAGGCGGGATAGAAATCGTCGGTGATCAGGATGCGCTTGCACCCGATCGGATAGTCGGGGATCAGCTTCGCGCGGAGCTCGGCGTCGGGCACCTGTTCCTCGAGATGGTCGAGCGCGGTGCGGGTGAAGGCGGCGCGGCCCTCCGGCGTGAACTGGAACGCCTGCCAGAAGAACGTGTCGGCATTGTCGAAGATCATCGCGCGTTGCTGTGCGCCCAGCCGCATCGCGACCGGCAGATTGGTCGCCATCAGCACCTTGGTTTCGTCGGTGACCGCCAGGTCGTTGCGCGGGATCACCCAATTGGCGGTGCGCTGGAACACGACCAGCGCGGCGGCGTCCTTCGCTACTTCGGGGATGAACTGCACGGCGCTCGCCGCCGACCCAATCACGCCGACGCGCTTGCCGGTCAGCTCGATCCCGTCGGGCCATTCCGCGGCGTGGAATTTTGCTCCTTTGAAGCTTTCGACGCCCGTGATGTCGGGCAACGTCGGCCGGCTGAGTTGGCCCAGCGCGGGGACGATCGCGTCGAACGTCTCCAGCGCGCCTTTCTCGGTTTCGACCGTCCAGTGCTTGGCGGCGGGGTCCCATGTCGCGCGGGTGACGCCTTCGTTCAGATGGAGCGACCCGCCAAGGTCAAACTGGTCGACCAGCGACTTCGTATAGGCGTGGATTTCCGGGCCGCGCGCGTAATTGTGGCTCCAGTTGTGATTGGGGGCGAAGCTGAACTGATAGAGGATCGCCGGCACGTCGCACGCGACGCCGGGGTAGCGGTTCGCGCGCCACGTCCCGCCGACCGAATCGGCATGTTCGTAGATCGTGACGTCGTGCCCCGCCTCGCGCGCCAGAATCGCGGCGCACAGCCCGCCCATCCCTGCGCCGATCACCGCGATGCGTTTGGCCATTCTCTCTCTCCATCACAGACGATCTTTGTCGTCCGCGGTGGAAAGGATGCCGCTTCGGACGGCGCGAGGGAAGGGGGTTTCTAAGTCGGTCGCGTTAAATCGCGGCCAGCGCGTTTTCCATGTCGGCGATAAGGTCGTCGGGGTCTTCGACGCCGATCGAGATGCGCACGAGATTGTCGGTGATGCCCAGCGCCTGCTTGCGCGCGTCGGCGACCGACAGATGCGTCATCGCCGCGGGGTGCGAGGCGAGCGTCTCGGTGCCGCCGAGACTCACCGCGAGTTTCGCGATCTTCAGCGCGTCGAGGAACCGGAACGCCTCCGCCTCCCCGCCCTTCAGGTAGAGCGAGAAGGTGGAGCCCGCGCCGGTGCAATGGCGGCGGTAGATGTCGGCCTGCCGTTCGTCGTCCCCGCCCTCCAGGAACCCGAGATAGCCGACGCGTTCGACCTTCGGATGCGTGCGGAGATATCCGCAGACCTTCGCCGCATTCTCGCCCGCGCGGCTCATGCGCAGTTCGAGCGTCTCGAGCGAGCGCAGCAGCATCCACGCAGTGTTGGGGTCGCAGATCGTGCCGATCGTGTTGCGCATCAGCCGGATCGTGTTGATGTGCTCCTTCGACCCCAGCACCCCGCCCGCGACCAGATCGCTGTGCCCGCCGGCATATTTGGTCAAAGAATAGACGACGATGTCCGCGCCATGCTTCAGCGGCTGGAGCCAGACCGGGCCGAGGAAGGTGTTGTCGATCGCGATCGGCGGCTTGTTCTCACCGAAGATCGCGTCGCGGCTGGCGGCGACCGCCTGCACGTCGACCAGGGCGTTGGTCGGGTTGGCGGGGCTTTCGAGATAGATCAACGCGACGTTGCCGGTCGCGGCCTTTGTCATCACCGCGTCGATCTCCTCGCGCGTCGCACCCGCCGGGAAGTCGATGTAATTGACCCCGAACTTGCCGAGGATGCGCGCGATCAGCGTTTCGGTCGCCGCATACAGCGGGCCGGAATGGACGATCGTGTCGCCGGGTTTCACCATCGCGAGGAATAAGGTCGCGATCGCCGACATGCCGGACGAGAAGGTCAGCGCGTCCTCGGCATCCTCCCACACGCCCAGGCGGTCTTCGAGGATTTCTTGGTTCGGGCCGTTGAAGCGCGAATAAACCAGCCCCTCCGCGCCGCCGGGGCGCTTGCCGGTCACGCCCTCGAAATGGCGCTTCCCCGCGGCGGCGTTGGGGAAGACGAAGGTGGAGGTCAGGAAGATCGGGGGTTTCAGCGATCCTTCCGACAGCGCGGGATCGAAGCCGTGGCCCATCATCAGCGTCGATGGCTTCAGCTTGCGCCCGCCGATCGCGTCGACCTCCGGCTTGGGCGAATGGCGCGCTTCGATTCCGGTCAGTTCGGCTTCGGTGGGACGGGTCACTTGGTTGCTCCTGATACTTTCGTGCGGTCGTAGGGCACGAAATTACCGAAGCGGCAAGGGGCGGACGGGATCGACAGCCCCGGAGTCACGACGCGGAACCGGTCTCCGCGGCAGATGCTGCCGCCGAACACCTCGATCACCAACGTGTCCATCGGTCGCATGCGCGTGCATGCGCCGATCGGCTCGGTGCGCCAGATGCGACGGCCCGATTCGCGGTACAGGATGACGCGGTCGGCGGTGATCGTCAGCGATCGGTTCTGGGTGACGGGGACGCAGCGCTTGGCTGGGCCGGGCGTGCGGCCTTCCAGCGGATCGCGCGCTGACGCGGTGGTCGTCACCGCCAGCAGCAACGCCGCGAGGGTGCGGCGCATCGTCAGTTCGCGCGATAGGGGACGAAGTCGCCGAGCGCGCAGCTGCCGGTCGGGAAGCGTGCGATGCGGTCGACGGTCTGCGCGATGTCGCCGCGGCATGAGCGGCCGGTGTATTGCCGCGTCACCAGCGTGTCACCGCGCGCGACGCCTTCGCAGCCCGGCGCATCGTTGACGTACATCAGCTTGCGGCTGGCGCGGTACACCAGTTTCGATCCGATCCCCTTCATCGCCAGCGACTGGCGCGACAGCGGCAGGCAGGACATCGGCTTGCCGGGGGTCAGGCCCGCGACGGCCTTCTGGAATTCGGCGGCATCCTTGGCGGCGCGATCCTGCGCGCGGGTCGATCGATCGGCGGCGGTCGCGCCGGTCATCGAGAGGATTGCTGCCGCACCCGCGGCGAGCATGAACAGGGGTTTACGCATATCGGTCACTCCTTCACCCCCACGCGGCCAGCATAACAGAATCAGCCGCGGAAATCATCCTTGCCCTGCCGCAGCCGCGCGAGCGTCGCGGCGTCGGGCGCGCGGAGGAAGGGGTTGGTCGCCAGTTCCTCGCCGATCGTCGTCGGGACGGTCGGTTCGTTTGCCGCGCGCGCCGCATCGACGCGCGCCACCCGGTCGCGGATCGCCAAATTGTCGGGTTCGGCGACGAGTGCGTAGCGGCCGTTCGACTGGGTATATTCGTGGCCGCAATATACCTGCGTATGCTCTGGCAGTGCGGCGAAACGGGTCATGTTGGCGTGCATCTGCGTGGCATCGCCCTCGAACAACCGTCCACAGCCCATCGCGAACAGCGTGTCGCCGGTGAAGATCGCGG
Organism: Sphingomonas sp. SUN019; assembly: GCF_024758705.1. Taxonomy (NCBI): domain Bacteria; kingdom Pseudomonadati; phylum Pseudomonadota; class Alphaproteobacteria; order Sphingomonadales; family Sphingomonadaceae; genus Sphingomonas; species Sphingomonas sp. SUN019. Next base: position 1,729,679 of record NZ_CP096971.1, on the reverse strand, counting down.
CGTCGTCGGCGAAATGGAACGCGATGTGCCCCGCGGTATGGCTCGGCACTTCCATGACCGTCGCCGAATGATCGCCGAGTCGCACGGTATCGCCCTCAGCCAAACCCTGATCCAGTCCGACGATCTTGGCGCGTTCCGCTTCTGGACCGATCACCTTCGCACCCGTTGCCGTGACAACCCCGGCATTGCCGCCGGTGTGGTCGGGATGCCAGTGGGTGATCCAGATCGCGCCGATCGACCAGCCGCACGCGGCGGCGGCGTCTAACACCGGCTGCGCCTCGCCCGGATCGACGACCATCGTCTCACCCGACGCCGAATCATGCACCAGCCAGCTGTAATTGTCGCTCAGCACGGTGACGCGGACGATCTCCAGCGGCATCACCATTCGCCGGTGTTGGGCATCGACGCCCACGGCTCGGCAGGGTCGAGCACGCCGTCCTGCAGCAGCTCGATCGAGATGCCGTCGGGGGTGCGAACGAACGCCATATGGCCGTCGCGCGGCGGGCGGTTGATCGTGAACCCGGCATCCATGATCCGCTGGCAGGTGGCGTAAATGTCGTCGACGCGGTAGGCCAAGTGACCGAAATTGCGCCCGCCGGTGTAGCTTTCGGGATCCCAATTATAGGTCAGTTCGACCTCGGCCTGCGCGCGTTCGCCGGGGGCGGCCATGTCTTCGGGCGCGGCCAGGAAAATCAGCGTGAAGCGGCCCTTCTCGCTCTCCATCCGACGGACTTCCTTCAGCCCGACGAGTTCGAGGAAGGCGATCGTGGCGTCGGGATCGGTGACGCGGATCATGGTGTGGAGGTATTTCACGGGCGGCTGCTCCTGATGGTTTGACGGGACAACGCGCTCAGGCCGCGAAGGCTTCGGGCGACAGCGCATAAAGCACCGCCGCGCTGGCGCTGGCCGCCGCCTCCAGCCCGCGCGCCTCGGGTACGATCTGGTCGAGATAGAAGGCGACGCTGGCGCGCTTCATCTGCGCGAAGGCCGTGTCGCCGGTCGCGGCGCGGCCCTGCCGCTCCATCAGCCAGCCGCAGGCGGCGACCGACAGCATCGTCAGGAACGGATAGCTTGCCGCGAGCCGGTCGTCCGCGTCGGCGGTGGCGAGGCGGCGGCCGACGCCCTCGCACGCGTGGATCAGCGCACGGAGCTGTTCGTGCTCAGCCTCGGCGCGCATATCGGCGATCAGCGTGGCGAAGGCGGCGCCGTTCGACAGGCCCAGCTTTCGCCCGACGAGGTCGGCGGCCTGGATACCGTTGGTGCCTTCGTAGATCGGGGTGATCCGCGCATCGCGGAAGAACTGCGCGGCGCCCGTCTCCTCGATATAGCCCATTCCGCCGTGGATCTGGATGCCGATCGACGCGACTTCGTTGCCCAGATCGGTGCCGTGCGCCTTGGCGAGCGGGGTCATGATCTCAAGCCGGTCCTTTGCGTCGGCATCGCCCAGCGCGACGCGATCGACCTGCGCGCAGGCGTAATAGACCAGCGCCCGCGCGGCCTGCGTCTGCGCCTTCATCCTTAGCAGCATCCGGCGCACGTCGGGATGTTCGACGATCGCGACGGGGGTGCGATCGGGCGATCCGGCGCGCGCCGACTGGATGCGTTCGCGGGCGTATTCGACCGCCTTCTGCGTCGCGCCCTCCGCCACCTGCACGCCCTGCAGTCCGACGTTGAGACGGGCATTGTTCATCATCGTGAACATCGCGCGCATGCCCCCGTTCACCGGGCCGATCAGCTCACCGACGCAATCATCGTGATCGCCGAAGCTGAGGACACAGGTGGGGGAGGCGTGGAGCCCCATCTTGTGTTCGATCGACACGACGCGGAGGTCGTTCGGCGTGCCGTCGAGCCGGACCTTGGGGACCAGGAACAATGATATGCCGCGCGTCCCCTCGGGCGCGTCGGGAGTCCGCGCCAGGACGAGGTGGATGATGTTGTCCGCCATGTCGTGATCGCCGAAGCTGATGTAGATCTTCGTGCCGCGGATCGACCATTTGTCGCCCTCCAGCGGGGTCGCGATCGTGCGCAATGCGCCGACGTCGCTGCCCGCCTGCGGTTCGGTCAGGTTCATCGTGCCGGTCCATTCGCCGGTCGCGAGCTTCGGCAGATACTCGGCCTGCTGTTTGGGCGTGCCGTGATGGATCAAAGATTCGATCGCGCCGACGGTCAGCGTGGGGGCCAGTGCAAAGCCCATGTTCGCAGCCCCCAGCGTCTCCAGCACCGCGGCGGCGACCGCGAACGGCAGGCCCTGACCGCCGAATTCCTCCGCCACGCCGATGCCGCCCCAGCCGCCGTCGACATAGGCCTTGTACGCCGCGCCATAGCCGTCGGGCATGACCACGCCTTCCGGGGTCCATTTCGCGCCGACGGTATCGCCCGCGCGCGCCAGTGGCGCCCATTCGCCGCTCGCGAGATCGCCGATCCCCTCCAGCACCGCGTCGATCACGTCGGGGGTCGCGCTGGCGAAGCGATCGGTCGCGGCGAGTTCGTCGATGCGGACGATCTGATCGAGCACGAAACGCTGCTCGGTGACTGCGGGGGTGAAGGGCATTTCTCTCTCCTGATCGCACCCGCTATAGCCGCGCGCGATGCATGCTCAACACCCCGGTGTCCGCCCTTACGGCGCGGCCGCGATCGCGGAGGCCGCGGCGTTGATCGCGAGCGGTGGGATCGTCGCGGTGCCGACCGAGACGGTGTACGGGCTGGCGGCGGACGCCCGCGATTCGGCGGCGGTGGCGCGGATTTACGCCGCCAAGGGTCGTCCGAGCTTCAATCCGCTGATCGTGCATGTGCTGGGCCTGCCGGCGGCGGAACTGATCGCGGTGTTCGACGCCGCGGCGCGCGATCTGGCGGCCCGGTTCTGGCCGGGGCCGTTGACGCTGGTGTTGCCGTTGCGGGCGGAGGCGGGGATCGCATCGCTGGTGACGGCGGGGTTGGGGACGATCGCGGTGCGCGTACCTGCTGGGCGGGCGATGCGCGATCTGCTGACGGCGACGGGCGCGCCGCTTGCCGCACCGTCGGCCAATGCGAGCAACGCGATCAGCCCGACGCGGGCGGAGCATGTGGTGCGCAGTCTGGGGGATCGGGTTTCGCTGATTATCGACGACGGCGCGTGTGCGGCAGGACTGGAATCGACGATCGTAATGGGCGAAGAGATTTTAAGGCCCGGTCCGATCACGCTCGAACAGCTTTTCCCCGGCGAAGGCCGGGGCCTAGTTACGACGCAGCCCAACACTGGGCCCCGGCCTTCGCCGGGGAGCGTGCTGTCGCCGGGGCAGCTTGAGAGCCACTATTCGCCGACCAAGCCGCTCCGCTTGGACGCGACTTCACCCAATAGCGACGAATGGCTGATCGGCTTCGGCCCCGTCTCAGGCGACGAGACCCTTTCCCCCACGGGCGACCCTGTCGAAGCCGCCGCGAACCTGTTCGACGCGCTCCACCGCGCCGACGCCGGACCGAAGCCGCGGATCGCGGTCGCCCCGGTGCCGGAGGATGGCGTCGGCGCGGCGATCAACGATCGCCTGCGCCGCGCCGCGTATTAGTTCATTTTACGACCGTCGCGCCGTTGTTCACGACGTCGGCCTTCTGCGTTTCGGTCAGCGCGTCGGCGTTCACGTCCGAATCGTCGATCGCCTCGGCGCGGTCTTCGCCGTTTTCGCGAACCTGTTCGGCCTGATCCTCAAGATTGTCAGCCGTGGCCTCCATCTGGTCGGCGCGGTTCTCGGCCGATTCCTCGACACGGCTCGCCAATTTGTCGTCACCCTGCCCGCCGCACGCAGCGAGCGGAGCCGATAGCAGCGCGAGCGCCGACAATGCGATGATGGGCTTCATGGGAAATAATCCTTGAAAAAAGCGACCGGATCGAGGGCGATCCGGTCGCGTCGTAACTGGCGATAAGGCGAGTGGTTCCCGCGTCAGGCGGTCACCGCGGCCTTCGATCGTGCGGCGAACGACTTGCGCAGCTTCTGCAGCTTGGGCGGGATGATCGCCATGCAATAGGGGTTGGAGCGGCCCGAAACCTCCCAATAATCCTGATGATAATCCTCCGCTGGATACCATTCGCTCATCGGCTCGATCGTCGTGACGATCGGCTTCGTGCTGTCGGCCTGCGCGCGTTCCAGCGCTGCGCGCATCTCGGCCTCTTGCGCCTCGTCCGCAGGGAACATCGCCGAGCGATATTGCGTGCCGACGTCGTTGCCCTGCCGGTTCAGTTGCGTCGGATCGTGCGTGGCGAAGAAGATGTCGAGCAGGTCGCCGAGGTTCAGCTGTTCGGGATCGTATCCGATGCGGATCGCCTCGGCATGGCCGGTGTCGCCGCCGCAGACCTGTTTGTAGGTCGGGTTCGGAATCGCGCCGCCGATATAGCCGCTCTCGACGGTTTCGACGCCGATCACGTCCTTGAAGATGGCTTCGGTGCACCAGAAGCAGCCGCCGGCGAGCGTCACATAGTCGGTCATGGGGAGTCTCCTTTGCACCCCATGTAGGTAGCCGCTAACGCGGCCAAAAGGAGTTGTTGCGATGAAGGTGATGGTCACGGGCGGGGCGGGCTATATCGGCAGCCACGCGGTTCTGGCGCTGCTGGATGCGGGGCACGAGGTGGTCGTGATCGACAATCTCGTCACCGGATTCGACTGGGCGGTCGACTCCCGCGCCACGCTGATCGAGCTGGCGGTCGAAGACCCCGCGGTGCGCGACGTGCTGCGCGAGCATGACGTGAAGGCGATCATGCATTTCGCCGGGTCGGTCGTGGTGCCCGAATCGGTGACCGATCCGCTCAAATATTATCGCAACAACACCGCCGCCTCGCGCAGCCTGATCGAGAGCGCGGTGGCGGCGGGGGTGGCGCATTTCATCTTTTCGTCAACCGCGGCGACCTACGGCACGCCGGACAAGGTGCCGATCGCGGAGGGTGATCCGACGCTGCCGATCAACCCCTATGGCATGTCGAAGCTGATGACCGAGGCGATGTTGCGCGATGTCGCGGCGGCGCATCCGATCAACTACGCCTGCCTGCGTTATTTCAACGTGGCGGGGGCCGACCCCGCGGGACGCAGCGGCCAATCCACGGTCGGCGCCACGCACCTCATCAAGATTGCGGTCGAGGCGGCGACGGGCAAGCGCTCGTCGGTCGGCGTGTTCGGCACCGATTTCCCGACCCGCGACGGGACGGGGGTGCGCGACTATATCCACGTTTCCGATCTGGCCGACGCGCATGTCGCGGCGCTGGAATTGCTGGCGGCCGGGCCGGAGCAGAGCCACATCCTGAACGCAGGCTATGGCCGCGGGTTTTCGGTGCTGGAGGTGCTCGACGCGGTCGATCGGGTGACGAACCTGACGATCGAACGCAAGCTGGAGGGACGCCGCGCGGGCGATCCGGCCGAACTGGTGGCGGACAACGCCGCGATCCTGGCCGCGCTGCCGTGGCGGCCGAAGCGCGCCGATCTCGACGGGATCGTGCGCGATGCGCTGGCGTGGGAGCGCAAGCTTGTGGAGATGGGCAAGTGAGGTTGCGCTCGCTGCTGTTCGTGCCGGGCGACCGGCCCGAACGGATGGAGAAGGCGCTCGCGATGGGGGCGGATGCGTTGATCCTCGACCTGGAGGATGCGGTCGCGCCGTCGAAGAAGCCCGAGGCGCGAGGCGCAGTGCGCGCGTTCCTGTCGGCAAAGCGCGACGTGGCGCTGTTCGTCCGCGTGAACCCGATCGATTCGGATGAAGCCGCGGCGGATATCGATGCGCTGACCGGGGCGGGGTTCGACGGGATCGTGCTGCCCAAGGCCGAGGGGCAGGCGTCGGTCGATGCGCTGACCGCGCGCTTGCCGGGGGATTATCGCGTGCTGCCCGTGGCGAGCGAAACGCCGCGCGCGGTGTTCGAGTTGGGGACGTACAAGGGCGACCGGCTGGTGGGGCTGACGTGGGGCGCGGAGGATCTGCCCGCGGCGATCGGCGCATCGTCCAGCCGCGAGGAGGACGGCAGCTACACCGATCCGTACAAGGTCGTCCGTGCGCTGACCCTGTTCGGCGCGCACGCCGCGGGCGTGCCCGCGATCGAGACCGTGTGGCCCGATTTCCGCGATCTGGACGGGTTGGCGGCCTATGTCGCGCGCGGGCGGCGCGACGGCTTTACCGGCATGATGGCGATCCATCCGACGCAGGTGGCGGTCATCAACGCGGCATTCTCCCCTTCCGAAGCGGAGAGCGCACACGCCCGTGCGGTGGTCGCGGCTTTCGCGGCCAATCCGGGCGCGGGGGCGTTGCAACTCGACGGGCGGATGATCGACGCGCCGCACCTGAAGGCGGCGCAGCGGCTGTTGGCGTTGGCTACTTAAGCGCGTTCGCGCGCCATCAGTTCGTCGATGTCGAGCCCGAGCAGGTCGATATGGTCGCGGATGCGGGGCCATTGGCCGTTCACGAAGCTGTCGCGTTCGGCGATGCGCAGTTTCTCCGCCGCGCCGGGCAGGACGAACATCCCGACACCGCGGCGGACCTCGACATAGCCGTCGTCCTGGAAGCTCTGATAGGCCTTGGCGACGGTCAATGGGTTCGCGCCATGTTCGGCGGCGAGCGCGCGGACCGAGGGCAATTGGTCACCCGCACGATATTCGCCGCGCAGGATCGCGGCGGCGATGCCGCCGCGAAGCCGGATGTAGACCGGGCTGTCCTCGCTGCTGAGACCTGTCATGCTGCCTTAATACAGCAACGGTGCGCCCCGTCGAGTCCCTACACCGTCCATTTTCGGACAGTCGTGGCCAAATCGGGACGCGGACGTTCGTCCAGCGGCCTGCTTGGCGTGCCGATGAACACGAACCCCGCGATTCGTTCGGGCGCGTGGCCGAACGCGTCGCGCACTGCATCCGAATAGGCCGCCCAGCCGGTCAGCCAGCCGCCCGCGAAACCCGCGGCATGGACCGAGTGGAGCAGGTTCATGCACGCCGCGCCCGCCGACAATTCCTGTTCCCACAGCGGGATGTGGCTTTCGGGCTTGGGTGAAGACAGAACGATCACCAGTGCGGGGGCTTGCCGCGCGAATTGCTCCATCGCCTCGATCTCCAGCCGCTTCGCATCAGGCCTTTCCGCGCGATACGCATCGGTCAGCAACGCGGCGAGCGCGTCGCGCTGATCGGCTTCGACGATCACAAAGCGCCATGGGGTGAGCTTGCCGTGATCGGGCGTACGCGCCGCGATGGCGCACAGTTCGCGCAGCTTTGCGAAATCTGGCCCGGGTGCGACGAGATCGCGCGGCTTGCCCGAGCGGCGTGTGGCGAGCAGCGAGAGCGGCGTCGAGGGATCGTTGAACATGTGATCAGCCCTTAGCGACGCACCTGCGGCATTTACACCCGCTCCAATGCCGCTAGTCTCACCCGCAACCAATTCGCCCGGCCATATTCAAAGGCAACAGGCGGAGAGTATCAGGGAGCGTACGTACACATGGTGGACACCCCGACCGCGGACACCCCGCGCGAGCCGGATATTTCGCACGTCAATCCCGCCAGCGAGGCCACCTGGTTCGGCCATCCGCGGCAACTCGCGCGGCTGTTCACGACGGAGATGTGGGAGCGGTTCGGCTTCTACGGGATGCGCGCGCTGCTGACGCTGTATCTCACCAAGCATTTCATCTTCGGCGATCGTGAGGCGACTGGGCTGTATGGCGGGTTCACCGCGCTGGTGTATCTGACCCCGCTGATCGGCGGGTATCTGGCGGATCAGTATCTGGGTTCGAAACGCGCGGTGAAGTTCGGCGCGATCGTCATGGCGGTCGGCTATTTCACGCTGTGCTTCGGCGGCGAGGTGTCGAAGCCCTATGCCGAGATTTCGGGCCAACGGTACGAAGTGCAGTTGGAGGAGCGGGGCGGCGTCGAGACGCGCTATGTGATCGACGGCACGCAGCGCTTGGCGATCAAGGGCAATGACGACGGTACGGTGTCGTTGCTCGACGGGTCGGGCGCGGTGGCGCGCACGGTCGAGAAGGGCGGGTTCGAGAGCCGCGCCGATCGCAGTCCGTTCTTCGTCGCGCTGATGCTGGTGGCATTAAGCCTCGTTTCGGTCGGGAACGGGTTCTTCAAACCCAACATCTCGACGATGGTCGGCACGCTCTACGCCGAGGGGGACCGGCGGCGTGATTCCGGGTTCACGATCTTCTACATGGGAATCAACCTCGGCTCGCTGTTCTCGCAGCTTTTGTGCCCATTCCTCGCCGATGCGGTGGGCTGGTGGGCGGGCTTCGGGCTCGCCGCCTTCGGGATGCTGCTGTCGTGGTCGCTGATCCAGTTCGACGGCGGCAGGCTGAACGGTATCGGCGAGCCGCCCGTGGACAAGGCGAACCGGTCGATCCCGATCTACCTCGGCGCGCTGGCCGCGGTGCCGGTGCTGTATTTCCTGTTCACGAACCTGATGAACGCGCCCGAGCAGGTGCCCGGATCGGGCATCATCGGGTACGTCGCGTCGCTGTCGCTGATGGGGAAACTGCTGTTCGGCACGTTCCTGATCTCGGTCCCCGGCATCCTGATCTGGTCGGCGAAGGTCGGCGATCGCCGTGAATTTCAGATGATGTGCGCGGCGATGATCCTGATTGTGTTCAACGTCGTGTTCTGGACGTTGTTCGAACAGGCCGGGTCGTCGCTGACCTTGTTCGCCGATCGCAACACCGATCTGTCGATCTTTGGGCTGTTCAGCATCTCGGCGGGGCAGACGCAGTTCTTCAACGCGTTCTTCATCGTCGCGCTGGCGCCGGTCATGTCGGTGCTGTGGACGAAGCTGGCGGCGAAGGGCATCGAACCGTCGATCCCGATCAAGTTCGGCATCGCGCTGATCGGGGTCGGGCTCGGCTTCCTGTTCCTCGTCTGGGGCGCGACGATGGTCGGCCCGTCGTTCAAAGTCGCGATCTGGTGGCTGGCCGGGCTGTATTTCATCCATTCGTTCGCCGAACTCTGCATCTCGCCGGTCGGCCTCAGCATGATCACCAAGCTGTCGATCGCGCGGATCGTCGGGCTGATGATGGGCGTGTGGTTCCTGTCGATCTCGGTCGCGCAATATGTCGCGGGCGTCGTCGCGCAGGTGGCGAGTGTCGAGACGGTCGGCGGGCAGGTGACGAACCTGAAGGTCAGCCTTGAAACGTATTCGGGCGTGTTCTGGACGATCGGGCTGGTGTCGGCGGGAATCGGGCTGTTCCTGCTGTTGATCTCGCCGCTGATCAAACGCTGGATGCACGGGGTGCAATAAGGGAAGGTAGATCATGGGAAATGTGATGCTGGCCGCGGTCGCCTTTGTCGGCACGCATTTCCTGTTGTCGCATCCGCTGCGCGCGCCGCTGGTGGCGCGAGTGGGGGCCACGGGATTCCTCGGCCTCTACAGCGTGGTGGCGTTCGCGACGCTGATCTGGCTCGGACTCGCCTATCGCGCCGCGCCGGAGCAGCCGCAGCTGTGGGCGGTCGGCGACGGATTGTGGGTGGTCGGCACGCTGATCATGCTGGTGGCGAGCGTGCTGCTGCTGGGCTCGCTGATCCGCAATCCCGCGATGCCTGATCCGACCGGTGCCACGAAAGCGGTGCCGGAGGCGCGCGGCGTGTTCGCGATCACGCGGCATCCGATGATGTGGGCGTTCGCTTTGTGGGGCGTCGTGCATATCCTGGTTTATCCCGAGCCGTCGAACGTCACCGTGTCGGTCGCGATCATCGTACTCGCTTTGGTCGGGGCGCATATGCAGGACCGGAAGAAACGCGCGCTGCAACCCGATTTCTGGCCCGAATGGGAACGCCGGACGAGCTACCTCCCGTTCGCCGCGATCGCATCGGGCCGCGCGAAGCTGGGCGGGTTCGGGATGCATGCGCTGGCGGGCGGGCTGGTCGTGTGGCTGGCGGCGACATGGGCGCATATTCCGCTCAGTGGCTGGCCCGCGGGCATCTGGCGCTGGATCGGCTGACCTGCCAAAGGCTCGCCAAACAGGAGAGCTGCGATGACTGACCGCGCCCGAGAAATCGCCACCCGCGTCGAGGCGTTCGTTCGCGACGTCGTTGCGCCGTACGAGCGCGATCCGCGGTGCGGCGCGCATGGACCGTCGGACGATCTGGTGGTCGAGCTTCGCGGCAAGGCGCGCGCGGCGGGCGTGCTGACCCCGCATATCCTGTCGGACGGCGAGCATCTGCACCACCGCGAGGTCGCGCTCGTGCTGCAGGCGTCAGGGCTGTCGCCGCTCGGCCCGGTCGCGGTCAACGTCGCCGCGCCTGACGAGGGCAATATGTACCTGCTGGGGAAGGTCGCCAGCCCCGAACAACGCGCGCGCTTCCTCGATCCGTTGGTCAGCGGTGAGGCTCGATCGGCGTTCTTCATGACCGAACCGGCGAGCGAGGGCGGGGCCGGGTCGGACCCGTCGATGATGCAGACGACCGCGCGGCGCGACGGCAACCATTGGGTGATCGACGGGCGCAAGGCGTTCATCACCGGCGCGGAGGGCGCGAAGGTCGGCATCGTCATGGCGAAGGCCGATGAGGGCGCGTCGATGTTCCTGGTCGATCTGCCGGACGCCTATGAGCAAGGGGCGATCCGCATCGAACGCGTGCTCGACACGATCGATTCGTCGATGCCGGGCGGCCATGCCGTCGTCGCGATAGAAGGGCTTCGCGTCACCGCCGACCAGATGCTCGGCAACCCTGGCGACGGGTTCAAGCTGGCGCAGATTCGCCTCGCGCCCGCGCGGCTGACGCATTGCATGCGCTGGCTCGGTTCGTGCGTCCGCGCGAACGAGATCGCGACCGATTACGCCTGCCGCCGCCATGCGTTCGGCAAGCCGCTGGTCGATCATGAGGGCGTCGGGTTCATGCTGGCGGAGAACCTCATCGATCTGAAACAGGCCGAACTGATGATCGACTGGTGCGCAGGCGTGCTGGACACCGGGGCGCTGGGCACGGTCGAAAGCTCGATGGCGAAGGTCGCGGTCAGCGAGGCGCTGATGCGGATCGCCGACCGCTGTGTCCAGGTGATGGGCGGGGCCGGGGTGACCGGCGACACCATCGTCGAACAGGTGTTCCGCGAAATTCGGGCCTTCCGTATCTACGACGGCCCGACCGAGGTCCACAAATGGAGCCTGGCCAAGAAGGTGAAGCGCGACTGGAAGGCGGCGCAGGAGGGGGCATAGAAAGCCCGTGTCGTCCCCGCGAAAGCGGGGATCCATGGCCTGCGCTTTGCACATAACGCGGCGTTCGTTTTTGGCGATCGATCGCCATGGGTCCCCGCTTTCGCGGGGATGACGGCTAGTTTTTCGCGGGCATGACCGCGAACTGCGCCAGTGCCTTGGCTGCGGATTGCCCGGCGGGGCCGACCGGGGCGAGGCGGGCGGCTTCGGTCCACGCGGCCTTCGCCCGCGCTTCGTCGCCCGCCAGCGCGGCGATATTGCCTGCTTCCAGTTGAACCGACGCATCGTCGGGGGCGAGGCGGAGTGCCTGCGCGATGTCGGCCGTCGCCCGTGCCTGATCGTTCATCCGCCGCGAGAGCGTTGCCGACAGCAGCCAGCCAAGCGGGTCGTCCGACGCGTTGGCGGTAGCGGCGTCGAGATCGACCCGCGCGCCCTTCAGGTCGTTAGTCGCAACCAGCGCGCGGGCGCGGTCAAGTTGCGCCTCGCCACGCTCGAGCCCGCCCAGCGTCCCCGCCGCCAGCGCCGCGTCCAGAGCGGTGCGCGCCTTGGCGGGTTGCTGCCCCGCCAGCCACGCATTGCCGGCCTGCGCCCAGTAGCTCGCCGCCGCGGTGTCCTTCGCCAGTTCGGCGGCCCGCGCCGCGGCCTCGAACGCGCCCGCCGCCTCGGGATAGCGCGCCTGCGCGGCGAGCGCGATGCCGCGGCACTGCTGCGCCGCGTGCGCGCCGCCCGCCAGCGCCCAGCGTTCCGCCGCGCGTTCTGCCGCGACGGGATCGCCCTGAGCCTGCTTCGCGCACGCTTCGGTGTCGACGGCGGCGGCCTGCAGCGCCAGCGCGAACAGGATCACGCCAGCACCTCGCCGATCGCGCGCAGGATCAGCGCGATGTCGGATGGCCGCGACAGCCGGTGGTCGCCGTCCTTGACCAGCAGGGTCTGGACGTTGGCGGACCGGATCAGCTCGGCCAGCCGAGGCGCGCGATGCCACGGCACGTCGGCGTCGCGCTGTCCCTGGATCAGCCGCACCGGACAATCGATCGCGAGTTCACCGAACATCACGCGATTGGCCTCTCCCGACGACCAGAAGCGGCTGGTATAGACCGTCGGCTCCGGGCCGTACGCGTTGGCCCGCGTGATCCGCCCGTCCTGCAGCAGCCGCATCTTTTCGTCCTGCGAGAACCCCCAGTCGGTGAAATCGGGCGCAGGCGCGATGCCGACCAGACCCGCGATGCGATCGGTGCGCTTCAGTGCCGCCAGCAGCATGATCCACCCGCCCATCGACGATCCGACCAGCACCACCGGGCCAGTAACCGCATGGTCGATCATCGCCAGCGTATCGTCACGCCAGTCGGCGAGCGTCTGATCCTCGAACACGCCTTCGCTCGCGCCGCAGCCGCCATAATCGAAACGCAGGAAGGCGCGCCCCTCGGCCTTCGCCCACTCCTCGATCGCGACCGCCTTCGTGCCCGTCATGTCGGAGGCGTAGCCGGGCAGGAAGACGATCGTTGGGCCGGCGCCCTCGGTCAGGTGATAGGCGAGGCGGGGGCGGGCGGGTACGTTCATACGACCCGAGTTACGCGCGTCGGATCAGAACCGCCAGTCTGTCTCCTTTGGCGTCTTCGAACATATCGACCTGAGCGCGCGCCACTGCTGCGCGTCGATCGTCGGGCGGTACGTCGCCGTGCGGTCGACCGCGGCGGCGAAGCGTTGCGCGCGATCGGCCGAGACGGGGTGCGACGCGACATAGGCGAACAGGCGTTCGGCCTTCCCCGCCCGACCGCCAAGCCGGGTGAAGAAGCCCGCGGTCGCGGCGGGAGACACCTTCGCCTCCTGCATCAGCTGGAGCGCGAAGGCGTCGGCGTCCGATTCGGCCTTTCGTGAATAGGAGGAGGCGAGCAAAGCGTTGGTGTAGCCGCCGACATGCCCCTCCATCCCGCCGAGCAGAACCGACAGGCCGATCTGGCGGAGCAGCGACTCCATCACGTCGCGGTGGCGGACATGGCCGATCTCATGCCCTATCACCCCCGCCACCTCGTCGGGCGAGCGCGCCGCCTTGAGGAGTCCGTCGAACAGCACGATCCGCCCGCCCGGCAACGTCACCGCGTTGACGATCGGAATCCGTACCACGCTGACCTCTAGTGTCGGGTCATAGGGATCGATCCGCTCGACCATCGCGGCCAGCGCGGCGTCACCGGCAGGCGTGGCGCATCCCTTGCGCCCGAAATCGCCGACCATCACGTCGCCGAGACGTTTCTCGACCGAGGCGGGGATGGCGCGCGCGACCAAAGGCGGGGTGTTGAGGAAAGCGACGACGACCATCGCGGCGACCGCGGCGAAGGCGGCGGTCGCTGGCCACAGGCCGATGCGGTCGATGACGCCGCCGTAGCGCTGCTGTCCCGGCAGGTGGTCGGCGAGGTCGCCGGGCACGCCTTCGGGGAAGCCGATCCGCCAGCCGGGGTGGCGCTTTAGTCCCCATGTCGGCGCACCGCCGGCGGGGTCATGCGCAATCAGGTCCGTGAAGGCGAACGGGCCGGTGGTGCGCTCGCCCTCGACCAGCGTGAAGGTCGCGCCGTCGGCGACCAGCACCGGACGGCGACGGTACGCGACCTCGCCGTCCTGATGCCAGATTGGATAGCCTTCAGAATGCGCCGACATCGAACGCATCCAGCAGACCCTCGCCCTGGCCCGGCTTACGCGAGGTCGAGCGGGTCAGATCGTCGAGATGGATGTCGCCGAACGCCTCCATGTGCCGCACGAAGAACGCCCAGTTGCGATACGGGATGAAGATGTAGCCGACGCCGAACGTGACCAGCACGAGTCCGATGTTGCCAAGGTACAGCCTGATCCAGTCCATCGTACGCGCGTTGAACGCAAAGCTCAGCCGCCCCAGCGTCAGTGTGCCGACGGCCTCACGGTAATAAGCCGCATAGAAGATCATCGCGATCAGCCCGAGCACGCCGAAGAAAAGGATATAGGCCAGCGCCGCAACGATCACGATCGCGACCAGCGTTCCGCCGGTCGGCGGCGTACTGGGATTGAAGCCCCCACCTGCACTAAATCCCGCGAACGCCAGGCCGATAGCAAAAAAGCCGATGAACAAGATGATCGGCGCGAGGTAGAACAGCATATAGCGCGGAAAGATCGGCTGCCATTTCGCATCGGCGGCGAACGGCATCGGGCCGAAGCTCATCCGCCCCCAGCGCCGGTTCCAGAGCGTCGTCATCGACCACGGCACCATCAGCCCGGCGGCGAACATCCCCACGATCGTGCGCCAGAAATACTGCCAGCCGTAAGCGAAGCCCTGATCGTCGCTGCCGCCGCGGATGCCGTGCCAGAAGGTGCGGCTGAGCCGGTAGCGCAGCGCACGGAAGATCGCGACGCCGACCAGATAGATCAGCAGCAGGTAAACGGTCGCGCCGATCAGTCCCGCCCATCCCGGATGGCCGCGCAACAAAATGCCCTGCAGGATCAGGTTCAGCACGCCGAACGGCACGACAAACAAGGCGAAGGCGATCAGATAGCCGATGAACAGCTCCAGCCCCGTCCCGGTCCAGTCGAGCCGGTCGTCGATGAAGCGCGTACGGCTCCACAGATAGCGGCGCACGCGCGTCTTCGCCCAGAAATGGTAGATGCCCAGCGTGACGATCGTCAGCAACAGGTTGGTGAAGGCGATCGGCGCGAATTCACGCCAGTCGCCGTAGAAACCGAAGGCGGCGTCGCCCCCGGCCGTGTCGTCGTTCATGAAAAGTCCCCCGCCGCGAATGGAGCGTAATCCTCGCGGCGGGTCAATCGCTTAGATGACGTATTCGACCGTCGTCATCTCGAGATGCGCGGCGCGGTGCGCGTTGCGTTTGGCGACCAGATCGCGGTGCAGCGCCATCACTGTATCGCTGCCGCGGGTCTTGAATGCGAACGGCAGGACCGCGTGGATCATGCAGCCGATGCCGCCCGCGACCAACGTCGCGCCGAAGCGCGAGGCGACACCGAAATGCTCGGCATAGCTCTCCCCGACCGAGGCGGGGTGATCGAGGAACAGACGGCGGAACATGCGGGTCTCCGTGAAGGCTGCGGAGGCGGAGACTATCAGTTTTGGCCGCTCTTGCCACCCAGCGCCGCGACCATATCGGCTGCCAGCAAGCTGAGTGTATCGTCGCGCGCGCCCATCACGACGATGCGGTCGCCGGGGCGCGCCTGCGCCACCAGATGCGCGGCGGCGGCGGCGCGGTCGGGGATGTGGCGCGCGTGACGGCCCGCCAGCGTCACGTCGGCGACGATGTCCGCGCTGGTGACCTCGCGGTTGACCGTGCCGCCCTGATAGACCGGATCGGGCAGGGCCAGCACGTCGTCGGGCGCTAATTTCGCGGCGAACATTGTGACGAGCTCGGATCGCATGACCTTCAGCGGGCCATAACCGTGCGGCTGGAACAGCAGCAGCAAACGGCCGGGAAAGGCGTGGAGCGTGTCGAGCGTGGCGGCGATCTTGTCCGGGTTGTGCCCGAAATCGTCGATCACCGCGACGCCTGCGGCTTGACCGACCAGATCGAAACGGCGGCGCAGGCCGGTGAAGCGCGCGATTCCTGCAACCGCTTCGTCGAGTGGTATGCCCGCCGCGACCGCCGCGCCGATCGCGGCGAGCGCATTCGACACGTTGTGGCGGCCGGGGACCGACAGCCGTACATGGCGCTCGCCGAGCGTGAAGGCGACCGCAAACGGTTCCTCGACGATATCGGTCGCGCGCAGATCGGCCTCGCGGTCCAGCGCGAAGGTGATCAGCCGGTCCTTCGGCAGCGTCATCGCCAGCCGCGCGGCGTCGGGATTGTCGAGGTTGATGACCGCGGTCGTGGCCTTGGCGATGAAATCGGCGAACAGCGCGTTCAGTTCGTCGAGCGATTTATGATCGAGGCTGACGTTGTTCAGCACCGCGATCCGCGGCGAATACAGCGCGATCGATCCGTCGCTTTCGTCGACCTCGCTGACGTAAGCCTCGCCTGCGCCGACCAGCGCGCTGGCGAAGGGGCGGTCGGGCGCGGCGAAATCCTTCATCACCGCGCCGTTCATCACGGTCGGATCGCGGCCCGCATCGTGCAGGATGCGCGCGATCATGCCGGTGACGGTCGATTTGCCGCTCGTTCCGGCCACGCCGATCGGCAGGACGCTGGCGTTGAACAAAGCGGCGTTCAGCTCGGCGCGAGTCATTCTCGCGCAGCCGAGTGTATCGGCGGCGATCATGTCGGGCACGCTCGCTTCGACCGCGGCGGAGGCGACGACGATCTGCTCGCGCGCCACGATCCCGCTGCCGTCCTGCGGGTGGAGCGCAATGCCCTTCGCTGCGAGATCGTCGAATTTGGCGGGAACACGCCCCTGATCCAGTCCGCGGTCCGACCCTGCGACGGTCGCGCCGCGCCCGGCGAGGATCATGGCGAGCGGCATCATCCCCGATCCGCCGATCCCGACGAAAAAGAAGCTGTGGTCCGAAAGGTTGCCGATCTGCATCGCGCGGCGCTATCGACGGTTTCGCACAGAGGCAAGATTGGGGTGGGAATGAAGATCGGCGTCGTCGCCCCCGCCAGCCGCGGCAATCGCGCCGCCGAACCGCCGGTCAGCGCGTTCGCGGCGATCGCCTATCCCGGCGTCGATCTGGTGATCCATCCGCAATGTTGGGCCGAGGACGGGCATTTTGCCGGGTCGGACGCGGCCCGCGCGGCTGCATTCCTCGAATTCGCCAACGATTCCGCCTTCGATGCGATCTGGTTCCTGCGCGGCGGCTATGGATCGAACCGCATCCTGCCGATCATCCTGCCGCAACTGGGGCCAGCGGCGCGGCACAAGACCTATGTCGGTTATTCGGACATGGGGTTCATCTTGGGCGCGCTCTATGCGCGGCGCATCGGCCGGCCCGCGCACGGGCCGATGGCGAGCGACATCCGGCGGCAGGGCGGCGATCAGACCGTCGCGCGCGCGCTCGGGTGGATGGCGCGCGGCGACCGGCAGGGGCTGGAACCGGGGCTGGACGGACGCCCCGCCGCGGCGTTCAACCTTTCCATCCTGGGCGCGCTGATCGGCACGCCGTATCTGCCCGACCTGACCGACCACGTGCTGCTGATCGAGGACGTGTCCGAGCCGATGTACAATATCGACCGCTTGCTCTGGCACATGGCGCACGCGACGCAGTTGAAGGGCATCGCCGGCCTGCGGCTGGGTGCGGTCAACGATGTGCAGGCGAACGAACCGGAATGGGGCGAGCCGCTGGAGACGATGATCGTGCGCTGGTGCCGCGAAATGGGCGTGCCGTATCTGGGCCGGGCCGAGATCGGCCATACCCAGACTAATCGCGTGGTGCCGTTCGGGGTCGCCTGAACCAGCGGCTCAATCCTGGCGGTGGATCGTGGCGGCGCGGGTCTTGGCCGCCGCCCACCACCATGCGAGCGCCCAGAGCGTCCCGAAACTCCATCCGGCCAGCACGTCGGATGGCCAGTGGACGCCCAGATACACGCGGCTCATCCCGATCGCGCCGACCAGCAGCACCGCGACCGCGATGACGAAATTGCGTGTCGACCGGCCGCGGACGACCTGGCTCAGCAGCCCGGCGATGGTGAGATAGACGATCGCCGAATTGGCGGCGTGTCCGCTGGGGAAGCTGTTGCCAGACGCGACGACGATATGGTCGACGATGTCGGGCCGCGCGCGCGCGAATTCGACCTTCAGCGCCTGCACGATGGTCGATCCGCTGATCGTCGCGATCACCATCAGCAACGCGGTGATCCACAGACGGCGCAACAGCAGCAGCGCCGCGGTCGCGACGGTGACCATCGTCAGCACCGTGCCGCCGCCCAGAGCGGTGATGTCGATCATCGACTTGCGGACCCACGGCGGCCCTGCGCCATGCACGCCGATGATGATTCGCTGATCGAACGCGAACGGCCAGCGATCGATGACGAAGCCCAGCAGCAACATCAGCGCGATCGCGACCGCGCCGATCCCCGCCGCCCACAGCAGATGGGGCGGCCGCGCGACGCCAGCGGGCGTCGCTTCCTCATGATCCATGAGTGGCGTGGTGGGTCCGCCGGGGCTCGAACCCGGGACCTCTCGATTAAAAGTCGCTTGCTCTACCAACTGAGCTACGGACCCCCGACCAGCCGTGCGCGACTAGGGACGCTACGCTTCCGGGTCAACCGCGCAAGCAATTGTCGTGCGGAAAGCCCGCTAAGCGGATCGCGCCAGTCGGGTACAAGTTCCACCAATGGTGCGAGAACGAAAGCGCGTTCGTTCAGCGCGGCGTGCGGGATGGTCAGGCCGCGGCCGGCCCAGATGCCGCCGCTCCACGCGATGATGTCGAGGTCGATCACGCGCTGCCCCCAGCGGATGCCGCGGCGGCGGCCGAACGCGCGTTCGATCCGCTTCAGCCGCGCCAGCATCGCGGGCGGCGAATCGCGGCTCTCGACCACCGCGACCGCATTGGCGAAGCGCCGGATCGACGGGCCGAGCGGCGCGCTGGCGACGATTCGCGACTGGGCGACCGCGCGCAGTTCGGCAAGCGCGGCGCGCACCTCCTCCACTGGCGAACCGTGGCGGCCGCGGCGGTTGCTGCCCAAGGCGATGACATAGTTTTGCGTCGTCACGCATCTGCGCCTACCCGAGCGCGATGAATTTCGCACCCTCGCCGATCCCCGACACCGAACCGCCACACGATTGCCCGCGCTGCCCGCGCCTGGTCGCGTTTCGCGAGTCGCTTCGCAGCGAGTTTCCGGGCTGGTGGAACGCGCCCGTCCCGGCGTTCGGCAATCCACAGGCGTGGCTCGGCATCATCGGCCTAGCGCCCGGCAAGCACGGTGCGAACCGTACCGGGCGGCCTTTCACCGGCGACTATGCGGGCGACCTGCTGTTCGCGACGCTGTTGAAATTCGGGCTGGCGACCGGCGTGTACGAGGGCAAGCCCGACGACACGCTGCGGTTGGACGGTGCGATCATCCTCAATTCGGTGAAATGCCTGCCGCCGCAGAACAAGCCGACGCCGGAGGAAATCCGCACCTGCCGCCCGTTCCTCGACACGCAGGTCGCCGCGCTGCCCAACGCGCGGGTGTTCATCGCGCTCGGCCAGATCGCGCATCAATCGGCGGTGAAGGTATTGGGCGGGCGGCTGCCGAAGGCGCAGTTCGGGCACCTGGCCGAACACCGCATGCCCGACGGCCGCATCCTGATCGATAGTTACCATTGCTCGCGCTACAACACCAACACCGGGCGGCTGACCGCGGAGATGTTCGAGGCGGTGTTCG
The DNA here is from genome assembly GCF_024758705.1 of Sphingomonas sp. SUN019. Lineage (NCBI taxonomy): Bacteria > Pseudomonadati > Pseudomonadota > Alphaproteobacteria > Sphingomonadales > Sphingomonadaceae > Sphingomonas > Sphingomonas sp. SUN019. Next base: position 1,710,287 of record NZ_CP096971.1, on the reverse strand, counting down.
CTCGGGCAGTGGAACTGCGACCGTGCTGAACATTACTCGCCGCGCAATTTCGTCCACAGCCAGCGCCAGAAGCGCGCCTCCGCCAGCATCAGCCGAGCGATCAGCGGCGGGACGTTCAGTCGGCGCAGCGCGGCTTCGTCCGGGGTCTTCGAAAAGGTGATTTTCAGCACCGCGACCAGCGCCAATCCTTCGGCGAGCACGAGTAGCGCAAGGCCAGGATAGCGCAGCCACGTCACCGAACCGATCAGACTTTCCCGATCGTCGGGCACGATCGACGCCGCCACCCACAATCCGGCGCAGACGATCCCGATGGTCCGCACCGCAAGCGCGCCTGTCGTTAGTTGTCGTCGATAACACAACACGAACATGGCCGGCAGGAACACGCACCAGTCGAAGAGCGTCACCGCCTCCATCTGAAGCGCGTCGGTTCGCCAATCGATCATCGAACGAAGGTTAAGCGACGCCGCAAGCGCGACAGGCAACAGCAGATAGAACCAGTGTTGACGAGCCGTTGCCCTCAGGCGGTCGACCGCAAAGTGATCCTGGATCGTCACACGTCCTCCACAAGTCGTCCGTAAAGGTCCGGGCGGCGGTCGCGGAAGAAGCCGAAGGCGGCGCGGTGGCGTTTGACGCGGGCGAGGTCGATCGTCGCGGTGATGACCCCTTCTTCCTCGCGGTCGAGTTCGGCGATGATATCACCGCGTTCGTCCGTTATGAACGACGTACCGTAAAAGGTCTGGCCATGCTCCACGCCGATCCGGTTCGCGGCGACGACGGGAACGACGTTGGATACCGCGTGCCCGACCATCGCGCGCCGCCACAGCCGCGCGGTGTCGAGGCTGGTGTCGTGCGGCTCGCTGCCGATCGCGGTCGGGTAGAACAGGACTTCGGCTCCCATCAGCATCATCGCGCGCGCGGTTTCGGGATACCATTGGTCCCAGCAGACGCCGACGCCCAACGTGGTGCGGTCCGGGCCGGGCCATACCTTGAACCCGGTGTTGCCGGGGCGGAAGTAGAATTTCTCCTCATAGCCGGGCCCGTCGGGGATGTGGCTCTTCCGATAGACGCCCGCGATCTCGCCGTCCGGACCGATCATCGCCAGGCTGTTGTAATGGTGCGGGCCGTCGGCTTCGAAGAAGCTCGTCGGGATCCAAACCTTCAGCGCCTCGGCCAGCGCCTGCATCGCCAGCACCGCTTTGTGTTCGCGCACCGGCGCGGCGTTGGCGAACAGGCCTTCGTCCTCGACCCGGCAGAAATATTCGCCCTCGAACAATTCGGGCGGCAGGATGACGCGCGCGCCCTGCGCCGCGGCTTCGCGCACCAGCCGCGACACGTTGGCGATGTTGCGGTCGATATCGGTGGTGAAGCCAAGTTGCAGCGCAGCGACGGTAATTTCGGTCATGCGCGCACCCTTACGCCGGAATCTGCTGGCTGATGCAGTGGAAACTGCCGCCGCCGGTCAGGATCGCGTCGGCGCGCAGCCCGATGACCTGCCGGTCGGGGAACAACGCCTGGAACTCCTTCACCGCGACATCGTCGTCGGGCGCGCCGTACAGCGGGACGACGACGCTCGCATTGCCGATGTAGAAGTTCATGTAGCTGGCGGGCACGATCTCCTCGTCGCGCAGCACGCGGCCGGGGGAGGGGACCGGGACGACGGTGACGCCGAAACCGCGCGCGCGTTCGGCGGCGCGGGCATAGACCTGCCAGTTCGGGTCGTTCTCGCCCCCGACCGGGATCGCGAGGCGCCCTTCGCCGACGAAGCGCGCGAGGTTGTCGACATGGCCGTCGGTGTGATCGTTGAGCAATCCCTCGCCCAGCCACAACACGCGGTCGAGCGCGAGGTCTTCGTCCAGCCGCCGCTCGATCTCGGCCTTCGACAACGCCGGGTTGCGGTTTGGGTGGAGCAGGCATTGTTCGGTCGTCACGATCAGCCCGGTGCCGTCGCCATCGATCGCGCCGCCCTCCAGCACCCAGTCGTGCGTAACCAGTCGCTTGCCGCGCGCTTCGGCCAGGCGGCGGCCGATATCGTTGTCGCCGGGCAGATCGTATTTCCCGCCCCAGCCGTTGAAACCGAAATCATGCGCCACGCCGTCGCCCGACACGATCGGCCCGGTATCGCGCAGCCAGATGTCACCGAACGGCTCGACCACCAGTTGCGCGAACGGGGCCAGGCGGCGCGCGGCGTCGGCGGCTTCGTCATCCGCGGCGACCAGCAGCACGGTCTCGCCGCGGCCATCGGCATGGACCGCTCGCGCGAATGCGGCGACTTCCGAACGGGCTTCGGCGAGATCTTCGGCCCATAATTCGGGGTGGCTGGGAAAGCCGATCCACAACGCCTTGTGCGGCGCCCATTCGGGCTTCGGGGGGCGGGTCATCGCGGGAGCCTTCCGGTTCGATTCTGCCTGAGTTGCGGCTGTTTGGCAGCGGTGCGGCAGGGGTGCAAGCACGGCGCTTGGCGAGGCGGCGCAGGCGCTGTAACGTTCTGGAAACAGGGGGGTGAATCATGAAGGCGTTTATTTGCGCGGGGGCGGCGTTGTGGCTGGTGGGCGCGGCTGACGGGGCCTTGGCCGATCCGTCGGTGGAGGCCGTCGCATTCGGCGGTCGCGAATACATTCAGGACATGAGCCTGTCGCCCGACGGGACGAAAGTGGCGATGATCCAGCCGGTGGGTGCGCGGGGCAGCGCGGTCGCCATCGCCGACCTGATGACGAGCGGTGCGCCCAAGGTCATCATGACGGCCTCCGGCGATCCGGAACGATTGACCGGTTGCCGCTGGTCGACCTCCAGCCGTCTGGTCTGCCGTCTGTACATCGTGCGATCCGACAGCGGCCTCCGGCTGGCGTTCACCCGCATGGTGGCGATCAACACGGACGGCAGCGGACTGAAGATGCTTACCGAGCGCACGAACAGCCGTGCGCTGGGTGTCGCGCAGAACGGCGGGACCGTCATCGACTGGACCGGCGGCAAGGAGGGCAGCGCATCGGTGCTGATGACTCGGGTCCATGTACCCGAAGAAACGATCGGGACGAATCTGGGCAAGTCCAAGACTGGATTGGGCGTCGACCGGCTCGACACGGTGACGCTGGCGCGCAGCGTCGTCGAACAGCCGCGCAAGGGCGCGGTCGAATATATCTCCGACGGTCTTGGCGACGTTCGCGTGATGGGCACGATCGGGACCACCTCCAGCGGCTATTCCGGTAGCGAGGTCAGCTACTTCTATCGCAAGCCGACCGATCGGGGCTGGTCGCCGCTCGGCACGCTGTCGCTGACCGGGGTCGGGAGCCGCGGCTTCAATCCCTATGCGGTCGATTCCAAATCGAACCAGGTTTACGGTTTCGACGATTCGAACGGGCGCAGCGCCTTGTGGCGTATCGCGCTGGACGGCACGCTGAAACGCGAGATGGTGGTGTCACGACCGGACGTCGATGTCGACGGACTGATCCAGATCGGGCGGCAGAACCGGGTGGTCGGGGCAAGCTGGGCCACCGAGCGGCGCGAGGCGACGTTCTTCGATCCAGAACTGAAGGCGCTCAGCGCGTCGCTGGGGCGCGCGCTGCCGTTGAAGCCGCTGGTGCGGTTCGTCGACGCCAGCGCGGACGAAAAGCGGCTGCTGATGTTCGCCGGAAGCGATAACGATGCGGGCCGCTACTACGTGTTCGATAAAGGAACGCGGAAGCTGGAGGAGGTGCTGCCGGTTCGTCCGCACGCCGACCGGCTGAAGCTGGCGACGATGAAACCGGTCAGCTTTCCCGCCGCCGATGGCACGATGATCCCGGGCTATCTGACCGTCCCTGCGGGCGGCAACGGAAAGGGTCTGCCCGCGATCGTCATGCCGCACGGCGGCCCCGGCGCGCGTGACGAATGGGGCTTCGACTGGCTGGCGCAATATTTCGCGGCGAAGGGCTTTGCCGTGCTGCAGCCCAATTTCCGCGGTTCTTCCGGCTATGGCGAGGCGTGGTTCCAGAAGAACGGGTTCCAATCGTGGCGCACCGCGATCGGCGACGTGAACGACGGTGGACGCTGGTTGCTGTCGCAGGGGATTGCGGCGCCCGGCAAGCTGGGCATCGTCGGGTGGTCCTACGGCGGCTATGCCGCGCTGCAATCGTCGGTGCTCGACCCCGACCTATTCAAGGGCATCGTGGCGATCGCGCCGGTCACCGATCTGGATACGTTGCGCAACGATTCGCGCAATTACAGCAACTTCGTGAACGTCGATCGCTTCATCGGCAGCGGCGCGCACGTGAAAGAGGGATCGCCCGCGCGCAACGTCGACCGGATCAAGGCGCCGGTGTTGCTGTTTCACGGCGATCTCGACCTGAATGTCGCGGTCGGCCAGTCGCGGCTAATGGCGGACCGGCTGAAGGATGCCGGGCGGAAAGTGGAATATGTCGAATACAGGGGGCTGGACCACCAGCTCGACGATTCGAACGCGCGCATCGCGATGCTGGACAAGGCTGACGCGTTTTTGAAGGCCGCGCTGAAGTAGGATGTGAAAAAGGGCGGCTCCCCGGGGGAGCCGCCCTTTTTCTTTTCCGGGACCGCGACCCGGCAAAGCCGTGTCGTCGAGCGGCGCTCTAGCGCCGTTGGCCGTTCGCGCTGAGTGTTGGCTGGGCTTAGCTGCGCTAAGCCCTCGCCTCAGCGCGAATTAACGCGAGTAAAATTCAACCACGAGGTTCGGTTCCATCTTCACCGGATAGGGCACTTCGTCGAGCGAAGGCACACGGACGAAGGTGATCTTCGCGGCGCCGTCGGGGGCGACGTAGTCGGGGATTTCGCGCTCGGCCAGGCTCTGCGCTTCCATCACCAGCGCCATTTCCTGCGCCTTCGATCCCAGCGTGATCTCGTCGCCGACGAAGCAGCGGCGCGAGGCGATGTTGCACTTCACGCCGTTGACGCGGACGTGGCCGTGGCTGACCAGCTGGCGCGCGGCCCACACGGTCGGCGCGAACTTCGCGCGGTACACGATCATGTCCAGGCGCTGCTCGAGCAGGCCGATAAGATTCTGGCCGGTGTCGCCCTTCATCCGGGCGGCCTCGGTGTAGCAGGCGCGGAACTGCTTTTCGGTCACGTCGCCGTAATAGCCCTTCAGCTTCTGCTTGGCGCGCAGCTGAATGCCGAAGTCGGAAACCTTGCCCTTGCGGCGCTGGCCGTGCTGGCCGGGGCCATATTCACGCTTGTTGACCGGGCTCTTCGGACGACCCCAGATGTTCTCGCCCATCCGGCGGTCGAGCTTGTACTTGGCGCTATGGCGCTTCGACATATGTATTCCTTGCAAGTGCTAACAACGGTATTCCCGGTCTCGCGCTGCTTCAGAAAAAATCCGGGCAGGCCGCCTGCTTCACCGGGGTGCAGGGGCATTGCGAAGCGGCGCGCCTAGCCGCGTGACCTGTATGAGTCAAGCTGGACAGCCGCCGCTGGGCTCGCCAGAGCGCACGCCTATGAACATCCTTCCCGGACCAGATTGCACCACGATGGCGGAGGTTCGCGCGGGCGTCGACCAGGTCGACCGCGAGCTGATCGCGCTGCTGCGTCGCCGCTTCGACTATATGGACGCCGCTGCGCGGATCAAACCGATGCGCGGCGCGGTGCGTGACGAGGCGCGCAAGGCGCAGGTGATCGCCAACGCCCGCGATGGCGCGAACGCTGCGGGCCTGCCCGCGGATGCGATTGCGGAATTGTGGGACGACCTGGTCGAGGCGTCGATCGCCTATGAACTGGCCGCGTTCGACCGCCGCTAACCGCTTTTTAGGCACGTCGCGCCATACCCGCCTTCGCGAAAGGATTCGGGAATGGCGGGAATGGAGCGTGTTGCGGAGACGCTGATCGTCGGCGGCGGCCCAGCGGGCACGGCGGTGCTGACCGCGGCGTCGAAGAACGGGGCGCTTGAAAGGCTCGCGCGAGGTCTGGTGATCGTCGAGCGCGACGCGGCGCTCGGCGGCGGGCGGCTGGGACGCTATGCGATCACATCGGATTCGACTGCGCAGACCTTCCTGACCGCGGTCGCAAACAATCCCCATCCGGAACTCGCCGCGCTGGCCGACGCGCCCGCGGGGCAGGCGGTGGCGGCGTATCGCGATGCGCTCGGCGTACCGCTTGCGACGGTCGGGCCGCTGTTGCGCGATACCGGCGCGGCGCTGCACCGGGTGGCCGAACGCCACGGTGCGACGGTGCTGACGGGGCATGAGGTGCAGGCGATCCGCCGCGACGGCGACGGCCTGTGGCGTGCGCGCGTCGTCGACCTGGCGACCGGCGAGAGCCATCAGCGTATCGCGCGCAACATCGTCCTCGCGACCGGCGGGCACCAGCCGCTCGACCGGCTGGTGACGCAACGCGTCGCGGGCGAGCGGCTGATAGATCTGGCGGGCGATCGCCTGCTGCAATCGGATCAGGTGCTGACGCTCGGTGGATTCGAGCAGGTCGCCGATCTGTTGTCGGCCAAACGCGCGCCGCGGATCGCGGTGATCGGCGGGTCGACCAGCGCGCTGACGACGGTCGCGCTGCTGCTGAAGGGCAACCCCGCCTTGCCGCTTGGCGCGGGCGCGATCACCTTGCTTCACCGTCGTCCGCTCAGGCCGTTCTACTATTCGGTCGAGGCGGCGCACGCCGAGGGGTTCACCGATTTCGGCGCGGACGACATCTGCCCGGTGTCGGGGTTCGTCTATCGCCTCGCAGGTTTCCGGCTCGAGGCGCGCGATCTGGTGCTCAGGATGCTCGGCATCGATGGCCGCGCGCCCGATCCGCGCGTCGCGTTGCACCGGATCGATGGCGACGACGCGAGCGCGCGCCGAATCGTTGGCGAGGCCGATCTGGTGATCGCCGCGCTCGGTTATCGCCCGCGTGCGCTGACGGTGGAGCGGGTCGACGGCACGCCGCTGGCGCTCGCGGCCGACGCGGGCAAGCCGATGGTCGACAAGCATTGCCGCGTGGTCGATGCGGGCGGCGCGGCGGTGCCGGGACTTTACGGCATCGGGCTCGCCGCTGGGTTCGTGCCGTGGGGCAAGCTTGGCGGGGAGGCGAGCTTCGTCGGGCAGGCCAACGGCCTGTGGCTGTGGCAGAACGACGTCGGGCTGATGATCGTCGACCAGTTGATCTGCGAACGCGCGCGCGCCGCCGCATGACTAAACCGGTGATCAGTGTCATCATGGCGGCCTACAATGGCGCCGCACTGATCCGCGAGACGTTGGCCAGCCTGTCGGCGCAAACGTTCGGCGATTTCGAGGTCATCGTGGTCGATGACCGGTCGACCGACGACACGCTGGCGGTGCTGGCGGCATGGCCCGACCCGCGCGTCCGGGTGATCGCACTGGCCGAGAACGGCGGGCCGGTGCGCGCGCGCAATCGCGCCTTCGCCGAGGCGCGCGGGCGATATATCGCCGCGCTAGACCAGGACGATCTGTGCCGCCCCGAGCGGTTCGCACGGCAGGTCGCCTATCTCGATGTGCATCCTGATTGCGTGCTGATCGGCAGCGCCACCGCGGTGCTGGAGGACGTCGCGGTCGGCCCGTCGGCCTATCCGGTCCACACCACGCCCGCGTTGCTGCGCTGGCTGACGATGATCGAAAACCCGCTCGTCTGGTCGTCGGTGATGATCCGCGCCGCCGCGGCGCGCGCGCTCGATCCGTTCACACGCCCCGACATCCTCTACGCCGAGGATTTCGACCTCTATCACCGCATCGCCGCGATCGGAGAGATCGCCCGGCTCGACGACGATCTTTTGGTCTATCGCCGTCATGCGGGCGGCGCGTCGCAACGCTATGAGACGATCATGCTGGCCAGCGCGACACGCGTGCTGGCAGAGGCCTATACGCCGGTGTTCGCCGACAAGGCCACGGATGCCGCGGCGTGCGTGGTCCACCACCTGATGCACCGCCAGCCCGCCGCCGATCGCGCTACGCTCGCGCGGCTGGGGCAGGCGCTGGTGCGATTGCAGGAGGCGCATTTCATGGGACATGCCTGCGATGCGAACGACGTGCGGCTGATCCGCTGGGAAACCGCGCGGCGCTGGTCGGCGGTGTCGCGCGCATCCTTGCGCGAAGGAACGATCACGCTCCCGGATGCGCTCGCGGTACGCCCGCCGCATCTGGGCCTCGGGCATGCAGGAATCGATGAACTGGTCTGGGCGCGGCTGATCGGTCGCGCGCGCGGCCTCAGGCGACGTTACACCTTCGCGGCGTAGATCATCCGGTCCTGTCCGAGCCGGGCGAAGACCTCGTCCAGATCGCGCTCGCCGACCGCGAAACAGCCTTGGCTCCGCCCCAGCACGCCGCGCTCACGCACGATCTCGGGGTTCGCATACCAGGCCGCATGGACGACGATCGCGCGCTGCAGCGCATTGTTGTTGGTGTGGTCCAGCCCGATCAACCGCTGCGACCGGCCGTGCTTGCCGACATAATAATCGACCGAACGATACGCGCCTTCGCTGGTTGCGTTCGATCCGTCGCGGTTCGAGAAACGCTGCAGCCAGCCAGTGTGTTCGGGGTCCGATCCGCTGCCGTGCGACACGAGCATCGAACTGCTTTTCCCGCTGACCAGATCGATGAAATGGAAGCGCGCCTGTGACGACGGCGCGGCAAAATCGGCGATGACGATGCGGTCGCGCTTGATCCCCTGGTGCGAATGCGCGTCGAGCGCGGCCATCGCGCGGCGCATGAGATCGGGGCGAACGACCCGCGGCGAGGTGCGCGCGGTCGCATAGGGCTTGGGATAGGGCGCGGGACGAACCGGACGCAGATCCTCCGCGGTCAGCGGCTTGTGCCTCGTCTCGGGGTCGCGCATCGCGGCGGCCAGCGCGTCGGGCAGAATCATCGATCCCGCCAGCAGCCCCCCGGTCTTGATGATAGCGCGCCGGGTGCGCGTGTCGTGCGATATGCTCATGGCTTTCCTGGGAACCCCTCCCCGTTGGATTAATCATATAGCACGTCGGGAATGAAAATTCCGCAATCAGTTCCACTGCTTATCGCGCAAAACCGGCCATCCGCCGCGCGATTGGAACGACTCGTCGAAATCGTACCGCCGTGGCACTAAAAGCGACTCGCCGCGTTATTCTGGTTAACGAATTGCGACTGCGGCCTTTCTGGTCTGCATCGATTTCGATCGGAGGACGCCATGCCGCAACGCTCAACCTTCGCCATGACGTTGCCCGCGATTGCGGCGGCGCTGGCCCTGTCGCCGACGCTCGCACATGCGGAGGATGGTGGCGCGACCGTCTTCAACGCCGCCGCCTCGCTGACGCCGGGGCGTTATGTGTGGGAGGCTGACGCCGCCGCCGGACCGGTCGCGATCCTCATCAGCATCCCAGACCAGCGGATGTACGTCTATCGCGGCGATGCGCTGGTCGCGGCGTCGACCGTATCGACCGGCAAGGACGGCAACGACACGCCTGTCGGCATCTTCACGATATTACAGAAGAAGGAGGTGCACCGTTCGAACAAATACGACGATGCGCCGATGCCCTATATGCAGCGCCTGACATGGGACGGCGTCGCGATCCACGCCGGGCGCAACCCCGGTTTCCCCGCCTCGCATGGCTGCATCCGCGTTCCCGCCGCTTTCGCCAAGAAACTGTTCGCGGCGACCGAAATGGGCGCAACGGTCGAGGTGACCGACCTGCCGGTGGTCGACGGCATGGCGGCCCCGGCCGGTCAGGACGCGCAGACCGCGGCGGCAAACAAGGCCGCCGCGCGGGAGTTGAAGTCGTTTCTGGCCAGCGCCGACTGACGCTTTCGCACAAGCGCGCAATCGCCTAGCGACTCTCTCAAGCGACCGGCGAACGGTCCGAGGGAGAGACACTATGCGCACCCCGATCTGCGAGATGCTGGGAATCGACTTCCCTTTGCTCGCCTTCAGCCATTGCCGGGACGTTGTTGCGGCGGTCAGCCGTGCGGGCGGGTTCGGGGTGCTCGGCGCGACCGGGCATACGCTCGAAAGCCTGGAGACCGAACTCGCGTGGATCGACGCGCATGTCGATGGGAAGCCTTACGGCCTCGACGTGCTGATCCCCGAAAACCTCGCCACCGGCGGCGCGAAGGGGCTCACGCGCGCGTCGCTCGCCGACAAGGTGCCCGCCGAGCACCGCGCGTTCGTCGGCGAACTGGCCGAACGTCATCACTTCACGATGCCCGAGGAGCGCGCCGATTCGGACGCGCCCGCGCCGTTCGATCCCAATCTCGCGCTCGCGATGCTCGACGTCGCGTTCCGCCATCCGATCAAGCTGATCGCCAACGCGCTCGGCGTGCCGCCGCAGGCGATGATCGACCTTGGGAAGCGTCACGGCGTCCCCGTCGCGGCGCTGGTCGGCGCTAAGGAACACGCGCTCAGGCAGGTTGCGGCGGGGGTCGACATCCTCGTCGTGCAGGGCGGCGAGGCGGGCGGGCATTGCGGCGAGGTGTCGACGATGGTGCTGGTGCCCGAGGTCATTCGCGCGATCGGGGGCGCGGTGCCGGTGCTCGCGGCGGGCGGGATCATGACCGGCGCGCAGATGGCGGGCGCGATGGCGATGGGCGCGGACGGCGTGTGGACGGGATCGGTCTGGCTCGCCACGCCCGAAAGCGAATGCAGCGACGTGTTCCGCGACAAGATGGTCGCCGCGACGAGCCGCGACACCGTGCGATCGAAAAGCCGCACCGGCAAACCCTCGCGCCAACTCCGCTCGGCCTGGACCGACGCGTGGGACGCGCCCGGCTCGCCCGATCCGTTGCCGATGCCGTACCAGAGCCTGATCAGCGAACCCGCGATCCGCGCGTGCGACCGCGCCGCGGAAAAGGGCGACGCCGCGGCGCGCGAAATGGTCACGTATTTCGTCGGACAGGGCGTCGGGCTGATCGATCAGGTCCGGCCAGCGGGGCAGGTGGTGCAGGATTTCAAGCTGGAGTTCGCCGAGGCGATGGAGCGGATGATCGGGCTGGTGGCGGACTAGAACCGGTTGCACTAAACCTGCCGGACCGTCGTTGCGAGCGCAGCGAAGCAATCCAGGGTTCCGCGCGCCTCCTGGGTTGCTTCGTCGCTACGCTCCTCGCAATGAAGGTCCATATTCCCGCGTGATGCTCTAGCTCCACCGCGGCAGAATAACGTCGCCGTCGAAATAGTGCGGGAACAGCCGTTTCAGATCGGCCCAGCCGCGCGGGTTGAGCGGGGTCTCTAGCGGCGCCTTGTGCATCAGGCCCTTGACCGAAAAGACACCCGCGCGCCCGTCCATGCCAAGCCACGGCGGCGCGCCGATCTCGAAGCTGTAGAGGCCGGTCGCGGGCACGCTCGGCGCATCCCCCGCGAGATCCTTGGCATCGGCGAACCATTGCAGGACGGTGCGTGACCGTGTGCCTTGGCCCTGATCCAAGTCGGGGATACCGTCGCGGCCGGGGAACGAGCGGACCTTTTCCTCGACCTGCGTCACGCTGACGCGCCCTGCGCCTTCCGCGATGGTCACGCTCGCCTTGTCGAGCCGCGCGAACGCCTGCATCGCATCGGTCAGGATCACGCCGTTTCCATCGGGCCGGATCGTATAGCCCGACGGACCTTCCTCGAACGTGCGCGCCGCCGCGACGGTCGCGCCGGTGAGCGGGTTGGTCCACTCGCTCGCGACCTCGCCGGTGATTGCGTCGCGGAACAGCCCGATCTCCCACCACGGCACCCGGAACGCCCCCCCTTTATCTGGTTCACCCTCCAGCGGTTCGGCCCGATAGAGCATCACGGTCTCGACGTGGTTGACGACGATTTCGGGATGGCCATCGGTGACGAAGGTCGTCGTGCCGAGATACCACCAGGCGGTCGGTTCCGGCCCGAGCGAGGTCAGCGTGCGGCGGTAGATGTTGGAGGCGTTCATTGCAGCGCTGCTTCCTCCAATAATTCTTCGACCGGCGCGCGTTCGGCCAGCACCGCGCGGATGCGCTTCACCACCACCTCGGCCTGCGGCGTGATCAGCCCGCCGTCGCGGAAGATCAGCCCGATCCGCGTGCGTTCGACCGGCGTCTCGCAATCGAGCGCGACCAGTGCGCCCGCGTCGATCTCGGGCTGGACCACTTCCTGCGGCAGGATGGTCAGCGCGTCGGATTCGCAGACGACGTGACGAATCATGGCGATTGAATTGCTCTTCAACATCTGCGGCGCGACCGGCAGCCCGCGCGTCTCGAAGAACAGCCCGAAGCCGCGCTGGACGCTCTCGCTCGACAGCATCGCCCATTCAGCGCCCGCCAGATCGGCGATGCTGATGTCGCGCTTCCCCGCCAGCGGATGATGGCTTCCCGCGACGACGCGCGACCGGTTCTCCATCAGCGGCTCGATCGTCAGCCCGTCGCTGTGGTGGATGCGTCCGATCAGGCCGAAGGCGAAGTCGATCTCCTCGGCCTTTACCTTCTTGACCAGTTCCAGGAACCCGTCGGCGACGACGGTGACGTGTAGGCCGGGGCGTTCGGCGTGCAGCGACGCGAGCAGTTCGGGCATCATGTAGTTGGCGTAATTCTGCGTGATGCCGAACGTGGTTTCGCCGATCCGGCCATGTTCGATCGCGCGCACCTCCTCGATCGATCGCTGGACTTCGTTCAGGATCACCTTCGCGCGGCGGATCACGGTCAGGCCGTAGACCGTCGGCTCGACGCCCTTGGGACCACGCGTCAACAGCGGCACGCCGAGCCGGTGCTCCAGGCTTTTCAGACTGCGGCTCAGGCCCGATTGCGAGATATAGGATTTGTCCGCCGCCTTCAGCAGATTGCGGTGTTCGACCGCGGCGATCAGATGGCGCAGCTGCTGGATTTCCATCGCATCCTCCGATCCATGTCGCGTGACATGATGATTACGCAAGAATGCCATATTCCTATTGCGTTACGCGCAAGATCGGATCGACGACCGCTATCCGGGTGTGGAAAGCCCCAGCGAACCGGGGTTGACCCGCGCGTTCGGATCGAGCGTCGTCTTCATCGCGGCAATCATCTGCGCGACGGGTTCGCTGCGAGTGGCGAGCCACGGATAGGATTTGCCGATCTGGACGTGCGCGCTGCCGTGGCGCGTGAAGATTTCGACCAGTTCCTTGCGGATATCCATCACCAGCGTGGTCGCATCGGGCGTGGTGCTGTCGCCCAGCCCGGTCAAATCGGTGCGTTCGGCGACCCGATCGTGATGGAAATGCTGATCGTCGTCCCAATAGAATACCGGTTCCAGACAGGCCGCCTGCACGCCGACGCCGAAATAGATCACCCCGACCTCCACCCCCAGCGCCTGCATCGCCGGGCGGCGATCGTCGAGCAACGCGCGCACCTCGCGGCTGAGCGCGGGCAGGTGCGAATGCGGGACCAGGCCGTGTGTCGGCAGGTTGCGCAACGGGCGGCGGCGTTCGGGGGTGTTGAAATCGGTGAACGGTGTGCCGCGCATCGCCATCGGCGCGGACGCGGGCATCTCGCGCCCGCCGCCGTCCGCCGCGATCTGCTTCAGCAGCGCGATGCGCGCATCGGCCCCGGTGCGCGTGGCGTCGTCGACGGTCAGGTTCAGCATGAAGACGTCGCCGTCGAACACGCTCTTGCCCGCCACCGCGACCTTTGCCGCATTGAACAACCCGCGCGTCTTCGATCCGCCCCCGCGCAGCACCCCGGCGAGGAACTTCAGATCTTCGGCCAGGCCCGTCGTGGCGCTCGCCATGACCTTCACGAAATACGGATCCCAGAGGTAGCATTCGGCCGCGATGCCGGTGCGCGCGATCGCCGAAACCGCGGCTGCGGCGGTCGCTTCGTCGGTGAAGGCGAAGCTCGCGAAACCCTGATGCGCGGGAAACGGGATCAGCTTCAGCACCGCCTTGGTCTTGAACCCGAACGCGCCGGTATCGCCGAGGAACAGCCCGGTCAGGTCGGGGCCGTAGCTGCGGAAGAACGGCGACGCGTCACCCGCGCCGCCCCACGATCCGGTGCGCAGCAACGTGCCGTCGGCCAGCGCGACCTCGATCGCCAGCACCGAATCCGCGACCGGGCCATATTGCGACGACCCGAGGAAGAACGATCCCTGGCTCACCGCGCCGCCGACCGTCGCGTGGTACCCCGACATCGGCCCGAAATAAGGCGTGCGCAGGCCCTTTTCCTTCAGCGCCTCATACAATTCCCGCCACGTGACACCGGTTTCGACGACGACGTACATGTCGTCGGCGTTGATCTCGACGATCCGGTCGAGTCCGCGCAGGTCGACGATCACACTGTCGTCCTGCGTCGGCACATAGCCGCCGGTGTAGGAGAAACCGCCGCCGCGCGGGATCACCACGACGCCGCGCGTGGTGCACAGCTTTACGGCGGCGGCGACCTGTCCGGCGTCGTCGGGGCGGATCACCGCGGCGGCGGCGGGGCCACGCCTGCTCATGTCGGTGGAAAAGAAAGTCCGTTTGTCCAGGTCGGTTTCGACCCGGCCCGGACCAAGCAACGCGATCAGATCGCTGGAGATGTCGCCCGTGACGGGCGGTGCTGCGGTGGCGCTGGTCGACATATCCCCACTAGCGCGTGAGTAAGCGACGGGACCAAGCGGTGCGCCGCGGCCCCCCGCTATTCGGGCAACGCGAACTCGGCGCGGATCGCGGCGCTGTCGGCCCCGATCGCGGGGACGGTCGGCGTAGCCGCTTCGCTTCCCGCCCAGCGGACGGGCGACGCGGGCAGCGCCACCGGACCGGTCGGCGACCCGGCCTCGACCCGGCGCAATTGCGGGTGGGCTGAGAGATCGGCGACCTCGTTGAGCGACGCGTAAGCCGTGCCGCTCGCTGCCAGCCGCGCGATCACCGCAGTCGAATCGAGCGTTCCGAACACCGCATCGATCACCGCATCCAGCGTGGGCCGGTTGACGCAGCGCGCGCTGTTGTCGGCAAACCGCGGGTCGCGCGCGATCGCGGCGTCGCCCAGCACGCCCGCGCAGAACGCGCGCCATTCGCGCTCGTTCTGGATCGACAGCACCACCTGCCGCCCGTCGCCGCAAACATATGCGCCATAGGGCGCGATCGTTGCGTGATGCAGCCCGGCGCGCGCCGGGGCGCGTCCGGCATAATCGTGATGCAGCAGCGGGACCGCCATCCAGTCGGCGATCGAATCGAACAGCGACACCGCAATCCCCGCGCCTTCGCCGGTCGCTTCGCGCGCGTAGAGCGCCTGCAGCACCGCGGCGTGCGCGTTCATCCCGCACGCGATGTCCGCCACCGACACGCCGACCCGGCCCGCTTCGTTCACGCCCCCGGTGATCGACGCGAGCCCCGTCTCGCATTGGATCAGGAAATCATACGCCTTCATCGCCGCCGCCGGGCCGTCCTCGCCATAGCCCGAGATATCGACCGTGATCAGGCGCGGGTGGCGCGCGCGAAGGTCGCTCGATCCCAGCCCCGCGCGCGCGGTCGCGCCGGGGGCAAGGTTCTGGACGAACACATCGGCCTGGGCGATCAACCACGCCAGCAGCGCCGCGTCCTCAGGACGCTTGATGTCGAGCACCAGGCTCTCCTTGCCGCGGTTGAGCCACACGAAATACGCGCTCTCCCCATGCACGACCGAATCGTAGCCGCGCGCGAAATCGCCCTCGGCGCGCTCGATCTTGATGACGCGCGCACCCGCCTCGGCCAGCCGCAACGTGCAGAGCGGCGCGGCGACCGCCTGTTCGAGCGCGACGACGAGAATGCCGTCGAGAGGGCCTTTATTCACCACAACCCGTCGCCCCCGCGAAAGCGGGGGTCCATCACCTGCCCGTTTCGCTCAGCGGAACCGCGGGAGACGGGTTCCCGCGTTCGCGGGAATGACCGGGCTGAAGCCATCAGAATGACTTCGGAAGCTTCAGCGCGTGGGTCGCTACATGGCTGAGGATCAGGTTCGTGCTGATCGGCGCGACCCGGTACAGCCGCGTCTCGCGGAACTTGCGTTCGATGTCGTACTCTTCCGCAAAGCCGAACCCGCCGTGTGTCTGGACGCACATGTCGGCCGCGTACCACGACGCTTCGGATGCCAGCATCTTCGCCATGTTAGCCTCGGTGCCGCAGGGCTCGCCCACGTCGAACATCGCCGCGGCCTTATCGACCATCAGCGATGCGGCCGACAATTGCACGTGCGCGCGCGCGATCGGGAATTGCACGCCCTGATTCTCGCCGATCGCGCGGCCGAACACCGATCGCTCGCTGGCGTAGGCGCTGGCGCGGTCGATGAAGAAACGCCCGTCGCCGATACATTCCGACGCGATCAGGATGCGTTCGGCATTCATCCCATCCAGGATGTAGCGGAACCCCTTGCCCTCCTCGCCGATCAGGTTCGCGGCGGGCACACGCAGATCGTCGAAGAACAATTCGGTCGTCGCGTGGTTCAGCATCGTGCGGATCGGGCGGATCGTCAGCCCGTTGCCGATCGCCTCGCGCATATCGACCAGCAGCACGCTCATCCCGTCGGCGGGGCGTGCGGCGTCCTCCCGCGCAGTGGTGCGGACCAGCAGCACCATCAGGTCGGAATGTTCGGCGCGGCTGATCCAGATCTTCTGTCCCGATACGACATAATCGTCGCCGTCCCGGCGCGCGAAGGTGCGGATGCGCGTGGTGTCGGTGCCGCTGGTCGGTTCGGTCACGCCGAACGCCTGCAGGCGGAGTTCGCCGGTCGCGACCTTCGGCAGATACATCGCCTTCTGCGCCGCCGATCCGTGTTTCAGCAGCGTGCCCATCACATACATTTGCGCATGGCACGCGCCGCCGTTGCAACCCGATCGGTGGACTTCCTCCAGGATCGCGGTCGCGGCGCGCAGGCCAAGGCCCGACCCGCCATATTCCTCCGGGATCAACACTGACAGGAACCCGGCCTCAGTCAACGCCGCGACGAATTCGCCAGGATAGGCGCGGTCGCGGTCCTTGGCCTGCCAGTAGGAACCGGGGAAATCCGCGCACAACCGGCGCACGGATTCGCGGATGTCTTCGAAATCATGGCTCATCGGGTCGGCACTATCCTCAACATGGGCGCGCCGCCATGCATGGCGCACGCAACGCTTGATGCGAAGGCGGCATAGCTGCTTGATCGATTGTCGGGTGTGGTCGACGAGGGGGCCATGAACGACGACGACATCGCTGGTGCTGCGCTGAGGCAGGGGTTGGACCGGGCGCTGGCCCATTTCCCGCCGGAGGTCGAGGTCGCGGCGCGGCTGGCGGAAGAACAGGCGGCCGGGATCGTTGCATTGTCTAGGCACTACCCCGGCGAAAGCCGGAACCCAGTTACGAGCAGCCCGCAACTGGGCCCCGGCCTTCGCCGGGGTAGTGGTGGGGGGGCTGGCGTCCCATTGCATCAATACTCAATCGCTCAGATCGCAAGCGCATACGCCGACGGATCGCTCGACCCACCAACCCTGCTCGACGCACTCCTCGCGCGAATCGATGCGATCGACAGCCAGTTGAACAGCTTCGTCGCGATCGACCACGACGGCGCGCGCGCCGCGGCGCAGGCGTCCGCCGAACGGTGGCGCGCGCATCGGCCGCTCGGCCCGCTCGACGGCATACCGGTCGGCGTCAAGGACGTGATCGACGTGGCGGGTCTGCCAACACGGTGCCATTCGCGCACCACCAGCGATGCCCCCATGCAAGCCGACGCGGCAGTCGTGGCGACGCTGCGCGCGGGCGGCGCGATCATCCTCGGCAAGCTCGCGACGCATGAATTCGCGATCGGCGGCCCCGCGTTCGACCTGCCGTTCCCGCCTGCGCGCAATCCGTGGAATATGGATCATCACCCCGGCGGTTCCTCGTCCGGCGCAGGTGCGGCGGTGGCGGCGGGGCTGGCGCCGCTGGCGATCGGCACCGACACCGCGGGATCGGTGCGCAATCCGGCCAGCGCATGCGGAATCGTCGGGCTGAAGCCGGGGCGGGGGATGCTGTCCGTGGAGGGCGTCGTGCCGCTCGCCTGGACGCTCGATCACATCGGCTTGCTGACCCGCAGCGTCGAGGACATGGGGATCGCAGCGGCGGCGCTCGGCATCGAAGTGCGCCCGACCGCGCCGGGCCGGATCGGCTACGTTCGCCACTTCCATACGCGCGACCTGGCGGCGACGCCGGACGTTTCCACCGCGCTCGATCGGGTCGCGGCCGAACTCGGCGCGCAGGACATCGAACTGCCCCCGCTCGGCGACTTCGCCTTGGTCAATCGCATCATCCTGCAAAGCGAAGGCTTCGCCGCGCACGCCGACCGCCTTCGCGGGCAACCAGAGGCCCTGTCGAAACTGACCCGAACGGCCCTACTGCCCGGCGCGTTCATCTCGGCCGAAACGCTGATCGCCGTCTATCGCCAGCAGGGCGTGCTGACCGCCGCGGTCGATGTCGCATTCGAGACCGTCGACATCCTGCTGACCGCCAGCAGCATGGAGCCCGCGTGCCGGATCGACGACCCGGCCGAGATCGCGCGCAGCTACATGTTGCAGGCGCGCACCCCGTTCAACGTCAGCGGTCACCCCGCGCTCGCGATGATGGCCGGGCTGTCCGCGGACGGCCTGCCGCTGTCGGTACAGTTCGCTTGCCGGATGGGCGAGGAGGGGCGGCTGCTCGCGGTCGCCGCCGAATGGGAACGCGCGATGGGCGGCCCGGTGTTCCCGCCTATTTCCTGAAGAACGCCGCGATCTTTTCCGCCGCGATTTCGGGCTGTTCGATCACCAGATAATGCCCGCTTTCCGGAATGACGTGCAGTTCGGCCTGCGGCAGCGCTTCGGCGATCCGGCGCATCCCGAAGCCCGACGGCGCGGTGTCGAACGCGGTCATATTGTCCTCCGCGCCCGCCAGCAGCAGGACGGGCATCGTGATCTTGGGCAGCAGCGGCGAGAGGTCGGTCTTCTCGATCGTCTCCGTGCCCGCGATGAACGCCTCGGGCAAGGTTTTGCTGTTCGCGTCGCGGATCGATTCTAGTACCGCCTCCGCATCCGGCCGATCGTAGAAGCCGCGCGCAAACCCCGCGACCGACGTGAGGTCGGCGACCGCGACCATGCCCTGCTCGCGCGCGCACCGTTTCCACGTCGCGCGCATCATCCGCGCGGCATTGTCGTAGCGTGCGAGAAAGCAGCTCAGCACCAGCCGGTCGACCACCTCGGGATGATGCGCCGCCAGCGTCAACGCGACCATCGCACCAAACGACGTGCCGTGGATGCTGACCTTCTCATACGGCAGCGCCTCGATCAGTTCGAACACCAGTTCGGCGATTCCCGCCATGCCGCCGGGCCGCGAGTCGCCGCGGCTGTCGCCGTAGCCGGGCAGATCGAAGTCGATCACCGCAAAGTCCTGCGCGCTCAGCGGCGTCAAATGCCCGAAATTGCGATGCCCGAACGCGGAGCCGTGGATGTGGAGCAACGGCGGACCATCTCCGGTCACCTTGTACCAGATCGCCTCGCCGCCGGGCAGGGTCACCAAGGTCATGCGTCGATCCTCAACAGGTGTGTCAGCGTGCGGATGCCGGGCACCGTGTCGAGCGCCCAGACGGTGTCGATGATCGCGTCGGCGCGGCCTGGCGGAAGCGCCCCGGCATAATCGCGGAACAGCTGGCCGAGCGTCGCGTCGGGAACGCGCGCGCCGGGCGTGCCGAGGAAATGATCGACGTTGCGCGCCTCGGTCGAGCCATCAGTGAAGGCGACTTCCAGCGAACACCCCTCGAACGTCGCGCGTGCATCGTCGGCGATCAGGTCGATCCGGTCGCGCAAGGCCAGCACTGCCGGATCGGTATAGCAATCCGCCGTCGTTTCCGCAGTGGTGAAGCGGCCGCGTAGCCACGCCGCGGCGGCGCAATGTCGCAGGTCGAACGTCGCCTCGCTTTCACTAGAGGGCGCGCCGAAACGGTCGCGGCGTTCGTCGGCGATCGATTGGACCAGCGGGTTCACCTTGAACGTCATCCGATCGACCGTGCGGCCCGCGGCGCGTGGGCGGACGGCCAGCACGCATTCGACCGGGCCGTGGGTGATCGTCTCGGTCGGCACAACCTTGTAGGTCTGCCCGAACAGCCGCCATTCATGGCCGAGCGTGGCGAGCGCCGGTGCGATTTTCGCAGCGTCTTCATCGCACAGCGCCTGGAACATGCCCCGGTCGCCCTCGAACGCGGTGGCGGGCGCGGTGAAGCCACGTTCGGCCAGCTCGAACGCCGACAGCCCGCTCCGCGCGGTCGCGCCGGTGATATAGCTGAGCGTCATGCTGCCGACCGACGCATACAGCCCGAAGGCGGTGCACATCGCGATGCCCAGCGCGTGCGTCGTGCGCGCTTCGTCCAGGCCCGCCAGCACGCAGCACGCTGCGGCTGCACCGACCCCGCCGGTCAGCCCCGCGGGCACGCCACCGCGGCAATAACCGGTCGGCATCAGGATCGTCGCCACCGCCAGTTCGGCTTCGACTCCCAGCGCCAGCGCGATGAGCAAGTCACGCCCGCTCGCCCCGCGCGCCTCGGCCAGCGCCAGAACCGCGGGCAGCACCGCGGACACCGCGTGCATGAAGCACGGAATGTAGGTGTCGTGGAAATCGAGCACCTCGTACAGCGCGCCGTTGACCATCGCCGCGGCCTGCGGAGTCGTCGGCGTTCCGTACCAATGCACGCTCGCCCCTGTCCCGCCATGCTCGGTCGCCCAGTCGTGTAGGAGACGAACCGCAGGATGCTCCTTCGCCCCCACCGACGCCTTCAACTGATTGAGCAGCAAGCGTTTCGCTTCGTGCAGTACGCCTTCGGGCGCGGTCGCGGTCGTCAGGAACCGGGCCAACGTTTCGGATACGGTCATCGCGCGACCGGCTCCAGCGTCACGCCGTCAGCGACCGGACCATACATCCAGCCGAGGATCGCGGGTTGCGCCTGATTGTAGCCGCCGATCGCGGTCAGCGCGTCCCACGCGGGAAAGCCGCGCAGGCCGACGAAGGTCGGTTTGCCCGCATAGTTTGAGGTGTAATTCGCCGCCACCGGATAGGCGTGCAGCGCGCGGACATGATCGGCGAGGCCCGCGGTCGGCAGCGCCTTCGCCACATCCTCGTTGGCCAGTGCGAGATCGATCCACGCCTGATATTGCCGTTCGGGCGGATGCGTCTTGATCGGATAGCCCGCGGCGCGTTCGGCGGCGACGTCGGGTGCCTCTAGCAGGCTGTAGCGTAGCCGCAGCACGCCCGGCGCGTCGGTCCAGCGCCGCGCCAGATTGCGCACGAAGACGCGGAACTCGGCTTCGGGGGTGCGGCTGCGCAGGAAAAGCCCGAACGCGGGCGCGGACGGCCGGCCCTGCGGCGGGATCAGCGCGCTGCGATCGACTAGGGTATGCGCCATCTCGTCGACGGCTTTGTAGGTCGTGCTCTGGTCGACGATCAGGTCGATGTCGCCGAGCAATTCGCCGCGCACCTGATCGCCCGGTTCGGCGGCGAAGGTCGCCAGCGCCGCGCCGTCGGCATAGCGCACGTCGGACAGCCACATGAGCTGTTCGTCCGCCGGGCACGTCTGATCGACCTCGCCCAAATCGAAGATCGGATGCACCGCATCGAACTGATAGTGGCGATATTCCCAGATCCCCGGCCGCCGTGCGATCGCTGGGCTGTGCACGTCGCGCCAATAGCGCCGCACCGCGTCGAGCGGCAGATCGGGCTTTTTCCAGCCGCAGGTGATGCGGCAGATGCGGGCGTGGTTTTCGGTATCGATGGCCGTGTCCGGCATGACTTCCCCCGTTTCTCGGCGTGGCGAAGGCATGAAATCCTGACGGCACGGACGCAACGCTTCGCGACCTGACTTGATTAAAAGGCGTGGCGGCGTGCGGATCGATCCTGACGAAGTTACCCGATAAGCGGGTGGCCGTGCGGCGACGAATTGCCCTTATCGGGAGCGCCACCAAGCATCAGCCGATTGCTAGTTCCCGGAGTTCACTCATGTCGCACCAATCGCTTTTCCGGTCGCACGCATGAGCGTGGCGGGCGCACCTGCCTTGAAGCGCCGCTTCCTGCAGGTCGGAAATCGCCGCGTGCATTACTTCCGCGCCGGGGACGGCCCGCCCGCGGTGCTGATCCATTCATCGCCCGCCAATGCGCGGCTGTTGATGAAGGAGATCGACCGGCTGTCGCGCGATCACACCGTCTTCGCGTTCGACACGCCGGGCTTCGGCCTGTCCGATCCGCTGCCGATGACCGAGATGGTGGTGGCCGACCTGGCCGATGCGCTGGCCGGGACGCTGTCGGCGATCGATATGCCGCGCTGCCCGGTGTTCGGGACGCATACCGGGGCAGCGATCGCGCTGGAATTCGGCGTGCGCCATCCTGAACGGACGACCGGGCTAGTGCTGGACGGCGTGCCCGCCTTTACCGACGCGGAGTGCGAGCGCTTCTTCGGCACCTATTTCCAAAAGATGCCGCCGTCGCCCTTGGGCGGGCATTATGCCGAGGCGTGGACCCGGTTTCGCGACCAGTCGATCTGGTTTCCGTGGACCAATCGCACGCCCGAACAGCTCAACCCCTATGATCTCGGCCCGCCGCACAGCACGCATCTGTGGGTGCAGATGTTCTTCGAGGCCGCGGAACATTATGCCCCGGCCTACCGCGCCGCCAGCTTCTACGGCGCGCGCGCCATCGCCGCGATCGCCGAACTGACGGTGCCCGCGGTGTTCACCGCGACCGAAACCGACATGCTGTACCCCCACCTCGACCGCTTTCCGCCGCTGAAGGACGGCCAGGCGATCGCGCCGATCGGCACATCGTTTGAGCGCAAGCGCAAGGTCGCCGCCGAAGCGTTCGCGCGGTACGGCGCGGACGGTCTGCCCCCGGTGGACCGCGACGCGATCGGATCATCGGGCGGCATCGCGCGGCAGTTCATGGATGGCCTGACGGGACAGATCCATGTCCGTTACGCAGGCGATCGTTCCGCGCCCCCGCTGCTGCTGATCCACGACGCACCGGGATCGTCGGAACAAGCCGAACCGCTGATCGCACAGCTGGCCGAACGGTTCTTCGTGGTCGCCCCCGATCTGCCGGGCAGCGGGGAATCGGATGCGTTCGCCGAACCGCCGAGCGTTGCCACGCTGGCCGATGCGGCGGCGGGCGTGCTCGACACGCTCGGGATCGATCGCGCGGCAGTCTATGGCATCGGCTTCGGATCGTCGGTGGCGCTGGCGCTCGCGCATACCGGCCGCGCGACCGCGGCGATTCTGCAGGCGCTTGCGTTACCAGACGCGGACGAGCGCGCATCGCTTCGCGCGCATTACGCGCCGCCGATTGAGATCGAGGCCGATGGGGCACATTGGTATCGCACTTGGCTGATGTTGCGCGATTCGCAGGTATACTGGCCGTGGTACGACCGGCGGCTGCCAGCGCTGCGACGCGTCGAGGCGGACTTCTCCGCGCGACCGCTGCATCGCTGGACGATGGACGTGATGCGCGCGCGGCAAAGCTATGCGCATCCGATCCACGCTGCGCTGGATCATGACGCCGCGGCGGCGCTGACGGCGTTGCCGACGCCATTGTTGCTGGTGCGCGATCCCGCAACGCCGCTCTCGGCGCAGGACGACCGCCTTCGTGCACTAGCCCCGAATGCAGTCGCGATAGACGCCGCGTCGGGCTTCGTGGAGCAACTGGTGCGGTTCGTTACCGCGATATGACATTCGGTCATCGGTGCGGGACAAACTGGGTCTGTTCGCGGGTGCAGCGTGCGCGCACCGTTCTCGTCGGCGGTCAGACCGAGCCGGAAAGCGGAACCCAGAAGAACGCAACCGATCGGCGCGAACGGGACTGGATGCACATTGCATCCCAAGAGGGGAATTCCATGCGCTCGATCTCGATTTCACCGAACTTTGGTCAGAAGGCCTTGCTGTCGGGGGTCGCGATGCTCGCACTCGCCGCACCGGGACTGGCGGCGGCGCAGGACGCGCCTGCGACCGCCCCCGGCGCGCAGACGACGCAGACGACGGAGCCAGCGCCTGCCGCCGACACGCCGCCATCGACCGGGGCCGGCGATATCGTCGTAACCGCGCGCAACCGCGAAGAGCGATTACAGGACGTGCCGCTGTCGATCACCGCGTTCAACAGCCAGGCGCTGTCCAATGCGAACGTCCGCAACCTGCGCGACATCTCGTATCTGACGCCGGGCCTGTCGATCACCAGCGGCGGCTCGGAATTCGGCGTCAACCCGATCATCCGCGGTCAGACCAACCTGAACGGCGGCGGCGGCGACCCCAACGTCTCGGTGTTCCTGGACGGCATCTACATTTCGAACAACACCGCGATCAACGTCGGGCTGATCGATATCGAGCGGGTCGAGGTCGTGAAGGGGCCGGTCAGCGCGCTTTATGGCCGCAACGCGTTCGCGGGTGCGATCAACTACGTATCGAAGCGCCCCTCGATCACCGAACCGCACGCCAGCGCGACCGGTTTCGTCGGCAATGACGGGCAGTACAGCTTCACCGGGGTGCTGAGCTATCCGCTGATCAAGGACGTGCTCGGCGTGCGCGTCGCCGCCGGGTACGAACATTTCGACGGCAGTTATCAGGACGAGGTCAACGGCAACAAGGCCGGCGGCTTCGAGAAGCGCGACATGCAGGCGTCGCTGTATTTCACGCCGACGCCGGAATTTTCGGTCAGCGCGGCGTACTATTACGGCGTCGATACGTTCGGGCTGTCGGCGATCGCCTACAACGCCAAGAACTGCGGCGTGCGGACGACCCCACCAACCGCGCAGGACGTCAGCGGGACCGGCTTCGCCGAATTCTGCGGGCGGTTCGATCCCGATCAGCATCCCGTCGAAGTGCCGACCATTCCGGGCGGCGCGGGCGCGTCGGGCAACGATCGCAAGGTCAACCTGGCCAGCTTGAACGTCAGCTACGATTTCGGTTTCGCCAGGATCACGTCGTTGACCGGCTATACGAAGATCGATCAGCAGCGTTACACCGACTTCATCGCGCGGCGCAGCGGCATTCCGTTTCTGCTGACCCCCGGACCCGGCGTCCTGTTCCTGCAGGAACTGTTCGGATCGAACACCAACAACAAGGATTTCAGCCAGGAACTCCGTATCCAGTCGGCGCAGGACCAGCCGTTCCGCTGGCAGCTAGGCGGCTTCTATTACAAGGGCCGGACGTTCGGCACGACGATCGTCGGCATCGGTGGCGCGCCGATTCCGGCGGGGCAGCAGTTGCTGCCGGGATTCCCGCGCGACAGCTACAGCGACGGCGCGGCGCTCAGCACCACCCGGATCACGCAGACGCTGTCGCACGATCGCCAGTTGTCGGGGTTCGTCGCGGCCGATTACGACGTGTTCGACGGGTTAACGGTGTCGGGCGAATATCGCTACACCGATCAGAAGAAGGACCAGATCATCATCCGCAACGTCGCGTGCCCCAGTACGCTGACGGTGGCGGCTGGCACCTGCACCGGTCCAGCGCCGACGCCTTATCTGTTCCCGAACGGCACGACGCCCGCCGAGCGCACGTTCCGCTACGACAATTTCCGCGCGACCGTGAAATATGCGGTGACGCCCGGAACCAACGTCTATGCCAGCATCGCCGACGGCCTGAAATCGGGCGGGTTCAACCAGCGTTCGACCTCGATCCTCGACCGCAGCTATGATCCCGAAACCAACACGACCTATGAAATCGGCATCAAGAACAGCCTGTTCGACAACCGGCTGCAATTCAACGTATCGCTGTATCACATCAAGACGAAGGGCATTCAGATCTCCGGCCCCAGCGCCGATCCGAACAATCCGGGCCTGGTCATCACCAACTTCGGCAGCGTGAAGACCAACGGTTTCGAGGCCGAACTGGCGGCGAAGCTGGCGGACGGCGTACGCGTGAATGTGGGCGTCGCCCATGCCGATCCGGAATTCGGCGACGACGCGTTCGATTTCGGCGCGGCGAACGCCTCGTGCTTCCTGATCCCGCAATGCGCCGCGCGCATCGTCGTCGCCGCGCCGGGCACGCCGCTGAATCCGGTCGGCCCGCCGCTCAACACGACGAGCAAGAACGTGCTGCGCCTCGGCGGGCTCAGCGTGCCGCGCACGCCGCACTGGATGTTGAACGCGGGCGTCGATCTGGAAGGGCCGATCCAGGGCGACTGGAAATGGACCGCGACCTACAATGCGCGGTATGAGGACCGGCAGTACGGCTTCAACAACAACATCAGCTACTATGGTCCGCGCACGATCATGAACGTTCGCGCGGGCGTCGATAACGGAATGTATTCGGCGTCGCTGTACGTGAACAACCTGACCGACGACCACACGCCGGAAATCGTCTCGGTCAATGCGCGATTGAGCGATTTTCAGGGCGACCTGAACGGCTATCTGCCGGTCGGCCGGCAATATGGCCTGACGCTGGGGGCGAAGTTCTGAGATTGGCCGCGCAACCTTCATGAACGGCCTGATGCGGTCGCGCCGATCCCGGCGCGACCGCATTTCTTTTTGGGAGAAGATGATGAACCGAACCACGATGATCGCCGCCGCGCTGCTCGCGTCGATGCTGCCGGGCGCCGTCTCTGCGAAAGCGAAGACGTGTCCGCCGACGACCATATTCACCACCGACCTCGCGCATCTCGACGGCTACCGCGTGTTCACCGGTCCCGACGGCGACTCCGCGGTGGCGCCCTTGCGCATCGACGCGCGGATCGTGCCGCTGCTGAAGACCGGCAAGAAGCTCGGCATCATCGATCTGCCCAAGGAAGGTGATCGCGCTGGCCAGATCGTGATCGGTGCGGCCGACGTCGACCTGGCGCTGCACCCCGCGCCGTACAAGGAGATGTTCGTCCTGCTCGGCGGGTCGTTCACGTTCAAGACCGCAAAGGTCTCGATCCCGATGAAGCCGGGGTCGGTGCTGCTGTTCGAGGATACTGACGCGAAGATCGGACACGGTGGGCGCATCGGCCCGTGCGGCTATGTCTCGCTGTCGATCAAGCCCGCGCGCTAATCAGGCGCGGACCGTCTCGTTCAGCTTGCGCTCCTCCAGGTCGTAGAACGCCAGCGCCGTCATTCCCGCCAGCGTGATCGCGGCGGGGACGTAGGCCATCGCGATGCGGATCGCCCATAACGCGCTCTCGGGTTGCGCGATCGCGCCGCCGCGTGACTGGACATAGCCGTATGCCCCGAGCAACGCGCCGACCAGCGCTACGCCGATCGCGCCGGAGAATTTCTCGACCGTCGTGTACAGCGCGGCGAACACGCCCTCGCGCCGAAGCCCCGTGCGCCGGTAATCATATTCCATCGTGTCGGGCAGCATCGACTGGCCCATCAGGATGACGCCGCTGCCGCTGATGCCGATGACGACCCCGCGCAGATAGACCATCCACAACGGCTCGCCCTGCGCCGCCAGCATCCAGCTGAGCCACACCGGCAGGCTGATCGCCAGCGCGACCAGGAACGTGCGCTTCTTGCCGATCCGCTTCGAGCACCACAGCCACAGTGACGGCGCAATCAGGAACATCGCCGACTGGCACAGGAAATACGTGCCGAGCACCCCGTTCGACACGCCCAGGATGCGCTGGAAGAAGAACGGGAAGATCGATTGCGTGCCGAGCGACATCAGCGTGATGAACTTCACGATCACCAGCACCACGAACGGCCGGTTCGCCGCAGCCGAGCGGATTTGTTCACCGATGCCGTGATGCATCGCGGTGCGTTCGGTCGAGGGGGCGTGCGCGGTGCCGAAGAAGGCGATCATGCCTGCGCCGATCACGATCGGCACGAACACCAGCGCCATCTTGGCATAGGCGTCCTCGCCACCCCCGAACCAGTCGAGCAGTTTCGGCCCGGCCGCGCTCGCGATGATGATCGCCAGGCCGACGCCATATACCCGCCAGCGCATCAGTTCGGTGCGCTCATGGTAATTGCGCGTCATCTCGCCCGGCATCGCCATATAGGGCACGTTGAACACGGTATAAGCGGTGGCGTAGAAGATCAGGATCAGCGCCATGTATGCGATCCGCGCGGTCTCCCCGGCGAAGGACGGCGCGGCGAAGATCGCCAGCAGCGATATCGCCAGCAGCACCGCGCCGCCGATCAGATACGGCCGCCTGCGCCCCCAGCGGCTCTTCGTCCGGTCGCTGGCGATCCCCATCGCGACATCGGCGAAGGCGTCGTAGAATTTCGACACCGCGATCAGCGTCGCCGCCATCCCCGCGGCCAGGCCGTAATTGTCGGTCAGGAAACGCAGCAGCAGCGCATTAGTCGCGGTCAGCACAGTTACCGGGCCGAGCGTCCCGACACCCCACGCGATCATCGCGCCGCGGCTCAGCCTCGGCTCCGCGCCATCAAGTGCAGGATCGATCGTCGTGCTGGCCATGCCCGTCTCCTCGTGACGTAGCGGACCCGCGAACGCCAGTCCGGGCAACGCGACCGGCCACGGACCTCCGAATGCCGGTTACCCCAATGCGCCCGGATCGCGCGCGCCCGGTCCGCGCGCACAGTCTTGCGGTTCAAGCCCCCGAGGAATGACGATGATCCGATTCCTGCTCGCGATCCTGTTGTGCCTGCCGTCCGTCGCGGCGGCGGCTACGCTGGCGGATTTCAAGATCACCGTCCTGCAATTGCCGAGCGATCCGCCTGGCCGGGTGATCGAGGCCCCCGGCGGCGGCCGCGTGACGACGCCCGCGGTGCTGTTCACACCGGCGAGCGGCGCGAACATCCACGGCCCGGCGATCGTCATGCTGACCACCGGTCCCGGCGCGCATCCGCTGGAGCAGGGGCAGGCCAGCCGCTTCGCCGCCGAACGGCTGGCGGCGCGGGGCTATACGGTGCTCAGCCTCTACGGAAAGCTGGAACACGATTTCACCACCGTGCGCTTCGCCGACACGGTTTGGGCGGTGAAGGCGGGCCTCGATTACCTCGAGATGAGCGGATACGAGGATTTCGTCCTCGCCGGGCAGAATTACGGGGCGATCGTCGCCGCCGAATATCTCGCGACGCAGCCCGACGTGCTGATCGACAACGGCGGGGAACGCCGGGTGAAGGCCGTGGTGCTGATCAACCCGACCACGAACCTGCGCGCCTTCCCGCGCGCGGGTCTCGATCGCCCCAATTATGCGGCCCGTGTCTCCGCGGCGGAAGCGTCGGTGAATAGTGGCCGCGGCCTGTATCCCAAATCGCTGGAGCCGGGGCAGGGGGCGGCCCCGGCGACCGATCCGTGGGTCGGCAACGGCGTGTTCGTCCAGCCCGCCGAAGCGTTCATGCAATTGTGGAGCCCGGCGGCGCAGGCGCGTAACGTGGCGGTGCTGGCAAAGCTGTCGCTGCCGACGCTGGCGCTGATCAGCGGCGGCGATCGATCCACCTCCGACCGGCTGAAGACGGCGGGCAGGGTCGATATCGTTCGTTTCCCGAAGGACGTCGGCAATTTCGCAGGTGCGGAAACGCGCGCCGCCGATGCGATCGCTGACTGGCTGACGACGCACGGGCTGGGCGTCAGGCCTGCGGTGACGACCGACGTGCTGGACGTGACGACCGGCGGCGGGCGCGTGCTGCAGGGGGTGCGCTATGCGCCCGCGGGCGGTGGCGATCCCGCGCGGCCGGTGGTGATGCTGATCTCGGGGCGGGTCGGGGACACGATCCAGTCCTCGACTCACTGGCTCGGCTGGCGGCTGGCGCAGCAGGGCTATGTCGCAATCGCGCCGGGCATGCGGATTTCGGGCGTCGCGGGCTTCCAGTCCTCCCGGTTGACCGAGGTGACCGAGGATATCGGTAAATGGGTCGACAAGGCAGCGGCGCTGGGCGCGCGGCGCGTGGTGCTGGCGGGCCATTCGAACGGCGGTATCTGGGAATCGGCGTATGTCGCCGGCACGCACGACAAGCGCGTGGCGGGCCTGATCTACATCGCGCCGACGCGTGACAGCCCCACCTATGCGCGCGACCATTCGCCGCCCGGTCAGTATGAGAAGGACGTCGCGACCGCGCGTGCTGCGACCGCCGCAGGCCGCGACATGGACGTGGCGATCGGGCTGATGAGCGCGCGCGCGTTCCTGGACAATAACGGCCCCGACGCGCGCACCGTCCATACCGCGCGGGTGCGTGAATTCGACCTGCCGGGGCTGTCGATCACCGGCGCAAAAGACCCGCTGATGAGCGAGGATTTCGTCCGCGAATTCTCCGCCGCCTATCGCGGCAACCTAGAGCAGGTCCGCTATCCGAACGGCAGCCACGGCTTTCGCGAGAACAAGGAACGGATCATCGAAGACATGGCTGCGTGGCTGAAGCGGACGTTCCGGTGAGCGCTATTCCTACCTCCCCGGCGAAGGCCGGGGTCCAGTCGCCACGGCTTCTCGGCTTTAGGCCTGCCCTCTGTATAGATTTCGGCCAGCCTGGGCCCCGGCCTGCGCCGGGGAGGTGCTTATCGAAACACCGGATAGCGGACACCGGCAACGGCGTCGTTGTCGGCGCACCCTTGGCGCGGACATGGAAACCGGCATGACCGACGCCCCCATCCGCAAACCCCGCCGCCGCTTTGCGCGCGGTCAGTCGCGCCCCGAATATCTCCAGCCCGGCGACATCGATCAGGTGATGATCATGCTGGTCGCGCTGATGTCCGAAGTCTCCGCGCTGCGCGACCGGATCGACACGCATGAAGCGGTCGCCGACCTTGGCGGCACGGCGACGACCGACGCGATCGAAGCGTATGAACTCACCCCCGAACGCCATGCGGCGCGCGAGGCGAAACGGGAGGCGATGCTGAAGCGCGTGCTGCGCGTCGTCACCGAAGAACGCGACGCGGCGGCCACCGACGGCCCGGTAAAGAAGGCGACAGCATGAGCATCACCCTGGAAACCGCCGCCGAGATCGCGCGCATCGCCTTCGCCGACGCGCCCGGCCGTGGCGTCACCGTCATGTCGGTGGTCGTCACCGATCCGGGCGGGCACATCCGGCTGGCGATGCGCAACGACGCGCAGGGGAATTTCGGCGTCGACACCGCGCTCGGCAAGGCGCGCTCGGCGCTGGGGTTCAACCGCAGTTCGTGGTCGCTGCAGAAGACCTTCGTCGATCCGTGCGGGGTCGCCGCGATCACCGCCGCGACCGGCGGCGCGTTCGTGCCGCTGGGCGGCGCGGTGGTCGTGCAGAAGGACGGCGTGACGATCGGCGCGGCGTCGATTTCGGGCGGGATGCCGAACGTCGATCATGATATCATCGTCGCGGCGGTCGAGGCGGTCGGCCTCTCCGCCCTGGCCTGAAGGAGAACAATCGTGTTCCAGGAACGCCACGCCCTTCTCCCCTCCGAAACGCATGACGAAGCCGCGCGCTACGCCTTCGTGTCGAGCTTGCGGAAAATGTTCACGGTCGATCTCTTTCCGGGGATGCGCACCGTCTACAACGAACGTCAGCGCCCCGCGTTCGAGGCCAAGCACGGCCGCACGCCCGACGACGTGCGTGAAGCCAAGACGCTGATGGAGCAAAGCTTCTACTATCGCGGATCGAACGTCATCGGCCGCGCCGCGCAGGAATTGCTGTGGGATACGGTCGGGGAGAGCGTCGAACGCCAGCTCGACACGCTGGACGAGGCCGCGAAGCCCAAGCCCGGCGATCTCGGCACGCTGCGCACCAATCCCGATCTGCCGATCCCGCGCTATATCGATTCGGTCGACATCCACGTCATGCCGGGCAATTTCCATACCGAGCTGAGCCCCGACGATACGTTCGCGGGCGCGCTGTATGATCGCGGCGTGCATGTCTTTTCGTTCGGCGGATTGGGTGCGCGCAATGACGGGCTCGGCGTCGCGATGGCGGCGTTCGTGCGTGAGACATATCCCGATCTAAAGCCGAAGCGGATCCTCGACATGGGCTGTGGTCCGGGCTTCACCACGCTGCCGTGGAAGGAGGCGTTCCCGGACGCCGAGGTCCACGGCATCGACATCGGCGGCCCGCAGGTCCGCTATGCGCACGGCCGGGCCGAGGCGATGGGTGAGGCGATCCACTTCAGCCAACAGGACGGCACCGCGACCGACTTTCCCGACGGTCATTTCGACATCGTCGTGTCGATGCTGGTCACGCACGAATGCCCGCAGCCGGTGATTCGCGCGCTGTTCAAGGAAGCGAATCGCCTGCTCGCGCCGGGCGGACTGACGCTGCATGACGGTGGCGCGTCCTATGCCTCCGATCCGTTCGAGAATCTGCTGATGAGCTGGTTCGGCAACAATGTGAACGAGCCGTTCTCGGCCGGATTCAAGAGTTTGGATTATGATCAGGCGTTCATCGACGCCGGTTTCGCCAAGGACAAATTGGTCCGCGGCAAGCGCGATCCGGTCTATCTAAAAGGTCAGCTACCCCGGATAAGTTTTGTCGGCGCAATGAAGGACTGATTGATGGGGTATCGCCTGGGTGTCGACGTTGGCGGCACGTTCACCGATCTGTTGCTGTTCGACGATGCGAGCGGTGATTTCTGGCGGCACAAGACGCCGTCGACCCCGCACGACAGTTCCGAAGGGATATTGACCGGGGTCGAGGCGGTATGCGCCTCGGCCGGGGTTTCGCCGTCGGAGATCGCGGTGTTCCTGCACGGCACGACCGTGGCGACCAACGCGATGCTGGAGGGCAAGGGCGCGCGCGTCGGTCTGGTCACGACCGAGGGTTACCGCCAGATCATGCAGATCGCGCGCAGCTTCGTGCCCGGCGGTCTGGCGGGCTGGATCGTCTGGCCAAAGCCCGAGCCGCTGGCGAAGCTGGAGGATACGGTCGAGATCAAGGGGCGGATGGACGCGGAGGGGCGCGAGGTGCGGCCGGTCGACGATGCCGACATCCGCGCCGCGCTGGAGAGATTGAAGCGACAGGGGATCGAGGCGCTGACGATCAGCCTGATCAACGCCTATCTCAACGGCGAGCACGAACGCCGCGTGGCGGCGATCGCCGCGGAGGTGCTGCCCGACGTGCCGCTGTCGATGAGCCACATCGTCCTGCCTGAGATGCAGGAATACGAACGCACGCTGACAACCGTCGCCAACGCCGCGGTGCGGCCGCTCGTCGGGCGCTATGTCCGCAATCTGCGCGAGAAGCTGGAGAAGGTCGAGATGACCGGGCGGCTGTCGCTGCTGCGCTCGGATGGCGGGCTGATGTCGTCGCAGAAGTCGGAGGAGCATCCGGTCTCGTTGCTGATGTCTGGACCTGCGGGCGGCGTCACCGGCGCCTTGTGGGTCGCGAAGAATGCGGGGCTGGACAACATCCTGACGCTGGACGTCGGCGGCACCTCGACCGACGTCGCGCTGATCGAGCACGGCGAGCCGCGCCGCGTGCGCACCACCGAGGTGGGGCATCTGTCGGTGCGCGCCTCGTCGCTCGACGTGAAGACGGTCGGCGCGGGCGGCGGGTCGATCGCCTACGTGCCCGAACTGACCAAAGCCCTTCGAGTGGGCCCGCAGAGCGCGGGCGCGGTGCCGGGGCCTGCCGCTTACGGGAAGGGCGGCACGCTGCCGACGGTGACCGACGCCAATGTCGTGCTCGGCTACCTGCCCGAAAACCTGCTCGGGGGCACGTTCAAGCTCGATCGTCCGGCGGCGACCGCGGCGGTGCAGACGATCGCCGACGCGCTCGGCATCGGGCTGATGGCGGCGGCGCGCGGCATCATCGATATCGTCAACGAGAACATGTTCGGCGCGCTGCGCATGATCTCGGTCCAGCAGGGCTACGACCCGCGCGGGTTCGCGCTGATGGGGTTCGGCGGCGCGGGGCCGCTGCACGTCAATGCGGTCGCGCGGCTGATGGGCAGCTATCCCGCGGTGTCCCCGGTCTCGCCCGGCGTGCTGTGTGCTTTGGGCGACGCGACGACGCGCATGCGCACCGAAACCGCGCGTTCGCTGTCGAAGCGTCTGTCCGAGACGAGCGCCGACGAGGTCATCGCCACGCTGAAGACGATGGAGCGCCAGGTCCGCGACGAACTGATCGCCGACGGCATCGACGAAGCCGAGATCGAGACCGGGTTCGAGATCGACGTGCGCTATTCGGGTCAGGCGTTCGAAGTCCCGATGACGGTGTCGCTCGCCGATCTGGAGGGCGGGCTGGACACGCTCACCACGCGGTTCGACGATGAACACCGCCGCCTGTTCACCTTCAACATGGACAGCGAACACGAGCTGGTGAACCTCCGCGCGGTCGCGACCGGCCGGGCGCTGGAACTGCCCGCGCTGACCCTTCCACAAGGCGACGGCGATCCGGCACAGGCGAGACTTCGCGATCATACGCTGTGGATGGACAATGCCGAACAGGCCGCGGTGATCTACGACCGGTCGAAGCTGGAGGCCGGCGACGTGATCCCCGGCCCCGCGATCGTGATCGAGATGGATTCGACCACGCTGATCGAGACCCGACATATCGGCACCGTGGATGATTTCGGCAATATCCTGATCACACCCGTACTTTCCGGGGGGAACAACTGATGCCCGCCACGATCGTCCAGACCAACGACACGCCCTTCGCCACGGTATCGATCGATCCCGTAACGCTCGACATCATCGAGAACGCGCTGCGCAACGCCCGCATCGAGATGGACGCGACGCTGGTGCGCACCGCGATGTCGCCCGGCATCCGCGAACAGGGCGACGCCTTCCCGCTGATCGCCGATCACAAGGGCCGCATGATCGTCGGGCAGTTCGGATCGTACATCGGCCCGTTCCTCGACGGCTATGACGGCACGGTCGAGGAAGGCGACATGATCTTTCTCAGTGATCCCTATTCGGTGCAGGGCGCGATCAGCCATCTGAACGACTGGCTTGTGCTGCTGCCGGTGTTCAAGGAGGGGCGGATCATCGCCTATACCTCGATGTTCGGGCACCAGAGCGACATCGGCGGCAAGGTCGCGGGGTCGATGCCGATCGACGCGACCAACATCTTCCAGGAAGGCGTGCGCATCCCGCCGGTCAAGATCTGGAAAGCAGGCGTCTATAACGAGGAACTGGTCAAGCTCGTCATGGCGCAGTCGCGCTCGCCCGAATGGTGCAAGGCCGACCTCAATGCGCTGATCGCCAGCTGCCGCGTCGCCGCGCGCCGCGTGATCGAGATGGCGGAGCGCTTCGGCGACGATGTGTTCGTCTCGGCGTGCGAAGACCTGCTCGCGCGCAACCACCGCGCGATGAAGGCGCTGATCGACACTGCGATCGGCGAGGAACCGGTCAGCTTCGAGGATTACATCTGCGACGACGGGCTCGGTTACGGCCCGTACAAGATCAAGTGCACGATGTG
Source organism: Sphingomonas sp. SUN019 (assembly GCF_024758705.1). Lineage (NCBI taxonomy): Bacteria > Pseudomonadati > Pseudomonadota > Alphaproteobacteria > Sphingomonadales > Sphingomonadaceae > Sphingomonas > Sphingomonas sp. SUN019. The sequence continues at coordinate 1,675,221 of NZ_CP096971.1, read as the reverse complement.
GCGCGAGAACGGGCGTGTGGTGCTCGACTTCGAGGGCACCGATCCGCAGAGCCAGGGCAGCATCAATTTCCTGCTCAATGAAAACATGATGCGGATGTTCTTCGGCATTTACATGATCATGGTGTTTGACCCGCAGATCCTGTTCAACGACGGCTATTACGACCTGATCGACGTGCGCATCCCCGAAGGATCGCTGTTGAAGCCGAAGTTTCCCGCCGCGCTCAGCGGCCGGACGCACGCGCTCGGGCGGCTGTTCGACATTCTCGGCGGTCTGCTCGGCCAGAAGACGCCCGAGTTCCTCAACGCCGCCGGGTTCAGCTCAAGCCCACACCTGTTCTATTCGGGGCGCGACGCGAAGGGCGAATGGTTCCAGCTGTTCCAGATCGGCTTCGGCGGCATCCCCGGCCGTCCGCTCGGCGACGGCCCCGACGGCCACAGCCTCTGGCCCAACTTCACCAACGTGCCGAACGAGTTCCTCGAACGCTATTTCCCGCTCAGGATCGAGCGGTACGAAACCGTGCCCGACAGCGGCGGGGCCGGGCTGCACCGTGGTGGCAACGGCATATTGATGACCTACCAGTTCCTCGAGGACGGAGAGATCGCGATCCACGACGATCGCTGGTTCGTCCATCCGTGGGGCGTCAACGGCGGCGCGCCGGGCGCGCGCGCGAAGAAGATCCTGCGCCGCGTCGACGGCACGACCGAGATCGTCGGCAACAAGCGCGAGGATTTGAAGGTCCAGGCCGGCGACGAACTCGACTTCATCACCTGGGGCGGCGGCGGCTGGGGCGACCCGCTCGACCGCGATCCCGCGCTCATCGCGAAGGAGATCGGCCAGGGCCTCGTCACCGCCGAGGGCGCGCGCGCTTACGGCGTGGTGATCGCCGACGGCGCGGTCGATCAGGCGGCGACCGATGCGCTGCGTGCCAAAATGCGCGCCGCCCGCGGCGACGCGATCCCGCTGTTCAACTACGGTCCGTCGATCGACGACCTGCGCACCCGCTCCCAAGCCGACACCGGTCTCGTCGCGCCGATCCAGCCGCGCTGGACACGCACCGAAACCCCGCTATCGATCGCCGCCGAATGAAGCCCCACGCGGCGCTCGGACAGGATCGATACATGACCGGATATGATACGAAGCTCGCGCTGTACGTCGATGGCGAATGGTTGGGCGCGGACGGACGCGATACGCAGGATGTGCTGAACCCGGCGACCGGCGCGGCGCATGGCGCGCTGCCGCTGGCCACCGCCGCCGATCTGGACCGCGCGTTGGACGCGACGCGGCGCGGCTTCATCGCGTGGCGTGCAACCGCGCCAGAGGCGCGCGCCGCGATCCTGACGCGCACCGCCGCGCTGATCCGCGAACGCGCCGATCACCTCGCGCGCATCGCTACGCTCGAACAGGGCAAGATCCAGGTCGAGGCCAAGGGTGAGGCGCTGTTCGCCGCCGCGTTGCTCGATTTCCACGCCGGCGAAGCAGTGCGCATCTACGGCCGCGTCCTGCCGCGTGCGCCGGGCGGCCGTTCGCTGGTGCTGCAACAGCCGGTTGGGCCGGTCGCGGCGTTCTGCGCTTGGAATTTCCCGATAATGAACGTGGTCCGGAAGATCGCGCCAGCGCTCGCCGCCGGGTGTTCGATCATCATCAAGCCGAGCGAGGAGACGGCGGGCTCGGCGATCGAGGTCATGCGCTGCTTCCAGGATGCGGGCCTGCCCGGCAACGTCGCGCAATGCGTGTTCGGCGTGCCCGACATGGTGTCGCGCCAGTTGCTCGCGTCGCCGATCACGCGCAAACTAAGCTTCACCGGGTCGGTCCCGGTCGGCAAGCATCTGATGAAGTTGGCCGCCGACACGATGATGAAGACGACGATGGAGCTGGGCGGGCACGGCCCGGTGCTGGTGTTCGACGATTGCGATCTCGACAAGACGATCGACCTGCTCGTCGCGCACAAGTTCCGCAATGCGGGCCAAGTGTGCATCGCGCCGACGCGCTTCCATGTTCAGGAGGGCATTTACGACCGTTTCGCCGCGGGCTTTGCCGAGCGGACGAAGGCGCTGAAGGTCGGCGACGGAATGCAGCCCGACACGCAGATGGGGCCGATGGCCAACCCGCGCCGCCCCGAAGCGATCGGCGCGCTCGTCGCGGATGCGCAGGCCACCGGCGCGAAGCTGCTGGCGGGCGGCGACACGCGAGACGATTCGAACGGCGGGTTCTTCTTCACCCCCACCGTCCTGTCCGACGTGTCGCTGGAGGCGCGCGCGATGAACGAGGAGCCGTTCGGCCCGATCGCTTTGCTGCGCCCCTTCGCCACCGTCGACGACGCGATCGAACAGGCCAATCGCCTGCCGTTCGGCTTGGCGGCTTATTGCTTCACCGAAAACGGCCGCCGCCAGAATCTGCTGGGCGACGCGATCGAGGCGGGAATGGTCGGCATCAACTCGGTCCGCCTGAGCGCGCCCGATGCGCCGTTCGGAGGGGTGAAGGACAGCGGGCATGGCTCGGAGGACGGGCCGGAAGGCGTCGCCGCGCATCTGGTGACGAAGACCGTGCACATGGTTTGAGTTAATCCTCGGGACGTTTGTTTTCCCAGATCAATCCTCCCCTGTAAGGGGAGGTGGCGCGTAGCGCCGGAGGGGTGCCGCGCTCTCGATAGGGTGCCACCCCTCCGTCATCGCTTCGCGCTGCCACCTCCCCTTGCAGGGGAGGATATTTTGGCGGCACCCAGCCCCCTGACCAAATCCAGGTCGTTCGGCGTATCAACGTCGACCGCGGCCAAGCCGAACGGGCTCTCGACCGCCGTCGCGCGCACGTCGGCCAACCGGCCCAGACGCGCGACCGCCTCTGCCAGCGTCAGGCGGCGCGTCAGATAGCGCGCCATGGTCGCCAGACCCAGGCGACGGACGATCCGCCACGGTCGCTTGCGATCTACCTCCACCTGTCGCCACAGATCGATCGCGCCCGCAGCACGCGGCGTCGCCAGATAGAACAGATTGCACCCCGACCAGTCGCCGTCGGCAAAGCGCAGATAGGTCCGGCGCGTCCCCGGCGCCGCCGCCTCGATCGATTCGCGCCGGGCGAGCAGCGCCACCACGTCCATTGCGGGCGGCAGGTCAGATCGGAACCGCCGTATCCATTCTGGTTGTAGCAGCGCGTGATCCGCTGTCGTGACCAGCAACGGCGTCCCCAACGCTTCGATGGCGTTACGCACGCTCAGGCTCGGCCCCTCGGCGGAGGCGATCGCCTCCGCACCCAGCGCGACGGCATGGTCGCGCACGGCCGTGTCATTGGTCGACACGACGATTCGCGTCGCCCCCGCCAGCGTCAGCGTATGCGCCACCCGCGTCAGCAGCGTTTCGCCCTCCAGCACGACCAACGCCTTGTGCGAAACGCCGGCATAAGCCGCGACCGGATCGACGCCGCCACGCGAGCCAGCCAGGATCAGCGCGGTGAAGGGCGTATCGGCTAAATCCGTCACGCGGTGCGGGAACGCGCGCGCCATACGCGCCAGAACACGCCGGGCGCGGCCAATATCGGGTGCCGCTCCCGCCACGGCGTCAGGCGGACGGGAACACCGGTGTGCCGCTCGATCTTCCACGCGCCGTAGCGCGCCGCGCCGTCGAAGGTGAAGGCGGCGCGCACCAGCCGGACGAGGTTGAGCGGCTTGCCCGCCAGCCGCCGCGCGCGCCACCCGCGCAACACACTCGCGCGCTGCGCACTGCCGATCCGCGGCCGGAGCTCTCCTGCATCGACATCGAATGCAATACCCGCCGCGGTCCAGGCGAGCGGCAGCAACGCATCGTACCGCTGCGGATCATGCGCCACGATCGTCGCCGATCGCCCGGCCGATTCGACGCGAAATTCCGCGGCGTAGGTCTCCGCAAACAGCGCCGCCCAATAATCCCGCGGCGCGCCCGTCTCCGGCCCCAGCGCCGCCGCGAACCGCGCCGCGCTCACCGCCGCCGCGGCGACCGCCGCGATGACGCGTTCGCCCGCCGCCGCGTCGCGCGCCCAGACGAGCGCGCAAGGCTGAACGAATCGCGTCCAGATCGTCGTGTCCAGCGTCTGCGCCGCCGCCGCCTTCGCAAAGGTCGCCAGCCGCATCGTCGCGATCTTCGCGCGCACCGTTTGTCCCGCGATCGACACCTCGCGATACCCGGCCCTGGGCCACAATCCGCGCTCTGGTGGCCCATCCTGCAGGACATAGAAATCCAGCACGCCCTCGGCCGAACCGGTGCGCAAATTCGATCCGTAGAACAAGATCGCGATCGTGCCGGGAGCCTCTGCCAGCAGGCGCGCGATGTCGTGCGCCTGCCGCGGGACGGCGCGCATCATCTCGTCCCGCAGGAACGCGGTCAGCAGATCGGTCACGGGACGACGAAGCGGATCGGCGTCGCCGGGCGTATCCTCAAATCGCCGCCGGGATAGATTTCGCCGTCGAGGATGAAATCGCCATCGATCGTCAGATCGATCGCGTCGGCATCGAACCGGCGATAGCCGGACGCGTCGAGCCACGGCGATTCCGATCCCGACAGGAGCAAGGGCACCGCCCGGATCATCCGGCGCGGTGGCGCGTCGACGACGAGCAGCTTCATTCCCGCGCGCGGCGTCCCGAACGGCTTCAATCCGACCGGCAGGCGATTGAGCGTGGAGGCGAGCAGGAGATAACGCCGGTCGTCGACCGCCACCTCGCCACGACCATCGGCGAGCGCGGCGCGCAGCTTGATATGTTCGCCCGCCCGCCACTGACTGGACGCCCGCCCGAAGATGGTCTGCGCGACCGCCCAGCCGAGCGCCAGCGACACCGCGACGCCGTGGAACGCGCCGACGCGGTGCGTGCGCTGCGCCAGCGCGGTGGCGCTCACGAACGCGCCGGTCCCGAACAGGAAACCGCGCAGCACCGCCGCATCGTCGCGCCGCTCGATCTCTACCGGTCGCCGTTCGACGCTGTGGTTCGCCGCCGCCGCCGCCAGCGCCTGTTCGATCGTCCAGTCCGCCGGAACGCCGAGGTCGAGCGCCAGTGCATTGGTCTTGCCCGACGGCACGATCGCGATCCGTGGCCAATCGTCGCCCCAGATCGTGCCCGCGCGGGTCAGCACGTCGCGGACCGTTCCATCGCCGCCGTCGATGACCAGCAGATCGATCCCGTCGCGTGCGAAGCCCAGCAATACGCCGGTCAATTCATCCCGCGTGCGCGGTGTCGCGACCACCACGCCGGGCGATGCGAACGACCGGAACGGCGTCCCGAAAGCAATATGGCCAGTGCGGTTCTGGTGGCTCTTGGGATTGCAGATCACCCCCGCCTTCACGCCAGCCTGCGCCGCCGCCCTCGAAAGGGTCCGGCCGACCGGTGCGGACGAGCGGTCTCTCGCGGCTACCCGTTGAGACGCCGCCGTCGTTCTGATCGCCTGCTCGAACACTGCCCCGTCCTACCGTGTGCGCGACAGATATGCTACAAATTAGTGACCCGGGAGTGACTCGCCGATGCGGCAATTCGGGGTGAGGCGCACGGTCGGAGGGTGTGATGAAACGCGATCCGGCGTGTCAGCCGTCGATGATCTCGTCATCTGCCGAGACGCGCGTAATCCTGCGCGCCGCGATCCCCAGCAGCAGCGCGACGACCGCCGATCCCGCGAACACCGCCATCGCCGCGCCGCTGGCGGCATAAAGGGGCATCAGGATCAACGCGCCCGCTAGCATCAGCGCGGCGGCGACGGCGCGAATGGCGAAGACGACGCCTGCGCGGTGCAACGCGGTCAGCACGGTTTCGGCGCTGATCACGATCATCTCCATGCACCCCGCAGCGGTCAGCCACAGCAGCATCGGATAAGCGTCGCCAAAGGTCTTGCCGCCGATCAGCGACAGCACCTGCCGCCCGGCCAGGACGACGACGGCCATGATCGCCAGCGCCGCCAGCCCGCTGACCAGATACGTCCGGGGCAGGATGCGGCCCAAGCGCCGCGGCGACGCCGTACGCGCCAATCGGACGACCTCGGGGAAAGCGGCGCGCGCAATCAGCTGGGAAACCTTGGCGAGCGCCTGCGCCAGCTGCGCGGCGAGCCGGAAGATGCCCGCCGCCGACGGACCGGCCGCCGCGCCGACCAGCAGCAGGGGGAACTGTTTGCTCGACAGGCCCAGCGTCGCGCTGGCGTTGGTGCTGACCGCAAAGCCCACGATGCCGGGATTTTCGTCCACCAGTTGCCCAAAACCGGTCCGTGCGCGACCGATCAGGCCCAGGTCGCCGCTGCGCGCGACCAGCACCCAATAGGTTGCGGCGGTCAGCAGTTCGGCCGCCGCCCAGGCGATCATGAAGCCGCGCACGCTCGGGTCGAACAGCATCGCAGCGCCGGCACCGACAAAGCGCACGATCGGGGTGATGCTGTCAGCGAGCGCCGACAGCGAGAATTTGTCGCGCAGGCGCAGGATGCCGAGCGGGGTCGAGCGCACCGACACCAGCTGGATGACCGCGAAGATCAGCGTGTCGCGCGTCAGATCGGGCGGGATGCCGAGCGGCCCGGCCCCGACGCGCAGGATCGCGACGGTCAGCGCCACGCCGATCAGCGCGCCGGTCAGGTCGAGCAACGCACAACCGCGCAACAGCCGCGCGAGCCGGGGCGTATCGCCGCGCTGCAACGGGTCGACGCCATATTGGACGATGATCTGCCATGTCTGGAAGCCGACGAAGATCGCCAGCGCCTGCGACGCGCCGGTGATCAGCGCGAAGCGGCCGAAATCCACCACGCCCAGCGTGCGCGCGGCGAACCCGAGATAGAACAAGGACAGGATCGCCAGCACGCTGCGGCTGGCCAGCAGCCAGCCGAGATTGCGCAGCACCGCCTGCACGCCGGGACGCGACCGGATCGAGGCCGCCAGGGATCGGATGCCGCCGGCCACGCGCGGTGTCAGGCCAGCCAGCTCGCGATCGGCGCGCGTCGCTGCTCGACCATCGCCTGCGCCAGCCGGACGAGATGGACGGCCAGCGACACGATCGTCCAGACCGCCACCGCGACGATGCCCCAGTCGGGCCGTCCGATCAGCAGCCCCGCAAACAGGATGACCATGTTCGGGTTGCGCCGCGCGGTGATCAGCCGGAACCGGCTGTCGAAGCGCCGCCAGACGTGGATGTGCATCCCGAACCGCACGATGAACGCGCCTTCGATTAGCCGCTGCGCGACGTAACCGGTCAGCATCGCCGCCATCACCGCCCAGAATGTGTCGTCGGTCAGCGCGCGGCCATATGGCGCGCATCCCGCCGCCCACGCCCACCACCAGAACGGCGGATGAACCAGGTCGATGCCGTGATCCCACGCATTGCCCAGCGCCGACGAGGTGATCGTGCAGCGCGCCAGCTTTCCGTCGACGGTATCGAGCACCATGAACGTCAGACCGGTCGCGAGTCCGGTCCAGAACCAGCCGTACCAAAAGGCGATCGTCGCGACGATGCACAGCACCGTTCCCGTCGCGGTGACCTGATTCGGCGTGATCCCGGCGCGCGCGGCGAGGCGGGTCAGCACGAGCGCCCATTCGGGCCAGAGGTATTTGGTCAGCAGGTCGGTCACGCCCTTGTACGCGCCGACATAGCTGGCGCGTTCGATCGCCGTGACCGACGCAGGCGTCAGCTCGGCGGCGAAGGGACGTTCGCGCTTGCGCAACGCCTCGTTGAAGATGCCGCCTTCGGCTTCCTCGGCGAAAACGGTGAGGTCGTTCGCGGGCAACGGCGTGTTCGCGCGCATCGCGGCCTCCACCAGCCCGCGTTGTTCGGCGGTGACGACGTGCGCCAGTACTGGCACGCCGCGGCTGGTGAGCACGCTCGCCGGGCGCGCGCCGAGATGCGCCGTCCATGCGGGATCGAACGCGAACGCCGCATTCGCCAGCATCGCCGCGCCGCTGGCATCGCTCCCGCCGGCCGGCAGCCCCTGCGCGACCGCGATCCGCCGCGCGCGCTCGGCCGTCGTCATGCCCCAGATGAGCGTCGGGTTCGCGCCGATCGACAGCATCGCCGGTTTGATCGCACTTGCGTCCATTGCCGCCCGATAGCCGATTGCGTCAGCCGCGCAACGCCGCAACGATCTCCGCCGCGGCGCGCCCCGCGGCCGCGCCGCTGGTGTCGCCGAGCGAAGACGTTGCGAAAGCGGTCTGCGCCGCTCGAAACGTCGCATGGCGAACGGGCGCCTCGATCAACGCGGGGATGATGCGATCGGGCGTCGTCACCACTTCTCCGCACGCCCACATCGCGTAGGACGGATCGCTCTGCCATGTGGTGCCGCGCGGGTCGAGGAACATGCACGGGCGCGGCTGCATCAGGAATTCGATCACCTGGCTCGACGTGTCGCCCAGATAGATGTCGGCCGCGGCGGTATAGCTGCCGTCGACCATCGCAAAGCCGTCCAGGTCGGTGTGGACATGCGGCAGCGCTCCGGCCGTCTTGAGCAGGTCGCGCAGTTCGGGCGCCTTTTCCGCCAGCCGTTGGTGCGGGGCGATGATGACATTGTAGCGATCCTGCGCGGCCAGTTGCTCCACCGCCTGCCGCCCCCACGCCCACCACGACGAACGATGCCGCTGCCAATGCGGCGCATACAGCACCACGGGGCGGCGATCGGCGAACGGCAGTTGCGTGTGTGTGCGCTGGCGGAAAGCGGCCTTCACATAGCCGGTCACTGCGATCCGCTCCGCCGCCACGCCGTTCTCGGCCAGCGCATCGCGCTCCCGCTTCGAGGCGACCAAGGTGCGCCATGCCGCGCGCCGCCGCGGATCGTCGCGGTTGGTCATCGATCCCGCGCCGTGAAAGGTGTTGACGAACCGCGCCCGTATCGGAAGCACCCGCGGCAGCCACAGGCTGGTCTGCTCGGCCGATACGACCACGGGCACGCGCCACAGATAAGGGGCGAGCCGCGCCAGCATCGGCAGCTTCGCGGGCAGCGGCGGGTTGCGGCCCGCGCCGTCGTCCGCGACGGTCCGAAATCCCGGCGCGCGGCGGATGCGCAGGCGCGGATTGTTCAGGTCGGCGGTCCAGCGCGTCAGCAGATTTTCATGGACCGAGGTGCCCACCCACAGATCGATCGCCACGTCGGGCGCGATTTCGCTCAGCGCCTCGACGATCGGATAAAGGTGCGGGATCAGAAGCGTTTCGCCGAGGAACAGGAACGCGACCGGTCCCTTCACGCGGCCACCGGGTCGCTCTGCCGGTGATCGCGTTCCCACCGCGCGATGTCGTCGGCGGTATCGATCTCCTGCCAATGCGCGCGCGGATCGATCACGACCGCGCCGACATGGCCGTCGGGCGCAAGGCGCGCGATGATCGCGTGATGATAAGCGTGAATGCCCTCGTCGCCCGCAATCACCTCACGCAGCGCCGATCGATACGCGTCGCCGCCGCTTGACAGGACCAGCCCCAGCGAACGGTGCGTCGCACGTCCGGCGGGCAGATGCTTGTCGACGTCGCAGACCCGGCCGCCTGCGACCTCCACCAGCATGTCGTCATGTTCCGGCTCGACGATGGCGTCGACCACCAGCCTGATTCCGGGCGTCGTATCGGCGGCCGCCGCCGCGACGATCGACGGATCGAAGATCGTGTCGCCGTTCATCAGCGCGAACGGATCGCTCAGATGGTCGCGCGCCGCCCACACGCTGCCGATGCTGCTCGCCACCGCCCAGAACGGATTGAAGATCAGCGTGACCGCGACATCGTGCTTCCGCTGCGACAGATATTCCGCGATCTGATCGATGCGGTAGCCGCCGATGACGACCGCGCGGTCGATCCCCGCCGCCCGCGCGGCATCCAACTGATGGTCCAGGATCGCGCGCCCGCCCACCGGCACCAGGCATTTGGGAACGCCCAGCGTCAGCGGCAACAGCCGCGAACCCTGACCGGCGACGATGATGATGGCCTTCATTGATACCGTGTCCGTTGCTCGCACGCGCTGTAGGCAAGATGACGCGGCGAAACTATGGCGGCGCGATGTTCCTTCTCGACAAGCCGGCGGGATCGTTCGCCCTTGTGACGGGATAAGGGAGGACGATGACGTGGCGGGATTGTTTTTCGAAGAGTTCGAGATCGGGCGGCGGTTCACGCACGAGATCCGGCGCACGGTGACCGACATGGACAATATGCTGTTCTCGTCGCTGACCTTCAATCCGGCCGCGCTGCACATCGACCATGCCTATGCCGCGACCACCGAATTCGGCCGCCCGCTGATGAATTCGCTCTTCACGTTAGGTCTGGTGATCGGTCTCAGCGTGCAGGATACGACGTTCGGGACGACGGTCGCGAACCTCGGCATGACCGAAACGAATTTTCCCAAGCCGGTATTCGCGGGCGACACGATCCGCGCCGAGACGACCGTCGTGGCGCTCCGCCCGTCGACCTCGCGCCCGGGGCAGGGCATCGTGACGTTCGAACATATCGGCCTGAACCAGCGCGACGAGATCGTATGCAAGACGACGCGCGCAGCGCTGATGCTAGCGCGGCCGGCGTAGTTCAGCCAACCGCGACCAGAATCAGTGACGCATTGTCGCTGCCGTCGCGTTGCAGCGCGTTGGTCAGCAGCCGGTCGGCCTGCGCCTCCAGCGGACGGCCGGGGATGAAATCCCGCGGGTCGAGCGAACGCGACAGCCCGTCCGAACACAGCAGCAGCAGATCACCCGCCAGCAGTTCGATCCGCGCGCGCTCGATCTCCACGGCCGCGCCGATCCCCAGCGCGCGCGTGATGACGTTGGCGCGGGGATGGCGGGGCGCATCGGCGGGCGACAGCAGCCCGGCGTCGATCAGTTCCTGCACCACGCTGTGATCGCGCGTCAGCGGCGTCAGCCGTTCGTCGCGGATGCGATAGGCGCGGCTGTCGCCCACCCATAGGACATGGGTCGGGGTGGCCGCGACGATCGTCGTGCCGCTGGTGTCGGTATCTCCCGTCGCGGCGATGATCGCGGCGTTGGCGGCGCTCAGCGCGGTGGTGACGGCGCTTTCGTCGATCAGCGCGCCCGTGTCCGCCAGCGCGGCGAGCGTATCGATCGCGATCCCCGCGGCGACATCGCCCGCCCGATGCCCGCCCATGCCGTCGGCGATCGCCCACAGCCCGCGGGCCGTGCGGTCGAGCAGACGGTCCTCGTTCACTTGGCGCACACGGCCGACATGGGTGCGGCTGACCGCGGTGAAGGTCGGCGCGGCGCGCGTGCGCGACCAGCGCCTGAGCAGCGCGCTCACGCCGCGTCGCCGGTGCGGTTCCCCGCGCGATTGAGCGTCGCCTCTGCCGCATCATAGGCGGCGACAAAGGCGCGATCGAGCGATCCGGCGTCGCCCTGTTCGACCTGTCGTGACAGATCGGCGTGCCGCGTCGCCACCTCCGCCATCTGCAGGCTGGCGCGGCTTTTCAACAGCGATCCCTTGTCGCCGACCGCTTTGTCGACCGCGGCCGGATCGAACGTGCCGATCGCGGCGCGCAGACTGCCCTGCAGCCCTTCGAAGGTCGCGACCAGATGGCGCTTCACGTCACGGAACGACGCCTTCAGCGCCGCCGGACCGGACAGGAATCCCGACGATCCCGCCAGCAGCAGGTCGATCGCCAGCCGCTGCGACGGCGCCCACTTGAACGGATTGTTGTCTGCCCCGCCGATCGTGGTGCGGGTCAGTTGGTACCGCCCGCGCGCGCGGTCGCGCTCGGCCATCAGGTCGCCGATGCCCAGCACCATCTGGCGATAGACCGCGCCCGCGCGGCGCATGACCTCTGTCGGCTCCTCGCTCGACAACAGCGACGCGTCGAGTCCCGCGCCCTCGCAGAACGCCTCCAACAGCGATCCTTCGGTATAAGCGGGCAGCGGAGCGGCGTCGTTCCAGTCGCCCGGCACCTCGATCGACGTGCCGAGCGGCGGGCTCAGCACCATCGTGCGATTCTCGTCGACCGCCATGGCGGCGTGCGGCGCGTGCGTTGCGACGATGCGGAAGCGCCCCAGCCGCAACGCGCCGGGCAGCGGCAGCGCGACATCGGTCTGATCGGGGAAACGCACGCCCGACAGATCGTCGAACACGCCATTCGCGCCGAACACGCGCAGGATCAGGCCGTCGGCGTCGGCGCGCAGGTCGAGGTGCGATCGCGACAGGGCGCAATCGGGATCGGCGATCGGCCAGTCGGCCGCCGCGTCGCGCCCGATCCGGATCGTCCCGTCGCGCAGCAACCGTGCATCGATCGGCTGGATCGCATCGTCGGCGTCGAACAATTGCAGCATGTACATCTGGTTCGTCCTCAGGCCGCGCGGCGAGCGGGGGCGACGCGGGTCGCCAGCACCGCGGCCTTCGCCTCGGCGGCATGGCCGCGCAGGTTCGGCTCGACCGCGGCGGCGGCGCGGTTGAAGGCGTCGAACGCCGCGCCGAATTCATCGCGCCGCCGGTGCGAGATGCGCAGTGCGAAATCGGCGTCGGCCGCTTCGTCCAGCGCCCGGCGCAGTCGCGCGAGCGGCCGTGCGACCAAAGCGCCGCTGAGATACCCGACCACCAGCACCGCCAGCATCACGATCAGCGACAGCGCGATCAGCAACGATCGCGAATTGGCGACCGCGCCGTCCAGCGCGTCGCGCCTCAGCACCAGATCGACCGTGCCGAAGCGTGCGCCCGCATAGCGGATCGGCCGCGCGAAGCGCAGCCCGGTGCCGTTCGCGGCGGTCACGGCGGTGTCGCCGCTCCCGGCCATCACCACCTCCCCGCGCGCCGCGCCATAGCGCCGCCCGACGCGCGCCGCGTCGCTCGCCGCGCGGATCGTGCCGCCGCCGTCGATCACCGTGATGTCGCGTACCCCGCGGTCGCGCGCGGCGGTGACGACGAACGCCTGCAACGCCGACCAGTCCTGTTGATCGGGCGAAAGTCCCGCATTGTCCGCCGCCAGTACCGCGGCGTTGTTCGTCACGAACGCCGCGATGGTGTCGCCCGAAACCACCGCCATATGCTCCAGCGCCTGCTGTTCGCGGCTCAGCACCGATGACACGCTGGCGATCAGCGCCGCCGCCGTCACCGCGACCAGCGCCAGCGGAAGCTTCAACCGCAGCGGCAGGCCGCGCCGTCCGGGCGCTGCTTCCTTGCCCGCACCGATCTCGCGGTCGATCGCCGCGGCCAGCGCGTCGCCATCGGGGAAGCGCGCCTCGGGCTTCTTCGCCAGCAATTTGTCGATGATGAAGGTCAGGCCCGGCGGACAATCGGCGGCGGTGCGGCCGATCGGCTCTACCCGGTCCTGCGCGATCTGGATCGCCAGCGTGGCCAAGCCCATGCCCGGAAACGCGACCTTGCCCGTCACCATCTCGTACAGCACGACGCCCAGCGAAAACAGATCGCTGCGCTGGTCGACCGGCAGGCCCAGCGCCTGTTCGGGACTCATATATCGCGGCGTGCCGATCATCTGCCCGACCTGCGTCTTCGCGAGCGAGGCGACGTCGCATTCGCCGACCCGCGCGACCCCGAAATCGAGCAATTTGGCGGTGCGTCCATCCGCCGACAGCAGGATGTTCGACGGTTTCACGTCGCGGTGGACCACGCCCGCGCGGTGCGCATAGGCGAGCGCATCGGCCAATTGCCGCGCCAGCCCCAGCACGCGCTCGTACGGCATCCGCCCGTGCGCGTGGAGCAGCGCATCGAGCGGCTGCCCGTCGACCAGCTCCATCGCGAGATAAGCGACGCCGTCCGCCTCGCCCACGTCATAGATCGTCGCGATATTGGCGTGGTTCAGGGCCCCCGCCGCGCGCGCTTCGCGCAGGAAGCGCCGCCCGATCTCCGGATCGCGCGCATATTCGGGCTTCAGCACCTTTATCGCGACAGTGCGCCCGATGTCGGGATCGTGCGCGCGAAACACGTCGGCCATCGCGCCTTCGCCCAGACGCCCCAAGATCTCGTAACGGCCCAGCATCGTCATTCGGCGGTCCTTCCGATTCGACGGAACGACCGCAGATAATTCGATAGGTTTAGCATCGCGTTACTTCCGCGCGCGGACCGTCGCCGCGATGCGTTGGGCGCGCGCAAGATCGCGCGCGATCAGTGGATTGCCCGGATCGAGCGTAGCGGCGCGGCGCAACTGCGACACCGCGACCGCGACCTTGCCCTGGTTCAGCGCGGCGAGCCCGGCTGCGCGCGCCTGCCGTGCGGCGGCCGGATTGGCGGCGCGCGGGGCAGGGGCGGGCGTCGCTGGCTTTGCGGCGGCGGGTTTGGCGGGCGCGGGCTTTGCGCGTGGCGGCGTCTTCGCGGGTTCATCGCGACGCGGCGCTTCGATTCGCGGCGCGTTGCCGGGGATTCGCAGCACCTGGCCCGCGGCGATGCCGGCGGGATTGTCGATGCCATTATACCGCGCGAGCTGATACGCCTTCAGCCGATTGCCGAGGAAGCGCGTCGCCAGTTCGGTCATCGTGTCGCCTGCGCGCACGGTGTAGGGCCAACTCGCCGGGCCGAGCAGTTCCTTCGGATCGCGCTCGATCGAATCGCGTAGCACCAGCAGCGACGGGTTCATCGGATCGCGTTTCAGCCCGGCGGCGATGCGCTTCTTGGCCGCCTTCGCGTCGCCGCCGTCCAGCAGCGCGAGGATCGCGTCGACCTCGGCTGCGGCTGTCGGTGCGGGCGCGGATGCCGTGCTCGGCGGCGCTTTCGGTCCGGACGAACACGCCGCGACACCAAACAGCGCGAACGCCGCCAGGGGGATACGATAACTCATGCACTCAGCCTTTCGGAAATACTGGCCCGCAATGCGCCCGGCCCGACCGCGAGCAGTCGTTTAAGCCGCGCGGCATCGCGGACGAACGCGACGAAATCCTCGCCGGGCAGCGGCGGGGAGAAATAATAGCCTTGGAAATGCTGGCAGCCGTGCTGGCGCAGCCATTCGTATTCTGCGGGTTGCTCGACCCCCTCGGCCAGCACGCACGCGCCCAGGCCACGGCCTAGCGCGATGATGCTTTGGCAGATGGCTTGACTATCGCGGCGTTCGTGAACTGCGGTCACGAATTCGCGGTCTATCTTGATCTTGTCGAAGGACAGCGTGCGCAGCGTGCTGAAGCTGGAGAAACCGGTGCCGAAATCGTCGATCGCGATGCGCACGCCCAGCGCACGCAGGCTTTCGAACAGCCGGGCTGCGCTGTCGCCGTCGCCCATCGCGACGCTTTCGGTCAGTTCGATCTCCAGCGCGTCGGGGCCGACCGAATGCCGCGCCAACGTCCGTTCGACCATCGTGCGCAGGTCCGCGCCGACCAGTTGATGCCCGGAGATGTTGACCGCGACGCGCAGGTTTCCGAGCCCCGCGAGACGCCACCCGCGCGCCTCGCGCAGCGCGGTGTTGAGCGCCCACAGCCCGATTTCGTGGCTCAGCCCTGCCGCCTCCATGACGGGCACGAAGCGCGACGGCGGGACGAGGCCACGGGTCGGATGCCGCCAGCGGATCAGCGCCTCCGCACCGCACACGCGCGCGTCGGCGGCGTCGATCAACGGCTGGAAATGCAGCAGCAATTCGCCACGCGCCACCGCCTGCCGCAGATCCTGTTCGAGCTGGAACCGGTCGCGCGCCACCTCGTCGGGGTCGATCGCGCCGTCGGGCGTCGCCGCGGCGGCTGGCGCGGAAAAGGCCGCGAATGCCCGCGCGAGCGCGGCGGGCGGTCGCGTCCGGGTGATATCGACCGGCAATTGCCGCAACGCGATTTCAGGCAATATCTCCCGCGCGCCGTCGACGATCCGTTCGCCCAGCGCATAGACCAGCGCGTCGAGTTCGTTCGCGCCGGGCTCGCCGCCAATCCAGATCGCGACATGGCCGCGGTCGACGTGCGCGACGAAACGGGTCGCGGGCAGCATCGCGCCGATTCGCGCGGCCATTTCGATCAGCACGCGGTCGCCGAGCAACGGATCGAACGCGCACAGCCGATCGTAGTCGCGAAACGCCAGCACCGCGAGCGTGCCGACGCCGTCTTCGTCCATCCGTACGAAGAGCGGTTCGCGCGTCGGCAGGCCGGTGACGGCGTGGCTCTGCGCCAGACGTGGAGCATAATCCTCGGCCTGGATCCGCAGCGTCGCCAGCGAAGCGGACAGCGCCGCGATGCGCCGCCGCATGACGACGACCGCGATCGACGCCATCGCGCAGACGCCAGCCAGGACGATCACGATGGTCATACCGTCCGACTCGCAGGCCGGCGGGCGACAGGGACGGAAACGCAACACGCCATCGGCCGTGGATAGCCTGCGTTCCGTTTATAAAGGTTTGAGCCGTCGCGCTTATCTACTGATCGAAATCAATCGTCGCGGTTTATGCCGCCATTGCGCCGCGCAACAGCCGCCCCGGCGTCTCCCCGGTCCACGCGCCATTCTCGAACGTCGGCACGCCCGATTTCACCGTCCAGCGATAGCCGCGCGGTTGCTGGAGCAGGCGCGCGCCGCCCGCGGGCAGATCCTGTACGATCTCGGGCGGGGCGAGCGCGAGGTCGTCGAGCGCGATGACGTTCAAATCGGCCAGATAGCCCGGCGCGACCACGCCGCGGTCGTGCCAGCCGACATGCGCGGCGTTGCGTTTCGTGTAACCGTGGACGAGCGATTCGAGCGACGCGCTCAGCCCCGACTTGCTGCCCTTCGACCACAGGCCGATCGTCGTCGTCGGGAAACTGCCGTCGCAGATCGTCCCGCAGTGCGCGCCGCCATCGGACAGGCCGTACAGGACGTGCTTGCCCGTCATCATGCCGTGCACGTCGTCCAGATTGCCGCGCGCATAGTTGATCAGCGGCATGTAGAGCAGCCGCCGCCCGCCGTCCTCCATCAGCGTGTCATAGGCGTAGGCGGCGGCATCTGCGCCCGCGCGCGCGGCTTCGGCGGCGATTGACTGGCTTTCCTGCGGCTCGTAATCGACCGGGTCGGTCATGCGGAACATGCGGCGGTAGCCCTGCGTGACGATCGCCGCGAAGCCTTCGCTGGGGCGGATCGAATCATGTTCGGTCAGGATCGCGGCGCGCGTGCCGGGCTCGGCCAGCCGCGCCAGCCGTTCTGCCACCGACGCGCTGCCACGGATTACCGTGCGATAGGTCGGAGTCAGGATAAACGGGTTGGTGGTCGATGCGAACGACAGGATCGCTCCGATCGGCCGCGGTGCGACCTGTGCGCTGACCGGCAGACCGTCGGCGACCATCGCGTCGATCTCCCGGTAGATGCTTTTCCAGCGATCGGGCGAATCGTCGCTCTGCTGGACGGTGAACGACAGCCGCCGCCCGCTAGTTTCGGCCAGGCGGCGGATCAGCGCGAGTTCCTGCGCGGCGAAATCGTCGTCCGCGGTGAGGTAAGCGTCGGAGATCAGCTGGATCACGCCCTTGTCGGCGCGCTTCAGCGCCGCGACGATGCCGAGCAGCTCGGGATCGCCCGCGGTCAGCGTGCCGATATTCGCGCCGTCGCGTGCGCGATGCGCGTGGGTGCGCGAGGTGGTAAAGCCGAGCGCGCCCGCCTCCAGCGCCTCGCCGGTCAGCGTCGCCATGCGATCGATCTCGGCTGCGGTCGGCGTCTCCAGATGGTCGCCGCCACGGTCGCCCATGACATAGGCGCGCAAGGCGGCGTGCGGCAGATGCGCGCCGAGGTCCATCGTGTAATCCCGCGCCGACAGCGCATCGAGGTAATCGGGAAAACTCTCCCAATCCCACGTCAGCCCCTCGGCCAGCGCGGTGCCGGGAATGTCCTCCACGCCTTCGAGCAACTGGATCAGCCAGTCGTGCTTGTCGGCCCGCGCGGGCGCGAAGCCGACCCCGCAATTGCCCATCGCGGCGGAGGTGACGCCGTTGATCGACGACGGCGCGAGCATCCGGTCCCACGACACCTGCCCGTCGTAATGCGTGTGGATGTCGACGAAACCGGGGGTGACGACGCATCCCCCGGCGTCGATCGTGCGCTTCGCCACGCCCGACACCGCGCCGACCTGCACGATCCGGCCGTCCCTGACCGCGACATCGCCGCGAAAGCGCGCCGCGCCGGTGCCGTCGACGACGATGCCGTCCCTCACGATCAGGTCATGCATGGCGATGCTCCTTCGGCGGTTGCGGCGACCTGCCGCAGGCGGTTCGTGATCGCGGGGATGTCGGCGTCGCCGGTGTCGAACAGTGCGGCGGCAAGGACGTGGTGCAGCGGGCCGTCGCGCTCGACCGGGACCGCGATGCCGAGAATCCCGGCGTTGACGTGGCCCGCATCGATCGCGGCCTGATCGGCGCGCGCCTGCGCGACCTCGCCGAGCCACGTCTCGTACTCTGGCGTCCGCGCCCACGGCACTGCCGCAAACCCCCTGGCGAGCTGGTCTGCGCTCCAGTCGCCGCGCGCCGCGACCAGCCGCCCCATCGCGCCGAGGAACATCGGCAGCCGCCGCCCGATCGTGAACGCGATGCGCATCACCGCGGAGGAATCGGCGACCTGCACCAGTTCCACTTCTTCACTGACGACGCGCCACAGCCCGATCGTCGCGCCCAGTTCCTGCGCCGCCGCCGCCATCGCGCGCTCCGTCGCGTGGGAAGCGTCAAGCGGCGCGGCGAGATCGGCGAGGCCGCTGGCCAGCGCATAACGCTTGCTGCGACGGTCAAACGCGATCAGCCCCTCATACTCCAGCGTGCGTAAGATGTTGAGCGCGGTGGAGCTGTTCAGCCCCTCCTCGCGCACCACGTCCGACAGCCGCAGCGGTTCGGCATGACGCCCCAGGCAGCGCAGGATCGCGAGCGCGGCGGTCACCGCGCCGACCAGTTTCGCGGGCGGAGCGAAGGGCGCGTTCATTGCGGCAGATCCAAGATGGTCGCCGCATCCGCGGGCGTCGCGACCGGCCGGCCCGCGGCCTTCGCCAGCGCCACGACCTGCTCGATCAGCGCAATGTTGTCCGGCCGGTCCTCGCCGCCATAATCCTCCAGCCCCACCCGGACGTGCCCACCGTAGGCGATGGCGAGTTCGGCCAGCCCGGTCTTCACCACGCAATCGCCGATCGCCGCGACCGCCCACGGCAGCGCCGACCCCTCCAGCAGTTCGAGATACGCCGCCAGCGCCTTTTCGGTCGGCGGCAGCCCGAACGTCACGCCGCTGCGCTGTCCGTCGAGAAAATTGTACCGTCCGCCGAAATACAGCTTCACGAACGCCCCGCGCGGCAGCTTTCCCGCTTTCTCATATGCCAGCACCGTCCGCAGCCAGCCGGGTTCGTAGATCGCGATCGCCGGCCCCAGCCGCGCTTCGTCATGCAGCGCGACGAGGCCTGCGACGTCTCTGTAAGAGGTCGCATAGACGAACGATTGGCCGGGGAGTCCGTCTGCGCCATGCGTGCCGAGGTTCACCGACCCCGGATCGAACGCTCCCATCCGCACGCCGCCCGCGGCCAGCCCGCGGTAATGGCCAAAGCGTTCCTCGAAATTCGCGCCCATCGCAACCGTGCCCCACAGGATCGCGTCGGGCCGTGCAGCCAGGATCGGCGCATAGCCCTCCATATACCGTGCCACCGCGTCACCCCCACGGACATCCATCCGCTCGATATGCGTGTGGACGATCGCCGCCCCCGCCTCCATCGCGGCGAGTCCGTGCGCGGTGATCTCGTCCGGCGACACCGGCACGTTGGGATTGCGCGCCTTGGGCGTCGCGCCGTTCAGCGCGGCCTCGATGATGAGCGGGGTCACGCCGCCGTCTGAAGTTCTTGGCGGGCAGGCTCAGGCGCGGGTTGCCGTCCGCGGATCAGTCTGCCCGGCAGCGCATCGGTCGGCTGTCCCTCGGTATAGATGACCTGCCCCGACTTGATCGTCGCGACGTAGCCGTCGGCATCCTGCATCAGCCGCCGCGCGCCGGTCGGCAGGTCGTACGCCATGTACGGCTTGCCAAGTTCCAGCCGCTCGAAATCGATCACGTTCAGATCGGCGAGATACCCCGCCGCGATGACCCCGCGATCGTGTAGCCCCACCGCGGCGGCGGTCTCGCTGGTCTGCTGCCGCACCACCTCGGCCAGATCGAGCCGCGGCCCGCGCGTCCGGTCGCGGCACCAGTGCGTCAGCATGAACGTCGGCAGGCTGACGTCGCAGATCGCCCCGACATGCGCGCCGCCGTCGGAGAGGCCAGCAAGCGTATTCGGATTGACGATCATCGCATGCACGTTGTCCAGATTGCCCTCGACGTAATTGTGCATCGGGAAGAACAGGAAGGCGCGCCCCTCATCGGCGATCAGCGCGTCATAGACCAGTTCGTCGGGGTTCACCCCGCGCCGCTCGGCTTCGGCGGCGAGACTGGTCGACGGATCGGGTTCGTATTCCACGCGGTCACCGATCGGGAACATCTTGCGGTGCGCCCCGGCCAGCGAATTGACGAACGGATGGTCCTTCAGCGGCATCTCGGCGATCAGCCGCGCGCGGAACTCAGGATCGCGCATCGCCGCGACCTTCTCGTCCAGCGGCAGGTCCGCGATCTCCTGCCAGCTCGGGCGACTGACGAAAGGATGGACCGACCCCTGCAATCCCAGCATCAGTCCGACCGGCCGCCCCGCGACCTGCGCCTTGATCGGTAGCCCGTCCGCGACAGCATCATCCAGCCGCCGCGTCAGTTCGCGCCACTGGTCTGGGATCACATCGGCCTGCACCATCGAGAAGCTCAGCGGCTGCCCCGCGATTGTCGTCAGGTCGCGGATCAGGCCGAACTCCTCCTCCATATGATGGAAATCGCTGACCCACTGGATCACGCCCGATCCGGCATCCTTCAGCCCGCGCGCGATCGCCTCCATCTCGGCGCGCGCCGCGCCGACCGTCGGGGTCAGGTCGCCATCGGCGGTGCGATGGACCATCGTCCGCGTGGTCGAGAAACCCAAAGCCCCGGCGCGGATCGCCTCCGCGGTCAGGCGGCGCATCTCCTCGTTCTCGGCCGGCGTCGCGGGATAACGGTTCGCGCCGCGTTCGCCCATCACATAGACGCGCAGCGCGCCGTGCGGCACCTGCACCGCCAGATCGATGTCGTGCGGCAGCCGGTCGATCGCGGCCATGTATTCTGCGAAAGTCTCCCATTCCCACGACAGCCCCTCGTGCAGCGCCGCGCCGGGAATGTCCTCCACGCCTTCCATCAACCGGATCAGCGTGTCCTCATCGCCCGTTCGCACCGGCGCGAAACCGACCCCGCAATTGCCGACGACCACCGTCGTCGCGCCGAGCGTGGAGGACGGATCGAGCCGCGACGCCCAAGTTACCTGCCCGTCGTAATGCGTGTGGATGTCGACCCAGCCGGGGGTGACGAGCTTCCCCGTCGCGTCGATCTCACGCCGGCCGGGCGTAGTGATCGTGCCAGTGGCGACGATGCGGTCGCCGTCGATCGCTACGTCCCCGACGAACGGCGCGCTGCCCGTGCCGTCGACGATCGTGCCACCGCGAATCACGAGGTCGTGCATGGCGTGTCCTCTCATTCTGTTTGAACGAAGGGTGCGCCGATTGGCGGTGACGATCAACGATTATTCGCAGGGGAGAGAGGTATTCTCTATGGAGAACCTCGTCATCCCGCGAAGGCGGGGATCCATAATCACGTCGGTTGCGGAAAGAGCCTCACGTCTGGCGACTATGGATCCCCGCCTTCGCGGGGATGACGGTAACTAAAGCACCGTCCGCACCCGCCACAATTCGGGAAACAATTCCACCTCAAGCATCCGCCGCAGATACGACACGCCACCCGTGCCCCCGGTCCCGCGCTTCAGTCCGATCACGCGCTCCACCGTGGTGACGTGGTTGAACCGCCAGCGCCGGAAATGATCCTCCAGATCGACCAGTTTCTCGGCCAGTTCGTACAGCGGCCAATGGCCTTCCGGATCCCGATAGACGCGCGCCCACGCCGCGGTCACCGCGTCGCTCTCGGCGCGCTGCGTCCGCCATTCGGTGCGCGCCGCATCCGCCCCCACGTCGAACCCGCCGCGCGCGAGCAACAGCAACGCCTCATCATACAGGCTCGGCCGCGCCAGGATCGACTCCAGCCGTTCGAGCGTTTCGGGGCGATGCGCGTGCGGGCGCAGCATCGCGAGGTTGTGGTTGCCGCAGAGGTATTCGATCGCTCGATATTGCCACGACTGGAAGCCCGACGACTGGCCGAGCGTCTCGCGGAACTGCGTATATTCGCTCGGCGTCATCGTGCGCAGCACGTCCCACGCGCCGGTCAATTGCTCCATGATCCGCGTCACCCGCGCGAGCATCTTGAAGGCATGCGGCAAGCGATCCTCGGCGATCGCAGCGCACGCCGATTCCAATTCATGCACCGCCAGCTTCATCCACAATTCGCTGGTCTGGTGCTGAATGATGAACAGCAGCTCGTCATGCGCGTCGCTCAGCGGCGATTGCGCGTCGAGCACGCGGTCGAGCCGGAGGTAATCGCCGTACGCCATGCGGTCCTCGAACCGCATCTCCGCACCTTCGGCTGCTGGGTCGTAACGCTCGCTCATGTCACGGCTGCCCGCGCGTGGAAGCGCGGCGCGTTCCAGCTTCCCCTGTCGAGAATGTCCGCCAGCACGTCGACCGCCTTCGCCACGTCGTCCCGCCCGATATAGAGCGGGGTAAAGCCGAAGCGCAGGATGTCGGGCGCGCGGAAATCACCGATCACCCCGCGGTCGATCAGCGCCTGCATCACCGCATAGCCCTGCGGGTGGCGGAACGACACCTGGCTGCCGCGCGCATGGCTGTCGCGCGGCGAAGCGAGGGTGAGTGCGGGGCAACGCGCCTCGACCTGCGCGATGAACTGTTCGGACAAAGCGATCGAGGCGGCGCGTACGTCGGCCATATCGACGCCATCGAAAGCGTCCAGCGCCGCATCCAAAACCGACAGCGCGAGGATCGGCGGCGTGCCGACACGCATCCGCTCGACGCCGGGAGCGGGGCGGTAATCGAGATCGAAGGCGAACGGCGCGGCGTGGCCCATCCACCCTGCCAAAATCGGCTGCGCGACATCGGCGTGACGCGGCGCCACGTAAATAAAGGCGGGCGCGCCGGGGCCGCCGTTCAGATATTTGTAGGTACAGCCGACCGCAAAGTCCGCATCCGCCGCGGTCACATCGACCGGCAAGGCACCCGCCGAATGCGCCAGATCCCAGATCGCCAGTGCGCCCGCATCATGCGCGCGCGCGGTCAGCGCGGCCATATCATGCAGCCGCCCGGTGCGGTAATCGACCTCGGTCAGCAACATCGCCGCTACGCTGTCGTCGATCGCATCCGCCACGTGCTCCGGCGCGACGACCTTCAATTCCAGGCCGCGCCTGAGTGCCTTCAGCAGCGCGTCGGTGACGTACAGGTCGGTCGGGAAATTACCGCTGTCGGACAGGACGACGCGGCGATCCGGCCGCAGCGCAACCGCCGCCGCGACCGCCTGAAACACCTTTACCGTCAGCGTATCGCCGGTCGTGACGCTCCCCGCCGGCGCGCCGATCAGCCGCGCGATCCGGTCCCCGACACGGGCGGGCAGCGTGATCCAGTCGGCGCTGTTCCACGCCCGGATCAGTTCGCCGCCCCACTCCTGCTCGATCACCGCCCGCGCCCGCTCGGCCGCCGCGACCGGCATCGCGCCGAGCGAATTGCCGTCGAGGTACACGACGTTCTCGGGCAGGCGGAACAAGGCGCGGGTGGCGGTGAAGTCGGTCATGGGAAGCGTTACTATCGTCATTTGAATTTCAACCAAACCGCTCATCCTGAGGAGCGGCTGAGCGAAGTTAAAGACGCGTCTCGAAGGGCCAGGACCATCCTTCGAGACGGCGCTTCGACAAGCTCAGCGTCTCCTCAGGATGAGCGGGGTTGCCCTAAAACCCCCACCAAGCGACCAGCGCGATGACCAGCGCCAGCGCGACCCACACCAGATGCTGCCCGCGTTCGGGATCGCGGTAGACCGGCGCATCGTCCTTCAGATCGGGGAAGGCGGGCGCGTCGAAATCGGGCGGGGTGTGGAGCGGGGCCATATTGCCCTCGGTCGGCAGCTTGTCCTTGGGCATGGCATCCTCTTGGCAGTTCCTGCGATCCCGCTTGCCGCATCGTTTCGCCGCCGCTACGTGCCGCGGCGTGACAGGTTCCCAGCGATGGGATCAAAAGGGAAGTCCGGTACGCAAGGTTCGTCCTGCCACCCCGGCGCTGCCCCCGCAACTGTGACCGGTTAGCCGCCGTTCCATCACGCCACTGGGGTCCGCCCCGGGAAGGCGGAACGGCAGCGTTGATCCGGGAGCCAGGAGACCTGCCCGTCACGGTCGATCCTTCGCGCGCACGGGGTGTGGCGGGCGGACGAGGGCATTTCCTCGTGTGAGCGACGCTTGACGGCGGTCGCTCGATGGTCGGGCGGCCCGAACAAGGGTCACTAGTCCAATGCTGAAATATCTGCCTATCGCCGCCGCGCTCGCCGCGCCGCCGGTACTCGCGCAATCCATCTCCGAAGACGACGTGATCGTCACCGCCACCCGCGTCGCGCAGGACGCGCGCGAAGTGGGGCAGGCGGTCACCGTCATCGACCGCGCCGAGATCGAGACGCGCCAGACCACGGCGCTGTCCGACCTGCTCGCCACCACGCCCGGCGTCACCGTCACGCGCAACGGCGGCGTCGGCGGCTTCACCGGCGTGCGTATCCGCGGGGCGGAGGCCGAACAGACGTTGGTCGTGATCGACGGCGTGCGCGTCAACGATCCGTCCTCGCCCGGCGGCGGGTTCGATTTCGCCAATCTGCTCAGCGGATCGGTCGATCGCGTGGAGATCCTGCGCGGGCCGAATTCGGTGCCGTGGGGCAGCCAGGCGTTGGGCGGCGTCGTCAACATCGTCACCATGCAGCCGACCGAGAACATCCGCGTCCGCGCCAACGCCGAATATGGCTATGCCGACAGCGTGTTCGCCAATGCCGGGGTCGCGGGGTCGAAGGGCGCGGTGTCGGGCGCGTTGAACGCGGGTTATCTGCGCACCGACGGCATTTCCTCGGCCGCCAGTGGGACCGAGCGTGACGGCTATCGTCAATATGGCGCGAGCGGAAAGCTGGGCGTTGAATTCGCGCCGGGCGTCAGCCTCGATCTGCGCGGATACTGGGCCGACAGCCGGGTGGAGATCGACGGCTTCCCGCCGCCCACCTTCGCCTTCGCCGATACGGGCGAATATTCGACCACGCAGGAACTGTACGGCTATGCCGGGCTGAACGCGGAATTCGGCGCGCTGAAGAACCGCATCGCCTTCACCATCGCCGACATCGACCGCGACAATTTCGATCCCGCGTTCGGCAACGCGCCGTCGTTCATCGGCCGCGGCCGCAGCGAACGATATGAGTATCAGGGCGAATTTCGTCCCGTGGATGCGGTGCGCGTGGTCGCCGGGGTGGAGCGCGAGAACAGCCGTTTCGCCGACGGCTTCGATCGTTTCTCGACCGGGATCACCAGCGTCTACGGCCAGTTGATCGTGAAGCCGCTCGAACCGCTGACGCTGACCGGCGGCGCGCGCCACGACGACCACGATCAATATGGCGGCGAGACGACGTTCGGCGCGAACGCCGCGCTGGCGCTCGGCGCCGGCACCACGCTGCGCGCGAGCTACGGCGAGGGGTTCAAGGCCCCGACCCTGTTCCAGCTCTACAGCGATTTCGGCTTCCGCGACCTGCAGCCCGAACGCGCGCGCAATTTCGATGCGGGCGTCGAACAGGCGTTCCTGGGCGGCCGCGCGCGCGTGTCGGTGACGTATTTCAACCGCCGCACGCGCAACCAGATCGATTTCGACCTCGGCACCTTCACCTATCGCAACATCGCGCGCACCGCGGCCGATGGCGTGGAGTTTGCGCTGGCGCTCAAACCCGTCGACAGCGTCACCTTCAGCGCCAACTACACGTACATGGACGCCAACAACCGCAGCGCAGGCGCAAACTTCGGCAACCTTCTGCCACGCCGGGCGAGCGACAGCGTGACCGCGAACATCGACTGGCGCACGCCGTGGGGACCGGCGCTGGGCGCGACGGTAACCCACGTCGGCGACACCTTCGACAACATCGGCAACACCGTCCGCCTCGACGGTTATGTGCTGGCGAGCCTGCGCGCCGAACTCCCGATCGGCGACAAACTGTCGCTCTACGGCCGGGTCGAGAATTTGTTCGACGAACAATATCAGACCGTTTCGGGTTATGGCACCTACGGCCGCGCGGCCTATGGCGGCGTGCGCGTGAAGCTCGACTGATGCGCCTGGCGATCCCGCTCCTGCTGCTGCTGGCTGCCTGTTCGCCGCCCGTGCGGCAGGGCGGGATCGTCTCAACCAACCCGTGCGCCGACGCGATTCTGGTCCGGCTGGTCGCGCCCGACCGGATCGCCGCGCTCAGCCATTATTCGCATGATCCCTCAAGCACTTCGCTCCCGTTGTCGGTCGCCCGCCGCTTCCCCGCGACCGGCGGAACGGCGGAGGAAGTGATCGCGCTACGCCCCGAACTGATCCTCACCTCCACCTTCACCCCCGCCGCCACCCGCGCGGCCTATGCGAAGGCCGGGCTCAGGACGTTGGTGCTGGATTCCCCGACGACGGTGGCGGCGAGCAAGCGTCAGGTCATGCAGATTGCTGACGCCGTCAGCGCACGCTCGCGGGGCGAAGCAATGGTCCAAGTCATCGACCAATCGCTACTTCCCCGGCGAAAGCCGGGGTCCAGTTACGATCCGCTGGCAACTGGACCCCGGCCTTCGCCGGGGGGGGAAGACAGTGATCCATCAGCATTATTGTTCATCGCCGGCGACCTGGCGAACGGCTCGGGCACCTTGCTCGACGACCTCCTGCGGCGCGCCGGTTTCCGCAATGCCGCGACGGATTACGGCCTGACCTATACCGGCACGATCCCGATCGAGACGCTCGCAGCCAGCCCGCCCGATGTCATCATCGCCAGCGGCGACGGTCGGACCGCTGACCTTCGCCGCAAGCTGATGCCCGACACGCCGCAGGCCAGCTTCGACCGCCGCCTCGTAAATTGCGGCGGCCCGTCGATCCCGCCCGCGCTGGCGCGGTTGCGCGCGATCCGGGCGTCGTTGTGACGCGCACCGCCAAACTCGCGCTGCTCGGCGCGCTGGTGGTCGTCCTGTTCGGCGCGTCGCTGATCGCAGGCAAGGTCTGGGTGCCGCTCGACGCCTGGGCGTCGCCCGATCCGCGCTGGCCGATCATCGTCGAGCTCCGCCTGCCGCGCGCGGTGCTGGCGGTGCTGATCGGCAGTGTGCTCGGGCTGTCGGGGGCGGTGCTGCAGGGGTATCTGCGCAATCCGCTGGCCGATCCGGCGGTGGTCGGCGTGTCGTCCGCCGCCGCGCTCGGCGCGGTCGCGGCGATCCTGCTCGGGTGGTCGAGCGGCGTCGGGGTGTTCGCGTGTGCGATGATCGCAGCGGGGAGCGCGATGGCGCTGCTGGTGGCGCTGACGTGGCGCGCGGAAAGCCCGGTGGCGTTCATCCTGGCCGGCACGGTGCTGGCGAGTCTCGCGGGCGCGCTGACCGCGTTTCTCATCAGCCTGGCCCCCGATCCCTATGCGGTGGCCGAAGTGATCGACTGGCTGATGGGGGCGCTGACCGACCGGACGTGGGATGACCTGACGCGCGGGGCGCCGTGGATGGTCGCGGGGGCGGGGTTGCTGCTGGCGACGGGCCGGGCGCTGGATGCGCTGACGCTGGGCGAGGCGGCGGCGCGGTCGCTCGGCGTACGGCTGGGGCGCGTACAGGCTTTGGTGGTCGCGGGGACTGGCCTCGCGGTCGGGGCGAGCGTGGCGGTGACCGGGGTGGTCGGGTTCGTCGGGCTGGTCGTGCCGCATCTGTTGCGCCCATTGTTCGGGCACAAGCCGTCGGCGCTGCTGCTCCCCAGCGCACTGGGCGGCGCGGCGCTGGTGCTCGCCGCCGACACGCTCTGCCGCCTCGCGCCGGGCGCTGGGGAGGTGCGGCTGGGGGTGGCGATGGCGCTCATCGGCGCGCCGTTCTTCCTCGCACTGCTGCTGAAGGGGCGCTGGTCGTGACCGTCACGTTCGATCATGTGTCGGTGACGCTGGGCAGCTGCGCGGTGCTGCGCGGTATATCGGCGGCGCTGCTGCCGGGGCGCGTGACCGCGATCCTGGGGCCGAACGGCGCGGGGAAATCGACCTTGCTGAAGGCGGCGTGCGCGCTGCTGCCGGTTACCGGAAAGGTATGGCTGCGCGAGGACGACGTCGCCGCGATGGATCCGCGCGAACGGGCGCGCGAGATCGGTTATCTGCCGCAGGACGCGGTCGTCGCGTGGAACATGCGCGTGCGCGATGTCGTCGCGCTCGGCCGTCTGCCGCACCGGACTTCGCTGGCCGAGGACGCCGCCGCGATCGACCGCGCGATGGACGCGACCGACACGCGCGCCTTCGCCGATCGCGCGATCCTGACGCTGTCGGGTGGCGAGCGCGCCCGCGTGCTGCTCGCGCGCGTGCTGGCGGGGGAGCCGCATTTCCTGCTGGCCGACGAGCCGATGGCCAGTCTCGATCCGGCGCACCAGTTCGCCCTGCTCGACCTGCTCCGGGCGCAGGCGGTGGCGGGAAAGGGCGTGGGGATCGTGATGCACGATCTGGCGCACGCCGCGCGGATCGCCGACGACGTGCTGCTGCTGGATGACGGCGAACTGGTCGCGAGCGGCCCCGCCGACGACGTGCTGACCCCGAACCGGATCGCGCGCGTGTTCGGCGTCGTCGCGCGGCGGATCGGCGGCGCGCTGGTGCTGGACGGACCGGTCAGCCGATAGCGGCCGCCGCATCTCGCAGCCACGCGCTGACCGCCTGGATGCGCGGTGTCGCGTGGCCGTCGGCGTGGGTGACCAGCCAGAAGCCCCGCGACAGCGACACCGCGGGCAGCACCGGGACCAGCCGCTCGTCGCGCGCCGCCAGGAAATCGGGCAGGATGCCGATCCCCGCGCCCGACGCGACCATCGCGCCCTGTACGTTGATGCTGGTGCTCCGCAGGCGCGCGACAAGCCCGTCGTGGACCTCCGACAGATAATCCAGCTCGGGCGCGTGGATATGTTCGGGGACGTATCCGATCAGCACATGGGCCTCGAGCGCGGCGGCGCTGGCGGGTTCGCCGTGCGTGGCGAGATAGGCGGGGGTCGCGTAGAGCCGCAGCCGGTAATCGGCCAGCCGCGTCGCGCGCAATTGCCGGTTGCGCGGGCGGGCGAGCATCACCGCGATATCCGCCTCGCGCTTCGACGGATCAAGGAAACCCGATGCGGTGATCAGGTCGATACGGATGCGCGGATGGCTGGCGTGGAAGGCGGCGAGGCGCGGCGACAGGACGTGGGTCGCCAGCCCCTCGGCGACGCTCAGCCGGACATGGCCCGCAACACCTGCGCCCCGATCGCCCTCTGTCGCGGACAGGATCGCAGCGTCGATCGTCTCGGCATGCTGGAGCAAGGCCTGACCCGCCTCCGACAGCCGCCGCTCCCCCGCCAGCGTCTCGAACAACGCCGCGCCGACCGCCGCCTCCAGCCGCGCCAGCCGCCGCCCGACGGTCGTCGCGTCAATCCCGAGAGCGCGGGCGGCGGGCGCGATGCGCTGCGCGTGCGCGACCGCGAGGAAGATGCGCAAATCGTCCCAGTTCTTCATCGCGTCCCCGCAAAAATGCATGGCGTTGGTGCGAATATGCCTACTTGTGTGCAGAAATGCGGTCGCGATACAAGCGCGCCAAAGCAGATCACCGGAGAGTCCCTATGCGCATCATCGACCATCATATCGTCGGCCATTCGGGCGGCGCGGGCGCGCGGACAGGCGACGTCTTCGATCCGAACACCGGTCAGGTGCAGGCGATGGTGACGCTCGGCTCGCCGGCCGATCTGGACCGTGCGGTCGCCGCCGCGCAGGCCGCGCAACCCGCTTGGGCCGCGACCAATCCGCAGCGGCGCGCGCGCGTCATGTTCAACTTCAAGGCCTTGGTCGAAAAGAACATCGACGAACTGGCGCACACATTGTCGTCCGAGCACGGCAAGGTGATCGCCGACAGCAAGGGCGATATCCAGCGCGGGCTCGAGGTGATCGAATTCTGCTGCGGCATCCCGCACGTGCTGAAGGGCGAATATACGCAAGGCGCGGGCCCGGGGATCGATGTTTACTCCATGCGCCAGCCGCTCGGCATCGGGGCGGGGATCACGCCGTTCAATTTCCCCGCGATGATCCCGCTGTGGATGTCGGGTGTGGCGATCGCCACGGGCAACGCCTTCATCCTGAAGCCCAGCGAGCGTGACCCGTCGGTGCCGGTGCGGCTGGCCGAACTGTTCCGCGAAGCGGGGCTGCCCGAGGGCATCCTGCAGGTCGTGCACGGCGACAAGGAGATGGTCGACGCGATCCTCGATCATCCCGCCATCAGCGCGGTCAGCTTCGTCGGATCGTCCGACATCGCGCATTACGTCTATCGCCGCGGCGTCGAAGCCGGAAAGCGCGTGCAGGCGATGGGGGGCGCGAAGAACCATGGCATCGTCATGCCCGACGCCGACCTCGATCAGGTCGTCGCCGATCTTTCGGGCGCGGCGTTCGGCTCGGCCGGCGAACGCTGCATGGCGCTGCCGGTGGTCGTCCCGGTCGGCGACAAGACCGCCGACGCGTTGCGCGAGAAACTGATCCCCGCCATCGCCGCGCTGCGCGTGGGCGTCTCGACCGACAACGATGCGCATTACGGCCCGGTGGTGAACGCCGCGCACAAGCAGCGCGTGGAGAACTGGATCCAGACCGGCGTCGACGAAGGCGCGGAACTGGTCGTCGACGGCCGCGGGTTCGAGCTTCAGGGGCACGAAAAGGGTTTCTTCATCGGCCCCAGCCTGTTCGACCGCGTCACCACCGATATGCAGTCGTACAAGGAGGAAATCTTCGGCCCCGTGCTGCAGATCGTCCGAGCGAAGGATTTCGAGGATGCGGTGCGCCTGCCGAGCGAGCATCAATACGGCAACGGCGTCGCGATCTTCACCCGCAACGGCCACGCCGCACGCGAATTCGCCGCGCGCGTGAACGTCGGGATGGTCGGGATCAACGTGCCAATCCCGGTGCCGGTCGCCTATCACACGTTCGGCGGGTGGAAGCGCAGCGCCTTCGGCGACACCAACCAGCACGGCATGGAAGGCGTGAAGTTCTGGACCAAGGTCAAGACCGTCACCCAACGCTGGCCGGATGGTGGGGTGGGCGACGCCGCCAACGCCTTCGTCATCCCGACGATGGGATAGGACTGCGGGTTAGGACTGGGGCTTGATCGCGCACGGTGTTACTGCCCGCAAAACAAACGGGAGAGTTGATGTGAGGATCGCGTTGTTGGGCGTCGCGCTGTTGGCGTTGGCCGGGTGCAAGGTGCCGATTCCCGAACCGCAGAACGATGCGGTGATCGAGGAAACGGGGACGTTCAACGTCGTCAATGCGGTCGAACCCGATGCGCCGCCGGCGCCGGGCGCTACCCCGACCGCGGCAGCGGCGGCTGACGGAAAGATTCCGCCGGTGTTCCAGGGCCGCTGGGGCCTGGTCCCCGCCGATTGCACCTCGACCAAGGGTGACAACAAGGGGCTGATGACGGTGGAGGCCGATCGCCTGACCTTCTACGAATCGCGTGCCACGATCGCGAAGCTGGCCGTCGTGTCGCCGACCGAGCTGAAGGCGACGCTCGATTTCTCCGGTGAAGGACAGACCTGGCAACAGGAAACGCCGTTGATCCTGGAAGACAACGGCAATGCGCTGACCCGCACCGCGGAAGGCCAGACGCTGCGCTATGCGAAGTGCGCGGCGTGACGTTGGAGGGACAGCTGGAGCCCGGCTATTCGATCGCCTTCGACCGGCCGAACGGGCTGATGCGGATCGCCGTGCGCGGCTTGTGGACGATGCAGACCGTCGCGGCGTTCATCGGCGAGGGGCTTGCCGCGACGGCCGCGGCGCATCGCACGCACCCGATCTACGACACGTTGGTCGACGCGCGAGATTTTCCAGTGCAGGCGGCGCAGGTCACCGACGGCCTCGCCGAGATTTTCCGCGTCGGGATGGAGTCGAACGCGGGACGAACCGCGATCGTCTCACAAAGCCATCTCGGCAAGATGCAGGGCGATCGGCTGAACCCCAACCCGCGGCAGAAGATTTTTCTGGCCGAGGCCGACGCGATCGCCTGGCTCGCCGAGCCGCAACTTCCGAAGACGGACTGACCCGAATGACCAACCAATTCGACCTGACCGACGACCAGCGCGAGATCCAGGAACTCGCGCGGCGCTTCACCGCCGATCGCATCACGCCGTTCGCCAGCGAATGGGACGAGAAGCGGCATTATCCGGTCGATGTGTGGAAGGCCGCGGGGGAACTCGGCTTCGGCGCGATCTACGTCGGGGAAGAATCGGGCGGGATCGGGCTCGGCCGGCTGGAGGCGGCGCTGATCATGGAGGCGATGGCCTACGGCTGCCCCGCGACCAGTGCGTACATCTCGATCCACAATATGGCGACGTGGATGATCGACCATTTCGGCGGGCAGGAGATCAAGGACCGCTTCCTCCCCAGCCTCGTGTCGATGGAGAAGATCGCGAGCTATTGCCTGACCGAGCCGGGGTCAGGCTCCGATGCCGCCGCGCTGAAAACGACTGCGCGCAGGGACGGCGATCACTATGTCGTGAACGGCACCAAGCAGTTCATCTCGGGCGCTGGCTATAACGACATCTACGTCTGCATGGTGCGGACGAGCGACGAGAAGTCGAAGGGCATTTCCTGCCTGGTGGTCGAAAAGGACTCGCCCGGCCTGTCGTTCGGCGCGCCGGAGCGGAAGCTCGGCTGGAACGCGTCGCCGACCGCGCAGGTGATCTTCGAGGATTGCCGCGTACCGGTCGAGAACCGCGTCGGCGCGGAGGGCGACGGGTTCCGCTTCGCGATGGCGGGGCTGGACGGCGGGCGGCTCAATATCGGGGCCTGCTCGCTCGGCGGGGCGCAGCGCTGTCTCGACGAATCGGTTCGATACACGAAGGAACGGCAGCAGTTCGGATCGCCCGTGGCGGATTTCCAGAACACGCAGTTCATGCTGGCCGACATGGCGACCGATCTGGAGGCGTCGCGCGCGCTGCTGTATCTCGCCGCGGCTAAGGTGAATGCGGGCGCGCCCGACAAGTCGCGCTTCTCCGCGATGGCGAAGCGGCTGGCGACCGACAACGGATCGTCGATCGTCGACCGCGCGCTGCAGCTGCACGGCGGCTACGGGTATCTGATGGACTATCCGATCGAACGCTTCTGGCGCGACCTGCGCGTCCATTCGATCCTGGAGGGGACGAACCAAGTGATGCGGATGATCGTCGGTCGCGAGCTGACGCGGCAATGACCGACGACCTGCTCGTAGCGATCGACGGTCCGGTCGGTCGTATCCGGCTCAGCCGTCCGAAGGCGATCCACGCGCTGACGACCGCGATGTGCGACGGCGTGCTGGCGGCGCTGGAGGCATGGCGCGGAGACGATGCGGTGCGCTGCGTCATGATCGACCACGCCCCCTCGCCGGATGGCGATCCAAAAGGCGCGCGCGGTTTCTGCGCGGGCGGCGACATCCGGATGCTCGCCGACAGCGGGGCGAAGGACGGAGTGGAGGCGCGCGCGTTCTTCCACACCGAATATCGCATGAACCACCGGCTGTTCACCTATGTGAAGCCGACGATCGCGTTCATGGACGGGATCACGATGGGCGGCGGCGTCGGCATCTCGCAGCCCTGTAAATACCGCGTTGCGACCGAGAACACGAAGCTGGCGATGCCCGAGACCGGGATCGGCCTGTTTCCCGATGTAGGCGGCGGCTGGTATCTGTCGCGGCTGCCGGGGCGCATCGGGCAGTATCTCGCGCTGACCGGGCACCGGCTGGACGGCGCGGAGTGCCTCGCGCTGGGCCTCGCGACGCACTATCTGCCGAGCGCGTCGCTGGATGAGGCGAAACGCCGGATCGGCGAGACGCCCGACGCGATCGACGCGGTGCTGGACGAACTGTCCGCGCCCGCGCCCGATGCGGCGATCCTTGGCGCGCAGGCCGAGATCGACCGGCTGTTCGCCTCGGACGCGCTGGAGGACATCTTCGCCGCGCTCGAAGCAGACGGTGGCGAATGGGCGGCGAAAACGCTGACCACCCTCAAAACCAAATCGCCGCAGACGATGAAGGTCTCGCTCCGCCTGCTCCGCGACGGCGCGGGGATGGCCAGCTTCGCCGACGAGATGAAACAGGAATATGCGGTCGGCGCGCGCGTCGTGCAGCGGCACGATTTCCTGGAGGGCGTGCGCGCGGTGATCGTCGACAAGGACAATGCGCCGCGCTGGGATCCGGCGACGCCCGACGGCGTGACCGACCACGTCATCGAACAGATTTTCGCGCCCTTGCCCGAGGACGAGGCGTGGACGCCCGCATGAGGATATACGCATGAGCTTTGAGACGATCCTGGTCGAACAGCGCGGCGCGGTGACGCTGGTCACGCTCAACCGTCCGCAGGCGCTGAACGCGCTCAATTCGCAGGTGCTGGCCGACCTGATCGCCGCGTTCGCCGCATTCGACGCCGACGACACGCAGGGCTGCGCGGTGCTGACCGGCAGCGAGAAGGCGTTCGCCGCGGGCGCGGACATCAAGGAGATGTCGGCGCAGGGCTTCGCCGAGATGTACGGCGCGAACTTCTTCGGCGGGTATGAGACGCTGACCCGGACGCGCAAGCCGGTGATCGCCGCGGTGGCGGGCTATGCTTTGGGCGGCGGGTGCGAACTCGCCATGATGTGCGACTTCATCCTGGCCGCCGACACCGCCAAATTCGGCCAGCCCGAGATCAAGCTGGCGGTCAGCCCCGGCATGGGCGGATCGCAGCGCCTGACGCGCGCGGTGGGCAAATCGAAGGCGATGGAGATGTGCCTGACCGGCCGCATGATGGACGCCGCGGAAGCCGAACGCGCGGGTCTGGTGTCGCGCATCGTCCCCGCCGCCGAATTGGTCGACGAAGCGGTGAAGACCGCTGCGACAATCGCCGCCATGGCCCCGCTGGCGGTCAAGGCGAACAAGGAAATGGTCAACGCCGCGTTCGAGACGGGGCTCAGCATGGGCGTGCAGTTCGAACGCCGTCTATTCCACGGGCTTTTCGGCAGCGCGGACCAGACCGAGGGTATGGCCGCGTTCGTCGAGAAGCGTGCGGGGCAGTGGACGGGGAAGTAACACCACCGTTCGTCCTGAGTAGCCGCTGAGCGAAGTCGAAGCGGCGTATCGAAGGACAGGTTGTTGCGCGGAAGCGGTGCTTCGATACGAGCCTTCGTTACGCTGCTGACGCAGCTACTCAGTCTCTACTCAGCACGAACGGAATTTTGAGGAACTCGGTTATGGCACGCGTTGGTTTCATCGGGCTCGGCAACATGGGCGGCGGGATGGCCGCGAACCTCGCGAAGAACGGGCATGACGTCCGAGCCTTCGACCTGAGCGAAGAGGCGCTGGCGAAGGCGAAGGCCGCGGGGTGCCTGCCGGTCGCGTCCGCCGCCGAGGCCGCGGATGGCGCGGAGGCGATCGTCACGATGCTGCCCGCGGGCAAGCACGTCGAGCAGGTCTATACCGAAAGCCTGTTCGGCAGTGCGTCGCCATCCGCGATCCTGATCGATTGTTCGACGATCGACGTCGCCACCGCCAAACGCGTCGCCGAGGCCGCCGCGGCGAAGGGCCTGACCGCGGTCGATGCGCCGGTGTCGGGCGGGATCGCGGCGGCGAATGCGGGCACGCTGACCTTCATGGTCGGCGGCTCGGCCGAAGCCTTCGCGCGCGCGGAACCGTTCCTGTCCAACATGGGCAAGGCGGTGATCCACGCCGGAATCAGCGGCGCGGGGCAGGCGGCGAAGATCTGCAACAACATGATCCTGGGCGCGACGATGGTCGCGACGTGCGAGGCGTTCGTGCTGGCGGAGAAACTCGGGCTCGACGCGCAGGCCTTCTACGACATCGCCAGCGTGTCGTCGGGGCAGAGCTGGTCGATAACCAGCTATTGCCCGATCCGCGGCGTCGGCCCGCAAAGCCCGGCCGACAACGACTATCAGGGCGGGTTCGCCGCGGCGCTGATGCTGAAGGATCTGCGGCTCGCGATGGAAGCCGCCGAGCAGAGCGGCACCCAGACGCCGATGGGGGC
Source organism: Sphingomonas sp. SUN019 (assembly GCF_024758705.1). Lineage (NCBI taxonomy): Bacteria > Pseudomonadati > Pseudomonadota > Alphaproteobacteria > Sphingomonadales > Sphingomonadaceae > Sphingomonas > Sphingomonas sp. SUN019. Next base: position 1,639,199 of record NZ_CP096971.1, on the reverse strand, counting down.
GAAGGCGCGCGAATTGTACGAGGCGTTCGCCGACGCGGGCCACGGCGGACAGGACTTTTCGGGCATCATCCGGACCCTCGGGCAGCGGACGTGAGCGTCGCGTTCCGGCGCGAGAGCGACGAGGAACACAAGGAACCGCGCTTCGAACTGCCGATCCCGGCGGGGCCGAATCTCGTGACGGCGGCGGGGTTGGCGCTGATCGACGAGCGGATCGCCGCGTTGGGGGCCGAGGAACCCGCCGACGACATCCGTCGCGACGAGATCGCGCGCGAACTGCGCTACTGGAACACGCGCCACGCTACGGCGGTGCTCGCGCCGACACCGCCTGCGGACGAAGTGGCGTTCGGCAGCGTGGTGCGGATCAGGCTCGACGGCGCGGCGCGGACGATCGCGATCGTCGGCGATGACGAGGCCGATCCGGCGGCGGACAGGATTGCATTCTCGGCTCCACTGGCGCGCGCGCTGATCGGGGCGGGGGAGGGCGACACGCTCGATTTCGCCGGGCGCGACGGCGCGATTGAGGTTTTGGGGATCGCTTAGCCACTAACCCTGACGAACCTTAAGCCGCCACGTCCCAGCGGTTAGCGTGAGAAGGTCAGATTCAGTTACCTGACAATCCTCCCCTGCAAGGGGAGGTGGCGCGCAGCGCCGGAGGGGTATCGCGCTATCGAGGGGGTTGTCACCCCTCCGTCAGCGCTTCGCGCTGCCACCTCCCCTTACAGGGGAGGATTGAAGTCGGTGCAAAACAACGTGGCTCTTTGTCGACTAAAGCCGCCCGAACACCGCCTCGAACCCCTTCACGTCGCCCGCCGCCAGAAAGCGCGCCTGTTCGATCCAGCGGTCGCGCGTCATGCGGCCGGTGAACGGCCCCAGCCGCGCGTCGATCGTCTCGGCCTGCGTCGCGTCCAGCGCGGCCATGTCGGCGACCGTCGTGACGCCCAGTTCGGCCAGCCGCGCCGCGACCTTCGGGCCGAGACCCTTCAGCAACGTGACCGGACGATCGCCCGGCGGCGGCCCTGTGGGAACCACGGGTTCCGGTTCGACGGGCGCCGGGGCCGGATCGGCGGCCGTGGCGGGGGAAGCGTCGAGCGGCGCGGCGGCGGGGATCGGTTCGTCGGCCAGCGGAGCGGGGGCGGCCGGCTCTTCGGCCGCCACGGCTGGCGACGGCGCGACGGGCGGTGTCACGGGGATCGGCGCAGCCTTTGGCGCGGGCGCAACCTCTGGCGCTGCGTCGGGCTCTGTGTGCTCCACGGCCCGATCGGCAACGGCGTCATCGCTCGCCTCGACCCGCTCGGTCTCGATCCGGCGCGCCTCGTTGCGCTGCCGTTGCAGCCGCACGCCCCACACGATGCCTGCGATGACGATCGCCGCCACCAAGGCGATGATCGCCAGTGCGCCGGTCGTGATCACCCCGGTGTCCGCAACTCTCGGTCCCATCAAACGCTCCTTCGCGGCTGGCCTTACCCTGCCGGTCCGTCCTGTCCAACCACCGCGCGCCAGCCGATGTCGCGGCGGCAGAAGCCGGTCGGGAAATCCAGCGCGTCGACAGCGCGATACGCCGCCGCCTGCGCGGTCGCCACGTCATGGCCGGTCGCAGTCACCGCCAGCACGCGCCCGCCCGCTGCGACGACGCCTTTCCCCTCCGCCTTCGTGCCCGCCTGAAACACCATCGCTCCGGTCGCCTCCGCCGCAGCGATCCCGCGCACCGCGCCGCCGGTTTCGGGGGCACCGGGATAGCCGTTCGCGGCCATCACCACGGTCAGCGCGACCGCATCGTCGAACGCCGGGGCCGGCAGGTCGGCCAGCCGTCCCTCCGCCACCGCCAGCAACGTTTCCAGCAGGTCGCCCGCAAAGCGCATCATCAGCACCTGGCATTCGGGATCGCCGAAGCGGACATTATATTCGATCAGCTTCGGTCCGTCAGCCGTCAACATCAGTCCGGCGTACAGCACGCCCACATAAGGCGTTCCCGCGCCCGCCAGCGCATCGATCGTCGGGCGGACGATCTCACCCAGCGCGCGTTCCTCCAGATCGGGGGCCAGCACGAACGCCGGGCTGTACGCGCCCATCCCGCCGGTGTTTGGGCCAGTATCGCCGTCGCCGACGCGCTTGTGGTCCTGCGCGCTGCCGAATGCGGCGGTCGTCGTACCGTCGCACAGGACGAACAGGCTCGCCTCCTCGCCCTCCAGGAACTCCTCCAACACCGCTTCGGCCGGACCATCGGCGAACAGATCGGCAATCGCGGCTTCGGCCTCCGCGCGGCTCATCGCGACCGTCACGCCCTTGCCCGCCGCCAGCCCATCGGCCTTGATGACGACGCGTTCTCCGAAATCGTCGAGCGTCGCCAGCGCACCGTCTTTCGACGTCACGCGGAAATAGCGCGCGGTCGGGATGCCGACGCGCGCGCACAGATCCTTGGTGAAGCCCTTCGATCCCTCCAGCTTCGCCGCCTCGCGGCCGGGGCCGAACACGGGAACGCCGATCGCACGGATATTGTCGGCCAGCCCGTCGACCAAAGGCGCTTCGGGGCCGATCACGACCAGCCCGATCTGGTGGCGGCGGCAGAAATCGATCGTCGCGCGGTGATCCGCCGGATCGAGCGCCGCGATCGTCGCGTGCTCGGCGATGCCGGGGTTGCCGGGCGCGGCGAAGAGCGTATCGAGGCGGTTCGATTGCGCGATTTTCCACGCGAGCGCGTGCTCGCGCCCACCCGAACCTATCAGCAGGACGTTCATGGCCGATCCCCTCTTCGACGTGCAGCCCGCGCGGCTGGTAGCCGAGCAGGTGCCGGGCGACAACGCCGCGGCGATGAGCGTCGGCGAACTGTCGCAAAAGCTGAAGCGGATTGTGGAGGGCGAATTCGGCCACGTCCGGCTGCGCGGCGAGATTTCGGGCTACAAGCGCGTCGCCTCGGGTCACGCCTATCTCGCGCTGAAGGACGACAGCGCGGTGATCGATGGCGTGATCTGGAAGGGGCAGGCGGCGGGTCTGGCGTTCCGCCCGCAGGACGGCGTCGAGGTGATCGTCACCGGACGGCTGACGACCTATCCGGGGCGATCGAAATACCAGATCGTGATCGAGCGTATGGAGCTGGCCGGCGCAGGCGCGCTGATGGCCTTGCTCGAAAAACTGAAGGCCGAACTGGCGGCGGAGGGGCTGTTCGCGCCCGAACGCAAACGGCCGCTGCCGTTCCTGCCGCGACGGATCGGCGTCGTCACCTCGCCGACCGGCGCAGTCATTCGCGACATTCTCCACCGGCTGGAGGATCGCTGTCCGACGCATGTGCTGGTCTGGCCGGTGAAGGTGCAGGGCGACGGGGCCGCGGCGGAGGTCGCCGCGGCGGTGCGCGGGTTCGATGCCCTGCCAGCGGCGTTGCGTCCCGACCTGGTGATCGTCGCGCGCGGCGGCGGCTCGATCGAGGATCTTTGGGCGTTCAACGAGGAGATCGTCGTGCGCGCGGTCGCCGCCTGCACGATCCCGATCATCTCCGCGGTCGGGCATGAAACCGATACGACGCTCTGCGACTATGCCGCTGATCTGCGCGCGCCGACCCCGACCGCGGCGGCGGAGATGGCGGTGCCGGTGCTGGCCGACCTGCGGCTGACAATCGCGGGCCATGCGCAGCGCGCCGAACGCTGCGCGCGGCGGCACGTCGAACGTGCGCGCGAACGGCTGACCGCGCTCGCCCGGTTGCTGCCGCCGCGCGACCGGTTGCTGGGGCCGCAGCGCCAGCGGCTCGACGATGCTGGAATGCGGCTCGATCGCGGGCTGGAGCGGCGCGTCGCGCGCGACCGCAGCCAGCTCGACCGGGCGGGCGGGGCATTGCGGCCCGCAGCGCTCCAGCGGCGTGTCGATAGCGCACGGCAACGGCTGATCGACGTCGGGCGGCTGCTCGATTCGGTCAATCCCGACACGATCCTCGACCGCGGCTATGCCCGCGTCACCGCGCGCGACGGCGCGACGTTGACCAGCGCGGCGGCGGCGCGGGCGGCGGGAAACCTGACGCTTCATTTCAAGGACCGCGAGACCGTTGACGCCAAGGTTGAGCGCAGCGCCAAGCCCGCCTATCCTGCCGCCAAGCCCGATCAACCGACCTTGCTGTAGAGACCCCGCGCGATGCTGATGTCCAACACCGACCGCCCAGCGCGGCTGCACTATATGGCCAACGGTTTCCGCGTGCTGGCGCCCGGCGACCACGTCGTCTGCGCCGCGACCGGCGCGCGGATCGCGCTGGAGGATCTGCGCTATTGGGACGTGGCAGGGCAGCGCGCCTTCGCCAGCGCCGCGCTTGCGATGGATGCGCTCGCCCCGCGATGAGGGTTCTTGCGGCGGCGGGCCTGCTGCTCGCGACGACCGCGGTCGCGCAACCCGCACCGCATTTCATACTGGAGGGCGTCGCCAATCAGGGTGGCGTGCTGCGCGGTACGGTGCCCGCAGGTACGATGCGGCTGACGTTCGACGGCCAGCCGATCCCGATCACCTCCGACGGCCGCTTCATCGTCGCCTTCGATCGCGATGCAGGGGCTGCGGCATCGCTGGTCGCGACCCTGCGTGATGGGCGGCCGATCGTGCAGACCCTGTCGGTCGCCCCGCGCGCGTGGCGGATCGAACGGCTGAACACGCTTCCCAAGGTGCCCGTCCCCAGCGCCGATTTCCAGCGCCGCCGCCCCGCCGAACTCGCGCAGATCGCCGCCGCACGCCTGAACGACAGCGCGTCGATCGGCTGGAGCCAACGCTTCATCTGGCCCGTAACGGGCCGCATCTCGGGCCTGTTTGGCTCACAACGCATCTACCGCGGCGAACCCGGCGCATATCACTCCGGTGTCGACGTGGCGCGCCCGGCCGGCACTCCGGTCGTCGCCCCCGCCGACGGCGTAGTGATCCTCGCCGCCGCCTCACCCTTCACGTTGGAGGGCAATCTCCTGATGATCGACCACGGCATGAACCTCAACACCGCCTTCCTCCACCTGTCGCGGATCGATGTATCGGTCGGCGAACATGTCCGGCAGGGCGAGCAACTGGGCCTGATCGGCGCCACCGGCCGCGCGACCGGGCCGCACCTGCATTGGGGCATGAAATGGCGCGACGCGCGGATCGATCCGTTGCTGAGCGCCGGGCCGATGCCGTGACCGCGGTCGACGATCGCAGCCGATCGATGCTGACACGCGCCGCGCAATTGTTTCGCGCGGGGCAGGATGACGCCGCAACTGCGGCGTATGAGGCGTTGCTGGCCGTATCTCCGGCGCTGCCCGACAGCTGGTATAATCTGGCGCTCCTCTATCGCCGTGCGCGGCGGTTCGACGATGCGCTGTCGGCCTACGCGCGCGCGCTGTCATACGATGTCGAGAAGCCCGAAGAGGTGCATCTGCAGCGCGGCGTGATATTCGCCGATGACCTCGCCTTGTCCGACGACGCGCGGCGCGAACTCGACGCTGCGCTTGCGCTGAACGACTCCTATGTTCCGGCGCTGCTGAACCTGGGCAATTTGCATGAAGATCGCGGGGATGGCCAGGCGGCGCGCGACGCGTATGACCGCGTGCTGGCCATCGACCCGGACAATGCGCTTGCGCTGTCACGGTTGATCGGACTGACTGACGCCGGTCCGGTGCTGGACGGTTTGCGGGCGCGTGCCGCTGCGCTGCTGATTGCGCAGGGTATGGACACGCTGGATCGCGCCGATCTGGGCTTTGCGCTTGGCGCGGCGCTCGACCGGACGGGGGACTATGACGCCGCGTTCGCCGCCTATGCGCAGGCCAATGCGGCGAGCGCGGCGGTCGCGCGGTCGGCGGGGAGCCGCTACGATCGCGCCGCGATGAGTGCGTTGGTCGATCGTCTGATCGACGCCTTTCCCGCGGCAGTTCCCGCCTTTTGCGATGACGGTGGTTCGGCGCCGTTGTTCATCTGCGGCATGTTTCGATCCGGATCGACGCTGGCCGAACACCTGCTTGCGCGCCATTCGCGTGTCGTCGCAGGGGGGGAGCTCGACATCCTGCCCGCCTTGATCGAGCGTCATGCCAGCCCTTATCCGCAGGCAGTCGCCAACGCCGATCTGGTGAAAATGCGCGAGGCTTATCGCGCTGCCATCAGTCGCCGATATCCTCCCGGCACGCAGCTGACCGACAAGCGCCCCGACAATGCGCTGCACATCGGCCTGATCAAACTGCTTTTTCCTGCCGCGCGGATCGTCCACACCGTGCGCGATCGGGCCGATACGTGCCTGTCGGTGTATTTTCTCCATGCCGGGCCTGCGCTCGCGTACGCTACCGATCTTGGCGACATCGCGCATTATCACGCCGAGCAGACGCGGCTGATGGCGCATTGGCGTCGATTGTATCCGGATGACATCTTCGATCTCGACTATGACCGGCTGGTTTCAAATCCCGCGGCCACACTTGAGTCGCTGGTCGATTTTTGCGATCTGGACTGGGAGCCCGCAATGCTGACGGCGCAATCCGACGATAACGCGGTGCGCACCGCGAGCAACTGGCAGGTACGACGGCCGATCTATCGGGAGTCTTCCGGGCGCGCGCGCCACTATGCTGCGCATCTCGGCGCTCTCGAAGGAACGAAGTTTTGAGCAGCAACGCCCCGCAGATACTCGCGCTGGCCAAATCGGGCGACGTCGCCGGGGCGATCGCCGCGGGAGAAGCTGCGCTGGAGACTGGCGTGCGCGATGCCGGGCTGGCGATGTTCGTCGGGATGCTGTGCTGTCGCCAAGGCGATTTGAGCCGCGGCGTCGCGCATCTGCGTCGTGCGGTGACCTTCGCGCCGGATCAGGCGATGCCCGCCGTCGAACTCGCGCGAGCATTGCTGTCGATGGGCGATAACGAGGCGGCGGCGGTGGCGGCGGTGCCGCTTGCCGATCCTAAAACACCGATCGGTCGCGAGATGCAGCGGATTTGCGCCCATGCGACCGTGCGGCTGGGCGACGCCGACGAAGCGGCTGCGATGTTCGATCAATTGGTCACAGCCGACGCCGCCGATTTCGAAAGCTGGCGCGGGCTTGGCGGTGCACGGCTGGTACAGGGAGATGCGGTCGGCGCCATCGCTGCACTGGAGAACGCGACCCGGTTGCGGCCGGCGATCGGCGGCGCGTGGACCGATCTGGCGCGCGCGCACAGCGTGTCGCTGGCCTTCGACGCGGCAGAGGACGCCGCGCGGCGCGCGGTCGCGCTGCAACCTGACGATGCGGCGGCGCAGCTCGAACTGGCACGTGCGTTGGCCGGATTGCGTGTTCTGGATGCCGCGCGCGATGCGCTTTCGGTCGCGCGCGCCAATGCGCCCGACAGATCGGATACGTTGTGCGAGATCGCCGACGTCGCGATGGTCAGCAAGGCGCTCTACATGGCCGAAGCCGACTATGGTCGCGCAATCGAACTGGAACCGACGTCAGAGCGTGCGTGGCTCGGCCTGGCGATGGTGCTGGAGCGCACCAACCGTGCGGCAGAGCTGCGCGACCTGGTGAGTGCGTGCGAGGCGGCGGGGCTGTCGGAGGATGTCGTCGCGCTACCGCGCGCGCGAGTCCTTCGCAGCGAAGGGAGGCTGGACGAGGCGATGAGCGCGTTGGCCCGCGTCCCTGCCGAGGTCGATCCAGTCGGGCAGGCGCAGTTGCAGGGCGACATCGCAGACCGGCTGGGCGACGTCGACACCGCCTTTGCCGCGTTCACCAAAGCCAATGCGTTGCTCGCCGAGTCCGCGATCGGCAGTCACGATCATGCCGAGGCGTATCGTGACACGTTTCGGAGGCTGACGCAGCTTGTCACGCCTGTCTGGTACGCCGGCTGGCGCGCCGCGCCCATGCCATCGGCGCGCCGTGCGCCGTTGTTCATCTTCGGTTTTCCGCGGTCCGGCACCACGTTGATCGATACGATGCTTAGCGGTCATGCCGACACGGTTGTGCTGGAGGAGGAGCCGGTGATCGATCGCGTGGCGGCGGCAGCCGGTGCGCTGGAACATCTCGGTCAGCTTTCGGACGCGGATATCGCGCGGCTACGAGCAGTCTATTTCGCAGAGGTCGATCGTATCGTGCCCGATCTCGGCGACCGGCTGATTGTCGATAAACAGCCGCTGGCGCTGGGCAGCACACCGGTTCTGCATCGCATCTTCCCTGACGCGCGCTTCATTTTCGCCGAACGACATCCGTGCGATGTGGTGCTGAGCTGCTTCATCACCAGCGCGCAGATGGACGCGAAGGTGGCGAATTTCTTCGACTTCACGAGCACGGCGCGGCTGTACGATCAGGTGATGGCCTATTGGTACGCCTGCCGCGACACGCTCGCGATCGATGTGTTCACGACGCGCTACGAACGACTGATCGCGGACCCCGAAGCCGAACTTCGCGCGGTAGCGATGTTTGCAGGGCTTGAGTGGGATCCACGCCTGATCGACCATCAGCGTAGCGCCAGCGCACGATCGTACATCGCGTCGCCCAGCTATGCGCAGGTGGCCGAGCCGATCTACATGCGCGCCAAGGGCCGCTGGCTAAGGTACCGGCAGCACATGGACCCCGTTCTTCCGATCTTGAAGCCGTGGGTCGAACGGCTCGGCTATGACCTCGGGTGACGCGCCAACGCGCTCACCCCACGGTCACCCGCCGATCTGGGGCTTGAACGCCTGTACGCGATCGACCGTTTCGCGCTGTTCGCGCTCCATCTGATCCCATTGCATCGCCGTCAGGCAGGTGCGCTTGGACTGAAGTCGGCTTCCGATGACCTGTTCGGTCCGGCAGATCATGCGATTGGGATCGCTGGTCTTCGATTTGTCGCGTTCTTTTGCCGCAACAGGACTGGCGACCACGGCCAGCGCGCATAGCAACACGATCTTCTTCATCGCCATTCCTTCCGAAGACGTCACCAGCATATAGGGTTGCTTACGCAACTACATCTCGAAAAGCGAGTCGTCGCAACTGCATTCCTGACGGCGACCGCGTCTGATCGTAACTCGGGACATGCGCTCGAACCAACACGTCATGTCACGTCGAAGGCGACCGTCAAGCGTTCCCCTGCGGGAAAGGGAAGCGTGCCGTGCCACATCGTCGACGGGAAGAGCACCAATCGCCCCGGTAGCGGATCGATCGTCTGCTGCGCGGGGAGTCCGGTTTCGAGCGACGCTTGCGGATGACCTAATGTGAGGCGGCCGACATCGGCGTCGGGCGAACGTGACGGCAGCGCGACGTAGAAAGCCGAGCTCAGCCAGCCCTCGGGATGGACGTGCGGATCATGACGCCCGCCGGCGCTCAACCGCACCGACCACGATCCCGCAAACCTTGGGTGACGCGGTATGCGGCCCAGCAGCGGATGCGCGGCGTCGCGCGGCGGCAGCGCGGCGATATAGTCGCGCACCGCATCGATCAGGCGCGCGCGCACCGCGGCGATGACCGGATCAATCCGCGACAGCAACGGCCCGTCGGTCTGCGTGCCGCCGCGAACTGATTGGTCGAGCGGTTGCGCACGGGTGACATGAAGCGCGCGAAGGGTATCGGCCAGTCGCGCAAATTCCGGCCAGTCGGTCCCGATGTCGATGATCCGCACCAGGCGGCTGTCGTCGAGCCAGGCATGGCGCGGATCGTCGAGCAGGCGCCACGCCAGCGACAGGTACGGCCATGCGGCGTCGATGCTGTGGGCCGGCAATCGACCGTGCAGCACGGCGATCCGTTCGGGCTGATGGCGACGCAACAGGTGTCGCAGCCAATGGACCGTGACGGTCGGATCGCCTAGCGGATCGAGCGCGTCGAACGCCGCATCCGCTGCATCCAGTCGCCCTTGTTCGGTCGCCGCCATCGCGGCGAGCGCGCGGATCGGCGGTTGATCGCCGCACCACGCGCGCGCCTCGTGCAGTGCGGCGTTCGTGGCCGCATCATGCCTTGCACGAAGGAGCGCCGATATCTTCAGCTGATGCAGCCGCCAATCGGTCGGCGCGCCCGCGATCGCGGCGTCCAGCACTGCCAGCCAAGTCGGATCGCCTGCGGCATGACGCATCCGCAGCAGCGCGCCATGTCCGGCGAACCAGCCGGGGTGATTAGCAAGCATCGCGGCGAGCAATGCATCCGCCGCCGTGTGATCGCGCGCGGCGTCTAGTGCGGCAGCGTGGCCCAGGATAACGTCGCCGTCATTAGGCGCGAGCGCGCGCGCTCGCGCATACCAGTCGAGGCTGTCCAGCCCGGCTTCCGCGGTGGCGCGCGCGCGCGCATGGATCAGGACCGGGCTGTCCGGCGTTAGCGCGACGGCGCGATCTAGTGCCGCGAGAGCAGGGGCGAGATCGCCGATCGCGCGGTGCAGCAGGCCAAGGACATGCCACGGCGTCGCGGCGTGTGGCGAGCGTTCCACGGCCAGCGTCACGGCCTTCAAGACGTCCTCCTCTCGCCGCGCCTCCAGCGCGGCGACGCCCAACGCGCTCGCTTCGTCCGGCGAAAGCGTCCGGGCCGCCGCCGCGGTCAAAAGCAGGTCGACGTTCGGGTTGGTCACCGCGCGCTGCATGTCCAATGCCGCATCACAAAGGTGCGCCGTCCGCGCTTTCGTCGGCTTCCATCAGCCGCTTCACCGCGGCGCGTTCGGTCGCGTCGAGCCCCGGATGCCAGGTGTCTATGATGAAAACGACGCGCGGCACGTCGCCGTCGTTCGCGGCCTCATGTTCGATCGTGTCGTCGAACACGAATGCTTCGCCCGGGCGCCATTCGCGGCGTGTCGCGCCGACCCGGAACCAGCAATGGTCGGGGACGACCAGCGGCAGATGACAAACGAGCCGCGTGTTGGCGATGCCCACGTGCGGCGGAATGCGAGTGTGCGGTTTGAGCAGCGAAAACATCGCGTTCGGGGATCGCCCACCGACATGAGGCTGTTCGATCTCACGCAGTATCGCCATCGTCTTCGGGCATCGCGCGGCGTTCGCCGTCACCTCCCTCCCGCCCTGCAGAAGGTGGAAGGCTGTCCAGTCGAGCGAGTTGTTCAGCGCCGCCCACTGCCGCACCGGCAGGTCGGCCGCATATTGGACATAGGGTTCGGATCGCGCCGATGTTTCATGCTGAAGCGCAAGGAATTCATCGCGAATATCGTCGGTCGCCGCCTCCAGCGTGGCCAGCCACGGAAAGTCGGCGCGATCGTGGAACTCGCGCTCGATCAGGCCTGGATAGTGATAGTGCGTCGGCTCCGAATGATAGACGCGGGTCTGGCGCAGCGCATTGGATGTGAAGCGAGCAAGGCGTAGGCGTACGGAGTTCGGAACGCCGCCGTCACGGTCCACGACATTCATCCATTCGCCCGATACGCGCGTGCGATACGCTTCGCCGACCTGACGCGCATGATCGATCAGTCCGCGCAGGCTTTGCGCTACCGGTTCGTCATCGCTCAATTGCGCCAGCGCGCGAAGATAGAAGCGTGCGGCCTCATCGGCGTCGCCCTTTCCTTCCAGCAGACGGGCACGGCTCATCAGCGCCATGAAGTGGAGCGGGTCGACGCGTAGCGCGTCGGAAACGGCGTCCAGTGCGCCCCGTATGTCACCCCCGGCGCGGCGCAGCGCGGCGAGTTTCAGCCAGCTGTCGATTCGTCCGGGTGCGGCGGCGACCACCTGTTCGAGCAATTGGCGAGCGGCGGCAATATCCCCGCGTGCAGCGGACTGATCCGCCTCGCGCTCCGTCAGATCAACGTCACTCACGCATTCGCCTCCGGCCTTCACCATGACCATGCCGTGAAGGACCGGCCCGGCACAAACGAAAACGGCGGGCCTTGCGGCCCGCCGTTCCGTTTTTCGTTTCGGTAATACCGATCAGAAGTCGAGCGTGACGCCCGTGTAGATGTAGCGGCCCAGCGTGTCATACACCTGCGAATAGGTGTTGCCGTTGCCGAGCGACTGGCCGTTGAGCGGCGGCTGCTTGTCGAGCACGTTGTTCGCGCCGACCCGGAACGTGAACGTATCCGCGACCGGCACGGTCAGCGCCAGATCGAAGTAGTTCTGCTTGGCCAGGCGCGCGTTGCCCGGACGGTTGCCGACGGCGCCCGCAACCGGCCCGGTGGGGCTGCTCAGGTTGGTGTTAGGCGACGAATCGTCGTTGTCGACCGCGGAGAAGTAACGCCACGCGCCCGAGATGCTCGGACCGGCCGGCGACGTGTAGGTCACGCGAACCTTGTGACGCCATTCGGGGTTCGGCGTGCCGCACTGCGCACCGAAATAGCCGACGCAGTCGAAGCGCGACGGCCCGACCTGATCGGTGACCAACTGATCGAGCCAGGTACCGACCATGCTGACACCAAAGGTGCCGATGCTGCCGATTTCCTGAGTGTAGCCGACCGTAACGTCGATGCCCTTCGTCGAAAGACGACCGGCGTTCAGGTTGGTGTCGGTCACGAAACCGTCGGCGCGATCAAGACGGCCCGAAGCACCGCGATTGATCAGGCCGCAAAGCGTCGGATCGCCGGTCGCGAGGCACTGCGACAGGATGGTGTCGGCGCCAAGGATGCCGATCTGATTGTCGATCCGGATGTTGAAGTAATCGACGGTCGCCTGGAACCCGCGCAGGAACGAAGGCGTCAGGACGACGCCGGCCGTGAACGAGTTCGCGATTTCCGGCGTCAGGTTCGGGTTGCCGCCGAGCAGGCCGTTGTACTGCGATGCAGGATTGGCGGCGATGTTGCCGAACTGGGCAGCGGTCAAACCGGTCAGCGCGCACTGCGCCTGGGTAAAGCCGTTGACCAGGCCGCCGACAGCGGGACCGGCGCAAGGATCGGTCACACCGTCAAGCGCGATGCTCTGTGCCGAGAACAGTTCCACCGCGTTCGGCGCACGGGCGGAGCGACTGTAGCTGACGCGCGCCGTAATGTCGCGCACCGGCGAGAAGGTGGCTTCCGCCTTCCACGTATCGGTGTCGAACTGGTTGCTGACACCGTTGCCGGCGGTTTCGTACGCCGAACGACGATATCCGCCGCCGACAGTCAGGTTGTGGAAGAACGGACGATCCTGAATCAGCGGCAGCGATGCTTCGACGAACGCTTCCTTGACGTTGAACCCGCCGCGGACCGGCGTGGTCGCGCCACCCTGGCCCGCACCGTCACCCGACAGGAAGTTCGAGTCGACCTCGAAGTTCAGCTGCGAGTTGCGATACTCGGCACCGACGTTCAGCGCGAAGCCCTCAGTCGCGAGCGGGCTGACGATGCCATATTCGCTGCCAAGGAACGTGAACGAGGCGTTGGCGATCTGCTCGGTCGTCTGACCGCGCGAGAAAAGCGGCAACTGCAGATAGTTCAGCGCCGCTGCAGACACTCCACCAGTGGTGAAGATGTTGTAGGGGACGCAGAGCGGATCGGTACCGTCGACGACCGAGCGGCAGGTCGGCGTGCCGTTGACGTTCACAACGTCGATCGCACGCGCTGAGCGAGTGATCGAGAAATCGTTGCGATACGTCTGCGCGAAGTTCACGCGGCTGTACTGATAATATGCGTCGTAGCTGATGCCCTTGGCCACATCGCCGCGCGCGCCAAAGACGCCGCGGTAGGTGGTGTGCTGCAGATCGTCCTGGCGCCCACCACCCTCGACGTTACGACGGCCGATGTAGAGGTTGGCGCGCGTTACGCCGGTCGAATCGACGAACGTATTGGTCGGGTTGCAGACGATGCCGAGCTGCTGTGCGGACAACAACGGGTTGTCGCAGTTGATCGTGCTGGTGTTGAAGAACAGGCCCGACGGCGCGATCTGGGCGACCGTGCGGTCGTCCATGAACATGAACTCCATGTACGGCTTGAATTCATCCGACACGTCGTAGTTCGCGAAGAAGCCGGCGGTGTAGCGTTCGTCGGGACGCTGATAATAGTTGGTCGGCGCGAAGTTGAACAGCACCTGGCCAGGCACGAACTGGTTGCCCTGGACGTTGTAGTAAGCGCCCTGGATATAGAACGAACCGGGAGCCGACGTGCCCGAGCCGCCGCAATTGTACTTGCGTCCGCCAGCAGCGACCGAAGTCGCCGTCGTGGATGCCAGCGAGCATGCCGAATAGTCGCGACGATCCTGCGTGATCGCGTTGATCTTGCGATAGCCGCCGTAGGCGGTGATGTGGCCACGGCCGTCGTCAAATCCGACGCCAAACGACGCGGTGACATCGACCGTGCCGCCATCGGCCACGGAGCCGTCCGGGCGACCGAACCCGCGCGCATCAAGCGCGTCGGTAACGTCACGGCCGGCGCGGTTCTGGTGCTGGTAGAAGCTGTATTGACCGTCGAGCTTGAAGCCCTCGAAATCGGTATCCATGATGAAGTTGACGACGCCGGCGACGGCGTCCGCACCATAGACCGACGACGCGCCGCCGGTCAGCACGTCGACGCGCTTCAGCAATGCCGACGGGATGATGTTGATGTCGGCGAACGGCGAACGCGGGTCACCGGGAACGAGGCGACGGCCGTTGACCAGCACCAGCGTGCGCGATTCGCCCAGACCGCGGAGGTTGAGGGTCGCGGTGCCAGTAGCGCCATTCGAGATCGATCCGCCCTGGCCAGCGAACACCTGCGGCAGCGCGTTGACGAGATCTTCGATACGGGTCGTGCCGGCCAGCTTCACTTCGGCGGCGCCGATCGTAGTGACGGGGCTGGCCGATTCCAGTTCCGGGCGCGGGATGCGCGAACCGGTGACGATGATGTCGCCGCCCGAACGATCGTCGGTCTGCGTGCCGTCGCTCGAGTCGGTCGGCGGCGTGGCCGACGACGGATTGGTGGTGGCCGGCGAGATCGGCGCTTCCTGCGTCGTCTGGGCGTAAGCCGTCGATGCGGCGAACACGGCGCCCGCGATCGTCGTCGACGCGAGTAGCCGCTTGCGGAATAGATTCATCATTCGATCCCCTTTAGATCCATCGGTGCACGCCCAGTCGTTGCTGACGCGAGTACCCTGCCAGCCTGCTACGCGAAGGAAGAACCGGCGATCAATCGCCGTTCGTGCGTCGCAGCATTTTCAAGCCCCCGATGTAACAAATAAGCCACAGGTCGGGGGTCGACTTGCCGGCCACGTTGCCGATAACCTGACGGCGTAATTTTCATGCGCGTGGGGCAAATATGACAAATCATCGATCGAAGCTGGTCCTGGCGCTGGTGACGCTCGCCATGCCGGTCACGGCGGCGCAGGCGCAGGACAAGCGCGCCGTGCCGACCGTGATGCAAAAGGTGCTGGATTGCCGGGCGTTGACCGATTCCGCGGCGCGGCTCGCCTGCTACGACGCCGGCGTAGCCGCGCTGGAAAGTGCGCGCGCGGGCGGCGAGGTGGCGGTGTTCGATCGCGAGGACGTGCGCAAGACGAAGCGGGGGCTGTTCGGATTCAGCCTGTCCGACCTTCCGATCTTCGGAAAACGCGACAAGGAGAATGCGGAGGAGGAACGCGACGAGGTCAAGGAGATCACCGCCACGATGAAGGCGGTTACGCGCAATTCGGCGGGCGGCTTCATCGTGACGCTTGAGGACGGCGCGCGCTGGGAGCAGACCGACTCCACCATGCTGGGACGCTCGCCGCGCGTTGGTGAGACCGTGACGATCAAGCGCGCCGCGCTTGGCAGCTACAAGATGAGCTTCAAGACCGGACCTTCGGTCAGGGCGCGCCGGACCGGGTGATCCGGCGCGCGGGCTACCGAACCGCCAGCGCCAGTTTCCCGTCGCCCTCTTCGACACGCACCGTCGCGCCATCCTTCACGTCGCCGCGCAGGATCATGTCGGCGAGGGGGTCTTGCAAATAGCGTTGCACCGCGCGTTTCAGAGGCCGCGCGCCATAGACCGGATCGTAGCCGACGCGGCCGAGCCAGGCGCGGGCGGCCTCGGTCAGGTCGAGCGTGATCTTGCGATCCTTCAGCAATTTCCCGACGCGCGCGACCTGGATGTCGACGATCGGGGCCATATGCGCCTGGCCGAGCCGGTGGAACAGGATCACCTCGTCGAGCCGGTTGAGGAATTCCGGGCGGAAATGCGCGCGGACGATCTCCATCACCTGCGGTTCGACGCTCTCGACGTCCTGCCCTTCCTCCAGGTTCGCGAGATATTGCGAGCCGAGGTTGCTGGTCAGGATGATGAGCGTGTTGCTGAAATCGACCGTGCGGCCCTGGCCGTCGGTCAGGCGGCCGTCGTCGAGCACCTGCAGCAGCACGTTGAACACGTCGCCGTGCGCTTTCTCCACCTCGTCGAACAGAACGACTTGGTAGGGGCGGCGGCGGACCGCCTCGGTCAGCACGCCGCCTTCCTCATAGCCGACATAGCCCGGCGGCGCGCCGATCAGCCGGGCGACGGCGTGCTTCTCCATGAATTCGCTCATGTCGATCCGGACCATCGCGTTCGGATCGTCGAACAGGAATTCGGCCAGCGCCTTGGTCAGTTCGGTCTTGCCGACGCCGGTCGGGCCGAGGAACAGGAACGAGCCGAGCGGGCGGCCCGGATCCTGTAATCCCGCACGCGCGCGGCGGACGGCGGTGGAAACGGCGCGCACCGCATCGGACTGGCCGATCACGCGCTTGCCAATCGTTTCCTCCATCGCGAGCAATTTGTCGCGTTCGCCCTGCAGCATCCGTTCGACCGGGATGCCGGTCCAGCGGCTGACCACGCCGGCGATATCGTCGGCGGTCACTTCCTCGCGCAGCATCGCGCCCTTGGTCGCGCCGGCCGCGTCGTCGAGCTGCTTCTGAAGCTGCGGAATCGTGCCGTAGGAAAGTTCGCCCGCGCGGGCGAGGTCGCCCTCGCGCTGCGCCTGTTCCAGCGCGGTGCGCGCGGCGTCGAGCTGTTCCTTCAGCTTCGCCTCCGCACCGATCTTGTCCTTTTCGGCCTGCCAGCGTTGCGTCAGTTCGGCCGATTGCTGTTCGAGGTTGGCGAGTTCGCCCTCCAGATTGGCGAGCCGGTCGACCGATGCGGCATCGGTTTCCTTCTTCAGCGCCTCGCGTTCGATCTTTAGCTGGATGATGCGGCGGTCGAGGTTTTCGATCTCCTCGGGCTTGCTCTCCACCTCCATGCGGATGCGGCTCGCGGCCTCGTCCATCAGGTCGATCGCCTTGTCGGGCAGGAAGCGATCGGTGATGTAGCGGTGGCTCAGCGTCGAGGCGGCGACGATCGCGCCGTCGGTGATGCGGACGCCGTGGTGTAGCTCGTAGCGGTCCTTCAGGCCGCGCAGGATACTGATCGTGTCCTCGACCGTCGGTTCGCCGACGAACACGGGCTGGAAGCGCCGTTGGAGCGCGGGATCTTTTTCCACATGTTTCCGGTATTCGTCCAGCGTGGTCGCGCCGACGCAGTGGAGTTCGCCGCGGGCGAGCGCGGGCTTCAACAGATTGCCCGCATCCATCGCGCCTTCGGATTTCCCCGCGCCGATCAGCTGGTGCATCTCGTCGATGAACAGGACGATGTCGCCCTCGGCCGCCTTCACCTCGTCGAGCACGCCCTTCAACCGTTCTTCGAACTCGCCGCGGTATTTCGCGCCCGCGATCAGGCTGCCGAGGTCGAGCGACATCAGGCGGCGGCCTTTGAGCGTATCGGGCACGTCGCCGTTGGCGATGCGCAGCGCGAGTCCCTCCGCGATGGCGGTTTTCCCGACGCCGGGTTCGCCGATGAGGGCGGGGTTGTTCTTCGTGCGGCGGGCAAGGATCTGGATCGTGCGGCGGATTTCCTCGTCGCGGCCGATGACCGGATCAAGCTTTCCGTCGCGCGCCGCCTGCGTCAGGTCGCGCGCGAATTTCTTCAGCGCGTCGTAGCGGTCCTCGGCCCCGGCCGTGTCGGCGGTACGGCCCTGACGAAGCTGGTTGATCGCGGCGTTCAGCGCCTCGGGCGTTGCACCTGCCGCCTTCAGCGCCTTGCCCGCGGTCGTGTTGAGCGACAGCGCGAGCGCGACGAGCAACCGTTCGACCGTGACATAGCTGTCGCCAGCCTTCTGCGCGATCTGCTCGGCGGAATCGAGCACGCGTACTGCATCATTGTCGAGTCCCGGCGTCGACTGTGCGCCCGATCCGCTGACCGCGGGCACTTTCGCCAGCGCGAGATCGGTCTCGACAACCGCGCGCTTCGCGTCGCCGCCGGCTGCGGCGATCAGCCCCGCGGCCATACCTTGTTCGTCTTCCAGCAGCGCCTTCAACAGATGCTCGGGCGAAATCCGCTGATGATTCATGCGGATCGCTACGGTCTGCGCCGACTGGAGAAAGCCCTTTGCGCGATCGGTGAATTTTTCGAGGTTCATGGATGGTCCTTGTACGTCCTTGCGCGATCAGATGGTGTTGTATTTCGGCAACACAAGGGGCCGGGTACGCTGTCTTTCGTTCGTCACCACCGAGTCGTCGCTCCGTCATCGAAACAGACACGGTTTGAAACAATCCCGGCCTAGCGCGGCGGCAGCGGGGATCGCTGCGATCGCCCGGCAGGGGATAATCCGATGAAGCGCCTTTCGATCGCCGCCTTGCTCCTGTCCACGGCCTGCGCATTCCCGCTGACCGCGATGGCCGCGCCGGATGCGCCTGCGCCCACGGCCGAGTCCGAGCCCGCGGTGCCCGAGGATATCGTCGTGATCGGCGAAGGGCAGACGCGACAGGTGCAGCAGCTTGGCGTGCAGGATTTCGAGCTGCTGGTCCCCGGGACCAGCGCGCTGAAGGCGATCCAGAAACTGCCCGGTGTCAATTTCCAGTCGGCCGACGCGTTCGGTGCGTATGAATGGTCGCAGCGCGTATCGATCCGCGGCTTCAACCAGAATCAATTGGGTTTCACGCTGGACGGCATTCCGCTGGGCGACGGATCGTATGGCAACACCAACGGACTGCACGTCAGCCGCGCGATCAGTTCGGAGAATATCGGGCGTGTCGCGGTGTCGCAGGGGTCGGGCGCGATCGGGACGCAGGCGACGAACAATCTGGGCGGGACGATCGAATTCTTCTCCTCCGACCCGAAGCCGGTCGCCGCGCTCACCGTCAACGGGACGTATGGCAGCGACGAGACGGTGCGCGCGTTCGGACGCTTCGACACCGGTGAACTGGGGGCGGGTGGCCCGAGCGCGTATTTCTCCTACGGTTATCTCGATACCGACAAGTGGAAGGGGTTCGGGTCGCAGCGCCAGCATCAGGTGAATGTGAAGGCGGTCGCGCCGGTCGGCGCGTTGCGGTTCGACGCGACGTTCAATTTTTCGGACCGGCGCGAACAGGATTATCAAGACATGTCGCAGGACATGATCCGGCGGCTTGGCTATCGCTGGGACAATATCACCGACGATTTCCAGAAGGCCGTGCTGGTCGCCGATGTCGGCGCGAATACCGGCTACACCGGCGCGGCGAAGCTGAATCCGGCGGCGGGCACGACCTATCCTGCGCCGTTCGCCAACGCCGATGACGCCTATTACGATGCGGCGGGGTTGCGGACGGACTATCTCGCGTCGGTCGGGGTGCAGACCGAAAAGGAGTCGAAGGTCCACGCGTCCTTGCGCGGTTACTACCACGACAATCATGGTCGCGGCATCTGGTTCACGCCTTATGTACCGTCGCCGTCGGGTGTGCCGATCTCGGTCCGCACGACCGAATACGACATCCACCGCAAGGGCGTGTTCGGCGATGTCGGCAGCGATCTCGGCGCGTTCGGCGACGTGACCGTCGGCGCGTGGTACGAACGCAACGATTTTCGCCAGGCGCGGCGCTTCTACGGACTGGACAGCCGGACGACGCCGACGCGCGATGCGCTCGATTTTCCGACCATGCCGTTCTTCACGCAATGGGATTATCGCTATCAGACCGACACGTTACAATATCACGTGTCGGACAAGCTCACCTTCGGCGACCTGACGATCGACCTGGGGTGGAAAGGGTATGATGTCCGCGCGACCGCGACGCCGCTGACCGCGGGCAGCCTGGCGTCGGGCAAGATCAAGACGACCGACTGGTTCCAGCCGCGCGCGGGCTTCACGTTCCGCGTGACCGATGGCGCGGAACTGTTCGGCGGGTTCAGCCAGGTGACGCGTGCGTTCACCGCGTCCGCAACCGGCGGGCCGTTCGCGACGACGCAGATCGGGTTCAACCAGTTGGGCGATTTGAAGCCCGAACAGTCGGATACGTATGAACTGGGCGGGCGGCTGCGGCGCGGCATCTTCACCGGATCGCTGGCGGGTTACTACGTCGACTTCCGCAACCGGCTGCTGGGCTTTGCGAACGGCGCGGGGATCGTCGGGAACCCCGCGATCCTGCGCAACGTCGGCGGGGTGCGATCGTACGGTGTGGAGGCGACCGGGCAGGTGCGCCTGCCGGGCGGGTTCGGCGCGTTCGGTTCCTATGCGTACAATGATTCGAAATATCGCGACGACATCCTGAACGCGGACGGCAGCCTGTTCGGCGGCGTCTCGATTCGCGACAAGACGGTGGTCGATGCGCCGAAGCACATCGCGTCGGGTGAGATCACCTATGACAGCGACCTGTTCTTCGGCCGGGTCGGCGGGAATTACATGAGCCGCCGGTTTTTCACCTACAGCAACGACCGGTCGGTGCCGGGGCGCGTCCTGTTCGACGCTTCCGCCGGGGTTCGCCTGACGGTCGCGGGGGATCGGAAGGTCGAGCTGCAGGTCAACGGCACGAACCTGCTGGACAAGGATTACGTCGCGACGATCGGGTCGAACGGCTTCGGCAATTCGGGCGACAACCAGACGTTGCTGATCGGCGCGCCGCGGCAGGTGTTCGTGACGTTGAAGGCGGGGTTGTAACGCGGGGATCGCGCGCGGAGGATGACGGTCCGTTTCAGCACGTCGGACCGTTCACGCGTCAGTTGCGGCGCTGAAGCCTGCCCCGCGCGATCACCTGCGCCTGGATTTCCGCTGCACCTTCGAAGATGTTGAGGATCCGGGCGTCGCACAGGATGCGGCTGATCTCATATTCCAGCGCATAGCCGTTACCGCCGTGGATCTGGAGCGCGGCATCGGCATTCGACCACGCCGTGCGCGCGCCGAGCAGTTTCGCCATCCCGGCCTCGACGTCGCACCGCTTGCCGCGATCCTTGGTGCGGGCCGCGGCGTAGGTCAGTTCGCGCGCCATCACGGTATCGACCAGCATCATCGCGAGCTTGTCCGACACGCGCGGGAATTCGATGATCGGCCGGCCGAACTGCGTGCGGTCGCTGGCGTAGCGAAACGCGAGGTCGAACGCGCGACGGCCCACGCCCACCGCGCGCGCCGCGGTCTGGATACGCGCGCCTTCGAAGGTCTGCATCAACTGCTTGAAACCCGCTCCCTCGTGTCCACCCAATAGGGCGTCGCTGGGGGCCGCGAAATCGTCGAACTGGAGCGCATATTCGCGCATCCCGCGATAGCCCAGCACCTCGATCTCGCTGCCGGTCAGGCCCTGGTCGGGGAATGGATCGGACTCGCCGCCACGCCGTTTCGGGACCAGCAGCATCGAGAGGCCGGCATAGCCCGTGTCCGGCAGCGTGCGCGCCATCAGCGTCATCAGGTCGGCGCGGGCGGCGTGCGTGATCCAGGTCTTCGCGCCGTCGATCCGCCAGCCGTGTTCGGTCCGCGTCGCGCGGGTCGAAAGGCTGGCGATGTCCGATCCGGTGTCGGGCTCGGTGAAGACGGCGGTCGGCAGTGTTTCCCCGCTGGCGATGCGCGGCAGCCAATACGCCTTTTGTTCGGGCGTGCCTCCCAGCATGATCAACTCGCCGGCGATCTCCGAACGGGTGCCAAGCGAACCGGCGCCGATCCAGCCGCGCGACAATTCCTCCGTAGCGACGCACATCACGAGCTTGCCGAGGCCAAGCCCACCGAACTCCTCCGGGATGCAGATGCCGAACGTGCCCATATCGGCCATCGCCTGGACCAGATCGTCCGGAAGGAGAGTATTCGCAAGATGCCAGTCATGCGCCCGCGGAACGATCCGCTCGTCGGTGAAACGGCGATATTGGTCGCGGATCGCGTCGAGCATGTCGTCGCCCAGGCGATCGGAAGCGGATACGCCGTCGCGCAGGAGCGCCACCAGCCGCCCCCTGGTCCGGGCGGTGTTGCCATCGACGAGGAACGATCGGACGGCGGGGTGCGCCGCCAGTTCGCGCGCGCGATCCTCCAGGTTCAGAGCGAGCGGGCGGAAGAATTCATTCTGTCCCATCGGTACGCCGCCGATGAACTGGGCGAGCGTCTCGCCGAGCGCGATGCGCACGATCAGATCCTCGACCTCGTGCGCTTCGCGCGCGATCGTTAGGGTTTCATGCCACGTCGCGAGTGATTCCAGCGCGGCGGCGGCGGTCGCCACCCAGGCATAGCCGTGTGCGACATGCTGCTCGGCATCGAGGCTGGACGTAGCGAGCCGTGTCCGCAGCGATTCCAGCGCGGCGTCGGCATAGCCCGCCGCTTCTCGAACAGCGTCCCGCACATTCTCCATTCGCTTTCTCTCCGGCGCTCTTTCACGGGGCTATTGCAACAGCGCGCCCGCTGGCAACCCGCCAGTCGGCCGGGTGGCGGCTGCTTACAAGACCGTCTTGCTCCGGCGCATCGCACGATGAGCCGCGGGGTATCGGCCGTAGCTTGTTCGGCCTCGTCCCGTCCGGTATCCTGCCCGGCAAATCAGACATGGAGAGCGGACATGGCCACGCTGGCATCGGTCGAGATGACACCCACCTACGTCCCCGGCGAATGGGAGGCGCGGGTCGATCTGGCGGCGGCGTACCGGCTGGTCGCGCTATACGGCTGGGACGACCTGATCTTCACACATCTGTCGGCGCGGGTGCCGGGGCCGGAACATTATTTCCTGATCAACCCCTACGACATGATGTTCGAGGAGATCACCGCATCGTCGCTGGTGAAGATCGACGTCGAGGGACAGCCGGTGGGGCACACCGACCACCCGGTGAACCCCGCGGGCTTCACGATCCACTCCGCGCTGCATATGGCGCGCGAGGATGCGGCCGCGGTGATGCATCTCCACACGCCGCATGGCCAGGCGGTGTCCGCGATGGAGTTCGGCCTTCTGCCGCATACGCAGACCGCGATGATCGCGGGGCACGACGTGGCGTATCACGACTATGAGGGCATCGCGACCGACCTGGAGGAGCGCGAGCGGTTGGTGCAGGATATCGGGACTAAGACCGTTATGATCTTGCGCAACCACGGCACGCTGGCGGTCGGCGACAGCGTCGCGTCGTGTTTCCTACGGCTGTATTTCCTGGAACGCGCGTGCGAGGCGCAGGTGCTGATGCTGTCGGCGGGGCGCGAGAATCTGAACAATCCGCCGCAGGGCGTGGAACATAAGGTCGCCGGACAGAGCAATCCCGAGGGCATGGGGATGCTGGCGGAACGGCTGGCCTGGCCTGCATTGTTGCGGAAGCTGGACCGGATCGATCCGGGGTTCCGAGATTGAGGTATGTGCCGTTCGATAGACTGGGGGCAAATAGTTTAGGTAGTGGACAGGATGATGTTCGCGTCACTTGCTCCCGCTCATTTTGAGGAGCCATTGAGCTTGTCGAAATGGCGTCTCGAAGGACACGGACGGTCCTTCGAGACGGGGCTTCGACAAGCGAAGCCCCTCCTCGGGATGAGCGGGTCAGCGACTACGCGGCCGTCACCTCATAATCGATCGGCTTGAAGCTGCCGTTGTTGGATTGCAGCGCCGAACACGCGGTCAGGCCGACGATCAAATCCTCGTGCGCGCGAAACACGACGCGGTCGCCGGCGCGGCTGAGCGGGGGATCGACACGTAGCTGGCCGGTCACGCCGTCGACCGGGACATTCATGAATACATTGAACGCGACCGGGATCATGTCCTCGGTCACGCCGTATGGCGCGAGCGCGGCGGCGAGGTTGCCGAAGCAGCCGCGGTGCGGATCGGTGTCGCCATAGATGATGCGGAACGTGTCCTTCGAACACGGGGTCAGCAGGAAATCGTGGCGGCCGACGTCGTCGCGCTCGATCTCCAGCAGGACGCGGCTGCGGTTCGAATAGAGTTTGTCGCCGGTCGTCAGGTAGATGCGGTTGGCGTAGTCAAGCGTGCGGCCCGACGAGATGACCTCTCGCACGTCGTCCTTCGCGAATGCCAGCAGGTCGGCGACCTGTTCGCCGGTGGGGTCGATGACGGTCAGCGTCGCGCCCTTGGGCACGTCGAACGCGACGCCCGAGCGCGGTTCGATCCTATGCGACATTCTGGACCTCGCGCGCGCTGAACGGACAGCGCCAGTCGTCGCCGACCAATCGCCCGCTGTATTGGCGCGCCTCGCTCGTGCTGCCGTGGCGCGAAAGCATCGGGTTTGCCGCGCCGGCCAGCTTCACGTCGCGCGCAACGATCGCCTCGCGCAGGGGTTCGTAGCGTCCCTGTGCGCGCAACTGTTCGAACTGATCGTGCAGGTTGAAGACGAGCGCGGGGCGTTCGAAACGGCGTGCGGGGCGGCTGGCGTGCGGATGAAGGCCGACGACGAAGAACGCCTCGCCGCCGAACGACAGTGAGAAATGCGGCGAATCGGGGTCGGCGCTGACCCGAGGATCGGGTTTCTGGCCGAGCCAGTCGTCCTTGTCGCTGAGCGACTGGACGCGTTGCCACAGGACGTCCTCGAACGCAGGCTCGTCCAGCGCGGGGTCTTCCTCGAACAGCACCACCAGCGACTGGAACAGCGTCGGCGTTGCGCGGTACGATTGCGCGAGGTCGAGCAGGTTCGGATAGATGCGCAGATCGTCCCAGCCCGAACGGATGTCGCGCGCGACGACGAAACGCATCTGCTCATTCCCCAATGCGGATTTCGCGCCAACGCATGGGAACGCGCGGTCCTCGACGAACGCGCGAAAGGACTGGGCGAGCGGATGCTCGATATCGTTGGCGGGTAACAGCATGTAGCCCCAACGGGCCGCGCCGCGGATCGGTCCCGTTACGGAAGCGATTCAAATCTCGATCAATACGAAAAGGGGCCGGGCGTTGCCGCCCGGCCCCTTCGTCATCCCCTCCCAAGGATAGTGTTAGTCGCGGTCGTTGGTCAGGAACGCGGGCGCGAACTCGGGCGCGGGGCCGTCGTCCTTTGCACCTTCCGAACGCTCGCGACGCGGGCCGCGGTCGCCGTTGCCGCCGCCGTCACGCCGCGGGCCGCGGTCACCGCCGCCACCGCCGCTGCGCGGGCCACGGTCACCACCACCGCCGCCGTCACGCCGCGGTCCGCGGGGGCCGCGATCGCCACCCTCACGCGGTTCGCGTGCCGGGCGGGTGTCTTCCAGCTCTGCGCCGGTTTCCTGATCGACGACGCGCATCGACAGGCGAACCTTTCCGCGCGGATCGATCTCGAGCACCTTGACCTTGACTTCCTGGCCTTCGGACAGCGCGTCCGAGACCTTTTCGACGCGCTCGTTCTTGATTTCCGAGACGTGGACCAGACCGTCCTTGCCGCCCATGAAGTTCACGAACGCACCGAA
The DNA here is from genome assembly GCF_024758705.1 of Sphingomonas sp. SUN019. Lineage (NCBI taxonomy): Bacteria > Pseudomonadati > Pseudomonadota > Alphaproteobacteria > Sphingomonadales > Sphingomonadaceae > Sphingomonas > Sphingomonas sp. SUN019. The sequence continues at coordinate 1,613,870 of NZ_CP096971.1, read as the reverse complement.
ATCGACCAGATTGACGACCTTGCCGTCATAGATCTTGCCGACTTCCGCTTCCTCGACGAGGCCCTTGATCCACTTGATCGCGGCCTCGATCTGCGCGCTGTCGGACGACGACACCTTGATGACGCCCTCGTCGTCGATGTCGACCTTCGCGCCGGTGGTGGCGACGATCTCGCGGATCACCTTGCCGCCGGTGCCGATGACTTCGCGGATCTTCGACTTGTCGATCGAGAAGGTCTCGATCCGCGGCGCGTGCGCCGACAGCTCGGTACGCGTCGACGACAGCGCTTTGGCCATTTCGCCCAGGATATGGTCGCGGCCTTCCTTCGCCTGGTGCAGCGCGACCTTCATGATCTCTTCGGTGATGCCGGCGATCTTGATGTCCATCTGCATCGTGGTGATGCCTTCGGACGTGCCCGCGACCTTGAAGTCCATGTCGCCGAGGTGATCTTCGTCACCCAGGATGTCGCTGAGGACGGCGAATTCCTTGCCCTCCAGGATCAGGCCCATCGCGATGCCCGATACGGGGCGCTTGATCGGCACGCCGGCATCCATCAGCGCCAGCGAACCGCCGCAGACCGTCGCCATCGACGACGAGCCGTTGCTCTCAGTGATGTCCGACGTCACGCGGATCGTGTACGGGAACTCCTCCTTCGTCGGCAGCACCGGGTGCAACGCGCGCCATGCGAGCTTGCCGTGGCCGACTTCGCGACGCCCCGGCGCGCCGAAGCGGCCGACTTCGCCGACCGAATAGGGCGGGAAGTTATAGTGCAGCATGAAATGCTGGTAGGACAGACCGCCCAGACCATCGATCATCTGTTCGCTGTCGCGCGTGCCGAGCGTGGTGGTCGCGATCGTCTGCGTCTCGCCGCGCGTGAACAGCGCCGAGCCGTGCGCGCGGGGCAGGAAGTGCACTTCGGATTCGATCGGGCGGATCTGCGTCGTGGTGCGGCCGTCGATGCGCTTGCCGGTCTTCAGGATCGCGCCGCGGACGATGTCCGCCTCCAGCTTCTTCACCAGTTTCAGGCTGGCGAGATACGCCTGCGGATCGCTGTCCTTCAGGTCGGCCATGCCGTCGCGCGCCTTGGCGCGGGCGTCGTTGATCGCGGTCTGGCGTTCCTGCTTGTCGGTCAGCTTGTACGCCTTTTCGAGATCCTTCCCGATCAGCTTCTTCAGCGTCGCCTTGACCGCTGCCTTGTCGTCCTGGGTCTTCAGTTCCCACGGCTCCTTGGCGGCCTGCTCAGCCAGTTCGATGATCGCGTTGATCAGCTTCTGGCAGGCCTTGTGCGCGAACATCACCGCGCCGAGCATGACGTCTTCCGACAGTTCCTTGGCTTCGGATTCGACCATCATCACCGCGTCGTGCGTCGCGGCGACGACCAGGTCGAGATCGCCCTCTGCGACCTGCTCGTCGGTCGGGTTCAGGATGTAGTCGCCGTCGATATAGCCTACGCGCGCCGCGCCGATCGGACCCATGAAGGGCACGCCCGACAGCGTCATCGCCGCCGACGCCGCGATCATCGCGAGGATGTCGGGCTCGTTCTCTCCATCATACGACATCACCTGCGCGATGCAGTTGATCTCGTTGTAGAAACCTTCGGGGAACAAAGGGCGGAGCGGACGGTCGATCAGGCGGGAGACAAGCGTCTCCTTCTCGGTCGCGCCGCGTTCACGCTTGAAGAAGCCGCCGGGGATGCGCCCCGAGGACGAGAACTTTTCCTGATAGTGAACGGTCAGCGGGAAGAAATCCTGGCCTTCCTTCACCGATTTGGCGGCGGTCACCGCGCAGAGCACGACCGTCTCGCCGAGCGTGGCGATCACCGCGCCGTCGGCCTGACGGGCGACCTTGCCGGTTTCGAGCGTGAGGGTCTGTCCGCCCCACTCGATGCTTACCTTCTTGGTATCGAACATGTATTTTCCTTCGTCCGGCGGCCAGATGCGCGCCGGTTCCTGTGTTGCGGGCTAGCCGGCCCGCGGCGGTGTGAAGCGAATTGTCGCTTCCATGCCCGTCACGCCGAATTGCCGACGGGCAGATACGAAAAGAGCGCCCGAAGGCGCTCTTTGGTTACTTGCGAAGCCCCAGCTTCGCGATCAGGGCCAGATAGCGGTCGCCGTCCTTGTGACGGAGATAATCCAGCAGGCTGCGGCGCTTGTTGACCATCATCAGCAGGCCGCGGCGCGAGTGGTTATCCTTCTTGTGACCCTTGAAATGCTCGGTCAGGTTGCGGATCCGTTCGGTCAGGATCGCGACCTGGACTTCGGGGGAACCGGTGTCGCCTTCGACGCGGCCATGTTCCTTGATAAGCGCATCCTTGCGCTCTGCAGTGATCGTCATTCAGTCTTCCTTCGACATCGGGAGGTTGAAACCGCGAATAACGACGACGTTACCGTCGTTGACCTCGACCAGCGCGACGGGGGTATTGCCCGCACACGCGAAATATTGGCCGTCATCCGTGGCGATCCCGACCAGCACGCGCCCCTGTCGGAGCGCCCCTGCCTGGTCGGGATCGAGGGACAGAGCCGGGATGTCGTCCAGCCCCGCCCTCAGCGGCAGGAGTATGTCTTCAATCGCGCGGGCCTTAGCGTGTTCGGCCAGTTTGTCCAGCGTAATCGCGTGCGCGAGGCTGAACGGACCGGCCTTCGTGCGGCGAAGGTAGGTGACGTGGCCGACGGTGCCGAGCGCCAACGCGATGTCGCGCGCGAGGGAGCGGATGTAGGTGCCTTTGGAGACATGCGCGGTGAGGGTGACGCCTTCTAACTCCTCCCCGGAACGGGGAGGGGGACCGTCGCAAAGCGATGGTGGAGGGGCAGCCCCAAGCGGTGCGCCCGCGACTGCCCCTCCACCGCTTCGCGTTCCCCCTCCCCGTTCCGGGGAGGAATAAAGCGAGAAGATTGTCACCCCACGCGTCGCCAGCACCACCTCTTCCCCCGCCCGCGCCAGATCATACGCCCGCGCGCCATCCACCTTCAGCGCCGAGTACGCCGGCGGCACCTGTTCGATCGCACCGGTGAAGCGCGGCAACACTGCCTCGACCTGCGCCAGCGTCGGCCGCACGTCGCTGGTCGCGATCACCTTGCCCTCGGTATCCAGCGTATCGGTCTGTTCCCCGAACCGAACCGTGAAATCATACATCTTGTCGCTGTCGAGCATCCGCCCGGCGAGCTTCGTCGCTTCACCCAGCGCGATCGGCAGCACGCCGGTCGCCAGCGGATCGAGCGTGCCGCCGTGGCCGACCTTGAACTTCCCATAACCGCCGTCACGCAGCGCCCGCTTCACCGCGCTGACGCCCTGCGTCGAACCGAGTCCGAACGGCTTGTCGAGGATGATCCAGCCGTGCACCGGAGTCAGCTGAACAGATTGGCGAACGACAGGTACGCACGGACCAAAGCATCCGCGGGCGGGCCGACGATGTGCTGGACGACGCTGGCCCCGGGCCAGATCATCGGCAGCACGACCAGCAGCAGGATCAGGATCGGAAAGGCGAACCGCGCCAGTTTCTGCCACTGCGGCACGAGCGGCCGGGGCAGCAGGCCCTCGACCACGTGCCCGCCATCGAACGGCGGGATCGGCAGCAGGTTGAACACCGCGAGGAAGACGTTGATCAGCAGGAAGTTGATGAGGTTCGCCCACAGGAACCCGGCGACCCCCTGCGGCGGGCCGCCGAACGATTGCCCCGCGACGACGCCGATCACGACCGCGGTCACAGCGGCGAGCGCGAGGTTCATCCCCGGCCCGGCCAGCGCCACCGCCATCATCCCGAAGCGCGGATTGCGCAGGCGTTCGGCGCGTACCGGCACCGGCTTCGCCCAACCGAACACCGGCGCTTTCGCGATCGCCAGGATCAGCGGCAGAATGACCGTGCCGACCGGGTCGACGTGGCGGATCGGGTTGAACGTCAGGCGCTTCTGCTCCGCCGCGGTCGGATCGCCCAGCGCGCGCGCGGCAAGGCCATGCGCGACTTCGTGGAAGACGATCGCGATCACCAGCGGGATGATCCACACCGCGGCGGCATAGACGACATTGTCGGGGGTCATCGCGCGGAGATAGGCCGAGGCGGCGTCTTCCGCCAGCACGGCGTTCAGTTCGTATGTCGCACCACCCCGGCGAAGGCCGGGGCCCAGTTTCTACGATCTCGATAATGTAGCGCCGGACCTACCAACATCCGTCTCGCCGCTGGGCCCCGGCCTTCGCCGGGGTGGGCAGTCAGGTGCGCAACGCCTCGACGAAATGGCGCCGGCACAGCGCCACGTACAGGTCGTTCCCGCCAATCTCCGTCTGGGCACCCTCCGCGACCGGGCGGCCATCGGCGTCGACGCGCAGGTTCATCGTCGCCTTGCGCCCGCACGCGCATACCGATTTGATCTCGATCAGCGCATCGGCCAGCGCCAGCAACCGCGCCGATCCCTCGAACAACCGTCCCTGGAAATCGGTGCGCAAGCCGTAGGCGAGGACGGGGATGCCGTGCGTATCGGCCAACCGCGCAAGTTGATCGACCTGCGCGGCGTTCAGAAACTGCGCCTCGTCGACCAGCACGCACGCCGGGTTCGGCTGCGCGAGCACGCACGCCGCGATATCGGTCGCGGCGTCGAACGTCGTCGCGGCCGCGGACAACCCGATCCGCGACGTGATCGTCCCCGCCGCAAAACGATCGTCGAGCGCCGCGGTGAACAACATCGTGCGCATGCCCCGCTCGCGATAGTTGAAATCGGCCTGCAGCAGATTGGTCGATTTGCCCGCATTCATGCTGGCGTAGTAGAAATATAGCTTGGCCATCAAATGATCCTGCCGCCGGTCGCGGCGCTGTTCAATCGCGGAACAGCATCACTACCGCGGGGCGCTTGGCGGCACCTGCGACGATCGCCTCGCGCGTAAACCCGGCGCGGGCATAGGCGCGGCGGGCGCGGTAGTTGGTGATGTCCGGGTCGATCGCGACCTCCGGGACGCCGTGTTCGCGCAAATGGCGGGCGAGGACGCGGAGGAACGCGGTGCCGTGGCCGCGGCCGAGCATCGTCGGCTTGCCGATGAACGTGTCGATCGCGCGCGCGCCGGGTGGCAGATGCTGGAACTGCGGCTGCGGCCAGGTGTGGACCGCATAATGCTGCGCGTAGGCGAAGGGTTCGCCGTTGTGTGCGACGATCAGCATCGACATCGCGGGTTCGTCCATGTCCTCGCGCAGCAACCCCTCCTCGCGCGCGGGATCGCCCCACCATTTGCGCGCCGCGGGCGTAGCGAGCCAGCGGCGAACCATCGGCAGGTCGCTCCAGGTCATCGCCCGGAAGCTGTACGGCTCAGCCGAGATCGCGGGAAACTTCGGGGCGACGGAGCAGGGCATCGATATGACTCCCCTCGTCGAAGCTTTCGTCGGCGAGGAATTTCAGTTTCGCGGCATATTTATTCTGCACGCGCGCGGCGACCTCGCGCTGGAGGTAGGCGGTGTTGGTGCGCAGCGCCTTCAGCACCGCGTCCTCGTCCTTGCCGAGCAGCGGCTTCACGAAGACCGTCGCGTGGCGCAGGTCGGGCGACATGCGGACTTCGGTGACGGTGACCATATGCTTGGCGAGCGTCTCGTCATGCACGTCGCCGCGCGCGAGGATTTCGGACAGCACGTGGCGCACCTGTTCGCCGACGCGCAACACACGGACCGATCGTTCCTGGGGTTCTGATTTCATGACGCGGCCATCCTATCGGGCTGCGTCACCCCAGCGAAAGCTGGGGTCTCAGGCCGCGAGCGAGACGGCGGCGTCGCGCCCGCGGCTTGAGATGCCAGCCTGCGCTGGCATGACGATTACAGTTACAACGTGCGTTCGCGCATCTCGACTTCGAACGTTTCGAGGAAGTCGCCCGGCTTGATGTCGACGAAGTTCTGCGTGAACGTCACGCCGCATTCCAGCCCGGCGCGAACTTCCGCCACGTCGTCCTTGAAACGGCGCAGCGAGGCGATTTCGCCCTGGTAGATGATGACGTCCGCCCGCGTGATGCGCGCCTTCAGCGCCTTGCGGATGACGCCCTCGGTGACCAGCAGACCGGCGGCCTTGCCATGCTTGCCGGCCGAGAAGACCTCGCGGATTTCGGCGCGGCCGACGACCGTTTCGAACGCCTCGGGGCCGAGCTCGCCCGCCATGCCGGCGCGGATCTCGTCGATCAGGTCGTAGATCACGTCATAGTACTTCAGCGCGACCTTGTGGCGTTCGGCGATCTCGCGCGCCTTTGCGTTGGCGCGCACGTTGAAGCCGATGATCGGCGCGCCCGATGCGCCTGCCAGCGTGACGTCGCTTTCGGTGATGCCGCCGACGCCCGAATGGAGCACGCGCGCCTTGATCAGGTCGGTGCTGATCTTGTTGATCGCACCGACGATCGCCTCGACCGTGCCCTGCGTATCCGCCTTCACGACCAGCGGATATTCGATCGCCTGCTTGTCCTTCAACGCGGAGAACATCGATTCCAGGCTGGCCGGGGCCGATGTCGTGCGCTTCTGCGTCAGCACGCTCTGGCGATATTCCGCCACTTCGCGCGCGCGGGCTTCGTTCTCTACCACCTGCAGCGGATCGCCCGCCGACGGTACGCCCGAAAGCCCCAGCACCTCGACCGGCATCGCTGGCCCTGCTTCCTTGATCTGCCGACCCTTGTCGTCGACCAGCGCACGGACCTTGCCGCTCTCCGCGCCGATGACGAACACATCGCCGACCCTGAGCGTGCCGCGGTTGACGAGCACGGTGGCGACCGGGCCGCGGCCCTTGTCCAGCTTCGCCTCGATCACGGTGCCTTCGGCGGCGCGATCCGGATTGGCCTTCAGTTCGAGCAGTTCGGCCTGCAGGTTGATCTTCTCGATCAGCGTGTCGAGCCCGAGCTTCTTCAGCGCGGAGACCTCGACGTCCTGCGTGTCGCCGCCCATCTCCTCGACGACCACCTCATGCTCCAGCAAACGCTCGCGCACGCGCTGGGCATTGGCGCCGTCCTTGTCGATCTTGTTGATCGCGACGATCATCGGGACGCCCGCAGCCTTGGTATGATTGATCGCTTCGATCGTCTGCGGCATCAGCCCGTCGTCGGCCGCGACCACCAGCACGACGATGTCGGTGATGTTCGCACCGCGTGCGCGCATGCCCGCAAACGCCTCATGCCCCGGCGTGTCGAGGAACGTGATTTGCGACTTGTCGGCCAGCGTCACCTGATACGCGCCGATATGCTGCGTGATCCCGCCCGCTTCGCCGCGCACCACGTCGGTGCCGCGCAACGCGTCGAGCAGGCTGGTCTTGCCGTGATCGACATGGCCCATGATCGTGACGACCGGCGCGCGCGGTTGCAGCGCCTCGTCGGTGTCCGCCTCTGTATCCAGCGCCAGATCGATGTCCGAATCGGACACGCGGACGATGTTGTGGCCGAATTCGGTGACCAGCAGTTCGGCCGTATCCTGATCGATGACTTGGTTCATCGTGACGGGCGAGCCCATCTTGAACAAAGTCTTGACCAGGTCCGCACCCTTTTCGGCCATGCGGTTAGCGAGTTCTTGGACGGTGATCGCTTCGGGCACCTGGACGTCGCGGACCTGCTTGACCTGCGCCTCGCGCGGGCCGCCGAAGTGGCGCTTTTCCTTTTCGCGCGCGCGCTTCAGCGCGGCGAGGCTGCGCGAGCGCGCGCCATCGTCGCCCAGCGCGCGGTTGACGGTCAGCTTGCCGCCGCGGCGTTCGTCACCCTTGCGGTCGCGCTGTTGCGGACGCGCGGGCGTTGCGTTGGCGCGCGGCGTCGCCTGACCGCTGGGCAGCGGGCGCGATCCACCAGACGATGCAGCGGTGCTGGCGGCTGCGGCCGGGGCCGCCTCGACTGGCTTGGGCTGAGGCCGCGGAATCTCGGGCCGGGGAACGGGCGAAAAACGGCGCGGCGCGGGCATCGACGGATCGCGCGCGAGTTCCACGACCGGCGCGGGCGCGGCGACAGGCTTGGCCGGGACGGGCGCGGGTTCGGGTGCTGCGGCGACGGCGACGGGCGCTGCCTCGATTACGGGCGCAGCGACGGGTGCATCGGTGACCGGCTCCGGCGCGGCGGCCGGGGCGACGGGGCGGAAACCGCCCTGGCGCGGACCGGTCGTCTGCACGGTGATCGGATCGGGCGCAGGCGTTGCGGCGACCGGTTCGGGTGCGAGTGCCGGAGCCGCAGGTGCATCCGCCTCGGTGCGCTTGTCTTCGGCGCGACGCTTGTCTTCCTCGACGGCGCGGTGGCGATCGGCTTCCTCACGGCGACGCGCGTCTTCCAGCGCATGCATCCGCTGTTCTTCGGCTTCGCGCAGCAGCTTGGTCTGGCGTTCCTGAGCGGACAGCTGCGAATCAGCGGCGGCGCGCTGCGGCGACGGCTGCGGGGCGGGGGCGGGCGGCGGTGCGACCGGTTCGGGCGCAACGACGGGCGCAGCCTCTGGCACGGTCCCTTGCGGGCCGAGTACGCGGCGCCGCTTCACTTCGACCACCACCGTGTTCGAACGGCCGTGGCTGAAGCTCTGCTTCACCTTGCCGGTCTCGACCGTGCGCTTCAGCCCCAATGGCGCGCGCATTCCGAGTTTCGGCTTGTCGTTGTCGGTCTCGCTCACTCAAATTCCTCGTGCGTCGTCACGGCCGGTTCAATCATCGGCGATTGCCCGGAAAGTCCGGGCGCCGATGCGCCTTGCGAGGCCGTTTCGCAAGGCACAGAGTTCAGGTCAGGGCCGATAAAATGCCGCCACCGATCGAGCGCTTCGCCCAATCGCGCGGCCGCCAAGCGGTCGATAACGCCGATATGTACCACATTCTCGCGGCCCAGCGCCAACGACAATATGGTGCGACCGGCGGGCAACGCCAACCCCCGAAGATCGGAGCCTTGCGTATCGGAGCCGACTCGCCACGCCTGCGCCAGTTTGCGCGCGCCGTCCTCGGCCGCATCGGCGGCGTGATACAGTGCGTGAAGCTGGCCCGAGCGCGCGGCGTCGGCGATCTTGTCCGAACCCGTCAGGACAGTGCCCGATCGCGCCTCGAGACCCAGCCGGTCGAGCGCGTTGCGGGTCAGCGCGGCGGTGATCAGGTCGGGCAAATCGGCGGGAATCGCGAAATCCCCGGTCTTGAACGCACGCGACAGCGCGCCCTTCAGCTTGCCCTTGGCGAGCGCGGTTTCCAGTTTCGCACGCGTGACGCCGATCCACGCGCCACGGCCGGGCGCCTTGGCGCGCACGTCGGGCAATACCTGACCATCGGGCGACAGCGCCAGCCGGACCAGCGCCGCGGGGGAGGCGCGGTCGCGGGTCAGGATGCAGGATCGGGTAGGTCCGTCTAGGGTCTCATCGGGGGAGGTCCGCATGAGCGTCCTCCCGCGTTTTAGGGGCGTCGCGGTCGGCGATCAATTGGCCGCCGGCGCCGTAATTCTCGGTCGACACTTCCTCGATCACGATCTGCACCGCAGCCGGGTTCTTGCCCAGCCGCGCGACCAGCGAGGACGTGACGTCGGCCACGATCCCCGCCTTCTGCTCCTTCGAAGTGGTCCCTGAAATCCTGATCGAGACGAACGGCATCAGGCTTCTTCGCCCTCCGCAGCCGCATCGGCCGTGGCCGGTTCATCTTCGAACCAATGCGCTCGCGCGGCCATGATGATCTCGTTGCCCTGTTCTTCGGAGAGGCCGTATTCCTGCAGCACGCCGCCCTTGTGCTCGGGGCGCTTGGGGGCGTCCTCGTTGCGGCGGCGCGGTTCGACGCGCTTCTTCTCGATCAACTCGTCGGTCGCCAGGTCGGCGAGGTCGTCGAGCGTCTTGATGTTCGCCTTGCCGAGCGTCACCAGCATCGCTTCGGTGATGTACGGCAGTTCGGCCAGCGCATCCTCGACGCCGAGCGCGGTGCGCTCCTCGCGGTTCTTCTGCTCCTTGCGATCGAGCGCCTCCTGCGCGCGGCTCTGCAATTCCTGCGCGAGGTCTTCGTCGAAGCCCTCGATCCCGGCCAGCTCGTCGAGCTCGACATAAGCGACCTCTTCCAGCGCACCGAAGCCTTCGGCGACCAGCAGCTGCGCCAGGGTCTCATCGACGTCCAGCTCGCCCTGGAACAATTCGGTGCGCTCGGTGAATTCCTTCTGCCGCTTGTCGCTCGCATCCTGCTCGGTGAGGATGTCGATCGCCTTGCCGGTCAACTGGCTGGCGAGGCGCACGTTCTGCCCGCGGCGGCCGATCGCCAGCGAAAGCTGATCGTCGGGGACGACGACTTCGATCCGATCCTCTTCCTCGTCGATCACGACGCGGCTGACGTTGGCGGGCTGCAGCGCGTTGACGACGAAGGTCGCGGTGTCTTCGGACCACGGGATGATGTCGATCTTCTCGCCCTGCATTTCCTGCACGACGGCCTGCACGCGGCTGCCCTTCATGCCGACGCACGCGCCGACCGGATCGATGCTGCTGTCATGCGAGATGACGCCGATCTTGGCGCGCGAACCCGGATCGCGCGCGGCCGCCTTGATCTCGATGATGCCGTCGTAGATTTCGGGCACTTCCTGCGCGAACAATTTCTTCATGAAATCGGGGTGCGCGCGGGACAGGAAGATCTGCGGCCCGCGGTTTTCGCGCACGACCTTCAGGATCAGCGAACGGATGCGGTCGTTGACGCGGACGACTTCGCGCGGGATCTGCGCGTCGCGGCGGATGACGCCCTCGGCTCTCCCTAAGTCGACGACGACATGGCCGAATTCGACGCGCTTGACGACGCCGGTGATGATCTCGCTCGCGCGGTCCTTGAACTCTTCATACTGGCGCTCGCGCTCGGCGTCGCGGACCTTCTGGAAGATCGTCTGCTTCGCCGCCTGCGCCTGGATGCGGCCGAATTCGATCGGGGGCAGCGGATCGACGAGATAGTCGCCGACGACCGCGCCCGCCTGCAGCTTCTGTGCGCCCTTCAGGTCTACCTGCTTGTAGAGATCGTCGACTTCCTCGACCACTTCTACGACGCGCCACAAACGGAGATCGCCGTTCGACGGGTCGAGCTTCGCGCGAATGTCCATTTCTTGACCGTAACGCGTGCGCGCGGCGCGCTGGATCGCATCCTCCATCGCTTCGATCACGATCGCGCGATCGATCATCTTTTCGGTCGCGACCGAATTGGCGATCGCGATCAGTTCCGCGCGATTGGCGGTAACGCCGGTGGCCACCATTATTTCAGTTCCTCTGCTTCGACGTGCCCTTCGGATTCCGGGAACGCCTCGTCTTCAAATTCTTCTTCGTCCGCGCCTTCTGTCGAAAGCGGGGCGGTCGCGGCGAGCAGGCGGTCGGTCATCACCAATTTGGCGTCCGCCACCTGCGAAAAGTCGATCGTCATCGGCTTGTGCTTGTTCACGTCGACCGTGATCGCGCTGCCGTCGACGCCCGCCAGATTGCCCGAAAGCTGCTTGCGGTCCTCGATCGGTTCGACCAGCCGGATACGCGCCTCATGACCTTCCCAATCGGCGAAATCCTTGAGGCGCGTCAGCGGGCGGTCGATGCCGGGGCTCGACACTTCGAGGCGATACGCCACGTCGATCGGGTCGCGACCGTCGGCCTCCAGCGCGTCGAACACGTCGGAAATGCGGCGCGACAGGTTTGCGCAATCGTCGATCGTCAACTGCCGCGTATCGGGGCGTTCGGCCATCACCTGCAACGTCGGATCGGACTTCCCGCCCTGCATCCGCACGCGCACGAGATCGAAACCGAGCGCGCGCGTTTCGGGTTCGATCAGGCGGGTGAGATTTGCGATGTCGGTCAAGCAAGTATCCGGGCATGAGTTGTTGCCGCCGCGGAGTGGAACCCCGCGACCTCTTCACCGTGACGATGTAGAGATAGCGAGGTGTATGTAACCCGGGCGGGCGCGTTCCACAAGCCTTGTCCGTCCGGCAACGGTGCGCAACACTTCGTCGCGCGCTTCGGCGGAACAACTCCGGCATGACGGCGGTATTTGTCATGACCTCAATCGATTGGGAACGCCCGTGATCCGACCCGCCCTGTTCGCCGCCAGCCTCCTCGCCGCCACCGCCTGCACCGCGCAGGGGACGCAGCCCGCCGCGACCGGCGGCGCAAAACCGTTCGCCGAAACCGTCGTCGCCGATTTGGATTCGCCGTGGGCGATGACGTTCCTGCCCGACCGCACGATGCTGGTGACCGAGAAGGAGGGGCAGCTGCTCCACGTCTCGGCCGACGGAAAGAAAGTGCGGACGATCACGACGCTGCCGGTTGATTCGGCCGGGCAGGGCGGATTGATGGACGTCGTCCTTGCGCCCGATTTCGCGACCTCGAAGCGCGTCTATCTAAGCTATTCGGCGGCAGGGCCGGGCGGCAAGGGCGTGGTGCTGGCACGAGGTACTTTGTCTGGCGCTGCGGGGGCGGAGACGCTCGGCGGGATCGAAACCCTGTTCCGCGCGACGCCGTTCGTCGAGGGCAACGGCCATTATTCGGGCCGCATCGCATTTTCGCCCGACGGGAAGTATCTGTTCTTCACCAACGGCGAGCGGCAGAAGTTCGATCCTGCGCAGGATCCCAAGGCGACGCTGGGCAAGTTGCTGCGGCTGACCCCCGACGGCAGGCCCGCGCCGGGCAACCCGCTCGCCGCACAGGGTTTCCGGCCTGAGGTGTGGAGCTACGGTCACCGCAACCTATTGGGCATCGCGTTCGATGCGCAGGGCAATCTGTGGGAACAGGAGATGGGGCCGAAGGGCGGCGACGAGGTCAACCTGATCGTCGCAGGCAAGAATTACGGATATCCCAAGGCGTCGAACGGCAGCCATTACGACGGTCGCGACATTCCCGATCACAAGCCCGGCGACGGGTTCGAAGCACCGAAGGTCTCATGGAATCCGGTGATCTCGCCCGGCGGACTGATGATCTATTCGGGCGGCCTGTTCCCGGCGTGGAAGGGTGACGCGTTCATCGGTGGATTGTCGTCGAAGGCGCTGATACGCGTGGATATTGCCGGAACCAATGCGACGAAGGGTGACCAGTTCGACATGGGCGCGCGTATTCGAGAGGTGGAGCAGGGGCCGGAGGGCGCGATCTATCTGTTGGAAGACGGCGGCGATTCGCAGGGGCGGTTGATTAAACTGACGCCGCGGGGATGAGGCGCGCTTGGGGCCTTGTCTTTGCGTCGATGATCGCGCTTTCGGGCTGCGGCGGTGACGACGGCGGCATGACGCCCGGCCCCGCGCCGACACCAACGCCATCACCGACCCCCGCGCCGACACCCAGCCCCTCGCCAACGCCGTCCCCGACACCCACGCCGAGCACGACCAGTGTCACGCGGACTTCTGTGGCGTTTTTCCAGAATCCTTGGGCGATGGTCTTCCTGCCCGACGGCCGCCTGCTGGTGACGGAGCGACCGGGGCGACTCAGGATCGTGACGACCGTGGGCGTGGCCTCGGCCGCGGTAACCGGCGTGCCGAGCGTCGTCGCGGTCGGTCAGGGTGGTTTGCTCGATGTGGCGCTCGACCCCGCTTACGCTAGCAACCGCCGCGTCTATCTCAGCTATGCCGAGGCCGGGACCGGCGGCACCGGGCTGGCCGTCGCGCGCGGCGAGTTGACGCTGGACGCGGGCGGCGGGCGACTGGACGCGGTGCAGGTGATCTGGCGGCAGACGCCCAAGCTGAACGACGACCGTCACTTTGGCGGACGGATGGCCTTTTCGCCCGACGGAAAATTGTTCATCACCGCAGGCGAACGGCATCAGGGCGCGCCGGCGCAGGATCTGACCGGCACCTTGGGCAAGATCGTCCGTATCAATCCCGACGGGTCGATCCCGACCGACGGTCCGGTCGTGGCGACCGCGGGTGCACGATCGGAGATATGGACGCTCGGCCATCGCAATCCCTACGGCCTCGTCTTCGCGCAGGACGGGCGCCTGTTCCAGAACGAGATGGGGCCGACCGGCGGCGACGAATTCAACCTGATCACGCGCGGCGCAAACTATGGCTGGCGCATCGTGTCGGAGGGCGACGATGGACAGGTGTTACCGCGGCATTCCACCCGACCCGACTTCGCCGCGCCGCTGGTAAGCTGGACCCCTGTGATCGCGCCGGGCGGGATGATCCAGTATCGCGGCACGCGGTTCGTGGGCTGGAATGGCGATTTCCTGCTGGCCGGGTTGGGATCGCAGGGCCTCGTCCGCGTACGCGTCACCGGCTCGACCGCTGCCGAAGTCGCGCGCATCCCGCTCGGCGCACGAATCCGTGAGGTCGAGGAGGGGCCGGACGGCACGATCTGGGTGCTGGAAGACGGCGGCAATCTGGTCCGCGTCGATCCGAATTAATCCCGCACGATGAGATAGTTCATCCGCGCCGCGGCGATCGGTTTCGCGCGGTCGTCCTGCCACGCGAAGGCCTCGACATTGGCGACGCGCGTGCCGAGCCGGGTGATCGTTCCCGCGGCGCGCGTCGGGCGGTCGCGCCCGCCGCGCATGAAATCGATCGTGACGTTGATCGGCTTGATCCGTCCGCCGCCTTCTTCGGCCAGAGCATGTTGAAGCGCGGCGATGGCGGCGACTTCCAGCAGCCCCGATATCGCGCCGCCCTGGAGGAAGCCCGGCCGACCCATCACGGCCTCGGCGAATGGCATCAGCAGGACAGGCGTGCCATCCTCGGCGCGTTCGACGGTCGCGCCGAGGAGGTCGGCGTAGGGTGGCAGCTTCACGGCGTCACCTTCGGATATTGGCCGCTAGGGACCATGAAGGTCGCGGCGACGTGCGCGATCGGATCGTCCGGGTCGCCGTCATGCGCCAGCCCACGCGTGAACGCGATCGATCGCGTGACGCGCAGGCACTCCGCGCGGCCGATCACGGTACGGCCGGGTGTCGCGGGCCGAAGGTAGTCGATCCGCAGGTCTAGCGTGGCGTGCGGTGCAAATCCCTTCAGCCGCACCCACACCGCCAGGCTGGTCGCCATATCCATCAACGCGATGATCGGCCCCGACGCGATCACGCCGCTGTCGGCGTCGCCGATCTGTTCTTCGTTGTACGGCAGCGCCAGCTCGATCCAGTCGTCGCCGCGTGCGTGATAGGTTATGCCCAGCCGCCCGCCGTGGCCGCCGAACATCACGTCCCCGCCGCCCGCGCGCAATTTCGTCACGTCGATCATCGCCGCGGCTCTACACGTCCGTCGCTGCGGCGCAACATTGCCCGACCCGGCGCGGCGCGTTAGCGATAGATGCAAAGCACTTGGGAGAGAGCCATGAACGATCGCGTCAGCATCACCGTAGCGGACGGCATCGCCGACGTCCGCCTGATCCGCGCCGACAAGATGAACGCGCTCGATCCGGCGATGTTTGCCGGAATCGTCGATGCGATCGATCGGCTTGGCGGCATGAAGGACGTGCGCGTCGCGGTGCTTTCCGGCGAAGGGCGGGCGTTCTGCGCCGGGCTGGACATGGCGTCGATGGCGGGCGGGGGATCGGGCAACGATCTCGGCGCGCGCAGCCACGGCGACGCGAACACCGCGCAGCAGGTCGCATGGGGCTGGCGCAAACTCCCGATGCCGGTGATCGCGGCGGTGCACGGCGTCGCGATGGGCGGCGGGTTCCAACTGATGTCGGGGGCGGACATCCGTATCGCGCACCCCGCGACGCGGATGTCGATCCGCGAGACCTATTGGGGGCTGGTGCCCGACATGGCGGGCGTCGCCTTGTGGCGGACGCTAGCGCGCGATGACTTGCTGCGCGAACTGACCTACACCGCGCGGGAGTTTTCGGGCGAGGAGGCGCTGGGCTACGGCCTCGTCACGCGGCTGTCGGACGATCCGCGCGCGGCGGCGCTGGCGCTGGCGGCCGAGATCGCGGGGCGCAACCCGCACGCCATCAAAGCATCGAAGCGCCTGTTCAACCTCGCCGCCGACGCCGACGCCACCACCGTGCTGCGCGCCGAGAGCGACGAACAGATCGCGCTGATGCTATCGCCCAATCAGGTCGAGGCGGTGCGCGCGGCGATGGAGAAGCGTGCGCCCGCATTCGTCGATTGATCGCAACGCTGCACGGCACAAAAGCCGTGCTGGATAGTTACGCCGCGGTATCAATCAACGAAGGACCAATCCGATGACCGATTACGCAACCGGCGCGACCAACTCCACGGTCGGCAGCATCAAGGAAACCGTTGGTGCTGCGACCGGCGACCGTTCGCTGCAGGCAGGCGGCGTGGTCGATCAGATCAAGGGCGCGGTGCAGAAGGGGCTGGCCCCCGGCGTCGATGGCCAGCCCGAGGTGGTCGGCAAGGCCAAGCAGTTCGCCAAGGACCGCCCGTGGGCGACCGCGGCGCTGGTCGGCGTCGTCGGCATGGCGATCCTGAATACGCTGCGCGGCAAGCGTTGAGCTTTACGGGTGCGCGATGGCTCAGCCCTCGCGCACCCGCAATTCCTCCAGCCGGTGACGAAACGCCGTCGGCAACGGCTCTCCCGGTGACGACGTCATCACGATCACCGTGTCACAGGTCGCGATGATCTTGCCTGACTGAAACATCGCGGCCAGGATTTCCCAGCTGCGATTGCCGATCGCGCCGATTCCGGTCGCGATCTCAACATCCTCGGGATAGCTGCCCTCCGCGATGTAGTTGATCGTGCTCTGCGCGACGACGCCGCGGAACCCGCGTTCGCGGTTCATCGATCCCATCCGCTGATTGAACCGCACCCGCGCATTCTCGAACAAGGCCGCGAAGGCGACGTTGTTGAGATGCCCCATCGGATCGAGATCCTGGAAGCGCGTCTGCATCGTTTCGGTCGTCGGGTACGATGCGGGCAGAAGACGCCAGGGGGCGGGGCGGGGCATGAGGTAAATCCTACCAAACGTCATCCCCGCGAAAGCGGGGACCCATCACCGGAACGCGCAATACACCGGCGCGTGGAGTCTGCGGCGACCGCGGGTTATGGGTCCCCGCTTTCGCGGGGATGACACATCAATTTGCGTGCAAGCGCGGTATCAGCGCGGCGCCATCCGGATCGCGCCGTCCAGCCGCACGTCCTCGCCATTGAAATAGCCGTTCTCGACCATCAGCAATGCCAGCGCGGCATATTCCTCCGGATTGCCGAGCCGCTTCGGGAACGGGACCGACGCCGACAGCGCGTCCTTCACCGGCTGCGGCGCGGCGGCCAGCAATGGCGTGTTGAAGATGCCGGGCAGGATTGTGTTGACGCGGATGTTCTCGCCCATCAGGTCGCGCGCGATCGGCAGCGTCATGCCGACGACGCCGCCCTTCGACGCGGAATACGCCGCCTGGCCGATCTGCCCGTCCTCCGCCGCAACGCTGGCGGTATTGACGATCGCGCCACGGTCGCCGTCCTCGGTCGGCTCCAGCGTCATCATGCCCGCCGCCGATTTGGCGATGCAGCGGAACGTGCCGACCAGGTTGATCTGGATGAGCCAGTTGAACGCATCGAGCGGGAAATGCTTGATGCTGCCATCTTCCTTGCTGCGGCTCGCGGTCTTGATCGCATTGCCGGTGCCCGCGCAGTTGATCAGGATGCGTTCCTGACCGTTAGCGGCGCGCGCCTTTGCGAAGCCCGCATCGACCGATGCGTCCTCGGTAACGTTCACCTTGCAGAACACGCCGCCGATCTCGCCCGCGACCTTCTCGCCCTTTTCCTCCTGCAGGTCGAAGATCGCGACCTTCACGCCCTTGGAGGCGAGCAGCCGCGCGGTGGCTTCGCCGAGGCCCGATGCGCCGCCGGTGACGACCGCGGAAATGGTATTGTCGAGTTTCATGTCAGATGTCCCCTCAAATAAACCGTCACCCCAGCGAAAGCTGGGGTCTCAAGCCGCAAAGCGTGCGCTCGCGGCACGAGGCCCCAGCCTTCGCTGGGGCGACGCGGCGGCTCAGGCCGCCGCGTCGCAATTTTCGATGATGGTCACGTTTGCGACACCGCCGCCCTCGCACATCGTCTGCAGCCCGTACTTCCCGCCACGACGACGCAATTCGTGAACCAAAGTCGCCATCAGCTTCGTGCCGCTCGCACCCAGCGGGTGCCCCAGCGCGATCGCGCCGCCGTTGACGTTCAGCTTGTCCGGGTTCGCGCCGGTGTGCTTCAGCCACGCCATCGGGACGGACGCGAAGGCTTCGTTCACCTCATACAGGTCGATATCGTCGATCGTCAGGCCCGCGCGCTTCAGCGCCTTGTCGGTCGCGAACAAAGGTTCTTCCAGCATCACAACGGGGTCGCCTGCAGTCACGGTCAGCGTCTTGATCTTCGCCAGCGGCTTGAGATTGTATTTCTTCAGCGCTTCCTCGCTGACGATCAGCACCGCCGATGCGCCGTCGCAAATCTGGCTGGACGAGGCCGCGGTCAGCACGCCGGTCTCGCTCAGCTTCTTCACGCCCGCCATGCCCTCGGCCGACGCGTCAAAGCGGATGCCTTCGTCGCTGGTGTGCTGTTCGGCACCCTTGGGCGTGTCGATGTCGAGCGGCACGATCTCGTCGGCGAATTTCCCCGCCTGCGTTGCGGCGACCGCCTTGCGGTGGCTCCCGAGCGAATAGTCGTCGAGCTGTTCGCGGGTGAAGCCGTATTTCTTGGCGATCATCTCGGCACCCATGAACTGGTTGAAGTTGATCCCCGGATACTTCTCCTCCAACCCAGGCGACTTGTTCTTGCCGAGCCCGGCGTCGTAGAACAGCTTGTAGGTCGACCCCATCGGCACGCGCGTCATGCTTTCCACGCCCGCCGCGATCACCACGTCCTGCGTGCCCGACATCACCGCCTGCGCGGCGAACTGGATCGCCTGTTGCGACGATCCGCACTGGCGATCGATCGTCACCGCGGGCACGCTTTCAGGCAGTTTCGACGCCAGCACTGCGTTGCGGCCGACCTGCCCGGCCTGTTCGCCGCCCTGGCTGACACAGCCCATCACGACGTCCTCGATCGCTTCGGGCGGGATGCCGCTGCGTTCGACGATCGCATCGAGCACCTTCGCGCCGAGATCGACCGGGTGCCAGGCGGCGAGCTTTCCGCCGCGGCGGCCGCCGGCGGTGCGCACCGCGGCGACGATATAGGCTTCGGGCATCTTCCGACTCTCCATAACAGATGTTATCCCGGCATCCTGTTACGCAAAACGCCGGGTTCGGCAAGAGGGTGGAGAGACGGATGGATGTCAGTGAAGCGGTGCGTGAACGGCGCTCGGTGCGCGGGTTCCTCGACACGCCGGTGGACGTGGTGGTGCTGAAGGAACTGGCGCTGAAATCGGCGCGTGCGGCGACCGGCGGCAACATCCAGCCGTGGCACGTCGACATCGTGACGGGCGCGAAGATGGACGAACTGAAGGCAATCATGCGCGGCAAGCTGGAGCGGCGCGAGAAAGAAGAGCCGGGCTACCAGATCTATCCGCTCGAAATGTCCGACACGATCAAGGGCCGGATCTTCGGCGTCGGGGAGGAATTGTACGGCCACTTGGGCATCCCGCGCGAGGATAAGCGCGCCCGCGCCGCATGGTTCGCGCGCAACTTCCAGTTCTTCGGCGCCCCCGCGGCCTATTTCGTCACGGTCGACCGCCGGATGGGGCCGCCGCAATGGTCCGATCTGGGAATGTACCTGCAGAATCTGATGCTGCTGGCGGTGGAGGCGGGGTTGGCGACGTGTCCGCAGGAATGCTGGGCGGTCTATCCGAATACGATCGAGGCATTTCTGGGGACGCCGCCCGAACGGATGCTGTTCTGCGGCGTTGCGATCGGGGTGGAGGATCGCGAAGACCTCGCCAACCGGACGCGCGCGAAACGCGCGCCGGAGCAGGAATGGCTGAGCGTCCTGTAACCCAAATCCTCCCCTGCAAGGGGAGGTGGCGCGTAGCGCCGGAGGGGTGTCGACCTCTCGATAGCGCGACACCCCTCCGTCAGGCTTCGCCTGCCACCTCCCCTTGCAGGGGAGGATCGTAGAAGGCTTACCGCCCCGCGGATGCGCCGCCGGGACGACCCTGACCACCGCGGCTGCGGCCGCCACCGCCGTGGCCCCCGCCGCCGCCCTGACCGCCACCGCCGCCACGACGGCTGGCGTTGGCATACTGCCGCCCACCGCTCGTCGCCTGCGGCGAATGCGATGCACGCGGACGCGCAGGTCCGCGCTGCTGACGCGGACGATCCTCGCGCGGGGCGGGATCGGCGCCGATCGCCTTCACGCGCGTCGCCTTGATCGCGTCGGCACGACGCATGAAGTCGTCGGGCAGCGCCTCGACCGGCACCTTCTGGCGCGTGGTCTTCTCGATATCGCGCAGGTACGGCTTCTCGTCGTCGGCGCAGAAGGCGATCGCGATGCCGCTGGCCCCGGCGCGCGCCGTCCGCCCGATGCGGTGGACGTATTGCTCGGCGACGTTCGGCAGTTCGAAGTTGATGACGTGACTGACGCCCGACACGTCGATGCCGCGCGCGGCGATGTCGGTCGCGACCAGGATCGTCACCTCGCCCGACTTGAACGCGGCCAGCGCGCGCTCACGCTGCGGCTGGCTCTTGTTGCCGTGGATCGCGTTCGCGGCGATGCCGTTGCCCGCCAGCAGCTTCACGACGCGGTCCGCGCCATGCTTGGTGCGGGTGAAGACCAGCGCGCGCTCGACCTCGTTATCCTGCAGCACCATCGTGAGCAGCGCCTGCTTTTCCGACTGGTTGCAGAAGATCACCTGCTGGTCGACGCGCTCGGCGGTGGTCGCTGCGGGCTTGATCGAGACGGTCGCGGGCTCATGCAGGAACTGCGACGCCAATTCGCGGATCGCGACCGGCATGGTGGCGGAGAAGAACAAGGTCTGACGCTTGCGCGGGACCATCCGCACGATCTTCTTCAGCGCGTGGATGAAGCCCAAGTCCATCATCTGGTCGGCTTCGTCGAGCACAAGGATCTCGACCATCGACAGGTTCAGGAAACCCTGTTCGACGCAATCGATCAGCCGGCCCGGCGTGGCGACCAGCACGTCGACGCCGTGACGTACGTCGTTGCGATTCTTGTTGATGCTGGTCCCGCCGAACACGGTCGCGACCGACAGTTTCGAGAACTGGCCATAGCCGCGCGCGCTTTCCGCGATCTGGCTGGCGAGTTCGCGCGTGGGGGCCAGCACGAGCATCCGGCAATGCGTCGGCAGGACGCGCTTGCCCTGTTCGGCCATGCGCTGGATCGACGGCAGCACGAACGCGGCGGTCTTGCCGGTGCCGGTCTGCGCGATGCCAAGCAGATCGCGACCCTCCAGCAACAGCGGGATGCTGTCCTTCTGGATCGGGGTAGGTGTTTCATAGCCCTTGGCGGCGAGCGCGCGGACCAGAGGTTCGGCCAGGCCGAGTTGTGCGAAAGACATGAAATTGGAATCCGAATAGATGCCGGGCACGCGCGCCAACGACACACGAACGGCGGGGGAATATGACACCCCGCGTGATAGGGAAGCCCGTGGAATCGACCGAGGCGGAGCCGGGGCTGTTACACCCGATCACGCTGCATACGCCTCGATGAAGCGGCGTTTGCATGGTGCGATGCAAAAAGTCAAGGCGTTGCGGGGACAGGCCGACTGCCGGATCGGGTTGTCGCCGTCCGCCGTCTGGCCTTGGCGCTCGCTCAAGCGATCGGCGCGGGCGTAGCCGCGCCTTCGCCTGCGACTACAGCTTCCTCGCGATAACCTCCTTCATGATCTCGTTCGTGCCCCCGTAAATCCGGCTGACCCGCGCCCCGCGCCATGCGCGCGCGATCGGATATTCGTTCATGTAGCCGGCACCGCCGTGGAGCTGGAGGCATTTGTCCATCACCTCCCATTGCAGGTCGGTGTGCCACAGCTTCGCCGCGGCCCCCTCCTCGTTGGTCAACTCGCCCGCCAGATGGCGCTTGATCGCCCAGTCGAGATGCGCCCAGCCCACCTGCAGCTTCGCCTTCAGATCAGCGAGCACGAACTTGGTGTTCTGGAAATCGAACACGGTGCCTTTGAACGCTTTCCGGTCCTTGGTGAATTCGACCGTCTCGTCGAACGCCTTCTGCGCCGACGCCTGCACGCCGACCGCGATCGACAGCCGTTCCTGCGGCAACTGGCTCATCAGATAGATAAAGCCCATGCCCTCTTCGCCCAGGCAATTGGTGATCGGCACGCGGACGTCCTCGAAGAACAATTCCGACGTATCGGCCGAATCCTGCCCGATCTTGTCGAGCTTGCGCCCCTTCTTGAACCCCTCCCGGTCGCTTTCGACCAGGATGATCGACATGCCCTTATACGCCGGTTGCGCGGTCGGATCGGTCTTCGCCACGACCAGCGTCAGATCGGTGTTCTGGCCGTTCGTGATATAGGTCTTGCTGCCGTTCAGGACGTAGTGATTGCCGTCTTTCTTCGCGGTGGTGCGGATCGATTGCAGGTCGCTGCCCGTGCCCGGCTCGGTCATCGCGATCGCGGTGACGATCTCGCCCGAGACCATCTTGGGAAGCCACTCCTTCTTCTGCTCCTCGCTGCCGTAATGCTCGACATAGCCGGCGACGATGTCCGACTGGAGCGAGAAGCCCGCGGGGACGCCCGCATAGGCCATTTCCTCGTTGACGATCGCATTGTAGCCGAAATCGAGCCCCAGCCCGCCATACTCCTCGGGCGCGGTCGGGCACAGCATCCCGATCTCGCCCGCCGCGCGCCAGAACGACTTCGGCACCAGCCGGTCCTTCTCCCACTGGTCGACGTGCGGCACGCCGTCCTTCATCAGGAAGCTGCGCACGGTCTGGCGGAACGCCTCGTGATCCTCGTTATAGGCGAAGCGGCCGGGCAGCGTGTCGAGCGACATGGATATATCCTGTTGATGTTTCGTCCGCTTGTCGCGGGCGGGCCGCAGAGGGTCAAGTAACTTTTGTTATGGCCGCGCCGGTCCCCTACGCGACGCCTTCCGCGCACGCGATCACAGGTCTAGGGTCGGTGCAGGACAAAGAGAGGAAGCGCATGAAACTGGCCAGCCTGAAACAGGCCGATCCAAAACGGGGGCGCGACGGCAAGCTCGTCGTGGTGTCGGACGATCTGGCGTGGTGCGCCGATGCGAGCCATATCGCGCCCACATTGCAGGCCGCGCTGGACGATTGGGCCAATATCGCCCCCGCGCTGGAAAATCTCGCGACCGATCTGGCGCATGAGATGATTCCGATGCGCCGCTTCCACGAACGCGACGCCGCCGCGCCGCTGCCGCGCGCGTATCAATGGGCCGACGGATCGGCCTACGTGAACCATGTCGCGCTGGTGCGTCAGGCGCGCTCGGCGGAGATGCCCGACAGCTTCTGGCATGACCCGTTAATGTATCAGGGCGGATCGGACGGGTTCCTGGGGCCGCGCGACGACATTCCGCTGGCTGATGAGGCCTGGGGCTGCGACCTAGAGGCGGAGGTAGTGGTCGTCACCGGCGACGTTCCGATGGGCGCGAAGCGCGAACAGGCGCTGGATGCGATTTTGCTCGTCGGCCTGACCAACGACGTGTCCCTGCGCAACCTGATCCCCGGCGAACTGGGCAAGGGCTTCGGCTTTTTCCAGTCCAAACCCGCCAGCGCGATGTCGCCGGTGTTCGTCACGCCCGAAAGTCTGGGCGACTGGTGGAAGGACGGAAAGCTCCACCGCAAGCTGATGGTCGACCTGAACGGCCAGCCGTTTGGCCGCGCCGAGGCGGGCGAGGACATGACGTTCGACTTCGGTACGCTGATCGCGCACGCCGCGAAGACGCGCAAACTCGGCGCAGGCACGATCATCGGCTCCGGCACCGTTTCGAACCGCGACGCCGACGGCGGCCCCGGCAAGCCGATCGCCGACGGCGGCGTCGGCTATTCCTGCCTGGCGGAGGTCCGCACGATCGAAACGATCAACACCGGCGCGCCCGTGACGCCCTTCCTGAAGGCGGGCGACACGGTGCGAATCTGGGCGGAGGATGACCGGCATCATCCGATCTTCGGGGTGATCGAACAGACCGTGGCGAGGATGTGAGGCGGTCTCTAGGCCGACCCCGCGCAAAATGGGGATGACCGCTGTCGGTGGAAATCGGCGTTTTCGGTTATTACGAGGCGCGATCGTTACTTACGCTCGTGCTGCCGCATTGATTTTGCTTCCGATAGCGGTTTGACACGCCGCGAGGGCCGTTGTCTCGAGCCATAACCGGCCCATTTCACCGTCGAGTTCCGGCGGGTCAAAGACGTCCAGCCCTGATCCAGGATAAAAACTGATTTCGCCGAAAAGTGGCTGGTCACTCGGTTGGTAAAAATCAACTCGTGCAAAACTGAAGCCTTCCGCCAGATGTTCGGCTGCGGCCGCCATTGCCAGGAGGGCCGTTGGTCGGCGCACCGATGGCGCGTTGTTCGCGATCGCGCGCCAATTCATATCGTGCATCACCCAGCGATGGTTGCGTTCGCGACCGAGGTGAACCTGAACGTGCGTCGCCTGCCCGCCAAACACGTAGATCTTGTAGTCGATCGGCAGATCGGAGCCGTTCCCGATCATGGGCTCGATCAGCAGCCCCCGCGGAATGTGGGCGTAGAGCCACTCGTCCAGCCACCAACCATAATCGCGGGTCATCCATCTCGCGGACGAAAAGCGCGCGGCGCTCCAGTCTGACGGCCCGTGACGGACGAATACGTTTTGATTGCAGCCATGGCGCGATTTGACGACCACCGGACATTCCCACGGAAAATGCCTAGGTAGCAAATCCCCCGACCATAGCATCGGGATGACCCATTCGCGTCCCAATTGAGCGGCCACAACCGATTTGACCGCTACCTTGTCGGCCATCGCGGGCATTCGGGGGTCGCGATCACGCAATTTGCGAAGCTGGACCAGCTCGGTGAATAGCGTGGGATTTGCCAGATTGGGCAGGCGATTGTGCCGCCAGAGATATGTCAGAGCTACACGCAAACGTGCACTCTGATCGCCGGGGCGGTCGTTTTGCGGAAAGAAATTCATCCCGGCCAACCATGTTACGAACTACATTGTTCCACCTGCGAACCGAGCGCAACAGCGTACTTCAGCCTCTATCGTTGATGACCGCAAACGGGCGTTGCGAAAGCGCTGAGCGCACGGCTTTCCTACAGACCGGCACTCGTATTACTTCCCGCAGGACAACCAAATGTCGCGCCTTTCACATCGTCGGCCAACGTGACGCGAAGGGCGCGTTTCGTCTGAACTTGTGTGAACTTTGACCTCGCCCGACCCGCTTTCATGCCGTCTTGACGGCCATCAATCCATAACCCGCCCGATCCGCACCAGCACCCCGCTCGGATCGCTGACTGCAAACTCATATGTGCCCCACGGCTTCAAATGCGGGGATCCCGGTTCGATGATCAGGTCGCGCACGCGGTCGGCCACCGCATCGACATCGTCGACGTACAAATACAACCCGAACGGATTGTCCTCCACATTCGCAGGCCAGCCGTCGACGCGGGTCAGGTGCAGGTGCCAGCCGCGGCCGTCGGACAGGATGCGGTAGTGGCCGTAGTCGCTGTCGACGCTGAAGCCGAGCCGCCGATAAAAGGCTTCGCTCGCGTCGAGATCGCCGCTCGGCACGATCGCGACCGTCATATGCGCATGCGTCATCATCGCCTCCGTCCATCGGTACGCGCATCATCCCCCGAATGACCGGTTCGCCCGCGCCTCGAACCGCGATTATGCGCGGTGTCGGCGTCGCGCGCCACCGACTCCGGGAGAATGACCGATGCGCCCGATCCTGATCGTCGCCCCGCTCGCCGCCGTCCTCGCAGCTATCCCGATCGCCGCCCCCGCCGCGATGACGCCGCGGGGCAAGGCGATTGCGGTCGCCTGCGCCGGACCGGTCGTGACCGAGGGCCGCGCGATCGCCAGGGCCGATGGGCTGAAACATGGCCAGCACCCCAAGGCGTGCTTCGGAAAGATGCAGATCTACGACGGCCCGGATTCGCAGTTCGTCGTGACGGCCCCGTCCGCCGCCTGTCGCGGCGGTCAGGCGATCGACGTCTACGGCCGGTCGCGCGCCGGATCATGGTATAGCTATTTCGAGAAACCGGTGTGCGGCGCGTCGCTGTCGATCGGGCCGAAGGATCCGTGGGGCGACTGGATGCTGACGGTCGACGGCAGGCATTACGACAGCAAGGGCGCCTATTACGTGCCGGTCGATTATTGATCTGCGCACCACCGGAAACCGCGCTTTCCTACAGACGGCGACCTGTGCTTTGGTGCGGCGATGACCGAGAATGCGCCTTTCGCCGATCCTGTCCGCATCGATGACGGCGTGGGGCGTGCCGGAAAAACGCGCCAGCGTCTCAACATTCTCAACATTCGTTTTCTGCAATCGTTCGCGGTGCTCGCGCTGGCCGGGTGTGCGACCGTCCCCGCGACGCCGCCGGTCGCGTCCGCGGCGCAGGTCGCGACGCCCGCCGACACCTACGGCGCATTGTTTGCGGCGGTGCAGGAGCGGCGTATCTTTCCCGACGGCAAGACCTTCGTCGACGCGACGCCGCGTCGCCCGGTCGCAGCGATCATGCGCGATTACGCCGCGGGGGATTTCGCGACTGATGACGCCTTGCGGGCGTTCGTGCTCGTCAATTTCGACGTGCCGTCCGACCGCGCCGCCCCCGCGGACGCCGCCCGCCCTCCGCTCGCCGAGCATATCCGAGTGCTCTGGCCGCAACTGACGCGTCCGCCGGTGCAGCCCGGCCCCGGTTCGACCGCGCTTCCCCTGCCGCGGTCGTTCGTCGTGCCGGGCGGACGGTTTCGCGAGATTTATTACTGGGACAGCTATTTCACGATGCTCGGCCTGCGCGCGGACGGGCAGGATGCGCTGATCGAGGGGATGATCGACGATTTCGTATCGCTGGTCGAACGCTACGGCCATGTCCCGAACGGCGCGCGGACCTATTATCTCAGCCGTTCGCAGCCGCCGTTCCTGTACCTGATGATGGGTCTGTCGCGCGCCACGGACCCTGCGGTGAAGGCGCGGCGGCTGACGGCGCTGCGGCGCGAACACGCGTACTGGACCACGCCGGAACGCAGCATCATTACCCCCGACGGGGCCGAACTCCAGCACTACTGGGATGCGCGCGAGACGCCGCGCGACGAATCCTGGCGCGAGGATGTCGAGACCGCGAAGGCGAGCGGACGGCCGCTGCCCGAGGTCTATCGCCACCTGCGCGCGGGCGCGGAAAGCGGCTGGGATTATTCCTCGCGTTGGCTGGCCGACGGGCGAACGCTGACGACGATCGACACGACCAATATCGTGCCGGTCGATCTCAACAGCCTGCTCTGGGGGCTGGAGCGCGCGATCGCCGACGGCTGTCGCGGGGCGGGCGATGCGGCGTGCGTCGACCGCTTTGCCGCGCTGGCCGCCACCCGCGGGCGCGCGATCGAGAACTGGCTGTGGGACGATGCGGGCGGGCGCTACGGCGACTGGGACATGAAGCGGCAGAAGGTGCGCCCTGGCATCACCGCGGCGACGGTCTATCCGCTGTTTGCCGGTCTTGCCCGGCCCGATCGCGCGGCCCGCGTCGCGACGACGATCGCGCGCGATTTGCTCGCTCCGAACGGCCTGCGCACGACGACGGTCGACACCGGGCAGCAATGGGACAAGCCCAACGGCTGGGCGCCGCTGCAATGGGTCGCCGCCGATGGCCTGCGGCGTTACGGCCGCGACGATCTGGCGCAGCAGATCGCGTCGCGCTTCGTCGCCACCGCCGAGCGCGAATATCGCGCGTCGGGCAAATTGCTCGAGAAATACGACGTCGAACGCAGCCGCGCGGGTAGCGGCGGGGAATATCCGACACAGGACGGCTTTGGCTGGACCAACGGCGTGATCCGCGCCTTTCAGGAGCGCTATGCGATTCGTTGACTAAGAACGAGCGCGGTAACGGATCGGCATCCGCTTCATGCCCGATACGAAGCTCGATCGTGTCCACGCCGGTTCGCCGGTCAGTTCGAACCCCTCGAACCGCGCGAACAATTCCTCGAACAGGATGCGAATTTCCATCTTGGCGAGATGCTGCCCCAGGCACAGATGCGGGCCGTAGCCGAACGCAAGATGCTTGCGCGCCTCCGCCCGGTCGACGCGAAAGGCGAAGGGATCGGCGAACACCGCTTCGTCTCGGTTCGCCGACGGATAGGCCATCACCAGCCCGTCGCCAGCCTTGATCTTCACCCCCGCCACCTCGGTGTCGCGGGCGGCAGTGCGGAAGAAATGCTTCACCGGCGACGACCAGCGGATGAATTCGTCGACCGCGTTCGGCAGCAGCGACGGATCGGCGCGCAGTTTCGCCATCTCGTCCGGGTTGCGGATCAGCTCCAGCATTCCCGCCGACGACGACGAACTGGTGGTGTCGTGTCCGGCCGCCGCGATGATGAGGTAATAGCTCATCGCCTCCAGATTGCGCATCGGCGATCCGTCGGTCAGCGTCGCATTCGCGATGATCGTCGATACGTCGTCGCGGGGATTGGTCTTGCGGTCGTCGGTGATCCGGTCGCACCAGGCGTTGAACTCCGCGATCGTCGCGAACAGCCCCCCGACGTTCTCGGGCCGCATCGTGTCGGGATCCTGCGCGCCAAACACCTCCTGCGTGATCTTCATCAGGAACTTCTCGTCCTCGGGCGGCGCACCGAGCGTCATCATGATGACCCGCAGCGGAAACCAGATCGCGACGTCGGCGGCGAAATCGCACTCGCCACCCAGCGCCGCCATATGGTCGACGCTCTGCCGCGCAAGCGTGCGGATCTGATCCTCCAGCCGCCGCATGTGCTTCGCCGAGAAATACCCCTGCGTCATGCTGCGAAAGTGCCGGTGGTCGGGATTGTCCATGCTGACCAGGTTGCGCGTCAGTTTGTCGCTGCCGCCGGTCATCGCCTTCACCCGTTCCTCGTCGGCGATCGACGACAGGGTCAGCCGCGGGTCGTTCAGGAACGTGTCGGTATCGAGCTCGACGCGGATGATGTCGGCGTGGCGCGCGACGGTCCAGAACGGGCGATATCCCGCGGGTTCGCACCAATAGACCGGGGCCTCATCCCGCAACGTCTTGAAGATCGCGTGATAGCGTTCCTCATGCGCATAGCTGTCCGGATCGACGATCGCGGCGTCGAATGCGGCCTTATCGGACGGGTCCGGGACGAGTGCTGCTGCGGCCATGACGCTCTCCTGTACGGGCAGACTAAGTCATGCGCTTTATCAATGGAAGTCGTGGCTGCGGATCGGGATCACGTCCTCAGGCCGTTCGCGGAAATGGTAGTCGGTGCGGCCTTTCGGACGCCAGCCCGCATCGCCGCGATCGGGCGCGCCAGGATGCGTCGCGCTATCGCCGGGGGAGGTCATTCGGGGAAGATCGATGTCGCCGACCTGCCTGAGCAGCGGCGTCAGATCGGTGATGAGGTCGGCGATCACATGGATCACGATCCCCTCCTTCTGCACGCGGCCCTTGATGCTGACCATCGCGGCGGACATGACGGTGCGGCGCTGCGCCTCGAACCGGTCGGGCCACAGGATGCCGTTGGCGATGCCGGTCTCGTCCTCGATCGTGATGAACAGAATGCCCTTCGCCGAGCCGGGGCGCTGCCGTACCAGGATGATCCCGGCGACCTCGACGTGCCGCCCGTCCTCGGTGGTGGAGAGATCACCACAGCGGGTCATCCGTCGCCGCGTCAGTTCGCCGCGCAGGAAGCTTAGCGGATGTGCGCGCAGCGTCAGTTGCGTCGCGCGGTAATCCTCCACCACCTCGCGCCCCGCGGTCAGGGCCTTCAACGTGACCGACGGCTCCCGCCGCTCGATCGTCGCGAGTAACGGGAGCGGCGTTTCGCCCAACCCCTTGATCGCCCAGAGCGCCTGCCGCCGGTCGAGCCCGAGCGCATGAAACGCATCGGCAGTCGCCAGTTTCTCCAGCGCGGCGAGCGGCACGCCCGATCGCCGCCAGACGTCCTCGATCGAGATGAACCGCCGCTCCTCGCGCGCGACGAGGATGCGGCCGGCGTGATCGGCGGACAGCCCGGTGACGATGCGCATCCCCAGCCGGAGGGACAATGTGCACGCTTTATTGTTCTTACGATCGTCATCCCGGCAAAGGCGGGGATCCATCGTCGCTGCACTATCGATCCCATTACTGATGACGTGATTATGGATCCCCGCTTTCGCGGGGATGACGGGGTCGGACGACAGCAATTTGGTATCCCATTCGCTCTCCAGCGCGCACACCGGCCGCACGTCGACGCCGTGGTCGCGCGCATCGCGGACGATCTGCGCAGGTGCGTAGAACCCCATCGGTTGCGCGTTCAGCAGCGCGGCGCAGAATATGTCGGGGTGGTGGCATTTCATCCAGCATGAAGCGTAGGCGATCTTGGCGAAGCTGGCCGCGTGGCTTTCGGGAAAGCCATAGCTGCCGAACCCCTCGATCTGCTTCACCAGCCGTTCGGCGAAATCCTGTACGATGCCGTTGTTCAGCATACCGGCGATCAGCGGCTTCTGAAACTTGCCGACGCCGCCGGTCATTTTGAACGTCGCCATCGCGCGGCGCAGTCCGTCGGCCTGGAGAGGGGAAAACCCGGCCCCAAGAATGGCGACCTGCATCGCTTGTTCCTGAAACAGCGGCACGCCCAACGTCTTCTTCAATACCGCGCGCAGTTTCGGGCTGGGATATTCGATTGCGACCTTTCCTTCGCGCTGCTGTTCTCGGCGTTTGAGATAGGGATGGACCATGTCGCCTTGGATCGGACCGGGACGTACGATCGCTACCTGGATTGCGATGTCGTAGAAATTCTCGGGTCGCATCCGCGGCAGCATCGACATCTGCGCGCGGCTTTCGATCTGAAACACCCCCAATGTATCGGCGCGACAGATCATCTCGAACGTTGGCTTGTCGTCGCGCTGGAGGATGTTCGCGTCGAGCGTGATGTGTTGGTTCTTGTGCTGCGCGAGCAGATCGAACGCGCGTCGCATGCAGCCGAGCATTCCGAGGCCGAGAATATCGACCTTCATGAAGCCGAGTTCCTCGATATCGAGCTTCTCCCACTCGACGACGCGCCGATCGACCATCGCGGCGGGTTCGATCGGCACCAGATGATCGAGCCGGTCGCGGGTGAGTACGAAACCACCGGGATGCTGCGAAAGATGCCGCGGCGTGCCGAGCAATTGCTTCGCCAGATCCAGCGTCAGCGCCAGACGCCGTTCGCTGCGGTCGAGATTGAGTGCGGCCACGTGCGCGTCGGGCACGCCTTCGTTCGACCAGCCCCACACCTGACCAGCGAGCGCGCTCGTCACATCTTCTGAAATGCCGAGCGCCTTGCCGACTTCGCGTACCGCGCCGCGCGTGCGAAAGCGACTGACGACCGCGGTCAGCGCGGCGTGATCGCGGCCGTAGGTGTCGTAGATCCACTGGATCACTTCTTCCCGGCGTTCGTGTTCGAAATCGATATCGATGTCGGGCGGCTCGTTGCGCTGGCCGGAGACGAAGCGTTCGAACAGCAATTCGTGCTTCACCGGATCGATCGATGTGACCTTCAGCACATAGCAAATGAGCGAATTGGCCGCCGATCCGCGACCCTGGCAAAGAATTTTCTGGCTGCGCGCATATTCGACGATCGAGTGGACCGTCAGGAAATAGGGCGCGTAGGAAAGCCTGTGGACGAGCTTCAGTTCCTTGTGGAGCAAGCGGCGGTAGGCGCGCGGTTTGCCGCCAGCGAACAGCTTTTTCAACGCGTCCCACGCCATCCGTTCCAGCGCACGCTGTGGCGTCTGGCGGGTCATCACGCGCTCGTCGGGATATTGATAGTCGAGTTCGCGAAGCGAGAAGGTGCAGCGCTCGACGATCGCTTCGGTCGCGGTGATCGCTTCCGGATGGTGGCGGAAGCGGCGCGCCATTTCGCGCGGACTTTGCAGATGACGATCGAAACTTCGTTCGCGGCGATGTCCGAGGTCGTCGATCGTGCATTTCTGCCGGATTGCCGTGACGACGTCCTGCAGCATCCGTTGGTCGGGCGAATGATAGAGCACGTCGCAGGTGGCGAGTGGGGTCAGTCCGAAACGTTGTGCAGCTTCGTCTAGGCGATGGAGTCGCAGGGCTTCACCCGAACGGCGATAATGTGTCATGCAGACGTGACCGCGCCGACCGAAAACGTCGGCCATCCATCGTAGAGGGCGATCTTGCGTGCAGATGTCGCGGAGGTCTGGGACGAGCGCCGCGACCAGGCCGTCGGCGTGCGCGGCGACGTCCTCCCAGTGGAGGAAGCATTGGCCCTTCTCGCCGTGCTGCGGATCGGCGCGCGCCTTGCCGAGCGTGAGGAGGCGGGTGAGGCGGCTCCAGGCCGCGCGGTCCTCCGGCCATACGAGCAATGAGGTGCCATCGACGAGGTCGAGGCGGCAGCCTGCGACCATCCGCATCGGTGTGCCCTGCGCGCTGATCTGCTCCGCGGCGACGAGGCCGCGGACGACGCCCGCGACCGAATTGCGATCGACGATGCCGAGCGCGGGGATGCCGAGTTTGGCGGCGGTCTCGAACAGATCCTGTGGGGCCGACGCGCCGCGCAGGAACGAGAAATGAGTCGTGACCTGGAGCTCGCTGTACTTCACGGCCCGAAATGACTATGTGAGATGGTCAGTTGAAAGGATGGATCATGGGCAAGATGGTTCCGGCGACCGAATTCAAGGCAAAATGCCTTGGACTGATCGACGAGATGGAGCGCAACGGTGAATCGTTGACAATAACGCGGCGCGGGAAAGCGTCGATCACGCTTATGGCGCAACGCGAGCAAGCGCCGCGCATCGCCAGCATCTTCGGTTGTATGAAGGGCACGTTCACCGTGCACGGGAATCTCGACGAACCGATCGATCCTGATTGGGAAGCGAAATGGGAAGCGAAGTGGGACGAGCGCGGCTTGCCCGCACCGCCAGGTGATCAGCGCTGATGATCCTGCTCGACACGCAGGTTTTGGTCTGGCTGGTCGGTGATGATCGGCGGCTGGGCAGAGAGGCAAGATCATCGATCAAACGCGATACTGAGCGCAGGGTGTCGGCGATGGTTTCATGGGAAATCGCGATGCTGGTCGACAAGGGACGGTTTACGCTGGAAATGCCGCTTGGCTCCTGGCTCGATACGAGCATTCGTAGCGTCGGCGCATACGAGGCCGCAGTGACGGGCGCGATGGCGCGCGATGCAGGTAGTCTGCCGGGAAGAATTCACGGTGATCCGTGTGATCGCATCATGATCGCGACGGCGCGGGCGTTGTCCTGTGCGCTTGTCACTTCCGATGAAAAGATTCTCCATTATGCCGCGCAAGGGCATTTGACGGCGATCGACGCGCGGCGCTGAACGTATCACCCGAACGCGCCGTGGATGAACCAGGTCAGGTCGCCGGTTTCGGGGCGCATGCCGTCGCCGCGGCGGAACAGCCAGAAGCGGCGGCCGGTGGCGTTTTCGACCGCGAAATAGTCGCGCACTGCGTCGCGCTCGGCGGTGCTGCGCCACCATTCGCCGGTGATCCGTTCCGGGCCATCGGCGCGCACGACCTCATGACGCACGCCGCGCCAGGTGAAGCGGCGCGGGGGCTGATCGGGTAACTCCGCCATCACATGGTCGATCCGCTCGGGGCGGCGAAGCAGCCGGGCGGGGCGTGGCCAGCGCGGGTGCCAGGGGTGATCGGCGGGGCGATCGTCGAGGCGGCGGACGTCGTGCAGCCTGAGCACGAGGGCGTCGCGGTCGGGCGGGTCGAGCGGCGGAAGCGGCGCAACGCTGCGTTCGGGCACGTCGCTTTCGACCGGACGGTGCCGCCATAGCCGGGCGGGGCCGATGCGGTTGGCGAGCGTGTCGACCAGCGGGGCGAGATCGGGGGCGTGGTCCTTTGCCAGTTGCGCGCCGAAGGGTTCGGCCCCGAGCGGGTCGGCGCGGCGGACGTGGAGCGCCAGCGCGTCGATGCCGTAGCCGGGGTCGACCTCTTCGATGCGGCGCGCGATCAGGCGCAGGATGTGGGGCGCGTCGCGAGTCGGGCGGGCGAGGCCGATGCGGAGCGTCTGCGTGGTCGAATCGACGCGTTCGGCGACGAACAGGATCGTGCGGGCGCCTTGACCGGTTTTCGCGAGGGCGAGCGTCAGGTCGGTGACAAGACCGGCCAGCCAGTGGCCGATCGCGTCCGCCGTGGCAATCGGTTCGGCGAAGCGGCGCTCGACGTGGATCGCGGTCGGCGGGACGACGGGATCGAGCGGTTCGGCCGCGGCGCCGGTCGCCTGATCGAGCCGCTGTACGATCGCGCGGCCGAAGCGCTGGACGAGCGGGGCGCGGGGAATGGCCAGCAGCTCGCCGATCGTGTCGACGCCGAGCCGGGCGAGCAGGTTGGTAGCGGTGGGGTCAAGGCGGAGCGCGGCGACGGGGAGCGGAGCGAGGTGGGGGAGGTGTTCTCGCGCGCCAATCAAACAAACGCCGTCATTCCTGCGCAAGCGGGAACCCATGGCGGAGTGGCTGTTAGGAAGCACGTCGGTGGTATTGTCGGCGGCCGCGGGCCGTGGGTTCCCGCTTGCGCGGGAATGACGTTGGGCAGGGAAACGCGCGAACGCCCAGGCCGCGCCGGTGGTGTCGGCCACCGCGATCCGGGCGCGGACGCCTGCCCGCGCCAATAACCGCACGATCCGGCGCGCCATCTTTTCCTCGCCGCCGTGGAGGTGCGCGACCCCGGTCAGGTCGAGTAACAGGCCGTCGTCGTCGGAGATCGCGACCACCGGGCACCAGCGGCGGGCCAGCGTGGTGGCCAGGCGTTCAAGGTCGGCGCGGTCGCCCTCAGGGTCGGCATCGTGCACGATCAGGCCCGGGACCGACGCGCGCGCCTGGGTCAGCGCCATGCCGGGGATCAGGCCCAGCGCACGCGCGGCGGGGCTGGCGGCGGCGATCTCAATGCGGCTGCCGATCTTTTGCGCGGTAACGAGCGCGGCGGGGTTGGCGGCCACCGGTGATCTGGGCGTTGCCGGGGCGGCATGTGTAGCGGGCGAGACCCAGCCGCTCGCCTTGTTGCCGTCGTCGCCGGGCAGGCGCTTGAACGGTATGCCGGCGGCCTCGCTGCGCCGCCCGAGTTCGCGCATCGGGGGGCGTTGGTGTGCGGGGAGCGATTCGATCTGGCGCGCCACCTCCGCCCGCGCCCATTTGGCGCCGGGACGCCAGCCGGTGTTGCGCGGGGCATCGCACTGCGCTGCGCGTTCGGCGGCCGCGCTGGCTTCGAGCGCGGCGAGGTCCACGGGCGGCCGGTCAGGCGGCGGCGCGTGGCGTCGCCCGGCCCGCAGCACGCGATCGATCGACCAGTGCGGCAGGTAGAGCGAGGCGACCCGTTTCATCGGCAGCCTCCAGCGTGAGTTCGAAGGGATCGCCGCCGCGCTGGCGGACGAGGTTCAAGGCCCAGCGCGCGCGGCCGATGCCCTCGACGGGGAGCGGCGACGACGGGGCCGACGCGACGCGCCAGCGGGTGATCGCGGCCGACGGCACGCCGAACGGGTCGGCGCCTTCACGCGCATGGCGTTTCATCAGCAAAGCGATCGTGCGGCCGCCCTCCGCGGCGAGCTGCAGGCGGCGGGTGGAGGCGGTCGCGGCGCGCTTCGCCTCGCCGATTACCGCGCCGAGGCCACGGTGGCGCAGGCCTTCTTCCATCAACGCCAGCAGCTCGGCATCGTCGGCCGCCTCGGCATAGATCACGCGTTCGGGCGACAGGCCCGATTGATAGAGGCCGGGCGCGAACAGGTCGCGGCGGCGCACGACCCACAATACTGGTCCCCAGGCGCGCGCCGCGATCCCGGCCATGAACAACGTAGCCGACGCATCGTCGCCGGGATCGGGGGTGGCGGCGGCGATCTCGTGCAGCGCATCGAGCCTGAGGCCGCCGCTGGCGAGCCGCTGGTCGAGCGCGGAAACCCCGAACGGCAGCGTCTCGCGACGCTTGTGTCCGTCGCCCTCGATGGCGCGCAGCGTCTCGCGAAGTTCCTGTATGACGCCGGGGTGGGACACTGACACGGGTGGGCACGACTCGGGCTGGGGGACGATTGTTCCTACTTTGTTCCTATCGTGGCGGGAGTCAATCGCTATCCCAATGTTGAGAATGTTGAGACGATGGCGGGTTGTCGGGCCGGTCGCGCCGCGCAGCCGGATGCGGCCAAAGTTCACACAAGTTCACACGAAACGCGCCTTCCGGATGATGCTGACCGGCGATGTGAAAGAGCGTGATGTCTAGGCGTCTCGGGGGAGATAACATGGGTGCCGGTCTGTAGGAAAGCGCGCGTCTGATAACGCCTACTTGCGGACATTCGTTGGCTGGACAATGTTCCCGCCATGAGCCTGATCACACCCGGTCGCATACATGGCGTCATCGCTGCGCTTGCACTTCTCGCTTTCTTCGTGGTTCCGCCACAAATTGAGCTACACGGCACTGCTTGTAGTGTTTTGTCGTTTGCGCAAACCGGTTGCGAAGTTGGTGTGCGGGGCGTGTTTCGTGGAGCAATTCTATACTGCCTTATCGCGGGGTATCTAACCAGTCGCATCTTAGGTCGCGAGCCCGTTGTGGTAGCGAGAATTGCGCCCGTCATCGCTTGCGCCGCCGTCATTCTCTTCGCACTGCCGCTTTGGATCGGGCTGCGTGCTGCTTTCTGGTGATCGCCGGAATGTCCGCCTCCCACCAATAACCGGCATCCCCGCGCTACGCTCCTGCCGAGCGCCAGGCGTCGTCGCTCCAGGCGCGGATCGATGCGGCTTCGGCGGTGATCGCGGCCATTCCAATGTGGCGGTAGTGGCTGTTCCAGATCAGGGCGTCGACCAGCAGGAAACCGATGGCGGCGATCAGGAGCCAGGTGATGAGGCCAGGTCCTTCGCGCTGTTCGGGGGCCTTGATCGACTCCGCGGCGAGGCGGCGGTCAGTTCCGCTGCGGCGGTCGGGGCCGCGATATTGTGCGCGGTTGTCGGCGATACGGCGATCGGTGGCTTGTCTGGGCGTCATGGTCAGTGACTTTCGAAAGCTTTGTGGGCTTACGGTAGCAGGGTGGGGTTAATGCCGGGTGTGTGGTGGGGAGTTCATCACGTCGGGCCGGACACGGGAGTAAATCCCGTGTCGTCGGTCGCGGCTTTGGCCGCGCCGGCCGGGCCGGGTTCTGCGCGGCGCTTGCCGCGCTGAACCCGGCCCTAGTCATATCACTTGAAACTTTCTAACAGGCTCCCTCGCGTTTACCGGACCCCTTCGAGTCCATCTGGAGAGAGCATGGCCGCGGACACCCGCACCAATCTGCAACCGCTGTCGCTGCACGTGCCGGAGCCGAAGTTCCGCCCCGGCGATGCGGTCGATTTCGCGGCGGTCGACGTGCCGCCTGCCGGGTCCGCGCGGCGGCCCGATACTGCGGATGCGGCGAGCGGGTTCACCGATCTGGCCTATACGCTCGTCCGCGTGCTGGATGACGACGGGCGGGCGGTGGGGCCGTGGGATCCCAAGCTCAGCCCCGATCGGCTGCGTGCGATGTTGCGGCACATGGCGCTGGTGCGCGCGTTCGACGAACGAATGTTCCGCGCGCAGCGGCAGGGCAAGACCAGCTTCTACATGAAATGCACCGGCGAGGAGGCGGTGGCGGTGGCGGCGGCCTATGCGCTGGACCGCGACGACATGTGCTTCCCGTCCTATCGGCAGCAGGGCCTGCTGATCGCGCGCGACTGGTCGATGGTCGACATGATGAACCAGATCTATTCGAACAAGGGCGACCGGCTGCAGGGCAAGCAATTGCCGATCATGTATTCGGTGAAGGAGGCCGGGTTCTTCTCGATCTCGGGCAATCTGGCGACGCAATATCCGCAGGCGGTGGGCTGGGCGATGGCCAGCGCGGCGAAAGGCGATACGCGGATTTCGGCGGTGTGGTGCGGGGAGGGTTCCACCGCGGAGGGGGATTTCCATTCCGCTTGCACGTTTGCATCTGTCTATCGTGCGCCGGTGATCATGAACGTGGTCAACAACCAGTGGGCGATCAGCAGCTTTTCGGGCTTTGCGGGGGCGGAGGCGACGACCTTTGCGGCGCGGGCGGTGGGCTATGGCATCGCCGGCCTCAGGGTCGACGGGAACGATGCGCTGGCGGTCTATGCCGCGACCTTGTGGGCGGCCGAGCGCGCGCGGACCAATGCCGGGCCGACGTTGATTGAGCATTTCACGTACCGCGCGGAGGGGCATTCGACCTCGGACGATCCGGGGCAGTATCGCTCGGCGGGGGAGCCGAATGCGTGGCCGCTGGGCGATCCGATCCGGCGGTTGAAGGATCATTTGATTGCTCTCCGCGAATGGGACGAGGAGCGGCACGTCGCGCAGGACAAGGAGCTCGCCGAGGCGGTGAAGGCGGCGCAGAAGGAGGCCGAGAAGAACGGCATCCTGGGGCACGGGCTGCACCAGCCGCTGGATACGCTGTTCGACGGCGTGTTCGAGGAGATGCCGTGGCATCTTCGCGAGCAGCAGGCGCAAATGCTGGCCGAAGAGACCGCGAGCGGTCGGCCGTGGGACCGGAAGTGAGCGTGATGGCCGAAGCGGGCGAGGCGGGCGAAACCACCCGCATGAACATGATCCAGGCGATCAATTCCGCGATGGACGTCGTCATGGCGCGCGATCCGGACGTGATCGTGATGGGCGAGGACGTCGGCTATTTCGGCGGCGTGTTCCGCGCGACCGCCGGGCTGCAGGCGAAATACGGCAAGCGGCGCGTGTTCGACACGCCGATCACCGAATGCGGCATCATCGGCGTCGCGGTCGGGATGGGGGCGTATGGCCTCAGGCCGGTGCCCGAAATCCAGTTTGCCGACTACATCTACCCGGCGCTCGACCAGCTTGTGTCGGAGGCGGCGCGGTTGCGGTATCGGTCCGCGGGGGAGTTCACGTCGCCGATCACGGTGCGTTCGCCGTTCGGGGGCGGCATCTTCGGCGGGCAGACGCACAGCCAGTCGCCCGAGGGCATCTTCACGCATAT
Organism: Sphingomonas sp. SUN019; assembly: GCF_024758705.1. Lineage (NCBI taxonomy): Bacteria > Pseudomonadati > Pseudomonadota > Alphaproteobacteria > Sphingomonadales > Sphingomonadaceae > Sphingomonas > Sphingomonas sp. SUN019. The sequence continues at coordinate 1,575,041 of NZ_CP096971.1, read as the reverse complement.
CTCGGGCGTGAAGACCGTCATTCCCGCGACGCCGTATGACGCGAAGGGGCTGCTGATCGCGGCGATCGAGGATAACGATCCGACGATCTTCTTCGAACCCAAGCGCATCTACAACGGGCCGTTCGATGGGTATTGGGACAAGCCGACGCAGAACTGGTCGCAGCACCCGGCCGGTGAGGTGCCGACCGGTTACTACAAGATCGAACTGGGCAAGGCGAAGGTGGTTCGCGCGGGCGAAGCGCTAACGATCCTGGCGTACGGGACGATGGTGCATGTCTGCCTGGCGGTGATCGCCGAGGCGGGCGTGGATGCCGAGGTCATCGACCTGCGCACGTTGGTGCCGCTCGACATCGAGACGATCGAGGCGTCGGTGAAGAAGACCGGGCGCTGCATGATCGTGCACGAGGCGACGCGGACGTCGGGCTTCGGATCGGAGCTGTCGGCGATCGTGCAAGAGCGGTGCTTCTATCACCTGGAGGCGCCGATCGAGCGCGTGACGGGCTTCGACACGCCGTATCCGCACAGCCTGGAATGGGCGTATTTTCCGGGGCCGGTGCGGATCGGCGAGGCGCTGAAAAAGATTCTGAAGGACTGATTGTCGATGGCGCGTTTCACTTTCAAGCTGCCGGATATCGGCGAGGGCATTTCCGAGGCCGAGATCGTCGCGTGGCACGTGGCGGTCGGCGACCGGGTCGAGGAAGATCAGCAGATCGCCGACATGATGACCGACAAGGCGACGGTCGAAATGGAATCACCGGTGTCGGGGACGGTCGTCGAGCTGGCGGGCGAGGTCGGCGATCAGGTGTCGATCGGCGCGGCGCTGGTGGTGATCGAAACCGATGCGGCGGACGTGTCGGCAGAGGAGGCGCCTGCGCTGGGGGCGGTTTCGGGCGGGGTGAAGGCTGCACCCGCAAGCGCTGCGCAGGCCGAGACGGCGGAGCAATATGAGGCGGAGAATCCGGGGGTTGAGGATGCTCAAGTCCTCCCCGGAACGGGGAGGGGGACCGCCGACGAAGTCGGTGGTGGAGGGGCAGCCACAGGCGATGGCCCCGTTGGGCTGCCCCTCCACCGTCCTGCGGCCGGTCCCCCTCCCCGTGCCGGGGAGGATTTTAAGGCACTCGCCTCGCCCGCCGTGCGCGCTCGCGCGGCGGACCTTGGCGTCGACTTGTCGCAAGTAAAGTCCGACTCCGACCGCATCCGGCACGCCGATCTTGACGCATTCCTGCGTTATGGTTCGGGGCAGGGCTACCACGCGCCCCACGCCAGCCGCGCGCGCGACGACGAGCAGGTCAAGGTCATCGGGATGCGGCGGCGCATTGCGGAGAACATGGCGGCGTCGAAGCGCAATATCCCGCATTTCACCTATGTCGACGAAATCGACGTGACCGCGCTGGAGGCGATGCGCGCCGACCTGAACGCGAATCGCGGGGGGCGGCCGAAGCTGACGATGCTGCCGCTGCTGATCGTCGCGATCTGCCGCACGTTGCCCGAATTCCCGATGCTCAATGCGCGGTATGACGACGAGGCGGGCGTGGTGACGCGGTCGGGCCGCGTCCATCTCGGCATGGCGACGCAGACCGATGCGGGGCTGACCGTGCCGGTGATTCGCGATGCGCAGGATAGGAACGTCTGGCAGCTCGCGACCGAGATTACCCGGCTGGCCGAGGCGGCGCGGGCGAACAAGCTGGCGCCGACCGAGATGGGCGGGGGGACGATCACCGTCACGTCGCTGGGGCCGCTGGGTGGCGTGGCGACGACGCCGGTCATCAACCGGCCAGAGGTCGCGATCATCGGGCCGAACAAGATTGTCGAGCGTCCGGTGTTTCAGGGTGACGACATCGTGCGTGCAAAGCTGATGAACCTGTCGATCAGCTGCGACCACCGCGTGGTCGATGGTTGGGACGCGGCAAGCTACGTCCAGGCGCTGCGCAAGTATCTGGAAACGCCGGTGCTGTTGTTCGCGGATTGAGGTGGAGGTTGCGGTTTCGGGTCCGCGCGCCTATATACACCTTGCAAGAGTCGCATATCGACGGGCTACGGGCGCTTTGCGGCTCCTTCTTCCTTCTTTCCCTGCACCACTGCACCCGGTGGCCGACATTCGGCCGCCGATCGAGAAGGAATTCAATATGGCTACCGGCACCGTCAAGTTTTTCAACGCCGACAAGGGCTATGGCTTCATCTCGCCGGATGGCGGCGGGAACGACGCGTTCGTGCACATCAGCGCTGTAGAGCGTGCGGGCATGATCACGCTGAGCGAGAACCAGCGCCTGACCTACGAACTCGAAGAAGATCGTCGCGGCAAGATGGCTGCGGTGAATCTCTCGGCGGCTGACTAAGCCTGCCACATGACGGCGGCTCCTGAAAAGGGGCCGCCGTTTTACTTTTGTCCCCAGCTTTCAGGAGTATCGCACATGGCCGACGACGCCCATTTCTACCGGGTCCGCGCGGATGCCGAGCGTGCGAATGCCGAAGCTGCGACGCTGGACAACGTGCGCGAACGCGCCGATCGCGCCGCACGGTCGTGGGAAGCGATGGCGGTACGCGCCGAACGCACCCGCGTGATGCGCGAAACCCGCGAGGCCGCAACGATCGCGGCGCGCGAACATGCCTCGGACGAAGCCGTCAGCGGCTGAACCACGCCCGACGCACGCTTCGCGTCGTTAGATCGTCATGCGTAAATCCGGATTGTCGTTGCGAGGAGCGTAGCGACGAAGCAATCCAGGGTGGTGGGCGAAACACTGGATTGCTTCGCTACGCTCGCAACGACGATGTGCTACATTTAAAGCAACCCGCTATAAAGCCAGACTAGGTTGCCGCGTCGCGCTCCACGCTTCAGAGCGCGCGCATGACCGATCAAACCCGTAGCGGCCTGTTCCTCGGCATCGGCGCGTATGCGCTGTGGGGAATCCTGCCGCTGTATCTCAGACTGTTGAACGGCGTTCCGACATTGCAGGTGCTGGCGCACCGCGTGGTGTGGTCGTTGCTGCTGCTCGGCATCGTCGTAATTGTGGCGAAGCGGGTCGGCAGTATCCGGGCGGCGGCGCGGGGGCGGACGTTGCTGCTGCTGGCTGCCAGCGCAACGCTGATCGCGGTCAATTGGCTGGTCTATATCTGGGCGGTGCAGAACGCGCACGTACTGGAGGCGAGCCTAGGCTATTTCATTCATCAATCCTCTGGTCAACGTGGCGCTGGGCATGGCGGTGCTGGGCGAGCGCATCCGGCGCTGGCAGGCGATCGCGGTGGGAATCGCGGCGGCCGGAGTCGCGGTGATGGCGTTCGCGGGCGGCGGGGCGATCTGGATTTCGCTGTCGCTGGCGGTCAGTTTCGGGCTGTACGGGCTGATCCGCAAAATCGTCGCAATCGACGCGCTTGGCGGGCTGACGATCGAGACCTTGCTGCTAGCGCCGCTGTGCCTGGCGGTGATCGTTTACGCGGGCGCGAGCGGGGACGGCGCGTTCGGGCAGACGCGTGGCCTCGACGCCTTGCTGGTGCTGGCGGGCGCGGTCACCGCCGCGCCGTTGCTGATGTTCGCCGCGGCGGCGCGGAAGCTGCGCTACGCGACAATGGGCCTGCTGCAGTACATTGCGCCGACGCTGCAGTTCCTGCAGGCGGTATTGCTGTTCGGCGAGGTCGTGCGGCCGGTGCATATCGTCACCTTCGGCCTGATCTGGGCCGGATGTGCGCTCTATGCGTGGGATAGCCTGCGCGCGAACCGCACGCCTGTCTTCGCCGTCTGATCGGCGTCAGACCCCGCGGCGGCCGGTGAACAGTTGGTACAGGCCGACGATTAGCGCGATCACGAGCAGGATGTGGATCAAACCGCCAGCGACGTGAAGGCCGAAGCCGAGCAGCCACAGGACGAGCAGGATGACGACGACGGTCCACAACATGGTGATGCTCCGGTATTGATTTCGCTTATAGAACGATGATCGTACCGGGGGCGTTCCGTTGTCGCGCAACATTTTGTTACATGGGCGCGACGCGGCAAAGCCGCGTCGTCGGACGGCGCTTGAGCGCCGCCGGCCGGTCGCGTAGCCGCGGGCTCGATCGAGCTTTGCTCGACCTTGCGCTACGCGACCTCAAACAATCCCGCCGCGCCCATTCCGCCCGCGGTGCACATCGACACCACGACATAGCGCACGCCGCGCTTGCGGCCTTCGATCAGCGCGTGGCCGACCAGGCGGCTGCCGGTCATGCCGAACGGGTGGCCGACCGCGATCGCGCCGCCGTTGACGTTGTATTTCGCGGGATCGATGCCGAGGTGATCGCGGCAATAGAGGCATTGCGACGCGAACGCCTCGTTCAATTCCCACAGGCCGATGTCGCCGACCGACAGCCCGGCGCGGTCGAGCAGCTTGGGGATCGCGAAGACCGGGCCGATGCCCATTTCGTCGGGCTCGCACCCCGCCGCCTGGAAACCGCGATAGATGCCGAGGATTTCCTTGCCCTCGGCCTTTGCTGTCGCATGGTCCATGACGATCTGCGCCGCCGCGCCGTCGGATAGCTGGCTGGCGTTGCCCGCGGTGATGTTGCTGCCGGGGCCGGTGAATTCACCGCCCGCCCAGACCGTCTTCAGGCCGCGCAGGCCCTCCAGTGTAGTGCCCGCGCGGATGCCTTCGTCCTGCGCTATGGTGATGGTTTCGACGCCGGTCTGCGCTCCGCTTTTGTCGAACAGCGCCTTTTCGACGGTGATGGAGGCGATTTCCTCGGCGAACGCGCCCTTCGCCAACCCTTCGGCGGCGCGCTGCTGGCTCATCGCGGCATATTCGTCCTGGCGCTCGCGGCTGATGCCGTAGCGGTCGGCGACGATCTCGGCGGTTTCGATCATCGGGATGTAGGCGGCGGGGACTTTTTCCGTGACGCTCTTATTGACGTAGCGCGGCGCGTCCTTCGTCACCGTGAAGCTGATCGATTCCATGCCGCCTGCGAGCGCGACGTCGATGTCACCCGCGATGATCGAGCGCGCGGCGAGCGCGACGGCGGTAAGGCCCGAGCCGCATTTGCGGTCGAGCGTGAAGGCGGGGACCGAATGCGGGAGCGCGCCCGCAAAGATGGCCATGCGCCCGGCGTTGCCGCCCTGCGTGCCGAACTGGCCGCCGACGCCCCAGAACACGTCGTCGATCCGCGCGGGATCGATCCCGGCGCGTTCGACCGCGGCGTTCATGACGTGGCCCGCGAGCACCGGCGCTTCGGTCGCGTTGAAGGCGCCGCGATAGGCCTTGCCGATGGCGGTACGGGCGGTGGCGACGATGGCGGCTTCGCGCATTTTCGAGTTCTCCTATTGTTTCGGGGCGGGCGTAGCGCGGCGCTGTTCGAGGAACCAGCGGTAGAGCGCGTCGCCGCGGTACGACTGGTCCCAGCTATTGTGATTGGTCGCCGGGAAGATCGTCAGCACGGGCTGTGCGGTCAGGCCGGGGCATTGCCGGATCGCCTCGACCATCGCGAAGCTGCCGATCGGGCGGACGATATCGTCGTTGTCGCCGTGGAACGCCCACACAGGCATATCCTTCAGGCGACAGGCGATGGCGGAGTTTCCCGTGCCCGCGACGGGGGCGACCGCGGCGAACAGATCGGGGCGCTCGGCCGCCCAGCGCCACGCGGCGTGCCCGCCGCGGCTGAGGCCGGTCAGGTAGATGCGGTTAGGGTCGACGCGGTAGTCCTTGCGGACCTGTTGCAACAGGCGGCCAAGTTTCGCGGTGTCCCAGTCGCCGTCAGCTTCCAGCAACGGCGAGACGAGGATGAAGGGGAAGCCGGGATGCGTCGCGACGATTTCGGGCGGGCCGTGGAGCTTCACCTTCTCGACATCCGCGCCACGTTCGCCTGAGCCGTGTAAGAAGATCATCAGCGGCCACGCCTGTTTGCTGGCGGAATAGCCTTTGGGGATGAAGAGTTGGTACGGGTAATTGCCGGGCGTGACGGGGGCCTGCGGGGTCTGGCCCTCGACGACGCGGTCGGCGGCGAGGGTCGGAGCGGCGAGCAGGGCGAGGGCGGTCAGGAACCAGCGCATTGTACCTCCATCGGCGGTGAGGGTGCTATTGCGGGATGCGAAGATCGGGACAAGGTAAAGCTTGCACTCCTCCCCGTGCCGGGGAGGATTTAGCAGGTCGTCAGGCCAGCGCTTCTTCCGCCTGCGCCAGCGCCTTGGGGTCGTCGACGTCGAGCCACCAGGCGTCGCCGATGTCGACGGTGCGTGCGCCGCCGGTTGCGGCCAGCGCCTCGACCCCGGCGGAGATCGAGCCTGCGCCGCCGTCGGCGATCGAGCGGCGGAGTGCGTCGTGGAAGTTGCCGTCGACCTTAAACACGCCGCAATCGAACGCGTCGTAGTCGGGCAAATGCTTGCCGATGGCGACGATGCGGTCGCCATCGGTACGAACACGCGTGACGTCGTCCATGTCGACGAGCGGATTGTCGAGGCGGCGGTCGATCGCCAGCGTCAACGCCGCGTGGGGTGCAGCGATCGTGGCGGCGACGATCGCGGGGTCGAACAGGTGATCGGCCATCATTAGCAGGTGCGGTGCGGGGCCGAGCGCGTCGGCACCGGTCAGCACCGAATGCCCGTTAGCCAGGCTCCAGTCGGGGGTTCGGACGCAGGTGATCGAGGGGTCCAGCACCGCCAGATGCGCGGTCAGACGGTCGCCCTCATGCCCCGTTACGACGACGAAGCCGGTCGCGCCGCCCGCGCGCGCAGCCGCGATCACGCGGTCGATCAGCGCGACGCCGTCGACCAACGTCAGCGGCTTGCTGGGCGAAACCTCGCGCAGCCGGCTGCCATAGCCGGCTGCGACGATCAGTGCTTTCACGTAAGCTTACTCGGCGGCGAGCCGGGCGTCGCCGTGGATGAAGTCGTCGGTCATCTGCGCCGCGACGTCATCGGTATATTGCAGCGGCGGGTGCTTGCAGAAGAACGCCGACGGACCGTTCAGCGCGCCCGACACGCCGCGTTCCATCGCGACCTTCACGCAGCGGATCGCATCGACGACGACCGCGGCCGAATTCGGGCTGTCCTCGACCGACAGGCGCAGTTCGAGGTTCATCGGCACGTCGCCGAACAGATTGCCCTCGAGCCGAAGGAAGCAGAGCTTGTTGTCGTGCAGCCACGGGATGTAGTCCGACGGGCCGACGTGGATGTTCTCGTCCGCCAGCCGCTCGGCGATCACCGCCTGCACGGCTTCGGTCTTCGATTCTTTCTTGCTCGCGAGCCGCTGACGGTCGAGCATGTTCATGAAGTCGGTGTTGCCGCCCGTGTTCAGCTGATAGGTGTGATCGATCGTCACGCCGCGCTGGCCGAACAGGTTGCTGAGCACGCGGTGGACGATCGTCGCGCCGACCTGCGCCTTCACGTCGTCGCCGATGATCGGCAGTCCGGCATCGGCGAAACGCTTTTCCCATTCCGGGCGGCTGGCGATGAACACCGGCATGCAATTGACGACGCCGACGCCCGCCTCGAGCGCGCATTCCATGTAGAATTCGGTCGCTTCCTGGCTGCCGACGGGCAGGAAGTTGACGAGGATTTCCGCGCCGGATTCACGGATCGCGGCGACGATCTCGGCGCGCGACGCGTCGCGCGTCTCGTCGATCTCGAACCCGCGGTCGTTAGCGGCGGTCAGCATGTGCGGCGCGACGCCGTCGAGCTTCGCGCCCATCTTCACGATCGTGCCGGTCTTCGGCACGTCGGCGTGGAACACCTTCGTGCAATTGGGCTTGGCGAAGATCGCCTCGCCCAGATCGAGGCCGACCTTGCGGGAATCGACGTCGAACGCGGCCACGAAATCCAGGTCGGCGACCTTGTACCCGCCGATATCCTCATGGATAAGACCGTGAGAATTATTGCTGCCGGCGTAATGATATTTGCCCTGCACGAGGCTGCTCGCGCAATTGCCCACACCGATAACCGCAACCTTGATCGTCGTCATTGAACCCCACTTGCCGGACGTGTCCGACGGATGACATTTGAATTGCGGTGTCGTGACAGATGCGCGACGCCTGTCAAGCGAACGCATCGGGTGGTATACGCGCAGCAAGGGGACAAAGACGCGTGGCGACGATCGAATTGACGGCGGGTGTGACGGGAAAGCCGCGCGAATTGCAGGGCTTCCTGAACCGCATCGTTTACCATCCGGCGGCGAGACGGCTGGCCGCATTGCTCGCGCCGACTCCGGTGACGCCGAACATGGTGTCGGTCGCAGGGGCGGCGATGGTGGTCGCGGCGGGGATTCTGTACGCGATCGTCGGGGGCGCGCTGGGGATTGCGCTGGGGTTCGCGCTGCATGTGGCGTGGCACGTCGTCGACGGGGCCGATGGCGATCTGGCGCGGATGACCGGGCGCGCGTCGCCGATCGGCGAGGTGGTCGATGGGCTGTGCGACTATGGCGGGCATCTGGTGCTGTACCTGCTGCTGGGTGCGTTGCTCGACGATACTTTTGGCTGGGTGGCGTGGGTGCTGGCGGTGGGCGCGGGTCTGTCGCGGGTGGTCCAATCGGTGTTCGCCGAAAGCTCGCGCCGGACGTATCAATGGTGGGCGTACGGCGTGTCGTGGCTTGGACAGAACCGTGCCGCGCAGGGCGGGATCGGCGCTGCAGGGCGGCTGTACGTGTGGATCTCCGAAGCGGTGACCGGGCCGACGCAGCGCGTGAACGCGCTGGTGGCGAGCGCGGAGCATGACCCGATCGAGCGGCGGCGGATCGCAATGCTTGCGCGCGAGGCGGGTCGATCGACCCTGCCGCTGCAACAGGCGCTGGGGGCGAATCCCCGGACGATCATCCTGGGCGTCAGCATGATCGCGGGCAGCCCTTTGTGGTTCTTCCTGGTCGAGATCGTCGTCCTGAACGCGGTGCTGACGGTGGCGTTCCTGCAGCAGGCGGCGAGTTGTCGGCGGCTGGTCGGCCTGATCGCGCGCGGGCGCGAATGAGCAGCGGAACCTGAGCCCGTCTTTCGGGTTCGTCGATCCATAACAGGAGGATATGCGATGCGGACGATCATGCTGATGGGTCTTGGCGCGCTCGCGCTGGCGGGCTGTAACGAGGACAAGATCGAAACCGGCGCGCCGGTGGCGGGCGGCGCGAAGGCGGTTGCGATGCTGAAGACGGCGGCCGGTGTGGATGTCGGGCGCGCGACCGCGACCGAAGTGGCGGGCGGCCTGCGCTTCACGATCGATGCGAAGGCGATGCCCGCGGGGACGCACGGCGCGCACGTCCACATGGTCGGACGCTGCGACGGACCGGGCTTCGAAAGTGCAGGCGGGCACTGGAACCCGACGAGCATGAAGCACGGGTCGATGAACCCGCAGGGTCCGCATGAGGGCGACCTGCCGAACCTGATCATCGACAGCGGCGGGCGCGGGACGATCGGCGCGACCATTCCGAACGCTACGATGGCCGGGCTGATGGATGCCGACGGCGCGGCGATGGTGGTGCACGCTCAGGCCGACGATCTGATGACCGATCCGTCGGGGAACAGCGGCGCGCGGATCGCGTGCGGGGTGTTTCAGCCGTCGTGAGGTGAGTTGGGGAGCCGGTTAGATCGGCTCCCCGGCGGCGCGCGCGCGGGCTTCGCGCGTCGCCTCGGCCTTCGGGACCAGTCTGTAGGCGGCGATCCCCGCGGCGAGGGTGATCGGGACCGACAGCAGCAACGAGAGCATGCCTGTCGATAGGCTGCCGCTGAGCGTCGACACGCGGCCCGCGAGATACGGGCCGAGCGCAAGGCCAAGCAACGTCGTGCCGATGAAAAAGGTTGCGGTAGCGGTGCCACGCATCCGTGGCAGCACCAGATCCTGAGTCGTGGCCGCGGCGCTGCCGAGCGCGAGGCTGGCGGTGAACTGGGCGAGGAACAGGCAGACGTAGAGCGTCACGGGCGACGTCGTGGTGAAGCCCAGGATCACGAACGGCACCGGCACGACCGCGCCGAGGATGACCATGATCAGACGTCCGGCGGGGTTGGTCTTGCGTAGCCGATCGCCCACGATGCCGCCGACCGTGACACCCAGGAAACCCGACAATGCGCCGCTGCTGCCGATGATGAGGCCCGCCTCTGCAGGCGACACGCCCAGCACGCGCATCGCATAGGGCGCCGCCCAGAAACCCGAGGCGTAGCTGACAAAGGCGTTCAGGCCATAAGCGACGACGGTGCACAGGAACGCCGGGGTTGCGATGATCAGCGCGAAGGTCGGCGGATCGCGGCGCTTCAGCGTGCTGCCCCAGGAGAAGACGGCGTACACGCCGAGGCCGACCGCGGTCCATTGCGTGATCGGTTCGCCGATCGAGACGAGAAACGCGACCGCGGCCACGACCAGTCCCGCGGCGAGCAGGTTGATCGCGATGCCGCGCGGCCCGCCGCGGATCGCGCCGATCAGGGTCAGCGGTGGGATGATGGTGATGAGGTCTTCGACGAAGGCGCGGAACGGGGCGGGGTGTGGTTCCTGATGAAGACCCTCCGATTGCCCCCGGATCGGCTCGCGCAGGGTTGCAATCCACAAAGCGAGCAGCAGGCCGGGAATGCCTACCGCCATGAATGCGGCCTGCCAGCCGACCAGCCCCAATGGTCCGCCTCCAGGGTAGGCCGCGTTCCAGCGCTGCACGACGAGGCCGCCGACGAACAAAGACGCGCCGCCGCCGACGTACAGCCCGGCGGAATAGATCGACAGTGCGGTTGCGCGCAGCCGTTTCGGGAACCAGTCGGAGATCAACGAATAGGCCGCGGGGCTGGCGGTCGCTTCGCCAATGCCGACACCGATGCGCGCGGCGGCGAGGTGCCCGCCGGTTTTCGACAGCCCGGAAAGCGCGGTCATCGTGGACCAGAGCGCGAGGCCTGCGGTCATCAGCCGGACGCGGTGCCAATTGTCCGCCAGCCGCCCGAGTGGGATGCCGAACAGCGAATAGAATACGCCGAACGCGGTGCCGTAAAGAAAGCCGAGATCCTCGTCCTTCAAGTTCAGGTCGCGCTTGATGTCCTCGGCCAGGATCGAGATCACCTGCCGGTCGACGAAATTGAGGATATAGACCAGGAACAGGATCGACAGGACGTACCAGGCGTAGCCGGTGGCCCTGTAGTCGTCGCCGCTCGCATTGTGTGCGTTGCTGGCCATATCCGCTCCCTGACGCCTTACCGGCCCTGCGCCTAACAGAGCTTCAGCCGAGCGGCCAGCGGGCGATCGCGTCGTACCGCGCACCTTCGCGGCCGAGGTGGCTTTCGTAGAGGATCAGATGGGGAAGGGTGAACGGTTCGCTGTTGAGCGACGCGTGATCGGCGACCCAGCGTTCGATCGCGGGACCGTGGCCCATGCTGCGGGGCAGCCGGGCGAGTGTGATGTGCGGCAGATAGGCGCGGCGCTCGGGGTCGAGACCGACCCGGACCAGCGCCTGATCGACCTTGCGGTGGAGTGCGGCGAGCGCGTCGCCGGGTGTGACCGCCGCCCAGAGCGTGTCGGTGCGCCCGCGTTGGTCGAAGCGACCGACACCGGCGATGCGCACCGTCGGGACGGGAGCGACGATCGATGCCAGGACGGCGGCGACGTCCTCCGCCACCGGCCGCTCGATCGCGCCGATGAAGCGCAGGGTGAGATGAAGTTGATCATCGTCCTGCCAGCGCGCGCCCGGCACGCCGCCCATCGTCGCGGTCAGAGTCTCGCGGATAACGGGCGGGGGACGGAGGGCTATGAACAGGCGGTGCATGGAGTTCTTTTGTAACGAAGATTTGCTGGACCAGGGCAAGCGGCGGGTTCGCTTGAAAAATAGCCCATCGCGGGCGATATTGCGACGCATCCGGCATGAAGCCGGGTGAAGGAGCGAATTCAAGATGGCAAACTGGTCCGACCCTCGGCCGAGCGCGACCGCCTTCGGGGCGAGCGTTCCGGGCACGCGCGGGGCCGCGTTCGATGCCGGCCTGCGCAAGTATATGCTTTCGGTGTACAATTACATGGCGTCGGGCGTGCTGCTGACGGGTATCGTCGCGCTGCTGTTCGCCAGCGGCGGCGTCGATTCGATGGCTGCGCAGGTGTTCATGGCGCCGGGCATTCTGAAGTACGTCATCATGTTCTCGCCGTTGGCGTTCATCATGGTGCTGAGCTTCGGCATCAACAAGCTGTCGACCGGCGCGGCGCAGGCGATCTTCTGGGCGTTCGCGGCCGTGATGGGCCTGTCGATGTCGACGATCTTCCTGCGCTATACGGGGTCGTCGATCGCGATCACGTTCTTCGCAACCTCGGTCGCGTTCCTGTCGCTGAGCATCTACGGTTACACCACGAAGCGTAACCTGCAGGCGTTCGGCACGTTCCTGATCATGGGCGTCGTCGGCCTGATCGTCGCGTCGCTGCTGAACCTGTGGTTCCAGTCGAGCGCGTTCTCGCTGGTGATCAGCGCGATCGGCGTGCTTCTGTTCGCAGGCCTGACCGCGTACGACACGCAGCGGATCAAGGGGATGTACGATTACGTCCAGGGCACCGACATGATGGGCAAGGCCGTCATCATGGGCGCGCTGTCGCTGTACCTCGATTTCGTGAACATGTTCCAGTTCCTGCTGGCGTTCATGGGCGGCAGCCGCGATTAAGCGATAACCCTGAACGAACGTGTCGGGGCTCGGCGGGACAACCCGCCGGGCCCCTTCTTTTTTGGAATTGCCCGATGCGCCTGTCGATCGACGTTCTGCTCGACTACGGATTTGCCGCGCCCGCCGACGTGCTGTTGCAGATCGAGGTAGCGGCGTCGTGGGATCAGCGGCTCGAATCGCAGTCGCTGGTGATCCATTCGGACAATCCGATCCGCGCTGTGCCGGGCGATGGCGGGATCGGGCAAAGGTGCTGGGCGCGCGGCGAGGGGCGGCTGGTGGCGGAGTATCGCGCGGTCGTCGCGATTAACCGACCGCGCGTGCGGCTGGACGGCTATGGCGCGACGCCGGTGCGAGACCTGCCGGGGCCGGTCGTGTCGTACCTGTTGCCCAGCCGATATTGCGAATCCGACCGGCTGGAGAATTTCGTCGGCCAGACGTTCACGGGGCTGACGGGCGGCGCGATGGCGGCGGCGCTGGCCGATTGGGTGCGCGAGAACATCGCCTATGAGATGGGCGCGAGCGATCCGCGCACCGGCGCGATGGAAACCTTTGCCGAGCGCCGCGGCGTGTGCCGCGATTTCGCGCATCTGCTGGTCGCGATGGCGCGGGCGGCTGAAATCCCCGCGCGCTGCGTGTCGGCCTATTCGCCCGGCGTCCAGCCGCCCGATTTCCATGCCGTCGCCGAATTGTGGCTCGACGGCGCATGGCGCCTGATCGACGCGACCGACATGGGCGGCTGCGGCGACATCGCGCGCGTGTGTGTCGGGCGCGACGCGACCGACATCGCGTTCATGACCGTGTTCGGGGCGGCGGAAATGCATCGGCAGCGCGTGACGGTGACGGCGTTGGATTGAGCGGAACGCGGCGCGCAGGCGTTCGTTCTGCCACCGTATCAAGCGTTGGGAGAGGCGAACATGAGCGCGATTGACGACAATATTGATGACCGGGCATTGGACAGCCTTTCCGTAGCCCCGGCAGCCGAGGGCCACGCGAGTGACGCAGGGCGTGACAAGTCGATCGCGCGACGGCTGGAGAAGCATCCCGAAAGCAAGGATGCGCGGCTGGACAATGCGCTGGATGAATCGATGGACGCATCCGATCCTCCCGCCAGCACGCAGCCCGGCCGCGACGAGCCCGCACCATCGTCGGGTTACGACGAGGAAGCGGAGCGGCAGCAGGACAGTTGAATATTGTTGCGCAAACGCATCACCTGATTTGCTTTCCTGTCGCGCAATCTCGCTTCATCGCATTGTATGTTGCGGCGCGTCATGATCTCTGACTCTATGTGAACGCCGGGCATCGCGGCGTTAAGGGGCGCGTTAACCATATTGGCGCATGATGCCTTGGCTCGGAATTGTCCGGGGCGGGGTGTTGCTATGGGTGCCAAGATGAAGCCGGCCGATGGCGCGATGACATTGGCCGAGATGAAGGAATTCGCAGGGTTCGCCGCGGCGACGCAGCGCTATATCCGGCGCAGCCTGGACGTGGGTCTGGAACGCGAGGACGCGATGGTGCGCTGGTCGCGCGACGTGGTCGAAGCGGCCAGCATCCGCGCGCAGGCCCGGCATTACGCCAGGCTCGACGAGATTCGCGCGATCGTTCCCGATGACAGCGGGCTGGACGCGATCGAGCCGTTCCTGGCTCCGCTGGTCACGATCAGCGCGTTCGATCTGGGGCAGGGGCGCATCACGCATTTCTCGGCGTACCGCTTCCTGTACGAACGGCTGATCGGCGCGTCGGTGCGGCCGTGGCTGCCGGGCGCGTTCTGCGCGGCGGCGGCCTTGCCGCACCTGCATCCCGAAGCGCGGCGGAAATTGCTGCAGTCGATCAGCGAGGCGGCGGCGACTGCATCGGGCTGGTCGTCACGGCAACCGGTATTCTATCCGCACTGGGTGGAGAAGGTCGGCGCGGACGCGCTGCCGAACTAACGGCACGCGCGCCAGCCCATCGCGCCGCGGTTCGCCTGATCGAGGTGGAGGTGATCGCGGTGCGCGGCGTTGTAGTCGGGCGACAGCGTGGTGGCGAACACGTCGCACCCGCCGTCGCGGACGTCACGGAGGAACGACGCTTTCGGGCCGGTGTCGGACCAGTCTTTCAAGACGCTGATCCGTTTGCCATCCGATAGGCGAAAGCCCGCAACGTCGATCGCGTCGGCGGTGGCGTGCTGGCTGAAGTCGCCCGACGAACGGCCGTACAGGCGACGGCAATTGTAGCTGCCGAGATGGTCGATCGTCGTAACGCGCGCGCCGAAATGGCGCTGGGCGGCGGGTTGAACGATGTGCCATTCCCACAATGCCAACGCCGCCGCGACCGGGCAGGCGACGCCGAGGTTCGCGGGTGCGAAGCCGATCCGGCGCGCCCCACCGGCGGCGAAGCGCACGCCGTCGCTATAGCCGCACTGGCCTTCGGTCACGGCCGGCAGGACGGTGTAGTCGATCCCGGCCTTATCCATCAGCGACCGGCATGTCGCGAAATCGTCGCCCAGCGCGGCGAGTTTGCGCCCGGTGAACATGCCGATCGGTTCGCCGAGATCGAGCGCGGTCCACGGCAAATCCTGCGGTCGCCCGCGGGCGACGCTCCACAGGAACAGGGCGATCGCGGCGATCAGCACGAGCGCGACGAGCCAGCCCGTCGCGCGCCGGATGCGCCTCATCAGCCGCGCATGGCGCTCGAGATCGCCTCCGATGTGACCGGATAGCCTGCATCATCGGGAATGCAGAGGTGCTGCGCGCCGTCGCGGTCCTCCGCCCACGGCGTGATCGTCACGACCGGCGTCGCCTCGGCGTGCGCGACGGCATCAGCAAAGCTGTCGAACTGTGCGAGCCGTTCGAGATTGCGGCGCGTCGGGAAGATGATCGCCAGCTTGCCCGCATCGGCATCATCCAGGATTTTTTGCGCGGTCGCCCAGACCAGCCGTACGTTCTCGGTTTCGTCGACGGTGGCGCACGGCGCGCCGGCGGGCAGCTGTGCGAGATAGAAGCGCGTGTCGAAGATGCGCATATGCGCGTGCGCCGGACGCCAGCGCGCGAATGGGGTCAGCGCGTTCAAGTTCAGCATCGCGCCCGCGTCGGCCAGCGCCTGCGCGAACGGAGCGCCGTCGTGCAGCGCCGCGCGAAGGGCGATCAGCGTGTCGGCGGTCGGCATTTCGGCCAGACCGATCGGCAGCCCAGCCTCCTCGATCGTCTCTCGCACCGCCGCTATCCGCGCGGCTGTTTCGTCAGTACCGCCGTGAAGTTCGGCGAGCGCATGATCGCCGGGATCGATCCGCCCGCCGGGAAACACCATCGCGCCGCCCGCGAACACCATCGCCTTCGCGCGTTCGACCATCAGCAATTCGGGCGGGCCGTCTGCGCATTCGCGGAAGATCACCAGCGTGGCGGCGGGAATCGGATCGGGCAGCGTCTCAGTCATGCGACTTACCGTAGCGGCGGCGGCGCTGCTGTCACGCACTCGCGACCGGATAGATGTCGGGTCCGGTCGATGCGGCGGCGTGCGCGCGGATCGCGGCGATGAACGCGCCCGATGCGGGAACGCGGAAATGCGCCTCCAGCGCAGCCCGGTCGCGCCAGCGTTCGAGGAAGATCAGCCGCAGCGGATCGTCGCAGTCGACCGCCACCTCATGACTGATGCAGCCGTCCTCCGTGCGCGATCGGTGGGTGTGATCGATCGCCGCGGCGCGCAGCAGGTCGAAGGTATCTGCGCGCGAGGTGACTGTGCCGATGACGATAATCATGCCTGAACCCCTATGGTTGGCAGGTATCATCGCGGCGCATTGCGCGGCGTCAATGGCGGGAAAATGGAGGGCTGGTGGAGCCGAAGGGAATCGAACCCTTGACCTCTGCAGTGCGATTGCAGCGCTCTCCCATCTGAGCTACGGCCCCGCCCTCCGCCCGGTTTCGACCGGCAAATCCGCCATTAGCGAGCCTGCAGAAGCGATGCAACAGCGTCGTTTGCAGATGCAAAACCGCCTCTGCGACCAGTCGCGCGGATGGTGCGACGAAGGTCCGATGCGGTTCCGTAACGATCGGAACCAACACGCTTTTCATTGCTTCTTTGGCGTATCGGCGAGCGGGCCGACAGAGCCTGGCACGTCGTTCGCAGCAGGAACGAAGGAGCAATGGTGATGGGTTACGAACGCTATCCGCGCGGTAACAATCCGCAGGGCGACCGCTACGACCGTGATGATTATGGCCGCGACGATCGTGGCGCGCGCTACGACCGCGAATATCGCGACCAAGGCCGCGCGCCATATGGCCAGCGCGAATATGGCAATGCCGGTTACGCGCAGCGCGATCGGTTCGGGCAGCGGGGGCGCGATGATTATCGTACCGCTTATGGTCAGCACCGCGATCGCGGCGAGCAGGATCGCTTTGCTTACGGTCAGGAACGTGGCCGCGACTACGGCCGCCAGCCGCAGGGTTATGATTACGATGAACGCGGGTTCTTTGCGCGCGCCGGAGACGAGGTGCGCTCTTGGTTTGGGGACGATGAGGCCGAACGGCGGCGTGAGGCCGATCTGCGCTATGACGATCGCGGTTACGACGCGCGTTCCGGCGCCGATCGCGATTCGGATTATCATGGCTGGCGGCGCGGGCAGATCGCGGCGCTCGACCGTGACTATGACGAATATCGCCGCGAAAACCGGTCGAAGTTCGAAAACGAATTCGCGACGTGGCGCACCACGCGTCAGGGCCAGCGCGATCAGTTGGGCAAGGTCGAGGAGCATATGGATGTCGTCGGGTCGGACGGCAGCCACGTCGGGACGGTCGATAAGGTGCGCGGTGACCGCATCCTGCTTACCAAGAGCGACGCCGACGCCGGCGGACGGCACCATTCGATTCCGTGCGGCTGGATCGCGGCGGTCGACGCCAAGGTGACGCTGGCGAAGACCGCCGATGAAGCGAAGAAGCATTGGAAGGACGAGGAGCGCAAGCAGGCGCTTTTCGGCGATCGTGACGACGGTGCCGCCGATCGTGGCGATGCGCAGGGGCGGATGCTGAACCGCAGCTTCTCCGGCACCTATTGACGGAATCGCGCCGCTTACCTCCCTCCGAGCGGGCGCGGCGAGGCCCCGGACGGCGACGTCCGGGGCCTTTGCTTTTGCGCGCGACTCGGCCATACCGCGCGCTCGAAAACCAATCCAAGGGAGAGTCGAATATGCCGCGTGCATGGAGCCTGAAGGCGCGTCCGCAGGGAATGCCGAAACATACCGACTTCGCGATCGTCGAATCGGCGTCGCAGCCGCTGGGCGACGGCGAGGTGCGGATCGCGAACAGCTGGTTGTCGGTCGACCCGTACATGCGCGGGCGGATGAACGACGTGAAAAGCTATGTCCCGCCATTCGCGCTTGGTGAGGCGATGCAGGGCGGCGCGGTCGGCGAAGTCGTGGAGAGCAACGTGCCGGACATGCCGGTTGGGACCAAGGTGCTGCACATGCTCGGCTGGCGCGACGAAGCGGTGCTTCCCGCGGCGCAGGTGCAGAAATTGCCCGATCTGGGGGCCGACGATCAGGCTTTTCTCGGGCAGCTGGGGATGCCGGGGATGACCGCGTATTTCGGGTTGCTTGAGGTTGCGGGCGCGAAGGCCGGCGACACGGTGTTTGTCTCCGCCGCCGCCGGCGCGGTCGGATCGACCGTCGTTCAGATCGCCAAGGCCAAGGGCATGACCGTGATCGGCTCCGCCGGCGGCGCGGAGAAATGCGACTGGGTGAAGTCGCTCGGCGCGGATGCGGTCGTCGATTACAAGGCGGGATCGGCCGCCAAGGGACTGATGGCGGCGGCTCCGAACGGCATCGACGTCTATTTCGACAATGTCGGCGGCGAGCATCTCGATGCGGCGCTGTTGGCGGCGAACATGCACGCACGGTTTGCGATCTGCGGAATGATCGACATCTACAACGACGGGCAGGCGCAGGAATTGCGCTATCTGGCCAAGGTGATCGGCGCGCGGCTGCGCATCCAGGGCTTCATCGTCAGCGATTTCATGGACCGTGCGGCGGAGTTCTATGCCGACATGGGCAAGATGATGGCGGCCGGGCAATTGCAGCGGCAGGAGACGGTCCATGAGGGGCTGGATGCGATGCCCGACGCGTTCATGGGATTGTTCACCGGCGGCAATACGGGGAAGATGCTGGTCAAGGTCTAAGGCTACCAGTCGCCCGCGCCGACGCTGTCTGACCGATACTCGGCGAGTCGGCGGCGGGTCGCGGGCGACGTGTCGGGCGGCGGCGCACCGATCGTGAACCATTCTACGGCGGCGATTTCGCGCGGGTCTGCGATCCGGACCGCGCGCGCCGCCGCTTCATCGAGACGGACGATATAAACCAGCACGTTATCGTCGCGGCCTTCGCCGGCTGCGTGATAGGCACCGAGGATGCGTTCAGTGCTGTAATGGTCAATCCCGAGTTCTTCCCGCAGTTCACGGGCGAGCGCGGCGGGATAGCCTTCGTCGCGATCGACCCCGCCGCCGGGGAGATACCAAAGGTCGGTGTAGGTGTGGCGGACCAGCGCGATACGGCCGTCCGGATCGACAACAATAGCGCGCACGCCCAGGGTTCGTGCGCCGGTCAATCGCAACAACCGGCGGCGCACGGGCGCGAGCACCCGGTACGCCGACGCCATCGCCACGTCAGACCGCGCCCTTCAGCGTGTCGCACACCGCGGGATCGCCGCTTTGCAGGCCGCGCTGGAGCCATTCCTGGCGCTGCGCCGATGATCCGTGGGTGAAGCTGTCGGGGACGACGCGGCCCTGCGATTCCTTTTGCAGCGTGTCGTCGCCGATCGCCTGCGCGGCGGTCATGCCTTCCTCCAGGTCGCCCGGATCGAGCCGGGTGCGGTTCTGCGCCGCCCACACGCCGGCGTAGCAATCGGCTTGCAGCTCCAGCCGGACCGACAGCGCATTGCCCTCGGCTTCGGTCGCGCGCGCCTGGGCGCGGCGGACCTGATCGGACGCGCCGGTCAGCGTCTGGATATGATGGCCGAATTCGTGCGCCATGACGTAATTCTGCGCGAAATCGCCGCTCGCGCGGAATTTGGTTTCGAGCTCGCGGAAGAACGAGGTATCGAGATAGATGCCCTGATCGGACGGGCAATAGAACGGCCCCATCGCAGATTGCGCCGCGCCGCATCCCGACTGGCCCATGCCGCTGTAGAAGACGAGTTTGGGCGCAGTGAAGCGCTGGCCCGATTTGGCGAACAGCACCTCCCACGTGTTGTCGGCTGAGCTGAACGCGTTGCACGCCGCGCGGCTCGACGCGTCGACCGCGCACGCGCTGGTCGCACCGCTGCCTTCGCCCGAGCGCTGACCGGTTTGCGTGGTGGGTGCGCCGCCGCCGCCGAACATGCTGCCGATATTGCCGAGCCCGCCGAACACCGCGAGCAGGATCAGCACGACGACGATCCCGCCGCATCCGAAGCGGCTGCCGATCATCGGCAGCAGGCCGAGCAGCAGGCCGCCCCCGCCTCCACCGCCGCCGAAGCTCTGGCCGCGCTGGTCCTCGACATTGATGTTCGGATCGAAATCGTCGAGGCGCATCGCACTGGTCCCTTTTCGTTACTCGTCCGGCATGAATGCGCGAAACGATGCGGCGGTTGCAACCTGTGTGGTTGATCGTGCGCGCCGGGCGGCGCATGGGAGCGCGCGATGGCAGATGTCGAACCGAAGGTACGCCGCCGCGCGAAGGCGATTCCACTTCCCGATCAGGTCGCATTGGTGCTGCAGGGCGGCGGCGCGCTGGGCAGTTATCAGGGCGGCGTGATCGAGGCGCTGTCCGACGCGGGAATCGAGCCGGATTGGGTCGCGGGCATCTCGATCGGCGCGATCAACGCCGCGATCGTCGCCGGAAACCCGCCCGAACGCCGCGTCGCGCGGTTGCGGGAGTTCTGGGACCAGACGACTAGCTGGCTGCCGAGCTTCCCGATCCTGCCGGACGACCGGGTGCGCGAATTCGTCCACGAATGGTCTGCAGGATTTGTCGCGCTGGCGGGCGTGCCGGGGTTCTTCGGCCCGCGTTTCGTGCCGCCGATGCTGGCGGTGCCGGGATCGTGCGAGGCGCTGAGTTTTTATGATTCGACACAGTTGAAGGGCACGCTCGATCGGCTGGTCGACTGGGATCTGGTCAACGACGGGCCGGTCAGGCTGTCGGTCGGCGCGGTCGATATCGAGAGCGGGAACTTCCGCTATTTCGACAGCGCCGACGAACGGCTCGACGCGCGGCACGTCATGGCGTCGGGCGCATTGCCGCCGGGCCTGCCGCCGGTCGAGATCGACGGACGCTGGTATTGGGATGGGGGATTGGTGTCGAACACGCCGCTGCAGCACGTGCTGGATCACCAGCGCGAGGGGATGCTGGTGTTCCAGGTCGATCTGTTCGCCGCCGCGGCCGATTTCCCGCACACGATCATGGACGTGATGGCGCGGGAAAAGGAGATCCGTTTCTCCAGCCGGACGCGGCAGGTGACCGATCAGTTGATGCGGTTGCGCACGGAACGCGAACTGGTGCGGAAGGTGCTGGCCAAGCTGCCCGACGCGTTGCGCAACGATGGCGACGTGCGCGCGCTGACCGCGATGGCGGCGGAGCAGCCAGTCAGCCTCGTCCACCTGATCTATCGCGCCAACGCCTGGGAAGGCGGATCGCGCGACTATGAATTCTCGCACCGAACGATGCGCGAACACTGGGTCGCGGGGCAGGCCGCGGTCGAGGCGACGATGGAGAATGCCGAGATCGTCGCGGAGAACGTCCTGACCGGGCGTACCGCTGCGTTCGACCTGGCGCGCTGATCTAGCACATTACGAGGAGTTGCAGATGTTCCTGAAGGGCAAGACCGCGATGGTCACCGGTTCCACCTCCGGCATCGGGCTCGCCTACGCCAAGGCGTTTGCGGCCGAGGGTGCCGCGGTCGTCATCAACGGTTTTGGCGATGCCGACGCGATCGAGCAGGAACGCGCGGCGTTGGCCGAGACGAGCGGTGCGGGCGCGCTGTACGATGCCGCCGACATGACCAAGCCCGAGGCGATCGCGGCGATGGTCGCGCGCTGCCATGCCGAACTGGGCGGGCCGGACATAATCGTCAACAATGCGGGCATCCAGCACGTCAGCCCGATCGACGAGTTCCCGATCGATAAGTGGGACGCGATTCTGGCGATCAACCTGACCAGCGCGTTTCACATGATGCGCGCCGCGATTCCGTTGATGAAGACCAAGAAATGGGGGCGGATCATATCGACCGCCTCGGCGCACAGCCTGGTCGCGAGCCCCAACAAATCGGCCTATGTCGCGGCCAAGCATGGCATCGCGGGGCTGACCAAGACGGCGGCGCTGGAGGTTGCGACCGACGGCATCACAGTCAATTGCATCTCGCCAGGTTATGTCTGGACGCCGCTGGTCGAGAACCAGATCCCCGACACGATGAAGGCGCGCGGGCTGACGCGCGAGCAGGTGATGAACGACGTGCTGTTGTCCGCGCAGCCGACCAAGCAATTCGTGACCCCCGAACAGGTCGCGGCGTTCGCGCTGTTCCTGTGCCGTGACGAAGCGGCATCGATCACCGGCGCAAACCTGAGCATGGACGGCGGCTGGACCGCGGCGTGATGCGGGTATAGCTTGGTCGCATAACAGAACGGGATCGCGGTTTTCATGAGGATGTTCTGCGCGCTGGCGCTGATCGCCGGCGGCGTCATGTCCGGATGTGGCGGCGGCGGCGATCGGCCTGCGACAGTAGCGACGGCTGCTGCGCCGCTCGACTGGCGCAAGGTTGCGACACCGGCGGATCGCGACCGGTTGCGCGACTGGCGCACCGCGTGGGTCGACGCCTTCGACCGTGCAAAGCAGGATGGCGCGGCGCAGCAGATTGCGGCGCAGGGGGCGTTGTTTGCGCCCGACCGGTCGCTGGCCGGGCCGGTGCCGCCCGCGGGCGACTATCGCTGCCGCGTGTTCAAGCTGGGGTCGAAGGGGAAGGGGCCGGATTTTGTCACCTATCCGCCGTTCGCATGCCGGGTCGACGATGAGGGCGGGGTGTCGGGGTTTCACAAGACCGGCGGGTCACAGCGGCCGGTCGGGCTGATCTTCGACGCCGACAGCGGGCGTGCGGTATTCCTGGGCACGATGGTGATCGGGGACGAGGTGCGCGCGATGGAATATGGCATGGACGCGTCGCGTGACATGGCGGGCTTCGTCGAACGGGTCGGCGCGGCGCGGTGGCGGATGGTGCTTCCCTATCCGCGCTTCGAATCGACGCTCGACGTGGTGGAGATCGTCCCGGTCAGTTGACCGCGGCGGCGACTGCAGGGGCGAGCGGCGGCAGGGTGGCGAGATATTCCTTGCCGTGGCGGTCTATTACGGTGACCTGCGTGGCGTTGGCGGCGGCGACCGCCTTCAAATAGGACCGCGGTTTCTTCATCAGCTTTGGAAAATCCAGCGTACGCAGCCCGGCGCGACGCGCGGCCTCCGCAACGAAATGGACGCAGTTGCGCGTGTTCATCCGGTAGGTCGGATCGCCCTTCACCGCATCCCATTCGTCGACCAGCGCCCGGATCGAGGTATATTGCGCGTCGGTCAGCACCAACGCGAATTGCGCGTCGCTGCCGTTCATATAGCCGGGCTTGGCGATGTCGATGCGGCCCTTCACCGGCCCCCACAGGATCGCGGGGCTGATCGACTGCGGCGTGAAGCCGTAGTTCAGGTCGACCGGCGCGCCGCCCGCGTCGGGCGTGCCGCGCAGCGTGAAGAAGGCGTGCGGGAAACTGTTGCCGAGCTCGTGGCTCCAGAAAGTGATCGTAACCGCGGCCTGTGCGGGAATGGCGACGATCAGGAACAGCAGCGCCGACAGGCTGGCAAGGATATGCGACATGCGCGCGATCATGTCACGCAGGCGGCGTCGTCTCAACCACGAGCGTCGCATTCTCGCGCTTTTCCGGACGGATGTAGATCGACACGAGCGTCGGTTCGGCGGCCTTTAGTTGCGTTTCGATCTGCTCGATCAGCGTTTCGGCATCGCCCATTGTCAAATCGTCGGCGAAATCGGCGCTGATTGCGGCGAAAACGCTTTCCGGCCCGGTGTGGATCGTGCGGACGTGGTTCACCGATGTGACGCCGGGGCTGGCGGCGACGATCGCGCGGACGCGCTCGATGACGGCGGGATCGGCGCGCTCGCCGATCAGCAGTCCCTTCGCCTCGCGCGCCAGCAGCACCGCGACGACGCCCAGCACGCCGCCGATGACGATCGAGGCGATACCGTCGATCCGGCCGTCGTCGAACTGGTGGCTCGCCCAGACGCCGATACCCGCGACGACCAGCCCGACCAGCGCCGCCGAATCCTCGAACAGCACGATGAACCCGGTCGGGTCTTTCGACCGCCGCACCGCTTGCCACCAGCTTTCAGGGCCCTTGGTGCGGGCGAAGGCGCGCATCGCGATGACCCATGACGTGCCCTCCAGCGCAAAGGCGACGGCGAGGACGATGTAGTTGATCGTCGGGTCGAACAGCGGCTCGGGTTCGACGACGTGCAGATATCCTTCGTAGATTGAGACGACCGCGCCGACCCCGAAGATCAGGATCGCGACGACGAAACTCCAGAAATAGAGTTCGCGCGCGTAGCCGAACGGGTGGATCTTGTCCGCCGGTCGCTTCGCGCGGTGCTGACCCCATAGCAGCAGAACCTGATTGAAGCTGTCGACGACCGAATGGACGCCCTCGGTCAGCATCGCCGACGATCCGGTGATCCCCGCGGCAATGAACTTGGCGACCGCGATGCCGAGATTCGCGAGCAGCGCGGCGACGATGACGATGGTGGATTCGCGCTGCGCGGGTTGGGGCATCGGTTCATCTAAGCCCTTGTGTCGCATTGAGCTAACCGCCAACTAATGTTATAACAAGTGTATGAACGCACCCTTCCTCAAACCGCCTCGCGCGCTCAAGGTCATCAAGGTCGGCAATTCGCTGGGCGTGATCCTGCCGAAGGAGGTGCTCGCCAAGCTCGGCGTCGAGATGGGCGATGCGCTCGATCTGGTCGATGAGCCAGACGGTTTTCGCGTACGGCGGCATGATGCCGTATTTGCCGAGCAGATGAAGGTTGCGCGCGAGGTGATGAAACGGCGTCGCGACGCGCTGGCCGAACTCGCCAAATAATCGTGAATTGGATTTGGGTCGAGGTGGACGTCGCACTTGCAGCGCATGACGAGCAGCTGTCCGAACATGGCGGCGCTGCCGGGCTGCGGGACCGTTCAATGCTGGAAAGCGCGATGGCGCGGCCGCAGAATCTGGTGGCGTATGGCGAGCCGGACGTGGCGGACCTTGCGGCGAGCTATGCGTTCGGGATAGCGAAGAACCATCCGTTCGTCGACGGCAACAAGCGGACCGCGCTGGTCGTCAGCGAAACCTTTCTGGCGCTGAACGGATATGCGCTGAATTGCGATGACGTGGCGATGGTCGTGACGTTCCTGTCGCTTGCGGCGGGGGAAATGACGGTCGACGAGCTTGTGGGGTGGTTCAGGGCGCACATCGTTCGCGGCTGATGGGGAAATGCCCGCCGGTGGTTTGAACCACCGGCGGGCACCTTTCCTCCCCAGGAACTTTGGCCGGTAGCGACCCGGCATAGCCGTGTCGTCGGTCGGGGCTTTCGCCCCGCCGGCCGGGCGTGATGCGGGCGTGCCGCAGCGTCTGCTGCGGCTACTGCATCACGCCGCGAACTGATTCATCGTGTTGTGCGTGCCGCCGGCCTTCAGCGCCGCCTCGCCCGCGAAATATTCCTTGTGATCGTCACCGATGTCGCTGCCTGACATGTTCTGGTGCTTCACGCAGGCGATGCCTTCGCGGATTTCCTTGCGCTGGACGCCCTTCACGTAGCCGAGCATCCCCGCGTCGCCGAAATACTCCTTCGCGAGATTGTCGGTCGACAGCGCCGCGGTGTGATAGGTCGGCAGCGTGATGAGGTGGTGGAAGATGCCCGCCCGCGCCGCCGCGTCTTTCTGGAAGGTGCGGATGCGTTCGTCGGCTTCGTCGCCGAGCACGGTGCCGTCATAGTCGACGCTCATTAACCGCGCCCGGTCATAGGCCGACACGTCCTGACCCGCCTGTTGCCATGCGTCAAACACCTGCTGGCGGAAATTCAGCGTCCAGTTGAAGCTGGGGCTGTTGTTGTACACCAGCTTGGCGTTCGGGATGACCTCGCGGATACGGTCGACCATCGACGCGATCTGTTCGATGTGCGGCTTTTCGGTTTCGATCCACAACAGGTCCGCGCCGTTCTGCAGCGAGGCGATGCAGTCCATGACGCAGCGATCCGCGCCGGTGCCTTCGCGGAACTGGAACAGGTTCGACGGCAGGCGCTTCGGCCGCAGCAATTTGCCGTCGCGGTTGAGAATCACGTCGCCGTTGCGCGCGGTCGCCGGATCGATCTCCTCGCAATCGAGATAGCTGTTGTATTGATCGCCGAGGTCGCCCGGCTCCTTGCTGACCGCGATCTGCTTGGTCAGGCCCGCGCCGAGAGAATCGGTGCGCGTGACGATGATGCCGTCCTCGACGCCCAATTCCAGGAACGCGTAGCGGCAGGCGCGGACCTTCGCGAGGAAGTCCTCGTGCGGGACGGTGACCTTGCCGTCCTGATGCCCGCATTGTTTTTCGTCGCTGACCTGGTTCTCGATCTGCAGCGCGCAGGCACCCGCCTCGATCATCTTGCGCGCCAGCAGGTACGTCGCCTCGGCATTACCGAACCCGGCGTCGATATCGGCGATGATCGGCACGACGTGGGTTTCGTGACTGTCGATCGCGTTCAGCAGGCGTTGCGCCTCGACCTCGTTCCCGGCGTCGCGCGCGGCGTCGAGTTCGCGGAACATCATGCCCAGTTCGCGCGCATCAGCCTGGCGCAGGAACGTGTAGAGCTCCTCGATCAGCGCGGGAACGCTGGTCTTTTCGTGCATCGACTGGTCCGGCAAAGGACCGAAATCGGAGCGCAGCGCGGCGACCATCCAGCCGGACAGGTACAGATAGCGACCTTTTGTCGTGCCGAAATGCTTCTTGATGCTGATCATCTTCTGCTGGCCGATGAAGCCGTGCCAGCAGCCGAGCGACTGGGTATACGCGGCCGGATCGGCGTCGTAAGCGGCCATGTCGCGGCGCATGATCGCGGCGGTGTAGCGCGCGATGTCGAGTCCGGTCTGGAAGCGGTTCTGCAACCGCATACGCGCGACGGCCTCGGCATCGATGCCGTCCCATGTGCCGTTTTGGCTCTGGATCAGCTGGCCGATCGTGGTGCTGTGGTCTTGATAGGTCATCGAAAACGCCCCCGGAAAGTCGAAAGAGGTTGGCTCAGCCGAGGCGGCCGAGGCGGTGGTACAGGTTCGAGAATTTGGCCGAACGCGGTTCGTCGGCAATTTTCTTGATGTAGTCGCCGACCGCCTCCTTCATCAGCTCGAAATCTTCGGTGGAGAAGACGGCGCGGCTGCGTTGCGGGGTCGGGTCCATGTGATTTCCTGTCGATAACAATACAGATGATGATCCTAAAGAGCGCACCGAACGCCTTGCGACAATGCGCTATTCCGTCATCATAGTGTCACAGGGTATCATCGACTGGCTCTGTCAGATGTAGCTATGTCAATTATTGACAACGCTCATCGCGCGGCGCTTTATCGGTTCGGAACCGGAGGGAGCGCGGCATGGCCGATCGCAAATTGATGGCGGGTCACGTCGTACGGCGATTGCGACGGCAGCAAGGGCTGACGCAGGCCGGCATGGCCGAAACGCTGGCGATTTCGCCGAGCTATCTCAATCTGATCGAGCGCAACCAGCGGCCTTTGACCGCCGCGTTGCTGGTGAAACTGGCCGAGACGTTCGACTTCGATCCGCGCGCGCTGGCCGCGGGGGAGCCCGGCGGCGGTGCGGCGGCGGTGCGGCGGCGGCTGGCCGATCCGTTGTTTGCCGATCTGGAGATCGACCGCAACGAGGTGGAGGAATGGCTGGCCGCCGCGCCCGGCGGGGCCGAGGCGTTCGCGCGCGCCTTCGATCGTATGTTGGCGGGTGGCGGGGCGGCGTTGGTGGCGGATGATCCGGTCGCGCCGGTGCGACGCGAGATCGAGCGCTGGCGCAATCATTTCGCCGATCTCGATGCGGCGGCGGAGACGCTGGCGGACGAACTGCGGCTGGGGGCGGGCGACCTGTACGGCGCGATCGCCGAGCGCCTGCGGGTGAAGCACAGCCTGACGATCCGCGTGCTGCCGGTGGAGGTGATGCCGGACATGCTGCGGCGATTGGACCTGCACGCGCGACAATTGCAGTTGAGCGAGTTGCTCGACCCGGCAAGCCGCACCTTCGCCGCTGCATTCCAGTTGGCGCAGATCGAAGCGCGCGGCGAGATCGAGGCGCTGGCGCTCGGTGCCGGGTTCGCCGATCGTGCGTCCGACCGGCTGTATCGCCGCCACCTGTCGAGCTATTTCGCGGCCGCGGTGATGATGCCCTATGCGCGCTTCCTGCGCGCGTGCGAGGCGACGGGGTATGACATCGAACTGCTCCAGCGGCGGTTCGGCGCAGGGTTCGAACAGGTCGCGCACCGGCTGACGACGTTGCAGCGCGTCGGGGCGCGGGGGTTGCCGTTCTTCATGATTCGCATCGACCGCGCCGGGCAATCGTCGAAGCGTTATGCGGGCGCGAGCGGCGCGGCGCTGGTGGAGGCGGACGGACGGTGTCCGTTGTGGCATCTGCACCGCGCATTCGACCGGCCGGGCAGTCTGGTGGTGCAGTTGGTCGAGATCGAGGGCGTCGGAAGCGATACGGGCGCGCGCTGGCTGACGATGGCGCGGACGGTCAACCCGCAAGGTCGGCGCTACGGCGCGGTAGCGGCGGAGTTTGCGATCGGGATCGGGGTGGCGGCGGAGCTGGCGGGGAGCGTCGCGGCTGCGCGTGGGTTCGACTTGAGCGGCGTGGTGATGCCGATCGGGCTTGGCTGCCGCGCCTGCGTCCGCCCCGATTGCCCGCAGCGCGCCGCCGCCCCCGCGGGCCGCGCACTGACCGTCAACGAACGCGAACGCCGAATGACCGCGCTGACCTTTGCAGGGGATTAGGGCGGCGAAAGTCCGAAGGTCGCGAAAGTGAAGGCGTACCGCTCGTTCGACGGGAAGGCAGCGAAGGCGGTGAGTTGCCCCGCCTCGTAGCGGAAGTGCCACGTCTGCTCGATCGTCGGGGCCGCGCTGGCGAAGACGGCGGGATCGAGCAGGGCCAGGTTCGCGCGGTGATCGGGGTCGCGCACCGATGCGTAGCGGATCGCTTGCGCTGCGATCGCCCGGGCGCAGGCCGCGAAGTCCTGACATGCGGCGTAATCGGCGGGGTCGGTCCACAGCGCGCGCTGCACGTCGAACGGCGGCGCGGTGAGATCGAGCGCGCGATCGACCGCGACAGGCACGGTGAAGGCGGAATGCTCTACGACCGTGCTGGGTGGCCGAAATCCGGGCGAGCGCGAGAAGAACAGCAGCCGCCAATACGCCGTTTCGGCTATCGCGGTGGCGATATCTTCGGCCGCGTAGAAGATACCGGGGCGTTCGGTCGCGCGGCGAAACCGTGACGGCTTCGCATGACCATAGCGAAACGGCGTCGCGAGTAGATAGTGCAGCCCGCGGGCGGCGTGCGGCATCACCGGCTTCACCTCTTCGACCAGATTTTCCAGCAGCGCCTGATCTTCGCGCGTCGCGGCGAGGCGGTTGGTCGAGATGCGGTGCTGCGCTTCGACCAGCCGCGAGACCGGCCCGGCGTAGGCACGGAAATCGGCAGCGGTCGGGACCGAGTCAGACCTGCGCGCGGTGGTCGTCGACATAGTTCGCCACCGCGTCCAGCCCGCGGATCGACCGGATCAGGTCGATCGGCCGTCCGTCGAGGTCGAGATTGGGACTGTGCAGCCATGACGTGGACGCGGCGTCGTCACTGCCCATCAGCGCATCCAGGCTGCGGAACAGGCGGATCAGATATTGCCCCAGCTCGAATGCCTTGCTCGAACGATCGAGTTCGAAACCGCCCGACCGCAACCGAGAGGCGGTTGCGGGCGAAAGTCCGAGGATCGCGCCGAGTTGCGCGTTGGTCAGTTTCCAGCAGGTGGCGACGCGCGACACCGCTGCAGTCAGCACGCGGTTTTCATCGTTTCCCTGCCATGCCTGAACCGTCGCCATCGCGTTCTCCAGAATGAAATAGATTGAATGCGATTATAGGAATGACGCGAGAGTCTGACAAGTCAGCGTCGGTGATGCAATCAGCGTGTCACACAGCCCCCCTAGGCGCAATTCGGATGATCTGGCGAGCGGCGTGGCGCTTGATTCCTGCCTTCACCTGCGCGAGCATTTTCTTCGGGGATTTCCAATGGCGGCCAATATCTTCTTCAACGAAATCCATTACGATAACGCGGGCGGCGATGTCGGCGAAGGGTTCGAGCTGGCGGGGATCGCCGGGACCGACCTGACCGGCTGGCGCGTCGTATTCTACAACGGCAGCGGCGGGGCGAGCTACGACCAGATCAATCTGTCGGGGATCATTCCCGACAGCCAAAACGGTTTCGGCACCTTGTCTTTCCTGCGCGCGGGGCTTCAGAACGGATCGCCCGACGGCATCGCGCTGGTCGACGCGGCGGGCGTGGTCGTGCAGTTCCTGTCGTATGAAGGCGTGATGACGGCGACCAACGGCCCGGCCGCGGGGCTGACCAGCACCGATATCGGCGTGATCGAGAACGGCAGCGACGCGGTCGGCTTCACGCTGCAATTGAAGGGTAGCGGGACGCAGGCGAGCGATTTCACCTGGGCCGCGCCGTCGGCTGGCAGCTTCGGGGCGGTGAATGCGGGGCAGGCGTTCGGCACGGTCGCGGCGGCCAACGGCACCCTGTCAGTGGCCGATGCTTCGGTGACCGAGGGCGATGCCGGGACGCGCGACCTGGTGTTCACCGTCAGCCGTACCGACGGCAGCGTCGGCGTGGTGTCGGCGACGTGGACGGTCGCGCTCGGCAGCGCCAGCGCCACCGATCTCGCGGCGGCTGCGGCCCTGTCGGGAACGGTCAGCTTCGCCGATGGCGCGACGACCGCCGAAATCCGCGTCCCCGTGCAGGGCGATGCGGTGTTCGAGGCCGACGAGACGCTGACCGTGACGCTCTCCGCCGCGACCGGCGGCGCGGCGCTGGGCGATGCGGTCGCGACCGGCACGATCCTGAACGACGATATCGCGCCGCCTGCTCCGATCGCGAACGTCTTCATCAACGAAATCCACTACGACAATGTGAGCGTCGATGCGGGCGAGGCGATCGAGGTTGCTGGCACTGCGGGCACCGACCTGACCGGCTGGTCGCTGGTGCTGTACAATGGCAACGGCGGCGCAGCGTACAAGACGATCGCCTTGTCGGGCACGATCGACGACGAACAGAACGGCTATGGCGCGCTGTCATTCGCGGCGGCCGACATCCAGAACGGCGCGCCCGACGGCATCGCATTGGTCGATGCGGCGGGCCGGGTGGTGCAGTTCCTGTCGTATGAGGGCGCGTTCGTCGCGACGAGCGGCGCGGCGACCGGCCTGACCAGCAATGACATCGGCGTCGCCGAAGAACCCGTTCCCGCCGCAGGTTTCTCGCTGCAACTGACGGGCAGCGGCGCGAGCGCGGCGGACTTCATCTGGACGACGGCGAGCGACGACAGTTTCGGGACGGTCAACGCCGGGCAGAGCTTCCTGTCGCCGACCGGCACCGGCGTGCTGCGGATCGCGGATGCGAGTGTGGTCGAGGACGACGCGGGGACGATCAATCTGGTGGTCACGGTGTTCCGCGCGGGCGGGTCCGCGCTGGCGGCGACGGTCGATTATGCGGTGACGCTGGACGGCACCGCCGATGCGGCGGACCTGTCGCCCGGCGCGGTGCTCAATGGCACGCTCAGCTTCGCGGCGGGTGAGACGAGCAAGCAGATCATCATTCCGGTAGCGGGTGATCTGGTCGGCGAAGGTAATGAGACGCTGACCGTGACGCTTGGCGCGACCACCGGCGACGTGGTGATCGAAGACGGTCAGGCGACCGCCACGATCGTCAACGACGATCCCGTCACGCTGTCGATCGGCGCTATTCAGGGCGCGGGCCACACGTCGGCGTTCGTGAACCAGATCGTGCTGACGACCGGCATCGTGACCGCGGTCGACAGCAACGGCTTCTACCTTCAGTCCGCGACCGGCGACGGCGATGCGGCGACTTCTGACGGCATCTTCGTCTTCACCGGGGCAGCGCCGAGCGTGCTGGCGGGCGATGCGATCGCGGTGCGCGGGACGGTCGGCGAGTTCACCGGCGGCGCGGGCGGGCTGTCGGTGACGCAGATCGGCGCGCCGACGATCACGGTCGAGAGCAGCGGCAATGCGCTGCCCGCCGCGGTGCTGATCGGGGCGGGCGGGCTGCTGCCGCCGACCGACACGATCGACGACGACGGCTTCACCAGCTTTGATCCCACCACCGACGGCATCGATTTCTGGGAATCGCTGGAGGGGATGCGCGTCACGATCGACGCGCCGCAGGTAGTGTCGAACACGACCAATTTCGGTGAGACCGACGTCGTCGCCTCGCTGGGCGTCGGCGCGACCGGCGTCAACGACCGCGGCGGAATCACGATCTCCGACGGCGACTATAACCCTGAGAAAATCCAGATCGACGACGACAGCGCGATCTTCGCGGGCTTTACGCCGGGCTATTCGATCGGCGACCAGTTGAGCAGCGTCACCGGCGTGCTCAATTACTCGTTCAATTACTACGAGGTGCTGGTGACCGAGGCGGTCACGGTGACCAAGGACGTGACGCTGGAGCGCGAGGCGACTACGCTGTCGGGCGACGCCAACAATCTGTCGATCGCGACCTACAATGTCGAGAACCTCGATCCGGGCGACAACAAGTTCGACGTTTTGGCAGGCAACATCGTCTACAGCCTCGGCGCACCCGATATCGTCGCGCTGCAGGAAATTCAGGACGCGGACGGCGCGGGGACGGGCAGCGACCTTTCGGGAACGGTCACCGCGCAGGGGCTGATCGACGCGATCTTCGCCGAATCGGGCAAGCATTACGCGTATGTCGAGGTCGCGCCGAGTGCGCCGAACACGACCGGCGGTGAGCCGGGCGGCAATATCCGTAACGGCTACCTCTACAACATCGACCGCGTTTCCTATGTCGAGGGTAGCGCCGAGCTGATCGCGGGATCGGCCTATGCCGGCAGCCGCAGTCCGCTGGTCGCGCAGTTCGGCTTTGCCGGGCAGACGATCACCGCGATCAACGTCCACTTCACCTCGCGCGGCGGCAGCGATCCGTTGTGGGGCGATACGCAGCCGCCGGCCAATGCGGGCGACGCCGCGCGCACCGCGCAGGCGGCGGGGGTGAAGGCGTATATCCAAGATCAACTCGCGACCGATCCGTCGCTGAACGTCGCGGTGCTGGGCGACTGGAACGGCTTCTATTTCGAGGATGCGCAGACCCAGCTGACCGATCCGGCCAAGGGCGGCGTGCTGACGAACCTCAACAGCCTGCTGCCCGAGGAAGAACGCTACAGTTATATGTTCGAGGGCAATGCGCAGGCGCTCGACAACATCCTGGTCACTGGCGGACTGGTCGGCGGCGCGCAGTTCGACGCGGTGCATATCAATGCACAGTTCGGGGCCGCTGGCCGCGCGACCGATCATGATCCGCAGCTTGCATTGCTGCGGCTGGGCGCGGCGCCGACCGATGTGGTCATCAGCAACGCCAGCGTCGCGGAGAATCTGGCGGCGGGCGCGGTGGTCGGAACGGTGTCGGCAACCGATACCGCGAACGACACGCTGACCTACGCTCTGATCGACGATGCGGGTGGCCTGTTCGCGATCGACGCCGCGACGGGTGTGGTCACGACGACCGGGATGCTCGATTTCGAGGCGTTGGCCGCCGCCTATGCGATCACCGCACGCGCGACCGACAGCGGCGGGCTGAGCACCGACAAGGCGTTCACGATCTTCGTGACCGACGTCAATGAGGCACCGGTCGCGCAGGGTGATCAGGTCGCGGTGAACGAGGATGCGACGACCGGCAATCTGTGGGGAACGTTGCTCGCCAACGACAGCGACCCCGACGCCGGGCAGACGCTGGCGATCAGCGCGGTCGACACGACCGGTACGCTCGGCAGCCTGCAGTTCGATCCCACGACGCAGACGCTGCGCTACGTCGCGGACAATGACGCGTTCGATGCGCTCGCGCCCGGTGCGACCGCGACCGATCGCTTCACTTACACCGTGACCGACGGGGCCGGTCTGACGAGCACCGCGACGGTCGACCTGACCGTGACCGGCGTCGCGGACGGCGTGACGAAATACGCGCCGTTGTTCGGCGGGACGGTGACCGGCACCGCGGGCGAGGATACGCTGCGCGGGCTGCTGGGCAACGACACGCTGAACGGACTGGGCGGGCATGATCTGCTGATCGGTGGCCTTGGTCGCGACAAGCTAAATGGCGGCGATGGCAACGACGTCCTGTTCGGCGATCTGGGCGACGACACCCTGTCGGGCGGCGCGGGGAAGGACGTGCTGTTCGGGGGCCTCGGCAACGATACGCTCTCGGGCGGGACCGGGGCCGACATGTTCCATTTCGGGCGGTTCGACGGCAGCGACACGATCACCGATTTCGATACGGCGCTCGATCGGATCATCCTGGACGACGGGATTTCGTTGCAGCGTACGAAGGTGCAGGACGTCAACCGCGACGGCGCGGCCGACCTGACGCTGACGTTCAGCCAGGGCACGTCGATGACGTTGCTGGGTGTGAACAACGCCGCCGCGGTCAAGTTCGCCGCGCCCGATTTCTATTCGGACCATCAGCCCGGCCTCGGCGGCCTGTTCGACACGATCGGCGATTTCCTGGGCCAGCGGCTGGCCGAGGTTCATGCCTGGCCATGAGGTAAACGAGCCGCGTTTAACGCCTGCCGCGCGCGGATGAGCGGCGGTAGGTCACGCCCTTTACGTGGCGTGTTCCGGCGATCGACGCCGCATTGATGGTCGCAATGCGGCGCTTTCCCCACGCCGCCTTATCCTCGCCACGGTTCGTTCACAGCAGTGACAGGAACCGTGACGGATCGGCAACAGCCTTGGATTTCTGCGGAAAATTGCCATGCCGCGGTGCAACAAACAGCGTGCCCTACCTATTTAGCAAGTCCCCGGACCGGCCGGACAGTCGCCACAGAACGGCCAGAGCCGCGCGGCCGGGGATGATGACAATAAAGGTAGATTTCATGCGCAAGTTCCCCCTCGTCCTCGCCGCTGCGGCGACATTCGTCGCCGCTCCCGCCTTCGCGCAGGACGCCAGCTATCCCGCGACGCCCGCCCCGGCCGAAACCTCGACCGACATGCAGACCGCATCGCCCGACACCGCGACCGCACCCGATGGCACGCGCGCGTTCGGCATCGATCCGTACGTTGGCATCATGGGCGGCTGGGAGCAGTTCGACAGCGAGCCGAACCCTGCGGGAATCGCGGGCGGCACGCGCGGCAACAAGCTGAACGGCAGCCTGGTGCAGGGCGTCGCGGGCTTCAACGTGCCGCTCGGCCCGGTGTTCGTCGGTGCGGAAGGCAATGTCGCCAAGGGCATTTCGGGCGACATCGACTGGGAATATGGTGCAGCCGGCCGGTTCGGCCTGCGCGCGGGCGAGAGCGGCCTGTTCTATGGCAAGGTCGGATATCAGTGGGTGAACTTCGCCAAGCGCGCGGACAAGACGCGTGACTTCGACGACATCACGTACGGCGTCGGTTTCGAGGTCGGTCCGAAGGACATCGGCCTGCAGGGCCTGACCGGCAACGCGGGCTTCCGCCTGCGCGGCGAAGTGTCGACCTTCGGCAGCGCGCACAGCTTCCGCCCGATGTTGGGTATCGTGACGCACTTCTGATCGGTCGCCCGATCGGGTTGCACGAGGGGCGGGGCCAGCGATGGCCTCGCCCCTTTTTTCGTGCCGCGAATATTGAGAATGTTGAGACGATAGCGCGTTTTTTGCGGCTCCGGCGGGGCAAAGGTTCCGAAGGTTCCGGGAAACGGTGTTTTCGGCCGCGCTGGAGCGGGGCGGCGGTTGGAGGGGATCGGCGCGGCGAGGGGCGGCGGTGGTCATCGGAACGACCACATCACAGGTTTTCCAACATTTCCAGTGCGGTGGTGCGGTCGCCGTCCGGACGCGGGCCGCTTGACAAGATCGCGGGGTCGTGACGGTATGTTGTCACATCACAAGGGAGAGTGAGCCATGCGCCGTTACGCCTCCACCCATGCCGCGACTTTCGACGAACCGCTGGGCAGCATCAACATCACCCCGCTGATCGACGTCCTGCTGGTGCTGCTGGTGATGATCATCCTGACCATCCCGATCATGGCGCACGAGGTGCCGATCGACCTGCCGCAGCCGGGTCCGAAGGCGGGCGTGCCGCAGGTAGTCCACCGGCTGGCGATCGCGCGCAGCGGCGCGGTGTCGCTCGACGGGCGCGCGGTGACGGGCGGAGAACTGCCGGGGTTGCTGGCGGCGGTGCGCGCGGACCGGCAATCGGTGCTGGTGATGAAGACCGACCCGGAGGCGCGCTACGAACGCTTCGTCGAAACGATCGCGGTGGTGAAGCGCGCGGGCATCACGCGGCTGGGGTTCGAGGGGGAGCGGGGGGAGTGAGGACGGGTACGTCTATTTTTGCGGCGTAATTAGCTCGACAGTGGGAAAGTAAGCGCGAACCTTCTGCGGATCTCTGGTTAACAGAGGTGCCCGCTCGGTGTCAGCTAGCGCGCCTATGAAAAAATCCGGAAGGACGTTTGTCTTTGTGCCTTTACTTTGCCGATATCGCAAATAGGCTTTTCCTGCGCGAAACAACACTTGGTTGGAGTATCCGCAGCGAACAAAGGAAAACTGGTTCAGGGCTTCATCGGCATGTTCCTCCGTATCCAGCGCAATCGAGAATTCACTATATACTGCGTCAGATACTATGACAGGGCCCGACACTCGGGCTTTCTCGATCTGCGTCAGGCTCCACGCATGGTGTTCAGAGTTCGCCTCCAAAAGATCAATCAATACGCTGGTGTCGACGTATGTTGTCATTCGCCCCTCGTCAATTTGATAAGTTCGTCGCTTGAAATCTGTGGTTTAATGCCTAGCTCATCTAGAGAGCGAAGAGCGTTCTCGGTTTGAGACTTTATATATGCCTCAATGTCAAAATCATCTAAATTCTCCGCATCGAGGAGTTCAAAACCGGCGGAATATTTAGCCAAGATCTTACATATTCTGGGTATCGCATTTCGTGCGGTCGGGTTTGTCGGATGAAATACACCTACAGTGCCAAGTTCGGTTGGTTCGTTCGGTATCAGGCCGGGAACTAGCAATCTTTCCCGATCCTGCACCGCCTCTTCGACAAACCGTGACCTTCCGCCGCACACCGCGTAAAGGCTCGTAAAGTAGCTCGTGGCAATGTCCTTCGCGATACTACGCTTTCCACCAAGAGCGCCAAAGCCGCTTCTCATCAACTCGCCCATCAAAGCAGCGTCTGCCAGTTTTCCGGTGCTGATCTGATCTGGGCGAACGGTGCGGTCGAGCGCGAGAAATAAAGCGCTCAGCCACCATCGTTCTGGCTTTGGCGAGCGATAGTCGCCGAGGCGGCCAATTTTGTATAAATAATTCAGGTTAGTTGCTAATTTTCGGGTTGTTTGACCAACGTAGCGATTATCGTCCGACACAAATCGTTCAATATCATCAGCTGAAATCCGTGTTGTGTCCCACTCAAAAGTTGGTCCAACACGGTCGGCGATATAGTGGTA
This sequence comes from Sphingomonas sp. SUN019, assembly GCF_024758705.1. Lineage (NCBI taxonomy): Bacteria > Pseudomonadati > Pseudomonadota > Alphaproteobacteria > Sphingomonadales > Sphingomonadaceae > Sphingomonas > Sphingomonas sp. SUN019. The sequence continues at coordinate 1,537,731 of NZ_CP096971.1, read as the reverse complement.
AGCCCAGAGAGCTGGTCGTCCTTGAAAAGGTGTAGCACTTTTCCAGCGCCCTACATTGCTAAAATTAAACGCAAATAAGGCAAGCCTGTCAAAATGCGCACTATGACGAAAATTGAGTGCCTGAAAAACTAATTCATCGACTACGACAAAATCGACACCAGATCTTACTTCATTGTAAAGAAAGAAATTTAGAGCAATATAGTCCGGTCGGCCGTAATGACGCACGCGCTCGCGAAATTTAGCCCGCGGTACGTCGAATATGTCATCAGCGAAACCTGCCCTTATCATCTCATGCAAAACTTTAAGGCCGTGGCTTTCCGGACCCCAGCTAAAATTCTTAGTGAAGCTACCTGGGTGCCATTCCTCCATCGTTAGTCAAAGTCCGCAATTCTTCGTTCTTCAGTACTATTGTGGGCGTATGTTTTCCAAGTCGGTTCGTAATTATCATCCGCCTGATCACCCCAAACGGTCCAGTTCCGACGCGTCCCACGGCTAAACATTTCAAGCCTTGGCTTGAAGCTGCAATCTTCGATGATCTTATATTGCTCGTCTGGTTTGCGACTATGCTCGCGCTTTCGCGTTTGCATCATGTTGACCTGACTTCTACCTGGTGCAAGTGTACGAGCGTTTTTTCCTCGGACACCGAACAGCAGGATTTCGGTGACGTTACGGAAGTAAAATCCTACGCCGCGTCCGTCCGAACCTCCGTCTTTTCGCACCTTGTGCCAGACAATGTTTGAAATATAGCGAAAGCCCCATGCGTCCATTACGCGCAGTCCATCGGGCAACAATGCGTTTGGAACCCACAGATACAGGTGAGCGGGATCTGCCGCGATGTCCGCAACCGGCAACGCGCAAATTTCGTCGAGCTTCATCGTACCATAGCGATTAAGCCTTTTATGTTCGGGGGCGATTTTGCCGGTGCGGTTCTGAAACTGCCACGGCGGATCGGCCAAGATAGTCCCGAACTTCTTCTTACCCGCGGTTGCTAGGAGGTCGACGACCGGGGAGATGTGACCTTCTGGATCGAGCATTTTGTCACCTACGACCAGTTTCGACTGGGGAATACGTTCGCTTTTGGTTCTGGTCAACCGGCATGGGCAAAGCCTATGCCGTCGGTCGGCGCTGTAGCGCCGCCGTCCGGACGTGCCGCGGATTCGCTTCGATTTAGCTGCCCTAAATCGTCGCGCGGCACGTCACTCCGCCGCAACCCCAGCCCGCGAGAACATATCCCCGCCCGCATCCCCCGCATCCTCATTCGCCGCGGGCTTCCCCACCTTCGCCTTCTGGCGCTTGTCGAACGAATCCCACACGTCGTTCCACTGACCCTTGGTCGCGGCCTTCGAATATTCGGTCGCGCGTTGTTCGAAGAAATTGGCGTGCTCCACGCCGTTCAGCATCGGGGCGAGCCACGGGAGGGGGTGTTCGTCGATCATGTAGATCGGCTTCAGCCCCAGTTGGTTCAGCCGCCAGTCGGCGATGAAGCGGATGTACTTCTTGATCTCCTTGGGAGTCATGCCGTTGACCGGACCCATTTCGAACGCGAGGTCGATGAAATTGTCCTCCAGCCGGATCGTCGTCTGGCACACGTCGGCGATGTCGTCCTTCACCGCCTTGGTCAGGCACTGGCGCTCCTGGCAGAAGGTGTGGAACATCTTGATGATGCCTTCGCAGTGCAGGCTTTCGTCGCGGATCGACCAGGTGACGATCTGTCCCATGCCCTTCATCTTGTTGAAGCGCGGGAAGTTCATCAGCATCGCGAAGCTGGCGAATAGCTGAACGCCTTCGGTGAAGCCGCCGAACATGGCGAGCGTGCGGGCGATGTCCTCGTCATTGTCGACGCCGAAATTCTGCATGTAATCATGCTTTTCCTTCATCTCGGCATATTCGAGGAAGGCGCCATATTCACTTTCGGGCATCCCGATCGTGTCGAGCAGATGGCTGTAGGCGGCGATGTGGACCGTCTCCATGTTGCTGAACGCGGTCAGCATCATCTTGATCTCGGTCGGCTTGAACACGCGGCCGTATTTCTCGTGGTAGCAATCCTGCACCTCGACGTCGGCCTGGGTGAAGAAGCGGAAGATTTGCGTGAGCAGATTGCGTTCGTGGTCGCTGAGCTTCTGCGCCCAATCACGGCAATCCTCGCCCAGCGGCACCTCTTCGGGAAGCCAGTGGAGCTGCTGCTGACGCTTCCAGAATTCGAACGCCCAGGGGTATTCGAACGGCTTGTACTGCTTGGAGGCTTGGAGGAGGGACATGAGTGAAATCCAGTACAATAATGAATTACAAAAATGCAGAAACTATTGATGCATGATTTGCTGCAAGAGATATTACTCTTTCGTAAAAAGAAGCTTTATCTTGCTTCGGAGCTTGTTCAAAACTCTTTATCGCCTCTAATATATTTCCTATTTCTTTATAAGATGCGCCATTATTTTTTAGATCACTGATAAGTTTCTTGGATTCGGCGAAATCTCTAGAAAAGCCAGATCCATTTGAATTTGAGTGAAGATTCTTTATGCTAACGTTTGAATTTCCGGTAATGCTAACGCCGTCACCATAATTCTCGTCAGTAAATATGTCCTCCATGTGAATAATAGCATCACCACTTATCGAGAGACCGCTCATTGCTACATTAGAATGAGGGTATTTTGAAATAGATATACCGTTTCCCCCGGAACCAATCACGCGCAAATTCTTGAAAACAACTCTTCTCTGATTAAAGGACATTGAAAATCCCCTCAATTGATAATCACAGAACAAATGAGAAATATTCTTCAGCCGTCCGTACTCCACCGCCACATCGCGGCGGCGGAGAAGGCTAGGACGACGCCGAGCGACAGCGCCATGATGCCGACCATTCGGAAGACATAGACCTTCGCCGGACCCGCGGGCCGCGCGAGCGCTAGCAGCAGGCCCGCGCCGAGCAGGCTGAACACCGCCGCGACCGCGAACATGATCGTGATCTGCCAGCTCATCGGCGGACGGTCCGGTTGACGTACACCGTACGGGTGCTGCGTGCGCCGACGCCGAGGAACACGATGCCGACGAAATAGCCGAAATCATACCAGCCGCCGTTGTTGGGCACGGCATAGATCGCGTAATCGGGGAAGAACAGCGACAGTCCCCAGGCGACGGGGAAGATGAAGCCGTGCCACAGGCCCAGCAGGAAGCCGGGCGTGCCCGGCGTATGCGCGACCGCGCTCGACGCCTGTGTTGCGCAGGCGGTGAGGAGGAGCAACGCACCGGCGGCGCCTCCCTTCGTCGTCCCCGCGAAAGCCGGGATCCATCGCCGCCACTGCCCGCGTGCAGTGATCGCGGGTGATGGGTTCCCGCTTTCGCGGGCATGACGGACTTGACGATCGGTCACGCCGCCGCGCTCCATGCATCCAAACCGAGAGTGTGTCGTTTCATTGCCGCATCAACGCATGGAGACGCGAAATGGCCGACACGAGTGGAATCCGCGAACATATGGAAGTCATCGGCGCCGACGGCGTCCATGTCGGGACCGTCGACAAGATCGAGGGCGACCGCATCAAGCTGACGAAGAAGGACAGTGGGCAGGGTAGTCACGAAGGGCATCACCATTTCATTTCGACCGGACTGGTCGCCGAGGTAGAAGGCGACAAGGTGCGGCTGTCCGCCAACGCCGACGTCGCCGTGACGTTCGAGGAGGAAGCGTAAGAGGCCGGGACGGACGTGCGCATCAGGCATCTTCCGAGTGAAGAAACTGCGTGCGCACGACCGTGCGGCGGCCCGGGCGGGTTAGCGGCCGCACCTCATCGGCGAGACGCGGCGGCGCCGCCCGAAGGCGGCGTTATGGATGCAGGCTCCGAAGCCAGAATAGCCATGTTCACTCCCCCGAATTGAGCCCCCGAATCGATCCGTCGCGCGACGTTCCGACGCCGTTTGCGGCGTTCCGGCCGCAACAGCCGTACTCGCCGATTCTCTACGATATTACCGCGCCGTTAGCTACCTGTTTCTTGCCGCGAGACGCATTCTGGCATGGTGCGAATTTCCCACAAATTGGGTCGTACCGCGTGACGCGGCACAACATCCGGTATCTGGCGGCGATCAGCGCGCGCGACCGGCGAGGCGTGAGAATGACCTTTCACCCCCGCGCAATCGCACCCCGGCGAGCGACCATTACGCCGCAAATCCGGTACTGCAAGCGCGGTGTCGCCGAACGGACACCGGCTTCCTCCGTTGCTCGCGCACGGCTGGCTTTTCGATGGCGGATTCGGCCGATCAGGACGCCATCCGCCACCGGGCCAGTTCGTCCTGCTCCCGCTCGCGCACGCTCGCGAAACCATGCACCAGATAGCGCATGAAGCGATGTTCGTTCCCCGCGTCGACATTCTGGTGCGCCGCCACCATGCCGTCGTAGAGATAGTCCTCGCACGCCAGGACGGAGAACCGGTTTCGCGTCGCGAGGACGCCCGACACCAGCGCGGCGGTCCAGGCGAGGTCGTCCGGCGACGCCCGTTCCACCGCGTCGAGGATCGCGATCCCGCGCGCGCCGAGCGCAGCCAGCCGCTCGGGAATCTCCTTGTATGCGCTCTCCCACGGCACCGCTTCGAGTTCCGCAAGGACCGAGGCCACCTCCGCATCGAAGCCGAGCACCTGCCGCCGCCACGGTTCGCCGCCGACGATTATCCTGTCGCTGGCGATATCGTCGATCAGCGCGGCAAGGGTTCCGGCCTGGCCCTCGGCCACATCCGCGGCCAGGAAGGTGGTGGCCTGATGCGACCAGAGCCACCAGGCCAGCGCGGTGATCATCGGCCGGGCGACGTCGAAGTCCGCATCCCCGATCGCGCCGATCGCGATGAGTTTGCGCGTCACGATCTCAGCATAGTCGCTCGCCTCCGCGGTGTCCTCGAAACGGTTGGGATGGCCTGCGATCACGGCGTTCCACAATATGTCGTCGGCGTCCTCCTCGACATCGCGCGGTTCGACCGGGCGGAACTCCATCTCCTGCGCCTGTTCGACCGCCAGCTTGACGTCGAAGAATGCGTCCACGCTGCCCGAATCGTCCGGGGGACCGTGGTGCTGCAATTCGAGCCCGCGCGCCGCCAGATCGTCTCGGCGCAGCGCCGAGCGCAACCGGGTGAGGGCCTGCGTCCAGCCGAAATTGTCGTTGTCGACGGCGTCGAGATGGGCGATCGCGTCGGCCATCCACGGCTTCATGTTGCGGTCGTCCTGCATGTCCATCGCGAACGAGGCGCGTATATAGCGGAGCATCGCCATGGCGCAGGGATGGTGCAGTTCGTCCGCGAGTTCGATCGCGTGGCCGATCGCGTCCATCCGGCACTCATACGGTTCGTCGGCGGTGACCTTGGCGAAACCGTTGACGAGATCGAGCGCGGCGGCCTCACGCCGTCCGCCGGTGAGGATCGAGTCGATCAGAGACTCGTCGTTCAGCGCCGCAAGCCGCGCATCGTCGTCCCGCCCGTCGAAATAGGCGTCGAGAAACGCGCCCACGGCGTCGGCCCCCTCCGCGGCCCCGCTTCCGAAGGCGCAATGATCGGCATCCCCGAAGAGGATGACGCTGGAAACAAGCGCGGGATGCCATTTTTCGGACACGCGCCGTCGTGCCGACAGGAGCGCCTGGCCCACGTTAAGCCCGAGCGCCTGGTCGTAGAATGCGAGTGCGACATCGGCGGATACCTCGTCCAGCACCGACCCGGTGTTCGCCATCACGGCGGGCGCGCCCAGTTCGGCGAGGGTAAAGGCCAGACCGCGCGCCTGCCCACCGCCGACATAGCGCGTGCGGCCGAGATCGCAGGTGCTGAGGTAGACGAACGGCATTGATCGCCGCGGCCGTGCGAGCAGATCGTCCACGGTCAGCCGGTCCTTTGGCGACAGCACGAGAAATTCGGTGCCCACCGCCTGCTCGCCATGCGCTGCGATATGGAGCGCATCGACCCACGGCAGGCGATCGATCACGAAATCGGCGGCTAGCCGTTCTTCCGGGATATCTGGCGCATCGATGCCGTGCGCGCGGAGCAGGTCTCCGACGCTCGCGCGTTCCGCTTCCGCGGCTGGCAACGGACGATCCGGATCGCCGTGCGGGGCGGCCAGAACGAGCGCCCGGCCGACCGACGGACGCGCGATGCGCGTGTCGAACGCCCGTGCGAGTTGCTTGAGCGATCCGTGCCTGACGACCACCGCCGAGGCGAGCAGATAGGCGTTCCCGTCGTGGATCATCTCCCACGGTTCGGACGCGTCCGAACCGCGGAAATCGGGCGCGAGGTGAAGGACTTCGGCCGCGGCGATCGCTTCGCGAACCGCCGTCGGCAATGCCCACCAGGCCGCCTCGGCCGGTTGGCGGACGGGGTCGAAAGTCTCACCGCCCGCCGAGAGTTCCTCCGGCGCGCCATCGACCGCGTCCGCCAGATCCGCGAACGCCGCGCTCAGCGCCGCGTCCTTTGGCTCCACCTGGATGCCGCGTTCGGTGACGAGGATGAAGAAGCCGGTCTCCGGCGTCGCGTCGTGCGAGATCACCGCCACCGCGCCGGCGCGCCCGGCGATTCCCTCCGCGGCGCGGGACAGCGTGTTTCCCAGGCGCGCGAAGCCCGCGCACAGTTCCTCGTTCGGTCCGTCGAGGGGCAGGTCTTTCGTCAGCCCGAGCGCCGACGGCAGGTCGACGACGCGCAACAGGTCTAGCAGGACCGACAGGGTCTGCAGGTCTTGTTCGGTCTCGATCCGTTGCTGCGCCAAACGGCGGCCGGCGACGGCGGCGATCAGCGGATCGAACTGGCTGCGATAGCGCAGGTCGTGCAGCGCCTCCGGGTCCGCGCGCCACGCCGCTTCGAACACCAGCAGGAACATATCGCTCATCGAGTCCGCGAAATCCTGATCTGCGTCTCCGACCGCCAGTTGCCGCGCGAACTCCCCGATCGCGAGCGCCTGGCCGACGGCGGACGCGGCCTGCCCGAGTATCTGGCCGACCGTCGCGTGGAGCAGCGCGACGGACCCGGCCGCGTCGCCGATCCGCGCCATGCTGTTCGCCTTTGCGATCCGGGTGACCAGCGCCCACAAGGCCACCATCGCGGGATCGGCCTGCACCTGGCTCAATTGCGTCAGCGAGGACCGCAGCGCCGGATCGAGGCCCTCCAGCATCGCGGCGGATCGCGCCATCACCTTGGCCGGGGCGTCCGTCGCCGCCTGCGTAAGGAACGCCCCGAATTCTTCTCCGCGTTCCGGATCGAGCCTCGACAGAGCTGGCAGCACGAGGATCGGATTGACCGCGGTCGCCAGGCCGTGGCGATCGATCGCGTCCCTCATCGTCGCCAATCCGTCGGCATCGGCCGCATTCGGATCGGTCCGGAAAGCCCCGAGCAGCGCCCGGACAAAGCTGTCGTCGAATTGCTGAAGCGCCATTGCCGCGATGCCGTCGCCGTGGCCGTCGAGCGTGCCGTCGTCGGCGGGACCGAATATCTGGTTGGTCCATGCGGTTGCGATCGTCGCGCGCGCCGACTCATTCTGCATCAACGGCGAGAGGAGGGAATCCGCCGCGCGGAAATCGGGGAGCGCCAGAATGTCCTCTCGTCCGTATTCCTGCAGTTCCGCGCGCAACAGAAAGGCGCGCGCCAGCAGGAATTGCGCCAGGAGATCTTCGTGCGGCGCGTCCCCCAGCCGCCGGATCGCCCGCCCGATGCTGTCGAGACCCGGCAGGCGCTCACCACCCAGTTTTCGCGTCTCGGCCATGAAGATATGCAGCAGCGCGGCGGGGGCGGGCACCGGCCGCAGTTCGGGCGCGACAAGATCGGCGTCCAGTCCGGAGCGTACCGCATCGGCGATGATCGCGGGCCAGCCGGCATTCCAGTTCGCCATGACGAACCGCACCGCCAGCTGCCGCGTCTCCGCCGCATAGGTCGAGTCGCGCTCGAGCATGTGGGCAAGCGCACGCGCCGCCCGGGCGAGCGCGTCCCTGTCCCGCCTGCCGGAGTGGAGAAATTCACCGAGCGCGGCGAAATGCTGGTCGACCCAGACGCGCGCCGCGCGGTTCCCGGGATATCGCATGACGCCACTTCCCTGAGGCCCGACCATCGTCCGATCCTGCGATTCGCATTATACTATGGATTTCCGTGGTGGCGAACGGGCGGACACGGCGAACAGGCGAACCAACAACGCGAGGAGGCCGCTACTATCAGGAATTGCCACCGACGCCCCTGAAGTGCCGTTCCACCTATTCCGATGCGCCACCGAACCGATCCTGCCCCCATTGCGGGCCGCCACCAAAGTCACGAACATGGCCGCTACTCGCAAGGACACCGCGATGGCCGTATGTCCCCCCACCGATCCGACAGCCCGGCGATCGCGCCCCTTCGGTTGTCTTCACACGTCGCGATGCTGCTGAACTTCGAACGCACCATCGCTGCGTTCGCCGACACCAAAGTACGGCAGCGGCGGGCGGGCGCCGAAAGCGCGCCGGGCGAAGCCGACGCGGTCGCGCAGTTCCTGATCGCGGTGCATGGACGCTTGCCCGATTATCTGCGGACGCCGTTCCACATCCTGACCCTGGTCTTCGACGCATGGTCGATCCCGCTTTCGGGCCAGCCGTTCCACAAGCTCGATCCGGCCCGGCGCGCCGCGCAGGTACGGGCATGGGAGGGGTCGCGGCTGGAGGTGCGGCGGCGTCTGATGGAGTTCTACGGCTCGCTCGCGCTGTTCGGGCTGTACTCCGAACTCTACGGCCGGGACTATCAATATGACTGATGCGAATGGCCCCGGCGCTGTCGGGTCGCGCCTGACCGCGGACGTGGTGGTCATCGGATCGGGTCCGGGGGGGGCGGTGACCGCGACACTATGCGCCGAGGCGGGCAAGTCGGTGTTGCTGGTCGAGGAGGGCGAGGATCTGCCGCTGGAATCCGCGCCGCATTTCTCGCGCGAGGAGATCATCCAGAAATACCGCAACGCCGGGATCAACATCGGGCTCGGCAAGGCCAAGCTCGCCTATGTCGAGGGGCGGTGCGTCGGCGGCGGGAGCGAAATCAATCGTGGCCTGTATCACCGCATCCCGGACTATGTGCTGGAAGGCTGGCGATCGCGTTTCGACGTCGCCGACCTGTCGCCGGAGGGCCTTGTCGCCCATTTCGACGCCTGCGAGGCCACCGCCCGGGTGGAATATCTGCCGGGCGAGGCGCCGCTGATCTCAACCCGGTTGCATGACGGCGCGATCAGCCTGGGATGGAATTCGATCGAGGTTCCCCGCCTTTATGCCTATGCCGATCAACGCAACGACGGCGCGCCTGGACGCAAGCAGTCTATGTCGGCGACCTTCGTGCCGCGCTTTCGCGACGCGGGCGGGCGATTGATCTCAAGCACGCTGATCAAGAGCGTGTCGCGCACGAACGGAAAATGGACCGTCCGGGGCAGCCACACCCCCGCCGGGCAGTCGGCCCGGGCGATCGAACTCTGCGCGACGACGGTGTTCGTGGCGTGCGGCGCGGTGCAGACGCCGGTGCTGCTGCGGCGGTCGGGAATCAAGCGCAATGTCGGCAACTCGCTGCGTTTCCACCCGATGTTGAAGGTGGTCGCGGAGTTCGACGAGGAGGTGAACCTTCCCGGCGAACTGGAGCCGGTCCACCAGATCAAGGAATTCGATCCGCGCTTCAGCATGGGATGTTCGATGAGCAAGCGACCCGCGCTGGCGATGGCGATGGCGGCGCATCCGGAGCGCATTTCCGAGGTTGACCGCAACTGGCGGCGGATGGCGATCTACTACGTTCAGAGCACCGGCGGCGTTGGGACCGTCCGGTGCCTGCCGGGATTTCGCGATCCGCTCGTCAGGGTCAGCCTGACCCCCGCCGATTTGGACGAACTCGCCGATGGGCTGCGGCGGCTGGCCGAGGTGCTGTTCGCGGCGGGCGCGGTGAAGGTGTATCCGAGCATCCCCGGTTACCCGATCCTCCGGTCGCCCGCCGACATCGGGACGCTGCCCGCAACGCTGTCGCCCGCACAGGCCAACGCCACCGCGCTTCACCTGTTCTCGTCCTGCCCGATGGGCGAGAACGAGGCGCTGTGCGCCGCCGATTCGTACGGCAAGGTGCATGGCGGCGACGGGCTGTACATCGCGGATTCGTCGCTGTTGTGCGGGCCGACGGTGGTCAATCCGCAGGGCACGGTGATGGCGATCGCGCACCGCAACGCGCTGAAGGCCATCAGCGACGGCTTTCGTTAGCTGAAGCGCGGCATGATCGGGAGGGGAATGTGAGACATTTGATCACCGGGGGCTCCGGGTTCATCGGTAACCTGACCGCGCGCCGCCTGCGCGAGCGCGGCGACGAGGTACGCATCCTGGACATCTGGGAGGATTCATCGCGTCCCGCGGACATCCGGTTCTTCAACAGTTCGGTGCTGGACCGCGATGGCGTGGCGGCAGCGATGGAGGGGGTGGACATGGTCCACCACAATGCCGCCCTGGTGGCGCAAACCGACGCCGGCAAAGAATATTGGAACGTGAACGTCGAAGGTACGAGGATCGTGACCGAAGAGGCGGCCAAGGCGGGCGTGTCGCGGCTGGTGCACGTCAGCTCGACTGCGGCCTACGGCATCCCCCCCAAGGGGGCGATCACCGCGGACACGCCGCTGCGCCCGGTCGAACCCTATGGCAAATCGAAGCTGGCGGGCGAGCAGATCGCGGAAGAATTGTGTGAAAAGAACGGCATCTCGCTCATCACCATCCGGCCGCGCGCCACGCTCGGCGCGGGGCGTCTGGGCATATTCCAGATCCTGTTCGAATGGATCAAGGACAACCGCAACGTTTATGTGATCGGCAGCGGCGACATCAAGTTCCAGTTCGTTCATGCTCACGACCTGATGGATTTCTATATGCTGGCGATGGATGCCGGGAAGTGCGGCACCTACAATGTCGGCACCGACGATTTCGGCACGTTGCGCGGCGATCTGGAGGGGCTGATCGATCATGCGCGAAGCCGGTCGAAGGTCAGGAGCCTGCCCGAAGCGCTGACCATCAACACGCTGCGCGCGCTGCACGCGCTGCGTGTCTCGCCGCTCGTGCCGTGGCATTATCTTACCTATCACAAGGAATGTTATTTCGATGTCGCGCCGCTGCTCGAACTCGGCTGGCGACCACGATATTCCAATGCGCTGATGCTGCGGGAGAGCTATGATTCCTACGTGGCGGGCGTCGATCGCGCGCCGGTGGTGGGCGCGGTCGCGGGCTCTCCGCATCGGTCGCCGCTCGGGCAGGGCGCGCTGTGGATCGTCAAGCAGTTTTCGTGACGCCCAGCGGGCCGACGCCGCGGGGCGGCGCGCCGAGCAGCGGGCGGAACAGCGCGTCGCCGAACGATCCGAAACAGTCGACGCCGGCGTGCGGACGGCGCGACAGGATCAGCGCGCGCATCCCGGCCCGCGCCGCCACCGCTCCATCGCGATCCACACGATCGCCGATCAGCACCGCGCGCCGCGGATCGACCTCGGCCAGCCGCATCAGCTTGTCGAGGCCGGTCGTATCGGGCTTCAGCCTGGCCACATCGGGATCGGTCGCGGCGACGATGAAATCGGCGCGCAGGCCAAGCGCGGCGAGTTTGTCCGCGGCGGGATAGTCGGACAGGATCCCGATCCTTCGGCCGGTGCGGGCGATCGCGCCGAACAATTGCTCGATCCCGGGCCGCCGGCAGGCTGCTAGGTAAGGCAACGGGCGCTGTTCCATCCATTCGGCAACCAATGCGCGCACCCTGGCCGCCTCGCATCCGCGCCGCGCGGCGGGAATTTCATACTGAGTCGAAAGGAAGTCGCCCGCCTGCGTATCGGCCAGCATCTCGCGGGTATGGCGAAACGCGCGCAGCGTCAGCACCGTGTCGAGGCTTCGGTCGCGGGCGCTCGCGCGGAGGAGTTCCATCAGCATCCGCGCGCGCAGTTTCTTCTGGTCGTACAGCGTCCCATCCATGTCGAAGACGACCAGATCGATTTCGTCCCAATCGAGCGAAGCGTTGAAGGACGGCATGGCCCGGAGCGATCAATTGAGCCGGATCAGATAGGGCGTGGAGAGTTGTTCGAGATCGGGAACGTCGATGAAGGTCGCGAGCACCACCGTGAGCACCGCCAGACCCGTCGCCGCCACCAGCCGTTTCGACCGGAACAGCCGTTCGGGCCGCTGCGCCACCGACCCCTGCCGGAACGCCAGCCACAGATAGATTGCGAACAACGCCGCGATGAAGGGAAAGGCCAGGATATATTCGACGCGGTATTTGATGAGGAAGACCGCCATGAAGAAGGCGGAAAGCATCGCGTAGAAGAAGCATGATACGGTGAGGTTCTCGCTCGTGTATTTCCGGAACGACTTGCGGTAGAGATGCAGCGTCTCGACGCCCTGTCCGGCGACGACGTCGCGATATTCGGACAGGCGCTTCGCCCCCATCAGAAATGCTCCGCCCGACCAGTAAGCGAGCAACAGGCTGCTGGGGGGCAATGTCGCCGGAACCACCATCGCCCAGCCCAATATCAGGCGGATCGGGTTGTTCACCGATTCGCTGATTACATCGAGAAAGACCCGATCCTTCGTCCGGATCGGCGAGACATTGTACAGGATGCCCGACAATACGAACATCGCCGAGGCGACGAAGAACATCCCGCCCAGCGGATAGGCCAGCGCAAGGCCGGACAGCGCCAGCACAGCATATTCCAAGTACACTAGCGCCGGTGAGAGCGCCCTGTGTACGGCGGTGCGTTGCGATTTGACCGGGTGGAACGCGTCGAACGATCGATCCAGCCATTCGTTTATCGTGTAGTTTGCCGACGCGATCAGCACCGCGCTGGCGAAACCCAGCAAGATCGACAGCGCCGAGAAATTATCCAGCGCCGGATTGAAGACGAATGCCAGCACCAGACCGGGTATGATGAAGACGTGCTTCGTCATGTGATCGAAGCGCGCGATCGCTATGTAGTCCTTGAAAGACGCGCGTTCAAGCGGGGCCGCGGAGGGCGGGGCGGCGAGTTCGTTCGCGTTCATTGCTATCCCCCCTGCGGTCGATTGTCCGGCGGTGGCGCTTGTCCCGCGCGCGGCGGGGACGCCGGTCCGTAGATCCGGCCGTCGGGTTCGCGCCGGATCAGCGCGGGGCGGAGCGCGCGGACGACCTCCGCCTCGGTCATCGTGTAGAAGCGCCAGTCCACGCCATCTAGGAAGACGATGTATCCGTTGCCCGCGGCCAGGCTGCGGCGCATCCTCTCGATGACGTCGCGCACCGTGTTGGCGGGGTCTTCGCGACCGGTTCGCGGATGGGTCTTCATCGGGATGAAGGCGGTCTTTCGCGGGGTGAGGTAATTCAGCGCGTCCGGCGCGTTGCTGAAGATCACGGCGTCGGCGGGCAGCGCGGCGACCGCGCCGACGACCGGCGAACTCGTCCATTCGACCCCCGAATAGCCGATGCCGCGGACGTAATTCTCGCGGGTGCGGTCGGTGGTCCGGACCAGATGGCTGGCGATGACCAGCGTCGCCAGAACCGCTAGCGTCCAGAGGACCAGCCGGTTCGGGTGCGTCGACGACCAGGACGCAGCGGCGCAGATGCCGACGATCGTCAGCGCGATGTAGAGCGGCAGCACGTAGCGGCCATCGAAGGTGAGATTGGCTTCGATGCTGATCGCAAGAACCATGAACGGGATGTACGCGGCGACGAACAGCGCCCAGATCACGGGAATCGCCTGATCGCCCGGGCTGTCGCCGCTCGCGACTGTGCCCAGCACCCTTCGACCGTGTCGGACGGCCAGCCACCCGACGACGCCGGTGACGCCGAAAAGAAACGCGATGCGCGCCGCTGCGGGGATCTGTCCCGGCAGCAGGAAGGTGGAAAGTGCTTCCACACCGCCCCACCAGACCGAGAAATCGGCATTGCCGTTGAACGCGAATGCGCGCCCGGTGGATCGCCCGGTGGTCAGTTCGCTGACGATGGCCCAGCCAAGGAAGATGACGCCGCTGACCACGGCGAGCACGCCGATGTCGATGAACCGGCGGCGGAGCGCACGGCGCGGATCGAACAGCAGGACCGCGGCCATCGCGATCGCCATCGGCGCGGCGGTGAAGCGCACCAGCATCGCCAGCCCAAGCGCCAAGCCGCACGCCAGCAACCAGCCGTTTCTCCCGCTTTCGAGGTACTCGAGAAACGACAGCACGACGACGAGCAGCGCGAACAGGAATACCGCTTCCGACATGGCGACCGCGTGCAGGCCGACGAATTGCGGCGACAGGACGATCAGCGCGGTGCCGGCAGCGGCGTAGGCGGGCTTGCCCGCGCCGCGGAGCAAGGTGCTCCATAACAGCCATGTGTTGGCCGCGACGAACACCAGCGCCAGCGCCCTCGCGCCACTGAGAAAGGACGTGCCCGACGCCCTGATCAGATCGAGCAGCCATGTGTAGAGCGGAGCGTCGTAGGACATCGGCCCCAGCCGCATGTAGCGGGTGGTGTCGGGCAACACGCCGATGCCGCGATGGGTATTGAGCAGGAAGATGACGATGGATGCGGAAACGAACAATATCCCGATCATCCAGGTCGAGAGCCTGACGCCTGTTCCAGCCCTGACCCCGAGTATCCCGGCTTCCGCCATCGGCCCGCTCCCGAAGGACGTAGGAATTCGACGACCCAGATTGTCCGTTGTGACCCGCCCGCATCCGTCGGAACCGCGCGGCGAACCGCGCACGTCCCTAAGGTACCGTCCTGGAACTAGGTCGGATTAACCGTCTTCAGACACTGCTCTTGTGGATTAGCGGATGACTATTTCTGGGTGTCATCGATCGCGCCGGAACGCAGTGCGGCCCGTACCGACCCGGATGTCGGTACGGTTCATGCGAAATGGCGGGCGGATCGTGGATCGCCCGCCAGCCTCGCGGCCGGTCTAGGTTCTGGCGGCGCGTCCCGTCACTGACACGCCAGGCATTCGTCGTAATCGGTGGTCGCGAATTCGTATTTCGGCTTGTCGATCGTATTGTCCGCCTCGACTCCGCCGGCGAACCCGGCGCGCTGGACCGATTTCGAGCGGAGGTAATAGAGCGACTTGATGCCCAGTTCCCACGCGCGGAAGTGGAGCATCAGGAGATCCCATTTCTCGACATCGGCGGGGATGAACAGGTTCAGCGACTGCGCCTGATCGATGTACGGCGTGCGATCGCCCGCCAGTTCGAGCAACCAGCGCTGGTCGATCTCGAAGCTGGTCTTGTAGCAATCCTTTTCTTCCGGCGTGAGGAAGTCGAGGTGCTGGACGCTGCCGCCCATCTCGAGGATCGAATTCCATACGGCGTCGGAATTCTTGCTCTTTTCCTTGAGCAGTTTCTCCAGATACGGATTCTTGACGCTGAACGAGCCCGACAGCGTCTTGTGCGTGTAGATGTTCGCCGGGATCGGCTCGATGCACGCGCTGGTGCCGCCGCAGATGATGCTGATCGAGGCGGTCGGGGCGATCGCCATCTTGCAGCTGAACCGCTCCATCGCGCCGGTGTCGGCGGCGTCGGGGCAGGGGCCGCGTTCGATCGCGAGCTGCATCGAGGCCTCGTCGGCCTGCGCCTTGATGTGCTTGAACATCCGAAGGTTCCACGACTTCGCCATCGCGCCCTCGAACGGCAGGCCGCGCGCCTGGAGGAAGGAGTGGAAACCCATGACGCCGAGGCCGACCGAGCGTTCGCGGCTTGCCGAATAGGCGGCGCGCTCCATGCCCGGTTCGTGACGGTCGATGTAATCCTGCAGGACATTATCGAGGAAGCGCATCACGTCCTCGATGAAGCCCTTTTCGTCCTTCCACTCGTCCCAGGTTTCCAGGTTGAGCGACGAGAGGCAGCACACTGCGGTGCGATCGTTGCCGAGATGGTCGCGGCCCGTGGGCAGCGTGATCTCGCTGCACAGGTTCGAGGTCGACACCTTCAGGCCCAGCTCGCGGTGATGCTTGGGCATGTTCGAATTCACATGGTCGGCGAAGACGATGTAGGGCTCGCCGGTCTGGAGCCGGGTCTCGACCAGCTTCTGGAACAGCGAGCGCGCGTCGAGCGTGGCGCGGATCGCATTGTCCTTGGGACTACGCAGATGCCATTCGTCGCCGTTGCGCACCGCCTCCATGAACGCGTCGGTGATGAGTACGCCGTGGTGCAGGTTCAGCGCCTTGCGGTTGAAGTCGCCCGACGGTTTGCGGATTTCGAGGAATTCCTCGATCTCGGGGTGGTTGATGTCGAGATAGACCGCGGCCGACCCACGGCGCAGCGACCCCTGGCTGATCGCCAGCGTCAGCGAATCCATCACGCGGACGAACGGGATGATGCCGCTGGTCTTGCCGTTGAGGCCGACCGGCTCGCCGATGCCACGGACGTTGCCCCAATAGGTGCCGATCCCGCCACCGCGCGACGCGAGCCAGACATTCTCGTTCCAGGTGTCGACGATGCCGTTCAGGCTGTCGGGGACGGAGTTCAGATAGCAGCTGATCGGCAGGCCGCGCCCGGTGCCGCCGTTCGACAGTACCGGCGTCGCGGGCATGAACCACAATTTCGATATGTAATCGTACAGCCGCTGCGCGTGCGCGGCATCGTCGGCATAGGCCGAGGCGACGCGGACGAAGAGATCCTGATAGGTCTCGCCCGGCAGCAGATAGCGGTCGTTCAGCGTGTCCTTGCCGAAATCGGTCAGCAGCGCGTCGCGCGAATGATCGACATCGACCGGGTAGGGGGTCGCGATTCGCTTCGATCCCACGCCTTCGCCGGCGTTCGTTCCGGGGGTAGCGGAACCAGTGCCGCTGTCGCTGGCCGTTAGTGCGTCGGTTGCCATATTCGCCTCGTTCGCGTCCCTGAAGTCCATCGTCTCGCTCCCCCGCCGTGCCCGGCTACGTTCCCGGTCCGTTCGAATCGGGGGCGAACCCCCATCCTATACGAGGCGCATCCATCGGGTGAGAACAAAATGCGCCCGCACCCTCACCGAAAGGGCGCAAAAAGGCATTGCCGCGATATAGGGTCGCGACGGTTGTTCTACCAGCGATTGGGTTCGCCCCCGAACTCAACCCCAACAGATTGTGCCAAAGTGTCGGGGGCCGCAAGACGGTAAATGATGGGTTGACGCCACGGTTCGTCGCATCGGTGATTCGTTTCGTCGTGGTGAAAATTCACGACGCGCGGACTTCCGCCGCGTTCAGAGAATACAAGGGAACGGGCCGGGAACAAAAATATTTTGGAGCGCGCGAGGTGCGTCCATGCACGACACCTACTCCTCCCCTGCAAGGGGAGGTGGCAGCGCGCAGCGCTGACGGAGGGGTGTTACCCTATAGAGAGGTCGACACCCCTCCGGCGCTACGCGCCACCTCCCCTTGCAGGGGAGGATTAAACGTAAGTGCGAACTTGAACGAGTTCGACTCTAATCGCGGACCGCGCCGAAGGTGTAGCTGAGGGCGATGCCGCCCGACACCTGGTTGCGCGAACCGAAACGGCGGACGACGGGCGAATCGCCCGCGTCCTCAACCAGCCGGTCGTATTTCACAAAGCCAAGCGCGCCGATGCGTGGCGTGAACTGATACATCAGGGCGGTGGTGGCGCCGGCCGCTTGCAGGCCGCCATCGGGGCGATACGCGGGCAGACCGGCCGCTGCGGCATCGGCAGGCGCGATGCCGAAATAGGCGCGCTGATAACGGCCGTCGGTCAACGTCACGCGCGGCCCGATCGAGAAAACCCAATTGTCGCCGTCGCGCGCGATATAGTCCGCGCTGAGGTTCGCGACGAAACCGTCATGTCCGCTGACAGCCTGCCGCGCCTCGGCCCGCACACGCACCGCGGGGATAAGCTGATATTGCGCATAACCGCCGAGTTCGACGCCGAAACCGACCTTCGGCAGCGCGCCGTCGGTGTCCTTGCGCGAACGCTTTCCTTCGAAGCCGAGCGATCCACCGGCCGAAAAGCCGTTCGCCGACACCAGTTTCAGATTGAAGCTTTCGTCCGGCGCTTCGAACGCGAACGGATCGTCGCCACGGGCGCGCGCGACCGAGATGTAGGGAGACAGGGTAACGCTCGACGATCCCGGATAGTCGGGCGAGAGCTGCGGTCCCAGGATGACGCGAGTCCGACGCGGGCTATCGTCGTCCTGTGCGTGCGCGGGTGCAGCGGACACGATGACGAGCGATGCGGCGGCGAGAGCGAGGATTTTCATACGCTTGCCGCTATCGCGATCGGGCCGTCGCCGCCAGCGATTTTCGACATCCGCGGTCAGCAATCCATCGCGTCCGCCAGTTGTTCCAGGCTGTCGACGGCGTACTCCCAATCCTGTGCCTGATCCGCGTCGGGTGCGACGCGGCCACCATATTCCTGCGGCCGGTGGATGAAGGCGGTTTGCAGGCCGCAGGCGCGGGCGGCGGCAAGGTCGCTGTGGTGCGCAGCGACCAGACACAGATCGGACGGCGCGATCTGCAGGATGTCCGCCATCCGCGTATAGGCGGGCAGGGCAGGTTTGTAGGCGCGCGTCACCTCCGCGCCCATGATCGCATCCCATGGCAAGCCACCGCGTCGCGCCATCTCCAGAATCAATGCGATGTTGCCGTTGGAGAGCGTGACGATCGGGAAGCGCGATTTGAGGCGGGTGAGGCCGGGGACCGAGTCGGACCACGGATCGAGCCGCCGCCATGCGTGCGACCAGTCGGTGAGGGTTTGGTCGTCGAGCGTCGCCGGGTCGATGTCGTAGTGGCGGAGCAGGTCTTCGAGCATTTCGCGGTGGAGCGTGTCGAGGATGATGAAGCCGCGATCGCCGTTGTTGACGCTTTCCATCGCGGGGACGTAGCGACGACGCCAGCCGTCGGCGAAGCGATGCGGGTCGAGGTCGGAGCGACCGAGTCGCGCAAGGAACGGCGCGGATTCGCGCGCGATGCTGGTGCGCCAGTCGACCACCGTGCCGAAGACGTCGAAGGCGAGGACTTTGGGAAATGTCACCTTGCGCGGATGAACGCGCGGATGTCGGCGGAGAGTTTGCGCAGATCGTTTTCGCGGACGTACATCATGTGCCCGGCATTGTAATAATGCCACTGGATGCGCCCGTCGTTGGGGATACCGGTGCGATTCAGCGAATATTCCGCGCCGAAGAACGGCGTCGCGAAATCGTAATAGCCTTGCCCCGCGAACACGCGTAGCCCGCTGTTCTCCCGCATGGCGCGGCCGATGTACGGTGCGACGTTCAAATAACCTTCGCCGCCGCGCGGGCCGCCGATCTTCCAGTCCCAGTCGCGCACCCCACCGATCGAGGAATAGACGAGGTCGGGGGAGTATTTCAGCCCCTCACGGCTCCACTGGTTCATCGCCGCGGTGTACGCGCCGTCGATCGCATAGAAGCTGGGGTCGTTGTCGGGCTCCTCCCCGGCATTGTCGTAATCCTTGCCGGTGTAGCGCGTGTCGAGGCGGCCGATCGTCAGGCCGCGGTCGCGCAGCAGTTCCTTGTAGAAGCGGCCCGGCGACAGGCGCAGGTCGGCGCGATCGAGATAGGCTTCCGATACGCCGGTGAACCGCGCGAGTTGCGGACGGATCGCGGCGCGTTCCCCCGGCGTGATCGCGTTCCCTTTCAGCAACGCCGACGCATAGGGGCCGATCGCGAACGCCTTCGCCTCTGCGACGAACTGTTCGACCGTGGCGGGCTTGTTCGGCACCTTGTCATGATACCAGGCGGTCGCCGCCATCGACGGCAGGTTGGTGACATAGCCGAGTTCGTTGCCCGGCGAATCCGCGGCGGCGGAGAAATCGAGGATCGACGAGATCAGGATGATCCCGTTGATCGCGACATCGGTGTAGCTGCCTTCCAGTTCGTTGATGACCGCGGCCGAGCGCGTTGTGCCATAGCTTTCGCCGCCGATGAACTTCGGCGCGTTCCAGCGGCCGTTGGCGTCGAGCCACAGCCGGATGAACTGCGCCATCGATTTCGCGTCCTTGGTGACGCCCCAATAATCCTTCGGGTCTTTTTTGCCGAGCGCGCGGGAAAAGCCGGTGCCGACGGGGTCGATGAAGACGAGGTCGGTCACGTCGAGCAGGGATTCGGTATTGTCGATGATCGGATAGGGCGGCGCGCCGTCGTCCTTCGCGTCCGACGGGATGACCACGCGCTTCGGCCCGAACGCGCCCATGTGCAGCCATAGCGATCCCGAACCCGGACCACCGTTCCACAGGAAAGTGACGGGGCGTTTGGGATCGACCGCGCCGTCCTTGACGTAACTGTACGAGGTGATCGCGGCGAGCGGCTTGCCGTCCTTGTCCTTCAGATACGTCTCGCCCGCGGTCGCGCGGTAGCTGATCCGCGCGCCGCCGAAATTGCCGCTATGCTTCGTGACCGACACGACGGGAGGCGGGATCGGTGCGTCGGCCGCCTTTTCGCTTTTCGCCGCAGGCTTGTCGTCGGCGTCCTGCGCCAGCGCCGCGGTCGAGAGCAGCAGCGCGGGCAGCGCGAGCGCGGCGGTCAGTTTCATCGGATGCGTCCCCGGATTTAGATTGTATCCGGCCGGGGGTAGGCCAATCACCCCGCCCGGCGCAACGCCTTGGGCGGGGCGTTCAACCGTTCCAGGTTAAAGCCTTCGGCGAACTCCAGACCCGCCTTGCCATCCCTGGTCCAGCGGACCGTGGCGGGGAACAACTGGCTGTCGATCAGCTCGATCAATACGTCGACGCCGATCGCCTCGTCAGGGAAATCGACGCCGTCGATCATCGCGCCCGACGACGATATGTTGCGGATGCGGACCTCGCCCGTTTCGTCACCGATCGCGATCCGGGCCGAGCGCAGCATCGTCGTGCGCTGTCCCCGGCTGACCTTGTACCCGATCGCGCTGGCCTTGCCGCCCGCTGCCGCCAGTTGATCGAGCACATCGGCGGCGCGTGCGGGGCGGCCATAGACGTAGCCCTGGATGTGGCTGCACCCCAAACTGCGGATCAGCGCGATCTCATCCTGCTGTTCGACCCCCTCGGCGGTGGTCTCCATGTAGAGCGTGTCGGCGAGCGTCACGATCGCCTTGATGATCGCGGCGTTGCGGTTGCCGGGCTGGATCGCATCGCGCACGAAGCTCTGGTCGATCTTGATCTTGTCGAACGGCGCCTTTTTCAGATAGCCGAGGCTTGAATAGCCGGTGCCGAAATCGTCCAGCGCCAGCCGGACCCCGATGCCCTTCAACGCCGCGAACATCGCATCCGTCGCGTCGCCGTCGTTCAGGAACACGCCTTCGGTGATCTCCAGTTCTAGCCGCGACGCGGATATTCCGGCGGCGGCGATCGCGTTGGTGACGATCGCGGGCAGCGAGGTGTGCGCGAACTGGATCGGCGAGACGTTGACCGCGACCCGCACGTGGTCGGGCCAGGTCGCCGCCTCGGCGCAGGCGGTGCGGAGCGCCCATTCGCCGATTGCGCCGATCAGTCCGCATTCCTCGGCGACCGAGATGAAGTCGGCCGGGCTGACGCTGCCGCGCGTCGGGTGATCCCAGCGCAGCAACGCCTCGTATCCCACGATCCGTTCGTCGGCGGTCGACACGACCGGCTGATAAGCGAGGTGGAACTGGTTGCCGGCCAGCGCGGCGCGCAGATCGTCCTCCAGCCGTTTGCGATGCTGCGCGCCGGCGAGCAATTCGTCGCGGTAGAAGCGGTGGACGCCGCGCCCATCCCCCTTCGCCGCATAGAGCGCGAGGTCGGCGTTGCGAACGAGCGATTCGGCATCGTCGCCATGTTCGGGCGCGATCGCAACGCCGATCGAGCAGCCGATCGTGACCGGCGCGCCTTCGATCACATATGGTTGCGACAGCGCCGCGATGATCGAGCGCGCGAGCTGGCCCAGCCGGTCGCGATGGCCCTCGCGCGGAACCAGCACCTGGAATTCATCGCCGCCCAGCCGCCCGACCAGCCCCGCGTCGCCGACCGTCCGCTGCAACCGCTGCGCGACCTGCTTCAGCAGTTCGTCCCCGATATGATGGCCGAGCGTGTCGTTGACCGCCTTGAACCGGTCCAGATCGAGCAGGAACAGCGCGGTCATCCCGCGCGCGGCGTTGGCGGGCGACAGCGTCTGATCGATCGACAGCCGCATCCGCTGACGATTGGCGAGGCCGGTCAGGCTGTCGAACAGCGCGAGGCGGGTGATCTCCGCCTCCTGCCGGCGCTTCTCGGTCAGGTCGCAGCCCGAACCGATGAAGCCCTGAAACCGGCCGCGTTCGTCGAGCACCGGGCGGCCGGAGATCGACCACCAGCGATCGGGCGCGCCGTCGAACGCCGCGCGGACCGAATAATCCGCAAAACCGGTGCGCGACGACAAGTGGAAGGTCAGCGTGCGTTCGGTTTCGTGGAGGGTCGAATCGACGCGGAAGACGTTGCTCAGCCGTTCGCCGATCGGCTCCACGCCTAGCCCGGCGATCTCTCGCGCCACCTTCGCGGAAAGATAGGTCAGGTGGCCGAAGCGGTCACTTTGCCAGAACCAGCCGTTGCCGTGCGCCTCATATTCGCCGACCAGCCGCGTCGCGAGCCTTCCGGCATCCACGGCGCTCCTTCGCCTGGCGATTAGCAGCCGGTCGCGCGCGGCAACGCGCCCGATGCCTGCAGCAAGTGCACCCGCCAGCGTCAGGGCCAGCGCCGCTGCGACGCCGAAGCCGGTGGTTGCCGGAACCATCAACGCCAGCGCGGTCGAAAACGCGAGCGATGCCGCGCGTACCGCATGAAGCGCGATCGCGACGATCACGATCGCGCCGAACGCCGCCACCGCGCCGCTCAAGCGGAACTCTGCGTTCGGCAGATCGTGCGCGGCGCTCAACGCCAATGACAGAAGGATGCCGAGTACGGCCGAAAGTGCGGCAAGCGTCGAATTGCGGTGATGGCTGGGCCATTCGCGCAACTTCGGTAGGGTGACGACCGCCCAGATCGCAAGTCCGATCAGCGCAATCGGCACGCCGACTAGTATGATGTCTTGCGCCAGCATCGCCGATTGCGAGAGCGCCGTGGCCAGGAAGATCGACGGTCCAACTAACAATGTCAGCGCCGCGACCGGCCAGAGCGAGGCGACCTCGCCCAGCGCGGCGTCACGCGCGTCGACGATCGCTTCGTCGTGATCCGCGATCAGGCCGAGCGCGTCCGCCAGCCCCCGCGGCGACGTGATCGTGTGGACGCTGCGGCGGACAATTCCCATCCGCGGTGTCTAGCGCCGCCGCCGTTCGCGATTGGTTAGCGCCAATCCCTAATTCGTCTTTACGAATTGATGCGGGGCGCGGGCTGCGGCAAGGGTGCGGCCATGACGACGATGATCCGGCAAGCCGATGTGATCGAGAGCGTGGCCGACGCGCTCCAGTTCATCAGTTACTATCACCCGATGGATTATATCCGTGCGCTGGGCGAGGCTTACGAGGCCGAGCAAGGCCCGGCCGCGAAGGACGCGATCGCGCAGATCCTGACCAATAGCAGGATGTGTGCGGAGGGGCATCGCCCGATCTGCCAGGATACCGGAATCGTCAACGTGTTCGTTAAATGGGGCATGGATTGCCGGTTGGACGACACCAGCCGGTCGCTGCAGGAGATCGTCGACGACGGCGTGCGCCGCGCGTACTTGCATCCCGAGAACAAATTGCGCGCGTCGGTGCTGGCCGACCCGGCCTTCACGCGGCGCAATACGAAGGACAATACGCCGTGCGTGCTGCACGTCGAGATGGTGCCGGGGGCGACCGTCAGCATCGACGTCGCGGCGAAGGGTGGCGGGTCGGAGAATAAGTCCAAGTTCAAGATGATGAACCCCAGCGATTCGATCGTCGACTGGGTGCTGGAGATGCTGCCGCAGATGGGGGCGGGCTGGTGTCCGCCGGGGATGCTGGGGATCGGCATCGGCGGCACCGCGGAGCATTGCGTGCTGCTGGCGAAACAGGCGCTGATGGAGCCGATCGACATGGGCCCGCTGAAGGCCCGCGGGCCGCGCAATGACATCGAGGCGCTCAGGATCGAGATTTTCGACAAGGTCAACGCGTTGGGGATTGGCGCGCAGGGGCTGGGCGGTCTGTCCACGATCCTCGACGTGAAGATCAAGGATGCGCCGTGTCATGCGGCGGGCAAACCCGTCGCCATGATCCCGAACTGCGCCGCGACGCGTCATGCGCATTTTACGTTGGACGGGTCCGGCCCGGCGTATCTCGAAGCGCCGAAGCTGGACGAATGGCCCGACGTGAACTGGACGCCCGACAAGGCCGCGATCCGCGTCGATCTCGACACGTTGACGCCGGAGGTGGTGCAGGGCTGGAAGCAGGGCGACCGGCTGCTGCTGAATGGCAAGATGCTGACCGGGCGCGACGCGGCGCACAAGCGGATCAAGGACATGCTGGACGCGGGCGATTCCCTGCCGGTCGCGTTCAAGGGCCGTGTGATCTATTATGTCGGCCCGGTCGATCCGGTCGGCGAGGAGGTGGTGGGGCCGGCCGGCCCCACCACCGCGACGCGGATGGATAAGTTCACGCGCATGATGCTGGATCAGGGTCTGCTGGCGATGGTCGGGAAGGCCGAACGCGGCGCGGATGCGACGAAGGCCATCGCGGAGGGCAAATCGGCGTATCTGATGGCGGTCGGCGGCGCGGCGTATCTGGTGGCGCGTGCGATCAAGGGATCGAAGGTCGTCGGCTTTGCCGACCTTGGGATGGAGGCGATCTACGAGTTCGAGGTGTCGGATTTCCCCGTGACGGTCGCGGTGGATAGCGAGGGCAACAACGTCCACCAGCTCGCGCCATTGGTGTGGCGGGACAAGATCGCAAAGGAACGGCTGTTGGCCCCGGCATGACGCGGATTGCAAAGCTCTACGATCGGCTGGCGTCCGGCAGCGCGATCAGTTTCGATGAGTTCGAGCGATTGCTGCGCGCATTTGGGTTCGTTCTTGGTCGCACAAGCGGCAGTCATCGCATCTACAAGCGAACTGACGTTCATGATCGGATCGTGGTTCAGCCAAAAGGTAAGGCCGCCAAACCCTATCAGCTGCGGCAGTTCCTTGATATCATCGAGTCCAACGGCCTGACGCTGGACGGGAACGACGAATGACCCCGCGCTATCATATCAACGTATTTTGGTCGTCCGAGGATGATTGCTGGATCGCGGACGTGCCGGACCTTCGGTATTGCAGTGCGCACGGCACGACGCCTGACGAGGCGGTCGTGGAGGCGCAGGTCGCGATAAACCTGTATCTGGAAAGTCTCGCCGCCCACGGCGATCCCATCCCCGAACCGCGCTATCGCCCCGCGATCTACGCTGCCCGCGCCGCCGCTTGAGCATCCGTCGATCCGCTAATCTTTCGCGCTGATGCTGGTACTGCTCGGCATCGCGGTCATCGCGCTCGGGTTTTTGCTGCGGTTCAATCCGATGCTGGTGATCGCGGTGTCGGCGCTGGTGACGGGGCTGGCGGTGGGGCTCGATCCGCTGGCGATCCTGGCGGCGTTCGGGAAGGCGTTCAACGATACGCGCTACGTCACCGCGATATATATCGTGCTGCCGGTGATCGGGCTGCTCGAACGGCACGGGTTGCAGACACGCGCGCGGGCGTTGATCGCCGGGTTGAAGGGCGCGACGACGGGGCGGTTGCTGATCGCATATCTGGCGTTCCGACAGATCACCGCCGCGCTGGGCCTTACATCGGTCGCGGGACACGCGCAGACCGTTCGCCCACTGATCGCGCCGATGGCGGAGGCGGCGAGCGATGGCGCTGATCCGGAGCGCATCAAGGCGATGGCCGCGGCGACCGACAATATCGGGCTGTTCTTCGGCGAGGACATCTTCATCGCGATCGGATCGATCCTGCTGATGAAGGGCGTGCTTGAGGGGTATGGCATCGTGCTGGAGCCGCTGCAGCTGTCGGTCTGGGCGATCCCGACCGCGATCGCGGCGTTCCTCATCCACGGGTTCCGGCTGTGGCTGCTCGATCGCAGGCTGAAACGATGATCGGGCTTAACTTCGTCTATCTGGTAGCGGGGCTGACCTTTATCGCGTTCGCGGTGCTGAGCGTGCGCGATCGGCGCTGGTCGAACGCCTTGTTCTACGCGCTGATCGCGGCGAGCTTCCTGGTCGGCGATCGTCTGGGCGATATCGGTAACGGGATACTGGTGCTCGCGTTGGTCGCGATTGCGGCGACCGGACAGATGCGGCGGAGTACGCCAGAGGCGTCGCCGGAGCGGCTGCGTGGAAACCTGATCTTCGTGCCCGCGCTGATCATCCCTGCGACCGCCTTGCTGGGGACGCTGGCGTTCAAGGAACTGCCGGGGCTGGTCGATCCGAAGCAGGCGACGCTGGTGGCGCTCACGCTAGGCGTGCTGCTGGCGATCATGTTCTGCTACGTCTGGCTGCGGCCCGGCGTCACCGCGCCGTTCGCGGCGGGGCGGCGGTTGATGGATGATGTCGGCTGGGCGGCGGCGCTGCCGCAGATGCTGGCGAGCCTCGGCGCGGTGTTCGCGCTGGCTGGCGTGGGCGAGGTCGTCGGACGGGTGATCGGCGTGGCGATTCCGGAGGGCAGCGTCGTCGGCGCGGTGATCGCGTACGGCGTCGGGATGGCGCTGTTCACGATCGTGATGGGCAACGCCTTTGCGGCGTTTCCGGTGATGGCGGCGGCGGTCGGGATACCGCTCTTGGTGCAGGCATATGGCGCTGACCCGGCGCCGGTGGCGGCGGTGGGGATGCTCGCGGGGTTCTGCGGGACGCTGATGACGCCGATGGCGGCGAACTTCAATCTGGTGCCTGCGGTGCTGCTGGAACTGAAAGACCCGAACGGCGTGATCCGCGCGCAGATCCCGACCGCGCTGCCGCTGCTGGTGTTCAACATCGCCTTGTTGTGGTGGGTCGTCGCATGAAGTTGACCGGGGAAATGGCGGCGGGTTTCGCGCGGTTGACGCTGTCGCACATCGGGCAGCGTTATCCGTTCAAACTGGATCAGGTGCTGACCGGGCCAGACGATTTGGTCGAGCCGCACGTGCTGCACCCGATCTTCCACGGCAGCTTCGACTGGCATAGCTGCGTGCATGGATGGTGGCAGTTGCTCACGATCGCGCGGCTATTTCCGGGGCTGCCCGAGGCCGCTGAAATACGCGCGCGGGCGGATGAGATGCTGGTTGTGGAGAAGGTCGTCGGCGAACTGTCGTATCTGTCGCGGCCGGGGGCGGCGGGGTTCGAGCGGCCCTATGGCTGGGCATGGGCGGTGGCATTGCATGGCGAGGCGGCGCGGCATGACGCGGGGTGGGGCGCGGCGCTGGAGCCGTTGGCGCGGGCGTTCGCCGCGCGGTTTGCGGCGCATCTGCCGAAGCTGACCTATCCGATCCGCGTCGGGACTCACTTCAACACCGCGTTTGCGCTGGTCCTCGCGCGGGACTGGGCGGTCGAGCATGACTTGGCATTGGCCGCGCTGATCGACGACCGGTCGCGCGACTGGTTCGGGGCGGACCGCGGGTGTCAGGCGTGGGAGCCGGGCGGGGACGAATTCCTGTCGCCCGCATTGTGCGAGACATTGCTGATGCGGCGCGTGCTGGGGAGCGGGTTTGGCGACTGGTTCGCGGCGTTCCTGCCCGGCTTGGCTCACGGGAAGCCAACGACGCTGTTTACGCCCGCCACGGTATCGGACCGCAGCGACGGGAAGATCGCGCATCTCGACGGGTTGAACCTCAGCCGGGCTTGGTGCTGGCGCGGGTTGCGGTTGGACGAACCGTGGGCCGAGGCGGCGGCGGAGCGGCATCTGGCGGCCAGCCTGCCGCATCTGGCGGACGATTACATGGGCACGCATTGGCTGGCGACGTTTGCGCTGCTGGCGCTGATTTAATTTACCGTCGTCGGAAAGCCGGTCGGCGGCCGCAATCCTTCCCGCTCCGACGCCGGAACCGGCGCGCTCGGATCGGGGCGGAAGGCGTCGGGCGCGCGGTTCGTGCCGGGCCGGGCGGCGTCGAACGACAGATCCGACGCTTCGTGCTCCGCGTTGGCGGGACTCAGCGCTTCCTTTATGCGGCCGCGGAACAGCGTGCCGATGGCTAGTGCAGCGGTGCCGATCAGCGCGGCGCCGATCGTGCGGTTGCGGATATGGTGATCGGCCTTGAAGCGGCCGTGGCTATCGCGGGCGGGTTCCATGCGCGGTTCAACGATTTCGCCCGCGCGGTGTTCCCATGAGCGATGCGCCTGCAGGTGGTGCACCTGCAATTATTGCACTCCAAAATCGGGCCGCGAGCGCCTAGAGATTGGTCGGCGGAGCGTTCGTCCGTCGACCCCACGGGAACGACCATGTTCGACACCCTCGATCCGGTGCTGCTGGCGCGCATCCAGTTCGGCTTCACCGTCAGCTTCCATTTCATTTTCCCGTCCTTTTCGATCGGGTTGGCGAGCTATCTCGCGGTCCTCGAAGCGCTATGGCTGAAGACGGGCAAGGAACTGTACCTCGACCTGTTCAAATATTGGGTGAAGATCTTCGCCGTCGCATTCGCGATGGGCGTCGTGTCGGGCATCGTGATGAGTTACCAGTTCGGCACCAACTGGTCGGTGTTTTCGACCAAGGCCGGACCCGTCATCGGCCCGCTGATGGCCTATGAGGTGCTGACCGCCTTCTTCCTGGAGGCCGGATTCCTGGGCGTGATGCTGTTCGGGATGAGGAAGGTCGGGAAGGGCCTGCACTTCGCCGCGACGTTGATGGTCGCGCTCGGCACGTTCATCTCCGCGTTCTGGATCCTCAGCGTGAACAGCTGGATGCAGACGCCGACGGGGTTCTCGATGAACGCCAAGGGCCAGTTCCTGCCGTCGGGGCCGTGGCTGGACATCATCTTCAACCCGAGTTTCCCGTATCGTCTGGTCCACACCGTGATCGCCGCGTACCTGACGACCGCGCTGGTGGTCGGTGCGGTCGGCGCATTCCACCTGCTGCGCGACGCCAGCAAGCCGCACGCGCGAAAAATGTTCTCTATGGCGATGTGGATGGCGGCCTTGGTTGCGCCGGTGCAGATTTTCGCGGGCGACGAACACGGCCTCAACACGCTGAAGCATCAGCCCGCGAAGGTGATGGCGATGGAGGGGCATTTCGACAGTCACCCGGACGGCGCGCCGCTGATCCTGTTCGGTCTGCCCAATCAGGCCGAGAAGCGTGTCGATTATGCGGTCGAAATCCCGAAGCTGTCGTCGTTGATCCTGAAGCATGATCTGGACGCGCCGCTCGCTGGGCTCGACACGATCCCCGACGATCGCGAGCCGCCAGTGGCGGTGGTGTTCTGGTCGTTCCGGGTGATGGTGGGGATCGGCTTTGCGATCCTTGGCCTCGGGCTGTGGAGCCTGTTCGCGCGCGTCCGCGGCAAGCTGTACGACTGGCCGTGGCTGCACCGCGCGGCGCTGACGATGGGACCGGCCGGGTTCGTCGCGGTGATCGCGGGCTGGATCACGACCGAGGTCGGGCGGCAGCCGTTCACGGTTTACGGCCATCTGCTGACCGCGCAGTCGCATTCGCCACTCGCCGCGCCCGCGGTGGCGGCATCGCTGACCGCGTTCGTTTTGGTCTATTTCGCGGTGTTCGGGGCGGGCACGTGGTACATACTGAAGCTGATGAGCGCGCCAGCTCATCCTGGCGAGAGCGAGCCCGACGCAACGCCGACGCGGACCGCTGGTATCACTCCTGCGCCCGCGCGCAACCAGCCGGCGAGGGCCTGATCCGATGGGAGTCGATGTCGACCTGACCGTGGTGTGGGCGTTCATCATCGCCTTTTCGGTGTTCCTGTACGTCGTGATGGACGGGTTCGATCTGGGCATCGGCATCCTGTTCCCGGTGTTCGACGTAGGGGAGGAGCGCGATCAGGCGATGAATTCGATCGCGCCGGTGTGGGACGGGAACGAGACGTGGCTGGTGCTGGGGGGCGGCGGGCTGTTCGCCGCATTTCCGCTGGCCTACGGCGTGATCCTGACCGCGACCTATCCGCTGATCATCGCGATGCTGCTGGGGCTGGTGTTCCGCGGCGTCGCGTTCGAGTTCCGCTGGCGCGACCCGCGCCACCGCGTATTGTGGGATGCGGCGTTCACCGGCGGTTCGTTCCTGGCGGCGTTCGCGCAGGGCGTGACGCTGGGCGCGTTGCTGCAGGGGGTGAAGGTGGTCGATCAGGCCTATGTCGGCGGGTGGCTGGATTGGCTGTCGCCGTTCTCGATCCTGACCGGGCTGGGCGTGGTGGCGGGCTATGCGCTGCTCGGCGCGACGTGGATGATCTGGCGGATCGAGGGCCGCGCGCAGGAACATGCGAAGCGGCTGGCGCTCTATGCGGGAATCGCGACATTGGTGGCGATCGTCGCGGTCAGCGCGGCGACGCCGTTCCTGCAATTCGAATATTGGAAGCGCTGGTTCGCGATGCCGGGCGTGCTGGCCACCGCGCAGGTGCCGTTGCTGACGGCAATCGTCGCCTTCCTGTTCTTCCGCAAGCTGAAGGCGGGGTCTGAATGGGCCCCGTTCGCGCTGGCGCTTACCTTGTTCGGGCTGTGCTTCGCGGGGCTGGGGGTCAGCATCTTCCCCTATATCGTCCCTGACCAGATCACGATCTGGGACGCCGCCGCGCCGGAGAAGAGCCAGATATTCATGCTGGTCGGCACCGCGTTCATCATGCCGCTGATCCTGGCTTACACCGCCTGGGCCTATTGGGTGTTCCGCGGCAAGGTCGGGCTGGACGGTTATCACTGAGGAAGCGCCCCTGTGGCGGCGGCTGGCGTGGCTGGCCGCGATCTGGGCGATGAGCGTCGCGGCGCTGGGCGCGGTCGCATGGGTGATCCGCACGTGGCTGATGGGGTGAGTTGACGCCTTTCATTCCTCCCCGTGCCGGGGAGGAATTACACTATGCAAATGCTATGCGGATCGGGCGCGTTCGCTCTCGAAGCGAAACGCGAAACACGCCTAATCGGCCATCCTCACCGTTTGAGGATTCCCCATGAAGTCCGTCGTTCTCGCGACCGCCCTGTCGGGCATGGTCGCCGTTTCCGCTCCCGCTTATGCACAGGACACCGCGCCGCCCTCGCCCGTAACCGTTACCGGATCGGTCGCGATCGCGTCCGACTACCGGTTCCGCGGCGTGTCGCAGTCCGACAAGGAAATGGCGATCCAGGGCGGCATCACGCTGACCCACGAAAGCGGCCTGTACGCGGGCGTGTGGGGATCGAACCTGTCGGGTTGGGGCACGTTCGGCGGCGCGAACATGGAACTGGACCTGATCGGCGGGTACAAGGCGAAGTTGGCCGACAACGCCACGCTCGACGTCGGCCTGGTCTGGTACATGTATCCCGGCGGCGCGGACAAAACCGATTTCGCCGAACCCTATATCAAGCTGACCGGCACCACGGGTCCGCTGACGCTGACCGCGGGCGTGGCCTATGCCCCCGCGCAGCAGGCGCTGGGCAATTGGTATTTCACCGGGGCCGATGCCGCCGCCGGCATCTATAACGATCCGGGCGACAAGGAGGACAACCTCTACGTTTCGGGCGACGGCGCGCTGGCGATCGCGGGGACGCCGCTGACCGCCAAGGCGCATATCGGCTATTCGGACGGCAATCCGGGGCTCGGCCCCAACGCCACCAGCGTCGCGCCGACCGGCAAATACGCCGATTGGTCGCTGGGCGTCGACGCCACGTACAAGAATCTGACGGTGAACGTGTCCTATGTCGACACCGACATCAGCGCGCGCGACGCGGCGCGCATCCAGCCCAGCTTTTCCAAGGGGCAGGACGGCGTCGGGTCGATCGCCAACGGCGCGGTGGTCGCGTCGCTGACCGCTGCCTTCTGAATCATCGTCTGAACAGGGAACCGGAACCATGCAGGATATTCTCTGGATCGGCGTGATCCTCGGGCTGTTCGCCCTGACGCTCGCCTACGTCCGATTGTGCGACAACGCTTGAGGGAATGAAATCATGACCTTCGACATGTGGCTCGCGGCGCTGACCGCTTTCGGCCTTCTCGCCTATCTCGTGGTGGTGCTGATCCGCCCCGAGCGTTTCTAGAAAGACGCATTCGATGACCATCCAGGGCTGGATCCTGATCCTCGGCTTCGTCGCCATCTTGCTGGCGCTGACGAAGCCGGTGGGGACGTGGCTGTTCGCACTCTATGAGGGGCGGCGAACGCCGCTCCATGTCGTCCTTGGGCCGGTCGAACGCGGCTTCTACAAACTGGCGGGGATCGATCCGAACGCCGAGCAGAGCTGGCGGCGGTATGCGGTTCACATGCTGCTGTTCAACGTCGTGCTGCTGCTGTTCACCTATGCGGTGCTGCGGTTGCAGGGCGTGTTGCCGGGCAATCCGCAGGGGCTGGCGGGCGTGCCCGATCATCTGGCGTTCAACACCGCGGTCAGCTTCACCACCAACACCAACTGGCAGAGCTATGGCGGGGAATCGACGATGTCGAACCTCAGCCAGATGCTCGGCCTGACGATCCACAATTTCATGTCGGCGGCGACCGGCATTGCGCTGGCCTTCGCACTGTTCCGCGGCTTTGCGCGGCGTGAGGCGAAAGCGATCGGCAATTTCTGGGCCGATGCGACGCGCATCACCTTGTATCTGCTGCTGCCGGTGTGCGTGATCTACACGATCTTCCTGATCGCCAGCGGCGTGCCGCAGACGATGGCGGGGGCGATCGACGTCAACACGCTGGAAGGCATGAAGCAGTCGATCCTGCTCGGGCCGGTCGCGAGCCAGGAAGCGATCAAGATGCTCGGCACCAACGGTGGCGGCTTCTTCAACGCGAACTCTGCGCATCCGTTCGAGAACCCGACCGCGCTGACGAACCTGATCCAGATGCTGTCGATCTTCACGATCGGCTTTGCCCTGACGTGGACCTTCGGCAAGGCGGTCGGCAACACGCGGCAGGGCTGGGCGATCCTCTCGGCGATGATCATCCTGTTCGTCGCGGGCGTGACCGTGACCTATTGGCAGGAAGCTGCAGGCAACCCGATCCTCCACAATCTCGGCGTCGCCGGGGGCAATATGGAGGGCAAGGAAGTCCGCTTCGGCATAGCCGCATCGGCGCTGTTCTCGGTGGTCACCACCGCCGCATCGTGCGGCGCGGTGAATGCGATGCACGACAGCTTCACCGCACTGGGCGGCATGATCCCGCTGTTCAACATTCAGTTGGGCGAAGTCGTCATCGGCGGCGTCGGCGCTGGCATCTACGGCTTCCTGCTGTTCGCGATCCTGGCGGTGTTCGTCGCCGGGCTGATGGTCGGGCGCACCCCGGAATATGTCGGCAAGAAGATCGAGAGCCGCGAGGTGAAGCTTGCGGTGCTGGCGATCGCCGTCCTGCCGCTCATCATCCTCGGCTTCTCCGCGATCAGCGCGGTGCTGCCCGCCGGGCTGGCGGGGCCGCTCAACAAAGGGCCGCACGGGTTCAGCGAGATCCTGTACGCCTTCACCAGCGCGGTCGGGAACAACGGGTCGGCCTTTGCGGGTCTGACCGCCAACACGCCGTATTACAATTCGCTGCTGGGTATCGCGATGTGGGTCGGGCGCTTCTTCATCATCGTACCGATGTTGGCGATCGCCGGTTCGCTCGCCGCGAAGAAGTACACGCCACCCAGTGCCGGGTCGTTCCCGACGACGGGCGGACTGTGGGTCGGGCTGCTTGTCGGCATCGTCCTGATCCTGGGCGGCCTGACCTTCCTGCCGAGCCTCGCGCTCGGACCCATCGCCGATCATCTTGCGATGATCAGCGGCCAACTTTCGTAAATCGGAGCGCCTGGACATGGCCCGCACAGCGACCGCGTCGCTCTTTACCGCCGATCTGATCCTGCCTGCGATCAGTGACGCCTTCCGTAAACTTTCGCCCCGGCAGCTGATCCGAAATCCGGTGATGTTCGTCACCGCTTGCGTCGCATTGCTGATGACGATCCTGCTCGGCATCGGCAGCCCGACGCTGACCGTCGGCTTCCAGCTGCAACTGGTCGTATGGCTGTGGCTGACGGTGCTGTTCGGCACCTTCGCCGAGGCGATTGCCGAGGGCCGCGGCAAGGCGCAGGCGGCAAGCCTGCGCGGCACCAAAGCCGAGTTGCGCGCGAAGCTGCTGACCGGGGTCGGCGACACGTGGGAGCTGGCCCCCGCCAGCCGCCTGTCGGTCGGCGACGTCGTTCTGGTCGAAACGGGCGACCTGATCCCGTCCGACGGCGAGGTGATCGAGGGCGTCGCCAGCGTAAACGAAGCCGCGATCACCGGCGAGAGCGCGCCTGTGATCCGTGAAGCGGGTGGCGATCGATCTGCGGTGACCGCGGGCACGCGCGTCATCTCCGACCAGATCAAGGTCCGCGTGACGGTGGAGCCGGGCCAGGGCTTCCTCGACCGCATGATCGCGCTCGTCGAAGGCGCGGAACGGCAGAAGACCCCGAACGAGGTCGCGCTGACGATCCTGCTCGTCGGCCTGACGATCATCTTCCTGATCGCGGTCGGCACGATCCCCGGTTTCGCGACCTATGCCGGGGGTGACGTGCCCGTGGCGATGCTGGCGGCGTTGCTCATCACGCTGATCCCGACGACGATCGCGGCGTTGCTGTCGGCGATCGGTATCGCGGGGATGGACCGGCTGGTGCGTTTCAACGTGCTCGCCAAGTCCGGTCGCGCGGTGGAGGCGGCGGGCGATATCGACGTGCTGCTGCTCGACAAGACCGGGACGATCACAATCGGCGACCGGCAGGCGAGCGAATTCCGCCACGTCGCCGGATCGAGCGACAGCGAACTGGCCGAGGCGGCGTTGCTCGCCAGTCTCGCCGACGAAACGCCCGAGGGCCGATCGATCGTCGTGCTGGCGCGCGAGAAGTTCGGCGTCACCACCGCGGCATTGCCCGACGGCGCGGAAGTGATCCCGTTCACCGCGCAGACCCGCATCTCGGGCGTGCAGATCGGCGGTTCTTTGGTCCAGAAGGGCGCGGTCGATTCGATCCTGCGCGCCAATCCCGGCGTCGGCGAAACCGCCGCGGCGACCGAACTGCGCCGCATCACCGACGAGATCGCACGCGCCGGCGGCACCCCGCTGGCGGTGGCGAAGGACGGCCGGTTACTCGGCGCGATCTTCCTGAAGGACGTGGTGAAGGCGGGCATCCGCGAACGCTTCGGCGAACTCCGCGCGATGGGCATCCGGACGGTGATGATCACCGGCGACAACCCGCTGACCGCCGCGGCGATCGCGGCCGAGGCGGGGGTCGACGATTTCCTCGCGCAGGCGACGCCCGAGGACAAGCTGGAGCTGATCCGCAAGGAGCAGCAGGGCGGCAAGCTGGTCGCGATGTGCGGCGACGGCACCAACGATGCGCCCGCGCTGGCGCAGGCGGACGTCGGCGTCGCGATGAACACCGGCACGCAGGCCGCGCGCGAGGCGGGCAACATGGTCGACCTCGACAGCGATCCGACCAAGCTGATCGAGGTGGTGGGGCTCGGCAAGCAATTGCTGATGACCCGCGGCGCGCTGACGACCTTCTCGGTCGCGAACGACGTGGCGAAGTATTTCGCGATCATCCCGGCGATCTTCGTCGCGCTGTATCCGGGTCTCGGCGTGCTGAACGTGATGGGTCTGGCGACGCCGCAATCGGCGATCCTGAGCGCGATCATCTTCAACGCGCTGATCATCCCGGCGCTGGTGCCGCTGGCGCTGAAGGGCGTGACGTACCGGCCGATGGGGGCGGGGCCTTTGCTGGCTCGCAACCTCGGAATCTACGGGCTGGGCGGGCTGGTGGCGCCGTTCGTGGGGATCAAGATCATCGACCTGCTGGTGTCCGGAGTAGGGTTGGCATGATCTCGCTTAAGCACCTCCCCGGCGAAGGCCGGGGCCCAGTCGCACCGTCCCATCGGGCGACAGCCCGCCAGTCGCGACTGCAACCCAACCGGGCCCCGGCGTTCGCCGGGGTGGAAGGAAACTGACGATGAGCTCCGACTTCACCTCCGCCGTGCGCCCCGCGATCGTCATGACGATCCTGTTCGCACTCCTGCTCGGGATCGGCTATCCGCTGGCCATGACCGGTATCGGACAGGCGATCTTTCCCGGCGCAGCGAATGGCAGTCTGGTGCGCGACGGCGACCGCGTGATCGGGTCGACCGTCATCGGGCAGGCGTTCGTCTCGGACCGCTACTTCCAGACCCGGCCGTCGGCCGCGGGCAAGGGCTATGACGGGCTTGCCTCGTCGGGCTCCAACCTCGGCCCCGCGAGCCAGGCGCTGACCGACCGCGTGAAGCCCGATGTCGAAAAGCGTCGCGCCGAAGGTGTGACCGGGCCGCTCCCCGCCGACCTCGCCACCGCGTCCGGCTCCGGCCTCGATCCCGATCTGTCGCCCGCCGCCGCATTGGTGCAGGCCGCCCGCGTCGCCCGCGTCCGCGGATTGCCCGAGGCGCGCGTCCGCGCGCTGGTCGAGCAGTCGGTCGAAACGCCGCTGTTCGGCATCCTCGGCGAACCGCGCGTCAACGTGTTCGAACTCAACCGCGCGCTCGATCGACTGAGTAAGGGTTGAGCGACCGCGACCGACCATCGCCCGAGGCCTTTCTGCGCGCCGCCGCGCAGGAAGGTCGCGGGCGGCTGAAGATATTCCTCGGCGCCGCGCCCGGCGTCGGCAAGACCTACGAAATGCTCTCCGAAGGCTCGGCGCGCCGCCGTGCCGGGATCGACGTGGTGGTCGGTGTGGTCGAGACGCACGGCCGCGCCGA
Organism: Sphingomonas sp. SUN019; assembly: GCF_024758705.1. Taxonomy (NCBI): domain Bacteria; kingdom Pseudomonadati; phylum Pseudomonadota; class Alphaproteobacteria; order Sphingomonadales; family Sphingomonadaceae; genus Sphingomonas; species Sphingomonas sp. SUN019. The sequence goes on along the minus strand of NZ_CP096971.1, from coordinate 1,501,144 downwards.
GACCGCCGCGCTGACCGTCGGGCTGGAGACGATCCCGCGCGTCCAGATCGAGCACCGCGGCCATGCGCTGGGCGAAATGGACATCGATGCGCTGCTGGAACGCGCGCCCGCGCTCGCCCTGGTCGACGAACTCGCGCATACCAACGCGCCGGGCAGCCGTCACCCGAAACGCTGGCAGGACGTCGAGGAACTGCTCGCGGCGGGGATCGACGTCTTCTCCACCGTCAACATCCAGCACATCGAGAGCCTGAACGACGTCGTCGCCAGCTTCACCCGCGTCCGCGTCCGCGAAACGGTGCCCGATCATGTGCTGGAGATGGCCGAAATCGAGGTCGTCGACATCCCGCCCGACGAGTTGATCGAGCGGCTGAAGGACGGCAAGGTCTATCTGCCCGAGGAGGCGACGCGCGCGCTGGCGCATTTCTTCTCCAAATCGAACCTGTCGGCATTGCGCGAACTGGCGCTGAGGCGGGCAGCGCAGGCGGTCGATGCGCGGATGCTCGACGAACTGCGCGCGGGTGGGCTGGGGGGCACGTGGGCGGGGGCCGAGCGGATCGCGGTGGCGGTCAGCGAGCTGCCCGGCGCGGACGGGCTGGTGCGCGCCGCCAAGCGCATGGCGGACGCGCAGCGCAGCCCGTGGACCGCGGTGCATGTCGAAACGCCCCGCTCGCGCGCGCTGGGGGCGGAGGATCACGCGCGGATCGCGACGGTGATGAATCTGGCGACGCAGCTTGGCGGCGAGGTTGCGACCGTCCCCGCGGTGTCGGTGCTCGAAGGGCTGAAAACCCATACGCTGGAAGCGCGCGTGACGCAGCTGATCGTCGGGAAATCGGTGCGCTCGCGCTGGTTCGAGCTGCGCCACGGATCGGTCGTCGACCGGCTGGTGCGCGAGACGCCGGGCGTCGCGGTCCACGTCCTGCCGTTCGATGCGCCTGCGCGCGCTCCGGTCCGGCGACGCAAGTCCGCCGTCGAATGGGGCAGCCGGTCGGGCTATCTGTGGACGCTGGCGATGGTCGCGGGCGTCACGGCGGGCGGAAGCGCGCTGTCGCATTTGCTCGACCTCGGCAACGTCGCCTTGCTCTATCTGCTGCCGGTGATGGTCGGCGCGAGCCTGTTCGGCCTGCGCACCGGATTGTTCGCAGGTCTTGCGTCCAGCCTGGCGTACAATTTTTTCTTCCTGCCGCCGGTGGGGACATTCTCGATCAACAATCCCGAGAATGTCGTGTCGGTGTTCGTGCTGCTGGGCGTGGCGATCGCGACCAGCCAGTTGACCTCGCGAGTGCGCGCGCAGGCCGATCTGGCGGCGTCGAGCGCGCGATCGAATGCGGCGCTCGCGGGCTTCCTGCGGCGGCTGGTGCCGATCGACGACCGGGTGGAGGCGGCGGGGGTGATCTGCGGGGAGATCGGGCGGACCTTCGCCGTGCGCACCGTGCTGCTGGAGGCGGGCGCGACCGGCCTGACCGTGCTTGCCGCGCGCGACGCCGACGTGCGGATGGAGCCGATCGAGCTGGCGGCGGCGCAATGGGTGCAGGACACCGGCCAGCCCGCCGGTCGCGACACCGCGACGCTGACCGCGTCCGACTGGCAGTTCCGCCCGCTGGGGGCCGAGGGGAAGCCGATTGCCGTGCTGGGGATCGCGCGCGAGGAGGGCGGCGACCCGCTGCGCGCGGACCAGTTGCCGCTGCTGATGGGGCTGATTGACCAGGCATCGTTGGCGCTGGAACGCCTGCGGCTGGCGGAGGAGATGCGCGATGTGGATGCGGTGCGCGAGCGTGACCGGCTGCGTGCGGCGTTGCTGTCGTCGGTCGGCCACGATCTGCGCACGCCGTTGACGGCGATCCTCGCGGCCACGGCGGAATGGCGCCGCGCCCCCGCGCCCGAACTGGTCGACACCGTCGCGCAGGAGGCGTTGCGGCTCGACCGGTTCGTCGCGAATTTACTCGACATGGCGCGGGTCGAGGCGGGGGCGATCCGGCTGAACGTGGAGGCGATCGATCTGACCGACGCGATCGGCGCGGCGGTGCATGACGCGCGCGTCGCGCTGGGCGGACATCCGGTGACGCTGGAGGTGCCACCGAACCTGCCGCTGGTGCGCGTCGACGCGCAGCTATTCCATCATTGCCTGCTCAACCTGCTCGACAATGCCGGGCGCTACGGCGATCCGGGCACGCCGGTCACGATCCGCGGGGCGCGGACCAGCAATGGCATCGATCTGGCGGTGCTCGACGAAGGGCCGGGCTTGCCCGCAGAAGGCGGCGGCGCGGTGTTCGACACGTTCCGGCGGTTGCGCGGGTCGGATCGCACGGCGGGCGGGACGGGGCTTGGGCTGGCGATCGTGAAGGGATTTGCGGAGGCGATGGGATTGAGCGTGGCGGCGGCGAACCGGAGCGACGTGCAGGGCGCGCGGCTGAGCCTGATCTTTCCCGATGCGTTGCTGGTGCGTGAGCGCGAGGAGGAGGCATGAGCGGGCACCGCGTGCTGGTGGTCGACGACGAAGTGGCGATCCGGCGGCTGTTGCGCAGCGCGTTGACGCGGGTCGGGTATGAGGTGGTCGAGGCGACGAACGCGCGCGAGGCGCTGGACGTCGCCGCGGCCGAGCGGCCCGCGGTGATCCTGCTCGATCTCGGCCTGCCCGATCGCGACGGGCTGGAACTGGTCACGCTGCTGAAGCGGTCGGGCGAGGCGGCGGTGCTGGTCGTGTCGGCGCGCGAGGATACCGAGGACAAGGTCGCCGCGCTCGATCTCGGTGCGGACGACTATGTGACCAAGCCGTTCGATACCGAAGAACTGCTGGCGCGGGTGCGCACTGCATTGCGCCACGCGGTTGCGCCGTCGTCGGGCGAGGCGGTCGTGAAAGCGGGTGCGCTGACGTTCGATCTGGTCGAACGGCGCGTGACGCGCGGCGGCGAGGACGTGCGGCTGACGCGCAAGGAATTCGCGGTGCTGGCGGTGCTCGTCCGGGCAGGCGGCCGCGTCGTGACTCATCCCAAGATGCTCGAGGCCGGATGGCCCGACGTCCACGACCGCCACGTCGAATACCTCCGCATCGTGATGCGCAACCTGCGGCAGAAACTGGAGGAAGACCCCTCGCAACCGGTGGTGCTGACGAACGAACTGGGCGTCGGTTACCGGCTGGTGATCGATCCGTAGAAATCCTCCCCTGCACGGGGAGGTGGCAGGCGAAGCCTGACGGAGGGGTGTCACCCTCTCGACAGCGCGATACCCCTCCGGCGCTGCGCGCCACCTCCCCTTGCAGGGGAGGATTTATCTTTGGCGCACGGCCCCCGCCGCGCGCACCGCGGCGACGCTGGGATAGCCGTTGACCGCCATCAGCAAATCCGCCTCCGCCAGGATGCAGCGAAGGACATGCGCCGCGCCCTCCGCGCCGCCCAACGCGAGGCCGTAGCTGTACGGCCGCCCGATGCCGACCGCGCGTGCGCCGATCGCCAGCGCCTTTACGACATCCGTGCCAGACCGGATTCCGCTGTCGAACAGCACCGGCACGTCGCCCGCGCTCGCGACGACGTCCGGCAGCATGTCGATCGCGGCGATTCCGCCGTTCGCCTGCCGCCCCCCGTGGTTCGAACAATAAATCGCATCCGCGCCGTGATCCACCGCGCGCCGCGCATCGTCGCCGTGGCAGATGCCCTTTAGCACGATCGGCAGCTTCGTAATCGATTTCAGCCACGCCATGTCGTCCCACGTCAGCACCTTGCCGAACGTCGCGCCCCACGTGCCGATCGCGGCGGCGAGGTCTTCCGATGGTGGCTTGGCCAGCATCTTGCGAAACACCGGATCGACGAAATAATTGGTCAGCACATGCCCGCGCAGTTGCGGGAAATTGGCGGTGTTCAGGTCGCGCGGCCGCCAGCCGGTGACCCAGGTGTCGAGCGTCACGACGATCGCCTTATAGCCCGCCGCCTCGGCGCGCCCGACCAGGCTCTCGGCCAGCGCCTTGTCCTTCGGCGTATAGAGCTGGAAGAACGCCGGGGTATCGCCGCATGCCGAATACACATCCTCCAGCGGATCGTTCGACAGCGTCGAGGCGCACAGCGGCACGCCGGTCACGGCGGACGCACGCGCGGCGGCCAGGTCGCCGTGCTGGTCCTGCGTACACATTCCCGTCACGCCGATCGGGGCCATGAAGATCGGGGTCGGCAGCTTCATCCCGAACAGTTCGATCGACAAATCGCGCTGGCGGCAATCGACCATCATCCGCGGCACCATCCCCCAGTCCGAAAAGGCGGCGGCGTTGCGGCGCTGGGTATGTTCGTCGCCGCACCCGCCCTGCACGTAGCTGAGCGTGCCCGGCGGCAGCGCGGCGCAGGCGCGCGCCTCCAGCGTGGCGAAATCGACCGGGATCGTCGGCACGACGCCCGACAGGCCCGCGCCGTAGATCTGGTTCTGGAGATCGCCGTAATGGGGCATCCGCATCCTCTCTTTCGTGGTTGCCCCTCTGTCCGATGCGGGCGCGCGGCTGTCGAGTCCCGCCTGTCCGCTTTCATCACGGCTGCGCGTGCCCTAAACAACGATCATGCTGGACATGCGCCCCGACTGCGAACGCTGCGGCGTCGATCTGCCCGCCGATGATGCGGGCGCGTTCATCTGTTCGTTCGAATGCACGTTCTGCGCGGATTGCGCCGATGCGCTGGATGACCATTGCCCGAACTGCGGCGGCGAATTGCTCGATCGACCGGCACGGGTGGGGGATGCGCTGAAGCGGCATCCGGCGTCGACGACGCGACACTTCAAGCGGTGACGCCCAAGAGAAAAGTGGGGCGCATCCTGATTGTCGCCGGATCGGATTCCGGCGGCGGCGCGGGCATCCAGGCCGACATCAAGACCGTCACGATGCTGGGCGGCCACGCGATGACCGCCATCACCGCGATTACGGCGCAGAATACGCTGGGTGTTCAGACGGTGCATCCGGTACCGACCGACATGGTCGTCGCGCAGATGCGATCGTGCATCGACGACATCGGCGTCGATGCGGTGAAGATCGGCATGATCGGATCCGCCGCGACCGCGCATGCGGTGGCGGATGTGCTGGAGGGATTGGATGTGCCGATCGTCTTCGATCCCGTCATGGTGGCGACGTCGGGTTCGGTGCTCGCCGACGCCGACACGATCGCGGCGTTCGGTCGCCTGATCGCGCTTGCCACCGTTATTGCGCCAAACCTACCCGAACTTGCGGCGTTGGGCGGCGAAGATGCGGTTCGCGCCACCGGCGCGGCGTTGCTGGTCAAAGGCGGGCACGGCGTCGGCGAGTTGATCGAGGACCGCCTGATCGCCGCCGATGGTGTCGAGACACGCTGGTCGTCGCCGCGCATCGATACGCCGCATACGCACGGTACAGGCTGCACGCTCGCCAGCGCGATTGCGGAGGGGCTAGGGCGCGGCCTTGCTTTGCGGGCCGCGATCGATCGTGCGCGATTGTTCGTGCGGATGGCGCTGCACGAAGCGCCGGGGCTGGGCGGGGGGCATGGGCCGATGGGGCATCAGGAAGTGCGGCTTGATTGCAACCTTGGCGGCGCGACGCTCAACCAGATCACTTTGCCTGCGACCGACCACGCCGCATCGTTCGCCTTTTACCGTGCGCTCGGCCTGATGCCGATCGTCGACAGCGAGGGGCGTTATGCACGGTTCGAAAGCGCAGGTGGGACAACACTGTCGATCGAGACGGCGGAAGAGATTGGGGGGCGGCCCGTCGTGTTCCTCGAATGCGGCGACTTGGACCGCGCGGTCTTGGCCGCGCGCGCCGCCGGGATCACGGTCGACGACCCGGTCGATCAATCGTGGGGCTGGCGCGAGGCGCGGTTGTTCGATCCTGCGGGCAACGCGCTCTGTCTCTACACCGCTGGCGAGAATCGCCGCTTCCCGCCATGGCGTCTTCGATGCCCGGACTGAAACACGAACGCCTGTATCTCGCGCCGGTGGCTGGCGTGGACGAGGCGGGGCGGGGGCCGCTGGCCGGGCCGGTGGTCGCGGCGGCGGTGATATTGCCTGCGCGGGGACATCCGCGAGGGATCGACGATTCGAAGAAATTACCTGCCGCCGAACGCGCGCGGCTGTGCGCGCGGATCACCGATTGCGCGCAGGTCGGCGTCGGGATCGTCGAGCCGGGGGAGATCGATACGCTCAACATCTTCTGGGCGACGATGAAGGCGATGACGCTGGCGGTGGAGGCTTTAGGCTGCGCGCCGGGGCACGTGCTGGTCGACGGCAACCGCCTGCCGCGCTGGGGCTTCGCCGCGACCGCGATCGTCGGAGGGGATGTGGTATGCCGCTCGATCGCCGCCGCATCGATCGTCGCGAAGCACACGCGCGACACGATCATGATCGCCGCAGCGGAGGCGCATCCCGAGTACGGCTGGCATTCGAACAAGGGCTATGGCGCGCCCGATCATCTGCGCGCGCTGCGCGAATATGGGCCGACGCCGCTGCACCGGCGCAGCTTCGCGCCGGTCGCCCAACTGGTTCTGCAATTGTGAGTCTTTCGCGCCACACCACCACCGGTTGAGTCACGCCGCTGAGCGGGACTCAACATCTGGGCGGGGCCGCGGAATGTTCCGCCGCGTTAACCGTTTCGTAACCGAAGCCGTTAACCAATGTTTGCTTGACGGATTCCGCCCTGTCCGCATTTTCGGATGACAACACGGGGGACTGCATGGGGGTTATCGAGAAAATCGCGCCGCGGCGCGCGAGGGTGGTGGAGTCTCCGCCCGCGCTCCCGCTCGACCAGATCCTGCAGGGCGATTGCATCGCAGCGATGCGCGCATTGCCCGCGAAGTCGGTCGACATGATCTTCGCCGATCCGCCATATAACCTTCAGCTCGGCGGCGACCTCAACCGGCCGGACGGCAGCCATGTCGATGCGGTGACCGACGATTGGGACAAGTTCGACAGCTTGGCGGTTTATGACAAATTCACCCGCGCGTGGCTGGCCGAGGCGCGGCGCATCCTTAAGGACGACGGCACGCTCTGGGTGATCGGCAGCTATCACAACATCTTCAAGGTCGGCTCGGCGATTCAGGATCTGGGATACTGGATCCTGAACGACATCATCTGGCGGAAAGCTAACCCGATGCCGAATTTCCGCGGCACGCGCTTCACCAACGCGCATGAGACGCTGATCTGGGCGTCGACCGGCGAGAAGGCGAAATACACCTTCAACTATCGCAGCATGAAGACGCTGAACGACGAACTGCAGATGCGCAGCGACTGGGAATTCCCGATCTGCGGCGGGCAGGAACGGTTGAAGAAGGACGGCCACAAGGTCCATCCGACGCAGAAGCCCGAGGCGCTGATCTACCGCATCCTGCTGGCCTGCACGAAGCCGGGCGACGTGGTGCTCGATCCGTTCTTCGGCACGGGCACGACCGGCGCGGTGGCGAAGCGGCTCGGGCGGCGCTGGATCGGGATCGAGCGCGAAGGTAATTATATCGATGCCGCCAAGGAGCGGATCGCCGCCGCTTTGCCGCTTGACGAAAGCGCGCTGGCGACGATGCAGTCGCCGCGCTCGCAGCCGAAGGTCGCGTTCGGGGTGCTGGTCGAGAACGGCTATCTGATGCCGGGCGCGGTGCTGACCGATGCGAAGCGCCGGTTCCGCGCGACGGTGCGGGCGGATGGCTCGTTGCTCAGCCTGTGCGGGGCGACCGGATCGATCCACAAACTGGGCGCGACGCTGCAGGGCGCGCCCGCGTGCAACGGGTGGAGCTTCTGGCACCACGAGGCGGCGGGGGCGCTGACGCCGATCGACAGTCTGCGGCAGACGTATCTGCTGGCGACGCAGCCGTAGAACGAGGGGCCTCGCTCATTCCAAATCCGTCATCCCCGCGAAGGCGGGGATCCATAATCACGACGTCCTGCGATAGAACCGCTAGTCCGGCGACTATGGATCCCCGCCTTCGCGGGGATGACGGTGGTTTTGTGTGTAAGGTGGAATACGAATGACCCTCCACCTCCGTCCCACGCAGTTCGTCGATACGCCGATGACCCTCCCCGACGGCGCGGTCGCGCGGCTCGCCGGGGGGATGCAGTGGTTTGCGGCTTATGAGGTCATTGAAGACAACCAGCGGCGGACGGTGTCGGTCGCCGATGTCGCTTCTCTTGGCGACCGCGCCGAGGCGCTCCACACCCGCATCACGGCCCCGCGTCCGCCGTTGACGCTCGGCGGGCGCACCCTGCGGTTCGATCAGCCGCAGGTGGCCGGTATCCTCAACGTCACGCCCGACAGTTTCTCCGATGGCGGCGCGCATTATGACGACCCCGCCGCCGCCGCAGGCGCGGGGGCGGATATGGCGGCGGCGGGGGCGGCGCTGATCGATGTCGGGGGCGAATCGACGCGGCCCGGCGCGCCGCTCGTCTGGGAAGAGGATGAGGCGAAGCGCGTCGCGCCCGTCGTCGAACGGCTGGCGGCGGGCGGCGCGCTGGTGTCGATCGATACCCGAAAAGCGCTGGTGATGGAGCGGGCGCTCGCCGCCGGGGCGGCCATCGTCAACGACGTGTCCGCGCTGTTGTGGGATGCGCGCGCGTTGGCGGTGGTGGCGGATGCGGATTGCCCGGTGATCCTGATGCACTCGCCCGATCCGGCGAGCGGCCCGCATGGCGGAATCGGGTATCGCGACGTGGCGATCGAGGTGCTCGACTGGCTCGAGGCGCGGGTCGACGCGGTCGTCGCGGGCGGGGTCGACGCCAAGCGGATCATCGTCGATCCGGGCATCGGTTTCGGCAAGTCGCTGAACGACAATCTCGCGCTGCTGAACGCGTTGCCGCTGTTCCACGGGCTTGGCTGCCCGATCATGCTGGGCGCGAGCCGCAAGCGGCTGATCGGCGCGCTGTCGAACGAAGCCCCCGCCGCCGACCGGCTCGGCGGATCGATCGCGCTGGCGCTGAAGGGAGCGGAGGCCGGAGTGCAGTTGCTGCGCGTCCACGACGTCGCCGAAAGCGTGCAGGCGCTACGCGTGTGGCGCGGGCTAAGGGATCGCGCGCTGGTCGGAGGAAATTCGGCATGATCGTCGGTTCGTCGCCACGCCTCAGCCAGATCATCCGCGAGGTGTGGAAGCCGCTGGCGATCCTGTTCGTGTGGGATGTCGCGGTCACGGTCACCTACTTCGTGCTGCCGTTCAAGGCGCCGTCACTGCCGCTGACATTATTCGGTTCGGCGCTGGCGCTGTTCCTCGGTTTTCGCGACACGTCGGCCTATCAGCGCTGGTGGGAAGGACGCGTGCTGTGGGGCGCGATGATCAACGCCTCGCGCAGCCTTTCGCGCGAGGTGCGCAATTTCCTGCCGGGTGACGAGATGCGCGACCTGCGGCGGTCGATCGTGCTGCGGCAGATCGCTTATGTGAACGCGCTACGCTGCCAGTTGCGCCGACAGCCGGTGCAGGAGGAAGTGCTGCGCTTCCTGTCGGGCGGGGAGGCGGAACCGGCGCTGAAGCGGAGCAATATCGCCAATGGCCTGCTCGACGGCGCGGGGCGGCGGATCGACGATGCGCGGCGACGCGGCTGGATCGACACGATCTTGCAGGCGCGGATGGAATCGACCCTGGTCGATATCGCGAACGCGCAGGGCGGGATGGAGCGGCTGAAGAACACGCCGCTGCCGAACCAGTACCGCTTCTTCCCGACGTTCTTCACGCATCTGTTCTGCGTGTTGCTGCCGATCGGGCTGGTCGAGACGCTGGGCTTTGCGACGCCGCTCGGCTCGACGATCGCGGGGCTGATGTTCCTGGCGGTGCTGCAGATCGGCGAGGATCTGGTCGATCCGTTTTCCAACACCGTCCACGACGTGCCGCTGACCGCGATGTGCCGGACGATCGAAATCGACCTGCTCCAGTCGATCGGGGACGATGCGCCCGAACCGGTGGTGCCGGTGAAGGGCGTGTTGTGGTGAGATACGTTTGAAAATTCGCGAAAGAGCGAATTTCATGCGGTGCCAGCCCGCTCCCCCTCGGGGCCCCCGCAAAGTAATACTTTGCGGGGATGCCCCTCCCGACCTCCCAGCAGGATACCGTGTGGGAGGCCGGGAGGGGGAGCGGGCTGGCACCGCCTCATCGGCGTGAGCCGATCAGGCTAAAGCGTATAACCCCCATCGCTGACCAGCACGCTGCCGGTGATCGTCGCCGCGGCGTCGGACAGCAGGAAGGCGATCTGCTGGGCGATTTCCTCCGCCTTCGCATAGCGGCCCATCGGGGTGGCCATCGCGGCGAGTTCGGCGAAGGCTGCGTCGCGGCCGATCGCGGCGGCGCGGTCCGCGAACATCGGCACGGCGTCCCATACCGGCGTCTCGACCCCGGCGGGCGCGATCGCGTTGACGCGGATGTGCGGCGCGGCTTCCTTAGCGGCGATCTTCGCCAGCTGGATCGCCGCGGCCTTCGACGCGCCGTACGCCGCGACGCCTGGTTCGGGTTTGATCCCCGCGGCCGACGCGACCACGACGATCGCGCCGCTTTGCATCGCGCGCATCGCGGCGCGCAGGGTCAGGAATGCGCCGTCGAGATTGACCGACAGGATGCGTCGCCACTCCTCGAACGCCAGATCGGGGATCGCGCCCGCGCCCGCGACGCCCGCATTGACCACCGCCGCGTCGATCCCCGCGAGCCGCGGCGCGGCGGCGTCCCAATAGGCTTCATCGCGCACGTCGCCCGGCAACAGGTCGATCGTGCAGGGAAGGTCGATCCGCGCGAGCGCGTCGGCGTCCGCATCGGCCAGGATCAGCCGCTTCGCTCCCTGCGCCGCGAAATGCTGTGCGGTCGCCAGCCCGATGCCCGAGGCGGCGCCGGTGATCAGTGCGGTGCGGTGATGAAACGTCTGCATCCAGACGCTTTGCCGCGGGTCAGGCGGCGTTGTCGATCCCGAGTTCGCCAAGCTTGCGGTAGAGCGTCGACCGTCCGATGCCGAGGCGGCGGGCGACCTCCGTCATGCGGCCGCGATAGTGACCAATCGCCAGACGGATGACGTCGGCCTCGATCTCCTCCAGCGCGCGCAGATTGCCGTCCTCGCGGAACAGCGTGACGCCGCCGGACGTCGCCATCTGCGCGGTCACGGGCAAGCGCGTGACGCGGCCGCTGAGACTGGCGATCTGCGGGAAATCGAGCCGCGTCAGCGCGTCGCCCTCACACAGCACCGCGGCGCGGAACAGCGCGTTCTGGAGCTGGCGGACGTTGCCGGGCCAGTCGTATTCGACCAGCAACGCCAGCGCATCGTCGGTGATGCCCAATTGCCGCAGCCCGGGCTGGCGCGCGATGCGGGCGAGCAGGTGGCGGGCGAGCGCCGGTATGTCGCCGGTCCGTTCGCGCAAGGGCGGGATCGTCACCTGGACGACGTTCAGGCGGTAATACAGGTCTTCGCGGAAGCGCCCGGCCTCCACCTCGTCCAGCAGCTTTTTGTTGGTGGCGGCGATGACGCGCACGTCGACTTGCCGGGGATGCCGCGCGCCGATCGGCTGGACGTCGCCCGATTGCAGCAACCGCAGCAGCTTCACCTGCGCGTCGAGCGGCATCTCGCCGATCTCGTCGAGAAACAACGTGCCGCCGTCGGCGTCGCAGAATTTACCGATCTTGCGCTCGAACGCGCCGGTGAATGCGCCGCGTTCGTGGCCGAACAATTCGCTTTCGACCAGATTCGCCGGGATCGCCCCGCAATTGACCGAGATCATCGCCTTCTTGGCGCGGGGAGAGGCGGCGTGGACCGCCTCGGCGATCACCTCCTTGCCGACGCCGCTTTCGCCCTCGATCAGCACCGCGATGCGCGCGCGCGCGGCCTTGGCGGCGATGGCGAGCGCGGCGCGGAAATCGGGGGAGCTGCCGACGATCTCGTCAAACGCGAGCAACGCCGGGATCTTCTCGGTCAACGGACGGAGTTCGCCCGCGTTGGTGCCGGCGATCGCGGCGTCCAGCGCCTGCAGCAGCCGTTCGGGGGCCAGCGGCTTGACCAGGAAATCGGTCGCGCCCGCCCGCATTGCGTCGACCGCAGCCGCAACCGACCCGTTCGCGGTCAGCATCATGATCGGCAGCGCGGGGCGGCGCGCGCGCAGTTCGGCGATCAGCGCCGCGGCGTCCGAATCGGTCCCCCAATGGTCGAGCATGATCGCATCCAGCTGCATCCCGTCCTGCGTGCCCAGCATCGCGATCGCCATTTCATGATCCGTCGCGAATATCGAACGCCATCCGCCGCGCGCGGCCAGCGCCGCCACCAGCCGCCGCTGCGCAGGCTCCTCATCGATCAGCATCAGCAGGCGCTGCCCGTTGCGCGTCATTGTCGTTCCTGTCCCGGTCCCAGACGACGGCATAGCGCGTGCAGGTAAAGGCCCGCTTAAGCAGCGCAGAAGCGGCTTGAGGGTAAGCGGCCTCCCGGATAAGGATCGCTGCGATATCGACACGCGAAGAGGATCGAAATGGCCGACGAAACCGTCAAACGCGATGACATGAAGGCGCATCTGTCGACCTACGCCAGCATCATGAACCTGCTGAAATGGGGCACGCTGGGCTGCGCGATCGTCGCCGCCATCGTGATCTGGCTGATCGCCTGACCGCATGAAGATCGCCGTCCTCAAGGAGAATGTCGACGGCGAACAGCGGGTATCCGCCACGCCGGAGACGGTGAAGAAGTTCATCGCGCTCGGCGCGACGCTGGCGGTGGAGGCGGGGGCGGGCGAAAGCGCCTCGATCGCCGATCAGGCCTATGCCGATGCAGGCGCGAGCGTGGGGGACCGCGCGACGACGCTTTCCGGGGCGGAGATCATCCTCGGCGTGCAGGGGCCTGACGCCGCGTCGCTGGGCGGCGCTGCGCCGGGCGCGTGGCTGGTCGCAGGGCTGAACCCGTTCGGGGAGCGCGCCCGCGTCGATGGCTATGCAAGCGCGGGACTTGAGGCGCTGGCGATGGAATTCATGCCGCGCATCACGCGCGCGCAGTCGATGGACATCCTGTCCTCGCAGTCGAATCTGAGCGGGTACAAGGCGGTGCTGGACGCCGCGGCCGAATATGGCCGCGCCTTTCCGATGATGATGACCGCGGCGGGCACGGTCAGCGCGGCCAAGGCGTTCGTGATGGGCGTCGGCGTCGCGGGCCTGCAGGCGATCGCCACCGCGCGGCGGCTGGGCGCGCAGGTCTCCGCCACCGACGTGCGGTCCGCGACGAAGGAGCAGATCCAGTCGCTCGGCGCGAAACCGGTCTTCGTCGAGAATGTGAAGGGGATCGAGGGCGAGGGCTCGGGCGGTTACGCGGGCGAGATGAGCCCCGAATATCAGGCCGCGCAGGCCGAACTGGTGTCGGCGCACATCGCCAAGCAGGACATCGTCATCACGACAGCTTTGATCCCCGGCCGCGCCGCGCCGCGGCTGATCTCCGACGCGCAGATTGCGACGATGCGGCCGGGCAGCGTGATCGTCGATCTCGCGGTGGAGCAGGGCGGCAACGTCGAGGGTGCGGTGGCGGGCGAAATCGTCGTGCGCCACGGCGTGAAGATCGTCGGCCACCGCAACGTGCCGTCACGGCTGGCGGCGGATGCGAGCGCGTTGTTCGCGCGGAACCTGTATAATTTCCTGTCGACCTTCTGGGACAAGGATGCCGGGCGACCGGTGCTGGACGAGGAGATCGGCGACGCGGTGCGGCTGACCAAGGGTGGCGCGGTCGTGAACGCGCGGCTGTTGGGATAGGTGGCGGGTGCGGACAAGCTCCTCGCTGCGATGCGCGCCAATCCGCGGGACTGGCGGATCGGCGATGTCGAGCGGCTGTGCAGCGGGTTCGGCGTCGCTTGCACGCCGCCGCGCAAGGGGTCACATTACAAGGTGTCGCACCGGTCGATGCCGATGATCCTGACGATCCCGGCGCATCGCCCGATCAAACCGGTCTATATCCGCGAACTGGTCGCGTTCGTGGACGCCGTTCGGGAGTCTGAAGCATGAAACCGCAGGATTATGAGGTCGACATCGCGCCCTTGTCCGCGGCTGACGGCGGCGGGTTTGCAGCGATCGTGCCGGAGTTACCGGGATGCCGTTCCGACGGCGAAACGCCGCATGAGGCGCTGACCAATGCCTATGACGCGATCGCTTGCTGGATCGAGGCGGCGGAGGAAATGGGTCGCGCGGTGCCGCAGCCGCGACGCGCAGCGGCCTGACGCGGCCGGATATTCCAAGGGGGAAACATGGACTTCATCGCGATCCTGTCGATCTTCGTCATGGCCTGTTTCGTGGGCTATTACGTCGTGTGGTCGGTCACGCCCGCGCTGCACACGCCGCTGATGGCGGTGACCAACGCGATTTCCAGCGTCATCATCGTCGGGGCGCTGATCGCTTCCGCTGCGGCGGGGAGCGACAGTGCGAAGTGGCTCGGGCTGCTCGCGGTCGTGCTGGCCAGCGTCAACATCTTCGGCGGTTTCGCGGTCACGCACCGGATGCTGGCGATGTACAAGAAAAAGGATCGGCCGGTTCCGGCGAAGCACTAAGGCGCGCGGACGGAACGGGCTGAGGCAATCGGGGGCAGGATGGAACATACGACCGCAGTGAATCCGTGGGTGGCGCTGGCGTATCTGGTCGCCGGGGTGTGCTTCATCCTCGCGCTGCGCGGGCTGTCGTCGCCGGTGTCGAGTCAGCGCGGCAATCGTTTCGGCATGATCGGCATGGGGATCGCGGTCATCACCACGCTGGTGACGCACATTCCCGGTACGACGACGTTGATCGGTGACGGTGCCGGATTTGCTTTCCAGCTTGATACGATCACGCTCCTCCAAGTTATCGCCGCCATCGGTATCGGCGCTGCAATCGGCATCGTGACCGCGCGGCGGATTGCGATGACCGATATGCCGCAGTTGGTCGCCGCCTTCCACTCGCTGGTCGGGTTGGCGGCGGTGCTCGTCGGGGTCGCCGCATATCAAAATCCGGAAGCTTTCGGCATCCTCGGCGCGAACGGCGAAATCCTGACCGTCAGCCGCATCGAAATGGGTCTGGGCGTCGCGATCGGTGCGATCACCTTTTCCGGTTCGGTCATCGCGTTCCTGAAGTTGAACGGCAACATGGGCGGTGCGCCGATCATGCTGCCGGGGCGGCACGTCATCAATCTGGGCGTGCTCGCGGGCATCCTCGGGCTGATCGCGTATTTCACGCTCGACCAGAGCCCTTGGGTGTTCTGGACCGTCACCGCGCTCAGCTTCGCGATCGGTTTCCTGCTGATCATCCCGATCGGCGGGGCGGACATGCCGGTCGTCGTGTCGATGCTGAACAGCTATTCGGGCTGGGCTGCGGCCGCGATGGGCTTCACGCTGCACAACACCGCGATGATCATCACCGGCGCGCTGGTCGGATCGTCGGGCGCGATCCTCAGCTACATCATGTGCCGCGCGATGAACCGCAGTTTCATCAGCGTGATCGCGGGCGGCTTCGGCGCGGTCGCCGACGCCAGCGGCGGCGAGGCGAAGGAACAACGCCCGTGGAAGCGCGGCTCGGCCGAGGATGCGGCATTCCTGCTGAGCCAGGCCGAACAGGTCATCATCGTGCCCGGTTACGGCATGGCGGTGGCGCAGGCGCAGCATGTCCTGCGCGAGATGGGCGATAAATTGAAGGACCACGGCGTCCGCGTGAAATATGCCATCCACCCCGTCGCGGGGCGGATGCCGGGGCATATGAACGTGCTGCTGGCCGAAGCGAACGTGCCGTATGACGACGTGTTCGAGCTGGAGGACATCAACAGCGAATTCGCGCAGACCGACGTCGCCTTCGTCATCGGTGCGAACGACGTGACCAATCCGGCGGCGAAGACCGACAAGACCTCCCCCATTTACGGGATGCCCGTGCTGGACGTGGAAAAGGCGAAGACCGTGCTGTTCATCAAACGCTCGATGGGCGGCGTCGGTTATGCCGGGGTCGACAACGACGTCTTCTACATGGACAACACCATGATGCTGCTGGCCGACGCGAAGAAGATGGTCGAGGAAATCGTCAAATCGCTCGATTGACCGGGAACGGATTGGGGCGTTCACCGCTGTGGCGACAAGCCTCCGGAATGGAGCGACAACGCTCGCACCATTCCGGTTTCGTGCGCAGTTTGCGGTAATCGGGAGAAACAGGATCGCTACCGAAGCCATGATCGATCATGCGCACATGCGGGCCGCGATGCTCGCCGCGGTCGTCGCGCCATCCGCGGCGATGACCAATGCCGTCGGATATTGCGGCGGACGGCTGTCGGTGGTCGGCTGGGATCAGGTGGTCGACCGGATGGATCAGCAGGCGCACGATCCGATCATCCTGCTCGATGCGCAGGGGGTTTCCGACGAGATACTCGCGTCGACGCTCTACCGGATCGACGCCATCGCGACCGCGCGGCGATTGAACATCGTGGCCGCGCTGTCCGAATCGCAGATCGATATCGTCAGCGCCGGCCTGGTCGGTCGCGACGTGCAATTGCTGTGCACGCCGGGCGAGGCGGATTGGGTCGGTGCGCTGACGATCGCGTGGATCGCGGACGATCGCGTGGCGTTGCACGACCCGTTGCGGGAGGGCGAAGCGGAGCGGCTGGCGCGGCTGAACGAGGAAGTGGCGCGGATCGCCGAAGTGCTCGCGCGCCTCAGCCGCCGCGACGATGCGCCGCGGTCGAGCCCCGGCACCGTCACCGATGTCCGAGCGGGATTTACGGGGCGGCCCGCGCTGTCCGACATTGCCGCCGAGGACGTGCGGAAGATCATCCGCGCGCGGCGGCTGCGCGACCGTTTCTTTGGCGAAGGCCTGTTCGAGGATCCGGCATGGGACATGATCCTGGACCTGTATGCCGCGCATCTGGCGCGGGCGCAGGTTTCGGTTTCCAGCCTGTGCATTGCCGCTGCAGTTGCGCCGACCACCGCGCTGCGCTGGATCGCCAAGCTGACCGACGCGGGATTGTTCGAACGTCAACCCGATCCTTTCGATCGCCGCCGTGCGTTCATGGCGCTGTCGCCGCGCGCGCTGGACGCGATGCATCGCTACGTGCTGGCGACGCGCGACGCTGGCCTGCCGGTCGCTTGAGGGTTGCAGCGACGGCGCAGCGGTGGCATCGGGCGTGCCGGGGGCGCTTAGCTCAGTTGGTAGAGCATCTCGTTTACACCGAGAGGGTCGGCGGTTCGAGCCCGTCAGCGCCCACCATCACAATCCCCGGATCAGCCTGACCGCCTGCGCCAGCCACGGCGCGTCGGCGATCACCTGTTGCCGCGCGCCGGGACCGGGCGGGAGCAGGTTCAGTTTCGTCCCCTCCAGCGCGATCAGCCGGCCGAAGGCGAAGCGGCCCGCCGGGCGCGGCACCAGCACGTCGCGGTTGAGCGCGGCGGCGAAGGCATCGGGGGCGAGGCGCGCGCACCACAATTCGTCGCCCGCGCGGTAATCGCCGACGCTGGCGGAGACGACCACCGCGATCAGGCCGGGCGCGGGCGTGGGGGCGATCACCGTCGCGGCGCGGCGTGGCGCATGAGCGCCGTCGGGACCGAGCAGGGCGGCGACCGCGATGTCGGGGCGGTCGGGCAGGGTCACCAGATCGGCCGCGGTGACGCCCAGCGCGCCCGCGATCCGGTTGAGCCACGCGACCGACACGCCCCGCGTGCCCGTCTCCAGCCGCCCGATCTGTTGCGCGGTGGTCGGCGGGTCGCACGCTTTGGCGACCTCTTCCAGCGTCAGGCCGCGCGCGCGGCGCACTTCACGGATGGCGGTAATCATATGCACTCCACAAGAACCGTATCGGTTAAATAACTTTCCTACAATCGTGCCGCTATGGCAACCCTGCTTGCGACTCGAACGGGAGAGAGCGATGCGGGAACTGGTGGAGCGCGGGATCGACGCCCAGGGTGTGATTTCGGCGAAGGGTGTGCGGGGACGCAGCGTGACGGTGAACCTGGCCGAATCGCCGCTCGGCTGGTTGCGGTCGCGCGGACTGGTCGACGCGCGGCAGTTCGAGGCCGGGGAGCGGTTGCGGGGCGATTATGAAAGGGCGTCGATCGCCCCACGCGTCACGATGAGCTGGACCGCGCGGGTGGACGGCGGCGGCGGCGACGGCCTGACGCCGGGTGAGGCGCAGGTTGCGGCCAAGCGCCGCTTCGACGCGGCGATCGCGGCGACCGGACCGGGACTGAGCGACGTGCTGTGGCGCGTGGTCTGCGCGGGGGAGGGATTGCCTGCGGCCGAAAAGGAGCTCGGCTGGCCTGCGCGATCGGGGCGAGTGGTGCTCGGCCTCGCGCTCGATCGGCTGGCGGATCATTACGGGCTGCGCTAGTTCGCTGCGATGCGGTTCGACATCATCAAATGCCACGGATCGGGCAACGATTTCCCGTTGGTCGACGCGCGCGGGATCGACCTGGCCGACGACGAGTGGGCGGTCGTCGCGCGCGCGCTGGCGGACCGGCGCGGGTGTGTCGGCGGCGACGGGCTGCTGGCGCTGACCGGCGATCTGGGTTTCCGGATGTGGAACAGCGACGGATCTGAGGCGGAGACGTGTCTGAACGGCGTGCGATGCGTCGCGCGGCTGGCGTTCGAGCGTTTGGGGATCGACGCCGCGACGCTCAGGCTGCGCACGTCGGCGGTGGCGGTCACGCGTGCGGCCGACATCGCGCCGGGCGTCTACACCATCCGCGAAACCGCCGGACCCGCGACGCGCGACGTCACAGCCTGGCCGCTGACGGGCGAAGGCGCGGAGATCGTCGAGCGGCCGATCGCACAGCTTTCGTCCTCGCGCCCCTTCACAGCCGTGGCGATCCCGAACCCGCATCTGATCGCGTTCGTCGACTCGATCGACGAGGCTGAGCTAATTGGGATCGGCTTGGCGTGCGAGGCCGCGCCCGGCTGGCTGCCGAACCGCGCCAACGTGTCGTTCGTGCAGGTGCTGGACGCGGAGGCATTGTTCGTCCGCACGCATGAACGCGGCGTCGGGCTGACCGACAGTTGCGGCAGCGCGATGGCGGCGTCGGCGCACGCCGCGGCGCTGACCGGGCGGATCGGCTGGGGGCGGGAGGTGACCGTCCGCAACCGCGGCGGCATGATCCGCGCGCGCGCCGATGCCGATGGCATGGTCACGCTGAACGGCAATGCGACGTTCGAATGGGACGGCGCGGTCAGCGTCGATCTGGCGACCGGCATCGCGGGCGACCTGACGATCGCGCGCTGGCGCAACGATGAGATCGCGGCCTGGGCTGCGGTAGTGGACGAACGGTCCGCTGCGGCGTGCTGATGCGCCCGGCATGACCGGCGCGCGCGACTTCGGTTTCGTCCGACGCGCGGCCGATGGGACGACCGCGCCGATCGATCGTGCGGTCGCGGTGGAGATGCCGGTCGCGATCGAGTTCAACGGCATCGGTTATGCGGTGCTGATGGCGACGCCGCAGCATTTGGAAGATCTGGCGTTCGGTTTCGCCCTATCGGAGCGGTTGATCGACCGCGCGGGGGACGTGCTGGACGTGGTGGCGCATCCGGCCGCTGCCGGGGTCATCGTGCGCGTCACGCTGGCGAAGCGGGTCGCTGGCCGGATCGCCGATCGCGTGCGGCACCGGGCGTCCGAATCGTCGTGCGGATTGTGCGGGATCGAAAATCTTGAGCAGGCGCTGCGGCCGTTGCCGCGCGCCGTACGGACGTGGGCTGGCGACGAGGATGCACCGTTCCGCGCGCTAGCTGCGCTGGACGCGCTGCAACCGTTGGGAGAGGCGACGCGCGCGGTTCACGGCGCGGCGGCGTGTGCGGCGGACGGCGCACCGTGGCTGGTCCGCGAGGACGTCGGGCGGCACAATGCGTTCGACAAGCTGATCGGCGCGATGCTGCGGCGCGGGCAGGACTGGGACTGCGGATTCGCGCTCCTGACGTCGCGTTGTTCGTATGAACTGGTGGAGAAGGCGGTGCTATCGGGCTGTCCGATGCTGGCGACAATCTCCGCCCCGACGACGCTGGCGATCGAGCGCGCGGCGGCGGCGGGGCTGCGCTTGCGCGTGCTGGTGCGCGGCGATGCGTTGCTGGCGATTCCATGAGGACGCTCGGTGCGATACTGGCCGGCGGACGATCCCGGCGCTTCGGCAGCGACAAGGCGGTGGCGCTGCTGGATGGCGTGGCGCTGATCGGGCGGGTGATCGCGGCGCTGGGGCCGCAGGTCGATGCTCTGGTCGTGTGCGGGCGGACGATCGACGGGTATGATTGTGTCGCCGATCGGCCCGGTCCCGATCTCGGGCCGCTCGGCGGGCTGAGCGCGGCGCTGCACTACGCGCGCGCGAACGGGTTCGATCGGGTCGTCAGCGCGCCATGCGACGCGCCGTTTCTGCCCGTCGATCTGGTCGCGCGGTTGGCCGAGCCGCCCTGCTACGTCGCGGCGATGCCGGTGATCGGATTGTGGCCATCCAGCCTTTCGGAGACGCTCGACCGGCACCTCGCGACCGCGGATGACCGCTCGATGCGAAGCTGGGCGGTGATCGCTGGCGTGCGCTCGGTCGACCTCGGCGCGCTCGACAACGTGAATACGCCCGCCGATCTCGATCAACTGGCCAGCGCGGTGCGCAGCGCGTCCTCGATATAGGTCGCCCAGCGTTCGATCCCCGCCGCGTCGCCAAGCAGATCCTGCCGCACCTCGATCTCGACATAGGGCCGCGCCGGATAGGCGTGGCGCGGGATGGTGTAGTCGATCGAATCCATCCGGTACGGTTCGTTGTCGCCGACGGTCGGCGACGGGTCGGCCTGCAGCGCGCGCAGAAACGCGTGCGCGAAACGCGTGTCGCCGCGGTCGTGCAGCACCCCGATCTGCCACGGGCGTGCCTCTCCGCGCATCGCGGGCGTGAAGCTGTGCAGTGCGACCAGCACCGTTTCCCGCCCCGCCGCATCCCGCGCCGCCAGCCCATCGCCGATCGCGCGATGATACGGCTCGTGGATCGCCGCGACCCGCTTGGCCTTCGCCGCATCGTCGAGCGCCTGATTGCCGGGGATGCGCGTCCCGTCGCTGACCTCCGGCATCGCATCGATCGCATCCGGCGCGCGGTTGCAGTCGATCACCAGCCGCGAATACACCTGATGCACGAACGCCGCATCCATCCGCGCCGCCAGCACTTCGCCCAAGCCCGCGATGCCGATGTCCCAGCCGATGTGCTGCGCCAATTCCGCGTCGGACAATCCCAGCGACCCTAATACGCCCGGCACCAGATTTCCCGCATGATCGCCGATCAGGAGGAACGGGGAGGCCCCGTGCGGGTTGGTGATGCGAACCGGCGCGGGATCGTCCTGCTTCAGCATTTGGTTCCTCATCTCCATCGTGCAACACGGGAGCCACGATGCCGCTCCTTACCCTATCGCACGTCACGACCTATACGTATCGCCAGCCGGTTTCGTTCGGCGAGCACCGGATCATGGTCCGCCCGCGCGAGAGTTATGACCAGCATCTGATCGACGCGACGCTGACGATCGATCCCGAACCCGCCGACATCCGCTGGTTGCAGGACGTGTTCGGCAATTCGGTCGCCATCGCCACGTTCGATCGGCGCGCGAAGCAGCTGACGTTCGATAGCAAGATCAGGCTCCGCCACGAACCGGCCGAATTGCAGCACGTCGATATCGAAGAATATGCGCGGGTCTATCCGTTCACCTATTCGTCGGAGGAGATGCCCGACCTGCTGCGCTCGATCGAGCGCCAGCATCACGATCCGCTGCGCCGGATCGATGAATGGGCGCGGCGGTTCCTGAACACCAGCGGCCCGACCGACACGCTCGGCATCCTGTCGGACATGACCAAGGCGATCCGGCGCGAATTCACCTATGTCGCGCGGGCAGAAAAGGGCACGCAATCGCCGATCGAGACGCTGGAGCGGCGCAAGGGCACGTGCCGCGACTATGCGATGCTGATGATCGAGGCGGCGCGGGCGCTGGGCTTTGCGGCGCGCTTCGTCTCAGGCTACGTTTATTCGCCCAGCGCGCGCGAACGGCGCACCGGCGGGGGGAATACGCACGCCTGGGTGCGGGTATATCTGCCGGGATCGGGCTGGGTCGAATTCGATCCGACCAACGGCATCGTCGGCAACCGCGGGCTGATCCGCGTGGCGATCGTGCGCGATATTTATCAGGCGGTGCCGATTTCGGGAACCTGGAGCGGTTTCCCGGGTAGTTTCATCGACATGGACGTGGCCGTCGACGTGACGGTCGACGATGCGGTGGCGGCGCGGCCCCGGTCGGTGTCGGCGTAGGGAGTAAGAAGCGATGTTGATCCGCGCCGGTTACGACATCCGCTACGAAACCGACGTGCCGACGCCGATGATGGCGATGCTCAGCCTGCATCCCTCGCGCAGCAAGGATCTGCGCACGCAGCACCGCATCGTCACCACGCCCGACGTGCCGATGTACGATTATCTCGACGCTTTCGGGAACGTCTGTACCCGGATCACGGTGCCGGAGGGCGGGCTGACGCTCAGTTGCGATTTCACGATCGAAGATTCGGGCGAGCCCGACCGGATCACGCGCGACGCCGCCCAGCATCCGGTGCAGGATTTGCCCAACGACATTCTCGTGTACCTGCTCGGCAGCCGGTATTGCGAGACCGACCGGCTTTCGGAAACCGCGTGGAGCCTGTTCGGGCATATCGCGGGTGGGTGGGACAAGGTGCAGGCGATCGTCGACTTCGCCCACGATCATGTCGAATTCGGTTACCACCATGCGCGCCCGACCAAGACCGCGTGGGACGCGTACCAGGAAAAGCAGGGCGTGTGCCGCGATTTCGCGCATCTGGCGATCACATTGTGCCGCTGCATGAACATCCCGGCGCGGTACTGCACTGGATATCTGGGCGACATCGGCATTCCGCCGGTCGACGCGCCGATGGATTTCTCGGCGTGGTTCGACGTGTATCTGGGCGGCGAGTGGCATGTGTTCGACGCGCGCCACAATCGTCCGCGGATCGGGCGGCTGTTGATGGCGCGGGGCCGCGATGCGACGGATACCGCGCTGACGACGACGTTCGGCCCGGCACGGCTGGTCGGGTTCGACGTGCATACCGATGAGGTGGCGGAGACTTCAGGCTGAGGGCGCTCCCGTAATCCTCCCCTATAAGGGGAGGTGGCGCGCGTAGCGCGACGGAGGGGTGACACCCTCTCGATAGCGCGATACCCCTCCGTCAGGCTTCGCCTGCCACCTCCCCTTGCAGGGGAGGATTTTGAGCTATCGCTGCTCGGCGGCGTCCGCAGGCTGTTCCTGATCGCGGTTGGCGCGGGCGGTCATGCCGGTGGCCGAGGCGTCGTCGAGCATCTGTTCGTCGGGCGCGGCGGCGGCCTCCGGCGGCAGCGTCTCGGTCGGGCTGGGGGTGGGCGACGGGCTTGGCTCGGGCGTCGGCTCGGCCACGACCGGCGGCGGCGTGGGGGCGAGTTCTTCCACGTTGGTGTCCGCGGGCGGATTGTCGGTCTTACCGCCCGAACAGGCGGAAAGGGTCAGCGCGACGGCGGCGAGGCTCAGGATCGTCTTCATGTAATGCCCCTTAGCGGCCGATCAGCGCGCCGCCAATGTCTGTACCGCGGATCGCGCCTCGATCTTGCCCGCCAGCGTCCCGTCCCATTTGTACGGATCGTCGCGGAAGCTGACCTGTCCCGCGGCGTTGGCGAAGGCGGTCCAGTAGAGCAGGTACACCGCGACCGGCGTCGCCATCTTCGCGCGCACCGTCTTGCCCGCGGCGACGGTCTCGTCGATCGCCTCGGGCGTCCATTCGGGCGTGGTGCGCATCAGCAGCTTGGCGAGATCGGCGGGTTTCTCCAGCCGCACGCAGCCGTGGCTGGCCAGCCGGTCGAAGCGCGAGAAGCCGCTCTGCGCGGGCGTATCGTGCAGATACACCGCGAACGCATTGTCGAAGTCGAACTTGTACCGTCCCAGCGCGCTGCGTTCGGACGATTGCTGCAACCGCTTGCCACCGCCGCCGGTATCGATCACGCGAAAGCCGTTGCGCCGGAGATAGCCGGGGTTGGCGCGTTCCTTCGGCCACAATTCCTTCGTCGCGATCGACGTCGGCACGTTCCACGGCGGATTCAGCACCACGCTGTGGATCGCGGACACCAGCATCGGCGTCTCGTCACCCGGACGGCCGGTGACCGCCTTCATCGACTGGATCGGTTGGTCGCCGTCGAACACGGTCAGCACCGCGGCGGCGATGTTCACCTGCACGCGGTCCTTTTCCAGCTGCTGCGGCAGCCAGCGCCAGCGTTCCATGTTCGCCATAATCTGCCGGATGCGCGCCTCGACCGGCACGTTCAGCGCGGTGATCGTCTGCGGACCGACCTGACCTGCGGGATTCAGGCCATAGCGACGCTGCGCGCGGCGCACCGCGTCGAGCAGCGCCTGGTCGAACTTGTCGCCGGTCGCGGGGAGGGCGGTGTCCTCGACCGCGAGCCGCTTGCGCAATGCCCCGGTGGCCGCGCTGCTGCTGCCGAACTTCAGCGCGGTCCCAACCGCCAGCGGCGCCCAGCCGCCGGCCGCGGCGATCTTGCGATAATTCGCCAGGCCCGCGACGAGCGTGTCGTAGCCGGCATAGGGTGGTGGAAGCGACGCGACCCATGCCGCGAGCCGATCGCGCCTAACCGCGTCGGTGAAGCCGGGCAGCGGATCGTAGACTTGCGGTCTGATGCCCCAGTCGCGCTGGAAATCTGCGGTGTCGAGCCGCCCGACATGGACCGCGTGCGCATGATCCAGCGCCGCGCGGACCAGCGCATCGCCGACCGGCGGCGGGGTGGTGGCGGCGCGCTCCCGCAGCCCCTGCGCCAGCGAATCGCGCGCGATCAGTTCGGCGAGCTGCGTCGCCTGCGTTTCGCTCAGCGTCGGCAACGGCGCGGCGGGGGGAACGATCTGCACCGGGACGGGCGCAGGCGCGATCGGCGGCGGCGTCACCACGGTGGGCACGGGCGCGGGCAGGGGTGGCGGCGTGACCTGCGCCGATACCGGCAGCGCGGTCACGATCAGCGTGACGGCCAGCACGCCGCTGATGATCCGGTCCGGCGAAACATTGCGCGACGTCATGACGATACCCTTCGAGCCGATAACCCGGCTCGCTTTGCATCAGCCAATGAAGCCGTGCGATGAACCGCTCGCCGCGCTGCCTATGCCGGTCGTCGATGCGCTGCAAGCGGCGCGGCACACATCACGCCGCGGTGATCGGCTTTCCGACGTCCAGCTTCTCGCCGCGCGTCACGATCACCTTGTCGCCCAGCTTGACCGCGGCGAAAAGTTTCTTCGCGAACGGCTTCGGCACGCCGATGCAGCCGTGCGTCATATACCCGTCCTCCACCTCGCTCGCATGGATCGAGATGCCGTCGTTGGTCAGCCGCAGCATGTACGGCATCGGCGCGTGATAGATGTTGGAGACGTGATCAGCGTCCTTCTGCGTGATCGGATAAACGCCCAGCGGGGTCGGCTTCGCATCCGCCCCGAACAGGATCGCCGCCGCACCGATCTCATGCCCGTCGCGGAACACGCTCAGCACCTGCGCGGCGAGGTCGACCGTGATGACGATCGTGCCCTTGCCCGGCGCGGCGCTCTCATCCCAATGCGCGTCGCCCATCTTCAGCGGGCCGTCGATCGGCAGGATGCTCTTGACCGCATAGGCCGCTGGATCGGTTGCAGGCGCGGCTGGTGTCGATTGATCAGACTTGAGGGGCGGAACGGCCTGACTGGCCAGCACCCGCCGCCCGCCCGAAAGAACCGTCGCGGCCGTGGCGAGCGTCCCCCATGCGGCGAGAAACCCGGCCATCGCCATCGCGGGAATGCGGAATCGCGGTGCCATGACGCACGTCATCGCATGAATTGGTTGCGCGCGGGTGAATGTGACCGGCCCTCGCATTGAACGCGTATCGGCCCTATATCGGTTTCATCGCATTGCTTCAGCCAGCATCGGTGCGACTGAGAGATACGCGCGCTCCCGCTATAGTCGAGGAGCCATGCATGGCCGATACGCAGACCGCCGCCAATCAGAACGTCCCTGCCCCGTCGCGCGCGATGAACGTCGACGCCGCGCGCGCCGACGTGATCGCGATGTGCGCGAAACATAAAGCGACGATCAGCACGATCGAGGATCTGATGTCCGGCGGAACGCGCGTCGTACTGATGAACGGCACCGATGCAGCGGTGATCCGCAAGGCATTCGGCAAGAAGGTGATCGCCGGAGAAGTCGTGCGGACCCGCTGGGTCCGCAACGGGTAACTAAGCCCCCGCGTCGGTCAACCGCGCCAGTTGATCGTCGCTCAGGTCGAGCGTCATTGCGGGCAACAGTTCCTCGATCTGTTTCGCGCTGGTGGCGCTGGCGATCGGCGCGGTGACGCCGGGTTGCGCGATCAGCCACGCCAG
Source organism: Sphingomonas sp. SUN019 (assembly GCF_024758705.1). Lineage (NCBI taxonomy): Bacteria > Pseudomonadati > Pseudomonadota > Alphaproteobacteria > Sphingomonadales > Sphingomonadaceae > Sphingomonas > Sphingomonas sp. SUN019. The sequence goes on along the minus strand of NZ_CP096971.1, from coordinate 1,474,859 downwards.
CGCGATCTGCGCCAGCGTCGCACCGGTTTCGGCGGCCACGCTGTCCATCGCGTCCAGTACCGCCTTGCCCTCGCCCTCCAGCAAATCGCCCATCCGGCCGCCGCGGACGCTCTTCGAAAGATCGTCGCGCGTGCGGTACTTGCCGGTCAGGAAGCCCGAGGCGAGTCCGTAATAGGGCACGACGCCGATGTTTTCGATGACGCAATAATCCTGCAATTCACCCTCGAACTTGTGGCGGCTGACCAGATTATATTCGGGCTGGAGCACGTGATAGCGCGGCATGCCGGCAGCCTTCGCCGCGTCGTTGGCCGATTTCAGCCGTGCGGCGTGGAAATTGGACGCGCCGATCACGCGCACCTTGCCCGCGTCGACCAACCGGCCGAACGCTTCCAACGCGGCGTCCTGCGGCGTATCGTCATCGTCTTGGTGCGCGAAATACAGGTCGATCCGGTCGGTGCCCAGCCGCTTCAGCGAAGCCTCGCACGCTGCGGCGATCCGCGCGGGCGCGAGCTTCTCGCCGCCTTCGCCCGGCAGCATTCCAACCTTGGTCGCGATCTGGACCGCATCGCGTTGGCCGCTGACCTTCAGCCATTCGCCGATCATCGTCTCAGATTCGCCGCCCTTATGTCCTGGCACCCACGCCGAATAGACGTCGGCGGTGTCGATCATCGTCCCGCCGCCCGCCACGAACGCGTCCAGCACGGCGAAACTTGCGTCGCGGTCGGCGGTCCAGCCGAACACGTTGCCGCCCAGCACCAAAGGTGCGATTTCGAGGTCGGTCGAACCCAGGCGGCGGTTGGTCATTCGACGTCGCTTTCGTTCAGAGCGGCGGCGGAGACGCTGTTCGCATCGAGCATCGCCGCTGCATCGTTCAATTGCTGCTGCTCATCGGCGGTGATCGCGCCGGGCGCATCCGGTTCGGCCGAACAGGCCGCCAGGAAAAGGAGGGACGCCATCAGCGCCCCTCCCACAGGTCGGACAAGCGACAAGGCTTAGTCCTTCAGCTTTTCGCCCGTATCTTTCAGCGCTTCGCCGGTGGCGTCGGCTGCGCGATCGGTGCCGTTGGCGATCGCCGCACCGGTGCGATCCGCACCGCGTTCGATCTTGTCGCCAGCGTTGTCCAGCGTCGCTTCGGCCGAACCGAGCGCACGGTCGCTGGCGGCTTCGACGTCACGCGCCGCTTCGCTGGTCGTCGCGCTGACATCCGAACCAACCGCATTCGCGGCCTCGGCGCTCTCGTTCTGGGCCTTCTGGCTGCACGCCGAAAGGCCTGCAGCAGCAACCAGCGCAAGGCCGGCGGTCACGAAAAACTTCATCGATACTCTCCCTGTCGATACCACGCGGACGATTAGGTCCGGCGCGCATCAACGCTAGCCGGGTCGATTTGGGTCCGCAACGTGTGGTTTGACGCCCTCTCGGGCGTGAGTCGGTGCCAGCCCGCACCCCCACCCGACCACCCATCAGGATACCGTGTGGGTGGTCGGGTGGGGGTGCGGGCTGGCACCGACTATCGGCGTGAGCCGATCAAACACACCACATTGACCTCATATAAAGATATCTTTATATGTTGCTTCGATGACCGTCGCCCTCGACATCTTTCGTGCACTCGCCGATTCCTCGCGGCTCCGGATCCTGCGCTTGCTGCGCTCGATGGAGCTGTCGGTCGGCGAACTCGCGCAGGTGCTGGGGCAGAGCCAGCCGCGCGTGTCGCGGCATGTGAAGATCCTGTGCGACGCGGGACTTGCCGAACGCCGCAAGGAAGGCAGCTGGGTGTTCGTGGCGCTGGGCGCGGAGGCGCTGGTCGCGCCCGTCGCCGATGCGCTCGATCGCTGGGATGTGGCCGCGCCCGATCGCGAAGCAGGGACGGACGCGGCGCGGCTGGCCGCGGTGCGCGCCGATCGCGCGGCGTCGGCGGCGCAGTGGTTCGAGGCGAAGGCCACCGAATGGGACGCGATCCGCTCGCTCCACATCGCCGAAAGCGAGGTCGAGGCGGCGATGAGCGATGTGCTCGGGAGCGCGCCGCTCGGCCGGCTGATCGACATCGGCACCGGCACCGGCCGCATGATCGAATTGTTCGCGCCGCACGCGCAGACCGCGCTAGGGATCGATCGCTCGTCCGAAATGCTGCGTCTGGCGCGTGCGAAAATCGGCGAGCGCGGGCTCGACAATGCCGAGTTGCGGCAGGCCGATCTGTATGCGCTGCCGATGGCGGACGGTGATGCCGACGTGGCGATCATCCACCACGTGCTGCATTTCGCGCAGCAACCCGGCGCGGCGATCGTCGAGGCGGCGCGCGTCCTGCGGCCCGGCGGGCGACTGTTGATCGCCGATTTCGCAGCCCACGACCGCGAGGAACTCCGCACGCGCGATGCGCACGCGCGGCTGGGGTTCTCGGACGCGCAGATCGAGGGCTGGTTCGCCGCCGCCGGGCTGACGTGCGCGCGCACCGAGACGCTGGAGGGCGGCGAACTGACCGTGAAATTGTGGCTCGGCCGGAAAATCGGCGCGGCCCTGCATGAGGTGAAGGCGGCATGAGCTTCTCGATCAATCAGCTCGAAGAGGCGCGCCGCGCGCTCGACGCGCCGCTCTACGCCGACGTGGCGGGCGACATCGCGGTCAGCTTCGAATTCTTTCCGCCCAAGACCGAGAAGATGGAGGCGACGCTGTGGGATTCGGTCGCGACGCTCAGCCCGCTCGGGCCGCGCTTCGTGTCGGTCACGTACGGCGCGGGCGGATCGACCCGCGAGCGCACCCACGCGACGGTGGCGCGGATCGCCCGCGAAACCGATATCCCCGCCGCCGCGCATCTGACCTGTGTCGAGGCGACGCGCGAAGAAATCGATCAAGTCGCGCAGGAATATTGGGCCGCGGGCGTGCGGCACATCGTCGCGCTGCGCGGCGATCCGCCGGTCGCGGGCGCGCGCTATCAGGCGCACCCCGGCGGCTATGAAAACGCCGCGGCACTGGTCGCGGGGCTGAAGCGGCTGCATCCGTTCGAGATTTCGGTCTCGGCCTATCCCGAATGCCATCCCGATTCGGCCAATGCCGCGGCCGATCTCGACAATCTGAAGCGTAAACTGGATGCAGGCGCGAGCCGCGCGATCACGCAATTCTTCCATCAGCCCGACACGTTCTTCCGCTACCGCGATCAGGTCGCGGCCGCGGGGATCGACGCCGAAATCGTGCCGGGGATCATGCCCGTGACGAACTTCGCCGCGGTGAAACGGATGAGCGCGATGTGCGGCACCGCCGTGCCCGACTGGATGGAGCGGCTGTTCGCCGGACTCGAGGATCATGCCGAGGCGCGCCAACTGGTCGCCGCGACGCTGGCCGCCGAACTGTGCCGGAAACTGTACGCCGGCGGCGTGAAGACCTTCCACTTCTACACCCTCAACCGCGCCGAACTGAGCTTCGCGATCTGCCACATGCTCGGCGTTCGGGCGAAGGCTGCGGCACAGGCTGAAGCTGCTTGAGGATCATCAGATGACAGCACGCGAACGACTGAACGCCGAAGCCACGAAGCGCATCCTGATCACCGATGGCGCGTTCGGGACCGAGATTCAGAACTGGAAGCTGGCCGAGGCCGACTATGCCGGCGATCTGGGCCTCAGCCACGATCAGAAGGGTAACAACGACATCCTAGCGCTGACCAGGCCCGAGGTGCCCGAGGCGATCACGCGCGCGTATCTGGAGGCGGGGTCGGACATCGTGTCGACCAACACGTTCAGCGCCAACGTCATCAGCCAGGCCGATTACGGGGCGGAAGCCCTGGTCGCGGACATCAACATCGCCTCCGCGCAGATCGCCCGACGCTTGGCGGATGAATATGCGGCGAAGGACGGCCGTCCGCGCTTCGTCGCAGGGGCGATCGGGCCGACCAACAAGACGTTGTCGCTGTCACCCGACGTCAACGATCCGGGTTTTCGCGAGATCACGTTCGACTATTTGAAGGACGTGTACCGCCAGCAGACTGACGCGTTGGTCGCGGGCGGGGTGGACTTCATCCTGATCGAGACGGTGTTCGACACGCTGAACGCGAAGGCGGGCGTGATGGCCGCGATCGAGGCGGCGAACGACCTGGGCCGCGACCTGCCGATCATGCTGTCGATGACGCTGACCGATCTGTCGGGGCGCAATTTGTCTGGCCACACGGTGGAGGCGTTCTGGCATGCGGTGCGGCACGCGAAGCCGGTGACGATCGGGCTGAACTGTTCGTTCGGCGCGGAACAGCTCCGTCCGCACGTGAAGGTGCTGAGCGATATCTGCGACACGCTCATCATGATCTATCCCAATGCCGGTCTGCCCAACGAGCTAGGTGAATATGACGAGATGCCGGATACGACCGCGGGGCTGGTCGGCGAATGGGCCGATGCGCATCAGGTCAACGTGCTCGGCGGCTGCTGCGGGTCAACGCCCGCGCATATCGCGGCGATGGCGGCGCGGGTGAAGGGCGTGGCGCCACGGCAGGTGGTGACGCCCGCGGTGCGCACGCGGTTGGCCGGGCTGGAACCGTTCACGATGGCGGCGTGATCCTTCTCCCTCTCCCCCTCCGGGGAGAGGGTGCCGAGCGAAGCGAAGGCGGGAGAGGGGCCTGTCACCAGCGATACGGACTGCCCCTCTCCCCGACCCTCTCCCCAGAAGGGGAGAGGGAGAAGAAAGTGCCAATGACCCAATCCTCCACCAGTTTCGTCAACATCGGTGAACGCACCAACGTCACCGGCTCGGCCGCGTTCAAGAAGCTCATCATGGCGGGCGACTACACCCGCGCGGTCGAGGTCGCGCGGCAGCAGGTGGAGAACGGCGCGCAGGTCGTCGACGTCAACATGGACGAAGGCCTGCTCGATTCCGAAGAGGCGATGGTTACGTTCCTGAAGCTGATCGCCGCCGAACCCGACATCGCGCGCGTGCCGTTCATGATCGACAGTTCTAAGTGGAGCGTGATCGAGGCGGGGCTGAAATGCGTCAGCGGCAAGCCGATCGTCAATTCGATCAGCATGAAGGAGGGGGAGGACGCCTTCCTCCACCACGCGCGGCTGTGCATGGCCTATGGCGCGGCGGTCGTTGTGATGGCGTTCGACGAGGTGGGGCAGGCGGACACCCGCGAACGGAAAGTCGAAATCTGCGCGCGCGCCTATGACCTGCTGACCGGCATCGGCTTCCCGCCCGAGGACATCATCTTCGATCCCAACATCTTCGCGGTCGCGACGGGGATCGAGGAGCATAACAATTACGCGGTCGATTTCATCGAGGCGTGCAAGGACATCAAGGCGCGATTGCCGCACGTCCATATTTCCGGCGGCCTCTCGAACCTCAGCTTCAGCTTCCGCGGCAACGAACCGGTGCGGAAAGCCATGCACAGCGTGTTCCTGTACCACGCGATCCCCGCGGGGCTGGACATGGCGATCGTCAACGCGGGCCAGCTTGACGTGTACGATACGATCGACCCCGAATTGCGCATCGCGTGCGAGGACGTGGTGCTCAACCGTGATCCCGAGGCGGGCGACCGGCTGGTCGCGCTCGCCGAAGAGTATCGCGGGACCGATGCGGTGGCGGAGAAGGCTGCGGCCGAATGGCGCAGCCTGGATGTCGGCAAACGGCTGGAATATGCGCTGGTCAAGGGCATCGATGCGCACGTCGTCGAGGATACCGAGGAATGCCGTCTGCTCTACGCGCGCCCGATCGAGGTGATCGAAGGCCCGCTGATGGACGGGATGAACGTCGTCGGCGACCTGTTCGGCAGCGGCAAGATGTTCCTGCCGCAGGTCGTCAAATCCGCGCGCGTGATGAAGAAGGCGGTCGCGCACCTGCTGCCCTTCATCGAGGCGTCGAAAGAGCCGGGCGCGAAGGGCAAGGGCAAGATCGTGATGGCGACCGTGAAGGGCGACGTCCACGATATCGGCAAGAACATCGTCGGCGTCGTCCTGCAGTGCAACGGCTTCGACGTGGTCGACCTGGGCGTGATGGTGCCGTGGTCGAAGATACTGGAGGCGGCGAACGAGAATGACGCCGACATGATCGGGCTGTCGGGACTCATCACGCCGTCGCTGGACGAGATGGTGACGGTCGCGGAAGAGATGAAGCGCGCGGGCATGACGATGCCGCTGCTGATCGGCGGCGCAACGACGTCGAAGGTGCATACCGCGCTGCGCATTTCGCCCGCTTATGACGGGCCGATCGTGCATGTGCTCGACGCGAGCCGCGCGGTCGGCGTGGCGACGACATTGGTCAGCGACACCGGGCGCGACGCCTATGTCGCGGGGATCGCCGACGATTACGAAAAGGTCCGCGTCGCGCGTGCGAACAAGGGCCAGAACGACCTGCTACCGCTGGCCAAGGCGCGCGCGAACCCGTTCGTCGCCGACATGGCGCTGAAGCCGCCCGCGCCGTTGAAGCCCGGCGTGCACGTCTTCCGCGACTGGGATCTCAGCGACCTGCGCGAGCTGATCGACTGGACCCCGTTCTTCCGCGCGTGGGAACTGGCCGGCAATTATCCCGCGATCCTCGACGATGCGGTCGTCGGCGAAAGCGCGACGTCGCTGTTCGCCGACGCGACCGCGATGCTCGACCGGATCGTCGCCGAGAAATGGCTGACCGCCCGCGGCGTCGCGGGGCTGTGGAGTTGCGCGCGGCACGACGACGACGTGATCGTCGACCTGCAGGGCGACTTCAACGCGGAGGAACTGCGCGGGCTCGATCACCTCAATCTGGTCGAGGGCACCGACGTCATCCGCCTGCCGTTCCTGCGCCAGCAGATCGCCAAGCGCGAAGGCCGCGCGAACATGTGTCTCGCCGATTTCGTCGACCCGAAGGGCGACTGGATCGGCGGATTCGCAGTGTCGATCCACGGCATCGAACCGCATCTGGCGCGGTTCAAGGCGGGAATCGACGATTACAGCGACATCCTGCTGAAGGCGCTGGCCGACCGCCTGGCCGAGGCCTTCGCCGAACGCCTGCACCAGCACGTCCGGCAGGAACTATGGGGCTATGCCCCCGACGAACAACTGACCAACGAAGCGCTGATCCGCGAGCAATATCGCGGCATCCGCCCCGCGCCGGGCTATCCCGCGTGTCCCGAGCACAGTTTAAAGACCCAGTTGTTCGAAATGCTCGACGCGCACCACGCCACCGGCGCGACGCTGACCGAAAGCTTCGCGATGCTCCCGACCGCGGCGGTCAGCGGCTTCTACTTCGGACATCCGCAGGCCGAATATTTCGGTGTCGCGCGCATCGGCGAGGATCAGGTGGCGGACTATGCCACGCGGCGCGGCGTGGATGTGGCGCAGGCGACGCGGTGGTTGCGGCCCAATCTGGACTAACGCCTGATCGCTTCACTCATTTGTCACGGCGGGGCCAAGGCAGGCTTCGGCGATCGCGGTGACGTGGCGCAGGTCGGTCCCACAGCAGCCGCCCAATATCGTGATCGTCGGAACGCGGCGGCAGAGGTCGCCATATTGCGCCGCCAGTTCCGCGGGGTCGCCGATATCGAGTTCGGTCATCGCATCGAGTTCGGCATGGCTGCACCGCGACGCATTGGCGCGCACGCCGCGGATGCGGGCCGTCCATGCCATGTCGGGCTCCAGCACCGATGCGAAATGCGTCGGATGCGCGCAATTGATCATGTAATAAGCGGGATAGGCCGCAGTCGCGTCATCGACGGCCTTCACCGCATCGGCCAACCTGTCGCCGGTGGGCAGCGCGCCATCGGTTTCGACCGTGAAACTGATCGCGACCGGCGATCCCAATTCCTGTGCCGCGCGGGTAAGACCGATCGCTTCGGGCACGTTGGTCATCGTGATACCTGACAGCATATTCGCACCCGCGGCGACCAGTACGCCTGCCTGATGCCGATGATAAAGCTCAGCCTCGTCGACACGCATGATCCGGCCAGGATCGTATCCGTCACCGCGCGGTCCGATGCAGCCGCTCACCACGATGTGCGGCACCGCCGAGCGCCAGGTATCGCGCAGCCGGACGAGCATCTGCACGGCTTCATGATTTAGCCGGTCGAGTTCAGGGTCGGTAAGGCCAAGCGGCCCGGCCCAATCGGGGCTGGCCCGCCAGGTCGCACTTTCGAGGATCACCCCGATAAGCATCCGCTCGGCCAGCTTCAGGAATCCGGTAAAATAATCCTCCAGCGCCCGCCGACCATCCTCGGTCCTGAGCAACACCACCGACGCGAAATGCGGCAGGTCGATGCCCCTGTTGAACAATATGTCCGTCTCAAGACCCGCATCGGTCAGGAACGGGTGATAGAGTTGGGGAAGTCCTGCATTGCTCATCATATGGTCCGGACCCTCGGCGGCATGGCGACTCGAAAGGTAATGGCGGACATTCAAGATACGCGAGCAGTCGGGGCCGGGGAAGTTCACGAAGGTACGCGCTGCTGAAGCAAACATGCGCCCGGAACATTGTTACCAAGGGCGGAAGCCGTGATCACGTTTTCCTACACGATGCCGATCTGCTAAAGGTCGCTCGCTGTTTCTCATCGCTGGATCGTCGCAAGCCGTAATCGCGCTCGATGCGAGTGCGCAATGCGTTCTAGGACTAACCTTAGCCTAACCTTCCGCAATTTTGCGTGTCGTTACCATCCCCCTCCAAGACCATTTCCGCTTGTGATCGCCAAACCTCACCCCGCGCCCGGCAACGGCTCCGCCTTGAGCAATTTCGCCAGATGCGCCGCGTTCGTCGCGACCATGCTCGCGGTCTTCGTCACTTTCTCTGGCGTCTTCTCCAAATCCTTGAAATCGACCGACCCCATCGCCTCACCGACCCAGTAACACGCGGCGACCGGCGGGATCGTCCAACCCGTGTCGTTAAGTGACTGAAATATCTGCGCCGAGGACCAGTGCGCGCCGTCCTCGTTGCCGACGATCGCGGCGACCGCGACCTTGCCGTAGCTCGGCATCCGGCCTTCGTCGTCGGTTTCGTCGAGGAACGCGTCCATCCGTTCCAGCACGCGTTTGCCGATGCTGCCGAGTTGCCCCATCCAGATCGGGCCGCCGAAGATCAATATGTCGTGGGCGAGGATTTTCTTGCGGATCGCGGGCCACGCGTCGCCGTCGCCTTCGTCGCTGGTGACGCCGGGCTTTACATCGTGTTCGGCAATGCGGATCGTTTCGGTGACCTCGACGCCGACCTTGGCGAAGGCCTTTTCCAGCACGGCGATCATCGCGTCGGTCGATGATTCGCCCTTGGCCTTGAGCGTGCAATTGATTGCGATCGCCTTGATCGGCATTATTTCTCTCCGGGCTGGAATGCCCCCGAGAGACGCGTCAGCGCGGGCGCAGTTCCTTGGACAGGCGGCTGATCAGCACCGCGCTGCGCAACGCCTGCCGCGGCAGGCTGGTCAGGTCGACCCACTCGCCCTCCGCATGCGCACCCCCGCCGCTCGCCCCCATCCCGCCCATCGTATCGGCGTCGGCCGCGACGAAGCTGGAATCCGCAGCCCCGCGCTTCGCCGGATCGTATTCGCTCATTTCAGGCAGCCCGAGATCGCGGTTCGCGACGTTCAGCTTGGCGAGCAACGCGCGGTTCGCGGCGGTCGGCGGCATCGAGGGATAACCGTCGAAGAACGCGAGTCTGGCATCGGTGCTGGGCAGATGCTTCGCGACGATCGCCGCCATCTTCGCCTTCGCGCCCGCATCCTGCTCCGGTGTAAGCCCGCGCAGGTCGCCGCGCGCCACCGCCCGCGCCGCGACGATGTTGGTCTTGCCGGTCACAGTCGCATTGACGCCCGCCTCGTCCAGCGCCGCCGGTGTGCCGCCCGCGATCACCCCGACATTGTAGGTCAGATTCGGCTCGGGCAACTCGCGGCGGAAATCGTCGATGATGCGGGCGAGTTCGTAGATTGCGCCGTAACCAAGCGTCTCGCCGAAGATGCCGCTCGAATGGCCGGTCTTGCCGCTCGCGACGATCTCCCAGCTGTTGGAACTGCGCCGTGCGGTCGTGCCGAAATCCTTGCCGCCTTCGGTCGCGACATTCTCATATTCCAGCGCGACGTCGGCCCATTTGCCCGCCGCGACCAGATCGCGCCGCGCCACATCCTGCGGCGTGCCGGTCTTCTCCTCGTCGCCGGTCAGCATGACCTTGATGTCGGCGGCCTTGAGCGTCCCAGCCGCTTGCATGGCGCGCAGGGTGGCGACGATCACCACTAGCCCGCCCTTGTCGTCCCCCACGCCGGGGCCGATGGCGCGCGTGCCCTCGCGCTTGAAGCCGGTGAACGGGCTGTCGGGCTCGAACACGGTGTCGAGGTGGCCGATCAGCAGCACGCGTTTGCCGCGCCCGTTCCCTTCATGCGTCGCGACGATATGCCCCGCGCGGCCGGTCGCCTTCATGTCGATCCATTCGACCGTGAAGCCGAGCGGTTCGAGCTCGGCGCGCATCATGTCGCCGACCTTCGTGACGCCCGCGATGTTCAGCGAACCGCTGTTCTGGGTGACGAGTTTCTCGAGGAGGGCTTCGTGGCGGGGGGCTTCGGCGGTGACGGTCGACTGCATGCGGGATTCGGGTGGGGTGAGTTTCGCGACGGCGGGGGTGGCGAGAATGAGGGCGGCGAGGGAGAGGAGGCGCATTGGGGGAGGCTAGCGCGGGAACGGGAAAAGTAAAACGGGCGCCGGTGGTCCCGACGCCCGCTTGTTCTGGTCAACGCCGCGGCAAAGCCGCGTCGGTCGGGGCTTTAGCCCCGCCGGCCGACAGCGGCTGTGCCGCCGGACTTCGTCGGCGGCAGTGGCGCGGGCGTGGCCGCGCCTCAGCCGCTGTAGTACATATCATACTCAACCGGGCTAGGCGTCATCTCCCACCGAGCGACCTCCGCCCGCTTGATCTCGACATAGGCCGCGATCTGGTCGGAGGAGAACACGTCACCCTTCAACAGGAAGTCGTGATCCGCCTCCAGGCAGTCCAACGCCTCACGCAGCGAACCCGATACGGTCGGCACTTCGGCCAGTTCGGCGGGGGGCAGGTCGTACAAATTCTTGTCCATCGCTTCGCCGGGGTGGAGCTTGTTGAGGATGCCATCCATCCCCGCCATCATCAGCGCGGCGTAGGCGAGATACGGATTCGCCAGCGCATCGGGGAAACGCACCTCGACGCGCTTCGCCTTCGGGCCGGTGCCGTAGGGGATGCGGCACGAGGCGGAACGGTTGCGCGCCGAATAGGCGAGCAGCACCGGCGCTTCGTAACCGGGGACGAGCCGCTTGTAGCTGTTGGTCGACGGGTTGGTGAAGGCGTTGACCGCCTTCGCGTGCTTGATAATGCCGCCGATGAAATACAGGCACATGTCGGACAGGCCCGCGTAACCGTTGCCCGCGAACAATGGCGTCTTGCCGTTCCAGATCGAGAAATGCGTGTGCATCCCCGAACCGTTGTCCTCCTTGATCGGCTTCGGCATGAACGTCGCGGTCTTGCCGTAGGCGTGCGCGACCTGATGCACGACGTATTTGTAGATCTGCATCCGGTCGGCGGTGGTGGTCAGCGTGCCGAAGGTCAGGCCCAACTCATGCTGCGCGGCGGCGACCTCATGGTGATGCTTGTCGCACGGAAGGCCCATCTCGATCATGGTCGAGACCATCTCGCCGCGGATGTCGACCGCGCTGTCGACCGGGGCGACCGGGAAGTAACCACCCTTCGCACGCGGGCGGTGGGCGAGGTTTCCACCCTCATATTCGCGGCCCGAATTGCCCGGCAGCTCGATGTCGTCGATCTTGTAGTAACTGGTCGAATAGCTGTTTTCGAACCGGACGTCGTCGAACATGAAGAATTCGGCTTCCGGCCCGACATACACCGTGTCGCCGACGCCGGTGGTCTTCAGATAGGCCTCGGCGCGCTTCGCGGTCGACCGCGGATCGCGCGCGTAGAGTTCGCCGGTCGAGGGTTCGACGATGTCGCAGATCACGATCAGCATCGGGGTCGCCGAAAACGGATCGGTGTAGACCGCGTCCAGATCGGGCTTCAGCACCATGTCGGATTCGTTGATCGCCTTCCAGCCCTCGATCGAGGAACCGTCGAACATCAGTCCGTCGGTGAATTCGTCCTCGCCCATCAGCCCGGCGACCATCGTCAGATGCTGCCACTTGCCCTTGGGATCGGTGAAGCGCAGGTCGATCCACTCGATCTCCTCGTCCTTGATCTTCTTCAGGACGGATGCGGCCGTATTCGCCATGTTATTTAGTTCCCTAGCTGTATGTATTGAGTGAAGGGCGTAAAATCAGATCGCGTCTTCGTTGCGCTCGCCGGTGCGGATGCGCAGCGCGGTTTCGACGGGCATGACGAAGATCTTGCCGTCGCCGATGCGGCCGGTCTGCGCGGCTGCGGCGATCGCCTCGACCACGCGGTCGACCAGGCCGTCCTCGACGACCACTTCCAGTTTCACCTTGGGGAGGAAATCGACGACATATTCGGCCCCGCGATAGAGCTCGGTATGCCCCTTCTGACGGCCGAAGCCCTTCGCCTCGGTCACGGTGATTCCGGAGACGCCGACCTCGTGCAGCGCCTCCTTCACCTCGTCCAGCTTGAACGGCTTGATGATCGCTTCGATCTTCTTCACGCGTGTGTGTCCACCCCGGTATGACCCTCGCCCGTGCGTCGAGCTTGCACTGAACGTGCCAGTCGGCGCGCGCGAGGGCAAGTGCGGGACTCGTCCGTGTGAGCGGGTCAACGACTGCCTAACGATTGGGCAGCGGGATTGAGTGTGCCGGTTTGTGGGGCACATCGCAGATGCTGCGCCGACATGCCGCCTCCGCCCGTTACGGCACTGATCCAGATCAGCGAAACAGCCCAGGAACAAATGCCCGCTCCCGCAGGTTGAGCGAGTTCGAGAAAATCCTTTCCAAAAAAGCAGATAGGCCAGCCCGATGTCCATGCTCGACCAGATGATCGCCGCCGTGACTCCGCCGGAAAGCGACGCAGACCGCGCCGAGGCGCGTGCCAAGGCGCAGGCGACGGCTACCCCCGGTGGATGGTTCGCGATGATCCTGGATCATCATGTGCTGCTCGAAGATGCGTTCGCGGCGACCAAGGCCGCCGGAGACGCGAGCGCGCGGACTGCGGCGCTGAAGCGACTGGGCGTGATCCTGACCGGTCACGCCATCGCCGAGGAAGCGGTGATCTATCCGGGGCTCGGCGAGGCCGGTGAGAAGGGTCATGCCGAGCTGGGCTATAACGAGCAGGTCATGGTCAAGATGCAGATGGCGATGCTCGAGAAACTCGACCCGATGAGCCAGGATTTCCTCGACAAGCTCGAACATATCCGCGGCGCGGTCGCGCACCATATGTACCAGGAGGAAGGTACTTGGTTCGTCGAACTGAGCGAACAAGCGCCAGCTGCCGACCAAGCCATGATTACGAAACGGTATCAGGAAGAATGGTCGCGCTACGTTGGTGCAGAAGCCTGACACGGCGCCAATATGGAGCGTCGCGCACCCGGCGAGAGGGAGCACCGCGGTTCGCTTGGGCGGGACATCCTCTTTCCTCGGGTTGGCTCAGAAGAGCGCTGGCCGAGCAAGCATATGCTTTAGACTAGAAGGGTGATTTCTATGCAGGTCACAGCGGACTCAATCCGGCGGTAGAAGGGGGTTCACCGCACTAAACCCCAAACCGGCTGTGTCAGCGAAGGAGAAACGATCGAAGAGGCGGTTGCTAACCTGCTCGAAGCAGTGGTGCTGTATCTGGAGAAACTTCTGATCGAGATCGTCGGGCCACCCGTGGTGACCGGTTTCTCGATCGGCATAGATGCATGACTATCCGGTTCTGTCGGGCTCGGAAATCGTACGGGCGCTGGAACGGCTAGGCTTTGTAAAAGTGCGGCAGCGCGGCAGCCAAGTTGTGCTGCGTCACGGTGGCGCTGGCTGCGTGTGCCACTGCACCGCGAGGTGAAGCGTGGCACGCTTGGCGGCATCGTGAGGCAGGCAGGAGTGACGCCCGAGGCGTTTTTGGACGCGCTGCGGCGCTACGCTTCATCGCGGTGCCCTTTGCCCGCCGCCCAGATTCTGCTGCGCCCAGTTCGCCTCGTCGATCACGTACAGCCGCACCAGTTGCGCCTGTTCGGGCGTCATCACCTTGGCGAAGCTGACCATGCCGTTCTTCGCCAGCGCGCCGTCGATCAGGATTGATTTCCACGCATCCGCGTCCCCCAGCGTCGCCGAGCGCTGCAGGTTCGGCAGCACGCCGCCGCCGCCCGCGCTCGCGCCGTGGCAGACCTGACAATAGCGGCCGAACAGCAATTGCCCTTCACCGATCTGCGCAGACGTGCCGGTCGAGGCGGGTAGGGCGACCGGGGATGAATCCTGCGGGGTGGTCGCGGGCAATTTGCCCTTCGCGGCCAGCTTGAAGACGATCAGCCGCGGCACGTTCGGCACGTCGCGCGCTGCGCCGATCGCATAGCCGATCGACAGCGGCAGCGCGCCGCCACGCCCGGCGAGGATCGCGATATATTGCTCGCCGTTCACCAGATACGTCGCCGCGCCCGCCATCACGCCGGTCCCGACTGGATAGCTGAACAACTGCTTCCCGGTGTCGGCGGCATAAGCGCGGAACTCGCCCAGCGCGGTGCCCTGAAACACCAGATTGCCCGCGGTGGTCATCGTCCCGCCGTTCCACGCGACCGGATGCTTCACCACCCAGCGCGGTTTATTGGCGACCGGATCCCACGCCACCAGCGATCCCGTCGCGCCTGCGGTCGCGGCCTTCACGGTCGCGGCGTCGCGCGGATACATCGCGTTGCCCAGATCCTGCCCGACGTTGAACCCGATCGGCTTGGCGGCATCGAGCGCGGAGGAGGGGTTGAGGTATCCGGCGCCGACCTGTTGCGCGGGGATGTACGCCAGCCCGGTCTTCGGGTTGAAGCTCATCGGCTGCCAGTTGTGCGCGGCGATCGCGCTGGGGATCGCCACGAACGGCTTGCCGGTCTTGTAGAAGCGCGCCTCGGGATGTTCGATCGGGCGGCCGCTGGAAATATCGTAGCCGCTGGCCCAGTTCACGACGTCGATGAACTTCCCCGCGTTGATCAGCTTTCCGTTGGTCCGGTCGACGACGTAGAAAAAGCCGTTTTTCGGCGCCTGCATCAGCACTTTGCGCGGCTTCCCGTCGATCGTCAGCGTCGCCAGATTGATCGGCTGCGTCGCGGTGAAATCCCACGTTTCGCCCGGCGTCTCCTGATAATGCCAGACATATGCTCCGGTTTCCGGCTTCAGCGCGACGACCGAGGACAGGAACAGATTGTCGCCCTGACCCTCGCTGCGCAGCCCGTGATTCCATGGGCTCCCGTTGCCGACGCCGAGGTACAATTGGTCGAGTTCGGCGTCATAGACGATCGAATCCCATACGGTCCCGCCGCCGCCCGACTGCTTCCACTGGCCGTTCTTCGACCAGGTCGGCGAAACCTTCGCCATCGCCGCGTCGGACGCTTCGCCGTCCTTCGCGCCGGTCGGGTTGGGGACGGTGTAGAAGCGCCATTTCTTCTTGCCCGTCGCCGCGTCATACGCGGTGACGTAGCCGCGCACGCCGAATTCCGCGCCGCCGTTGCCGATGATGACCATGTCCTTCACCACGCGCGGGGCGCCGGTGATCGTGTAGGGCTTGGCATTATCGGTGGTCTGCACCGACCAGTCGGGCTTGCCGCTGTCCGCGTTCAGCGCGATCAGGCGGCCGTCGATCGTCCCGGCATACAGCCGCCCCTTCCACGCCGCGACGCCGCGGTTGACGACGTCGCAGCACGCCTGCGCCCCCTTGTCCTTCGACACGCCGGGGTCGTATTCCCACAGCTTCTTACCCGACGCGGCGTCGAACGCGAACACCTTCGACCACGGGCCGGTGACGAACAACTTGCCGTCGATCACGACCGGCGTCGCCTCCTGCCCGCGCGCATCGGGCATGTCGGCGTACCAGGCGACGCCAAGCTGGTTGACGTTCCCGGCGTTGACCTTGGTCAGCGGGGAGAAGCGTTGTTCCTGGTAATTATACCCGGTCATCGCCCAGTCGCTGCCGTCGCCGCCGGTGGTCAGCAGCGCGCCGTCGACCTTCGCCACGCCGGTCTTTCCCGCCTTTTGCGCATCGTCGCCGACGAAGTTGACGCTGCACCCCGCGAGAAGCGCCGCCAGCAGCGCCGAACCGATCCGCATAACCCTCTCCCCGCCCCGCTTGCCGGATGCGCGGGGCAATCGTGACGCAGAGCGCGGTGGAAGGGAAGGGGGTAAGCCGCTCCGATTAATAAGGCGGCTTGTCGAACCCGCCGGGCGACGCGGTGAATATCTCGCAGCCGTCTTCGGTGATGCCGATCGAATGTTCGAACTGCGCCGATAGCGACCGGTCGCGCGTCACCGCCGTCCAGCCGTCGTCGAGCAGCTTCACGTCGGGCCGCCCGATGTTGATCATCGGTTCGATCGTGAAAATCATGCCGGGCTTCAACTCCGGTCCGGTGCCGGGACGGCCGACATGGACGACTTCCGGCGCGTCATGGAACAGGCGTCCCAGGCCATGCCCGCAGAAATCGCGCACCACGCCGAACCGGTGAGCCTCGGCATGGCGCTGGATCGCGTTCGCCACGTCGCCCATGTGGTTGCCGGGCCGCGCCTGCTCGATGCCGAGCATCAGGCATTCGTAGGTTACTTCGACCAGCCGCTTCGCCTTCAACGGCACGTCGCCGATCAGGTACATCCGCGACGAATCGCCGTGCCAGCCGTCCAGGATCGGCGTTACGTCGACGTTGACGATATCGCCCGACCGAAGCGGCTTGTCGCTCGGGATGCCGTGGCACACGACGTGGTTGATCGAGATGCAGGTCGAATGCGTGTAGCCGCGATAGCCGAGCGTCGCGGGGATGCCGCCGTTCGCTTTTACGAAATCGAAGATCATCCGGTCGATCTCGGCGGTCGTCACGCCGGGGATCATGTGCGGGACGATCATGTCGAGCGTCGCGGCGGCGAGCTGCCCCGCCTTCATCATGCCGTCGAACGCATCGCGGCCGTGGAGCTTGATGGCGCCGGTCCGCCCCATGGGCGCGTCGCTGGTGACGGTTACGTAATCGGTCATGGAGGTGGATATAACGTAGCGGGGCGGATTTTGCGAGGCTATGCGGAACCTATGCAGCACGAACGCATCTGGACCGCCGCGCTGATCGTGATCGGCGATGAAATCCTGTCGGGCCGCACGCAGGACAAGAACGTGTCGCAGATCGCCTTGTGGCTGAACGTGCAGGGCATCCGGCTGGCCGAGGTGCGTGTGGTGCCCGACATGCAGGACGCGATCGTCGAGGCGGTGAATGCCCTGCGCGCGCGGAACGACTACCTCTTCACCACCGGCGGAATCGGCCCGACGCACGACGACATCACGGTCGATGCGATCGCCGCCGCGCTGGGCGTCGGCGTTGAACATCACCCGAAAGCGGTCGCGGTGCTGGAGCGATATTACGCGACCCGCGGCGGCGCGACCGAGGCGCGGCTGCGGATGGCGCGCGTGCCGGAGGGCGCGGACCTGATCGAGAACCGCATGTCGGGCGCGCCGGGCATCCGCATCGGCAACATCTTCGTCATGGCGGGCGTGCCTCACATCACCGCCGGGATGCTCGACGCGCTGACCGGCACGCTAGAGGGCGGCCGCCCGGTGGTGTCGCGGACGATCGGCTGTTGGGTCGCAGAGAGCGAGGTCGCGGATCTGTTGGGCGCGGTGGAGAAGGCGCATGCCGGGGTGGCGATCGGCAGCTATCCGTTCTTCCGCGAGGGGCGGACGGGGGCGAATTTCGTCGTGCGCTCGCCCGATGCGGGATTGGCGGATGCGTGCGTCGCGGCGCTAACCGCGGCGCTGGGGGACAAGGGGTATCAGGTGGTAGCGGAGGGGATCTGACTTCGGGCGCGCCATAGTGACGCCCGCGCATTCCCGCGCTAATGCCCGCGCACCCATGACCGACAGCACCGAACAGAAGCGCGATTACCGCGACACCGTCTTCCTGCCGAAGACCGACTTCCCGATGAAGGCCGGCCTTGCCGCCAAGGAACCCGCGATCCTCGATCGCTGGGCGAACATCGGCGTGTACGATCGCCTGCGCGAACAGCGCGCGGGCAAGCGGCGCTACATCCTCCACGACGGCCCGCCCTACGCCAATGGCGACATCCACATGGGCCATGCGATGAACAAGGTGCTGAAGGACATCATCGTCCGGTCGCGCACGCTGATGGGATATGACGCGCCCTACGTCCCCGGCTGGGACTGCCACGGCCTGCCGATCGAATGGAAGGTCGAGGAAGCGTATCGCGCGAAGAAGCTGAACAAGGACGACGTCCCCGTCGCGCAATTCCGCGCCGAATGCCGCGCTTATGCCGAAAAATGGGTCGCGGTGCAGCGCGCCGAGTTCGAGCGGCTGGGCGTGATGGGCGACTGGGCCGACCCGTATCTGACGATGAAATACGACGCCGAGGCGACGATCGTCGGCGAATTGCTGAAGTTTGCGGAGAGCGGGCAGCTGTATCGCGGCGCGAAGCCGGTGATGTGGTCGCCCGTGGAAAAAACCGCGCTGGCCGAGGCCGAGGTCGAATATGAGGACGTGGTGTCGACCCAGATTGACGTCGCGTTCGAGATTGTGGATGCGCCGAATGCGCCCGAACTGGTCGGCGCGCACGCGGTGATCTGGACGACCACGCCGTGGACGATCCCGGTGAACCAGGCGCTGAGCTATGGGCCGGAGGTTGAGTACGTCGTTGTCGAGGCGAGTTGGGGTCTCGAACTGACAGACGCTTCGTTCGAGAACGGTGCCAACGTCATCAACAAACGGCTATTGATCGCGGAGGCGCTTTTGCCTTCCGTGGCTAACCGCCTGGGCTTTACCAGCAGCACGGAATCGTGGCGTGGCAAGGGTTCCGACCTCGCCGGAGCAACCGCGCGTCACCCGATGCATCACTTCGGCGGGTTCTTCGCGAAACCCCGCCCGTTCCTGCCCGGCGATTTCGTCACAACCGATGCGGGCACGGGCCTCGTTCACATGGCGCCCGACCACGGCGAGGATGATTTCCTGTTGTGCAAGGCGTACGGGATCGATCCGGTGTTCGCGGTCGATGGGGCGGGGATGTTTCGCGGCGACTGGGCGTGGCTCGGCGGGCAGGGGTCGGTCATCAACAAGAAGTTCGTCGCCAGCGACGGGCCGATCTGTTCAAATTTGCGCGCGGCGGGGGCGTTGCTCGCGGCGAGTGACGATTTCAAACACAGCTATCCGCATTCGTGGCGGTCGAAGGCGAAGGTGATCTTTCGCGCTACGCCGCAGTGGTTCATTCCGATGGACGCTCCTGCTCCCCCCTCCCCTTCAGGGGAGGGGCCGGGGGTGGGGTGTCTCAGTCTCACCGAGACCGACGCGCCCGTGGAGAGACCCCACCCCAACCCCTCCCCTGAAGGGGAGGGGCTTACGCTAGGCCACGCCCAGGGCAACGCCGCCACCCTCCGCGAAATCGCGCTCGACGCGATCGAGCGGACGACTTGGGTGCCCGCGCGCGCGGAAAACCGCATCCGATCGATGGTGGAGGGCCGCCCGGACTGGGTCATTAGCCGCCAGCGCGCATGGGGGGTGCCGATTGCGCTCTACGTCCACCGCGCGACCGGCCAGTATCTCAACGACAGCGCGGTCAACGACCGGATCGTCGCGGCCTTCCAGGCGGGCGGGGCGGATGCGTGGTTCACCGCGGACCATCAGGCGCTACTGGGCGACAAATACGACCTCGCCGACTACGAACCGCAGAACGACATTCTCGACGTGTGGTTCGACAGCGGCTCCACCCACGCCTTCGTGATCGAACAGCGTTACGGCGAGGGCGTCCGTGCGGACCTCTATGTCGAAGGGTCCGACCAGCATCGCGGCTGGTTCCAGTCGTCGTTGCTCGAATCCGCCGGCACCCGCGGGCGCGCTCCGTATGATGCGGTGCTGACGCACGGCTTCGCGCTGGACGACAAGGGGCGGAAGATGTCCAAGTCGCTCGGCAACGTCGTCGATCCGCTGAAGATCATCGGCGAGAGCGGCGCGGACATCCTGCGCATGTGGGTCGCCTCGACCGATTATTTCGAGGATGTGCGGATCGGCAAGGAGGTGCTGAGCACCGCGTCCGACGCGTATCGCAAATTGCGCAACACGTTCCGCTATCTGCTCGGCGCGCTCGACGGGTTTTCGGAGGCCGAGCGCGTGGCCATCGCGGAGATGCCCGAGCTGGAGCGGTACGTCCTGCACCTGCTCCACGCGCTCGACCGCGACCTGCGCGACGCGGCGGAGAAGTATGAGTTCAACCGCTACAACCGGCTGCTTACCGATTTCGCGAACGAGGATCTGTCGGCGTTCTTCTTCGATATCCGCAAGGATTCGCTTTATTGCGACGCGCCAACAGACGCGAAGCGCCGCGCGTACCGGACCGTCCTCGACACGCTGTTCCACGCGTTGGTCCGCTACGCCGCGCCGGTGTTGTGCTTTACTGCGGAAGAGGTCTGGCAGGCGCGGTATCCGAGCGACGACCAGTCGGTGCATTTCCTGACGTGGCCGGATCAGGTCGGGAGCGCGGATCAGGCGCTGGCGACAAAATGGGATCGCGTTCGAGAGTATCGATCCGCGGTAACTGAAGCCATCGAGCCATTGCGGCGTGACAAACTTGTTCGCTCAAGTCTTGAAGCCGACGTTTTCATGGACGTAGATGGACATGATCAGGTGGAATTACTTCAATCGGTAGACTTCGCAGAAATCGCGATCCTGTCCAGCATTCGGATGGATGCGAACGTGAGCTCCGGCGATTTCCACGCTGATCCGCGCACTAAAGCATCGATAAGCGTGACGACGACTCGATTTTCGAAATGTGGCCGCTGCTGGCGGCACCTGCCCGAAGTGACCGAAGACGGCGCCCTCTGCGCGCGCTGTGAGAGCGTGGTCCCATGAAGCGCGCTATTCCAACGGTCGGCCTCACCGTCGCGGTCGGTTTGTTCATCGCCGATCAGCTGACGAAATGGATCGTCACCGGGCCGCTCGGGATCGACTATCTCGGCGCGTACCGCGAGATCACGTCGTTCTTCGACCTGCGCTTCGTGCAGAACATCGGCGTCTCGCTGGGCCTGCTGCGCGCCGAGAGCGACATCGCGCGCTGGGCCTTGGTCGCAATGACCGGGGCGATCGCGATCGGCGTGTGCGTGTGGATGTGGCGCGAATCGAACCGCGCGGATCAGGTCGCGCTCGGCTGCGTGCTGGGCGGGGCGCTGGGGAATATCGTCGACCGGGTGCGGTTCGGCTATGTCGTCGACTTCGCCGATCTGCACATCGGGGAATGGCGGCCGTTTTTGGTCTTCAATGTCGCCGACGCGGCGATTACGATAGGCGTGCTCATCCTGCTGGTCCGCGCATTGCTGATCCGCGAGAAGCCGGGCAAGGCGTCGGCAAATGAGCCTGTGGAGAAATTCAATGCGTAAGTTCGTGATTGCCGGGGCCGGAATCGCCGCGCTCGTGACGCTGGCCGGTTGTGGCAAGAGCGGTTTCGACCGTGCGCGTCCCGACGAATTCGCGGTCGCGCGGCAGCCCTCGCTGATCATCCCGCCCGATTTCGCGCTGGTCCCGCCGACGCCCGGCGCGGCGCGGACGCAGCAGACCAACACGCAGGGCCAGACGCTGGAGGCGCTGTTCGGCGGCGCGCCGCGTAATGCTGCAGAGGCGGCGACGGTCCAGGCGGCGGGCGGCGATTCGGCCGACGCCGGCATCCGCAGCCAGGCGGGCGATCCCGACACCAACGTCGTCGACAAGGGCCAGACGACCCGCGACATCGTCGCTGCGCCGGAAGGCGACGGCCAGGACGCTCGGGCGGCAGCGAATACGGGTGCGAATGCGCCTGCGCCTGCCGCTGCGACACAACAGCCTGCGCCGAGCCCGAGCCCGACCCCGCCCGCTACGCCGAAGTAAGCCGATCCTCCCCGGTACGGGGAGGTGGCGCGCCGAAGGCGCGACGGAGGGGGCTTTCCGCGAGCGGAACCCTTGCGGCCCGCCCCCTCCACCAGCTTCGCTGGTCCCCCTCCCCGTGCCGGGGAGAATCGGGTAAGTCGATCGACTGAATCGGCTTCCCTTCATCCCCCCGCCATGCCACTCCCGCGTCAACCAAACGGGGAGAGGCTGGATGGCGCTACGCACGCGCATCACCGATATGCTGGGGATCGAAAAGCCGATCATCCAGGCCGCGATGGGCTGGATCGCGCGGTCGCGATTGTCGTCCGCGGTGTCGAACGCGGGCGGGATGGGGATCATCGAAACGTCCTCGGGCGAACTCGACGCGGTGCGCGAAGAGATCGTCAAGATGCGGACCCTCACTGACAAACCGTTCGGCGTGAACGTCGCCCAGGCCTTCGTGCGCGACCCTGCGATCGTCCAGTTCGTGATCGATCAGGGCGTGAAGTTCGTCACCACCTCGGCCGGCGATCCGATGAAATATACCCGCATGCTGAAGGATGCGGGGCTGACTGTTTTCCACGTCGTCCCCAACCTCGCAGGAGCCTTGCGCGCGGTCGAGGCGGGGGTGGACGGCCTGATCGTCGAGGGCGGCGAGGGCGGGGGGTTCAAGAACCCGAAGGACGTGTCGACGATGGTGCTGGTGCCGCAGGTCGTCGCCGCGGTCGACGTGCCGGTTGTCGCGGCGGGCGGGATCATGGACGGCGCGTCGATGGCGGCGGCGTTCGCGCTGGGCGCGGAGGGCGTGCTGATGGGCACGCGCATCCTGTCCTCGGCCGAATGTCCGGTGCACGATAACTGGAAGCAGGCGATCATCGATGCCGATGCGACCGACACCGTGTTCCTCAACCGCAGCGGCCCCGGTCCGGCGCTCCGCGCGCTGCGGACCGAACGCACGACCCGGATCGAGAAAGAAGGATCGCCCAGCATCTTCGGCGAGTTCGCCGATACGCAGGCGGTGTATTTCGGCGGTGATCTGGAGGCCGGAATCGCGTTGACCGGACAAGTCGCGGGGCGGATCGACGCGGTGAAGCCGGTCGCGCAGATATTCGACGAGACGATGGCCGAATATGAAGCGGTCGTCGCGCGCATGGCGGGAGGATTGCATGGCTGACATCCGGTACGAGGTATCCGAACAGGTCGCGACGCTGACGCTCGACCGGCCGGAGCGGATGAATACGATTTCGGGGCCGATGCTCGACGAATTGTCGGAAAAGCTGCTGCGTGCGGGCGACGACCCGGCGGTGCGGGTGATCGTGCTGACCGGGACGGGCCGTGCGTTCTGCGCCGGGCTGGACCTGAATCAGGCGACGAAGGGTGAGGGGATCGGATCGTCCAGCGCGGCGTCACCCGCCACGATCGACCTGCGCAAAGCCCCGCCGACGGTGCTGGCCGCGCTCGACAAGCCGGTGATCTGTGCGCTGAACGGGTCGGCCGCGGGCTACGGGATGGACCTCGCACTCGGCTGCGACATTCGCGTGATGGCCGATGGGGCGAAGCTGGCCGCGGCGTTCGTGAAGCGCGGGATCGTGCCCGAATCGGGCGGCACGTGGTTTCTGCCGCGGATGCTGGGGTGGGCGAAGGCGGCGGAGATCATCTTCACCGGCCGCACGTTGCTTGCGGCTGATTGCGTGGCGGAGGGCTTGGTCAACGTCGTCGTGCCTGCTGATCAGGTGGCCGAGACGGCGCGCACGATGGCGTTGGAGATCGCCGCGAATGCGCCGCTGGCGGTGCAGGCGGCGAAGCGGATGATGCGAATGGGGATGGACGAGACGTTCGAGACGCACGTCCAGCATGTGTATCTGCAACTGCTCCCGTTGTTCCAGACGCAGGATTTCCGCGAGGGGATGATGAGCTTTCTGGAGAAGCGGGAAGCGCGGTTCGTGGGACGCTAAATCCTCCCCGGTACGGGGAGGTGGCAGCGCGAAGCGCTGACGGAGGGGTGTCACCCTCTCGATAGCGCTACACCCCTCCGTCAGGCCTTCGGCCCGCCACCTCCCCTTGCAGGGGAGGATTAGCGCGATCTAACCCCGCAACCGCTCATGGTGCCGGATCACCTCATCAATGATGAAGCGCAGGAATTTCTCGCTGAACTCCGGGTCCAGTTCGGCCTCCTCGGCCAGCCGCCGCAGCCGCGCGATCTGCGCGTCCTCCCGGCCCGGATCGGCGGCGGGCATGCCCGACTCCGCCTTGTGCCGTCCCACCGCCTGCGTCACCTTGAACCGTTCCGCCAGCAGGCAGACGAGCGCGGCGTCGATATTGTCGATGCTCTTCCGGTAACCCCGCAAAACGTCGTCCGGCATATGGTTGGCTCCCACGGTCGCTGCGGGACTTGCGTTGGACAAGGGGCGGGGCCAAAGCAAGCCGCAGATGACCGCCACCATCCACCGCCTAAATAACCGGGCACCGTCGCTCGAGCCGATGATCCAGCTTGTCGCGGGCGACATGAACCTGGTCAACGCTGCGATCCTGAACCGGATGCAGTCCGAAATCCCGCTGATTCCGGAGCTTGCCGGGCATCTGATCGCGGGCGGAGGGAAGCGGCTGCGCCCGATGCTGACGCTGGCGAGCGCGCGGTTGCTCGGCTATTCGGGGACGCGCCACCACCGGCTGGCCGCCGCGGTCGAATTCATCCATACCGCGACCTTGCTGCACGACGACGTGGTCGACGGCAGCGACCTGCGCCGCGGAAAGCGCACCGCCAACATCATCTGGGGCAATCCGGCGAGCGTGCTGGTCGGCGATTTCCTGTTCTCGCGGTCGTTTGAGCTGATGGTCGAGGACGGGAGTCTCAAGGTGCTGAAGATCCTGTCGAACGCCTCCGCGGTGATCGCGGAGGGCGAGGTGAACCAGCTGACCGCGGTGCGCCGGATCGACACCGGCGAGGACCGCTATCTCGACATCATCAACGCCAAGACCGCGGCGCTGTTCGCGGCGGCGTGCAAGATCGCCGCGGTGGTGGCGGAGCGGCCGGACAGCGAGGAAGCCGCGCTCGACGCCTATGGCCGCAATCTGGGGATCGCGTTCCAGCTGGTCGACGACGCGATCGACTACACGTCGGACGCGGGCACGATGGGCAAGGACGCGGGCGACGATTTCCGCGAGGGCAAGATGACGCTGCCGGTGATCCTGGCGTACGCGCGGGGATCGGAGGTCGACCGCAAGTTCTGGAAGGACGCGGTCGAGGGGCGGCGTGATTCGGACGAGGACTTCGCGCACGCGATTGGGCTGGTGCAGGCAAGCCGAGCCGTCGACGACACGATGGCCCGCGCGCGCCACTACGGCCAGCGCGCGATCGATGCGCTGGGCGTGTTCGGCGGCGGCAAGGCGAAGGACGCGATGGTCGAAGCGGTCGAGTTCGCGGTGGCGCGGGCCTATTGAGCCGCTGCGCGGCCCAACAGGCCCGCGGGGCCGACGGGTCGGCGAACGGCCGACCCGTCCGACGACGGCTTCGCCGTCGGCGTGTTTCCGGCGGAAGGTTAGGCTAAGGTTAGGCCAAGAACGCGTTTTCTCGCGCTTCCAACCCTTCCCCTAAAGCGGAGGGGCTTTGCGTGCATCTGACCGTCACGACCCGCGAATGTTGAGAATGTTGAGACGCTGGCGCTGTTTTCGTCGCGAATGTTGAGAGCACCGATCGGCGCGCTCACGTGGAAGGTAATCGACGAAGTGAAAGAGCGTTCGGCAGTCGGCGAGTCCTACCAGATCGGAACCATGTAGGAAAATGCAACGACCGGCGCGATTGCATCCGCGTCACTCGGCTCCCGTGGGTCCGTAGTCCGACGATCACACGTGCTTTCTTCGCCTTTGCCACCCTGCCCATAGCCATGGTGATTTACGGCCTGTCGATTCTGCTCGCGGCCGCGCCGGAACATCCAATGGCCGGTCGCTGACTTTGATCGCCGCGACCGCAAGCAAGAGGCCGGCCGCGGTATCGACCAGATAGTGGCTGCCGACGGTCGGGGTGCTGGCGACCATCGCTACGTTCAGCACGACGAACGGCGCGGCGACGGGGCGGGGGAGCGCCAGCGCGGCCCAGCCCAGCAACACCGCGCCCGCGGTGTGAAAGCTGGGAAAGGCGACCAGACCGGTCAAATTCGCCGCACCGATCGTGGAGAGCGATCCGTCGCGCAGTCCCGCCAGCACCTGCGGCGCATGCCAGCCGGGGGCGGCGGCGGTCAGCAGGTCGCTGGACGCCGGGGTGAAGCCGAAATGCACGTAGGGGCCAAGCGCCGCGACGAACGGAAAGATCGCCGCGCAGACGATCAGCGCGAAGGTCCAGCCGAACACCAGACGCGACAACCGCTCGGTGCGGCCGGTGGCGGCAAGCAACGCGACCAGCACGAAGGGCTGCCACCCCAGCGTGCCGTACGCGCCGCGCAGCAACGACGACAGCGTGGGCTGGCTCTCCATCCAGCGGTGCAGTGCGGGCCAGGCGGCGCCGAACAACAGAGTGTCGGCGCGCGCGAGGGCGGCGTCCTGCAACGGCAAGGCGCTGGTCGCGAACAATGCGGTAAGCACCGCCGTCGCGACGCTGCCCGCGAGCATCACGACACTGGCGTCGATACCCGCAGCAATGCGTCCAAAGCCGCGCCCGCGCGCCAGAAACGCGATCGCCAGCGCAAACGTCGCGACCGCGGCCACGGGGTTGAGGTCGGTCCCGTCATAGCCGAAGCTCAGCCACCAGCCGAGTGCCAGTGCGACCGCGTACATCGCCCCGACCAACCGCCAGGCGGCGGCGTGCGGCATGCGCTGGCCAGTGATGGGTGGAAGCGGCGGCATGATCGGTCGCGTTATGCCGCGATAGGGTTAAGGGTGGCTTTCGGCGCGGGGCGGCGTGATCGGCCGTACGGCGTGCCAAAGTTCACACAAGTTCACACGGTATGTGACCTCGGAGCGTTGTTCGCGCCCGACCAAGGCCCGCCAATGTCGAGAGCGCCGATCGACGTGCTCGCGCGGAAGGGATCGACGAAGTGAAAGAACGTTCGATAGCCAGCCAGCCCTAACCTAACAGGGTCGCATCGTGTAGGAAAACGTGATGACGGCTTTCGCCCACTTGCGGATACTCGACTTGAAGGGGCGCACTCCTGAAACTTGCCGTTGACCGCCGTAGCCTGCGGGACGCACTATGCCGACTGGACGCGCGTTAAAGGGCAATTGTGGTGTCACAAACCTACGACGGCTTCGGACGTGAAACAGACGAAATGGGGCACATCAAGGACCCCGCCGAGCGCTATCAGGTATTCATGCTAGGGCTTTACGACATGCTCGCCGATGCTGGCGACTACGGCTACTCACCGGACGCTTGTCAGATGCTGGATCAAGCTCGCTTAGCCTTCATGGATGAGTTCGAGGCGCGTCACCCCGGTTACGGAAAAGGCCGAGCCGTGTGGCGCTGATTGCCTAATTCTCCCGATAGCTGCCGGTCCGTTTTCCACCAACATCGGCCATAGTCCCTCAGCCCGCTCCAACCCCACACCCCGCCCCATCCGTCTCCACCTGCAACGTCGCGTGGCCGATCGCGAAGCGGGCGTGGAGCATTGCCTGTGCTTCGTTCAGAAACGCGTCGCCGGGATGGCCGGCGGGCATCAGGAGGTGGGCGGTCAGGACGGGTTCGGTGGTGGACATTGGCCAGATGTGGAGGTGGTGGACGCGGGCGACGCCCGGAAGCTCCCCCAGCGCCGCCAGCACCGCGTCGTAATCGATCCCGCGCGGGACGGCGTTGAGCGCCATTTCGGTCGTTTCGCGGAGCAGGCCCCAGGTCTGCCAGAAGATCAGTGCGGCGATGACCAGGCTGACGACGGGGTCGATCCAGCCCGCGCCGGTCGCCCAGATCGCGATGCCTGCGACGACGACCCCCGCCGACACCGCTGCGTCGGCGGCCATGTGTAGGTATGCGCCGCGGATGTTGACGTCGCCCTTGCGCCCGCGCGCGAACATCAGCGCGGTGGCGGTGTTCACCAGGATGCCGATCGCGGCGATGGCGGAGACGGTCAGGCCGGGGATGGCGGCGGGCTGCCAGAAGCGCTGCACCGATTCGAGCACGATCGCGCCGAGCGCGACCAGCAACAGCAACGCATTGGCGAGCGCGGCGAGGATCGTCGAGCTTTTCAGGCCGTAGGTAAAGCGCTTCGACGGGCGCTTGCGCGCCAGCGTCGCGCCGCCCCATGCGACCGCTAAGCCGAGCACGTCGGACAAATTATGCCCCGCATCGGCCAGCAGCGCGACCGACCCGATCCACAGCCCCGCGCCGCCCTCGACCAGCACATAGGCAAGGTTCAGCGCGATGCCGATCGCGAAGGCGCGGTCCCAGCGTGCAGGGGCGTGGGAATGGCCGTGCGCGTGGCCGTGGTCATGCCCGTGCGCGTGGGTGTGCGCGTGCCCGCTCATCAGACGGTCTCCAGCAGGCGGTTGGCCTGCGCGCGGGCTTCGTCGGTGATCGACGCGCCCGACAGCATCCGCGCGATCTCTTCGCGGCGTTCGGCCACGCCCAGCGAACGGACGCCGGTGCGGGTGACGATGCCGTCGTGGCTCTTGGCGATCAGCAGATGCGCGCTCCCTCGCGCGGCGACCTGCGGGCTGTGCGTGACGACCAGCAACTGCGCGCGGGTCGCCAGCCGCGCGAGGCGTTCGCCGATCGCGGAGGCGACCGCGCCGCCGACGCCGCGGTCGATCTCGTCGAAGATCATCGTCGCCGCCCCGCCCTGTTCGGCCAGCGCGACCTTCAGCGCGAGGATGAAGCGCGACAATTCGCCGCCGCTGGCGATCTTCGTCAGCGGCGCGAACGGCGCGCCGGGGTTGGTCGAGATTTCGAATTCCACGCGGTCGCGGCCGGATGCGCCCCAGCCGTCCTCCGATGTCGGCGCGATGGCGGTGCGGAAACGTGCGGCATCCAGCTTCAGCGGCTTCAGTTCGCCCGCCACCGCGGCGTCGAGCCGTGCGGCGGCGGCGGTGCGCGCCTCGGTTAATGTAGTGGCGGCCTTGGTATAAGCAGCGCGCGTCGCAGCGACCTTCGCCTCCAGCGCGGCGATGCCTTCCTCGCCCGCGTCGAGCCGTTCGAGCTTGCCGCGCAGGTCGGCCGCCAGGTCCGCCAGATCGTCGGGCTGGACGCGGTGTTTGCGCGCCATCGCGCGCAGCTCGAACAGCCGCGTCTCGTCGTCGTCGAGCGCGTTGGGATCGAAGGCGAGCGCGTGGCGCGCCTCGATCAACCGCTCCTCCGCCACCGCGCCCTCGATCACCGCGCGGTCGACCGCGGCGAGCGCATCGGCGAGCGCCGCATGATCCGGCCCGATCCGATCGAGGATGCGCGCCGCCTGCCGCAAATGCGACAGCGCCCCGTCCGACCCCTCCAGATGCGCCTCCACCGCGCGCAGATCATCGGCGATCTTTTCGGATCGCTGCATCAGGCGGCGGCGGTCGGCGAGCGTTTCCTCTTCGCCGGGTTCGGGGGCGAGCTTGCCGAGCTCGGCGACCGCGTGTTCGAGCCATTCGCGGTCGCGCGCGGCGGTGTCGATTTCCGCGCGCGCCGTGGCCAAAGCGCCCTCCGCAGCGCGGAACGCGGTCCATGCCGTCGTGGTCGCGCTGGTGTCGATCCGCCCGAACGCGTCGAGCAACGCGCGATGGCCGGCGGGCGCGAGCAATCCGCGGTCGTCATGCTGGCCGTGGATCTCCACCAAATGGCGGCCCAATTCGCGGAGCAGCGCGGCGGAGGCGGGCTGATCGTTGACGAACCCGCGGCTGCCGCCGTCGGCCTTCACCAGCCGCCGGATCATCAGCGGCTCGCCGGGTTCGCGCTCCAGCCCGTTTTCCTCCAGCAACGCCCATGCGGGGGAGGCGTCGGGCAGGTCGAAGCTGGCGGTTACAGCTGCCTGCGTCGCACCGTGCCGCACCAGTCCGCTGTCGCCGCGCGCGCCGAGCGCCAGGCCAAGCGCATCGAGCAGGATCGATTTTCCCGCGCCGGTTTCGCCCGTCAGCACGCCCAGACCGGCGTGGAAATCGAGGTCCAGCGCCTCGATCAGGACGACGTCGCGAATGGCCAGCGCGGTCAGCATCGCGTTCGCCTAGCCGATTTTCGGAACGAGCGACACGTTTTGTTCCGTTGGGTGTACCCTAGCCGTTGGGCGAACCCGGTGGCGTGCCGGTCGGGGTCGTGGGTCTGGGGGTCGTGCCCGTGTTCGTGCCGCCAGCGCCGCCGCTGGTCGTCGCGGGCGTCGGCGCGCCCGGCGCATCGGCGGCGGGGGTGGGCGTGTCGGTGGTGCCGGGGATCGAGGTTGCGGGGCGGGTGCCGACCGGGATCACAGGCTGGCCCGGCGGCAGCGGGGCGATCGCCGTCACCGGATATTCGCGCATCAGTTTGTACGCGCGTTCGTACCAGTCGGTTTCGGGATAGTTCGCGCCGAGCACCGCCGCTGCCTTTTCCGCCTCGGGCCGCACGCCCAATGCGAGGTACGTCTCGGTCAGCCGCATCAGCGCCTCGGGCGTGTGCGTCGTCGTCTGGTAATTGTCGATGACCTTGCGGTAGCGCAGCGTCGCGGCGAGCCACTGGCCGCGGCGGCCGTAGAAACGCCCAACCTCCATCTCCTTGCCCGCCAGATGATCGCGCACCAGGTCTGTCTTCAGCCGCGCATCGGCGGCGTAGCGTGAATTGGGATAGCGGCGGACCAGTTCGCCCAGCGCATCCTGCGCCTGCGTCGTGATCTTCTGATCGCGGGTCACGTCGCTGATCTGTTCGTAATAACTGAGCGCGATGAGGTAATAAGCATAAGGCGCGTCGCGGTTGCCGGGATGGACCGACAGGAAGCGCTGCGCCGACTGGATCGATTCGGTGTAATCGCGGTTGAGGTAGTAACTGAACGCGCCCATCAGCTGCGCGCGGCGCGCCCAGACCGAATAGGGATGCTGGCGCTCGACCTCGTCGAACAATGCCGCCGCCTGCTTGTACTGACCCTTGTCGAGCCGTTCCTTCGCCGCGGTGTAGAGCGTACCCACGTCGCGCGCGACATAGGGCAGGTCGCCCTTGGCCGAATTGCGGGCGCAACCCGCGATCGGGAGCGCGAGGGCGGCGATCAGCGAGATCGCGAGCGGGCGGAACATGGTGGTACGCATCGAAGGCGCTCTTAGCGCAGACGCGCATATCGTAACAATGGCCTTCGCAACCGCAACCGACGCGTGCGGACAGCGTTTCGTCTGCTCGCTTCCTCGCATCGGACACGCACCGCCATGACCGCCACCTTGCTGACCACGAAACGCGTCGAAAAGCCGTGGGGCCGGCATACGCTGTATCCCGGCTTCCCCGATCCTGCGCCCGATGCCGAGCCGATCGGCGAAGTGTGGTTCGAGGCGCCGAAGGGCGTGCGCGATCCCGATTTGCTCATCAAATACCTGTTCACCAGCGAAAAACTGTCGGTGCAGGATCATCCGTCGGATGCCGAGGCGCAGAAACGCGGGCTGCCGCGCGGCAAGGACGAATGCTGGCTGATCCTGGACGCAGAACCCGATTCGACGATCGCGATCGGTCCCAAGGTGACGATGACCGCGGACGAATTGCGCGAATCGGCGCTGGACGGGTCGATCGAGGACAAGCTCGACTGGAAAAGCGTGAAGGCGGGTGAATTCTATTATTCGCATTCGGGCGTGATCCATGCGATCGGCGCGGGGCTGACCGTGATCGAGGTGCAGCAGAATTCGGACACGACGTACCGGCTGTACGATTACGGCCGCCCGCGCGAACTGCATCTGGACGACGGCGTCGCGGTGGCGGACCTGGAGCCGTGGGTCGCCCCGCCGATGCCGGGCGAAGTGAGCGAAGGCCGTACGATTTTGGTGGAAGGGCCGAAATTCGTGCTGGAGCGCTGGGGCGGCGGCACGCGTGACGTGGTGCTGCCCGAGGGCGTCGACGGCTGGCTGGTGCCGGTGAAGGGCGCGGGCACGATCGGCGGGATCGGCTGGATCGCCGGGCAATGCGTGCTGATCGACGGGACCGAGACGCTGGAGGCCGACGCGGGCAGCGATCTGTTGTTCGCGTATCCGGGTGATACGCGGATTTAGGAGCACCACCTCCGTTCGTGCTGAGCGAAGTCGAAGCACATGAGTCCCATGCCCTTCGACTTCGCTCAGGGCGAACGGGTTAGGTGCGCACGCGGATTTAGTTTTCCTCATACGTCGCCGCATAGTCGACTGGGAAATTCACCGATCGCGCGATGAAGCAGACGGCGTGGATGCGGTCGTGGATCGCGTCGGCTGTGGTCAGGTCGGTGCCGGCGGGCATGACGATGTGGGGTTTGAGCGTTGCGCGGAGGAAGCGGCCGGCGCCGTCGGGGGTGGTTTCCCCGACGCCGACGGGATCGTCGCGGTAGGATTGGACCGCGATCCCGGCTTCGCTGGCGAGGTGCAGATACCACAGCATGTGGCAGGCGGAGAGCGAGGACAGCAGCAGGTCTTCGGGGTTGGGCAGCGCCGGATCGCCGCCGAGCAGCGGATCGTTCGAGCAATGGATCGGCGGTTTGCCGGGTGTCGCGATCGTCCATGTGCGGTCGTAGGCGCGGTAGGCGCTGGTCCCGGTTCCGCGATTGCCGGTCCATTCAATGCGCGCGGTGTAGTTGTGCTGTGCCATCCGTACGGTCTTAACGAACGCGCGTTATAGCGCGAGCGGATATGCTGCGTGTGCTGACCTTGTCGACCCTGTTCCCCGATGTGACGCGGCCCAATTTCGGGGTGTTCGTCGAGCGGCAGACATTGGGGCTGGCGGCGCATCCCGATGTCGCGCTGACCGTCGTCGCGCCGGTCGGGCTGCCGCCGCGGCCGCTGTCCCGCCATGCGCATTATCACGGGCTGGCGGGGTTACCGGCGCGCGAGACGTGGAAGGGCCTGGACGTGCATCGTCCGCGGTTTCTGTCGGTGCCGGGGACGGGGGGGCGGTTTCATGCGGCGGCGCTGGCGCGCGCGGTGCGGCCGATCCTGACCGCGACGCCGGTCGATGTGATCGACGCGTCGTTCTTCTTTCCCGATGGGCCAGCGGCGGTGGCGTTGGGGCAGGAACTGGGCGTACCGGTGTCGATCAAGGCGCGCGGGGCGGATATCCATCATTGGGCGCGCGCGGCGGCGACTGCGGGGCAGGTGCGTGGCGCGGGGATGGCGGCGGACGGATTGCTGGCGGTGAGCGCGGCGATGCGCGACGACATGGCGGCGCTCGGCATCCCGGCGGAGAAGGTGCTGGCGCATCATACCGGGGTCGATCTCGATCGGTTCGCGCCGGTCGATCGGGTCGCGGCGAAGGCGGCGCTCGGGGTGACGGGGCCGCTGGTCGTGTCGGTCGGCGCGCTGATCCCGCGCAAGGGGCATGATCTGGTGATCGATGCCGTGGCGGGGCTGCCCGGCGTGACCTTGCTGATCGCGGGCGAGGGGGCTGAGCGGGAGGCGCTGGAGGCGCGGATCGCGCGGCTGGGACTGGCGGAGCGGGTGCGGTTGCTGGGGGCGGTGCCGCATGGGGAACTGCCCGCGTTGATCGGCGGGGCGGACGTGATGGCGCTGGCTTCTTCGTCCGAGGGGCTGGCGAATGCGTGGGTCGAGGCGCTGGCGTGCGGGACGCCGGTGGTGATTTCCGATGCGGGCGGGGCGCGCGAGGTGGTGACCGGGCGGGATGCCGGGCGGATCGTGGCGCGGGAGGCGGCGGCTGTTGCGGCCGGGATTGCGGAGGTGCTGGCCGATCCGCCGGGGCAGGGGGCGGTTCGGGCCGGTGCCGAGCGGTTTACATGGGAGGCGAATACGACGGCGTTGTATGCGCATTTGAAGGGGTTGGTTGAGATGCGGGGAACCCATCTAAATCCTCCCCTGCAAGGGGAGGTGGCGCGCAGCGCCGGAGGGGTATCGCCCTCTCGATAGCGTGTCACCCCTCCGTCAGGCTGCGCCTGCCACCTCCCCTTGCAGGGGAGGATTTATAGCAGCGGATACAGCGCCGCCGCCACCATCCGGCCTTCACCGCGCAGGACGGCCCAGGCGCGGGCGGCGGCGCGGCTGTCCATCGGATCGATGCCGATGTTCTTCGCCTCCAGCGCCCTCACCAGAGCGCGGGGCGGGCGGGCTAGGGTCGCGCCGGTGCCGAGCAGGATGAACTCAGGGCTTGAGCCGAGCAACGGCTCCAAGTCGTCGATCGTCAGCGCCTCCAGCGGCGGCGGGATCCACGAATCCGCGCGCGTCGGGGTCATCAGCAGCGCGGGGTAGTAACCGTCGTCGATGCGGAAACCGTTCGGCCCGATCGCGGCGATGATCGGGCCGTCGGTACGTCCCGCGCGATCCATCCGCATCGGATCAGCGCTCGGTACGCGGCCCGACGCGTTCGGCACCTGCGATCCCGCTGGCTTTCGCTCCCTCGGGCTGCGCGCGCAGGCCGAGCGTGATCAGCAGCGAGGACGAGACGTAGATCGATGAATAGGTGCCAACGACGATGCCCAGCGTCATCGCCGCGGTGAAGCCGCGCAGGACGTGCCCGCCGAGGAACAGCAGCGCCAGCAGCGCGAGCAGGATCGTGACCGAGGTCATCACGGTGCGCGGCAGCGTCTCGTTCACCGACAGGTTGATGATCTCGCGCATCTCCATCTTGCGGTAACGGCGCATGTTCTCGCGGATACGGTCGTCGATGACGATCTTGTCGTTGATCGAATAGCCGATGATGGTCAGCACCGCGGCGACGATGTTGAGGTCGAATTCGAACTGCGTCAGCGCGAAGAAACCGAGCGTCATCAACAGATCGTGGACGATGGCGACAATCGTCGACACGCCGAACTGCCATTCGAAGCGGAAGATCGCGAACAGGCCGATGCCGAGCACGGCCAGGACGACGGCGAGGATGCCGTTGCGGATCAGCTCGCCCGATACCTTGCCCGACACGGTCGAGTAGCGGAGGAACGTCGCGCCGGGGAATTCGCGGTTGAGCGCGGTTTCGACCTTCTTCACCGCGGCGTTGGTCGCGCCCTCGTCGCCGCCCGACTGGACGGGCAGGCGGATCGTGACCTGGTTGGCGACGCCGAACTGCTGCAGCGCAGCCTCGCCCACGCCCTGCGAATCGACGACGGCGCGCACGCGGTCGAGATCGGGGGGCGTGGCGAAGCGTTCCTCGATCATCAGCCCGCCTTCGAAATCGACGCCGAAGTTCAGGCCCTTGTACACCGTCAGGCCGACCGCGAGGACGGTCAGCAGCAGGGTCAGGCCGAACGCCCAGCCACGCAGCCGGACGAAATCGATGTTGGTGTCGTCGGGGACGAGTTTCAGGAGTTTCATGGTTCCGCTCGCCTCAGATATTGATCGTCTTGGGCTTGGCGCGGCGCAGCCAGCCCGCGACGAGCATCCGGGTGAAGGTCACCGCGGTGAACACGCTGGTCGCGATGCCGATCAGCAGGACGACAGCGAACCCCTTTACCGGGCCGGAGCCCAGCAGGAACATGATGATGCCCGAAATCGCGTGCGTCACGTTCGCCTCGAAGATCGTCCGGCTCGCTTCCTTGTAGCCCAGTTCGACCGACTGGACGATGCTGCGCCCACGGCGATGTTCTTCGCGGATGCGTTCGTTGATCAGCACGTTGCAGTCGACCGCGGTGCCGATCGTCAGGATGAACCCCGCGATCCCCGGCAACGTCAGCGTCCCGTTGATCAGCGACAATACGCCCAGAATGACGAAGACGTTGATGACGACCGCGAGGTTCGCATAGATGCCGAACCGCCCGTAGGTGACGAGCATGAACGCGACGACCAACGCGACCGCGACCGACGAGGCGAGGATGCCCGCGCGGATCGAGTCGGCACCCAGATCGGGGCCGACGGTCGATTCCTCCACCACCTTCAATGCGATCGGCAGCTTGCCCGAGCGGAGCGCGATGGCGAGTTCGTTCGCGCTTTGCGTCGTGAAGCTGCCGCTGATCGACGCGCGTCCGCCCAGGATCGGTTCGTTGATGTTGGGGGCGGAAATGACGCTGTTGTCGAGGATGATCGCGAACGGCTTGTTCGTATTCTCCTGCGTCACACGCGCGAAACGCCTGCCGCCCTGGCTGTCGAAGGTGATCGCGACCTGCGGCTCGTTCGTCTGTTGGTCGAATTCCTGCCGCGCATCGGTCAGCTGGTCGCCCGAGATGATCGTTGATCGCTTGACCGCGATGAACGGCACGCCCGACGGATTACCCGGATAGGGCAGTATCTGACTGCCGATCGGGGGACGGTTGCTGGTCAACTGCTCCGTCGTCGCGGTCTCGTCGACCAGCTTGAATTCGAGCTTCGCGGTCTTGCCGAGCAAGTCCTTCAGCGCCTGCGGGTTCTGGAGGCCGGGCACCTGCACGACGATGCGGTCGGTGCCCTGCCGCACGATCGTCGGTTCGCGCGTGCCGAGTTCGTCGATGCGGCGGCGGACGACTTCGGTCGCGTCGCCCATCGCGGTGTCGATCGCCTGCGTGATCCCCGCGCTGGTCGGGGTCAGGACGAAGCGGCTGGTGTCGACCACCGCAATGTCCCATTGGCGCTGCCCCGTCATGCCGGCGCCGGTGCCGGTGATCGACAACAGGCGTTCGCGCGCAGCATCGACCTGTGACGGATCACGCAGCAGGAACGACAGGCGGCCACCACGCGTGGAAATGTCGCCGATCTCGATCCGCGGATTCTGGCGGCGCATCTCGGTCGAAACCTGTTCGCGCATCGCCTCGATCCGGCTCGCGGCGACATCGTCGGTCTCGGCCTCGAGCAGCAGGTAGCTGCCGCCCGCCAGATCGAGCCCCAGATTGATCCGCGGCACCTTGAAGCCGAGATTGTCGGTCAGCCGGGCGGGCAGCAGGCTGGGGATCGCGAGCGCCACCAGCACCGCGAGAAATCCCCAGATCCAGACGACCTTCCAGCGCGGGAAGTCGAGCATCTCAGTCGTTCGCCGGTTTGGAACCGAGCGGCGTGATCTCGGACAGCGTCATCTTCACGACCTTCACGCGGGTATTCGGCGCGATCTCGACCTCGACGAACTTGTCCTCGACCTTGGTCACCTTGCCGAGCAGGCCGCCCGCGGTGACGACGCTGTCGCCCTTCTTCACCGCCGCGACCGACGCCTGCAGCGCCTTCATGCGGCGTTGCTGCGGGCGGATCATCAGGAAGTAGAAGACCACGAAGACGAGGAAGAGCGGCGCGAGGCTGAGGAACGACGAAAGTCCGCTCGACTGGGCGGCGGCGCCACCCGCGGCCTGCGCGTAAGCTGGGGAAATCACGATGCGACACCTTGCAACGATAGGGGCACGGACGCCGGAGAGACGTCCGTGTGAAGCGTGCGCCGCTACCATCCATGCGGGGTTGGCGCAACACGCGGCGCGCGGCTAAGCCGGGTGTGTTAGTGGAGAGGAAGACGCATGACGATTCTGGTGATGGGGCACGTGAAGCTGGCCAAGGGCGAGGGGGAGCGTGCGCGTCCAATCCTGACCGAGCATATGGCGGCGGTGGCGCAGGAGGAGGGGTGCGAGGAATATACCTTTTCCTTCGACGCGACCGACCCCGATCTGGTGCGTGTCGCCGAGCGGTGGACCTCGGCCGAGGCGCTGGCGGCGCACGGCCAAGCCGATCATCAGAAGGCGTTCGGACGTCGATTGCGCGAGTTTACGGTCGAATCGTCGAAGGTCGATGCGTGGGACGGGCAATTCTGGCGCAACCTGATCGGCGGCTAGTCGGGCTTGCGTCGCGGGCGCAGGGCGCGTAACGCGCCTCCCTCGGGACGTGAGGCCAATGGCGTCGCGTTCCGCCGGTCGGGGCGTAGCGCAGCCTGGTAGCGCATCACACTGGGGGTGTGGGGGTCGCAGGTTCGAATCCTGTCGCCCCGACCAATTTTTTCCGTAAAGGCGCGCGCATGGACCATATCGGGGCTGGCGCGTTGGTGTGCCGATGAAACTCTTCCATGTCAGCGATGTGCATTTCGGCGCCGAAGACCCCGCCGCAATCGCGTGGTTCGCCGATCTCGTCGCGAAGGAACGTCCTGACGCCGTCATCATGACCGGCGACCTGACGATGCGCGCGCGGGCGCACGAATTCGACGCGGGGGGCAAATGGCTCCGCGCGCTGAAGGTGCCGGTCACGATCGAGGTCGGCAATCACGACATTCCCTACTACTGGGATCCGCTGCGGCGCTTTCTCAGCCCCTACAAACGCTATGGCGCGGCCGAACGGATGATCGAACAGCCGCTCGACCTGCCGGGCGTTTCGATCATCCCGCTGAAGACCACCGCGCGCGCGCAGTGGCGTTGGAACTGGTCCAAGGGAAAGGTCAGCCCAAAGGCGCTGCAACGCGCGCTCGACCTGATCGCCGATGCGCCGAAGGACAATCTGATCTTCGTCGCGGGGCATCATCCGCTGATCGACGGCGGCGCGAAGGGCACGGCGAAGACGAAAAACGGCGACGAGGCGCTGGCCGCCCTTGCCGATGCGGGTGCGCACGCAATCCTCTCAGGCCACGTCCACGACCCCTTCGACATCGCGATCACGCGGACGGGGTGGACCGTGCGGCTGATCGGCGCGGGCACCTTGTCCAAGCGCATTCGGCACTCGCCGCCGGCGTTCAACGAGATTCGGGTGGACGGCGGGCGCTTCGAGACGTTGGTGCGGACCCTATCGGACGAGCCGAAGCACCACATCAGCGAGACGGTGGAGGCGGGGGCGACGGGGTAGGGAAAGATTGCTCGTAACTTCGTTGCCGCCCTTGCGGCATGGTGCGCCTATTCTGTTTGCGATGGATCTGAGGACGAAGATCGATACTTAAGCCTGTCCGACATATGCTGCTATTGGTAGTGGGAAGGGATGCTCGCACTCCTTCACAATAAGACGGTGCAATCGCTTAGCGGATGGGTCGGTCTCTTGACGGCCGCGTTTGCGTTGCTGGGCAAATTAACCCCCCAATGGCTGGGCGCACTAACGTGGCCCCAAGCAATTGTGATTGGCATCGCGGGCGCCTTTACCGCGACGTTCGTGTTCGCACTCGCTCTAGCGATCGGAGCTTACGGTTTTAGGCTTCTTCGACCGATTCAGATGGCCGCGCCCGGTCAAGCAGAGGCGACTAGTGGACGGTACGATGAAGCGCATCTTATCGCCCGCGTGAACGAACTCGCACGCTTGGTCCGCGCCGTGATCGATGACTACCAGCGAATGAGTGCGGTGGAGGCTCGATTTAATGACGCACTAGATGGGCTCAAAGCGGCAGTGCAAATCGAGTTTAGGGAGGTACGCGCGGATATTATTGTGATTGAGCGCAAAGCCAACGAGTCAATCGATTTGACGGAAAAAGTCGAGCAAGTCCGTGTAGATGGAGCTACAAACCGTAAAGATTTAGATCGGATAGAACGGCTTCAAAAAGATGAACGCGAGCGTCGCCTTGGTTCTTTCCATGCGATCGGCACGCGAGAGCGCCTGACTGACTTGGAAACTGCTATCGTGCAGGACGCGGCAGATCTTTATGACCAACTTAAGACGGGTGAAATCTACGATGATTCTAAGTGGCAGCAATGGGAAAATATACACGCCCATTGGAAGTCGGTACTTGATGAATGGCTAAATTCTGCGACATGGTATGGCCTAGCAGTTAAAGAGCGAACTCTCTTTGTTGATGATGAAAAGTACGGTCTAGATTGGTCGGTGTCCGAAACGCAATTCCCGAGCGCAGAGGCAGTTCGTCGTTTCAAGAAGTTCCGAATCATTCATGCGCAATGGGAATCTGTTGTGCCAAGCGTCAAATCTGGTTTGCAAAGCGTAGCTTACAACGGCTTAACTGATTTGGAGGCAAGAAGTGGTCGGCCAGCGGGATGACGCTAGAACGTGTCTTGATAAACTGCTTTAGGTAAAGGCCCTCCCGTGCTGGGGAGCAATTAGAAAAAGCCCCGCCGGATCGCTCCGGCGGGGCTTTGTCATCTCAGGCCTGCACTAACGCAAGGATCACTCCTTGATCAGATACTCGCCCGCGGCTTCGTCGCTGCCGTCGCCCGAGGGGACGACGGTGGCCAGCGGGTCGTCGCCGGTGCCTTGTTCGTCACGGACCGACCGAGCGGCTTCCGCTTCGCGTTCTTCGGCCGCGCTGTTGGCGGTCGCGACCGAGGCGGCGAGCATCGCCTCCTGCAACTTGCGCTGCTGGACGCGGAGAGCCGCGTCGCGTGACGATGCCGCCACGCGCAGGCGGTTCAGACCCGCGCCGGTGCCCGCCGGGATCAG
This sequence comes from Sphingomonas sp. SUN019, assembly GCF_024758705.1. Taxonomy (NCBI): domain Bacteria; kingdom Pseudomonadati; phylum Pseudomonadota; class Alphaproteobacteria; order Sphingomonadales; family Sphingomonadaceae; genus Sphingomonas; species Sphingomonas sp. SUN019. Next base: position 1,434,721 of record NZ_CP096971.1, on the reverse strand, counting down.
GCGGCCGACGATCACGTTCTCCTTCAGGCCCATCAGCGTGTCCTGCTTGCCCTGGACCGCCGCCTCGGTGAGGACGCGGGTGGTTTCCTGGAACGATGCCGCCGAGATGAAACTGCGGGTCTGCAGCGACGCCTTGGTGATGCCCAGCAGGATCGGCTTGCCCTGTGCAGGCGTCTCTTTCTTGCCGAGCTTGGCGTTCACTTCGTCCATCTCGTTGCGGTCGAGCTGTTCGCCCACCAGCAACGTCGTGTCGCCGCTTTCGATGATCTCGACCTTTTGCAGCATCTGACGAACGATCGTCTCGATGTGCTTGTCGTTGATCTTCACGCCCTGCAGACGATAGACTTCCTGGATTTCCGACACGAGATATTCGGCCAGCGGCTCGATCCCCATGACTTCCAGAATGTCGTGCGGATCGGGCGAACCGCCGATCAGATTGTCGCCGCGCTTGACGTAGTCGCCTTCCTGAACGTCGATCACCTTCGACTTCGGGACCAGATATTCCACGACCTCGCCGCCGTCCTCGGGCTGAATCCCGATCTTGCGCTTGGCCTTGTAATCCTTTCCGAACACGACCCGGCCGGAGACCTTTGCGATGATCGCATTCTCCTTCGGCTTGCGCGCCTCGAACAGCTCCGCGACGCGCGGCAGACCGCCCGTGATATCGCGGGTCTTGGCCGATTCACGCGCCACGCGGGCGACGACGTCGCCGGCCTGGACCGTGCTGTTGTCCTCGACCGAGAGCACCGCGCCCGATGCGAGCATGTAGCGCGCGGTTTCGCCCGAACCCTCGTCGAGCAGGGTGATGCGCGGACGCAGATCCTCCTTCGACTTGGTCGTCGCGCGATATTCGATCACCACGCGCTGGGCGATGCCGGTGGCTTCGTCGGTGACTTCGGTGAGCGTCTTGCCCTCGATCAGATCCTGATACTTCACCGTGCCGCCGGTTTCGGTGATGACCGGCATGGTGAACGGATCCCATTCGGCCATCCGGTCGCCCTTGGTGACGATGTGGCCATCATCGAACAGGACGTACGCACCGTAAGGGATACGATCGACCGACAGTTCGCGGCCGTCCATGTCGCGGATGACCATCTCGCCCGAACGGGACAGCACGACGCGACGGCCGCGCTGGTCCTCGATCACGCGCAGGTCGCGGAACTCGACCGTGCCGTCGGCATGCGCCTCCAGATTGGACTGTTCGTTCAGCTGCGCCGCGCCGCCGATGTGGAACGTCCGCATCGTCAGCTGCGTACCCGGCTCGCCGATCGACTGCGCCGCGATCACGCCGACCGCCTCGCCGATGTTCACCGGCGTACCGCGGGCGAGGTCACGCCCGTAGCATTTGCCGCACACGCCGATCTTGCTTTCGCACACCAGCGGCGAACGGATCTTCATCCCCTGCACGCCGGTCGCTTCGATCTGCACGACCATCGGCTCGTCGAGGAGCGTCCCCGACGGGATGAGGACCGCGTTGGTCTTCGGATCGACCACGTCCTCCGCGGTCGTGCGACCGAGGATACGTTCGCCGAGCGAAGCGATGACGGTGCCGCCCTGGACGATCGCCTTCATCTCCAGCGCGCGTTCGGTGCCGCAATCCTCCTCGATGATGACGCAATCCTGCGACACGTCGACGAGGCGGCGGGTGAGGTAGCCCGAGTTGGCGGTCTTCAACGCCGTATCCGCGAGGCCCTTGCGCGCGCCGTGGGTGGAGTTGAAATATTCAAGGACGGTCAGGCCTTCCTTGAAGTTCGAGATGATCGGCGTCTCGATGATCTCGCCCGACGGCTTGGCCATCAGCCCGCGCATACCCGCAAGCTGCTTGATTTGCGCCTGCGAGCCACGCGCACCGGAGTGCGCCATCATGTAGATCGAGTTGATCGGCTTCTCGCGACCCTTGTTCGGGCCGTCCTCGTATTTCTTGACCGCCTTGATCTCGTTCATCATCGAATTGGCGACCTTGTCGCCGCAGCTCGACCAGGCGTCGATGACCTTGTTGTACTTCTCCTGGTGCGTGATCAGGCCGTCCTGATACTGCTGTTCGAAGTCCTTGACCGTGTTGCGCGTGTCGTCGACCAGCGCGACCTTGTCGCCCGGAATGATCATGTCGTCCTTGCCGAACGAGATGCCGGCCTTGAACGCGTGCCGGAAGCCCAGCGCCATGATCGCATCGGCGAACAGCACGGTCTCCTTCTGCCCGGTGTGACGATAGACCTCGTCGATCACGTCGCCGACGTCCTTCTTCGTCAGCAGGCGGTTGACGGTGTCGAACGGCACCTTGCTGGACTGCGGCAGGCATTCGCCTAGCAGCATACGGCCCGGCGTCGTCTCGAAACGCTTCATATACTGCTTACCGGCTTCGTCGGTCTGCGGCACGCGGCTGATGATCTTTGTGTGCAGCGTCACCGCACCCGCGTTCAGCGCCTGATGCACCTCCGACATGTCGGAAATCAGCATCCCCTCGCCGGGTTCGCCTTCCTTCAGCATCGACAGATAATACAGGCCCAGCACCATGTCCTGCGACGGCACAATGATCGGCTTGCCGTTGGCGGGCGACAGGATGTTGTTGGTCGACATCATCAGCACGCGCGCTTCCAGCTGCGCTTCGAGCGACAGCGGAACGTGGACGGCCATCTGATCGCCGTCGAAGTCGGCGTTGAACGCCGAGCAGACGAGCGGGTGAAGCTGGATCGCCTTGCCCTCGATCAGGACCGGCTCGAACGCCTGGATGCCGAGACGGTGGAGAGTCGGTGCGCGGTTCAGCATCACGGGATGCTCGCGGATCACCTCGTCCAGGATGTCCCAGACTTCCTTGCGCTCCTTCTCGACCCACTTCTTCGCCTGCTTCAGCGTCATGCTGAGGCCCTTGGCGTCGAGGCGCGCGTAGATGAACGGCTTGAACAGCTCGAGCGCCATCTTCTTCGGCAGGCCGCACTGGTGCAGCTTCAGTTCCGGACCGGTCACGATGACCGAACGGCCCGAATAATCGACGCGCTTGCCGAGCAGATTCTGGCGGAAGCGGCCCTGCTTGCCTTTCAGCATATCGGACAGCGACTTCAGCGGACGCTTGTTGGCGCCGGTGATCGTGCGACCGCGACGGCCGTTGTCGAACAGCGCGTCGACCGCCTCCTGCAACATGCGCTTTTCGTTGCGGACGATGATGTCCGGCGCGCGCAGCTCCATCAGCCGCTTCAGGCGGTTGTTGCGGTTGATGACGCGGCGATACAGATCGTTCAGATCCGACGTCGCGAAGCGGCCGCCGTCCAGCGGCACCAGCGGGCGCAGCTCGGGCGGGATGACCGGCACGACTTCCAGGATCATCCACTCCGGGCGGTTGCCGGAGTCGATGAAGCTTTCGACGACCTTCAGCCGCTTGATGATCTTCTTGGGCTTCAGTTCGGACTTGGTGACCGCCAGCTCTTCCAGCAGATCCTTTCGCTCGCCCTCAAGGTCGAGCGATTCGAGCATGATGCGCACCGCTTCAGCGCCGATTCCAGCCGAGAACGCGTCCTCGCCATATTCGTCCTGCGCCTCGAGGAGCTCGTCCTCGGTCATCAGCTGATACTTTTCGAGCGGGGTCAGGCCCGGCTCGATCACGATATACGCCTCGAAATACAGCACGCGCTCGAGCTGCTTCAGCTGCATGTCGAGCAGCAGGCCGATGCGGCTCGGCAGCGACTTCAGGAACCAGATGTGCGCGACCGGAGCGGCCAGCTCGATATGGCCCATCCGCTCACGGCGGACCTTCGAGACGGTGACCTCGACGCCGCACTTCTCGCAGACGATGCCCTTGTACTTCATGCGCTTGTACTTGCCGCACAGGCATTCGTAATCCTTGATCGGACCGAAGATGCGCGCGCAGAACAGGCCGTCACGCTCGGGCTTGAACGTGCGATAGTTGATGGTTTCGGGCTTTTTGATCTCGCCGAACGACCACGACCGGATCTTGTCCGGGGACGCGATGCCGATCTGGATCTGGTCGAAGGTCTCCGGCTTGGCCACCGGATTGGCGAAGTTGGTCAGTTCGTTCATTTCAAATCCTCGGAAGAGGGAAATTTATTAGCCGGGGCAGGAGAGGCCTCTGCCTTCGGGAGGCAGAGGCCGATCACCCTTATTGCGCCGCGATCTGTACGCCGTCGGAATCGAAGCCCAGTTCGGCGGTCTTCAGTTCCACGTTCAGGCCCAGCGAGCGCATTTCCTTGACGAGCACGTTGAAGCTCTCCGGAATGCCGGCCTCGAACGTGTCGTCGCCCTTGACGATCGCCTCATAGACCTTGGTGCGGCCGACCACGTCGTCGGACTTCACCGTCAGCATTTCCTGCAAGGTATACGCCGCGCCGTAGGCCTGGAGTGCCCAGACCTCCATCTCGCCGAAGCGCTGTCCGCCGAACTGCGCCTTGCCGCCCAGCGGCTGCTGGGTGACGAGCGAGTACGGCCCGATCGAACGCGCGTGGATCTTGTCGTCGACCAGATGGTGCAGCTTCAGCATGTAGATGATGCCGACGGTCACCTGACGGTCGAACTTGTCCCCGGTGCGCCCGTCGTACAGGTCCGACTGACCCGACGTGTCGAGCCCCGCCAGCGCCAGCATGTCGGACACGTCGGCTTCGTGCGCGCCGTCGAACACCGGCGTGCCCATCGGGATGCCCGGCGACAGGTTCTTGGCCAGCTCGATGATCTCCTGACCATCGCGCGCATCGATATCCGCGGCGTAATGGTCGCCGTAGATTTCGTGCAGCCGCGCCTTCACCGCCTCGGGCATCGCGCCCGCCTTGGCGTCCGGATTGGCGTCGCGCCACTCCTCCAGCGCGCGCCCGACCTGGTGCCCCAGTTCGCGCGCGGCCCAGCCGAGGTGGGTTTCGAAGATCTGCCCGACGTTCATGCGGCTCGGCACGCCCAGCGGGTTCAGCACCAGATCGACCGGCGTTCCGTCGGCCAGGAACGGCATGTCCTCGGCCGGCAGGATGCGGCTGATGACGCCCTTGTTGCCGTGACGGCCGGCCATCTTGTCGCCCGGCTGCAGCTTGCGCTTCACCGCGACGAAGACCTTGACCATCTTCAGCACGCCCGGCGGCAGCTCGTCGCCGCGCTCCAGCTTCTCGCGCCGATCGTGGAACTTGTCCGTGATCAGCTTGGCGGCGTCGTCATATTGCTGCTTCACCGCTTCCAGGTTCGACTGCATGGCGTCGTCGGCGACCGCGAACTTCCACCATTCGTGGCGGTCGACGCTTTCGAGCATCTCGGAATCGATGACCGCGCCCTTCTTCGGGCCGTTCTTCGGCACCGCGGTAGCGGTCTGGCCGAGGAGCATTTCGCGCAGGCGGCTCCAGGTCGCGCGGTTCAGGATCGAACGCTCGTCGTCCGAATCCTTCTTCAGCCGCTCGATCTCCTCGCGCTCGATCGCCATCGCGCGCTCGTCTTTGTCGATGCCGTGACGGTTGAAGACGCGCACGTCGACGACCGTTCCCGACACGCCCGGCGGCAGACGCAGCGACGTGTCGCGCACGTCCGACGCCTTTTCGCCGAAGATGGCGCGGAGCAGCTTTTCCTCCGGCGTCATTGGCGATTCACCCTTGGGGGTGATCTTGCCGGCCAGGATGTCGCCCGGCTCCACTTCGGCGCCGATGTAGACGATGCCCGCTTCGTCGAGGTTGCGCAGCGCTTCCTCGCCGACGTTCGGGATGTCGCGGGTGATGTCCTCCGGCCCGAGCTTCGTGTCGCGGGCCATCACCTCGAACTCGTCGATGTGGATCGACGTAAACACGTCGTCCTTCACGATCCGCTCGCTGATGAGGATCGAATCCTCGTAGTTATACCCGTTCCACGGCATGAACGCGACGAGCGCATTGCGCCCCAGCGCCAGCTCGCCGAACTCGGTCGAAGGACCGTCGGCGATCACGTCGCCCACTTCCACGACGTCGCCGACCTTCACCAGCGGACGCTGGTTGATGCAGGTCGACTGGTTCGAGCGCTGGAACTTCATCAGCGTGTAGATGTCGACGCCCGACTTGCCGGCGTCGACTTCGCCGGTCGCCCGGATCACGATACGCGCCGCGTCGACCTGATCGACGATGCCCGCGCGCTTCGCGCCAATCGCCGCACCCGAATCGCGTGCGACGGTTTCTTCCATGCCGGTGCCGACGAACGGCGCCTCGGCGCGCACCAGCGGCACGGCCTGACGCTGCATGTTCGATCCCATCAGCGCGCGGTTGGCGTCATCGTTTTCCAGGAACGGAATGAGCGACGCCGCGACCGAGACGAGCTGCTTGGGGCTGACGTCCATCAGCGTGATGTTGTCGGGCAGCGCCATCAGGAAATCGCCCGCCTGACGCGACGACACCAGTTCTTCGGTGAAGCCGTTGTCGGCGTCTAGCTCGGCGTTGGCCTGCGCGATCGTGTGCTTGGCCTCCTCCATCGCCGACAGATACACCACGTCGTCGGTGACCTTGTGGTCGACGACCTTGCGGTACGGCGTCTCGATGAAACCGTATTTGTTGACGCGGCTGAAGCTGGCGAGCGAGTTGATCAGGCCGATGTTAGGGCCTTCCGGCGTCTCGATCGGGCAGATGCGGCCGTAGTGCGTCGGATGGACGTCGCGGACTTCGAAGCCCGCGCGTTCGCGCGTCAGACCACCCGGTCCAAGCGCCGACACGCGACGCTTGTGCGTCACTTCGGAGAGCGGGTTGGTCTGATCCATGAACTGCGACAGCTGCGACGAGCCGAAGAATTCACGCACCGCGGCGACAGCTGGCTTCGCGTTGATCAGGTCGTTCGGCATCACGGTCGACACGTCGACCGACGACATGCGCTCCTTGACCGCACGCTCCATGCGCAACAGCCCGACGCGATACTGGTTCTCCAGCAGCTCGCCGACCGACCGCACACGACGATTGCCGAGGTTGTCGATATCGTCGATCTCGCCCTTGCCGTCCTTCAGGCCGACCAGCGTCTTGATGACCGCCAGCAGATCCTCGGTGCGCAGCGTCGTGACGGTGTCCTCGGCGTCGAGGTCGAGGCGCATGTTGAGCTTCACGCGACCCACTGCCGACAGGTCGTAGCGATCGGGATCGAAGAACAGGCCCGCGAACAGCGATTCCGCGGTTTCCAGCGTCGGGGGTTCGCCGGGGCGCATGACGCGGTAGATGTCGCTGAGCGCCTGTTCGCGCTCCTCGGCCTTGTCCGCCTTCAGCGTGTTGCGAATCCACGGACCGGTCGACACGTGATCGATGTCGAGCAGTTCGATCCGCTCGATCCCCGCCTTGTCGAGCAGTTCCAGGTTCTCGGCGGTGATTTCGTCACCCGCCTCGACATAGATCTGGCCGGTCTTTTCGTTGATCAGATCGTACGCGCTGTAGCGGCCGAAGATCTCTTCGGTCGGAATCAGCAGGTCGGTCAGGCCGTCCTTCGCCGCCTTGTTCGCGGCGCGCGGGGAAATCTTCTGACCAGCCGGGAAGATCACTTCGCCCGACTTGGCATCGACGATGTCGAACAGCGGCTTCTGGGCGCGCCAATTCTCCGCCGCGAAGGGGATTTCCCAGCCGCCCTGGCCGCGCACATAGGTCACGCGGTTGTAGAATTCGTTCAGGATCTGCTCGCCGGTCAGGCCGAGCGCGAACAGCAGCGCCGTCACCGGCAGCTTGCGCTTGCGGTCGATGCGGACGTTGACGATGTCCTTCGCGTCGAACTCGAAATCGAGCCACGAACCGCGATACGGGATCACGCGCGCCGCGAACAGGAACTTGCCCGACGCGTGCGTCTTGCCGCGGTCATGGTCGAACAGGACGCCAGGCGAGCGGTGCATCTGCGAAACGATGACGCGTTCGGTGCCGTTGATGAAGAACGTGCCGTTCTCGGTCATGAGCGGCATGTCGCCCATGTACACGTCCTGCTCCTTGATATCGAGCACCGAGCGGGTTTCCGTATCGGGATCCACCTCGAACACGATCAGGCGCAGCGTAACGCGCATCGGGGCGGCGTAGGTGATGCCGCGCTGACGGCATTCCTCGACGTCGAACTTCGGCGGTTCCAGCTCGTAATTGACGAAATCGAGCTCGGCGGTGCCGGCGAAATCGCGGATCGGGAACACGCTGCGCAGCGTCTTTTCGAGGCCCGAGACATAGCCGATCGACTGATCGGAGCGCAGGAACTGTTCGTAGGATTCGCGCTGAACCTCGATCAGGTTCGGCATCTGCACCACTTCGTGGATGTTGCCGAACACTTTGCGGATGCGCCGCTTTGCGGTGCCGCTTTCAGCGCGCCGCCCTGCGGTGCTGTCGATCGCCTTGGTCGCCATGTAGCTATCAGCCCTCGTCAAATATCACGGGCGCATAAAGCGACGCAAAAAGGCCGCACGTCGATTCCGGGAACGGATGACGGCAGCCTGATAGCGTCGTGAAACCACCAGTCCCAATTCGTACGACACGCTGCGCGACGGCGCGTCATTTCCCGAAACTGTGGTGAGGGACGCGATATAGGAGCCGTGTTGGAAAGCGTCAACCGCCCCCCAAGGCTCTGAACGCGGAACCGTTTCACCATATTCGTTGTTGAGGCGATATGAAACAGGAGAGACTTCCCGTCCGCGCCGCCCTGATGCTGTCAGCCGCCGCGCTCGTTTCCACCCCCGTCTTGGCGCAAGTCGCCGCACCTGCGGAGCAGGCGGCGCCGGTCACCCCGCCGCCGGTCACCGCCACCGCACCGCCGCCGTCGACGGGTTCGGGCGAAAGCGCCACGCCGGTGAATCCCGAAGCCGCCGCGCAGGCCGCTGCCGAGGACGCCGAGCGGCGCCCCCAGGCTCGGTCCGCCCGCCGGGCCGCGATCACGCCGAGCGGCGCGGTCAGGCGCACCAACGCGCCGTCAAACCCGGAACCAGCGCCGCCTCCGCCACCCCCGCCGCCCCCTCCGCCGCCCGAGGCCCAGAACGTGCCGGCGCAGACCCCGCCTGTCCCCGTCGAGGATCCGAATGCGGTTACTGAGGTTGGCAACACGACCGCGGCGGCCGAGCAGCCGCAGGAACAGGCCGCCGAGCCGACTCCGGCCGCCGAACCCGGCCCGCCGATGTGGCCGCTGGCGTTGCTGGCGCTGCTGATCGTCGTCGGTGGCGTGTGGTTCCTGATGGCGCGCCGTCGCAAGGCCGCGGTGGAGGACGAATGGGCGACCCCACCGCTCGCCGCCGAACCGGTGGTGCATCGCGAACCGGTGATCGAGCGTCCGATCGTGCAGGAGCCGATTCGCTCCGCTCCGGTCGCTCCGGTCGTTGCAGCCGCGGCGGTGGCCCCGATCGCTGCGGACGTCAGCGATGTGGCGCCGGTCGCCGCTGAAGATGCGTCGATCGAAACCGCGCACAAGGACGACGTCGCCGCGCTGACCGCCGCCGACACGGTCGGCGACCGTCCGTGGCTGGAATTCGCGATGCGTCCGGTCCGTGCCGGCACCAGTGCGGACGAAGCGCTCGTCGAGATCGAACTGACCGTCGCCAATGCGGGCAACATGGTGGCGGAGGATGTCCGCATCTCGACTTTCATGCTTCCTGCGGGAAATGACGGCGACCTCGATCAGATGCTGGTCAAGGGCGACGATACCGTTACGCCGCAGACGATCGCGGCGGGCGAGGGGACGCGCGTCGACGCGACGCTCGCCATGACCCGCGCTTCGCTTCCCGAGGGCGGTACGTTCCAGCCGGTGGTGGTCGCCGATGCGCGCTATCGCCTGCCGGACGGCAGCGAGGGCCGCACCTCCGCGGCATTCCTGGTCGGTGGTCTGGCCGAGGACGGCACGACGATCCAGCCGATCGACCTGGAAGGACGTCTGCTTCGCGAGGACGTGAGCGCGCAACTCTACCGCGACCCCGTCCGCATCTGATCCGAACCGGGGAGCGATACGCGACCCGGGAAAGCCCGTCCCTGAAAAGGGGCGGGCCTTTTCGTTTGTTGATCGCAGCCACATGACGGGCGTAAGCGATTGCGCTTGCTGTTCCGAAGGGTCGTGTCCTGATGCGTAAGACGTTCCTGCTCACCTGCGCCGCGCTGATCGCGGTCGTGCCCGTTTCTGGACCCGTCGCCGCGCAACAGGCATCTGCACTTGCGGGCGACATCCCCGCGAAGTTCACGCCCCCGACCGACGCCTACGACTATGTGAAGCGCGAGGTGATGATCCCGATGCGCGACGGGGTGAAGCTGCACACCGTCATCATCGTGCCGAAGAATGCGACGAACGCCCCGATCCTGCTGACCCGCACGCCATACAATGCCAGCGGGCGCGTCAGCCGCATGGACAGCCCGCACATGATCTCCGCGCTGCCACAGGCCGACGAACCGTTCGTGCGCGCGGGCTACATCCGCATCTTCCAGGACATTCGCGGCAAATACGGGTCGGAGGGTGACTACGTCGTCACACGCCCGGTCGTCGGCCCGCTGAACCCGACGAAGACCGACCACACCACCGACGCGTACGACACGATCGACTGGCTGGTGAAGAAGGCGAACCTGCCCGAAAGCAACGGCCGCGTCGGGATGCTCGGATCGAGCTACGAAGGTTTCACCGTCGTCATGGCGCTGCTCAACCCGCACCCCGCGCTGAAGGTGACCGCACCCGAAAGCCCGATGATCGACGGCTGGATGGGCGACGACTGGTTCCACTATGGCGCGTTCCGGCTGGCCAACATCGGCTGGCTCGGTTCGCAGACCGGCTACAAGGGCGAGGGCAAGGAGCCGCCGTCGGGCATCTACGACGATTACGAACAGTTCCGCCGCGTGGGCTCTGCCGGGGATTGGGCGAAGAAATCAGGCTACGACCAGCTGCCGTACTGGCGGCGGTTCCAGTCGCACCCGGCGTACGATTCCTTCTGGCAGGGGCAGGCGCTCGACAAGCTGCTCGCCGCGAACCCGTCGAATGTCCCGACGATGTGGGAACAGGGGCTGTGGGACCAGGAGGATATGTACGGCGCGATCACCACGTGGGAGGCGCTGAAGGCGAAAGGCAAGGGGGCCAGCAACTTCCTCGTCATGGGGCCGTGGCGGCATAGCGGGGCGAATTACGACGGATCGGCGCTGGGCGATTTGAAGTTCGACGGCGACACCGGGGCGCAGTGGCGCGAACAATATCTGTTCCCGTTCTTCGACCAGTATCTGCGCGATGGCCGCCCCGCGTTCACGCCGCCGCAGGCGCTGATCTACAACACCGGCGAGAATCATTGGGACAAATTGTCCAACTGGCCGCTCGCCTGTGAGACGGGCTGCGACGCGCCGTTGAAGCCGATCTACCTACAGGCCGAGGGCGGTCTCGGTTTCGGCACCAGCGCGAAGGGCGGCGACAGTTATGTCGCCGATCCCGCCAAGCCCGTCCCGCATCTGTCGCGCCCGGTGAATTTCGGCGACGGCCGCTGGGGTGCATGGCTGGTCAGCGATCAGCGCCACGCCGACGGCCGCCCCGACGTGATGACGTACCAGACCCCGCCGCTGACCGAGGCGGTGCGCGTATCGGGCGCGCCGATCGCGGACATCTTTGCGAAGACGACCGGCAGCGACGGCGATTTCGTCGTGAAGGTGATCGACGTCTATCCGGACGAGGTCGCGAACACGCCGAAGATGGGCGGATACCAGCTCGCCGTCAGCCTTGACATCTTCCGCGGCCGGTATCGCAACAGTTTCGAAAAACCGACCGCGATCCCCGCGGGCAAGACGCAGCGCTACAAATTCCGTCTGCCGACCGTGAACCATGTGTTCCAGCCCGGCCACCGCATCATGGTGCAGGTGCAGTCGTCGCTGTTCCCGCTCTACGATCGCAATCCGCAGACCTTCGTGCCGAACATCTTCCTCGCCAAACCGCAGGACTATCGCAAGGCGACGGTCACGCTGGAGCGTGGCGGGGCTGCGGCGAGCGCGGTGTGGCTGCCGGTCGTCGCGACCGGTCAGCCGCAGGCGAAGCCTTGACGGTCGGACCGGGTTGGGCTTGGCGTCGGTGATGCGTAACGTGAATTTCGCGCGGCTGGTGGGCGGCGTCTGTCTTGCGGCTCTTTCATTGCCGGTTGCCGCTCAGGATGCGCCGGGGACGATTCCGGGGCTCGGCAATTTCAGCCTGCCCGCGTCGCAGCCCACCCCGACGCCGACCCCCACGCCCGGCCCGCCGCCGCTGGTGCCGCCGGTCTCGGTAACCCCGAGCGTTACACCGCGGCCGACGCCGACGCCGACGCCCCGGCCGAGCCCCAGCGCCGCGGCGATCACGCTGCCGACGTTGCGGCCGAGCGCAACCCCGACGCCGCGCGCGCCGGTCGCGAGACGCGCACCATTGCCCGCCGCTACTGTGCCAGCGACGGCTCCGACCCCGGCTGAAGCCTCAGCCGTTGCGCCTGCTGAAATCGCACCGGCTCCAGTCGAGACGCCTGCGGCCATGCCGACCGCTGCAACGACGCCGCCACCGGAAGGCGGGTTTCCCATCTGGCTGATTCCCGCCGCGCTGGTCGGTATGGCGGTGTTGATCGGCGGCGTGATGTTCCTTCGCCGCCGCCGCGCCGAGGACGCGTGGGAAGAGCCGGTCGTCTACGTCGCGCCGAAGCCGGAACCCGAACCGCTGCCACCCGCAATGCCGGAAGCTCCAACCCCGGCCGCCGCATCAGCTCCGCGCTTTCTAACGCCGCCCCCGCCGTCCGCCCCGGTGGTGCTGCCGTCGTCGCTGACGATCGAAGCGCCGAGCGTCCGGCGCGCCGGGATCAACCTGATCACCGCCACCGCCGATGTCTCGGTCGTGCTGCGCAACGATGGCGCGGAGCCGCTGCGCAACATCCGCGTCGAAATCCGCCTGACCAGCGCGCAGCCGGGCCAGGACGCCGCGCTCGCCGCCCTGTTCAGCGGGCCGATCGAACGCCTGTTCACGCCCGCATTCGATCTCGTGCCGGGCGCGGAAAAGACCGTCCGCACGCTCAGCACGATGGCGCGCGACGCGATCACCGTGCTGCAGGCGGGGGAACGTCCGATGTTCGTCCCCGTCGTCGCGGTCCGCGCGATCGAGTCTGGCCCCGATGGCGAACGCCAGGCGATGGCGGCGTATGCGCTGGGCGTCGAACGTGCGGGGTCGGAGAAGCTCGGGCCGTTCTGGCTGGATCAGCCGCCGCGGATGTACGACAACATCGGGGTGCGGCCGCACGCGGTGCGGCGGTAGGCACTACCGAAATCCTCCCCTGCAAGGGGAGGTGGCGCGCAGCGCCGGAGGGGTGTCACCCCTATTGATAGCGCAACACCCCTCCGTCAGGCTTCGCCTGCCACCTCCCCTTGCAGGGGAGGATCAGATGAAAAAAGGGCGGCCCCGTTGCTGGGACCGCCCTTTTTCTTGGCGGTGATCGGCGAAGCCGATCACGTCGGTCGCGGGCTTTCGCCTGCGCCGGCCGGCCTTGCGGGTCTCGCGGACTGGCGTTGCCAGCCCGCGTGCCCGCTGCGGCTTACTTGATCTCGACGGTTGCGCCGGCGGCTTCCAGCTGCGCCTTGATCTTCTCGGCCTCTTCCTTGTTGACGCCTTCCTTGACGGCCTTGGGAGCCGATTCGACCAGCGTCTTGGCTTCGGTCAGGCCGAGCGCGGTGATCGCACGGACTTCCTTGATGACGTTGATCTTCTTGCCGCCGTCGCCGGTCAGGATCACGTCGAACTCGGTCTGCTCTTCAGCTGCCGGAGCGGCTGCGCCGCCGCCGCCAGCCGCAGGTGCTGCAACCGCTGCTGCGGCCGAAACGCCCCACTTCTCTTCGAGCATCTTCGACAGCTCGGCGGCTTCGAGGACGGTCAGTGCGCTCAGGCTGTCAACCAGCGCGTTTAGGTCTGCCATGTGTATTCTCCATTCGTATCGATAAGTTCAAATGCGGTTGTCCCTAGGGACAAGCTGCAATCAGGCTGCTTCCTTCTCGGCATAGGCCGAAAGCACGCGCGCGAGTTGCGCCGCGGGGGCCTGCGTGATCGTGGCGATCTTCGTGGCGGGCGCCACGAGGAGACCGACGATCTTGGCACGCAGTTCGTCCAGCGACGGCAGAGTGGCGAGCGCCTTCACGCCCTCCACGTCGAGCGCGGTCGCGCCCATCGCCCCACCCACGATTTCGAACTTGTCGTTCGTCTTCGCGAATTCGACCGCAACCTTGGCGGCTGCGACCGGGTCGGTCGAGGTTGCGAGGCCGATCGGGCCGGTCAGCATGTCGCTGATCGATCCATAGTCGGTCCCGTCGAGCGCGATCCTGGCAAGCTTGTTCTTCGAGACCTTGTAGCTGGCGCCGGCGTCACGCATCTTGTTCCGCAGCACAGTGGACTGTGCGACGGTCAGGCCGAGGTTGCGGGTGACGACCACCACGCCAACTTCGGCAAAGTTACGATTCAGCTCGGCGACGGCCGCGGTCTTCTGCGCACGATCCATGCCATTCTCCACGTTTTGAGATCACCGCGGGGCGGCGATCCCGGTTACAAACCGGACGCACGAAACCGTGCCTCCGGGTGTCCAGCGATGGGGAATGGCTTGCCGATACGAATCGGCGAACGGACGCCCGTCGAAACGAGCGCGCGAAATCCTGTCCCCGTCTCGGCGGGAAATTAAGCGACGGCAAACCCGGCGCACCCACTGTCTCGGACGGCGTTCGCCAACCCAAGGGCGGGCGAACAAGCGCGGGTCATTAGCGGATTGTGCGCAAAGGTCAACCGAAGTCACGAGTCTCCGAACCGTCACGTCACTGCCATCGGACTGCCACGCGCACGCAACGCAGGCGTCACGCGCACCCGCCACAGCTTGCCCAACGACGGACCGGATACCGGGGGGCAATATGACGATTCTCGACGCGACGCTCAGCTATGACGATGGCGATATCGACACCAACCGAAGCAGCAATCCGCACCTGAACGACATGATCTCGTCGCGTTATTCGCGCCGCCAAACGCTGATGGGCGGGTTGACCGCGATGACGACCGCGGCGTTTGGCGGCGTGCTGCTGGCGGGTTGCGGCGACGACGGGCAGGGGCCGCAGGCGGTCACGGTGTCGGCCGGGCAGACGCTAAACACCACCGCGGGCAAGACCGTGACGCTGACGGGCATCGCCAGCACGAACGCCACGACGGTCGGCTGGACGCAGGTCAGCGGCCCGGCGGTGACCCTGGCAAACGCCAACACCGCTAACGCCAGCTTCACTGCACCCGCCGTGGCAGCGAGCACCGCTTTCGTGTTCCGCTTCACCGGCACCAGTCCTGACGGCCCGAGCCAGTTTGCCGATACGACGGTGACGATCGCGCCCGCGACGCTCGATTTCGCGGCAGTGGCGAAGAACCGCAACGACATCGTCACGGTGCCCGCGGGCTATTCGGTGACCGTCCTGTATCGCCTCGGCGATCCGATCGCCGCAGGCGTCAGCGCGTACGCCAACGACGGCCGCGACGACACTTTCTTTAAGCGGGCGGGCGATCACCATGACGGAATGAGTTTCTTCGGCCTCGCCGCCAGCGGCAATACGCCCGATTCGAACAACAGCCGCGGCGTGCTAGTGCTCAACCACGAGAACATCACACAAGGGTATCTCCACGCCAACGGGCCGACTGCGGGCGTGCGTCCCGCGGCGGAGGCGTTGAAGGAGATCGAATGCCACGGCGTTTCGGTGATCGAGGTCACGCGCGGCTCGGGCGGCTGGACCTACAACCAGACCTCGGCGCTCAACCGCCGCGTCACGCCGAATACGGTGATGGCGTTCAGCGGCCCGGTGCGTGGAGCCGCGGGACTGCGCACGGCCTATTCGGCGGACGCGACCGCGGGCCGCGGCACGATCAATAACTGTGCGAACGGCTACCTCCCGTGGCGCACCTATGCGACCAACGAGGAGAATTGGGCGGGCTATTTCCGCCGCGACGTGGGCGACGCCGCGGTCCGCACCGCTGCGGGCAACGCAAAGCAGAACGTCAGCCTGGCGCGATATGGCATCCCCGAGGCGCGCACCGGCAATTACGGCTGGTCGACCGCGGTTGCGACGACCGCGGGCGACACGACCTTCCGCCGCTGGAACGCCACCGCCGACGCGACGCTCGCCGCCGACGGTACCGCCGATTTCCGCAACGAGCCGTTCCAGTTCGGCTGGGTGGTGGAGATCGATCCCTATGACCCCGCCTCTACGCCGCGCAAGCGCACTGCGCTCGGCCGGATGAACCACGAGGGCTGCGAACCCGGCCGCACGATCGCGGGCGTGAAACCGGCGTTCTACATGGGCGACGACGCGCAGAACGAATATATCTACAAGTTTGTCTCCGCCACGCCGTGGTCGGCGGCAGACGCCAGCGCGAGCGACCGACTTGCGACCGGCGACAAATACCTCAATTCCGGCACGCTCTACGTCGCCAGGTTCGCCGCCGACGGGACGGGCACGTGGCTCCCGCTGGTCTTCGGGCAGGGGCCGCTGACGGCTGCGAATGCGGCCTATGCCTTTGCGGACCAGGCCGACGTGCTGATCAACGCGCGACTGGCGGGCGATGCGCTGGGCGCGACGCGGATGGATCGTCCGGAATGGACCGCGGTCAATCCGGCGAACGGCGAGATGTATTGTACGCTGACCAACAACAGTTCGCGTACGGTGGCGAACACCGATGCCGCCAACCCGCGCGCCTATGTCGATCCGAAGGTCACCAGCGGCGCGACGACCGGCAACGCCAACGGTCACATCATCCGCATCCGCGAAGCGGGCGACACGACCGAGGCGCTCAGCTTCACCTGGGATGTGTACGCCTTCGGTTCGGGCTCGGACCTGGATGCGACCAACATCAACCTGTCGGGGCTGGACGCGAGCAACGATTTCTCCTCACCCGACGGCCTGTGGTTCAGCCTGCCAAGCAACGTCGGCGGGCAAAGCGCGCCGATCATGTGGATCCAAACCGACGACGGCGCGTACACCGACGTCACCAACTGCATGATGCTGGCCGCCATACCCGGCCGCGTCGGCGATGGGGGCACCAAGGCCATCACCAACACGATCGGCGGCGCGACCGGGACCGCCACCGCGCGTGTCGGCAAGGCACCGGGCGCGACGCTGAAGCGCTTCCTGGTCGGCCCGAAGGAATGCGAGATCACCGGCATCACCTCGACGCCGGACGGCAAATCGCTCTTCATCAACATCCAGCATCCCGGTGAAGGCGGCAGCCCGGCGAACATCACGTCGAGCTGGCCGGCGTCGCAATCGGGCCAGGCCGGCACCAGCCGTCCACGCTCCGCGACGATCGTGATTACCAAGGACGACGGCGGGATCGTGGGGCTTTGATGCGATAGGCCGCCAGCGCCATAAGGCGCTGGCGGCCTATCGCAGCCGCACCAGCGCGGTATCCAGCGCCTGCAGGAACCGGGACCGGTCAGCCTTTCTGAACGCCGCAGGTCCGCCAAGCTGATCCCCGCCAGCGCGCAGATCGGCCATGATAGCGCGCGTCGCGATCGCGGCGCCGATCGACGCCGTCGTGAACTCGCGGCCGGTCGAAGACAATACGATCGCGCCCGCCTTCAGGCAGCGATCGGCGAGCAATATGTCCGCGGTCACTACTATCGTTCCCGGCCCGGCCTGTTCGGCGATCCAGTCGTCCGCGGCGTCGAACGCGTCGCTCACCACCTGCCGCGTCACCAACGGATGCACGGGGATGCGGAAATGGCTGTTCGCGACGATGACGACCGGCACCTCCAGCCGCCACGCCACGCGGTAGATCTCGTCCTTGACCGGGCAGGCGTCGGCGTCGACCAGGATGCGGCGCGAGACGTTCATCCCCGCGGACGGGCACCCTGTGGCCGGGGACCACGCGGCGCGCCGGTGGGCTTGGCGCGATAGGGGGCTTTGCGCGGTCCGGCGTGCGGACGCTCACCGCCGCCGCCATTGGCGCGGGTCAGCGGTGCGGGAGCACCCTGCATCGGTTCGATCATCACGCCATTCTCGTCCTCGCCCTCGGCATTGGCGGTCGCCTTCACCGCTGCTGCAAAGCGCGCGGCGATCGCGCGGGGAATCTGGAACTGCGTTTCGGTCTGGCCGATGCGGATCGCGCCGATCTCGTTTTTGGTCACGTGCCCGCGACGACAGATTAGCGGCAGCACCCAGCGCGGATCGGCATTCTGCCGCCGGCCGATGTTCATGCGGAACCACGCGATGTCGTCGAAGCCGGGACGATGCGCGCCGCGCTCGGCCTGCGGCGCGCCTGCACCCTGGCCCTGCGCAGGCGACCGGTCGATCATCTCCTCCGGCGCAGGCATCGACGCACGGTGCGCATGGACCAGTGCTGCGGCGATCTCCTGCGGGGTCTTCTGCGCTAACAACTGCTCGGCCAGCGCGGCGTCGTCCTCGTCGATCTCTACCGGCGCGAGCAACGTCGCCAGCAACCGTTCGCGGTCCTTCGCGCGAATATCTTCCGCAGTCGGCACACCCGCCCATTCCGCCGCGATCTTCGCCCCGCGCAGCATCCCCTCGACCCGGCGACGGCGTGGATAGGGGACGATCAGCACCGCCGTGCCCTTCTTGCCCGCCCGCCCGGTACGGCCCGAACGATGCTGCAACACCTCGGCATCGCGCGGCATCTCGACATGGACGACCAGTGAGAGGCTAGGCAGATCGATCCCGCGCGAGGCGACGTCGGTCGCCACGCATACGCGCGCGCGCCGGTCACGCAACGCCTGCAACGCCGCATTGCGTTCGTTCTGGCTATGCTCGCCCGACAGCGCCACCGCGCCGAAGCCACGCTCGACGAGACTCGCGTGCAGATGCCGCACATTGTCGCGCGTTGCGCAGAACAGCATCGCGGTTTCCGCCTCGTAGAAGCGCAGCAAATTGATGACCGCGTGCTCGATGTCGGACGGCGCGACGGTCACCGCACGATAGGTGATGTCGCCATGCCCGCGATCCTCGCCAACGGTCGAAATGCGCAGCGCATCGCGCTGATACGTCCGGGCCAGCCGCACGATCGGCTGCGGCATCGTGGCGGAGAACAGCATCGTGCGCCGTTCCTTCGGCGTCGCGTCGAGCAACGTCTCCAGATCCTCGCGGAAGCCCATGTCGAGCATCTCGTCGGCCTCATCGAGCACCGCGACCCTCAGCGACGACAGATCAAGCGCACCGCGCTCCAGATGATCCTTCAACCGCCCCGGCGTGCCGACGACGATATGCGTGCCCTGGCTCAGCGAACGCCGCTCGCGGCTGGCGTCCATCCCGCCAACGCACGTCGCGATCCGCGCGCCTGCGCCCGCGTATAGCCACGCCAGCTCCTTCGCGACCTGCAACGCCAGTTCGCGCGTCGGTGCGATCACCAGCGCCATCGGCAGTCCCGGCGGCGGCGCGCCACCACCGGTCAGCAGTTCGTCGCCCATCGCCAGTCCGAACGCGACGGTCTTGCCCGAACCGGTCTGCGCCGACACCAACAGGTCGCGGCCGTGCGCATCGTCGGCGATGACCGCCGACTGGACGGGGGTGAAATCGGTATAGCCACGCGCGGACAGCGCCTCGCCGAGCGAGGGGGGCAAAGTATCAAAGGACATGGGTATCTCAACAGCTCTGAGCGGGCGGGCTCTGGGGGGCGGCACAGTGCGCAACCACAAGCGCGAGGCACCACAAGTAAGTCTCCCTAGCGGAATGGCCGCGAAAAGGGAAGTGCAGCGTTAGCGGGTGACGCGGCGATCGGCTATCCAACCTCTTCCCGCATCCCCAGCAGCTCCTCGATCGCGCGCGCGACGTTTTCCAGCGTATAGGGCTTCTGCACCACCGTACGCCCGCGGTGGTCTATCGGCAGTTGCGCCTGTTCGCCATATCCGGTTGCGAACAGGAACGGCACGTTCAGGTCCATCAGCCGGTCCGCGATCGCGAAACTGTTGCGGTCGCCTAGGTTGATGTCGAGCATCGCGACGGTGGGGCGCTGGTTTTCGATCGCATCCAGCGCTGCGTCCACCGTGGCGGCGGTCGCGATCGTCTCCGCGCCCAATCGCGTAATGATGTCCTCCGCATCCAGCGCGATGATCAGGCTGTCCTCGACCAGCAGGACGTCGCGCCCCGCCAGCATCCGCGGCGGCGGCGTTTGCGGGTGCCCCTTCGCTGGCCGGGGATATTTGATCGCGGGGCCGGTGACATTGCGCGCTTCGGACACGTGGCGCGCAGGAATGCGGAATTGCGCCTCGACGCCGTCTGGATTGTACTCGACGTTCGCCGATCCGCCGAGATCATAGGGCACTGACCGGTCGATGATCGTCGTGCCGAATCCCTTGCGCGTCGGCGCCTTCACCGGCGGGCCGCCATGTTCGCACCATGTCAGCACCAGATCGCCCGCCGGATTGCGTTCCCAGCTGATCTTCACATGCCCGCCGGGCACCGACAGGCTGCCGTATTTGGTCGAATTGGTGACCAGTTCGTGCACCACCAGCGCCATCGTCGAATAGGCTTGTGGGTTCAGCATCACCGGCACGCCTTCGGACACCACGCGCTCGCGCTCGTCGACGAATGCCGCGGCTTCGGCGTCGATCAGCGCCTGCATCGGGGCCGGCCCCCAGTGATCGTCGGTAATCTGGTTGTGCGCGCGCGCCAGCGAATGGATGCGCCCGTCGACGACCTTGACGAAATCTTTCACTGCCGGCTCGCTCGGCTGCGACTGGCGGATCAGCCCGCGGATTACGCCCAGGATGTTGCGCACGCGGTGGTTCAACTCGGCGATCAGCAATTCCTGCCGTGCGCTCGCCTGCTGGCGCTCGGCCGACGCCTCGTCCGCCAGCCGCAACACGACCTCGATCAGCGTCGCGCGCAACGTTTCGGCGACGCGTAGTTCGGACGCGGTGAACGGCAGCGATCGGCCCTGCACCAGTTCCTTCCATTCGGCGAAGCTTTCGCGCGGGGTCAGCCGCGGGCCATTCGGGCCATAATCGACCGGCTTGTGCGGATCGCCCGCCCAGCGCACCGACCGGACCAATTCGGACCGGAACAGCACGACGTAATCGCGCGGGGAGCGCGAAATCGGGATCGCCAGCATCCCTGCGGCGGACTCCGCGAAACTCTCAGCCCCCGGCACGATCGATGCGATATTGTCGGTCGCATAGACCTTGCCCGCCGCGGTGCCATTCAGCGCGCGGATGATGCGGCGGAAATCTTCGGTCGGTGGCGTCACACCCGAAAAGGCGTAATTGCCCGCGATCCACACGCCGACGCCGTCGGCCGCGATCGCGTGCGTCAGGATGTCGCCCAGCCAGTCCGGATCCTTCAGCAGCGTCTCGTCCGACGCGACCGCACCCAGCAACTGATCCGAGATATCGCGCGCGCGCCGTTCGAATTCGACCGTCGCCTGCCGTTCACGGCTTTCCAGCCGCATCGCGAACATCTGCGCGAACAATTCGCTCACCGATCGCCGTTCGAAGCTCGGGCAATGCGCCGAATAATGGTGGCAGGCGAACAGCCCCCACAATTTCCCCTCGACCAGGATCGAGATCGACAGCGACGCGCCGACGCCCATGTTCTTCAGATATTCGATGTGAATGGGCGATACCGCCCGCAGCAGCGACAATGAAAGGTCCAGCGGCTGGCCCGCCTCGTTGCGCGCGGGGACGATCGGCACCGGTACGGCGTTCACGTCGGCGATGATTCGCAGCAGGTTGCGCTTGTACAGTTCGCGCGCCTGTACCGGAATGTCGCTGGCGGGATAGCGCAGCCCCATGAACTTGCCGATGCCGGGCTTGGCGGCTTCGGCCACGACTTCGCCCGATCCGTCGGCGGCGAAGCGATAGACCATCACGCGATCGAACCCGATCAGCGCGCGCACCTGTCGTGCGCCTTCGCGGAAAAACGTCGGCATGTCCTCGCATTGGTCCAGCCGGGTGATCATCGACCGCACCATGCCGGTCGCGTCGCCATGTTCGCCCGACGACGGTTCGGCCTCGATCACCACTTGCCCGCCCGAAAGGTGGATCGCGACGTCGAACGGCGTTCCGCCCGCAATCAACACGCAATCGAACAGCCGCTCGATCGCATCCGCCCCGCGCAGCATCGCCGCCCGGTTTCGCAAGTCGTGGATCGCCGACCCGGCGAAGACCTCGCCGATCGGTGCGCCGATCAGCTCGTCGGGCGTCTTGCCGACGAACGTGGCGACGTTTGCCGACGCGCGGGCGATCATCCAGTCCGCGGTCAGCGCCAGCAGGAATCCGATCGGCTGGATCGCGCCCAGGATATGGATCGGTTCGCGATCGCAATTGGTCAGGTCGACCGGCCCGAAGTCGTTTGCCAAGCTTATGTCACCTTCAGGAATTGTCGCGCCTTGCGCTCGAATAACGTGAAAACCTGCGCTGCCGCGTTGATCGCGATCAGTCGCGCGGCGTCGGTGTCCAGCCGCTCGTCCAGCACAGCCATCAGCCGCCGCCACGCCGCCGAATCGCTTGCGCCCAGAAACGCCGTCGGGAAATCCGCGGGCACCGATCGCTTCAACAGCGCACCGCCCAGCCGCGACCCTTCCAGCACATAGACCGCGCCCAGCATCGCCGCTGGGTCGTCGAACGCCAACGTTGCATCGGATTCAGGTGAGGTCCGCCCCAGCGCAGCCAGATCGGCGCGCAATAATGCCCCCCGCTCGCGCGCTGCCCAATCGGGCAGAATCCCCGCGATGCCGCCCTTGGCCAGCGCCTCCTCCACCGGCAGATGCGCCGCGGCCTGCGCCATCAGGAAGCACCCGTAGTGATCGCGGTCGGCCAGGTTCGCGCTGGAAAACGCCGCGTCGACCCGTTCGTGATGATCGGATGTGGCGGCCCGCAACGCCGACCGCGCACTGACGCTGGCACTCATGCCTTGCGTCCTATCGCGTTTCACCAGCGACTCCAATCACAAGAAAAGGGCCGGGATCGCTCCCGGCCCTCGATCAGTCTCGTCGGCCACGGGACGGGAGTAAATCCAGTCCCCGTCGGTCGCGGCTGGCCGCGCCGGCCGGCCTGTCGCGTGCTTCGCTCCGGCGAAGCACCGGCGCGTAGCGTGCCGCTACGCGCCTCGCTCGGGCTTACGCGCCCACCACCTCGGCGGTATCGACCTTGATCCCGGCACCCATCGTGCTGGAGATCGCGACCTTCTTGACGTACTTGCCCTTTGCACCCGACGGCTTGGCCTTCACGACCGCGTCGACCAGCGCATCGAAGTTGCGGCGCAGTTCTTCCGCGGGGAAGCTCGCCTTGCCGATGCCCGAATGGATGATCCCGGCCTTTTCGACGCGATATTCGACCTGGCCGCCCTTGGCGTCCTTGACCGCCTGCGCGACGTTCATCGTGACCGTGCCCAGCTTAGGGTTCGGCATCAGGCCCTTCGGACCCAGCACCTTGCCCAGCCGCCCGACGACGCCCATCATGTCCGGGGTCGCGATGCAGCGGTCGAACTCGATCTTGCCGCCCTGGATGATCTCCATCAGGTCTTCGGCGCCGACCACGTCAGCCCCGGCCTCACGCGCCTCGTCGGCCTTCGCACCCTTCGCGAACACGCCGACGCGGACGGTCTTACCCGTACCGGCCGGGAGCGTCACCACGCCGCGGACCATCTGGTCGGCGTGACGCGGATCGACGCCCAGGTTCAGCGCGACTTCGATCGTCTCGTCGAACTTGCTCGTCGCGCCCGACTTCGCCAGCGCGATCGCCTCGTCGATGCCGTGCAGCTTTTCGCGGTCGACCGTGATCGCCTTCTGCTTCTTGCTCAAATTAGCCATGATCTCAGCCCTCCACCACTTCGAGGCCCATCGCGCGGGCGGAGCCTTCGATGATCTTGGTCGCAGCCTCGATGTCGTTGGCGTTCAGATCCTTCATCTTCGCGGTCGCGATTTCGCTGAGCTGCGAACGCTTGATCTTTCCAGCGCTCACCTTGCCCGGTTCCTTGGAACCCGACTTCAGGTTCGCGGCCTTCTTGATCAGATACGTCGCGGGCGGCGTCTTCGTCTCGAAGCTGAACGAACGATCGGCATAGACAGTGATGACGGTCGGCAGCGGCGTGCCCTTTTCCTGATCACCGGTCGACGCGTTGAACGCCTTGCAGAATTCCATGATGTTCACGCCGCGCTGACCCAGCGCGGGGCCGATCGGGGGTGAAGGATTGGCGGCGCCGGCGGGCACCTGCAGCTTGATATAGCCGGTAATCTTTTTGGCCACTGTCACTCACTCTCTAGTTGGGCTCTGAGCGCAACAGCGCCCCGCCCGGTTCAAGTTTAGCGGTTCAGACGATCGCGAACGATCTCCCGCGGGGGTTTTCCAACGGATGTGGAAGGTGGCGCGCATAGCGGATGCGCGTGCGCCTTGCAATGTGGGAAATCCCGTCCCTGCGCAGCGATGTGCCCATTCGCCAATCGCGGAGGTTTTTGAAGGACAAGCCGCTCTAAACGTTAACCAGCAATTGAGCCATTGCGCGGTGTCGTTCACTGTCGGGAGCATGGACGACACCCGATTCGACGCGCTGAGTCCCAGGCATCGCGATTGCCTGAGGCTGGTGCGCGCACGGATGCGGACGAAGGAGATCGCGCTCGAACTGTCGATCGCGCCATCGACGATCGACGGCTATATCGCCGAAGCGGTCCGCATAATCGGCGCGCGCGACCGGCGCGAAGCCGCGATGCTGCTGGAGCAGCACGAAGCGAAACTGACCCCCGATCAATCAGGGGGTCAGTCTTCCCGGGTAGCACCGGCCCCGGTTCCCCCCGCACCAATCGATCCGCCGGATGAGGTGGCCGACTGGCGGTCCAGCCTTCCAATCCGACGGAAGGGTGCGCGCTACAATGACCTGAGCATGGCGAAACGAATGGCGTGGATCGTCGGCCTTGCCCTCCTGATGCTGATCGCATTCGGGCAACTGACCTCCGGGCTCAAGGTCGCGAGCGATCTCATCGGCGCACGCGGAGACCAGTGATCGATTACCCGGTCCCGGACCGGGCAGAGGGGTTCTTTCAATGTCCATCGTTCAAACCGTCAATTCGGTGTCGCCTTCCGACAATGTCGCTCGTCTGCTGCACGAACTGGAACATCACATCGATCAGGCGCTCGCGTGCAGCGGCGACCTCGCCGCGGCCATTCCGCGCGCGCGTCTCGACGAGAAGCTGTCGGCCGTCGTCGGGCAGCCAATCATCGCCT
Source organism: Sphingomonas sp. SUN019 (assembly GCF_024758705.1). Classification (NCBI taxonomy): domain Bacteria; kingdom Pseudomonadati; phylum Pseudomonadota; class Alphaproteobacteria; order Sphingomonadales; family Sphingomonadaceae; genus Sphingomonas; species Sphingomonas sp. SUN019. Next base: position 1,409,649 of record NZ_CP096971.1, on the reverse strand, counting down.
ATGTCGCAAAGGCGATCATGGCGATCGGCGAAGCGCGCGGGAACGTCGTGCAGTCGCACCTTCACCTGGAGCGCGTCGCCCGTTCCGAAGGCATCGACGTTCGCGCCTGGGGCGAAGAACGGCCGAAGCCGGCCAATCCTGCCTTCATCGGTGCGGACGGCAGCCACCTCAGCGTCGCCGCTTGAACAGCGCCGACCCGGCCCGATGCCTTTCGTCGACATTGGGCCGGGTCGGTGACCCTGATCCTGGTTTTCAATCTAATCTTGGTGGTCTCATGCGGCTTCGCCTTTTGGAAGGGCGGCGCGCCCGAACGGTGGGCGGCTCTCGCCTACTGCCTCGCCGCGCTCGTCACCTATATAATTCCGACGCGGTTCTGGACGGCGTTCGAGTCCCTGGACGCGCCGCTGCTGGCGATCGACATCGCGATGCTGGCGATGCTGGTCGCGCTGACCGCGCGGGCGAACCGCTACTGGCCGATCTGGGCCGCGGCGCTTCAACTCGTTCTTGTGACCGTCCATCTGGCGAAGGCCTACAGTCCGACCATTCTTCCGGTCGTGTATTTCGCGGTGTCGTCGCGCATCGCGTACGTCATGCTCGTGTTGCTGGTCGTGGGCACGGTTCGCCACATCCAGCGGGTCCGGCGGTTCGGCGACGACCCGAACTGGACACCCGTAAACTAGGCCAGGCCGGCAAGCTGGGCCGGACCCAGAAGCTGGGCACGACCTCGTGACCGCGCCATCGCTCAGCCGGGCGGAACTCGACCTGTTGCCCGCGTCCATCAAGGGCATGCTGAAGACGGTCGAAGCGGCGAACGGCAACGGGACGGCCTCGGCCATGCGATTCGAGGAAGCGCGTTGTCTGGCGGCGGTGAAGCGGGAGATCGCGCTGCGCCGCCGGCGCGGGCTGGTGTTCGCCGACGCGCCGGGACTGTTCGCCGAACCGGCGTGGGACATCCTGTTGTCGCTGTACGTCGCGCGAAACGAGAAGCGCCGCTGCTCGGTGACGTCAGTCGCGCCTTCGGCCGGCATACCGTATACGACGCTGCTTCGGTGCCTCAGCGTTCTCGCATCTGCGGAGCTTGTCAGCCGGTCCGGCGACGCGGTGGATCGTCGGCGATCGAATCTGGACATCACGGACCGCGGCCACGATCTGATCGTGCGGTGTTTCTCGGAGCAAACAAAAAGTTTGTGATCGGATGAAGTCCCGGCATAGTTTCGCGGATGGACGCAAAACCACCCGACAGAGATTCGCTGGCGCTGCAGGTTCGCGCCGCTTTGACGACCGCCGACGCACTGCGCATGGCGGATGTCGCGCTGTACCTGAACGAAGCGCTGGTGATCCTGGACGGCGTGGGCGACGCGGGCGAGGCAGGCGACGGCCTCTTGATCTGCGATCAATCGGACGAAGAGGCCGCGTAACGGAACCAGCCGGTTGGGCGGATCTTCCAGCCCTTGGCATAACCGGCGCGCCGGTATGCAGGCGAGTGATGACCGCAAGTTTCCGGCTCAGCTCGGCAGATGCGCCGCTATACCAAGGCTCTGCGCCGCCGCCGTCAATCGCGTGTCGCGCGTCCAAAGCGTTGTACCCGGCATCAACATCGTGCTGGCCAGCAGATGTGCGTCGACATAGCCGATGCCGGTGCCGAACAGCGCGGTCTTCTCGGTGATGCCAGTGTGGTCCTGCGCCTTCGCGACGAGATCGTCGTCGAGCGCGATTGTTGTGCGCATGGTTAGGCTCCGTGATGAGGCACGGAATACGGCATCGGGTGATGCTGTTGTCGATGCTTTGAGGCAACTGAGGGAGAACGCGGGCAAAGCCCTCGTATCTCGTCGGACGGGTTCGCATGCTGCGACCCGCCGACCGGTCTGGCCCGTCTCGCGCCTAGCTTCGCTACGCGCGCGCATGCTGCGACCTACTTGCTGCGCTCGACCTGCTCGAAATCCAATTCCACCGGCGTCGCGCGCCCGAAGATGGACACCGAAACCTTGACCTTCGCCTTGTCGAAATCGAGTTCCTCGACCGTGCCGTTGAAGCTGGCGAAGGGGCCGTCCAGCACCTTGACCGCGTCGCCGATCTCGTAGTCGACCTTGATCTGCGCCTTGGGCGCGGCCGCCGCCTCTTCCTTGCTGTTCAGCATGCGGGATGCTTCGGCGTCGCTGACCGCCTGGGGCTTGCCCATGCTGCCGAGGAAGCCGGTGACCTTTGGCGTGTTCTTGACCAGGTGATAGACTTGGTCGGTCATTTCCAGCTTGGCGAGGACGTAACCGGGCATGAACTTGCGTTCGACCGCGATCTTCTTGCCGCGGCGCGCCTCGGTCACGGTTTCGGTCGGAACCTCGATCTGCTCGACCAGCGTGTCGAGGCCCATGCGCGTCGCCTCCGCCATGATGGCGTCGCGCACCTTGCCCTCGAAACCCGAGTAAGCGTGGATGATGTACCAGCGGGCCATGCGTGTCGTTTCCTGAACTATTGGGCCAGGCGCACGAGCGCCTTGACGATCGCGTCGAACACCGAATCGACGCCGAGGAAGAAGATCGCGAGGATCGTGGTCATGATGACGACCATCACGCCGGTCATCCATGTTTCCTTGAAGCTCGGCCACACGACCTTCCTGGTCTCGGCGCGAACCTGCTGGATGAATTCTACCGGGGACGTCTTCGCCACGTGTCTTCGCCTTGAGTTGTCGTGCCCGTGCCAGACATGGAACCGCCACCGCTTTCCCTGCGAGAGTGGGAAACCGGCGTGCCCTTCCGTGCTGTCGGATGGCGTGCGCAGATAGCGCCGTCGCGGGGGGAACACAAGTGGGCGCGGGCGGCGGCTACTTCCATTCCGCTGGTTGCAGCACGCCGTCCTTGTTCTTGTCGGCCAGCGCGAAGCGTTCAGTGACCGACTGTTCCAGCTCGGCGCGGGTGACGCGCTGATCCTCATCGGCGTCCATACGCTTGAACTGCTTGCGATAGCGCGGCGGCAGCGTCGCGAGGTCGACCACATTATCGCTTTCGGGATCGCGCTGCGCAAAACTGTCGCGCTGTCCCTGCCTGAATTGCTCGATCGACAGCGACTCCTTCGTGGGGGCCGCCGCGGTTTTGCGCGTGGGAGAGGGGGAGGCGGCGGCGTCGGGCGCCGTTGTTTGCTCCGAACACCCCGCCAGCGCCAGCGCCGCCCACAGGGCAAGCCACGCCTTCGTCATCGCACCGCTCTCCGCCTTCTTTATTCGCGGGAGAGTAGCGCGAAGCGAACGTCAGGCGATTGCGAAATGTGGGTAGCGGCGGTCGCGATGGAGGTGGGTGGACCGGCGCAGAACCTGGGACTGCAGCATGGCAGGGGAGCTCGGACTCGAACCGAGGGCCTTCGGTTTTGGAGACCGACGCTCTAACCAACTGAGCTACACCCCTACGTGGCGAGCGCTCTGACAATTGCCCCCGAAAGTGTCAAGCCGCGCGGGCGTCGGGGCGGTGTTGCTGCGCCAGGCCGCGCGCCTCCTCAACGGGGAGCGGTCGGCCGAAATAATAGCCCTGGATCTTGCTGCAGCCGAGTTCGCGGATCATCGCCAGTTCGGTTTCGGTCTCCACCCCTTCGGCGATCGTCGCCATACCGAGGCTGCGGGCGAGCGCGACGACCGCGCAGATGATCGCCTTCGCCTCGCGTCCACCCTTCGACGCGGCGGTGACGAAGCTGCGGTCGATCTTGATCGAGGAGAACCGCGTGCGGCTGAGGTAGCCGAGGCTGGAATAACCGGTGCCGAAGTCGTCGAGGCTTAGGCGGACACCCATATCGAGGATACGCTCCAACACCTTTACGGCGCCGGTGCCCTCGCGCATGAACACGCTTTCGGTCACCTCAAGCTCGAGGCGGCTGGCGGACAGGCGGTTGGACGACAGCGCCTGTGTCACGACGGTCACGAAATTGGGGTTGTGAAGCTGTTCGGGCGAGACGTTCACCGCGATGCGGATGTCGTCGGGCCAGCGCGCCGCCTCTTCGCAAGCGGTGCGCACGACCCATTCGCCGATCGGCCCGATCAACCGTGCCTCCTCCGCCAGCGGCACGAATTTCGCCGGGCTGACCGATCCGAACTGCGGGCTGGTCCAGCGCAGCAAAGCCTCGAATCCGACGAGCGCGCCGGTGACGGCATCGACGACGGGCTGATAATTGAGGTGCATTTCGCCGTTTTCGAGCGCGCTGCGCAGCGCGATTTCGAGCACGCGGCGTTCCTCCGCATCGGCGTGGAGTTGCTGTTCGTAGGCGTGGAACACCCCGCCGCCCGCGTCCTTCGAGCGATAGAGCGCCAGGTCGGCCGAGCGAACCAGGGTCTCGGCGGTGCGGCCGTCGCGCGGCGACACCGCGATGCCGAGCGACGCGCCGATCCACAGCGTATGCTGGTCGATCTCATAGGGCTGCGAAAGCTTTTCGATGATGGTGCGCGCCAGCCCTTCGACCCGTTGGCTGTCGGTCGCGTCGCGCACCACGACCGCAAATTCGTCGCCGCCGAGCCGGCCGATCAGTTCGTTGTCGGTAACGAGTTGCGCGAGGCGTTCCGATACGCGACCGAGCAGCCGGTCCCCGATCGGGTGGCCGAGCGTGTCGTTGACCGCCTTGAACCGGTCCAGATCGATCATCATGAAGGCGCAGCGCGAGCCCCATTTCCCGGCCTCGCCCATCGCGCGTTCCAGCGCTTCGTTGACGTGCAGCCGGTTGGGTAGGCCGGTGAGCGTATCGAAACGGGCCATGCGGTTGATCTTGTCGGCCGACGCGCGCTGTTCGGTGACGTCGGAACCGACCCCGCGGAACCCGACGAACGCCCCGCGATCGTCGACCCGCGGGGAGGCCGTGAGTTCCCACCAGCGTTGTTCGCCGCGCGCCGCGACGGGCATCGCCAGGTCGCGGAAACTTTCCCGTTTCTTCAGCTTGTTGGCAAGCGTGCGCAGCCCCGCCGCGAAATTGCCGGCCTCCCACGCCGGCCCGGCGAGCGCCTGCAGCAGCGGCAGGCCCTCCAGCGTGGCGGATTCCACCCCCAGCGCATGGGCGAAACGCGCGTTGACCCGGACGATGCGGCGCTGCGCATCGGTTTCCCAAAGCCAGTCCGCGCCATGATCCTCGAACTCGCCAAGCAGCAGGCTGACGGTTTCGTCGCGCTCCGACAGCGACAGTTCGGACCCGCGCAGCAGGACCAGCGCGCGCGCGCGCGTCACGCAGGCGACGATCAGCAATGTCGCGAACAGCAAGGTCGCGGCGGCCGGGACATAGACCTCGTGCAGCACGAGCGGGACCGTGACGGCGAGCGCGACGCCGCCGATGAAGGCGACTGCGGCGAGCACGAGCGAGGCCATCGCCACCGCCGCGGCGGTCATCAGCACCGACAGCACCATCCACAGGCCGAGTGCGGTTTCGGGATCGGCGGTGGCCCCGAACAGCAACGGCGGCACGCTCCAGACGGCGGCGAGCGCAATCCCCTCCAGCGCGGTGTCGCGCAATTCCGTCAGCGCGGCGTATCCCGCCTCCAGATGTCGGGTGCGCAGCCGCTTGATCGTAATGACGACCGCAACCAGCGCGACCGCGCCGCCCCATACGCCCAACTGCCACAGCGGGACGCGTGCGGCGAACAGCATCGCGACGATCGCCGCGCCCACGACGTTGGCGGCGAGCATGAACAAGGCGAGCTGCCGTCCGGCGTATAATTGCGTCGCACGGATGCGCGACCAGCGGGCGGGATCGTCGTCTTCCCGCAGCCCGAGCAGCGGCCCGAGCGGAACGGCGGGGTGGCGAACGGCGGTTTGAGCGATGGTCACGTCGCGATGTTAGCGCGAAGGCGGTTTCGCAATCGTTTCGGGGCAAGATTGCGGAAGGATTAAGATGAGCGATCGATCCCCGTCTTGCGGAGGAGGATTGATTGTCGTGGCCTCTATCGCTCGGTTCGACGCCACGCCGTCGGACGTGACCGGCGTTGCCGGTCTCGCCGCCCGCCTTGGCGAGACATGGGATTGCTTGCGCAATCCCATGTCGCCCGCAGCTACGCTGCGATATCGTACGGCTTGATGTCGCCGCTGAGGTACAGGTTGCGCGCCTTGGCGCGGCTGAGCTTGCCCGATGAGGTGCGGGGCAGCGTGCGCGGCGGGATCAGTTCGATGACGCAGTTCATGCCGGTCACCGAACGCACGCGGTCACGGATTTCGTCGTGCAGGCGGCGGCGCTCGGCGTCGTCCGAGGTGCGGCACTGGACGAGGACGGCGGGGGTTTCCTCGCCGCCCGGCGTGGTGATCGCGAAGGCGGCGATGTCGCCCTGCTTGAAGCCGGGAAGCTGCTCCACCGCCCATTCGATGTCCTGCGGCCAGTGGTTGCGGCCGTTGACGATGATCATGTCCTTGGCGCGGCCGACGATGTAGATGTAACCGTCGCTGAGATATCCCATGTCGCCGGTGTCTAGCCATCCGTCGACGAGACAGGCGTCGGTCGCGGTTTCGTCGCGGAAATAGCCGACCATCACCGACGGACCCGTGCACCAGACCTTGCCGATCGCACGTTCGGGAAGCGGCGTGCCGTCTTCTTCGCGGATCTGGATCGTCATGTCGCGAACCGGCTTTCCGCAATTGACGATCGCGCGGTAGCGTTGCGGGCGATCCTGTCCGGCGGGGACGCCCGACAATTGCGTTTCCTCGACCAGCTCGACTCGGATGCCCTCGCCCGGCGGCATGATCGAGACGGCCAGCGTCGCCTCGGCGAGGCCGTAGCTCGGCAGAAAGGCGCTGGCCTTGAACCCGGCGTCGGCGAAGGCGTCGACGAAACCCTGCATCACGTCGGGGCGGATCATGTCGGCGCCGTTGCCCGCGAGCCGCCAGCGCGACAGATCGAACCGGGCCGAGGCCTTCGTCACGCTCGACATGCGGCGCGAGCAGATGTCGTAGCCGAAGGTCGGCGAATAGCTGATCGAGGTGCCGGTATTGCGGCTGATCATGTCGAGCCACGCGAGCGGGCGGCGCGCGAAATCCTCCGTCTTCAGATAATCGGTCGAAACCTGATTGGCGATCGGCGACAGGAAACAGCCGACAAGGCCCATGTCGTGATACCACGGCAGCCAGGAGATGCACCGGTCGCTGTCGATCAATTCCATCCCGTGGCTGTGCGCCGCGAGGTTGTTGAGCAAGGCGTGGTGCGTGATTGCGACGCCGTGCGGAAAGCGTGTCGAGCCGCTGGAATATTGCAGATACGCGATGTCGTCGCCGGTCGCCTGCGGCAGCGCGACTTCCGGCGCGGGCCGAGCGAGCAGGTCGGCCCAGTCGACGCCCTTCGTTCCCGCGATTTCCGCCGCGGTCCCCGCCATTTCCGCGAGTTCTGGCGGATAGATCAGCATCACCGGATCACAGCTGGAAAGTTGAACGCGAAGCTGATCGATATACGAATCCTTGCCGCCGAAAGACGTGGGCAGCGGCAGCGGCACGGGCCAGGCCCCGGCGTAGATCGTGCCGAAGAACAGCGCCGCGAATTCGGCGCTGGTTTCGGCGACCAGCGCAACGCGATCCTCGGGCTGTACGCCCGTCGCGATCAGGCGGTAGGCCGCGGCTTTCGCATCGCGCTGCAGTTCGGCGAACGCATAGGGTCGCGTCAGCGCGCCGCGCGCATCGTGGAAATTAAGACCGCGCGCGCCTTGCGCCGCATAGTCGAGCGCTTCGCCCAGCGTCGCGAAATCGGCGAAGCGGCGCGGGAGCGCGTCCTCGGTCGGCGTGGGCGTGGTCGGTGAATCGATCGTCATGGTCGTCGTGCCTTGAGTGCGATGCGACAAGCGCACCTTCGGTTACTGACGGCTCTGCGAGGCTTGCGCGTTCAAATTCGGTTGCGACTGTGGCAACAACATGGCGCGATGTCCCGAAATACCTCCCCCGAACGCGCCCGAACCGTGCCGCCGCTCGATTCGGCGGCGCTGGACCGGCTGGCGCTGCGCTATGTCGAGCGGTTCGCGACGACGCGGGGCAAGCTGACCGACTATCTCAAGCGGAAAATTCGCGAACGGGGCTGGGACGGCCCGGCGGGCGATCCGGCGGCGGTGGCGGAGCGGATGGCGGGGCTGGGTTACGTCGACGATCGCGCCTTTGCGGAGGCGCGTGCGCGGTCGCTGGCGCGGCGTGGGTATGGGCAACGCCGCGTGGTGGAGGCGTTGCGCCATGCGCGGGTCGGGGCGGAGGATTCCGTAGCGGCGCTGGCCACCGACGACGAGGCTGCGCTGACGGTCGCGCTGGCGTTTGCGCGGCGGCGGAGGATCGGTCCGTATGCGGCGACGGTCCCCGACGATCGCGACCGGCAGCGTCAGCTCGGCGCGATGCTGCGTGCGGGGCACGATTTCACATTGTCGCGGCGAATTGTCGAGACGCCGCCCGGTGGCGATGTGGAAAGCCACGGTTGAGCCGCCGCGATGTTTTGAATGTTGTGCGGCGCGGCAACCGTGCTAGCGTGAATTATCCGGGGGAATGTGGATTACGTGCGTACCGACCCGCCTGAAAACGCGGCCGACCGCGACGATACGACCGTCGATGGCGCGGGCGTCGACGGGATGCGCGTGGCGGGCTCGCTCAAGTGGTTCGACGTCACCCGCGGGTTCGGCTTCCTGGTGCCCGACGCGGAGTTCGAAGGTGCCAATCTGGGCGACGTGCTGATCCATTTCAGCGTGCTGCAGCCGCTGGGCCGCCGCAGTCTGCCCGAGGGAACCCGGATCGAGGCGATCGCGGTCTTGCGCGAGCGCGGCTATCAGGCGCGCGAGATCCTGACGATCGACACTTCCACCGCGATCGAGGTCGCGCCGGTGCGCGCGATCGACCGGATCGATCCGGTCGCGCTGATCGACGATGCGGGTGAGTGGGAGCCGGTCACGGTCAAATGGTTCAACCGGCTGAAGGGTTATGGTTTCCTGGTGCGCGACGCCGCGCCGGGCGATATATTCGTGCATATGGAAACGCTGCGCCGCGCCGATATCGGTGAGGTAGAGCCGGACCAGCGGCTGCGCGCGCGCGTAGTCGAAGGCCGCAAGGGGCCGTTGGCGGTGAGCGTTTCGCTGGAGGATTAACGATGAGATTGCGGATTCTGGCGGCGGCGGCGCTCATCGCGCTGACGCCTGCGTGCACCGGGGGCGACGCGGTGGCGTCGACCGGCAACGAAGCTGCGACCGCGGCGAAGGCGGGGTTGGCGAAGGTGACGATCGCCAGCACGAACGGCGCGCACGTCTTCAAGGTCGAGATCGCGAAGACGCCCGAGGAGCAGTCGCGCGGGCTGATGTATCGCACCAACATCCCGAAGGATGCGGGGATGCTGTTCGCGCCGTATCCGGCCGAAGGCGGGGGGCCGCGTGAGGCGAGTTTCTGGATGAAGAATACGCCGAGCACGCTCGACATCATCTTCATCCGCGCGGACAAAACGATCGCCCGGATCGCGGAGAATACGGTGCCGTTTTCCGAAACGCCGGTGCCGTCGGGCGAACCGGTGGCGGCGGTGCTGGAGATCAACGGCGGGCTGTCGGCGGAACTGGGCATCGCCGAGGGCGATCGGGTTAATTGGTAAAACTCCTCCCCGTGCCGGGGAGGAATTGAGGCGATCAACGATTGAAGCCCGTACGGCGACCCGCTAAGCGCGGCCCCACGATGGGCATCAATCTCAATCCTTTCACCTGGTGGAACGGGGCTACGATCGGCACCTGGTTCGGCCTGCGCGGCAAGACGATCGTCGGCGAGGATGCGCTCGGCAACGTCTATTGGCAGGGCGGGCGCGACACCGCGGGCAATCCGCGGCGCTGGGTGATCTATAACGGCCCGAACGATTCGAGCCGCGTCTCGCCCGAATGGTTCAGCTGGCTGCATCATCAGGTCGACGACGTGCCCGACAAGTCCTTGCCGCCGCAGCGGCGCTGGGAGAAACCGGCGCTGGCCAACATGACGGGCAGCGCGCTCGCCTATCGCCCGGCAGGCGCGATGGAGAAGGGTGGACGCCGCGCGGGCGCGACCGGGGATTACGAAGCGTGGACGCCCGAGGGGTGAAACGCACGCTGGCCGCCGGCGTCGCCGCCGCCGCGATCCTGGGTGTCGGCGTATGGCAGTTCGGAGCCGACGCTGCACCGAAGGGCGCCGTCACGACGAGCCGCGCCGTGCCCGCGCCGCGTCCGCCGCAGGACGACGGCAATGTGGTGACGGTAGACGGCGAAGGCGAGACGCTCGATTCCGGCACGACGCCGATGGGTGAGCGCGTGGCGATCGTCGGGCTGCTCAACAAGCGCAATGGGGTCAGCCGCGACGTGACGCTGAAGCCGGGGCAGGCGATGCGCGTCGGCGACACCGTCGTGCGGCTGCGTGCGTGCGAACAAACCGCGCCATGGGAGGTCGAGCAGCTTACCGGCGCGTTCGTCCAGCTCGACGTGCGTGCAGTCGATCAGAAATGGCGGCGGGTGTTTTCGGGCTGGCTGTACAAGGAACGCCCGGCGCTGAACGTCGTCCAGCACCCTGTCTATGACGTGTGGGCCAAGAGCTGCACGATGGCTTTCCCCGCCAAGGGGCCGGACACCGACGTGCTCGCCGCGCCATCCACCGCCCGGAAATCCGCCCCGCCAGCGGCCCAATCGGGTCCGGCGGAGGAGCCCGAGGCGGATAACCCCGAGAGCGAATCGGCCAGCAACGCCATATAATCGGCGCGCGCGATCTCGACCGCACCGAGCGAGGCGAGGTGATCGGTCATGAACTGGCAGTCCAGCAGCGTGAACCCGCCGACCCGCAGCCGTGCGACGAGCGCGGCGAGCGCGACCTTCGACGCGTCGGTCGCGCGGCTGACCATGCTTTCGCCGAAGAACGCGCGGCCGAGCGCGAGGCCGTAGAGTCCCCCGGCCAGACGGTCGCCGTCCCAGCATTCGATCGAATGCGCATGGCCGGCGGTGTGGAGGCGGCGGAAGACCTGTTCGATCGAGGCGTTGATCCAGGTTTCGGGCCGGTCGCTCGCGCTTTCGGCGCAAAGCTGAAGGATGTCGCCGAACGCGCGGTCGGCGGTGATGCGGAAGCGATCCGACAGCAACGTCTTGCGGAGCGATTTCGAGAGGTGGAACCCATCGAGCGGCAGGATCGCGCGCTGGCGTGGCTCGACCCAATAGACGCCCGGCGCGTCCCGCCCGTCGGCCATCGGAAACACCCCGACCGAATACGCGCCCAGCACCATCGCCGGATCGAGCGGGTCGAAGGCTAGGAAGCGAGACGTTGCTCGATCCTCCGCCAGATGTCCGCGAACGCCGCCGCAGCGGGCGAGCGCGCGGCGATATCGCCGACCGCGCGGTGAGTGGCCGCGGCGGATTCGATCACGCTGGCCATCGGGATCACCGGCCAGTCGGGGCGGCGGGCGAGAGCCTCGGCGTGCAGCTTGCGGCGGCGATCGACCATCGCGTGGACCGGCATCGTCGGGGTGCGCCCGCCGAGATGACGCAACACCTCGTCATAGGCGCGCTCGGCGAGCGGGGAGGGGACGACGGGGATGACGATCAGATCGGCGGCGCGCGCGACCTGATCCGCGGTTTCGGTAAGGCCGGGGGGGCAATCGAGGATCACGCGGTCATAGTCGCCGAGCGACGCAATCAGTTTCTGCAGCCGCTTCTTCTTGTCCATCTCGCGGAACAGGTGATCCAGTTCGCGCAGCGACGCATCGGCGGGCAGCAGGTCGAGCCGTTCGACACCGGTCGGGCGGATCAGTTTGCTGGGCGCGACATCGCGTGAGAACATCGCATGCGCCTTTTCGCGCGGCGGTGTGACGCCCAGCATCCACCCCGAGGCGGCCTGCGGATCGAGATCCCACAACAACGTCCGCCGCGCCGATCGCACCGCCGCCGTCCATGCCAGATTGACCGCTAGCGTCGTCTTCCCGACGCCGCCTTTCAGACTGTAGATCGCGATCGTCGTCATGGGCAAAGGCTAGTAGGCGCGTTGGGGCGGGTAAAGGCGGCGGGCGATAAAAAGCGGCGACTGCGACCGGATTGATATCACGGCTTTCCGCAATTGGCGGCAACGGGTGCTTAACGCATCCGGTGCGACACCGCCGGAATGCTATGGTTGCTCGCCCTGCTGTCACTCATCGGCATCAATGCGGCTGCCGTCGCGGCATTCGCCATCGACAAGCGGCGCGCGATCGAAGGCGAATGGCGGATCGCGGAATCGACGCTGCTGACGCTGGCGCTGATCGGTGGAAGTCCCGGCGCCCTGTGGGCGCGGGCGCGGTTTCGGCACAAGACGCGCAAGCAGCCGTTCGCGACACAGCTGGACCTGATTGCGATGATACAATCCGGACTTGTGTTCGGATTGGCAGCGGCGTTTTTGATCTGAGCGGGTTCAGGCTGCTTCCGACGCCGCCGTTGTCCAGCCCAGCCGCGGGATGGTGATCGAGCGTTTGCCGGACAGGTCGGTGCGGCACACGAACAGGTTGCGGCTTTCGATGTAGGTCACCAGACGCCGCACGCGGCCGAGCGAGCTGGTACCGTAGGTCTCGGCGATCGCGGCGTCGGGCGGGCAGGGATCGCCGTCGCGCGCGGCCTTCGCGACCAGCAGGAACGCGCCGAGCATGTCGTCGGGCAATGCGCTGGCCAGCGTCAGCGCCTCGGTCCATGCGGGATCGGACACGTCGAATACGCCGGCGCGCGCGCAACTCAGGCGGCGCGCGAAGCCTGACAAATCGAGCGCGGGGCGGGGGAGGCCGGCCATGCGGCAGCGGACCTGAAAATCCTGGAACAGCACCGATGCCGGACGCAATCGCGCCTCCGCATCGGACACGATCGCGCGCAGCACGTCGGCGTAGATCGCCTCCACCTCCTCGTCCGATCGCGCGGGCTCATTGGTCGCGGGGGCCGGGGCGGGGCGCGACAGGTCGGCGATCAGTTCGTCGGCGGGCACGCGGCGCGGGCGCGGGTCGAAGGTCATCGGCAGCGTCGGGGCGTCCTCGACCGCTACGAACAGCAATTCCTGCAGGTCGGGCCGCGGTGCGGACGGGAGCGGGGTGAGTTTGGGCGAACCGCTGCGCGTGCTGGTTTCGACCGCGCCGATCTTCACGGTCAGCGGGCGGCGGCTGATCGCGGGGCCGAGCGCGAGGAAGGTGCCGCGCGCGAGGTCGCGGATCGCCTCGGCCTGACGCCGTTCCATGCCAAGCAAGTCGGCGGCGCGCGCCATGTCGATGTCGAGGAAGGTGCGGCCCATCAGGAAGTTGGACGCTTCTGCCGCGACGTTCTTGGCGAGTTTCGCTAGCCGCTGCGTCGCGATCACGCCCGCGAGGCCGCGTTTGCGGCCGCGGCACATCAGGTTCGTCATCGCGCCGAGCGACGCGCGGCGCACCTCCTCGGTCACGTCCCCGCCGGTGGTGGGGGCGAATAGCTGTGCCTCGTCCACCACCACCAGCGCCGGGTACCAATGTTCACGCGGCGCATCGAACAGCGCCGACAGGAAGGCGGCGGCGCAGCGCATCTGGCTCTCCGCCTCCAAGCCCTCGAGGCTCAATACGGCCGACGCGCGGTGTTCGCGCAGGCGGCCCGCGAGCCGCGCGATCTCGCGTTCGCTATAGTGGGTCGCCTCGATCACGACATGGCCGTAGACGGGACCGAGGGTTACGAAATCGCCCTCGGGGTCGATCACGATCTGCTGCACCTGCCCCGCGGATCGTTCGAGCAGGCGGCGCAGCAGGTGCGACTTTCCCGACCCCGAATTGCCCTGCACGAGCAAGCGGGTGGCGAGCAGTTCCTCTAGGTCGATAGGGACCGGCGCGCCTGAAGAATCAGCGCCCATGTCCACCTGGATCGTCATGGGGCAGCGTTTGGCCGATCGATGGGGGGTGGCGCAAGGGTTGATGGATGGGGCGAGGCGCGCCTAAGAGCCACGGCATAATCCCCCGCAGAGGCGACCATGGCAGGCCATTCCAAGTTCAAGAACATCATGCACCGCAAGGGTGCGCAGGATAAGAAGCGTTCTGGCGCGTTCTCCAAGCTCAGCCGCGAAATCACCGTCGCGGCGAAGATGGGCCTGCCCGATCCCGACATGAACCCGCGGCTGCGCGCCGCGGTGAACGCGGCCAAGGCGCAGTCGGTGCCGAAGGACAATATCCAGCGCGCGATCGACAAGGCGAGCAAGGGCGATACCGAGAATTACGAGGAAATCCGCTATGAGGGGTTCGGCCCCGGCGGCGTCTCGCTGATCATCGAGGCGCTGACCGACAACCGGAACCGCACCGCAACGAACGTGCGTACCGCAGTGTCGAAGAACGGCGGCAATTTGGGGGCGAGCGGATCGGTCAGCCATGCGTTCGATCGCGTCGGGCTGATCAACTATCCGGCGGGTGCGGGGGATGCCGAGAAGGTGTTCGAGGCGGCGCTGGAGGCTGGCGCGGAGGATGTGACGTCGGGCGAGGACGGCCACGAGATCTGGACTGCGGTGGGCGATCTGCACGAAGTCGCCAAGGCGCTGGAGCCGGTGCTGGGCGAAGCCGAGGGCGCGAAGCTCGCGTGGCGGCCGCAGACGATGGTCGAGGTGGAGGAAGGCGACGCCGCGACGTTGTTCAAGCTGATCGACGCGCTGGACGACGACGACGACGTGCAGACCGTGTGGGGGAATTACGATGTCTCCGACGCGGTGATGGAGAAACTGGGCTGATCTTGGTTCACGCGAAGGCGCGAAGGCGCGAAGACCTTTGTTCGCGCAGAGGCGCGGAGACGCAGAGAGGATTCGTTTCGTTCTTCTACTGCGCGTCAGCGCAAACACTTGATCCTTGGGCTGCCGCAGGGAATTTGTTCTCGCTGACGCGAGGCAGCAGTCCTGAGCGATACGCCTCCGCGTCTCTGCGCCTCTGCGCGAACAAATCTTCCTTCTTTGCGCCATCGTGCCATCGCGTGAACCAATGATCATTCTCGGCCTCGACCCCGGTCTCGGGACCACCGGCTGGGGCGTGATCCGGGCCGAGGGCAACCGGCTGTCGCACGTCGCCAACGGGCGGTTGAAGACCGACAGCGCGGCGACGCTGGCGCGGCGGTTGTCGCATCTCGATGCGATGCTGGCCGCGCTGATCGTCGATCATGCACCCGACGCCGCTGCGGTCGAGGAGGTGTTCGTCAACGCCAATCCGCAATCGACGCTGAAGCTGGGGCAGGCGCGAGGCGTCGTGCTGTTGTCGGTCGCGCGCGCGGGGATCGAGCCGGGCGAATATGCCGCG
Source organism: Sphingomonas sp. SUN019 (assembly GCF_024758705.1). Lineage (NCBI taxonomy): Bacteria > Pseudomonadati > Pseudomonadota > Alphaproteobacteria > Sphingomonadales > Sphingomonadaceae > Sphingomonas > Sphingomonas sp. SUN019. The sequence continues at coordinate 1,394,460 of NZ_CP096971.1, read as the reverse complement.
CGGCTGGTGAAGAAGGCGGTCGTCGGCGTGGGCAACGCGGAGAAGGCGCAGGTCCATGCAATGGTGGCGCGGTTGCTGCCCGGCGTGAAGATCGACGGGCCGGATGCGGCGGATGCGCTGGCGGTGGCGATCTGCCACGCGCATCATCTGGCGAGCGCGCGGCGCGGAGTGGGTTAGGCGGCAAGCGCGATGCCTAGCCAGTCGGGGACGATCGCGTCGCCCAGCGCCTCCACGCGGCGGTGTTCGACCATGAGGTGCAGGTCGGGATATGTCGTGCGCGTGCGGTCGCCCGGCTCGCCCAGCGGGGCGACGACCAGGCGGCGGTTGACCTTTGCGCGATGGTGCATTCGCGCGGTGTTTTCCTGTCCGACGTAGCAGCCCTTGGCGAAGCTGACCCCGTTCAGTTCGCGGGCGTTGCATTCGAGCCAGAGCGTTTCGCCCGCTCCAAGTTCCGCGACGCCTTCGGTCACGCCGAGCGCCAGACGGTGCGCCAGCCATCCTTCGGCGGGGTCGGACGGTGCGGCGATCCAGCGTTGGCCGAGCGCGGCCAGCCGCGGGTCGGGCACGCCTGTGTCGCCATCCTTCGACCAATGCACCGCCAGCGTTTCGTCGCGCGCGATGACGATCGGCCGACGGAGGCGGTACATCGACAACCGCCGCGCCAGCGCCTCGGCCTGCGCGGCCTCGCAATCGATCAGGATATCGTCGCCGTCGTCCCACAGGATGAAGTCGAACAGCGCCTTGCCCTGCGGGGTGAGCAGCCCGTTCCACGACGGAAACGGCCCGTTCGCGTCGTTCGTGACGAGGCCCTGGAGGAAGCCGCGCAGGTCCTCGCCCGACAAGCGGAGGACGGCGCGGTCGGCGAGCGTGGTTGCATTCATGCGCGCAAGGTAGGAGTGAGGCGGCCGACTGTCATCCCGTTCGGAGATCGATGTGGCGACCTGTGATCTGAAGCTGACCGGCGGCACGGTCCACACTCCCGGCGGGCCGGTGACGGCGGACGTGGGCGTCAGCGGCGGGCGGATTGTCGCGATCGGCGGCGTCGGCGACGCGGGACGGACGATCGACTGCACGGGCCTGGATATCCTGCCCGGCGTGATCGACACGCAGGTGCATTTCCGCGAGCCGGGGCTGGTCCACAAGGAAGACCTGGAGACCGGCAGCGTCGCGGCGGTGATGGGCGGCGTGACCGCGGTATTCGAGATGCCGAACACCAAACCCAATACTGATTCGGCCGCCGCCATTCAGGACAAATTGGACCGCGCGAAGGACCGGATGTGGTGCGATCACGCCTTCTATGTCGGCGCGACGAACCACAATGCGCGCGATCTGGCCGAGCTGGAGCGGTTGCCGGGGACGGCGGGGGTGAAGATTTTCATGGGCGCGTCGACCGGCGATCTGTTGGTCAGCGAGGATGCGCGGCTGGCCGAGGTGCTGGCCTCGGGGCATCGCCGGGTGGCGATCCATGCCGAGGACGAGGAGCGGATGAACGCGCGGCTCGATCATCGGATCGACGGTGATGCTGCGTCGCATCCGGTGTGGCGCGACGACGAAAGCGCGATTCTGGCGACGCGGCGTATTCTGGCGCTGGCGCGGTCGGCGCGGCGGCGGGTGCATGTGCTGCACGTGACGACGCCGGCGGAACTCGAACTGCTCGGGCGGAACAAGGATATCGCGAGTTGCGAGGTGACCCCGCAGCATCTGACTTTGGCGGGGGAGGAGGCCTATCCGCGGCTGGGCACGCTGGCGCAGATGAATCCGCCGATCCGGTCGGGCGCGCACCGCGACGGGCTGTGGCATTGGTTGAACCAGGGTGTGCCCGACGTGATCGGCAGCGATCACGCGCCGCATACGCTGGAGGAAAAGGGAAAGCCCTATCCGGCGAGCCCTAGCGGGATGCCCGGCGTGCAGACGTTGCTGCCGTTGCTGCTGACGCATGTCGCGGAGGGGCGGCTGACGCTGCAGCGCGTGATCGAGCTGACCAGCGCGGGCGCGCAGCGGATCTTCGGGATCGTGGGGAAGGGGCGGATCGTCGCCGGATACGACGCCGATTTCACGATCGTCGACCTGAAGAAGCGCTGGGAGGTGACCGACGACTGGCTCGCCTCGCGCAGCGGCTGGTCGCCGTTCACGGGCATGACGCTGACGGGCAAGGCGATCGGGACGATCGTGCGCGGGCGCGTGGCGATGTGGGAGGATACGCTGGGGGAGGCGGCGGACGGGCAACCGATCCGGTTCGAGGCGGTGGAGTTCGGGTAACTACCAGTCGAACAGTGGTGCGGACGTTCGATCGCCTATGCGCAGCGCATCGGTGACGAGGCGGAGCGGGGCGGTGTCCACGTCGCTCTCCCCGCGCGCGATGAGGTCGGCGAACTGGCGGTAGAGGCGGATATATTCCTGATCCGCGCCGCGTGTCATCCGCCCATCCACGGCGAGCACATTGCCGCCTTCGCGCAGCGTCAGCACCCCGCCGTTGGTGTCGACGACGATGTCCCATGTCTGCTCGCCGGATTGCAGGAAATCGAAATCCGCCGCGACCGTCGCGGCACCGGCGGTCATCGCCAGCGTCGCGGCGATCGGCGATGCGCGATCCTCCGGTATCGCCAGTCGTGCGGCGTCGATCGTCAACGGGTCGGGCAGCAGCGCGGTGACGATCGACAGCGCGTTGATGCCCGGATCGAACACGCCGAACCCGTCCGGCCCAAGAATCCAGTCCTGACCGGGATGCCAGCGGCGGATATCTTCCTTCCACGTCACCGTCACCCGATCGATCCGCTTGCCGCGCAGCCATTCGCGCGCGGGCGCGACGCCGCTTGCTTCGCGCGAATGCCAGGTGGCGAACAGCGACACCCCGGCGTTCGCGGCACGGGTCGCCAACGTCTCGACGTCGGCAACGGTCGCTGCGGGCGGCTTTTCCATCATGACGTGCAGTCCCGCGTCGATCGCGGCGGCGACGATCGGCGCGCGCACGCCGGGCGGGGTGCAGATCGATACCGCATCGACCGAGTGCGCAGCGAGCAACGCCTCGAGCGTCGCGAAATTCGGCGCACCGTCGACGCCGCGGTATGGGTCGACCGTCGCGAGCAGCGCGAAGTCGGGATTGTCCGCAAGCGCGGGCAGATGCTGGTCGCGCGCGATCTTGCCGACGCCGACCAGCGCAATCCGGATCGCATCGTTGCGCATCAAGCGTCCTTTTATATGATAATTGTCTTTGTAGCAGCGCGACGCTGCGCTATCAATCGGTCGTAATCTGATCGGGAGGGGTGACATGGTCGACGGAGCGGACGGGTCCGCAGGGCGCGCGCGCCATGAAACCGGCCTTCGTTCGCGCGCCTGGTTCGACGATCCTTCCAACCCCGACATGACCGCTTTGTATGTCGAGCGGTATCTGAATTACGGGCTGAGCCTGGAAGAACTGCAGTCCGATCGGCCGATCATCGGCATCGCGCAGACCGGCAGCGACCTTGCGCCGTGCAACCGCCACCACATCGTGCTGGCGCAGCGCGTGAAGGAGGGAATCCGCGATGCGGGGGGCATCCCGATCGAATTTCCGATCCATCCGATCCAGGAGACGGGGAAGCGGCCGACCGCGGGGCTGGACCGTAACCTCGCGTACCTCGGGCTGGTCGAGGTGCTGTACGGCTATCCGATCGACGGCGTGGTGCTGACGATCGGCTGCGACAAGACGACGCCGGCGTGTCTGATGGCGGCGGCGACGGTGAACATTCCGGCGATCGCTTTGTCGGTCGGACCGATGCTCAACGGCAATTACCAGGGGCAGCGGACAGGATCGGGGACGATCATCTGGAAGGCGCGCGAGCTGCTGGCGGCGGGGGAGATCGACTATCGCGGCTTCATCGAACTGGTCGCGTCGTCCGCCCCGTCGACCGGTTTCTGCAACACGATGGGCACCGCGACGACGATGAATTCGCTGTGCGAGGCGCTGGGGATGTCGCTGCCCGGATCGGCCGCGATCCCCGCGCCGCACCGCGACCGTCAGCAATGCGCGTGGGAGACGGGGCGGACGATCGTCGAGATGGTCCGCGCCGACCGCAAGCCGTCGGACGTGCTGACGCGCACCGCCTTCCTCAACGCGATCCGGGTCAATTCGGCGATCGGCGGGTCGACCAACGCGCCGATCCACCTGAACGCGATCGCGCGGCATGTCGGGGTCGAACTGACGCTGGCCGACTGGGAGAGCCACGGCGCGGACGTGCCGTTCATCGTCAACCTGCAGCCCGCGGGCGAATATCTGGGTGAGGACTTCTATCGCGCCGGCGGGGTGCCCGCGGTGATGGGGCAGTTGCTCGACGCCGACATGATCGACGGTAGTGCGCTGACGGCGAACGGGCGGACGGTGGCGGAGAATGTCGCGGGGCAGGCGTCGCGTGATGACGATGTGATCCGTCCGCTCGATCGGCCGTTGAAGGACAATGCGGGCCTGACGGTGCTGCGCGGCAATCTGTTCGACGCGGCGGTGATGAAATTGTCGGTGATTTCGGACCAGTTCCGCGCGATGTATCTGAGCGATCCCGACGATCCGGATGCGTTCACCGGCACCGCGATCGTATTCGATGGGCCGGAGGATTATCATGCGCGGATCGACGATCCGGCGAGCGGGATCGACGACCGGTCGATCCTGATCATGCGCGGCGCGGGGCCGATCGGCTATCCGGGTGGGGCGGAGGTGGTGAACATGCGCCCGCCCGCGGCGCTGATCCGGGCCGGTATCCACGCGCTGCCGTGCCTGGGCGACGGGCGGCAATCGGGGACGAGCGGGTCGCCATCGATCCTGAATGCGAGTCCCGAGGCGGCGGTCGGCGGGGGTCTGGCTCTGGTGCGCACCGGGGATCGCATCCGCATCGACCTGAACACCAACCGCGCCGACATGCTGGTCGACGACGAGGAAATCGCGCGGCGGCGATCAGCGCTGGCGGAGACGCCCTATGATGGTCCCGCATCACAAACGCCGTGGCAGGAAATCCACCGTGAAATTACCGGGCAGTTCGATACCGGCGCGGTGATCGAGAGCGCGGTCAAGTATCAGCGCATCGCCGAGAAGGGGCTGCCGAGGGATAGTCACTAGATGGTGCGGGTAATTCCGGGCAGCGGGCGGTCGATCCTGGGCGAGGGGCCGTTGTGGTCGGCGCGCGAGAATGCGGTGTTCTGGGTCGATATCCTGGGCAAGCGCGTGAACCGCCTGTCGCTGGCCGATGATGCGGTGACGGGATGGGATATGCCCGAGCCGATCGGCTGGGTGATCGAGCGCGAACGCGGCGGCTTCATCGCCGGTTTGGCGAGCGGGTTCGTCGAGCTTGATCTGGACCCGCTGGCGATCCGGCCGATCGTCGATCCCGAGCCGGACGTCGCGACCAACCGCATGAACGATGCGAAGGCCGATGCGATGGGGCGCATCTGGGCGGGGACGATGCCGTTCAGTTGCGAGGGCGACAGCGGGGCGTTCTACCGGCTCGATCCCAACCGTAGCTGCACGCGTGTAGATGGACCCTATTGCATCCCAAACGGCCCGGCGATCGCGCCTGATGCCGACATGATGTTCCACACCGATAGCGCGCGGCGGACGATCTATCGGATGGCGATCAACGACGATGAAAGCCTCGGCGCGCGCGCAACGCATATCGTGTTTCCGCCCGAATGGGGCAGCCCCGACGGCATGACGCTCGACGCCGACGGGCATTTGTGGGTCGCGCATTGGGGGACGGGCAGAGTCAGCCGCTTCGACGCGGATGGTGAGCGCGAGCGTTCTGTCGCACTGCCCGCATCGCAGATCACCAGCATGACCTTTGCGGGACCGGCGCTGGACCGGATGTTCGTCACCTCCGCGGCCGACGGCGTGGATGAGGCGAACGCAGGCGCGTTGTTCGAGGTGGATCCGGGGTGCAGGGGGCTGCCGACGCAGCAGTTCGGGGGCTAGTTTCAAGACCCGCCCGCCAGTGAAGGCGGGCGGGGTAGCATCACCCGACTTTAGTTGCTGTCGGAATCGTCGTCTTCTTTGTCGCTGATCAAGAGCACCGCAGCGGCGGCGATGCCGACAAGGATAGCGCCGGCGGCGATCGGACCGATGCCGGAGCCTGCGAGGCGATTCGACTTGCCCGCAGGCGTACCGGCGCGGGTCGCCGACGACAACGACAGCTTGCTGGCAGGATTTGCAGTAGCGGCGCTCGCCGCGATCGGAGCGGCGGTCAAGGCGAAGACCGAGGCGCCCAGAATGATGGATTTAAGCATGGAGATACTCCCGAATTTGGTTCCGCGACATAGTGCCACGAGCCACCCAACGCCTCAGAACTGATTTCTATTCCCGTCGGTTCCGATAAATATCCGATCCGATCATTAGTTTTTCCAACGGCAACATTCGGAGAACCGGTCATTTCACGGCAAAGGCGCGCCATCCCGTTTCCGGGTACTGGCCTTCACTCCGCCGCGATCAGTTCCAGCACATCGCCGATGATACGGCGCATCGCCACCCGCGCGCCTTCCACGTCGCGGGCTTCGATGGCGTCGGCGACGGCGGCGTGGTCCTCGACGTTGGCGCTGCGGCCCTTGATGCGATTGGTGAAGCGGATCGAGGTGCGCAATGCGGTCGCGACGACCATCTGGAACTGGGCGTAGAACGGGTTGTGCGAGGCGCGCAGGATTGCGACGTGGAAGGCGATGTCGGCGTCGAGCGGGTCGCCGTCGCCGTCCTCCGCCGCCTCCATCCGTTCGAGCCCGGCGCGGATTGCGGCCATGTCGGCTTCGGTGTGGAACGTCGCCGCCAGCGCCGCCGCCTCGGGTTCGATCGCGATGCGCAACTGGTTGAAATGGCGCAGCAGTTCGACCGAGAATTTGCGTTCGAGCAGCCAGCGCAGCACGTCGGTGTCGAACAAATTCCAGTTGCCCGCGGGTTGCACCACGGTGCCCTGTCGCGGGCGCGCGCTGACGAGCCCCTTGGCGGTCAGCATTTTCACCGCCTCTCGCGTGACCGACCTGCTGACGCCATGCGCCTTGGCGATCTCCGCCTCGGTCGGGAAGGGGCGCTGTTCGTAGCGTCCGGTGACGATCGCGCGACCCAGCGTGTCGAGCATCCCGTGCGTCAGGTTGCGGCCCAGTTCGCTGCGGTTGCCCGCGGTTTCCGTGTCGATCGCCTCGCTCACCATCGCGCCGTTCTGACGCAGGCCGCGCTTACTGTCACGCGCCAACCGCGGGTGGACAGCGATATTTTATCGTATAAATGAACGCATAGTTCGAACGGATGATGGGGAGACGCGCCGATGGCCGATCCGGCGGGAGCGCATGATCCGTTCATCGCGGTCGATTGGGGAACCACGAACCGCCGCGCGTTCCTGATCGAGGGCGGCGCGGTGGTGCGCACCGAGCGCGACGATCGCGGCGCGGCGGTGGTGGAGGATTTTCCGGCCGAGGTCGCGGGGCTGCGAGCGCGGCTGGGCGATTTGCCGATGCTGCTGGCGGGCATGGTCGGATCGAACATCGGCTGGCGTGCGGTGCCCTATATCGCTGCGCCCGCGGGACTTGCGGTGCTGGCCGCGGCGCTGGAGCCGATCGACGGGCGCACTGCGATCGTGCCGGGGCTGTCGTGCCGCGACGGCGGGCGCGCCGACGTGATGCGCGGCGAGGAGGTGCAGTTGTTAGGGGCGGTCGCGGCGGGGATGGTGCCGGCGGATTCCTTGCTGTGTCAGCCGGGCACGCATTGCAAATGGGCGGTGCTGGAGCGCGGCGAGATCGTGCGGTTCACCACCGCGATGACGGGGGAGTTGTTCTCCCTGCTGCGCGCGCACGGGCTGCTCGCGCGGCAGATTGGCGGTGCGGTAAACGACGGTGCGGCGTTTCGCGAGGGCGTTACCGAGGGTGCGCGCCGTGATCTGGCCGCCAGCCTGTTCGGCATCCGCGCGAGCGGCCTGCTGGGCTTGCGCGATGACGCCGATGCGGCGGCCTATGCCAGCGGGTTGTTGATCGGCGCGGACGTTGCGGCGCGGATCGACGAGGCGGCCGCGCGCACGGTTCATCTGCTCGCCGACCCTGCGCTCGGCGCGCTGTACGCCGCCGCGATCGAGACGCTGGGCGGGTCCGCTACGATCGTCGACAGCCATGCCGCATTCGTCGCGGGCATCACGCGTATCCGGGAGCTATCCGCATGACCCATCTCGCCGCCTTCGACGCCGCTTTTGCCAAATGTCCGCTGATCGCAATCCTGCGCGGCGTGCGGCCGGGCGAGGTCGAGGCGATCGGCGAGGCGCTGGTCGATGCGGGCTTCGCGATCATCGAGGTTCCGCTGAATTCTCCCGATCCGCTCGACAGCATCGCGCGGCTGGCGACGCGTTTCGCGGGGCGCGCGGTGATCGGCGCGGGGACGGTGCTGCGGGTGGAGGACGTGGCGGCTGTGGAGGCGGCGGGCGGCACGTTGATTATTGCGCCCAACGCCAATCCGCGCGTCATCGGCGAAGCGGCGGCGCGTGGACTGGTGGCCCTTCCCGGTATCGCCACCCCGACCGAAGCCTTCGCCGCGCTGGACGCGGGCGCGGCGGCGCTGAAACTGTTTCCGGCCGAGGGGGCGAGCCCCGCGACGCTGAAGGCGATGCGCGCGGTGCTGCCGACGGGGACGCGCGTCCTGCCGGTCGGCGGGATTGCCGCCGAGGGCCTTGGACCGTGGCGCGCGGCGGGAGCGGCCGGTTTCGGCCTAGGCTCCGCGCTCTATGCGCCCGGCCTGTCGCCCGCTGCGGTGGCGGAGCGGGCGGCCGCGTTCGTCCGCGCTATTCGTAGCGCAGCGCCCTGATCGGGCTGGTCCGCGCGACGCGATAGGCGTGGGCGGAGATGGTGCCGATCGCGATGACCAGCGCCAGCGCCCCCGCCAGCAGGAACGGCGTCGGGGTCAGCGCGATGCGCGTGTCGAAGCCGTTGAGCCAGCCGCGCATCAGCCACCACGCCGCGGGCCACGCGATCACATTCGCCAGGATCACCGGCTGGCTGAACTGCCAGACGAGCAATCGCACGATGTCTCGCGTGCGGGCGCCCAGCACCTTGCGGATGCCGATCTCCTTCGTGCGGCGTTCGGCGGTGAACGCGGCGAGGCCGAACAGCCCGAGGCAGCCGATCACGATCGCCAGCAACGCGAAACCGGCGAAGATGCGCGCGCGGGCGGCGTCGGCGGCGTAGAGCTTTCCCACGATGTCCTCGCTGAAGCGGCCGTCATAGGGGACGTCGGGGAACAGGCGTTTCCACAGCCCTTCGATCCGGATGTTGACCGCGGCGGGATCGGCGCTCTGGTAGCGCACCAGCAGCGCGCCGTGCCCGGTCGATTCGTAGCGGAAGGCGATCGGGTCGAGCGGGTCGCGGATCGAGCGGAAGCGGGCGTCGGCGACCACGCCGATGATCGTCGTCGGCATGACGCCGCCGAAGTCCGCGTCCACGGTGGTCAGCACCTGTTTGCCGATCGCGTCCTGCGGGCTCTTGAAGCCCAGCCGCTTCACCGCGAGTTCGTTGATGACGACGTTGATCCCGCGCGCGACCAAAGCGCGTTCGGCGGCGGGCTCCTGCGGGAAGGGGGTGGTGGAATCGTCGGCCGGGCGATTGCGGTCGAAGGTCCGCCCGGCGAGCAGGCGGATGCCCATCGTCTTGAAGAAATCGGTGTCGACCGAATAGCTGCCGATCGTGACCGGCTCGCTGCTGCCCGGTATCTGCACGCCGTTGTTGGTGTTGTTGCGCGTGGCGATGCCGATCCCGGTGCGGCCGACCGACACGACGCCGTCGGTGCGCCGCAGTTCGTTGATGAAGGTGTCGATCATCGGCCAGGTCTGACGCCGTGCGATACCCTCGATTTGGATCAGGCCGTGGCGTTGATAACCGGGGTCCGACGTGCGCGCGAAGACGGTTTGCGCATAGATCACCGCGGTGCAGATGATCAACGCGATCGACACCGCGAATTGGCCGACGACCAGCACGTTGCGCAGCCGCCCGGACCCTTGCGCGTCGCTGGCGGACTTGTTCGCCTTCAGTACGGTGGCGGGCTGGAAGCGCGAGAGGAAGAACGCGGGGTATGCGCCCGCCGCGATGCCGACCACCAGCACGAGCGCGACGATCGGCAGCAATGCGCCGCCTGCGCCGAGATAGTCCAGTTTCAGGTCGGCCTGCAGGAAATTCGCGACATAGGGAAGGGCGAGTTCGACCACCGCGAGCGCGATGATCATCGCGACGGCGGCGATCAGCAATGCCTCGCACAGGAACTGCACGATCAGTTGGCGGCGGCTGGCGCCCAGTACCTTGCGCAACGCCACTTCACGCGCGCGCTGGCTGGCGCGGGCGGTGGCGAGGTTGGTGAAATTGACGCACGCCATGCCGAGGATCAGCAGCGCGATGACCGCGAACGTGACGATCGAGCGCTTGTCGTTGCCCGGCGTCATCGCGCCGTCCTGCGCCTTGCCCAGGTGGATGTCGCGGATGTTGACGAGCGCATAGTCGCTCTCGTCGCCCTGATTGTAGCGTTGCGTGCCGGCGATCTCGTCCCGGATGTTGCGCTTTTCGAACGCAGGCATCTGCGCGTTCAGTTGCGCCACGTCGGCGCCGGGCTTCAGGCGGAGATAGACCCAGCCCGATTGCCAGCCCCAGTTGGTCAGGAACTGCGGCTGTTCGGCGTTGTATGCGGCCATGTCGATCTGCGCGACGAACGTGACCTTCATGTGCGACTGGCGCGTCGGGCCATCGAGCACGCCGGTGACCGTGAAATCCATCTGCTTGCCGCGGCTGACGAGCGTCAGCGTCTTGCCCATCGCGGCGGCGGGGGCGCCGAAGAAGCGCGTGGCTTCATTGGTGCTGAGCACGACCTGACCCGGACGCGACAGCGCGGTCGCGGAATTTCCGATCAGGAAGGGGAGGCGGACGATGTCGAACAAATTGCCGTCGACGAACTGACCGTCCTCGATCGCATAGGCCTGACCGTCCTTCAGCGCGGTCGGACCGACGCCCATCGAATAGACGGCCTTTTCGATCTGCGGGAAATCCTTTTCGAGCGCGGCCTTGCTGACATAGGCCGCCATCTGGAGATTGCCCTCCTCGCCGGTCTGACGATCGCGGTAATAGGTCTGGAACTGATACGCGTTCTCTGCGCCGGGGAGTTGTTTGTCGAAGCCCGTTTCGTAGCGCACGAACAACAGGATCAGCAGGCACGCGGCCATGCCGATCGCGAGGCCGAGGATGTTGATCGCCGCATAGGTGCGGTTCTTCATCAGGGCGCGGACGCCGACGGTCAGGTAATTGCGCCACATGGTCAGGCTCCTATTCGTAGCGGAGGGCGTGGATCGGGTTCAGGCGGGCGACGCGCAGCGCATGTCCGGCGACAGTCGCCAGCGCGATGGCGAGCGCCAGCAGCCCGGCGAGCGCGAAGGGCGTCGGCGTCAGCGCGATGCGCGCGTCGAAGGTGTTCAGCCAGTCGCGCATCGCCCACCACGCCACCGGCCACGCGATCAGGTTGGCGACGACGACGGGCTTCGAGAATTGCCACGCCAGCAGCCGGACGATGTCGCGCACCTTCGCGCCCAGCACCTTGCGAATGCCGATCTCCTTCGTCCGGCGCTGCGTGGCGAAAGCGGCCAGACCATAAAGGCCTAGGCAGGCGATCAGGATCGCGAGCGCAGCGAAGGTCGCGAACAGCGCGCCGCGTGCGCGTTCGGCGGCGTAGGTTTCGCCGACGATGTCCTCGGCAAAGCGGCCCTCGAACGGGATTTCCGGCTCGAAGCGTCGCCATACCTTGCCGATCCCCGCCATCACCTCGGCCGGGCGGGCGGCGGCGTAGCGGACGATGACCTGGCTCGTCTGGGCCGTGTCATAGACATAGACAATCGGTTCGATCTCGTCGCGCGGGGTGCGGATGCGCGTATCCTCGACCACGCCGACAACCGTCGCGGGGATGAGCGCGGCGTCGATCGACACCTCGATCGGCATATTCACCGCGGCACCCAGATCGGCATGTCCCAGCAACCGTGCGGCGGCGCGGTTGACCACGACGTTGATCGCGCGGACGGAGACCAGTGCGCCTTCGGCATCGCGTTCGACCCGGTCGCCGGCGAACCGGTCGGCAAGGCCGCGGCCCGCCAGCAGGCGCATTCCCATCGTATCGAAGAAGGCGCTGTCGATCGCATAGCGGCCGAAATTGAGATCGGAGCCACCGCGATACCGGACCGTTACGTTCGACTTGTTGGTCGCCGCCAGCGCCAGATTGGTTCGTCCCGCCGCCACGACGCCGGGGATCGCCAGCAATTGCGGCCGCGCCGCGTCGAATTCACTGCTACTGCCGGCAAAGCGCCACGCCGAATCGACCTGGATCAGCCCGTCGCGACGATAGCCCGGATCGGTCGTCGCGATGAAGCGCGTCTGCGACCAGATCACCCAGGTGCTGGCGATCAGCCCGATCGCGATGGCGAATTGCAGCACGACCAGCGCGGCGCGCAGCCGCCCGCTGCCGGGCGTTTCGGCCGCGGCGCGGTTGGCGCGCAGCACGGTCGCGGGGCGGAAGCGGCTGAGCAGGATCGCGGGATACAGGCCGCCGGCGAGCGCCGTCACCGCGAACAGCGCGAGCGCCGGAAGCATGATCCCGTGCGCGCCGAGATAGGAGAATTGCAGGTCGGCGCCGGTCCACGCCGCCACCCAGGGCGTGGCGAGTTCGAAGATCGTGCAGGCCAGCAGCATCGCCAGTCCGCTCATCAGCACGGTCTCTCCGAACAGCTGCGCGATGATCTGCCGCCGCGATGCGCCAAGCACCTTGCGCAGTGCGATTTCCCTCGCCCGCCCGGTCGCGCGTGCGGTCGTCAGGTTGACGAAATTCATCACCGCCATGCCGAGGATGAGCATCGCGACGACCGCGAACGTCGCCAGGGTGCGTGGATCGCCGCCCGGCGTCAGCGCGCCCTGCTGCGCCGCGCCCAGATGGACGCCGGTGATCGGCATGAGTTTCAGGGCGAGGATATCGGCTTGCGACGACAGCCTTCCGCCGACGTTCTGCGGCGCGATCACGCGCTTCTCCCACGCGGGTAACGCAGCGTTGATCGCGGCGGCGTCGGCACCGCGCCGCAGCTTCAAATAGTGGTGCTGACTCATCGCGCCCCAGCCCTTTTCGGATTCGGGCCATGTCGCGAACTGGCTCTGGTCGTTGCGGAACAGCAGGTTCAGCTTCAGCGTCGAGTTCTTCGGCAGATCGCGCAGCACGCCGGTCACGCGGTAATCGCGCTTGCCCTCCCCGGCGCCCAGACTCATCGTCCGCCCGAGCGCTTTGGTCGTGCCGAACTGCCGCAGCGCCTCGGTCTGGGTCAGCACGATCGCATTGGTGTCGGGCAGCGCGGTCGCGCCCGATCCTTCGACAAAGGGAAGCGAAAAGATGCTGAAGAACGTCGGGTCGACCGTCGCCGACGGGATGAACACCGGGACACCGCCGCGCGTCGTCACGGTTGGGCCGGTGCGCACGACGGTGATCGCCTCGACCTGCGGGAAGCCGCCCGGCAGCGTGTCGCGGATGGGGAAGGGGCTGGACTGCGACCGCGTGACCGGCTGTCCCGGCTCATTCCACGTCGCCTGCACCTGATAGACGCGGTCGCTGTCGGGCAGCCAGCTATCGTAGCTGCGTTCGTAACGGATGTAGTTCAGGATCAGCAGGCACCCCGCCAGCCCCAGCGCGAGCCCGCCGATATTGATGACGGCATAGGCGCGATTCTGCGCCAGAAGGCGGAGCGCGAGGGTCAGGTTATTGCGCCACATGGTCATGATCCCTGTGCGTTCCTGTTCCCGATAACTACCGTCCGTCGTTGCGAGCGCAGCGAAGCAATCCAGTGTCCGGCACGCTGCGCTGGATTGGTTCGCTGCGCTCGCAACGACGGATCGGTGCTCAAGCCGCCCGCCGCCGTTCCTGGAGGATGTGGCCGTCGAGCATGTTGACGACGCGGGTGGCGAAGTCGGCGTGGGCGGGGGAGTGGGTGACCATCACGATCGTCGATCCTTCCGCGTTCAGGTTTTGCAGCATCCGCATCACGTCTTCGCCGTGTGCGGTGTCGAGGTTGCCGGTCGGTTCGTCGGCCAGGATCAGCTTGGGGCTGGCGACGAGCGCGCGAGCGACCGCGACGCGTTGCTGCTGACCACCCGACAATTGGCTGGGGCGGTGGCGGGCGCGGTGCGCGATGCCGACGCGGTCCATCACCTCGTCGGTGCGGCGCTTGCGGTCGGCAGCCGACACGTCGTGGTACAGCAGCGCAAGTTCGATGTTTTCGCGCACCGACAGTTCGTCGACCAGATTGAAGCTCTGGAAGATGAAGCCGATCGACGCCTTTCGCACGTCGGCCAGTTGCGCTTCGCCCAGCCCGGCGACTTCCTGACCGTCGAACGAGTACGAGCCGCTGGAGGGTGAATCGAGCATCCCCATCAAGTTCAGCAGGGTCGATTTGCCGCAGCCCGACGGTCCCATGATCGCGACGAATTCGCCGTCGGCGATGTCCAAGTCGATCGCGTCGAGCGCGGTCGTTTCGACGGTGTCGGTGCGGTAGACCCGCGAGAGCGCACGCATCTGGAGCATTTGTGGTCCTTTCATGAGGTCGCGAGGTCGAGCCGGTCCTTGTCGGCGAAACCGGTGTAGGGGGAGGTGACGACGCGTTCGTTGTTGTCGAGCCCGTCGAGCACCTCGATCGAATCGGCGTTGCGGCGGCCGAGACGGACCTGGCGTTTCACCGCGCTGTGGCCGTCGGGGGCGAGCACGAAGACCCAGTTGCCGCCGGTTTCGTTGTAGAAAGCGCCGTTCGGAATGAGCTTCGCAGGCTGCGCGTCGCCGAGCGTCAGTTTCGCCTGCAAGGTCTGCCCGCGCTGGAGATCGGCGGGTTCGCCCTGCGTGAAGTGCAGGTCGACCTGGAACTGGCCATTCTGCACCTGCGGATAGATTTTGGCGACCTTTGCGGCATAGGTCTTCGTGCCGACCGTGACAGTCGCCTTCTGGCCCAATTGGACGCGGCCGAGGTAGAATTCGTCGACTCCGCTCATCAGTTTGTTGCGGCCGGGGCTGTCGATCTGTCCGACGCGTTCTCCGCGCGCGAGCGACTGGCCGACCTGGATGCTGAAGCCCGACAATTGCCCGGCGACCGGCGCGCGCAGGTTCAGCGCCTCCAGATTGGCGCGTGCGAGGCCGAGGCTGGCGCGCATCGACTGGCTCGAGGCGCGGGTCTGCGCGAGCTGGCTCGATTGCAGGCGTTCGTCGGTGGCGCGGCTGCGTTCGAGTACCGCGAGGCGGCGGCGTTCGTAGTCGTAGGCGTCGCGCGTGTCGTCGAACTGGCGGCCGGCGACGAAGCCGCGTGCGGCGAGCGGGCGTTCGCGCTCGAATTGCCGCCGCATCTTCGTCGCAGCGAGTCCGGCCTCCAGCAGCGAGCGTTCGTTGGCGAGGCGGGTCTGCGCCAGCGCCAGTTCCTGGCTGCGCATGTTGTTGATCTGCTGTTCGACCTCGGTCTGGCGGGCGAGGGTGGAGAGTTGCAGTTCGGCGTTCGACAGCACCGCGATCAGCTGACCCTTGGCGAGCGATGCGCCGTCCTCCGCCACGACCTCCTCGACGCGGCCGCCTTCGATCGCGTCGAGATAGACGGTCAGCAGAGGGGTGACGCGCGCACGCAAGGGTACGAAATCCTCGAACACGCCTTGCTTAACGGGCGAGATCGTCAGGCGGTCGGCGGGGATGGTCTGCGACCCGGCGCTGGGCGCGAACCACCAGAAGGCGGCGATCAGCAGCATCAGCAGCGCGACGCCACCTACGATCTTCGTGCGCAACGGCAGGCTGCGCCTGGTGACGACGCGGTCCATGCCGCTGCCGCTGATCGCGGCGCCGCCCGCCGCCGGTTCGGTTTTCAGGCGCAGCACGCTCATCAGGCGATGCTGCCGATCGACAAAGTCAGCCCGGCTGGCTGTGCATTATCGGACACGAATGTCCGGAATCGGACAGGGCCGGTTTCCAGCAGGACCGAAATGCGCGCGGTGGTCAGCTCGACCTTCGCCTTCGGACCAGGCGACAGCATCGCGGTCAACGCGATCGCGGCGGCGATCACCGCCAGCGCCGTGCGCCTGCTCGCCCTGATATCGCGGTCCGCCATCACTCGTCTCCCACCGGGTTTTGCCCTTGTGCCAGATACTCAGCAGGAAGCGTGCCAGAGCGAGAAGCTTGTCGACTACAGTTGTTTTCGTTATTGGCACGGTTATTGATTGTCCGATTCCGGACAGTGATTGTACGAAAGCGAACAGATGGGTGCGGGGGCGGAATTCGATCTGTGTCTGGTGGTCGATGACGATCAGGACATTCTGACCTCGATCAGGCTGTTGTTGCGCGGACTGTTTCGCGAGGTCGTGACGCTGACCGATCCGGCGGATGCCGCCGCGGTGGTGGCGACGCGGCGGCCCGACGTAGCGCTGCTCGACGCGAATTACGGGCGTGGCGCGACCGATGCGAGCGAGGGACTGGCGCTGCTCGATGCGTTGCTGGCGGCCGACCCCGATTTGATCGTGGTGATGATCACCGCGCACGCCGGGGTGAAGGTGGCGGTGGAGGCGATGAAGCGCGGCGCGACCGATTTCGTGTCGAAGCCGTGGGACAATGCGCGGCTGCTGGCGACGGTGCGCACCGCCGCGGCGCTCCGCCGGTCGAAGCGGGGCACGCCGCCGCCTGTGCCCGCGGCGGGGGGATCGCCGCTGATCGGCGCGTCGCCCGCGATGGCGCGGGTGCATTCGCTGGTCGAGCGCGCCGGGCCGACCGACGCCAACGTGCTGGTGCTGGGCGAGAATGGCACCGGGAAGGAACTCGTCGCGCGCGCGCTGCACGCGCATTCTAGGCGCGCGGGAAAGCCGATGCAGACCGTCGATCTGGGCGCGATCGCCACCGAACTGATCGATTCGGAGCTGTTCGGCCATGTGAAGGGCGCGTTCACCGATGCACGCAGCGACCGCGTGGGGCGAATCCAGGCCGCGAACGGCGGGACATTGTTCCTCGACGAGATTGCGAACCTGCCGCTGCATCTGCAGCCCAAATTGCTGACCGTGCTGGAACAAAGGCAGGTGACGCCGGTCGGCGCGAACAAGCCCGTGCCGGTCGATATCCGCGTGATCGCAGCGACCAACATGACGCCCGCGATGCTGCGCGACGACCGCCATTTCCGGCAGGATTTGCTGTTCCGGCTGAACACGGTCGAGATCGAGTTGCCCCCACTTCGTGAGCGGCGCGAGGATGTGGCGGCGCTGATCGACCATTACCTCGATCATTATGCGCGCCGTTACGACCGCCCCGCGCCGCGATTGACCGCGGAGGCGCTGGCGGCGCTGACTGCGCACGACTGGCCGGGGAACGTGCGGGCGCTGCGTCATGCGATCGAGCGCGCGGTGATCCTGGGGGGCGACACCCCGCTCGGCCCGGACGATTTTCCGATCGGCGCGCCGTCGCCGCGGATCGCGACGGCGGCGGTGGTGACGCCGCCGGTCGACTATAACCTCGACCGGGTCGAGCGGCGGCTGGTCGAGGAAGCGCTGAAGAAGCACGGCTACAACATCTCCGCCACCGCGACCGAACTGGGCGTTTCGCGCGCCGCGCTCTATCGGCGAATGGAGAAGCATGGGCTTTGATCGGCGCTTCACGCTGGTCCTGATCGCATGGATCGCAGCGATTTTCGGGGCGCTGCTCGGCTTCTCGCTGGCGCTCGAAACGCCCGGGCTGGCGGCGGTGCGGATTGTCGCGGGGTTGCTGGTGGCGGGCGCGGGGGCGGGGCTGTGGCGGCATGTGACGCGGACCAATCGGACGCTCGCGCGCTTCATCGAGGCGCAGCAGCACGGCGACTTCGCGACGCGCTTCGATGCACGCGGCGGGGCAGGATTTGCGGCGCTGGGCGTGGCGCTGAACGGCGCGATCGAGCGGTTGCGGCGCGAACGCGAAACCGGCCTGCAGGAGTTGCGGTTTCTGGAGGCGCTGGTCGACGACCTGCCCGTCGCATTGCTGACGATCGACGACCCGCACGGCGTGCGGCTGGCGAACAAGGCCGCCCGACGTCTGTTCGCAGGTTGCGAGGGCGTACGCCCGGACGATTTCGCGATATTTGGCGCGACCTTTGCGGCGCGGCTGGCCGACACGACGCGCGATGGGGCCGAACTGGTCATCCTGCGGCTGCCGGGCGGCCCGCACCGCGCGATCCTTCGCGCGGCGACGCTGGTGCGGCTCGGCGCGCGGGTGCGCGCGATCACGGTCGAGCCGGTGCAGGGTACGCTGGACGCGGTGGAAATCGCCGCTCAAACCGATCTGGTGCGCGTCCTGACGCACGAGATCCTCAATTCGCTGACCCCGGTCACGTCGTTGTCGGCGACCGCCGCGGCGATGTTGGAGGGCGATACGGCTGATGTAACCGCGGCGCGCGAGGCGGTGGCGACGATGGCGCGGCGGACTGCGGGGCTGCACAGCTTCATAAACAGCTATCGCGCGGTGTCCGCCGCGCCCGAGGTGCGGCTGCAGCATTTCGCCGCCGCGCCGTTCGCCGAGGAACTGGCGCGGCTGATCCGCGTCGACTGGCCCGACCTGACGCTAAGTACTTCGATCGACGACGGCCTGCTGCTGCGCGCCGACCCCGATCTGCTGGCGCAGGCGCTGATCAACCTGCTGCGCAACGCCGCGCAGGCCGCCGGGCCGAGGCCCGATGCGCAGGTGATGCTCTCGATCACGGCGCGGGAGGATGCGGTGACGATCCTGGTCGAGGACAACGGCCCCGGCGTACCGGAAGCGTTGCGGCGCGACGTGTTCCTGCCGTTCTTCAGCACGCGCAGCGACGGCAATGGCGTGGGGCTGAACCTGGTGCGGCAGATCGTCGTCGCACATGGCTGGTCGATTGACGTGGTCGACCGTGCAGGCGGTGGCGCGTGCTTCAGGATTGCAGGGGACAGACCGTGACGAGCGAATGGACGATCGGGATCATCGGCGGGTCGGGCCTGTACGCGATCGACGCGCTGGAGGAGGCGGAATGGCGCGCGGTCGCAACACCGTGGGGTGATCCGTCGGATGCGATCCTGCACGGCCGGATCGGCGGGGTCGCGGTGCGTTTCCTGCCGCGTCATGGCCGCGGCCACCGCATCCCGCCGGGCGAGGTCAACACGCGCGCCAATATCGATGCGCTGAAACGCTGCGGCTGCACCGACATCCTCGCGATTTCGTCGATCGGGTCGCTGCGCGAGGAGCTTGCGCCGGGGCGGTTCGTCGTCGTCGACCAGTTCATCGACCGGACCGTGCAGCGTCCGGCGAGCTTTTTCGGCACCGGCATGGTCGCGCATGTCTCGATGGCCGAACCCGTGTGCCCGCGCCTGTCGGGCTTCGCGGCGGTAGCGATTCGCGACGCGGGCGGGGTGGCGGCGACCGGCGCGACCTATCTGGCAATGGAGGGGCCGCAATTCTCAACCCGCGCCGAAAGCCTGTTGTTCCGGCAGTGGGGCGCGGACGTGATCGGCATGACCGCGATGCCGGAGGCGCGGTTGGCGCGCGAGGCGGAGTTGCCCTACGCCTTGGTCGGGATGGTCACCGATTACGATTGCTGGCGCGACGCGGCGGCATTCGTCGAGGTGAGCGAGGTCATCGCGCAGATGGGCGCGAACGGCGCGGTCGCGCGGCGGCTGGTGCAGGCGTTCGTCGCGTCGTTGCCGGTCGAACGGACCGCGTCGCCGCTCGACACGGTGCTGGATCACGCGCTGATCACCGATCCCGCGGCGCGCGATCCCGTGGTATTGGCCCGGCTCGATGCTGTTGCGGGGCGCGTTTTGCGCCGTAGTTGAATTGGGCGGTTACAGTCCTGAGATTTCTAAATAATACGAGTTTTTTCAAGTAAAAAATATCGCTGTAAGTAATTATAATTTTATTCTACTTGTAAACCACACGATTTTTTGTTCTACAAAATAACTTGAATTTACTGCTGTTGGCTTGCGATTTCTGAACTGCCGGGCCTCTCCAGTGACGTGATGCGGCGATCGAGGCGTTGCTGTTGGCCTGCGATTTCTGAACTGCTAGGCCTCCACGTCTCGGACATCGCAGCCCGCGCCGGTTGCTGTTGGCCTGCGATTTCTGAACTGCTAGGCCGGATGTGGCTTCAACTCGTTCAACTTGAACGAAAAAACGCCACATTCGGTCCGGTAGAAACGGCGCGCCGAATCAGAACAACGCCAGCTGATCCGGATTTTTTCTTGGCCGCTTGCGACGTTGGCTGGAGAAGCGGACGATGTTTTCATACTGCTTGTCCGTGAATGTGAGGACGTGGATCTCACCCTTTTCGGGCAGATTGCGTTCGATTCGCTTGATGTGCGAATCGTAGCTTTCCCGGCCGTTGCAGAACCTGGCATACACCGAAAACTGACTCATCTCGAATCCCTGGTCTAGCAGGAACTCGCGAAATTTGGTCGCCTCGCGCGATTGCTGTTTGGTGCCGACGGGCAAGTCGAACATCACGAAAATCCACATCAACCGGTAGCCGCTGAGGTGCGCGCCATCGCTCATTCGTCCCCTGACGATCCTGGGAACGGATCGAGCGGGCGGGTCAGCGCAGCCCATTCCATCAGTGTGGGCGGGACGAACAGCGCCAGATCGGATGTATTCATTTCGAAACTACGGGCGAGCGACTGCGCCAGCCGCTGCGCCGCGACGGAAACAGGCGACATCTCGGCTCCGATGCGGACATCGAACGCAATCAGCCGGGCGAAACGGCGCTTGATTTCGGGATCGAGCGCCTCGACACCCTGGCCGAGCATCGCGACAACCAGCGCGTCGACGAGCGGGCGGAACGGCTCGACCAGATCATCCGCCAGCGCGAAGGCGTTGCCGCGATTGGCGTGGAAGATGCCGATCGTCGGATGCAATCCCGCGGCGATGACCGCCCGCGCGACGGTCGCGCGCATCACCGCATAACCGTAATTGAGCAACGCGTTGGCCCCGGCCGCATCGCGATCACGGCGGAAATCGGGCCCCATCAGCGCGGGCCAGTAGCGGCGTGCCGCCTGCGCCTCGAGATTGTCTGGATCGCCCGATCGCACCCGCCGGGCGATCAGGTCGAACGCGGTGGCCCCGGGGGCATCGTGGAAGGCGAGCAGCGCGCCCTGCATCGCGATCTTGGCCATCACGACGCGCCGCCACAGCTGCTTGGCGAGCGGCTTCCCCGCATCCCACTGCGCGCGCATCCGCCCGCCCTGTGCGTGAAAGCCCTCAATCGGCAACGTGACCGCGACGGGGTGGTGGTGCGTGTTGCAGAACACGATTGGGCTGCCGCGCTCGGCCAGCGCGGCGACGAGGTTGCCGGTCCATGTGCAGCCATGCGCGTGGAGAATGACCGCGTGGACGTCGTCCAGCGCGACGCGGCCGACCTCTTCGCGATCCTTCGCTACGATCAGGAAGCCGCGATAGGCAGAGAGGTGCAGCAACGACCGCGGCGTCGATCGCATGGTGGCGGTGATCGAGCCGGTTCTTGGGCGCGTTGCTGTGTTTATTTTCTACCGCAGGATAGTTGTGGTCGAGCAATATGTCGTTCAGGCCCCACAATCGCCGCAGCATCGCTGTCATCCGACCGGGGATGACATAGACGCTGCCCTCTTCCTTGGTCGCGTACAGGCTGCCGAGATAGCGCCCGGCCAGACGTGCCAGGTATTGCGTGTCGGTCAGTTGCCGCGCCAGGAAGCCGCCGTCCTTCTCCACGCGCGCCATCGCATCGGGGCCGAAGCGCCATTGCTTGGATTTGTGCAGCCGCGCGACCTGCTCAGAAATCGTTTCCCAACGGTCCTCGTCGTGACCCCACTTCTCGTACGGCGTGCGGTTGCCCTGGGGGTAAAAATCATACTCCTGAGATTGGCTTCCCATGCGGACACGAGCACTCTCATTGGAGTCCAGTCGCGTCTTCAGAAAAGCGCCAAGAGTCCTCTTCCTTTCGTCGGGAATGGCCTTCTCCATCTCGACGTCCAGCTTCTTGCTTGCGCTAGCGATCTTGCCGTCCTCGCCATCGGCGACTTTGCGTTCGGCCTTGCGGTTCGATTTGAATCCGCGCCGCTGGTTGAGGTGAAACAATGCGCGGCCGATCTCGTGCGGGGTCAGCGCCGCGTCGAGCGCCTTGGCGCGCAGCACATACGGATCGAGCGCGGCGACCAGCTTCGCCTCGTCGGCATCGGCGGGCATCAGGCTGTGCGCGATCAGCGCCTCCAGAAACGCCGAGCGCCGTCCGATATACCGATCCCGCCGCCGCCGCGCCGCGCGCGCCTCGCGACGATCGACCGCCAGCGACGTGCCGGACTGCGGATCGCGCCCGTCGGAAAAGATGCGCACGCCGATGTCGACGATTCGCGTATCGTCCTCGGTCAGGCACCACCCGATGCTGTTCGTGCCGATATCCAGACCAAGCCGCCGCATACGTCCCCCAATTTTTCTTTTTGTTCGATCAGGCAGATACGTGTCGGATCACTCCGAAAGCAATTGACTTCCGGTCCGTTTCGGCAGATTGTAATGAAGTTCAGAAATCGCAGGCCGGCTGTTAACAAGCAGTTTGACTGCACCAAATAAGGGCCAAGCTACGGCCTCGCCTTTTTTGTTTCTGGCGTTTTCGCTCCATAATCGCCGCTCCAAATCGTGATGTCGTTCAACGGCTGATGCGCCGCATACCGCCGTGGAGCGATCGGCCGCCGGATCGGCGAGACACGGCCGGCGAAACCGCGCGGTCGGCGATCGTCATCCCCCGAAATGTTCGCGGATGTAGGTTGCGGTTTCGCGCGGCGTGTTCCTGGGTCGAATTGCCCGATCGTACGAAGAAGCGTTCGGCGGAGACGTTACGCGCGTCCCTTGTGCTCACGAACACATGCGAGGGCGATCGATCGATGTCGATCCGGCACACGGCCGCATCGTCGTGTTCGGGAAAACTGATGCGGATTGGCGCGGCGCGATAAGCCTGTCCGAAATGATTCGTGACCAGGTTCGTCAGGTGCAACTGCATCTTGTCGCGATTGCCGCCAAGGCAGTCATAGTCACGCTCCAGCCCGGTGATCGCGCCATCGTCCGCAACGCCGATCAGCAACGTTCCGCCGACACGGTTGGCGAACCCGGCCAGCGTCTTGATCGCGACGTCCTCCAGCTTCTTGTTCTGGACACCCGCAGCAACATCCCACCGCAGCGTTTCCTTGAATTCGAGCCGTTCGTGTTCGCCCTCGGCGATCAGCGTCGCCAGTGGCGATGGCGGTTTGATCGGCGGTGCGGCGACCGGGGCCTCGCGCCGGTAACCAGCACCCCGTTCCTGCGATCGATCCAGCCCTTTTCGATCGACGCGGTGACGATGTCACCGATCAGCTTACGCAACTGGCTGCTGGTCGCCTTGAACCCGATCGCGCGCGAAGGTGCTGTCAGTCTAATGCGAACCGCTCTCCCCATGATGCACGTCGGGCTATGGGGGCAGGGGGCTAGCTCGCGATGATCTGCCACTCCGCCAAGGCGGCGGAGCGTCGTTCCTTGTAGGTCTTTCGGTCGACAAGATGGCGTTCGAGGCTGAAGTGATTGTGGAGGTTGGCGTGGACCGAGGCGAACTTCTGTAGCGAGCCCATTCGCCTAACCGGTTCATCGCGCGCTCTCGTCGTCGAAACGGCAGGTGGCTATTTTCCACCCTGTTGTTGGCCCAGCGGCCGATCTCCTGTTTCTTGCGGCAACCAGCTCATCCATTGCCGCGCCGTAGCTCCGCAGCCCGTCGGTGGTGATCTTCTCGGGCGAGCCGTGACGCTTCAGCGCCTTTTTTATGAAGGCGAGTGCTGCTGCCTTATCGCGGGTCTTGCTGACGAAGCTTTCGAGCACCTCGCCCTCGTGATCGACCGCTCGCTACAGATACACCATCTCGCCGTTCAGCTTCACGTACATTTCATCGAGATGCTACCGCTAGTGGCGGAATCCGCGCATGCGGCTGACCCGCTGCCGCCGGATCTCGCTCGAGAACATCGGACCGAACCTGTTCCACCACATCCGCACGGTCTCATGGCAGATGTCGATACCGCGCTCGAATAGCAGGTCTTCGACATTCCGTAGCGACAGCGGGAAGCGCACGTACATCAGCACCACCAGCCGGATCACCTCTGGCGACGGATTGAGTAGCGAAACGGACTATCGGGCTTGCGCGGGCGGGGCATCCTCCAGCGCTAGCGAGCGCAGCTTACCAAGCGGTGCATTTGGGCTGACAAAGCCCCTCCGGCCAACCCGACGCGGTTTGCGGACTATGGGCGGCGTTAGTCGCTATTTTATAGCGGCTTTCGCTTCATTTGGCTGCGGGAGTGACAAAATAGGCCACATACTGCATATATAGGCCGACGTTGTGGCGTGAGGGATGCGCCATGGAACTGCCGCTTGTCCTTGCCGGACCGATACTCCGCCGGGTTGATCCGGGGTTGGTCGCCGTATGGATGGCGTTCAGCGAGCCGGTTGAGCTAATCCTGCGCGTGTGGGAGGGCCGGGTCGCTTTCGACACGACCAACGACGTGTTCGCAAGCAGCGATGGTCCGCACGATCCCTCAGCGCCGCCCCCGCGGCCTGGCACCAAGGCGGTTCGCGTCGGCGAGCGCCTTTACCTGGGGATGGTGACCGCGCGAATCCCGCCGGCGTCGGGCAAGAGCTTTCAGCCCAATCTGCTCTATTCGTATGACGTGCGAGTCATCAAGCTTCCTCCCGGGGGCGTTCCGCCCGCCGCAGGCGAGCCGGTACGCGGTCTGGGCGAACTCGGGATGCTCGAAACCCGGATAACGAGCGGCGTCGAGGTCCCGCCGCTTGGCTACGCCGACCGAATGCTGCCAAGCTTTGCATTGCCCCCGTCAGAGCTGGATGATTTGCGCATCGCATACGGATCGTGTCGCCGGCCACTGTACGACGATGGCGACGCGCTGGCGTGGATCGACGGGCTGCTGATATCGAGCGTTGGCGATCCGCGCGGGCGCGTTCACCAGCTGTTTCTCGGTGGCGACCAAATCTATGCCGACGACGTCGGTCGGCTGATGATGCCGCACGTCATCGACCTGGGCGTCCGATTGATCGGGCGCGATGGCCCTGACGGCCCGGCGATCGAGCGGATCAAGGTCGGCCAGGTCATGAAGAAGACTGCCGCGACGGTTGATCCCGAGACGCCTTGGACGGCCTACACTGCCGAGACCGCCACCGAAACCGCCGCGGCGGGCGACCTTCCCGCGGGCTCCGAACACTTCCCGCCAGGCAACCGTCTGAAGTTGACCCAGCACAGCGCCCAGTTCACCAGCGGCGATGGCGACAATCACCTGATTTCGTTCGGTGAGTTTGCCGCGCTCTACCTGATGGTATGGAGCCCCGCGTGCTGGGGTGAGACGGTGACCGGGGCGGAAGTCCAGACGTTCGATCCGGCGTCTTCGACTTCATTGACGTGGCTCAAGAAAGACGAAGAGTTTGGAGAAAAGGACCGTATTGTCCTTGTCGACCCGCAATTCCCCGAGCCCGACTTTCGCGACATTCGCGTTCAGGACATCGCGCGCCCGGAGCCCGGGATCGAAAATTCCGGTCTCGCGAATCCCAAATATCCCGAGCGCATCCCCGAACACCTCTTCGGTCCGCCCGACCCGCTTCCCAAAGCGCTTTCCGCCGAAGACGCCAGGAAAAAAGAAGAGGAGGACAAAAAGAGAAGGCCCGACGCCAAGGCCCGGACGATCCGTGCGCGGCGCGACAGTCACCGGGTTCATCGCGACTTCCTGCTCGGACTCGGCAAGGTTCAGCGGGTGTTGGCCAACGTCCCAACCTACATGATCTTCGACGATCACGATGTGACCGATGATCTGTTTCTCAATCCGCTGTGGCGCCGCCGCGTGCTGGGTTCGCCGCTCGGCCAGGTCATCCTGACCAACGCCATGCTCGCCTATGCGCTGTTCCAGGACTGGGGCAATGATCCGCGCCGCTACGACCAGGCTACCGACGCCGATCATCCCAATCTCGGCAAACAACTCCCGGGTGACCTTTTGGTCCGCGCGCCCGCCTATTTCGCTGAAGGCCAAAGCACCGGACCCGACCCTGCCGTCTTCGGTGAACTTGCCGCGATGTTCGGTCACGACATCGATAATCAACCAGACCTCGACGGCCGTTTTCGCACGGGCAAGCCGCCGCTGACCTGGCATTTCAGCGTCGACGGGCCGAAGCATCAGGTGGTCGCGCTCGACAACCGTACGCGCCGTTCGTTTGCGTCCGAAATCGGCCCGCCGGGGAACGTCTCGCCCGAAGCACTGGTCGACCAGCTGCCGCAACGCCCGCTCGAAGCGGGCCGCGAAGTGCTGATCGTGATTGCGCCGCTGCAAGTGATCGGCCCCGGCGTGCTCGACGAACTGGTGTCGCCCGCAATCTATCGCATCTTCGATGCAGCAAAGTCGAAAGATTTTGCCGGCCAACAGGTCAGCGGTTCGCGCCAGATGCCCGGCACTAATCCCGACGCGCTCGAGACCTGGGCACTCGAGCCGCTGGCATTCGAGCATCTCCTCAAACGCCTCGCCGAGTTCCAGCGCGTGGTGCTGCTCTCGGGCGACGTCCACAATTCGACCGGCAACGTGATGAGCTATTGGCGCGGCACGGCGCAGCGTCCCGCGCGGATCGCCCAATTCACGTCGAGTGGCTTCAAGAACGTGATGCCGGTCTACCTTCGCGCGCTCGACCGCAGCGCGATGCTGCTGCAAGAACTGCTGCGGGCGAAGATCGGGGTCGAGCGCTTCGGGTGGGATCGCCCGGCCGACGAACTCGTGCTGCTGCCAGAGGGGCGAAGCACCGACGATCTCGTTGCGGCTACCCGCGCCAAGCTGCTGCGCAGTCCGGTGCTGCTGCCCGCGCACGGCTGGCTTGATGACAACCGGCCCGACATCGACATTCCGCGCCTCGAATTGAGCAGCCGCCTGAACCCGGCCAAACCGCCCGACTGGCGTTGGCGAGTGCAACCCCTGCTCGACGAGCGCGCCGATCGCGACATACTCGACGACCCCCAATTCGAGAAGCATCGGCCGCCGCCGATCCAGGCCAAGGCGATCGACGATGCGGCGATCGAGGCGCAACTGGCCGATCCCATGGAGGTTCTCGCCGCGCTGCAGACGATTTCGGACCGCCACCAGGCCGCGCTCGGACGGATGCGCAACGCGCGGCAGATGCTGTTCCGCTCGAACTTCGGGATTTGCCGTTTCGAGACCGAAGACGGAGCAATTTCGGCGGTCCATGAGGTCTATACCGAGGGTATCGATCCTGAGACCCGGCTGCGGGTGATGGATAGATACATGGTCCAGAAGGCGCCGCTCGGTCCGCCCAAGGACGCACCACCGCGCGCGGACGATGAGCCGCCTCCCGCTCGGCTGCGCGTCGCGGCGATCGAGCCGGTGCCGGTCCCGGCAGCGCCGCAGCCATGAGCGAGCGCCCGCTCCTCCAGCGCCTGGCAGGGCTGGTGGCGGATCTGGCAGGCGACGTGGCCGACTTCGCCGCACCGGAAGTCCGCGAAGCGGTGCTCGCCGACCTTGGGGGCAGGCCAGACACAGAGGGCACCGTGGTGCTGCCGCCCGCAGTGCTTGACGCGGTGAAGAGCTATCGCGACGCGGTCGACCCGGACGCCCAGGCCGACGCCGAAGCCATTGCCAACATCGCGGTCCTGCTGGGTACGATCATCGACCAAATCGAGGCTTGGGACGCCGGCTGGGCGGCGCGAGGCGAAGCGTTCGCGCACAGCCTGTTGGACCTGGTCGGGAGCAACTACGTGCGGCGCAAGAGTCCGCGATTGTTCCTCGTGCTTCAGGCGATCGTCACCGCGATCGAACTGACCGATACCCACGGGCCGGGCGCGCGGGGCGAGGCGCAGCGCTCCTACGCGCGCTTCTGGAATGCCATGAAAATCATCTTCAAGTTCGTGTGGAATCCCGGCCGGACGCTCGACGACCTCGACGACCTCGACGACCTCGACGATACGGCCGCGGGCGCGAGCGGAAGCACGCTCGTCACTGACCGCGACAAGAGTTTCCTGGTGGTTGACGGCGCGCTCCGCGGACTGGTCGCCGCGATCGCGGTGTACGACCAGACCAAAGACAGCAGCGAGCATCGCCAGAACATCCTGGGTGACGTCATTGTCGGCTGGGATGCGGCTGCGCTCGATGTCGATTCCCTGGTGCGGCCCACCGCCGCCGACGTCGTTTCGGGACGGATGGTGTCGGCCGAAATCGTCCGCGCAGCCGACGCGGATGAGGAAAAGGTCCGACTTAGTTGGCTATACTTGCCGCGCCGTCTCGGCGTCCCGCCGCGTCCCCATCAGCTGTTTCTGGCGCTCGGCGGCGAGATGGCGATCGACCAGGCGATCAATCCCGACCGAGACGACGGCGAGCCGGAGTGGCGTTTCCGTGTCGACGTCCGCAGCGATGCCGCCGCCGCTTGGCTGATCTCGGGCACCGATTCGCAAGCGACCGCGACCGCGGTGACGTCGCAAGTCGCGGTCAGCTGGACCGTCATCCCCAACGAAGCGGGCGTTTCCTACACCCTCCACACCTGGCCCAAGCGCCTCGGCATGCGGATCGAGTTTGGACCGCTTGCCGCCGCGCTGACCTTGTCCGGGGGCGGCGCGCGATTTCTGGTCCGCGCCGACCGTTCGGCGCTCGTCATCGATGGCGAGAGCCGCGATTCGTTCATCCGCAAGCTGCTCGGCGGCAAGCCGTTCCGCTATCCGTTCGGGTTCGCGCTCGGGTATGATTCGCAGCTCGGCTTCATCCATGAAATCCACAAGGCGTCGAGCACCGATGCGGCGGGTGCCGAACCGCCGTTCGACTCCTCCGGTCCGGCGGGCCCGCCCGACCTGGCGATGACCCTGCCACTGGGCGGCGGCGACACGCTCGGTTTTCTCAACATCCACGAAATCATCCTGCGCCTGGCGTACAGCGACGCCACCGCCCCTCAGACCGGCTGGGCGATCGCCGCGGGCGTGCTGGTCACCTTCAGCACTACGCTCGGCCCCGTTTACCTGCGCATCGACCGCCTCGGCCTGGGCGCGACCGTCGACACAATAACCCCATCGGCGGAGCGCAACTTGCGTCTGGTCCAGGCCGGGTTCGACGCCGCTGCGCCGCAAGGCATCGCGATCCAGCTCGATACCGGGCCGATCAGCGGCGGGGGTACGATCCAGCACGATCCCGCTACCGGCGACTATGTTGGCGCGCTGGTGCTCCGGCTGGGCAAGACGATCGCGCTGAGCTGCATCGGGCTGGCCTCGACCAAGGACCGCGAGGGCAATCCCGAATCCTCGCTGATCCTGATCGGCACGGTCGAGCATCTCGATCTGCATGCCGGCCCGATCGTATTCGACGGTTTCGGCCTGCTCTATGCCGCCGACCGGCGGGTCGACGAGACCGCGATCCGCGCCGCGCTGCCCACCGGGCAGCTGCGCCACATCCTGTTCCCCGCCGATCCGGTTAAGCACTTGCCCGAACTGACTAGTGCGCTGCGAACGTTCTTTCCGGTCCAGCACGGCGTCCACTGCTACGGCATTCTTGTGAAGCTGTATTTCGGCGCGGGCCGTCCGCTGATCCGCGCCGACCTCGCGCTACTGCTCGAGCGCGATTCGACCGCAGACAAGTCACGGTTGATTCTGCTCGGACGGATTTCATCCGAGCTGCCTCAGGACAAGAACGCGATTCTGCGCCTCAACCTCGACGCGATCGGGGTGTTCGACCTTGATACCAAGGAAGTCGCGGCCGACGCGGTGCTTTACGAATCCAAGCTCTGCGGGCGCTTCGTGTTGACCGGCGCCGCTGCCTTCCGGCGCAAGTCCGGCGAAGGGTTCGCGCTGGCGGTGGGCGGCTTCAACCCCCGCTTCCAGCCGCCGAGCGGGTTTCCGATGCTGCCGCGGATTACGATCGCGCTGACTGCGGGCGATAATCCCAAGCTGATCGTCGAGGCCTATTTCGCACTGACCTCGAACACGCTTCAGTTCGGCGCCCGCGCCTCGCTTTATGCTTCCGCTTACGGCTTCAGTCTTGAAGGCTACGTCGGCTTCGACGTGCTGATCCAGCTGTGGCCACCGCATTTCATCGCCGACTTCCGCGCCGGGGTGCAGCTTAAGCGGGGTAGCCGCAACCTGTTCAAGGTCGATGTCCGCGGCGAGCTCGAAGGTCCGATCCCGCTGCGGCTGGCAGGGAAGGCGACCTTCGGGATCCTCTGGTGGGACTATACCGTCGGGTTCGACAAGACGCTGATCGGCGGCTCGAACAGTGTCGTGACCGAGGCTCTCGACGTACTCGCCGAAGTTGTCGTGCGGCTGTCGCTAGTGGCCAGCTGGCGGGCCGAGCCGCTGCCGCTCGCCGCGCAGATCGTCAGCGTGCGGACCGGCGCAGGCGCGGCTGACACGCTGCTGATCCATCCGCTCGGGCGGTTGGAAGTGCGCCAAGGGGTGGTGCCGCTCAACCTTGATCGCGACATCGACCGAGTCGGCGCGTTCGTGCCCACGGGCGCGGCACGCCGCTTTGCCATCACCGCCGCCGCCGTCGGCGGCGGAGCGGCAGGCACCGAACCGGTTTTCGATGACTTCGCGGACGGGCAGTTCTTCGACATGACCGACGCCGAGCGCCTCGCCGCGCCCGGTTTCGTGCGGCGCGAGGCCGGGGTCGCGTTCGGTCTCGACAGCTATCGCACCGATGCCGCCGCGGCGGTGACCTCACCGTTCGGGTACGACGAGATCGTCGTCAACGACAACGGCGAGCCGGTGTTCGTGGGCGATCCCGAGCCGTTGCCGCCCCGGGTCTTCGAGCTGGCTTTCCGGGTCGGCGCCGCAGCGCGCGCGGCGACCCGGACCGGGCGCGCGGGACGCTATGCCGAGGCGGTGCTGGCCGATGCGCCGCGGCTCGAACCGTTGCGGCGGCGGGCATGAGCGACCCCGCGCTCGTCTTCCTGCCGTGGGTCGCGCGCGGCGGTGCGATCGCACTACCCCCGGACCCGAGCGGCGGCCATCCCGCCAGCCGGGTGACGGCGACCGCCGAGGTCACGCTCAACGACACCGCGAAGGCGAGCATCCCGGTGCAGTTGATGGGGCCGGGCGAGGTCGTCGGACTCGTCCACCAGCAGGTTATCCGCACCGAGCCGGCTCCGGGTGTGCGCACGTTCGAATCGAACTATCTCGCAGGAATCGAATTCGACGAGCCGGCGCTGCCGTGGCTCTTCACCCCCGCTTCGGCCAACGCCGCCAGGCTGCGCCCTTGGCTGTGCCTGGTGGTAGTAAAGGCGGGACCCGGCATCCGGCTCGACGTGCCGGGGACGGGAACCTTGCCGGTGCTGCGTATCGGGCCGCCCGCTTTGCCCGAGGAAGAACTGCCCGACCTCGCGGACTCGTGGGCCTGGGCGCACGGGCAAGTCGCACCGCAGGGGGCCGAGGGCATCGCCGCCGCGCTCGGCGGCGATCCGGCGCGCAATCTCTCGCGGCTGGTCTGCGGGCGGCTTCTCGCCGCGCAGACCGAATACCTGGCCTGCGTCGTGCCCACGTTCGAAGCGGGACGGCTGGCCGGACTGGGGCGGGATCCAGGCGCCGCCGAAGGCCCGGCGTGGAAACGCGCGGACGGCATGGGGCCGGTCGAGTTACCAGTCTACTATCACTGGCGCTTCGGCACCGGAGTGGAAGGCGATTTCCAGGCGCTGGCGCTGAAAATCCGTGGCCGTTTGCCCGAAACGGGGTTCGGCTCGCGCCTGATCGACCTGTCGAACGCCGGCGTCGGCCTGTCCGGGATCGATGGCGCGCACGTGCGGCTTGGCGGCGCGTTGCGCCCGCTCGATACCGCGCCCGAGGCGTGGAGCGATCCCGCGCTCGCGCCGCGCTTCGCATCCGCTCTGATCGGAATTCTTAACGCGCCGGATCATGCGCCCGCCACCAGCCCGCTGCTCGCGCCGCCGCGCTACGGGGCGGCATACCGGCCGACGGCGGGATCCGCGTTGGGGTCGGCCGACTCCACTGGATGGTATGAACAGCTCAACGTTAACCCCGCCAACCGCATGGCCGCCGCGCTCGGCGTCCGGATCGTCCAGCGCGATCAGGAGGTGCTCGTCGCCTCGGCTTGGGATCAGACTGCGGACATGCGCCCTGCGACCGCGCTGGCGCAGCTGGCCGACGTCGGGATCGCGATCGCACAACGGATCCACCAGCGTCACCTGGAGCCGCTGGCGCCCGAAGCCGGTATGTTCGTGGTCGCCCCGTTATTGCGCCGGCTTGCGCCCGGAAGCGCGCCGGGCGAGACGGCGCTCGCCGCGATGCTCGGCGATGGTGGGCTCGCGGCGCGCGGTTTGAGCCCGGCGATCCGCCGTGCAGCCCGAATTCGCGGCCCGGCGATGCGCCGCGCGGCGCGCGGTGCGGACGGACCCCCGGCGCTCGCACTCGCAACCCGCGTCGCGACGATCGTCGGGGCACGCCGGGCGCGCATCGACGTCGGTCCCCTCGGCACTTTCGAGGTGCTCGGCACAGGCGCCCCCTCTGCGCTCGAGGGCGCGTGGGCGCTGATCCGCCCTGAATCCTTCGGCGCCGCGCCGCAGCAGCCGGAGTTCTCCATCCGTCCACCCGATCTTCAAGGCACGGGTCTGCGGCCGGAGGTCATTGACCCGGTGACCGTCGCTACCGGTGCGCGCGCGATCGGTAGGGCCCGAGCGCGGATGCTGGCGGCGATGCGCGCACGCCTGCCCGGCGGAATAGATCCGCCGGACCCGCCCGACCCGCCTGATCCGCCGGATCCTCCGCTCCCTCACCCCCGCCCACGCGACAGCATAGACGCGAAAGCTTTTCGAGCGCTCGCGCCCGCCCACCTCGCCAAATTCCTCGCGCTTCCCGCGCCAAGCGGCCCAGCCACCGCGATTGTCGATATCACCGCCGCCTTCCATCAGGTGGTGGCAATGGCGGCGCCGCGCGCAACATTTACTGCCGCGCTAGGCAGTGTGCTGACAGTCTCTCAAGGTGCAGACGGCAGCGGTGAAAGCCCGGGCGAGCCGGCTCCGCCGATCCCAGCCGTGCTGAGCCCGCGCTTTGCCGCGCCAATGGCGAACGCGCTCGCCGAGTTTGGCCAGGAGTGGCTGTTGCCCGGGCTCGATGGCGTCCCCGCCAACACTGCGCTGGCGCTGGTCACCAACTCGGCGTTCGTCCAGGCCTATATGATCGGGCTCAATCACGAATTCGGCCGCGAGCTCCTGTGGCGCGAGTTTCCGGCGCCGCTCGACGCGACCTTCTTCGACCGCTTCTGGGACAGCGCGGTCGATCCGGACGCGCCACCCGATCTCGAACCGCTCGCCGCGCGCGGGGATCGCGCGCTCGACGACGATGCGGCGCCCGGCGATCAATTCGTGCTGTTGCTGCGCTCCGAACTGCTCCGCCGCTTTCCCGACGCCATCGTCAGTGCGAAGAAGGGCAGTGAAGTCCGCACGCCGGCGTTTACCGGAGCGCTGGACCCCGACGTGCGCTATTTCGGCTTTCCGATCCCGGAAAGCGAAGCCGCGGAGTGGTCGATCGTGATCGCCGAACAGCCCAGCGCGCCGCGGTTCGGCTTCGAAGTCGGCGAAGCGCCTTCGGGGGTTAGCCATGCTCCGGCGCCCGATGCGACCTCTGCGGCGCTCGCCGAACGGCTGCGCCAACGTCCGGCGCGGATCACGATTCCGGTGCGGGTGCTGATGCGGAAAGACCCGTCATGAGCGAAGCGCCGATCGATCTCGGCCCGCTGATCGCAGATGGCGGCGCGAGCAACCCCGCCTCGGCGTTACTCTTGGCCGCGGCCGGCGACCCGCTGCTGCTGTTGCCCGTTCGCCTCGAGACCCGCTTCGCCGAGAGCGCGACGGGGGAGACCGAGCTGCTGGTGCGGGTCTATCCCGACCAACTTCACGTCGATGCCCACGATCCCAGGCTGACGCCCGGCGAAGCGGCGGCGGGCGAGGCGTTCTGGCTCGCCGACTGGCGCGCCGGCAGCGATCCCGAGCGACGCAGGCGGGCGTGGCAGGCGCTCGCCGGGCGGCTCGATCCGGCGCGCGCCGGTTGGGTGGCGCGGGCGACTCAGCCGACCAACGCGGCTGCGCGGCCCGACCAGGCCGTCGCCGACGGCGATCCCCCCGCGGTCGAGCCCGTTTTCCCCGCCGTCACGCTGAGCGAGCGCGCAGCCACCCCGGCCGCCCGCCTGCTTCCGGCGGCATGGACCGCGACCGCCTTCGCCGGCGGCGGGATCGCCGTCGTCGCCACCGGCAAGCCGATTGCGTCCGACCCCGCGGTCGGGCCGAATCTCGATGCCCCGCTGGTCGATCCGGCGAGTGAGGCCGACCCCGACAGCGAAGTGGCCGCGGTCGACGAGGGCATGAACTGGCTGGTCGACTTCGCTGAAGCCGAAAGGATCGGCATGGCCCTGCGCCTCAACGTTGCGGGTCCGGTCGACCTGCTGCTGGTCGCGGGCGTCCGCGACGGCGGGGCCGACGCCGGTGCGGCGGGCCTTGCCACGCTGCTCGATGCGCAGCGCTTCACCGCCGGGCTCGGCTTCGTCGCCGCCGGAACACCGACCAACAACGCCAGCGAAACGTCCTCGGGATGGTCGAGCGCGGAACCCGGCAAGCTAGGCGCGCTGGCGGGCAGTGCCGCGGACGGGTCGGCGGCGGCGATCACCGCGCGCGCGCTCGGCATCGGCGACGCTCACCTGATTGGGCTTCCCGGCGGCGAGCGCGACGTCGGCGAGACGCTGGCGGTCGCGGTGGCGCGGACCCTTTGGCCCGCGACCTGGGGCTATTGGCTGACCCAGTTCGTCGGGATTGGGGCGGGCGGGTTGCGGGCGGAGGATTGCGAGTGGGCGCGCGACCATGCCGAGCGCTTCGTGCGCCCCGGCGGCCCGCTGCCTGTGGTCCGGATCGGGCGCCAGCCGTACGGCGTGCTCCCGGTGACCGCGTTGACCCGGTTTATTGGCGAGCCCCGCGAGACCCGGCTGGCGGCGATCGTCGCCGGGCTGATCGGGGCGGGCTGGCGGCCCGCGCTGGGCAAAGTCGCGCGGATCGGGCGCGGCGACGCCGCTAGCGACCTGCTCGATGTGCTGCGCTCGGACGCGGTGTCGAGCGCGGTGACCCTGCGCCGCGCCTTCGGGCCGACGTTCGCCGCGAGCGCGCTCGACTTTCTCGGCCGGGCAGTGCCCGCAGAAGACTGGCTGGCGATGGCGCGGCGGACCCGCGCGCTGACCGCGGCGGCGGGCGTGCCCGCGGAGATTTTCGCCGCGCTTACGCTGTACGAGCCGACCGGATGGCCGCTCGACCTGCCGCTGGTCGGCGAGAACCATGCCGCAGTGCTCGCCGATATGCTCGCCGCCGATGTCGACACGCTCGCCGCCGCCGCAGCGGAGCGGCCGGCATCGGTGCTCGCCGCGCTGGTCCGCCAAAGCCTGCTCCGCGAGCACGCCGCCGCTGCCGAGCGCCTGATCGTCGACCCCGCCGTCGCGGCTTCAAGCGACAGCGAGGTCTTCGGGTTCGCCGCCGGGCCGCTGGGATGGGCCGCGCAGCGCGACCGCGATGTCGGCGGCGCGACGGTTCGCGCGCGGCTGGCGGCTGGCATCGACCCGGCGCGGGCGGAGATCGAGGCGTTCCTGGCCGCGGCGCGCACGGTCGCGGCGGCGAGCGTCGATCAGCTCGGTTCCGCCGTCGCCGGCACGCTCGATGCCGCGTCGCACCGGATCGACGCCTGGGCAACCTCATTGGCGACGCGTCGGCTCGCAGCCTTGCGCGACGGAACCCCGACCGGCGTGATGGTCGGGGGATACGGCTGGGTCGAGGGGTTGCGTCCCGATCCCGCGGAGCCGGTCGGCGAGCCGGTTGCCGGAGAGCCGGGCACGTTGCTGCGCGCCGCGGACGACCCCGGCTTCCTCCACGCTCCGTCGATTCATCAGGCTCAGGTCGCGGCGATGCTGCGCAACGTCCATCTCGCGCACGGCGGGGGCGCGAACGATCCGTTTGCGATCTCGATCACGTCGCAACGGGTGCGGCTGGCGCAACGCATCTTCGACGGCGTCCGCGCCGGA
The DNA here is from genome assembly GCF_024758705.1 of Sphingomonas sp. SUN019. Lineage (NCBI taxonomy): Bacteria > Pseudomonadati > Pseudomonadota > Alphaproteobacteria > Sphingomonadales > Sphingomonadaceae > Sphingomonas > Sphingomonas sp. SUN019. The sequence continues at coordinate 1,358,403 of NZ_CP096971.1, read as the reverse complement.
CGCAGTCTTGGCACGGTGCTCGGCTATCTGGTCGAGCGTGACTTGCACGAACGCGGGCTCGATGCCGCGGTCGACAACGCCCGCGATGTCGCCCCGCTCCCCGGCCATGAAACGCTGCCACCGGCAGCGCGGCGGCTCGACGGACTGAAGCTGCACGAGCTTTGGGCGGACAGCGAAGAACACGCGATCGATCATCTCGTGACCAACATCCCGGGCCAGGAAGCGCGCGACAGAGCGAAAGGCGTGCTGCGCCGGTTGAACGTGGCGGTCGATGCCGCCGCTGACTTGCTGCAGGCCGAGCAGGTCCATCACTTCGCCCGCGGCAACATGGCCGCCGCGGTCAACACGCTGGGCGACATCGACCGCGGACTGACGCCGCCTCCCGAGCTCGACTTCGTCCGCACGCCGCGCAGCGGCATCACCGTCACTCACCGCGTCGCGATCCTGCTCGCGCCCGATGCTACGCCGGCCGGGGGCTGGGCCGAAGCGGCGGCATCGCCACGCGCGCAAGCGGAACCGGCGCTCGACGCGTGGCTGGCGCGCTGCCTCGGCCCGGTCGAGGGCAAGGATCTCCACCTTATCGACGGCGACGGTGCCGAGCAGGCGGTGCCGCTGACCGGCCTCGGGCTTACCGCCTCGGACTTCGTCCGCCTTGCCGGGGGTGGCGAGGCGGGGTTTGCGGAACTCGGGGCGCGGGCAGCCCGCGCGGCGCCGTCGCCCGAGCGGTTCGGGCGCCCGCGGCTGGGCGGCGGCCGCGACTTGCCAGACCTGCTCGAGCTGGGCCGGTCGCTGAGCCTGCTGCTGGGCGTCGCCAGGCCGCTCGACGGTGCGCGGCTCCAGCCACCGCACGCCGATCCGTCGGCCGGGATCGACCTCAACGAACTCGCCGCGCGGGCCGCGCAGGTGGAGCAGGCGATTCGCTCGACCCTTGCTGCGCTCGACGCGGCGTTGGCGGGCACCGACGCGGCGGCGGTCGACTCCGCGCTCGCCGCGAGCTGGGACTTCGCGGTGGGCGATCTCGCGGTCCCGGCAGTGCGCGACGGGCCGTCGCTGCGCGGCGCCGCCGAACGTGCCCGCGCCGCGCTCGCCGCACGGCTTCCCGAAAGCGGCGCGGCGGCGCCTTCGTCCGCCGACGGCCCCGAGCCGCTTATCCAGCGCGCGCAGGCGCTGCTCGGGCCGGGTGCGGTGGTGCTTCCCCGCTTCGTCGTGGTCGATGCCGCCACGCTTGTCGCGTCGCGCGACGACCCCGCGCTGGCCGGAGAAGAGCCGCTGGTCGCCGAGACCTGGCTGACCCGGCTCGAGCGCGTCCGCGAGCCGCTGATGCGTCTCGGCATCGCGCTGCGCGAAGCCGAGACGATGGGCGGCGCGCCGCTCGCGCTGAGCCTCGCGCAAGTGCCGTTCAAGAGCGGCGACGCCTGGAACGGCCGCCCGGCGCCAGTCTATGTCGACGGCGCCGCCTCGCTGGTGCTGGTGAACGGCGAGGTCCTGGCCCCCGCCCAGCCGCTCGCCGGGCTGCTGATCGACGAATTCACCGAGTTCGTGCCCTCGCCCAGCGAAACCACCGGCATCGCATTCCGTTTCGAGCCGCCGCAGGCGATGGCCCCGCAAGCGCTGCTTCTCGCGGTGCCGCCGGTGATCGGCGAGGCATGGACGGTCGCAGGGCTCAACCAGGTGCTGCTTGAAACGCTCGAGCTGGCGCGGCTGCGGGCGCTCGATCCCGAAGACCTCGATCTGGTCCGTCAGTTCCTGCCCGCGACAGTCCTGCCGTTCAACACCGACGGCGATGTCCCCTCGACCAGCCCCAACGCGCTGAGCGGAGCATAGGATGGCATCGATCACGACTTTCTCCCGCCTTGAGCCGCAGCCGCTCCGGAGCGACCTTGCGGCGGGGGCGGCGGCGCCGGTGCACGACCCGCTGTGGCTGCTCGCGCGGCAATGGCAAGTCGGCGAGTTCGCAGGGCACGACGGCGGCAATCCGATCGTCGCCCGCTGGCGCGGGGTCGCAGCCCCGCCGACACGCTTCGTCGCCGGGCCGATCCCGCCCAATACCGCATTGAGCGCCCCGCGCTTCGCCCCCGACGCGGCGCCGCTGGAAGCGATCATCGAGCGCGTCACCGTGCCGCTCACGCCCGAAACCGAAAGCCCCGCGGGGCTGCGGCTGGCGATCGATGCCGGACGGCACTTCCTCGCCCTGCTGGCGCGCCAGCGGACGTCGCAGGATTACCGCGCGGACTTCGTCGCCCGCTACGCGCTCGAACACGTGCCAGAGGCGCAGCTGGCCGTACTCGATTCGGCAACCGCCTCTTACGCCCGCCTGCACGCCGGGCGGAGTCCCGACGGCCGCCGGCTGCTGGCCGAACTCGCCGGCCGTGACGTGCCCCGGATCGACCGGGCAATCGATCCGGGGGACATCGCAGAGGTCAGGGAAGCATCCGCTTTCTGGCGCAAGTGGCTGGGGGCGCTATTTCACTACGCTGATCCCGAAGCCGCGTGCTGGCAGCCGGCGCGCTTCGAATACACCGCCTCGCTGGCCGGGCGGCGCTCGCCCGACCAATTCGGCGAGTCCACGCTCACCGCGCATCGCTATGACCGCGACACAGTCGACTGGTACGAATTCGACGTCAACGGCGAGGTCAATCTCGGCACCCAGCCCGCCGAGGCGGGGGCGGCGGTGACGCGCACCGTCGTCCCGGCGCCGGTGACCGCGCCTGGCCTCCCCGCGACGCGCTTCTGGGAGTTCGAGGACGGCCGCCTAAACATCGCCGCTATCCACCCAGCCAGCACCGATCTCGCGCAGGTCCTGCTCGTCGAGACGCTCAGCGGCTACGGCAACGACTGGTACGTGATCGGCGTCGACCTCCCGGTCGGGCGGCTGATCGCCTCGTCCTCGCTGGTCGTTGTCGACACGTTCGGGGCGAAGACCCTGCTGCAGCCCGCGGGCGTGAACGGTACGAGCCGCTGGGGTCTGTTCCGCCACGCGATGCCGGCCGACAGCGACGAGGCCGAAGGCGCGGCGATCAGCAACCTCCTGTACCTTGCGCCGCGGCTCGCCCAGCCGCTGATCGGCCCGGTCGTCGAGCAAGTCACGTTGACCCGCGACGAGCAGGCCAACATCGCCTGGGCGATCGAGCAGATGCGCGAATCGCCGCTGCAAGCCGGCGTGCCGCTGTCCGACGCCCGCCCGGCGGAGTTGACCGGCGACCCGCAGGCCCCGCCGCAATATCGGCTCTTCCGCCACATGCCGCCGCAATGGGTGCCGCTCCTGCCGATTCGCGCCGGTCCTGATGAGCAGATCATGCTGGCTCGCGGTTCGGTCAGCGACGAAGCTGGCGGCGGGCAGCCGGTGGGCAGCGTGACCGCGATCCTGGCGGGCGACGGCAGCGGCGCGCTGCTTATCCCGGAAGAAGAAGTGCCCGACGACGGCCTGGTGGTGCAGCGCCATTACCAGGCGGCGCGGTGGAGCGATGGCACGCTCCACGTCTGGGCGGCCTATCGTGCGCGGCCTGCGGGGTCGCTGCCATCAGCCAATTTGCGGTTCGACACCGTCGGCGTATGAGTGTCTGGCTTTCTCCATTTAGCGTTCACTGAACAAACTTTACATGCGATTTTGCGAGGATTCACTCACGCAATACTAGTCTATGGTATCAACTGCTATTCGGAAACGGCGGCCGAATGAATGGCCCCTGCAGCGTTGCTTATTTTGGAAGCATGCCAGCGAGTTCCTGACCATGTTCGCTCGTTCGCAGCAACGGTATCCGTGACGGCAATATGTCTGCTCTTTTGCAAGCTTCGCCGTCCGAATGGCCGCGCAGTCCGTTCTGGCCGTCAAGCGCAGTCATCGACCATCTGCGGTTTCGAACAACCTCATCAGTTTGCGTGAATAGACGGCCGCTGTCGCGAGGCGCCGATCGGACGTGAGTGCCCGAGTATGCGTCCAATAAGTCAGGTCTTGAACTGTTCGAAGGCTCCCGATCGCCGGGGTGGCCTGAATCAATACGAGCGGAAAGTTGGCGGGTCGGCTCGATCGAAGCTCGTCAATTTCGACGACATCGGCAGGTTGGAGCGTTGGCGGAACCACGATATTATAACCGTCGGTGCCGCCATTGTCCGCGCCGACGCAAGGGGAGCGGTATGACTGTCGAGCCTGTCCAGCTGTGCATCGTTGGCGGTGGTCCGGCAGGAATTATGGCAGGTTACCTCTTTGCACGCGCGGGCGTGCGTACGCTCGTGCTGGAGAAGCACGACGACTTTCTCCGCGATTTCCGCGGCGACACCGTTCATCCCTCGACGCTCGACCTATTTGGGGAGCTCGGCCTGCTGGAACGTCTGCTCGCGCGTCCGCACGCGAAGGTAGAAACGGTGTCAGCCGTGCTCGGCGGCCGAACCTATCGCATCGCAAATTTCAACCGCCTACCGCCGCCCGGCCGGTTCATCGCGATGATGCCGCAATGGGAGTTCCTTGACTTCCTGGCCGGCGAGGCAGCGGCTCTGACTGCATTTACCCTGCAGATGGGGAGCGCCGCGACGGAGCTGGTCCGGCGCGACGGCCGGGTCGCTGGCGTACGTACGGCGACGGGCGACACGATCCGTGCTGACTACTTGATCGCCGCCGATGGGCGAGGCTCGCTCCTGCGGCAGGCGGCGGATCTTCCGCTCCAAGATCTCGGCGCACCGATCGACGTCTTCTGGTTCCGCGTGCCGAAACAGCTGACTGCCGAGAATCGCACCCAAGGCTTTATCGATCACGGGCATATGGTGGTCGTGATCGACCGCGGTGATTACTACCAATGCGCGCGGGTGATTGGAAAGGGCGAGGCGGACGCCGTTCGCGCCGCCGGTATTGAGCGCTTCCGCTCCGACGTTGTCGCGACCGCGCCGGTGCTCGCCGACGCCATGGATACGGTCACCTCTTTTGACGACGTGAAGCTACTCAGTGTCTCGCTTGACCGGCTAAGGCGTTGGCACACGCCTGGGCTGCTGGCGATCGGCGACGCGGCGCACGCCATGTCACCGGTCGGCGGCGTAGGCATTAACCTGGCGATCCAGGACGCGGTCGCTGCGGCCAACTTCCTCGCCGCGCCGCTCGCGGCCGGCCTGCCGGTCGACGCGCTTGCGGCCAAGGTGCAACAGCGCCGGATGCTGCCGACCCGGTTCATCCAGGGGTTACAGCACGCTGTCCACGAGCGGGTCATCGGCGCGGCCTTTCGCAACCAGACGCCTCGCGCCGGCGCGCTGCTCCGGCTGGTGAGCAGGGTGCCGGCACTCCAGTCGATCCCGGCCCGCATCCTCGGACTGGGCTTCCGGCGCGAGTACATCCGCTCACCGGTAGCGTAGGAAGCGTTCCCGTTTGTTCCGTCCGCCGTGTCCGACGGAATACCCATATGAACGGGCGTCTGCTTCGGTGAACCCGCCGATCAGTGCTGAATGTCCAGATGTGGATCCTCAGGACACCTTTCGCGATTTAACCGGGCGTCCCAAGCGCAAATAGAAAACGGCTGCTGCCACGTCCCATCAAATGCGATCCAAACCAATTTTGGGCACGCGCCAACGGTGGTGGCCGAACGGGCCGACTGCCGAACGACCTCTCAATCAGAAAAATGTGACCTCGCGCTATTCACGCGCAGCGCGAACTTTTCACGATCTCTTCACGCTCTCTGTCCGCCTGCGCTCACGCGCCCAGGCGCAGAAGTGACTTGTCCGATGAACAACGTTGGAAGCGAAACTCGAAGGGACAGGGACATGAAGCAAATCGTTATCGGCCTAATGAGCGGACTGGTCACTGCGACACTGCTGTTCGCCAGTACGTCGGTCAACGCCAGCCCGGACCGGCTCCAGGGTTGGGTGAAGGCCACCAACAAGAAGATCGAAAGCCGGATGGTCTATCCGTCCAACGGCGAAAGCGGGATTGTCGTCGCGACGTTCCAGCGTAGTCAGGATGGCCGGCCCGTCGCGATCTCGATCCGTTCGGCTAGCCCGACGATGGCGCGCGCCGCACGGCTGACGCTTAACAGGATCCACGATCTGGCGCCGCTGCCAGCGGGGTACGAAGGACGGCGTATCCGGATGCAATTGCTGATCGGAGATTCGATAGCAGCCGTCGATTATTACGCACAACGCAAGGAGTTGCTGGCGGCGGCGAAACAGAACAACGTGCAGCTCGCGGCGCGACTGCAACCGGTGCAGGTCGCGGCCACCCGACCGCGGTGACGAATACCGGACGTTCCAAGGGGGCGGGGGGGGTGGCAACGCTGCCCTCGCTTTGCCGCGTAGGGCGACACTTTCGTGATGGCATCGCCGGTCCCGGCTTAATAGACCATCACGAATTGCTTCGGGAAAATACTCTTGGAACCGCGATGAACGAAAGCCCGGTTTTGGAAGCTGCATGAGGGTAGATGAACGGCCGAGAATGGGTCGCAACCGCCAGCTTCCGCCCGTTAGGCAACGACCGGCACCCGCCCCGTCCGCAACGCTTGCTTCATTGCGCCGCTCAGATGATCATTGCCACATGCATGCCGGAGCCGCTCCTCTCCTAGACATCGTGTTCGAGGCGGCGGTAATTGAGTGGCGTGGGCCCGCTCCCTTCTACTTCGTCGCCATACCTTCCGAGCATCTCGGTGAGGTAAGCTATGCCGCGCGTGAGGCGAGCTACGGCTGGGGCTGCGTTCCGGTCACGGCCAGTATCGCCAGCGCATCGTTCGAAACCTCGCTTTTCCCGAAGGACGGCGGCTATCTGCTACCGCTGAGGGCTGCGGTGCGGGTGCAGGCCGGTATCGCGCCCGGCGATAACGTTTGCGTTCGCATGCGCATCGCCCGCGTCGGTGCCTAACGGTCAGGCCGGGAGGAGCGGCTGTGGCATCAACAAACCGCATGAACGAGTGACCGAAATTGGGAAGCCGATAGGATGCCGTAAACGTCTTCTCCTGGGTCTCATTCGCCTCTCGCAAAGGTAATTCGGACGGTGTCTGATGCCCGGCAGCAGCTCGCCGCTGAAAACGATATCACCGCGACGGCTGGTATGGCGATCAGCGGGATGGCGGGTCGAGACTTCTGATGGGGACAATACGCAAGTAAGGCGACGCCTAGTTGTTGCTGGCAAGCGCGTCGAGTAGCGGAGTTAGTGCAGCGTCCAACCGCTTTGCGGTGCGCTTCAGCTCCACGGCCTGCGCCGCCGCTCCGCCCGCAACTGCCCCCGCCTTGGCGAGCGCTTGACGGGAATCGTGATGAAAATGCTCTTCGAACCGCGGATCGTCCCGCTGTGCCAGGTCGCGCAGCGTATCATCCGGGCGGATGTGAGCGTCGGGCGCAACCAGTGGTCCCGCCGGTCCAACCCGCGTATCGAGCAATATCCCGATTAAATGTGTGAGTGCGCGTGCGCCTGCATCCTGTAGAAGCGGGTTCTGGAGCGCGGCAGCAGCCTGCCGGGGCGTTAAGCGGACGGACTGGTGAGGATGGGCCATAGCAGGCGACGCGACAGCGAGCAGGGCGGCCGCAAAGGCGATACGCATCATAACCTCCATTGACTCAAACCGGTCTGCGAAAAAAACCACCATTGAGATCTGAGAAAATATATCCTTTCGCGCGCAATCACAATGGAATGTCTTGTCTGGACCGCTCGCCCAGTCTTGCGTTGTCGTAACAACTGAGGAGGCGGGCGGACGAGACCGTAGAGGTCTAGGCGACCTGAACGAGCGTCCGGTGTCAGGAAATGAACGAGGGTGCTGGAACCGCGGCTTATGGGTCTTCTCGACGATAATTGGGTCATCTTACTGAGGCGTGGTGGGTGCTCACAGGTTGGCAGACCGTTGACGGCGATATCGCGCCGTGAAACGCTCAGATCTTGAGCAGCATCGGGAAGACGGCAGATGATCTTTCTCGCACTCGTCATCGGCATCGTTGCTGGATTGAGAGCGATGATGGCGCCTACCACCGTCGCCTGGGGTGCCGCACGCGGGCATCTGGGTATCGACGACAGCTGGCTCACCTTTCTTGGCTGGCGCTATACGCCGTGGATTCTCACGCTGCTGGCGATCGGTGAATTGATTACGGATCAGTTGCCCTCGACGCCAAGCCGCAAGGTGCCGGTTCAGTTCGGGGCGCGTCTTCTAAGCGGTGGCGTTTCCGGCGCTGCGATCGGGTACGGCACCGGATCCTGGCTGCTCGGGCTGGCGCTGGGGCTGATCGGCGCGGTGATCGGAACGCTCGGCGGCGCGGCGGTGCGCGCGCGTCTGGCCGCCGCTTTCGACCGCGACTCTCCGGCGGCGTTCGTCGAGGATGCCGTGGCGATCGTCGCCGCCGTGCTTATCTATACCGCGCTGTGACGCGCGCGTTCGATGCGATCATCGTCGGCGCGGGGCAGGCCGGGCCACCACTTGCAGCCCGGTTGACCGGCGCAGGCATGACGGTCGCGCTGATCGAGCGGCATCTGGTTGGCGGCACCTGCGTCAACACGGGATGCATGCCTACCAAGACGATGGTCGCCAGCGCCTATGCCGCGCAACTGGCGCGGCGCGCAGGCGATTTCGGGGTGCGGGTGGGTGATGTCAGCGTCGATATGAAGGCCGTCACGGAACGCGCGCGCGGCGTAACGCTGAATGCCCGTACGGGCGGCGAGCAATCGCTCGAAACGATGAAGAGACTAACCTTCCTGCGCGGTCATGCCCGCTTCACCAGCCCCTGCGTCATCGCGGTCGGCGAGCAGGAGCTTACCGCGCCGCGCATCTTCCTCAATGTCGGGGGCCGCGCGAGCGTTCCCGATATGCCTTGCGTTGGCACGGTACCACATCTCGACAACACCGACATGGTCGCCATTCAAACGACGCCCGAGCATCTGGTGGTGGTCGGGGGCAGCTATGTCGGCCTCGAATTCGCGCAGATGTTTCGTCGCTTCGGCGCAGAAGTGACGATCGTCGAACGCAACGATCGGCTGATCGCACGCGAGGATCCGGAGATTTCCGACGCCATCGGCGGGATACTCGAAGGCGAGGGCATTGCCGTCCGTACCGGCGCGGAGTGCATCGCCTTCGCCGCGCATGACCGCGGCGTGGCAGTGTCGGTCGATTGCCGCGACGGCGAGCCGTCTGTGGTGGGCAGTCACGTTCTGCTCGCGGTCGGCCGACGCCCCAACACCGAAGATCTCGGCCTCGACCGCGCCGGTATCGCAACCGACGCGCGCGGTTACATTGTCGTCGACAATATGTTGCAGACGAGCATGCCGGGCGTCTGGGCGCTGGGCGATTGCAACGGTCGCGGCGCCTTCACGCATACCGCCTATAACGATTTCGAAATCGTCGCAGCGAACCTGCTCGACGGCGCGCACCGAACGCTGGCCGAGCGCATTCCCGGTTATGCGCTTTACACCGATCCGCCGCTTGGCCGCGTTGGCATGACCGAAGCCGAAGCGGTTGCATCGGGCAAGCGCGTGCTCGTTGCCAGCCGTCCCATGACCAAGGTCGGCCGTGCCATCGAAAAGGGCGAGACGAACGGCCTGATGAAGGTCGTCGTCGATGCGGATACGCAACGCATCTTGGGCGCGGCGATCCTCGGCACCGGCGGCGACGAGGCGATCCACGGCGTGCTCGACATGATCAATGCCAACCAGTCGATCGATACGCTGCGCTGGGCGGTGCCGATCCACCCGACCGTCTCCGAACTGATCCCGACCTTGCTCGGCGACCTCGCCCCGGCCGCCACGTCGTGAGCACGCTCGACACGCGGCGGGATCAGATGTTCCCCGTGCTTGATCCGGCACAAGTGGGAACAGCGAAACGCTTCGCCAGCGGTCCAGCGCAGCACTTCGCGCCAAATTCACAGATCTATGCGATCGGCGAAAAGGAAGCGCCCGCCTGGCTCGTGCTCGAGGGTACGATCGACGTCATCCGTCGCGACGGGCTGTCGCACGAGGCTTTGATCACCACGCACGGTCCGAGCCAGCTGTCCGGCGAAGTCAATCAGCTCGCCGGCCGGCCCTCGTTGGCGGCCGGCAGGGCCGGGCCTGACGGATGCACCGCACTCCCGTTTGACGCCGCGCACCTGCGCGCCTTGATGATCGGTTCGGCCGATGTTGGCGAGATCATCATGCGCGCGTTGATCCTGCGGCGCGTCGGGCTGATCGAGGAAGGTGGGTCGGGCTCGATACTCGTCGGCGTGCCGGGCAGTCGCGACCTGACGCGCATTCAGGGCTTCCTCAGCCGCAGTGGCTATCCATTCCTCGTCCTCGACGCCGCATCGAATGAGGAGGGTCGCGCGCTGGTCGAACGACTCGGCGTTGCACCGGATGATCTGCCGCTGATGGTCTGTCCCAACGGCACAATCCTCAAGCGGCCCAGCGATGTCGAGGTGGCCGCCTGCCTCGGCATGACCGCCGACCTCGATCCGGACAAGCGGTACGATGTCGCGATCGTCGGCGCAGGGCCGGCCGGGCTTGCCGCGGCGGTCTATGCGGCGTCCGAGGGGCTGTCGACAATCGTTCTCGATGAACGCGCCATGGGCGGGCAAGCCGGAGCCTCGGCGCGCATCGAGAATTATCTTGGTTTTCCGACCGGCATTTCCGGTCAGGCGCTCGCCGGCCGGGCCTTCAACCAGGCACTCAAGTTCGGTGCCGAGATGGCGATCCCGCTCACGGTGTCACAACTTGTTTGCGACACGCCGGACGCGTCGCTCGCCCTCGACACCGCCAGTGGACGAGTGTGCGCGCGCACCGTCGTTGTCGCTTCCGGCGCCCGCTATCGACGCCCGCAGGTGCCCGATATCGACCTTTTTGAAGGTGCCGGCATTTCCTATTGGGCCTCCGCCATCGAGGCGAGACTATGCGCGGGAGAAGAGGTGGCGTTGGTCGGCGGCGGCAATTCGGCCGGTCAGGCGATCGTGTTTCTCGCACCGAAAGTTAAGCGCCTGCATGTCGTGGTCCGCCGACCGCTCTCGGCGACGATGTCGCGCTATCTGATCGATCGGATCGCGGCGTTGCCAAATGTTGAACTTCACGTCGGTGCCGAAATCGCAGCGCTGGAGGGCGATCGTGAGAGCGGGCTCACCGCCGCGGTGTTCCGCCAACTTTCCAATCGTGTCTCCAGTCATCATGCGATGCGCCATCTCTTCCTTTTCATTGGTGCTGATCCCAACGCCGGGTGGCTACAGGGTTGCGTCGAAACCGACGCCAAGGGTTTCGTGCTGACCGGGCAAGCATGCGCCGGTGACGCAAGGCAGACCAAGCGCACTACGCTGCCGCTCGAAACCAGTCGTGCGGGCGTATTCGCCATCGGCGATGTCCGCGCGGGATCGACGAAGCGCGTTGCTGCCGCCGTCGGCGAAGGTGCGGCGGTTATCGCGCAAGTCCATCTGGCGCTCGCGGGCTGACAGTCAGAGAGGAGAGCATCATGCAAGGCTGCTGTCACTTGGAAGCGATCGACGATGTCATCCCAAGCGCGCGGGGGTGCGAGGAGTGCCTGCGGATTGGCAGCCGCTGGCTGCATTTGCGGCTCTGCCGTATCTGCGGCCACGTGGGCTGCTGCGATGATTCGCCGCATCGGCACGCCACAGCGCATTTCCACGCGACCGCGCACCCCATCATCGAAGGCTACGACCCGCCGGAAGGCTGGGGCTGGTGCTACGTCGACGAAATGGTCGTCGAACTTCCCGACCAGACTCGCCAAATCGGGCCGATCCCGCGATATTTCTGAAGGAGCCCGACTGCCTAAGAATTTTCATCTCGGCGACGGTGATGAACGGACGGATTGTTGGACGCCGGCGGTCAGCCGCGCTGTTCCCTCATCGCGAAGGCGCGGGATTTCTGGTATGAGATTTCGGTCTTCGCGACCGACTCCGACGCGTTTTCCGGACCCCTGTCATCGCCCGTCATCGGCTTCGGTCAGCAGACGCAGTGTCGGCCCTGTCGGTCGGCTTCCCTCATGGAAGGGCATCGCCATGACAACGATCACCACCAGAGATGGCACACAGTTGTTCTACAAGGACTGGGGTTCCCGGTCCGCTCAGCCGATCATGTTCCACCATGGCTGGCCGCTCAGCGCCGACGACTGGGATAACCAGATGCTGTTCTTCGTGGAGCACGGCTACCGCGTGGTCGCGCATGATCGGCGTGGCCACGGCCGATCCAGCCAGACGTCGGAGGGCAATGAGATGGACACATATGCCGCCGATGTCGCTGAACTCGTCGCGGCGCTAGATCTGCGGAACGCGGTTCATATTGGCCACTCGACCGGCGGCGGCGAAGTGGCGCGCTACGTCGCCCGGGCCGAGCCAGGGCGCGTCGCCAAGGCGGTGCTGATCGACGCAGTGCCACCGATCATGCTCAAGACGGACGCCAACCCGGGCGGCACGCCGATGGAGGCGTTCGACGGCTACCGCGCAGCCGTCGCGTCCAACCGTGCCCAGGCCTATATCGATGTGCCGGCTGGCCCCTTCTATGGTTTTAATCGACCGGGCGCGAAGGTCAGCCAGGGGATCATCGACAATTGGTGGCGGCAGGGCATGATGGGCAGCGCGAAGGCCCAATATGAGTGCATCAAGGCTTTCTCCGAGACGGACTTCACTGAGGATCTGAGGGCCATCGCGGTGCCGGTGCTGGTGATGCATAGCGAGGACGATCAGATCGTGCCCTATGCGGACTCGGCACCGTTGACGGTCAGTCTGCTGCGCAACGGTACACTCAAGACCTATGCCGATCTGCCGCACGGATTGTGTGCGACTCATCCCGACATCGTGAATCCGGACCTTCTTTCGTTCATTCGCGAGGACGACGCGCAATCACGCGATGAAACGATGACGATGCATATCATGGCATGATGCGTTGCGGGCTCGACCGCGAGGTCGAGCCCGTTTCGATTGCCGTACGGTCAGCGTGAAGTACGAGGCAAAGTCATTTCGTCTTGTCCAAAAATGATCGCACCATCGTCACCGTCGCGGTAGGATTCTCCTCCATGATCCAGTGACCAGAGTTCGGAATGACGCCTTCAGTTACGTCGCTGGTTCAGTTACGTCGCTGGCCGCGGCGCGCATCACCGTCGCCATCATCGGGCCGAACGACTTCTCCCCGCCGATCGCGAGCACCGGCATCGAAAGCTTTCCTTTTGCCGCCAGGAACGCCCGGTTGTCGATCGCGTCCTGGTCGGTCGCGTCCTGGTCGAACGCGGCAAACTGCGCGAACCCCGCATGCATGGCCCCCGGCATCGCATAGAGCTTCGCATAGTGTTCCCGCGATCCTTCAGTGAAGTGCGTCGGCGTCGCCGAAAATTCGTTCCAGAAGCGATCGAGGTATATACGTTCGCGCCCTGCTACGAGCCGCTCCATGTCCGGTCCGCCAAACCGGAAATGCCAGAGCAGCGAATTTTTTGAGAATCTCTTCCTACGGGCCGACGCCGGGAACGGGCGCATCGATGAGCACAAAACGGCGCACGCGTTCGGGATGCAACGCTGCGAAAGCAAACCCCACCATGTTGCCGATGTCGTGGGTGACAAGATCAGCCCGCCGGATTTTTAGCCGGTCAAGCACGTCGACTATATCACCGGCCTGTGTTTTCTTGTCGAACCCGCTCACCGGCTTGGAAGACAAGCCAAGATCGCGGAGGTCTGGAACGACTACGGTGTGATCGCGCATCAGGTCGGCGGCCATCGGTGCCCACATGTCGCCCGTTTCGCCATAGCCGTGAAGCAGCACGACCGCCGGTCCCTTGCCACCGACCCGGACGTGAATCGTCGCGCCGTTGGTCGCGATTTCCTCCGCATGAAAGCTGGCGGGAAATGGGGGGACCTGTGCTGCGGTGGGAACCGCGACAGATAAAATAGCGGAGACGACGCAAATGAGACCGCGCATCACCGACTTCCCCTCAGCCGCAAATATCCCGCATTGAGTACCAGAATTTCAAGCATTCCAAAAAGGATCTTCGGGTTCGTGGTTCGGGCGAGGGTTTCAGCCGAAAACGGCGGTCCGCTATCGGCTAAATCAAGCCAAAAGCGAAACATGAATGAACGTCCGGTTCCGAGAACCGTACAGTTGCGGCTGAATGTCCATCCCTGGATCCAATCGGTTAGAACTTGATCCTTACGATGGTTTCTGATCGCCGGGATCACCTGAATTAACTCGCGCCAAGGTGGCTCGTTGACGAATCAATCAATTCAGAACAAATCTGTGCACGCTTGCCATTTTTTCCAGCGGACTTATATACCGTCCGTTATGGAAACTGCCGTCCTTCCTGCCCCCAAGGGGCGTCCGCGCGAATTCTGCGTCGATGCGGCGCTGGCGGCGGCATTGGGCGTGTTCTGGTCGAAGGGCTATGAAGGCGCGTCGATGACGGATCTGACGTGCGCGATGGGCATCACCAAGCCCAGTCTTTACGCCGCATTCGGCAACAAGGAAGCGTTGTTTCACAGGGCGCTCGACCTCTACGAGGCCGAAAAGCTGGCCTATACGCGCGAGGCGCTAGAGCAGCCGACGGCGCGCGCGGTCGCGGAATATTTCATGCGCGGCGCGGTGGATGCCCAGACGAGCAGTTGCGATCCCAAGGGCTGCCTGGGCGTGATCAGTACGAACGCGTGCGGCGTCGAGGCCGAATCGATTCGTGCCGATGTCATTGTGCGTCGCGCCTCGTCGCAGGCGGCGCTGGTGGAGCGGTTCGAGCGCGCCAAGCGCGAGGGCGATCTGCCTGACCATGTCGATGTGCAGAGCCTGACCGCCTATCTCTACGCGATACTGCAGGGGATGGCGGTGCAGGCGGGGTCGGGGGCGACACGCGCAGATTTGGAGCGGGTCGTCGACATGAGCCTGCTCGGGTGGCCCGGCCGTTAAGGTCAGCCGATAAAAAATACTACCGCTCGGTACAAAAGACCTTGACGCGACGCAGCATGATTTCTATACCAGTCAGTATAGAAGATGGGGCGTCGCAGCGGCGACCCGGCTGAAGGAACCCGCGATGCGCTATCATTGTCAGATCGAGGCCAGACCCGCCCCCTGATTGCAGGGCGCATTCGACAGTCCAGTAACAATTAGCGACCCGCGGGCTCACGCTTGTGTGAGGCCGCACCAATGCGCTCGCCCGCCACGTTCCACCGACGGCACCCGTGCCGCCGATCGGATCACTGCGCCGCGCCACCAGCATGAGGGAATATCATGGCCTATATCGATTTCGCGAGCGAGACCGGCGGTCTGTCCGGCGCAGCGTCGACATTGCCGGTTATCCTGCCGCGCCACGATCCGCTTCCCGACGAGGAGATTGGGCTCGGCGCGCTGGAATGGGCGGTCGTCGCGATTGCGCGGAACGATCGGCTGTCCTCGCTGCGGCAGCCCGGCCGAATGGCGATGGCGCTCGGCACGGTGTTCGGCGCGAAGCACAATCCGCGGCTGGCCGATCCGAAGCTGGAGGCGCTGCGGCGGATGGCGGTGCTGAGCTGGCATTATGGATACACCGTGCCCTCGAGCGAACTTCGCGCCTTCACGTCGGCCGGTTTCACGACCGATCAATATGAAACCCTGCTCGCCAGCATCGGCTCGGCGCGCATCAATCGAAAGCCGCGTCGATGAACATGCTTTCCAGAATAGAAGCAGCGCCGGTCACGGTGGATGCTTCGCCACGCCCGCGCCGCCCGCTGTGGCAACGCGCCGGGCTGGTCGTCGTGCCGATCGCGGTGATCGCCGCCAGCGGGATCTTCATCGATCGCGACGGACCGGCGGTCGCCGCACCGCCGCCGCCGACGGTGACGGTCGCGTCGCCTCTGGTCCGCTCGGTCAACGAATGGGACGATTATGTCGGCCGGTTCGAGGCCAGCAAGTCGGTCGAGGTGCGCCCGCGCATCTCGGGCGCGGTCACCGCGATCCACTTCACCGACGGCGCGATTGTGCAGAAGGGGCAGTTGCTCTTCACCATCGATCCGCGCCCGTACACCGCGGCGCTGGCCGAGGCGCGTGCGGGGCTGGCGAGCGCGCAGAGCGATCTCGCGCTGGCCCGCGCCAACCTCGATCGCGCCAACCGGCTGGTCGCGGACGATGCGGTCTCGAAAAGCGATGTCGACCAGCTGACCGCGCGTTTGCGTGCGGCAAGCGCGTCGCTGGCCGCGGCGCAGGCGCGGGTGCGCGCACGGTCGCTCGACGTCGAGTTCACGCAGATTCGCGCGCCGATCGGCGGGCGGGTCTCGGACCGGCGCATCGACGCAGGCAATCTGGTCGCGGCGGGTGACACCAACGGCACATTGCTGACGACGATCAACGCGCTCGACCCGATCTACTTCACGTTCGACGGGTCGGAGGCGCTGTTCCTGAAGACGAAACGCGCCCAGCAATCGGGCGCGGTCGCGTCTCCGGTCGAGGTGAAGCTGCAGGACGAGGGCGATTATCGCTGGAACGGGCGGCTCGATTTCACCGACAATGCGCTCGATCCGCGATCGGGCACGATCCGCGGCCGCGCAGTGCTGGCCAATCCCAAGCTGTTCCTGACGCCGGGCATGTTCGGCAACATGCGGCTGTCGAGCGGCGGGACGAGCAGCGCGCTGCTGGTGCCCGATGCGGCGATCCAGACTGATCAGGCGCGCAAGACCGTGCTGACCGTGGCGCGCGACGGCACCGTCGCCGCGAAGCCGGTGCAGCTCGGCCCGGTCGTTGACGGCCTGCGTATCGTGAAGACCGGCCTTGCCGCGGGTGACCGCGTGGTGATCAGCGGCACGCAGATGGCGATGCCGGGCGCCAAGGTGACGACGCGCATCGGCCGGATCGCGCCGATGAATGCCGCCGTCGCGCCCCCCGGCGGCGCGCCGACGATCGGCGAAGCGACCTTCGCCGCGCGGTAACGCGTACCGACAATATCCGGCGATCCGTCGGCTCCGTTTCATCCTCTTTTCGGGGAGCATATCATGCGCCTGTCGCGCTTCTTCATCACGCGTCCGATCTTCGCCGGCGTCATCGCCGTCGTGATCACCATCGTCGGCGCGCTCGCTTACTGGGGCCTGCCGGTGTCGCAATATCCCGACATCGTGCCCCCGACCGTCACCGTAACCGCGACCTATCCCGGCGCGTCGGCGGAAACGGTCGCGGAGACGGTCGCCGCGCCAATCGAGCAGGAGATCAACGGCGTCGACAACATGCTCTACCAGAGCAGTCAGTCGACCGGCGACGGCGTCGTCACGATCACGGTCACGTTCAAGATCGGCACCGATCTGGATGCCGCGCAGGTGCTGGTGCAGAACCGCGTGGCGATCGCGGTCCCGCGCCTGCCGACCGACGTGCAGCGGCTGGGCGTGGTGACGCGCAAGACCTCGCCCGACTTCCTGATGGTCGTGAACCTGATCTCGCCCGACAATTCGCTCGATCGCGGCTACATCTCCAACTACGCGCTGACGCAGGTACGCGACCGGCTCGCCCGGATCGACGGCGTGGGCGACGTACGGCTGTTCGGCGCGCGCGATTATTCGATGCGGGTGTGGGTCGATCCCGGCCGCGCCGCGTCAATGAACCTGACCGCGGGCGAGATCGTCGCGGCGTTGCGTGCGCAGAACGTGCAGGTCGCCGCGGGAACGCTCGGCCAGCCGCCGTACAATCAGGGCAATGCATTCCAGCTGAACGTCGAGACGCAGGGGCGGCTGACCGATCCGGCGCAATTCGGCAACGTCATCGTCCGCACCGATCCCGATGGGCGGCAGGTCCGCGTGCGCGATGTCGCACGCGTCGAGCTGGGCGCAGCGGACTATAACTCCAACACCTATCTGTCGGGTAAACCGACTGTGATCGCCGCCGTGTTCCAGCGCCCCGGCTCCAACGCGCTCGCCGCCGCCGAAAAGGTCAGCGCCGAGATGGAGGCGATGTCGAAATCCTTCCCCAAGGGCCTCGATTATCGCGTCATCTACAACCCGACCGAGTTCATCGCGCAATCGGTCGATGCGGTGATCGAGACCCTGTTTGAGGCGATGATCCTGGTCGTCCTCGTCATCCTGGTTTTCCTGCAAAAATGGCGCGCCGCGATCATCCCGATCGTTGCGATCCCGGTGTCGCTGGTCGGCACGTTCGCGGTGCTGGCGGCGGTCGGTTATTCGCTCAACACCTTGTCACTGTTCGGGCTGGTGCTGGCGATCGGCATCGTCGTCGACGACGCGATCGTCGTGGTCGAGAATGTCGAGCGCAATCTGGCGCGGGGCTTGTCCCCGTTACAGGCGGCGCAAACCTCGATGGACGAAGTGTCGGGCGCGTTGGTCGCGATCGTGCTGGTGTTGTGCGCGGTGTTCGTGCCGACGTTGTTCCTTACCGGACTGTCCGGCGCCTTCTATCAGCAATTCGCGGTGACGATCGCGACCGCGACGGTGATCTCGCTGATCGTGTCGCTGACGCTGTCGCCCGCGCTCGCCGCGATCCTGTTGCGCGCGCATGAATCGGAGGCGTCGGGCAATCGCGTGCAGCGTGCGTTCCGTGCCGCAGGTGATCGCTTCAACCGCGCATTCGAGCGGCTGAGCGATGGTTATGCGCGGCTCACCGCGCGGCTGGTCGCACGGCCGAAGCGGATGATGGTCGTCTATGCCGGTCTGATCGCGGCGACCGGCGCTTTGTTCTGGGCCACGCCGACCGGCTTCATCCCGGCGCAGGACCAGGGCTATTTCCTGACCGTCGTGCAGCTTCCCGCGGGCGCTTCGGTCGAACGCACCGACGCCGTGGTGCAGAAGGTCGCCAAGCGCATCCTGCCGCTGGCGGGCGTAAAGGGCGCGGTGATGCTGGCGGGTTTCGACGGCCCGTCGCAGACGCTCGCGCCCAATGCCGCCGCGGCGTACATCCCGCTCAAATCGTTCGAGGAGCGCGGGAAGCTCGGCGTCACCTTCGCCGGGATCATGGAGGAGGCGCGCAAGGCGACCGCCGACATCGACGACGCACGTATCCTCGTCATCCCGCCGCCGTTGATCCAGGGCATCGGCTCGGCTGGCGGCTACCGCATGATCGTGCAGGACCGTCAGGGCGGGAGCTATCAGCAACTCGGCGCCGAAACCGCCAAGCTGATCGCCAAGGCGAACCAGACCGATGGCCTCGCGCAGGTCTTCACGTTCTTCGACACCGCCACCCCGCGTGTCTTCGCCGATATCGATCGCGCGAAGGCCGATCTGCTGGGCGTACCGCCGGAGCGGGTGTTCGAGGCGTTGCAGGTCTATCTCGGCAGCGCATTCGTCAACGACTTCAACCTGCTCGGCCGCACGTACCGCGTCACCGCACAGGCCGACGCACCGTTCCGCGCGACGACCGCCGACATCGCGAACTTGAAAACGCGGTCGAATTCGGGCGCGATGGTGCCGATCGGGTCGGTCTCGACGTTCCAGGACCGGACCGGGCCGTACCGCGTGACGCGCTACAATCTGTTCCCCGCGGTCGAGGTCGATGGCGATACCGCGCCGGGCTATTCGTCGGGCCGGTCGCTGGTGGCGATGGAGAAGCTGGCCGCGGATACGTTGCCCAAGGGTTACGGCAGCGAATGGACCGGCATCGCGTTTCAGGAGAAAGCGGCGGGCAGCACGGCGGCGATTGTCTTCGCGCTGGCGGTGGTATTCGTCTTCCTGGTGCTGGCGGCGCAATATGAAAGCATCGTCCTGCCGCTGTCGATCATCCTGATCGTGCCGATGTGCTTGCTCGCCGCGATGGTCGGCGTGAATCTGCGGGGCATGGACAATAATGTCCTGACGCAGATCGGGCTGGTCGTGCTGATCGCGCTCGCCGCCAAGAACGCGATCCTCGTGGTCGAGTTCGCCAAGCAGGCGGAAGAACAGGACGGCCTGTCCCCGGTCGAGGCGGCGGTGCGCGCCGCGCAGGACCGGCTGCGGCCGATCCTGATGACCAGCTTCGCCTTCGTGCTCGGCACGGTGCCGTTGCTGATCGCGACCGGGGCGGGGGCGGAACTGAGGCAGGCGCTGGGCACTGCGGTGTTCTTCGGGATGCTCGGGGTGACCGGGTTCGGCCTGCTGTTCACGCCGACCTTCTACGTCGTCTGTCGCGCGCTGGGTGATCGGCTGCAACGCCGGCGCCCGCGTCCCGACGCACACCTTCAGCCTGCAGAATAAGGAGGATATCATGCCTCGTTTCCTGATCGCTTCCGTGTCCGCGCTGGCGCTCGCCGCCTGCGCCACGGGGCCGGACTATGTCGCGCCCAAGCCTCCGCAAAGCGCGTCCGCCGCGTTCATCTCGACCAGCCCGGCGGCGACCCTCGCCGCGCCCGCGGAGGATTGGTGGCAGCTCTATCGTGATCCGGTGCTCGATGGCCTGATCGGCGATGCGCTGGCGGCCAACACCGACATCCGCGTCGCGGTCGCGCGGCTGGCGAAGGCGCGCGCCGCGTTGCGCGAGGTGCGCAACGACCGCACGCCGCAGGCCAATCTCGGCGCGAGCGCGACCTACGGCCGCTATTCCGCGATCCAGACCCCGCCTGGCGCGAACCGCGAGGACTGGACGGTCGATACCGGCCTCGACGTGTCGTATGAGGTCGACCTGTTCGGCCGCATCAGCCGCGGTGTCGAAGCGGCACTTGCGGATGTGGGGGCAGCGGATGCCGACGCCGATGCGGTGCGCGTCTCGATCGTCGCCGAAACCACCCGCGCCTATGCCGATGCGGCCGCCGCCGCCGAACGGCTGGCAGTGGCGCAGCGCATCGTCGAACTGCTCGATCGATCGCTGAAGGTGACGCAGCGGCGGGTCGAGGTGGGGATGACCACCCCGCTCGACAGCGCGCGGATCGCCGCGTTGCGCAACCAGCGGCAGGCCGATGTGCCGTCGATCGCGGCCGAGCGGCAGGCGGCGCTGTTCCGGCTGGCGATGCTGACCGGGCGTACGCCGCAGGATCTGCCGGCCATCGCGGCCGAGCGCGGCACGACGCTGCGGCTCGATCAGCCGATCCCGGTCGGCGATGGTGCGGCGCTGCTCGCGCGCCGCCCCGACGTGCGCGCGGCCGAGCGCCAGTTGGCCGCCGCGACCGCGCGGATCGGTGTCGCGACCGCCGATCTCTATCCGCGCATCACGCTGGGCGGATCGATCGGGTCGACCGGCACGGGGCTCGGCAATCTGTTCGGCGGCGGGCCGCTCAACTGGCTGCTTGGGCCGTTGCTGAACTGGAACCTCAATCAGGGCAAGGCGCGCGCGCGGATCGCCGGGGCGGAGGCTGACAGCCAAGCCGCGCTCGCCACGTTCGACGGGACCGTGCTGACCGCGCTGGAGGAGACCGAAACCGCGCTGTCCAATTATGCCAAGGCGCTCGATCGCCGCACCGCGCTGCAGGCTGCGCGCGACCAGGCGGCGGTGGCGGCGCGGATCACGCGCGCGCAGCAACGCGAGGGGCAGATCGACAGTCTGGCGCAGCTCGACGCGGAGCGCACCTTCGCCGATACCGAAGCCACGCTCGCGTTGGCCGACGCGCAAATCGCCCGAGCCCAGATCGACCTGTTTCGCGCGCTTGGTGGTAATTGGCGTGGGGCGCAAACCTAAGAACCCGTTCGATGATATCAGAAATAGACCCGACGCCTGCTCGAATGATCCAGCCTGCAGTTCCTGACGATCATGCTTCGTCGGGTCGGCTACGCCTATGCCGACCTCTCGCCATGTGGCTTACACACGCCGACTTGCTGACAAGATATGGCTCCTAACGCGAGCAGATACACCCGCTGAGGTCACTCGCGAACTTAAAGCGCATTGGGCCGACGCGCGGACCTGACCCTTCGCATCGCGAAGGCGACTTACCCTGCGTGAACTAAGCGCTCCAGCCACTCATCGAGCATTTGGACCGCGGCGGGGCCGTACTTCTTCAACTTCCACCAGGGCGACCTCGGCAACTTCACCGTCATCGGCCCGTCGGACTCGGGCAAGACCGTCGTGGTCAACTTTCTGCTTGCGCAGGCGCGCAAATACGATCCGCGCATCGTATTCTTCGACAAGGATCGCGGTGCCGAACTGTTCATCCGGTCGATCGGCGGCCGCTACGATGTGCTGCGGCCGGGAACATCGTCGGGCCTCAACCCGCTCCAGCTCGACGACACACCCGCCAACCGCCAGTTCCTGATCGACTGGCTGGCGCTGCTCGCCGGCAGCGCGGATGTTGAAGAACTCGGGCAGATCAAGGACGCGATCGACGCCAGCTTCGCGCAGCCGCGCGAGTTTCGTCGCCTGCGCCACATCGTCGAACTCTTCCGCGGCGGGCACCGCCCGCACGCGAGCGATTTCTGGTCGCGGTTGCGGCCGTGGTAGGGCGACGGCGAGCGTGCGTGGCTGTTCGATAGCGCCGAGGACCGCACCGATCTCGCCGAGCGCTCGGTCGGGTTCGACATGACCAACATCCTCGACGATCCCGCGGTGCGGACCCCGGCGATGATGTACCTGTTCCACCGCGTCGAGGAACGGCTCGACGGCAGTCCTGCGATCATCGTCGTCGACGAAGGCTGGAAGGCGCTCGACGACGATGTGTTCGTGCGCCGGATCAAGGATTGGGAAAAGACGATCCGCAAGCGCAACGGGATCGTCGGTTTCGCCACGCAAAGCGCGCAGGACGCGCTGGAGAGCCGTATCGCAAGCGCGATCATCGAGCAGGCCGCGACGCAGATTTTCATGGCCAACCCGAAGGCGCGCGCCGAGGATTATGTGAACGGGTTTGGCCTGACCCCGCATGAGTTCGAACTGATCCGTTCCCTGACAGCGCGCGCTGCTTCCTGATCAAGCACGGCAACGAAAGCGTGGTCGCGCGACTCAACCTCAGCGGTGAACATGAACTGCTGACGATCCTGTCGGGGCGCGAGCGCACCGTCCGCCTGCTCGACGAGATCCGCGCCGAGCACGGCGAGGCGCCCGAAGCGTGGTACGACACGCTGATGGAACGCGCCTGATGCCCGCCGCCTGTCAGGCGATCCCCAGTCCCGAGACGTTCGCACCGGGCATGATCGCGTTTCTCGACTGCCAGGCGCAGACGCTAGGCGCGCAAGGCTATCAGGCGCTCGCCGCCCCCGGATCGACCGCGTCTATCCTGCTGACCGGCATGATCACGCTGCTGATCGCGGTGATCGGCTATCGCATGTTGCTTGGCCACGTGCCCACGATCCGCGACGGCGTGCTGACGTTCGTCAAGATTGGCGTCGTCCTGGTGCTCGCTACCAGCTGGCCAGCGTATCAGATTCTCATCTACGACGTGATCCTGCGCTCGCCGGCGGAGGTCGCCGCAAGCATCGGCGGCGCGAGCGGGTTGCAGGGTACGACGGGCGGCCTCGCGTCGCGGCTAGATGGGGTCGACCAGGCGCTCAAAACGCTGGCGATCGCTGGGGTTGTCGCGCCGCCGCTTGGGGCCGACGGCACGCCGCAGATACCGTCGGTCGCACCGTCGCCGTTTCTCGGGTTCGACAGCTTTGCGCTCGGCTGGTCGCGCGTGGGGTTCCTGGTCGGCACGCTGGCCTCGTTAGCGATCGTGCGGATCATCGCGGGGCTGTTGCTTGCGCTGGGGCCAGTGTTCGCGGTGTTCCTGCTGTTCGATGGCACGCGCGGTCTGTTCGAGGGTTGGCTGCGCGGGTTGATGGGAGCCGCGCTGGCGGCGCTCGCGATCTCGATCGTACTCGGGGTCGAGCTTGCTTTTTTCGAACCGTGGCTGTCGACTCTGCTCGCGCGGCGCGCGTCCGATCTCGACATCATCGGCGCGCCGCACAGTTGCTCGCGGCGATGCTGATCTTCGGCATCGCGCTGTTCGCGACCCTGTTCGCGCTCGCCAGGGTCGCGATGAGCTTGCGCATCCCGAGCTGGCATTTTGGCGGGGCGGAAGTGTCAGAACGATCGCACGCGCCTAGCGTCGGTCAGCCAGCACACGTTGTCGCACCACCGCCGGTCGAGAGCCGCTCGCGCGCCGCCGCCGTCGCCGACGCGGTCGCGATCAGCCAACGAAGGGAAGAAATGATCGCATCTGGATCGACCACAGCGAGTAGCGGAGGCGGCCGCTATATCAGTCCTGCTCAAGCAATATTAGTTACTGGAAGGGGGTCTTCAACGGCCGTGGCATCACCGCGGCGCACCAGCTACCGCGTCTCGGATGGACGACGGCGGGCGCTGACCGCGCCTGCGGTTGTCGCCCTTACGGTCCAACGGGCGCCTTTCGAGGCACCGCCGCCCTTGTACATTCCGCCCGAGCCGAGGTTTGTGTCGCCGCCTGTGATTGAATCGGCGGCACTGCCGCAAGCGGTACCTCTACCGCGGGAGCCACGCCAGCAGACCGTTGTCCCGACCATTCAGCAACAACCGCTACAACGCGTGGACTATGCTCAACCGCCGATTGTCGAGCGGCCGCAACGGACTGGTGGTGGCGCGACGTTAGTGCTCGACACATCGCAGCCGCGATCGGGAGCCGCAGATGGCGAACCAACGGCCGCGGCCAGCCCCTTGTCCGAGAACAACGCGAACGCCAGCCGAACACGTGCAGGTACGATCGCCAACCGCACGATGACGGTGCCGCAGGGAACGATCGTCCCCGCGGTTCTCGAAACCGCGTTTAACTCGACCCGCGCTGGTTTTGCGCGCGCGCTCGTTCAGCGCGATGTGCACGGGCTTGACGGCAGGCGAGTGCTGATCCCACGCGGTAGCCGCCTGATTGGCGAGTATCGCTCCGACGCGGCCGCCGGGCAAAAGCGCGCGCTGATCAACTGGACGCGGTTGATCCGTCCCGATGGCGCAACGATCGCGATCGGATCACCAGCGACCGATCCAGTCGGCATCGGCGGGATCAAAGCCAAGGTCGACAGCCACTTTTTCGCGCGGTTCGGCGGCGCGATACTCCAGTCGGTGCTCGACGTCGGGGTTAATCTAGCGTCGCGGTCGGTGGATAGCCCGGTGATCGTCGCGCTCCCCGGATCGGTCCAGGGCACGACCGCCACGATAACCCGCCAGACCGACATCCCGCCGACTCTGAGCGTTCGCCAAGGTACGAGCGTCAGCGTGTTCGTCGCGCGCGATCTCGACTTTACTGAGGTCGAGAGCAGGCGGTGACGCAGACCGCCGTCGACGAATGGGTGTATCTGCGCAGCTGCCTTGCACCCCTTTCTGCCTGCGCTCGGGCGGAGCGATGTCACCGACATATACGTCAACCGGCCCGGCGAAATGTGGCTGGAGACGCTTTGGCGGGGCGACCGAGCGGCATGAGATCGCGGAACTAGACGAAACGACATTGCTGCGGCTCGCGCGGCAGGTCGCATCATACAATCATCAGGGCATCAGTCGCGAACACCCGTTGTTGTCGGCGGGTCTGCCCGACGGGTCACGGATCCAGGTTGTCGCGGCTCCGGCGACCCGCGGGCCCATGGCATTGGCGATCCGCAAGCACGTCTCGACGAACCTGACGCTCGAGCACTATATTACCTCAGGATCGTTCGACGATGTACAAACGCAATCCTCTGCGACGCAGCCGATTGTCGAGGCAGTCGCGAAACTGGTCGACCGCGGCGAAATCGCCGAGGGGCTCCGCCAGGCGGTTCGTGGGCGGCTTAACGTCCTCATCTCGGGCGGGACGTCGACTGGCAAGACGACGTTCCTCAACGCCCTGATCGGTGAGATTCCTGCGCAGGAACGCCTGATCCTGATCGAGGACACCGCCGAGCTCCGACTGCAGCATACTAACGCGATCGGTCTTCTGGCAGCGAGGAGCGCGCTGGGCGAGGCCGATGTTACCACAAACGACCTAGTGTCCGCATCGCTGCGGATGCGGCCCGATCGCATCATCCTCGGCGAGCTGCGCGGGCGCGAGGCGTTCGCGTTTCTTCGCGCGGTCAATACGGGTCATCCCGGATCGATGACCACGATCCACGCTGACAGCGTCGATGGGGCGGTCGAGCAGCTAGCGCTGTTAATCCTGGAGGGCGGAACAACGCTGAGCCGTGCCGATATCGCGCGCTATGTCGGGGTCACGATCGACGTGTTCGTTCAACTTGCGCGCGATGAGCATGGGCGGAGAGTGTCAGAATGTCGCGTCGGCGTACCTGATCGGTAATGCTATCGTAGCGCACCGCTGATTATTGACTTGGAATCTCAGCGCCCCAGAGCGATTACCTCCGACGCCGACTTCGGCCCGCGCTTCTGTGGCGCAAGTGTGCGGGTGCGCGCTGCGAGATTGGAAATCCACGCGGCGTAACTGATCGGCCGATGTCGCGCGCGGCCGTGATCGGCGTGCAAGGATCGCCCGGGACCGTCAAGACCACGACCGTGCTCGCCGCCTACGGTACTGTCAGACTAAGCCGGATATGGTTCGTTCCGCCCGTTTGGCCGCTTCCGCGCGCCGAAGCATGAGAACGATAATGCGTCGCGTCGAGAACGAAGTGCCATTTTCTGCCGCTAAAGGCGTCAACTAACCAACTTGGAGAATGGCGGTGCATTTGGTTTGACAGCACCCTCCTTGGTTTCGGCAGGCGGGATGTGCCGATGCGTTCGAGCAGCCGACGATGGTAGAACCAGTCAATCTGCATCCGATCCGCCCATTTCATTCGACTTCGCTGCAACAGCAAGCATTGGTGCTGGTGTGAACGGGGCCGCGAACAGCGCGGCTCCTGCCCCGGCCGGGTGATCGGCGGGGCTCTGGGTGGTGGGGCCGACGATGGTGTTGGTCCCGCTCCGGAGACCATTCATGGCCAAGAATCTCAAACTCACTGACCTCCAGCTGATCCTGCTATCGGCCGCCGCCGCGCGCGACGATGGCAATGTGTTTCCGCTGAAGGACTGCATCAGGGACAAGACCGCCGAGGTGGCAAAGGCGATCACCCCGCTACTCAAGCATGCGCTTGTGGTCGAACAGCCTGAGACCGTTCTGGTCCGCGTCTGGCGCGAGGACAGCGATCAGCGGATCGGCCTCGCCATCACCGATGCGGGGCGCGGCCTGATCGACAACGCCGGACCGGATGTGCCGAAGACCACGCGATCATCGTCGAGAGCTCACCGCTGGTCACGGTCAGCGTGACGAGCGTGCTGCGCAGCGGCAGCAAGATTGAGCAAGTTATCGAACTGCTGCGCCGCGACAAAGGCGCAACCCCGATCGAGCTGATCGAAGCGACCGGCTGGATGGCGCATACCATGCGTGCGGCGCTCACCGGGCTGCGCAAGAAGGGGCATCAGATCGAGCGCAGCAAACGCGACGAGACGACCTGCTATCGCATCATCGCGGTGGTGTAAGCATGACGATCGCACAGAATAAGCTCGATGTCAGCCTGGCGGCGCTGGCGACCATGTCGTCGGCGCAGCTGCGCGCGCAGTGGGTCAGCGTCACCGGTCAGGTCGTCCCGAAGGTCAGCCCGGCGATGCTGCGGCTGGCGCTCGGCTGGGAGATCCAGGCCAAGATGTTCGGCGGACACAGCCGGGCGACGTTCGGCAAGCTGACGCAGCTGGCGGCGGCCAGCACGAGAACCTCGCCCGCGGTGCCCGGCATGCGGCTGGTCCGCGAATGGAACGGCGTCGTGCACATCGTGACAGTCGGCGAGGACCGGGTGATCCGCTGGAATGACCGCGACTGGAACAGCCTGAGCGAGGTCGCGCGCGCGATCACCGGCACGCGCTGGTCGGGCCCAGCGTTCTTCGGGCTGAAGCAGAAGGTAAAGGCGGCATGAAGCGGGTCCGCTGCGCGATCTACACGCGCAAATCGAGTGAGGAGGGGTTGGAGCAGGACTTCAACAGCTTGGATGCGCAGCGCGAAGCGTGCGCCGCCTATGTGCTGAGCCAGGCGTCCGAAGGCTGGACGCTGCTCCCCGAGATTTATGACGATGGCGGCATCTCGGGCGGTACGCTCGAGCGCCCCGCGCTCCAGCGGTTGCTCGCCGATGTCGCAGGCGGGCGGATCGACACGATCGTGGTCTACAAGGTCGACCGGCTGACCCGCTCGCTGCTCGACTTCTCGAAGCTGGTCGAAGCGTTTGATGCGGCGGGCACCAGCTTCGTCAGCGTCACCCAGTCGTTCAACACCACGACCAGCATGGGACGGCTGACGCTCAACATGCTCTTGAGCTTTGCGCAGTTCGAGCGCGAGGTCACCGCCGAGCGGATCAGGGACAAGATCGCGGCCTCGAAGGCGAAGGGCATGTGGATGGGCGGCACGCCGCCACTTGGCTACCGGCCGGACGGGCGCAGCCTTGCCATCGTCGAGGAGCATGCCGCGATCGTGCGCGACATCTTTGCGCGCTACATCGCGACCGGCAACGTCCGGCTGGTCGCCGAGCAGCTGGCACGAGAAGGGATCGGCGCACCGGTGCGCACGCGGATCGGTAGCGGCAAGGCGTTCGGCGGGGTCGTGTTCACGCGCGGGCAGATCCATGCGTTCCTCAAATGCCCCGCCTATGTCAGCGAGGTCCATCACAACGGGCACGTCTATCCTGCCCTGCATACAGCGATCATCGATCGCGCGACCTGGGACGCTGTTCAGCACCGGCTTGACACGCATGTCCGCGGCGAGCGGCGCGCTGCCCGCGCGGCAAGCCCGAGCCTGCTTGCCGGGTTGATCGTCGATGCAGCCGGGGTTCCGCTGATCGCGACCCATGCCTGCAAAGGCAAGGTGCGATACCGCTACTACGTCAGCCGTGCCGTGCATCACGGGGGCGGTGATAACGAAGCGGGGGTTCGGATCCCCGCGCTCGAGATCGAGACCGCGGTCGCACGGACGATCTCACGCGCGTTCGATGATCCGCTGGCGCTGGCGGCGACCCTCGGGCTCATAGTCCGCCCGGCGGACATCCATCCGCTTACCAAACGCAGCGTGGATGTAGCCCGGCATGCCGCGAAGAGCGACCGGGCCGTGCTGCGCGCGATGATTGCGCGGGTCCGAATTCACGACGACGCGGTCGAGATCGACCTCGCGACCGCAGCGGTCGCGGCGCACTTGCAGCTGAGCGCAGGTAGCGAGGCGCTCGCGGTCACCACATTGCACTCGGCGCTGCGGCTGACCCGCACCGGCGGCGCGGTGCGGCTGGTGCAGGCCAATGGGTGCGCGCCTGCCGCGGTCGTCGACGTGTCGCTGATCGGGCTGGTTATCAAGGCCCGGCGTTGGTGGGGCGTGCTTCGCGAGGGCGAACTGGGGCTTGTGGAACTTGCCGCGAAGGAGAGGATCAGCTCGTCCTATCTGACCCGTGTGCTGCGGCTGGCGTTCCTTAGCCCCGCGGTGGTCGATGCGATTCTCGCGGGCGCACTGCGGACCGGAGTATCGGCGCGCACGGTAACGCTGGACACGATTATCCCGGCGTGTTGGCAGCAGCAGCGAATGCTCCTGCTGCCGGCGGCATAATACCAGTTCCGCGCGTTATGACTTGGGCGACAATGCGGAATTGCACTGCTGCGATGGCCGGGCGCTAGCCGGGTCCGCTGCTGCTATTGCCGCGCAATCCATAATCAGCTTGCAGGACCGTATCGCTGCGCCGGGTGTTAGGGTAAGCGCCATCCCGCGCGGCCCATCAAGGATCACCAATCCGGCCTCCGTATTCACGCGAAACGCGTCGTCATGAATTTCCATCGTCGGAGCACTCGGTCTTGGGTTGGGTGATGTCCCGATAAACGCGCAGGATTGGGCTTCGTCCCTTTCCCGGTACGCCAGACGTACTGACCCAAATCAGTCCATCGGGTCGAGCCCAGTTGCGCGCTTGATACAAGATGGTCACGACATGAGCAGGAGCGAACCAGTGGCGAGTGGCTGGGCTGGCGATGGCGCCGTGCAGGATCAGATTGAGGACACGGTCTCGGATGCCGTGATGGCCGCGCGCTTACGAATGCCGACCGGCCTCGGCACACCGTATTGCGTCATGTGCGGTGAGGATATTCCAGAACCCCGTCGCCAAGCCCTTCCGGGGGCCAGAACCTGCATTGGTTGCCAAGCGTCTCAGGACGCTGATCGGCGGGCTGGAGGGATCAACCGCCGGGCCAGCAAGGATAGCCAGCTTCGTTAGGAGTTAGGAATACCGCTAGACATGGCGATTGATTAATGATGGCAGTCTCCGACCATCAAGGTCGAGGGCGATCAGGCCGCTTGCGCACATCGCTGGCACTGAAACTTTCCTACATCGCGCAGTCCTGGAGGGTTATGCGACAAGAACAGGTTGAATTGATCCGGCGGAGTTTCGAGATGGTTTTGCGCGCAGGGGATCAGGCGTCCCTCGCGTTCTATAACCGGCTGTTCGAGCTCGCACCCGAAACCCGAAGCCTCTTCAAGGACGACATAGCAGAGCAGGGACGCCTGCTGATCGCCGCGCTCGCCAGGATCGTAACTGGCCTTAGCCACCAACAGGATGTTCTTCCCGCACTTCGGGAGTTAGCCGTTCGTCACGTCGCCTACGGCGCGAGAGCGGAGCACTATCCGATGGTTGGAGATGCATTGCTCTGGATGATCGACCGCATCTCAAGCCCGGAGGTCGATCTGCCAACGCGGGAGGCTTGGCGGGCTGCTTACGATCTGGTGGCCCGGGCGATGATCGAGGCGGCACACGGGAGCGCCGAACACGATCGACGGGCGATCTAGCCACGGCCGCGCAGGCGACGGCAAAAAAGGCCCGGCCATTTCTGACCGGGCCAGGAGAAACCCATGCTCTGGGTCGGCACTTACAATCGCGGGGACCCATCGTTCCGTAATTTACTGAATAAAGATGCTCGCTGATCGGCTCAGGCCTTAGCAGCGAGGCAGGCTCTCGGTGAACGCACAGAAATTTCTGATCTTGCGGGCTCCTGAAGCCGAAGCGGCCGCGACATACGATGTAGCGCAAACAGAAGCGCGCGACGACGATACCCGCTGGGTAAATTAGCGCATGCTGCCTATGCGGCGAGCCGTCAGGATTGTGGGAGTAGATGATTACTCTTGCTGATAACAAATGAAATTGCCGCGCGTTAGATTCTGATGGCGAGCACGCGAAACTTTTCCAAGCTATCGCAGTCCCGGGCTGGATCGAGCGGGCCGCGGGCGAAAGACGATTGGCGGCGGCGATTGGTGGATGCGGACCAGCCGACTTCAAGCGCTCAGATGGTCTGAGCGGCCGCTCGTCCATCGAATCCAGGGCCGCAGCGGCGCGCTTCATTTCAGTCGTACCGCATCGACGAAACATCGACTGAGCGCGCCGCTGGTCGCGATCAACCGGCTGTGTTTGCTATTGTCCTAAGGACAGTTCTGACATTCGTCGATTGACGCGAGGCAAGGCTTTGACGAAGCCGAGCTGATACGAGTTTGTCGTGAAGAGGCGGGGATTGATGACGAACCACACGACCGGCGTTGCTGGGCTGGACGAAATACTCGCTGGCGGCCTCTCGGAAGGGCGCCTGTTTTTGATCGAAGGTAGTCCCGGAACAGGCAAGACCACGCTTGCCAGCCAGTTCCTGCTGGCAGGAGCCGAAGCGGGCGAAAAGGGTCTCTACATCACGCTTTCCGAAACCGAGGAAGAGTTGCGCGACGGCGCTGCATCGCATGGCTGGACGTTCGGTGAGGGCTTCGAGGTGTTCGAACTCGTGCCGCCGGAAAGCCTGCTCGATGATCAGCAGCAGCAGAGCTTGCTCTACTCGTCAGATCTCGAACTTGGCGAGACGACCAAGCGCATATTTGAAGCGTTCGAGCGGGTGAAGCCGTCTCGCGTTGTGCTCGACAGCCTGTCGGAAATCCGACTGCTGGCGCAAAGTTCGCTGCGGTATCGCCGCCAGATCCTCGCCCTGAAGCATTACTTCTCGCATCACGAGGCGACCGTGCTGATGCTCGACGACCTCACCGCCGATGTGCTCGACAAGACCGTGCACAGCGTCGCGCATGCGGTCATTCGCCTCGAGGAACTATCGCCCAATTACGGCGCCGAACGTCGGCGGATGCGCGTGCTCAAATACCGAGGTCGCCGCTTCCGCGGAGGCTTTCATGACTTCGTGATCGACACCGGAGGTATTCGGGTCTTCCCTCGACTCGTTTCATCCGAACACCACACCAAGTTCAGGCGTGAGACGGTCCCAATCAATAACCCGGAGATAAACGGGCTGCTCGGGGGTGGATTCGAACGTGGCGCAAGTACGCTGATCCTCGGGCCAGCCGGTACGGGCAAGTCGTTGCTGACCCTGACCTTCGTCCAATCGGCCATCGAGCGTGGCGAAACCGCGGCGATGTTCGTTTTCGACGAGGAACTGGGTCTTCTGTTCGAGCGCTCGAAGGGGCTTGGCATCGACCTGCAAGCGATGGTGGACTCCGGCAAACTCGTGATCGAACAGATCGACGCAGCTGAACTAACCCCCGGCGAATTTTCCGAACGGGTCCGGGTTCGCGTCGAGAAGAATGGCGCACGTACGGTCGTGGTCGACAGCCTCAATGGCTACCAGGCGGCCATGCCCGAAGAACAGGCGCTGATCCTGCACATGCACGAGCTGCTGCAGTATCTGAACAGGCAAGGCGTCACGACCTTCCTGACGGTCGCCCAGCACGGCCTCGTCGGCGACATGAAATCGCCGGTTGATGTGACTTACCTTGCCGATACGGTGATCCTGCTGCGCTATTTCGAGGCCTTGGGTCGGGTCCGTCGCGCGATTTCGATCGTTAAGAAGCGGACGAGCGCACACGAGGACACCATAAGGGAATTCATGATCGGCGGGAATGGCATCACGCTGGGCGAACCACTCACCGGCTTCCAAGGCATCCTGCGTGGCGTGCCCGACCTGGTGGGGGACGCGTCCGGGCTTCTCGACATGAAAAAAGCGTGATGTCGTTTTGAACCGCACAAGTTCGGAAGGCGCCATCATCCTAGCGCCGCACGGTCGCGATGCCGCCGTCGCCGAGGCGATGCTGCGAGAAGCTGGTTTGGATGCGGCGGCAGCTGCGGATGTACCGTCGCTCGCAAAGGCGTTGCGCGACGGTGCCGGGTTCGCCATCGTCACGGAGGAAGCGATGCGCGGAGCCGATCTGCGCGAGCTTGCCGCTTTCCTGGCGGACCAAGCCGAATGGTCCGACTTTCCGTTCATCGTGCTCACCGCCCGTGGCGGCGGACTGGAGCGCAATCCCGGTGCCGTGCGGCTGCTTGAGACACTGGGAAATGTCACCTTTCTCGAACGACCATTCCATCCGACGACGCTGATCAGCCTGGCCCGTGCTGCACGACGCGCGCGTTTGCGTCAGTACGAAGCGCGCGCCCGACTGGAAGACATTCGGGAGGGGCAGCAGCGGATGCGCGTGGCGCTCAGCGCTGGCGGACTTGGAGCATGGTCGCTCGAGCTTCAGAATACGACACTAGCAGCATCTCCGGAGTGCAAAGCGCATTACGGGCGCAACGGCACCGACTCGTTCAGCTATGAAGAGCTGCTTGATGCCGTCCACCCGGACGATCGCGCGCGGATGAGGGCAGCGGTGCAACGCTCGCTCGAATCAAGCGCGGACTACGATATTGAGTATCGCTGCGTCTGGCCGGACGGATCAACGCACTGGGTGCAGGTCAACGGCCGACTGGAGTATAGCGTCGCTGGACGACCGCTACGCATGGTCGGGGTATCGCGAGATATCACGGCACGGCACCGGACCGAAAGCCGCCGAGCCGCCTTGTTGGCACTCGGTGATGGATTGCGTCAAACGCTCGACCCCGAGGCGATGTCGTTCATCGCTGCCGAGATTCTCGGCAAAACCTTCGGCGTGAGCCGATCCGGGTACGGGATCATCGATCCGGTGGCGGAAACCATCACGGTCGAGCGCGACTGGAACAAGCCGGGGACCGATAGCCTGGCCGGGGTTCTCAACTTTCGCGATTATGGATCGTACATAGAGGACTTGAAGCGCGGCGACGTTGTTGCGATCGCCGATGCGCGAACCGATCCGCGCACCGTCGACGGTGCCGCGGGTTTGGAAGGCATTCATGCCCGTGCATTCATCAACATGCCGGTGGTCGATCATGGCGATTTCGTCGCCCTGCTCTATCTCAACGATAGGAATGCTCGCGAATGGAGCGCGGACGATCTGACGTTTGTTCGCGACGTGGCGGACCGGACCCAAGCCGCCATTGAGCGGCGCTACGCCGAAAATTCACTTGCCGAACTAGCGGAGTCGCTTGAACGACAGGTCGAGGAACGAACGCGCGAAAGTGAGGAGGCGCAAGAGCAGCTTCGTCAGGCGCAGAAGATGGAGGCGGTCGGTCAGCTGACCGGCGGCCTGGCCCACGACTTCAATAATCTTCTGACCGGGATCTCGGGCGGCCTCGAGCTGATCAAGCTCCGCGTCGATCAAGGCCGCTCCGGAGAGATCGGCAAATATCTCGAGATGGCGCATTCTGCGACGAAGCGCGCCGCTGCGCTCACGCACCGTCTCTTGGCCTTTTCGCGCAGACAGACGCTCGACCCGAAGCCGACCGGGATCAATCGGCTGATCACAAGTATGGACGAATTTCTGCGCAGGTCAGTTGGTCCAGCGATCGAGCTGGAAGTCGTCGGCGCGGCCGGCCTGTGGACGACGCTGATCGATCCCAACCAGCTTGAGAACGCCCTGCTCAATCTGTGCATTAACGCGCGCGACGCGATGCCTGACGGCGGCCGGATCACGATCGAAACAGCGAACAAATGGCTTGATGAGAAGGTGGCGCGCGAGCGCGACGTGCCCGCAGGCCAGTATGTCGCGCTGTCGGTCACGGACACCGGCACGGGTATGTCACCCGATACGATCAGTCGTGCCTTCGATCCGTTCTACACGACGAAGCCGCTCGGTGAGGGCACCGGGCTTGGCCTCTCGATGATCTACGGGTTCGTTCGGCAATCGGGCGGGCAGGTCCGCATCTATTCCGAGGTTGGGCAGGGCACGACGATGACGCTCTATTTCCCGCGTGCCTATGCGGACGACGAGACGGAGCACAATCGTGAGGGGCGGCTCGCGGACTTGCCGTCGGCCGATGGCGAGACGGTGCTGGTCGTGGATGACGAGCCGGCCGTACGGGCGCTGATCACCGACGTGCTTGGCGATCTCGGTTACAAAACCATCGAAGCGTGCGACGGACCCGAGGGGCTGGCGTTGCTTAAGTCGCGATCGGCGATTGAGCTGCTTGTGACCGACGTCGGGTTGCCAAAGGGCATGAACGGGCGCCAACTTGCTGACGCGGCCCGCGTCGATCGACCCAGCTTGAAGGTGCTTTTCATCACCGGGTATGCCGAAAACGCGGTGATCGGCAATGGTCAGCTCGAACCCGGGATGCATGTCCTCACCAAGCCGTTTGCTATGGATGCGCTGGCAAATCGGGTTCGCGAGTTGATCGCAAACTAAGTTCGGTTGCACTCGGCACTCGTTGGCGGCTGTGCGCCTTCAATCCCAGCCATTCGACGGGTCAAGCCGCCGTTCGTTCAGGCGTCGTCGTCGGCCACGATTTTGGGGAAGCTGCCTGTCCGCTTTCGGGCATTCATACGCGCAAGCGGACGATCGTTCATCAGGCAAGCAGCGACCGCTTTGCGCCTCATTTTCAGACGTTCAGGCTAACCTCGGCGAAGCCCGAAACCTGCCGTCTGTTGATCCGGCCCGAATTGTCGACGGGAACGACCGACATTAGGACATTTATGTCAGGCGGCTATCAGGATCCCCGCAGCGGATAGCTGCCGCTTGCTACGCCGCGAGCTGTCCCGAAAACGATCGAGAAGCGGGAAAGCGTACCTATTCTCGAAACCCGTCCCGCAGGATGAAACGGGGAAAGCAGCCTACGAAGTTTGGTGTCGCGATCCCCGCCTCCGCGGATCATGCGAGCAGCGCGTGCTGGCGCGCCACGATACTCGCCCCAGACAGGCCGAGGGCGATCACCACCACCACGATCAGGATCGCCATCTGGCCATCGATCGCCTCGAACACCCCATAAACATAGTCACCTTCGAACAGTGCGACGTAGCCGGCCAGCGACGCGGCCAGCACCGTCACTGCAGCGGCGCGGCGCAGACCCAGCAGGACGCTGCCAATAAGGCCGCCGATGCTACCAAGCGCGAAGGCCAGCTTCATCCAGAGTGGGAGGCCGTAGTAGAGGTCCGCCGCCGGGGCGCTCATCCCCTTCATCATCAGGCTCTCGTTCGTCTGCGTGACGAAGTCGGCGAGTTGCACGATGCCGAAAGCGTTCCAAGCGACGCCCAGACTCGCCACGATCAGCAGCCATGCGGGCGCCTTGCCGCGTTCGATCGCACTCTGGTTCATGTCGGTCCTCCATCGTTGACGTAGCGATGTGCGGCGGGCGCACGTCGTTTCGACAGCGGGGAAGATGATCGCACGACTATTCTCGCTAACCGTCTCGATATCCCTCCGTCAGCAGGAAGCGGCGGATGCCGTTATCGCTGCTTAGACCCGCGGCACGGGATGCCGCCTCGCGAGCGGCAGACGCCTGTCCGCTCAGCCACAGGATCCGCGCGCGCGCCGCCCACCACGGCTGATAGGTCTCCGCGCCGCCGATTGCGTCCAACTGCGATAGCGCCGCGTCGGTATCGCCGTTTTCCGCCACCGTGACGGCGCGTGCGACGAGGACGCCGGTAGTGGGGGCGAACCGAGACAGCAGGTCGTAGAGCCGCACAAGCGGGGCTTGCAGGCGCTCTCCGGTCATGCGCTGCTCCGCGTGGAGCGACTGGATCGCGGCCTCGGTCTGGAAACGGCCCGGCCTTGCCGCGCCGGCGGCGGCGCGGAGGGTCGCCTCGCCTTCCACAATCATCTCGCGCGACCACAAGGTCACGTCCTGATTGCGCAGCGCGATGAAACCGCCGTCGGGACTGCGCCGGGCCAGCCGCCGCGCCTCGCAGTGGAGCATCATCGCCAGCAAGCCGAGCGCCTCCGGTTGATCGGGTGCCAGCTGCACCGTCAGCCGCGCGAGCCAGATTGACTCGTCGGCGAGGCCCGCCAGCTTCGGGTCAGCGCCGGCCACGTCGTCCCAAGCCGTGCCGTAGGCCGCGTAAATCGCGGAGAGCACCGCCGACAGCCGCTGCGGAATGTCCGCCATTTCCGGAATGGTGAAGGCGATGCCGGCGTCACGGATGCGGCGCTTGGCGCGCACCAGACGCTGACCCATCGCGGCGGGCGCTACGAGGAAGCTTGCGGCGATCCGTGCGGCGTCGAGGCCGAGCACGGCCTGGAGCATCAGCGGGGCCTGGGCGTCCGCCGCGATCGCCGGATGCGTGCACGCGAACATCAGCTTCAGCCGGTCGTCGCCATAGTCGTCAGCCGTCGCGTCGGCCCGTTCATCCTCCAGCATCCTGACCACCGCCGTGTTGCGGTCTGCGGTGTGGTGCCGTGCCGACGCGTGGCTGGCGCTCCGCCGGGCCACGGTCAGCAGCCAGCCGACCGGATTGGCCGGCACGCCGTCCCGCGGCCACTGCGCAATGGCGGCGGCGAACGCGTCGGCCAGCGCGTCCTCCGCCGCGGCGATGTCGCGGGTACGCGCGGCAAGGATCGCCAGCAGCTTGCCGTAGGAGTCGCGGGCCGCGAGCGTCGCCCGTTCGACGGCGTCGCAGGCCGCGTCCATCAGGCGGCAGGCGGCGGCAGCACCGGGCGAATCTCGACCGAGCCCGCCGTCACGCACGGCGCACGCGCCGCCCATTCGAGCGCGGCGTCGAGGTCCGGTGCATCGAGGATAACGTAGCCGCCCAGCATCTCCTTGGTATCGGCGAACGGTCCGTCGACGACGTGGCGCGTACCGTTCTCGACGCGCAGCGTGGTCGTGACCTCCGGCGGCTGCAGCCCGTTGCCGCTGACCATCGCCCCGGATTGCGCCAGCGCACCCATATAGGCATTCCAGCCGCCCCAATACGCCTCGGCCTGCGCAGGGTCAGAGCGCTTGCCCAGTTCCTCGGGAGTCTCGTTGAACAGCAGCATGTAGTGCATCGGAATTGCCTTTCGCCTGATGATGTCCGTCTGTCGACGGACTGTCGATGGGTGAGCGTGATTGCACGTGCTCATCGTCATGTGCGGCAGGGTGGGTGTGTTTCGACAGGATTCAGATTTCGGCGCGGATCACGTCGATGACAGCCGCGGGTCGTTCGAGGTCGGGACACGCCTTGGTGTCGTCGATCAGCGTGAAGGGGATTTTCGGCCTCAGCGCGGCGAGCCTGCGTCCCGTCGCCACGCCAACCTGCGTTTCGCGCGCGCCTCAGCAACGGCGCGATGTCGTATCGCAGGCTGCCGTTGGCGAAGGGTAGCGCCGACCATGCGGCATTCTCTCGGCGGGCGTTGAACAGGAAGGCGTCGACGATCCGGCGGGTGACGAGGGCCGGGTCCGCAAACCCTTCCTGTCGCAGCCATCCGCCGATGAACGCGCGCCGGTGGAACAACAGCCGGTAGAAAGTGAAGCCCGCCGCCGGTCCGGCGAACGGCGTAATGGTCGTGCGCGCCAGCGGCCCGAACGCATCCTCGCCGAAGTCCTTACCGCTCGATGGCGTCAGCAGGACCAGCCTGGCGAACAGGTCGGGCCGGCGCTCCGCCAGCGCCAGCGCAAACCCGGCCGCCAGCGACTGGGCGATGACGATCGCCGGGGTGCCGAGGTCGTCGAGCAATGCTTCCAGTGACGCGACATAATCGTCGAACAGAATGAAGCGCGACGGGTGGTCGGAGGCGCCCCAGCCGACCCAGTCGGGCACGACGACGCGGTGTGTGCCGGCAAAAGCCGCCGCGACGAAGATCCAGGTCCAGGACGATGCGCCACCTCCGATACCGTGGAGGAAGACCAGGGGCACGCCGTCACCGGACTCGTAGACAACACTGCCGCCGGGCGGTGTCGGCAGCGTCTGTGACGTGAACCCCGCCGCGAGCGGCTGGGTATCGATGTGACGGCTCATGTCTGCAACGGATTGGGGCACAGCGTGGATCAAGGCGGGCTTCGGCTCGGCGGCGACTTCGTGGTTAGGAGGTTGAGTACGGGCGCCGGGCCCCCTTAGCTGCTTAAGCCTCCTGCACGGCGTGGAATCCCTGTCTGAGCACGTCATTTAACGGGAACGGCTGCCTCCACGCCCACGTGGGCTATCGAGCGCACAGCTGCGGCGTTCAACTGCGTAAAGTTGGCCTTAAAATTGAATTTAGTGGGTCGGCCGATCAAACCCCGAGTAACCGCCCTGACGCAAAATCCGCGTCGCCACAAAGTAGCGTTTTGAGAGGTTGACGACGTCACCTTAGGTGGTTCTTTGTTCGATCAATCAGTGATCCCATCGTCGTAATACAACCGCGGCTGCTTCAGCTAGCCTAACGATATCGCCACCCGCGATCGCAAGCTGGGTAATCCGCTCATGGGTCTGAACTAAATCGCGCACTAACGCTGTTTCGATTGTATCTTCCATGATCATACCGGCGAGCGTGCACAGTCGGTCGATCGTTTCGTGCGCATGGTCCATATCACCTCCGCGGCCAGGAGCCGCCACCCGGAATGGAAGTCCATATCCAGCTTTTGCTGGAACGGAATTAGAGGCGTCAAAAGCCATATTATCAGCAGGACCGTCGCCAAAGCTCCGTCATTGCTTCGGTGCCGATCTCGCCCTCGACTGTCACGGTGCCACCAGCCACAAATCGCTGCGTACCGGCCATGCCACCAAATCCATTTCTTGCATTCACTTTACCGCACACGACGGACGGGCTGTTTCCAGCAGCCGGAACGACGCGCACGTCGCTAAATTCAGCCGATGACGGATCACGCAGGTGCTGCTTCACCAGAGTCTCAGCAGCCGCCCGGTAGATAGCAGTGCTGGGTACGCCAGGCTGATCGGCCGCGCTCCGGCGCGAGCAGGTAGAGAACCCGATCAGCACTAGCAAGAGCAGAATTGCAACGATTACCAGGCGCGCTTTAATGGCGTCGCCGGGGGGCGGAGGTGCTGGATCAAGAGTTGCCATCGCCTACCGGATCTCAGTGTTCGTCTGGCTGACCAGGCCGATGTATTTCCCGTCGGCACTAAATATCAGCAGCACCGAACGCGCTCGGGCGGTGCCGAGCATCGTTCCACGAGAATGAACCCACATTAGCTGCTGGCGCCCGTCAGGCAGGCTGGCGGTGGTCGTCGGGCGACCCAGCCGCGCGACCACCTCCGCCTTCGCCATCCCAGGTGTCAGCTGATCCACCACGGCCGGGTCATAATCCGGCCCCATCGATACGCAGGCGCCGAGCGTGGCTGCCAGCCCGATCGTGATAATCTTCCCGAACTTTCGCATCTGCGCTCCTTAATGTCGTCGATCAGTGACACAGGTGATGCTTGGCGACGCCAGGAAGTCAACGAGAATGTCTCTGATCGTCTGTAGATGGATCGTCGACATCGATGTCTGTCGCTGGCGTGGATATTCGCCAGCGCCTCGCGACCAATATGAAGCGGCTTCGCATCGAGCGGGGGTGGTCGCAGGAGCGCTACGCATTCGAGGCCGGCATACACCGAACCTACGTATCCGATCTCGAACGCGCTGCGCGGAACCCTTCGCTCACCATTCTTGATCGACTTGCCGTGCCGCTGGGCGTACCAGCGTCACAGCTTATCGAGGCGATCCCCGAGGAATGAGTGCGGCCCGTTAAAGATACCGGAGGCCGAGCAAGAGATCCGTCAGCGTTTCGGGTGTGGGGTCCTCCACGAGGTCGAGGCCGTGGTAGATGAATCCAGTTTGCCCTCGATCTCGCGACCAATTGAGATACTGGCTAACGCTGTCAGCCTGATCGTCATGACGGGCGTTAGGAAACTGCAGCAGTTCTCGCTCTAAGTCGGTCAGCCAGGCAGCGTCGAGCGGAAACACCACTTGGCCCTTTTCGAAATAATAACTGGCTGACGAGAAGCGTGTTTCTTTGTCGCCTTTAGGACGCAGTTCCGTGGGGTAGATATGTTGCGCGCGGAGGTAGGCGTTCAGGTTCGAGCCGGAGCCCTGCGCTTCGACCAGCGTGAAGTCGGGTCGAAACCGCTCGTTTAGCATGATCGCGTCGTCGACGAGCTGCGGCAGATCCTTCTTCACCCGGTGCACATGGAGCAAATAATGGCTGTCATGCTGCTCGCTCCACACAGTCGCTACCGAAAAATCCGCCTCGGGCACGCCCTTGATTGCGGTGTCCCACGAAATCGTCACGCGCCTTTCGCCGCGCGGCGGTACCGTGGTGTAGCGCGGCATGCCGGCGAGTTTCAGATTATTGCCTTTGTCCGGGACCGGGTCCTGCTGCATTTGCGCTGCAAATCCGTGCGCCGAATATAGCGCACGCGTCTCATCAATAACCTCCGCCGGTTCGTGTTCTGGGTGAAGCAGATCACCTTCCCGGCGATGGTGGATTCGCCCATGCCAAAGCTCATAGTCTTCGTCGCGGGGCGCAACGGCGGGCAGAATCAGGCGCTCGAACCGCGGCTGATCCATGAGAAATCCGGTCAGATCGTCCTCGTGCAATCGCTGCATGACAAGCACGATTTTACCATTTGCCTTGTCGTCGAGCCGGCTGTGAAGCGATTCGCGGTAAAGCCGGATCGCCTTTTGACGCGCCACTGGCGAAGTGATTTCGTTAGCCGGCAGCGGATCGTCGATAATGATATAGTTGCCACCATGACCGGTTAACCCCGCCTCGAGCGACGAGGCCTTACGCCCGCCCCCAGCGGTGGTCTCCATTGCGTCCTCAGCTGTCTTACTGAGTACGGTGTCGGGAAATATGTGGCGGTACCAATCGCTCTCCATCACTCGCCGACATTCGCGGCCGAACCGGTTAGCCAGATCGGCCGAGTGCGACACACATAGGAATTTCGCGCCGGGATCGTGCCCCAAGACGAACGCGGGGAGCGCGACCGACGTAAGCATCGACTTAAGCCCCCTGGGAGGAGCGTTGATAATCTGACGCTTGACCGTTCCACGGCGCACTTTCTCCAGACACCAGGTCATCGATTCGATGCTCCAATTGTCCTTGAACTCCTCGGACGGGTTGAGCGTCTGGAACACGCGCGTGTTAAACGCGTGGAAGTCGGCGCGCAGGACGGCGTTGACGACTTGAGTATCAGTCATTTTTCAGGTGTTCCTTTCATACGGCGCGCGAGGAAGGCGGCGATGATCGCCTCGTCGTCTGCGTCGGCCGGGGAAGTTGCGGGGTCTGCGGTCTCGTCGACGGGCAGCCGCACGAGCAGCTGGAGTAGCTGCGCGACCGCGCGTGCGTCCCCCTTGATCGAACGTGCGACTAATCCTCTTATGAGCGCACGTTGTTTGGTGAGCCTAAGTGGTCGGCCACCCTCGGTGACCTGCACGGTCGCGGCCATCTCCTCCGCGAGGTCAGTTACGAGATTGCGCTGCCCCTTCTTGCGGCCGCTCGGATTGCCGCTCTGCCCTTTCGACCACTTCGTGTGGTCGGGCGGGCTCTTGTATCCGACCTTCTTCGTCATAGCCCCGCCACCGCTTGATCGAGGCGGAGCGCGCCGCGCTCGGTCATGACCTCGGCAAACGTCCGGCCGTCACCGTTCAGCGTTGCCGCCCTGCCTGTGAACCGTTCCCAGCGGCGGACCGCGGTATCGACATAAAGCGGGTCAAGCTCGATCGCGGCTGCCCGCCGCCGCGTGCGTTCGGCAGCGATGATGGTGGTACCCGAGCCAGCGAATGCGTCGAGCACCAGACCGCCGCGGTTTGAACAATCGCGGATCGCGTCGGCGACTAGCGACACCGGCTTGACCGTCGGATGGCTCGCGAGTTCCTCGTTGCGCTGGCGCCCGAAGCTGTTCAACCCCGGGTAGCGCCAAACATTCGTCCGGTAACGGCCGAATTTACCGAGCTGCACATTATTTATGTGCGGCGCGTTGCCCTTCTTGAACACGAAAACTAGTTCATGTTCGGAGCGGTACAGGGATCCCATCCCCCCCGAGCCCTTAACCCATACGCACATATTCTTGAGCTCGTCGTAGGCCGAACCGCCTGCTTCGAGCAGCTCGCCGATATGGCGGAAGTCCATGCACACGTAGTGGATCGAACCATCACGGCTGAACTTAGCCATCAGTCCGAGCGCTGTGCTTAAGAAGTTGGTGAACTCCCGCGACGACATTTCGCCCGCGGCCATGGCGAACTCACGGTGGCGCACTCTCCCCAAACCGCTCACATTCTTATCGATTGGGACATTGTAAGGCGGATCAGAAAAAATCAGGTCGGCTAGCTCGTTGCCGAGCAGCTGGGAAAAGCTTCCCGCCGACAATGCGTCGCCGCAAAGCAGGCGATGGTCGCCAAGCATCCACAGATCGCCGACGGATGATACCGCGGCCGCATTCGGGTCGATCGGTTCCACCACGTCCGCCGGGTCGGGGGCGCTACTGCGGCTTGTGGTCGCCGACTGATCGAGTAACAGGTCGATCTCCGCAGTCTCGAACCCGGTCAGCTCAACGTTAAAGTCGAGCATTTCCAGGTCGGCCAAGGTCGCAGACAATATTTCGAGGTCGAACGTCGACATGTCACCGATCTTGTTATCGGCGATCGCGAGCGCCATTCGTGCTGTGTTAGTCAAACCATCGATTTTGACGCACGGCACCCGCTCGAGCGGCACCGATGCGGCCGCCTCGAGCCGCGCATGCCCAGCAATCACCTGCTGTTTTTCATCGATTAGAAGTGGGTTGGTGAAGCCGAACTCGCGGATATTGGCCGCAAGCAGCGTGATTTGCTTTTTGGAGTGTTTGCGGGCATTTTTCGGGTCGGGCGTGAGCGCCGCAACTGGCAGATACTCGATCTTCAAAAATCGCTCAGCGCGTCTCACATGCGGTGTTTTTTTTGCTATCAATTGGGCCATCTGAAATCCCTCGGATCGGCCAAACAAAAGCGTCGGCCGATACCTTTCAATTTTTATCGGGCGGATCGCAGAGCCGATGCTCCTGGCCCACGGGGATTGAGTTAACCGGCCGGTGTTTTTTCGACTTTCGCGTGCGGGTTAAAACGCGCCGCGACGTCGAGTTGAAGTTGCCTGCTCCGATGTGTCGATTGCGTGCAGCGGCTAGAAAAATTCCCTGCTCGACTCCATGCATCAAGTGCGCAGAATTACCGGCCTACGGGGGATCGTATCGTCGCGGTGTGTCCGCGGCGCATGCTCGCTCGCAAGTTTCCCTGCAGGTTACCCTGCACGCACGGATTTTCGCGCGCTGACTGCGTAGTTTTGCCCGGGGATTTGACGCCGCGGAGAGCGGCTTGTGGATTCGGTACTGGCTGCAAGGGCCGTAGAGAACGCGGACTAAAGCGGTCCCGTTTGGTCGGCGGAGAAATTCTCTGTGCTACCATTCAACGTGGAAAAGCCGCGGAACTGCGCCCAATTCAGCGAATTCTCGCTAGGCGCGACAAATGTGCTGACCAGCTGGCGGAGCGGGAGGGATTCGAACTAATCAGCTAAACGACTAATTTGCCGCGTTTCTGATCTATCCCAATTTCCGCGATACCTCGGAATGTACCTCGTCAACCTTTCCGCCTGAAAACCGTTACTTGTCGGCTCAGTTCGGTTCCCGGTCTGGTAATCGAACCCACGATACAAAGCAAGTGCGGAAGCACCTAAACCGCGGCGATTCATCACGCGCCGGGGCCTTGAAAACATGGGGCGTTGTACGGGCTCAAATCCATGACAATGCTACGGAGTAAGTCATTCTCTTTGGCTGCCGCGGAAAGTCTGGCGGGATGTTGCCGTCGACTAAAGCGAACCGGAAGCGATGATCAAACCTTGCGCTTTTTTCCTTCGAAGCCGTCTTTCACATCATCGATCCAAGCGACAACCTCCAGATTGCTCCATCGCGAAGCGGACGGCGAAATTTTATAGGGCGCTGGAAACTTGCCCTCAAGGATCAGCCGGTAGATCATCGACTTGCCTAGGCCGACGCGTCGCTTGACCTCGTCGAGTTTAACGAAGCGATCGGGAAGTTCTGGGTCGACACTCATTTTCTGGTCGATCGGTTGCGAGCGAAGGCGCGATCGCTCTCAAGGAATGCCGCAAGCATCGCGGGCACCAGTTCGACGATCGGTTCCTCGACGCCGTAAATCTCAGCGTAGATCGCGGCATAGCTTTGCAGGGCGGCTTGTAGGTCAGGCGTTATCGTCAACGAGATCTTGACCGGAGTGCGGTCTGGCAGTTTTCCAAGCTTTAGTTCGGGCATGTCAGCCTCCGACGCCGCGCCACGGCGCAAAAATGAGATC
Source organism: Sphingomonas sp. SUN019 (assembly GCF_024758705.1). Lineage (NCBI taxonomy): Bacteria > Pseudomonadati > Pseudomonadota > Alphaproteobacteria > Sphingomonadales > Sphingomonadaceae > Sphingomonas > Sphingomonas sp. SUN019. The sequence continues at coordinate 1,313,404 of NZ_CP096971.1, read as the reverse complement.
CTTGTGGACGACGAGCCGAACGGTCGCGCCGGGCCGGATCGTGATCGTCGGTTGGATGTCGAGATTGCGCGACGTGAGCTGCTCGCCGGCGCGCGACACATTCTGCTGGGTGGATTCGCGGATCGCCTGGACGAGATCGCTCTCGCCCGTGACCGTCAGCTCGGACCCGACTCCGAGCACCGTGGCCAGCGCGACACCCTTGAGCAGCGCCCAGGTGTGGAAATCGACCTTGTCCTGCAGGCCGGCGTAGCCCGAAGCATCGGTTGCCGGGACATTGTCGATCCGAAGCGAGCTGCCGTCGGGCATTATGATCCGTTGCCACACGATGAGCGCACGCTTCTGCCCGAAGGCGACCACGCTGTCGTACCTGCCGATCAGCCGCGATCCCTGTGGAATGAGCAGGGTGCGTCCCGTCGGGCTATCGAACACCTGGCTCGTCACCTGTGCCGTCACCAGTCCTGGAAGATCGGACCGCAGGCCGGTGATCAGGCTAGCCGCGATCACGCTGCCCGCCGACAGCAGATATGGCGACGGGGCTGCCGCCAGCGCGTGCGGATTGATGTCCCCGGAGCGATCGAGCGTGCCGACGAACTGGGCCTTGCGCCCCTGGTCATTCGGGTCCCGGCCGGGGTCGATGGCTTGGCCCGATGCCTCGGCCGCCGGGATCGTCGGCGTTGCCGCCGCGTCGGCTACGCCAGTCGGTGATGTGGCGGTGCGGCCTCGCACCAACACCCCCGATTGGCGAGCGGCCCTCAACTCCGAAAGCCGGCGCTCCCGTTCTTGCGCCGCCGACTGGCCCGACGGATCATTGGCGGTGCCGGTCTCCATCGCCATTCGGCGCTGGCTTTCGAGGATCGGCCTGCCCAGGTCACCGGGGAGCGGTGGGCCGAGTTTCGGAGTATCGCCATAGGTTGCCGGCAAGCTGTTCAGGGTGTCGGTCGATGGACGGTTGCTCGGCTCGGACAGTTCCGGGCGGTCTGAGATCGAGCGGAAGACGCGTGGTTTCAGCGCGATCCATGCGACGACGACCAGACTGACGGACCCGAGCGCGGCGACGGCGATAATCACGCCGCGACGGAAGCGGATCGCGCGTGCGGGTTTGGTCCGGATGGCCAACGTCTCGGGATCGAGTTTCAGCGCAGGGGAGGCGGGTACGTCGCTCATGAGCGCTTTCCCTTTCGCGAGGGGGTGCCGTCACCGATGCGCGCAATACGGACGATCTGCTGCTTCCTGGTGCCAAGCCTGAGCTCGGCCACGTCGAAGATTCGATCGACGATGTAGAACCGGCCGCGGACACGGTAATTGACCAACTCGGCGTCGCCGGTCGGCCCGACGACGAACAGGGGCGGCGCATCGCCGACGGCGATGCTGACGGGGAACTCGACAAACGTCTGCCGGCCATCGTCGAACGCACGAAGCGGCCGCCACGCAGCTGCGTCGCCACTGATCGCGTAGTTGAAATGAAGGCTGTCGACCGCCAGTCCTTCGGAAACAGGGGCCGCTGCCGCGGCCTGGTCGGCAGCCCGGCGCAGGGCGATCAGCTGGTCGGCTGGGTATGTCCATGACAGGGCAGCCATCGCGGTGCGCGACGTTGCGGTGAGTTGGAGGTGGTAGCTCCGCCGATCCGTCGTGACGACGAGGTTGGTCGCGAGGCCGGAGGTGAACGGCTTCACCAGGACGTGCGTCCGCTTGTCCGCGCCGGTGCCGCTCGTCGTGTCGCCGATGACCCACCGGACTGTATCGCCGGCCGCCACCGCCACAAGATTCTCGCCGGGCTGCAAGGCAATGTCGGTGACGGCGCCGGGCGCGGTGTAGACTTGGTAGATCGTGCCGTCGCTGAACGGGAATACCTGGACCGCATTCACGAAGCCCTGTGCCAGCGGCTCCAGCGTGGCTGCACGATTGGCAGCAGCGACACGCGCCACCACCGGGTTGACGCGCTTGCGGGCGATCGCTCGCCGAGTTGGCTGCTTCGGCGCTGGCGATGCCGTGGCAACGGCAATCGGCTCAGACGATGGCTGAGACCTGGTTTGAGCCGGCGCTGACGTCGCGACTATCGCGAGGGCGGACACTGCGAGAACGAGCTTCATGGGCGTGACTCCTGGGCAGGCTGTGTGGGAGCAGCGAGATTGGGATCGAGGGGAGAGTCGAGCGGCAGGCCTGCCGGGGCCGGCGGAGGAGGAGTAGGCGGCGGCGCCAGGCGCGACTGTGCTGGAGGATCGAGTTCCCGGCTCCAGTCCACAGCATCGACATAGATGCCAAGGGGGTTCTTCCGGAGCGTGTCCGCATCGGTGGGGGCCCGCATCACGACGGTCAGGATCGCCGTCCAGCGCTGCGTCCCGGCCTGCGCACCGCGTTCATAGGCGGTTTCGGTCCATTTGACCTGGAAGGACCGGTCCGACGCGCGCACCACGCTTGTAACCTGAACCGACACCGTCCGCTCGCCGATATTGGCGAAGGGATCGGCGGTTCGGGCATAGTCGCCGAGAAACTGTGCGCCGCGCTTGGTGGTGAAATCATACGCTTCGAGCCAGTTTTGGCGAACCAGCACCGGATCGAGCGATCGGCCGCGGACGTTCGCGATGAAGCGCGAGAGATGCCATGTGATCTGCGAGTCAGTGGGACGATAGCCGGCTTGCGCTTCCGAGACGGCGCGCGCCTCGCCCAGCCGGTCGACCTCCACGACATAGGGCGTGATGCGGCTCTGCACCGATTGCCACACGAGAGCTGACGAGAGACCGCCGGTAAGCGCAAGGCACCCGAACGCCATCAGGCGCCAGTTGCGCGCTTGCACGCGGGCGGAGCCGATCCGATCGTCCCAGACTTGGCCGGCACGCTGATACGGCGTCTCCGGCTCCGGGGTTTGTCCGTAACGCTGGACGGCGCGCTTGAAGATCATCAGTCGTCCCTTTCCTTGATGTCGGGGGTGGCGGAGGCGCCGCCACGATCGCCTTGCTGCACGGCGTGCAGAGCGACCTGGCGGTGATGTCGGGCGGTCTGTTGGCCACGCATCGCTCGTGCCCAGGCGGGGGCACCGTCGGCGTTGCCGGATGGTGATGGTTCAGCCCGGCCGCCACGGTTGAGGGCATTCCAGGCCGCAGCCCGCCCGTGCGAAGCGGCTTCGCCCAGGCCGAGCGCGCCGGAGGCACGCTCGCGGGCGGCATTGCCGACGGCGCGCGCCACGCCGCCAAGGCCAGCCGGCATCGTCGGTGATGACGCGGTGTCCTTGCCAAACGTGTAGGCAGTCGACGCTGCCGATCCCATCGCGGTGCCGGCCCGCACCGCACCGAGTGCCGCACCGCCGAGCGCTCGCGCCCCGCCAACGGCTGCGCCGCCGGCAAGCATTGTGATCCCGGCCGCGCCGACGGTCGAATATTCGGTTCGAGGGCGCGCCGATGTGGCGAAGCTACGTGCCGCAGGCGCGTGCGCTGCTCGCGTCGATCCGTTCAGCAGCGCCCGCGGGCAGCGACGCCGAGCGTTGGCGCACGATGATCGAGGCCGCGCTCGCCGACGGCGACGGCAGCTAGGTCCGCTGGTTGCGATGATCGGTATGTGAGTGCATCCCGCTGGTCTGGCGGGGCGGCGCGCTGGCGCGCCGGATCGCCTGCCGCATGGCCGTGCGCCCAGCGGGCGCACGGCCATGCGGCGCGATTTTTTCCGACCGATGTCGGGCGGGGCACGACGCCGCCGCGCGCGTCGACACGGGCGACGACCACGCGAAGCTGGCGAAGTTCTCCCGTGGGAGAACGCTCCGGCGAGGGCGGAAGGCTCGGGTGGACAGCGCGTAGCACGGTCCACCCGATAACCCCCGCCCGCTTGCGGTCGCTCACGCGGCTTGCGCAAACGGCTCCTGCCCGGCGTCGGGGTCCGGCGCTGGGGGCCGCGCCGCTTCGACCTTTGCGTGGGCGGCGACGGTGGCGACGCCACCGCGCGCGGTATAGGCCGACGCCGGGAAACCCAGCCATCTGGGCACCCAGCGTTCGACCTTGGTCCGCCCGTCGCTGCCGTCGAGATGATCGCGCACGATGCGCTTCAAGGTCTTGGTCTTCTCGCCGATATTGGCGGCAGCGACCGTCTCGCCCGCGACCTCGGCGACGATCCGGGTCAACACTTCCTTGTCGCGGATCAGGTCGAAGAACGCCGGTTCGGCCTGCCACCAGTCGGCCATGTCCACGTCGATCTGCGTCCCGAGCGCGGCAACGGCAGCGCTGCCGCTCGCCAGTGTCTCGCCCATGACGACCGTGATGATCTCCATGAGAATGGCGTCGGGAAGGTCGATCAGGCGCAGGAAGATGGCCGCGACGCCGTCGTCGTCGCCGTTGCCGCCGGTGACGGTCGGCTCCTCGGGCGAGAAGTCGAGCACCGCCAGCACCGCGCGGCGGCGCTCGTCGAACACCGTCTTGCCGCGACACGTCTCCACGCTTTCGCGCACCTCGTCGTTGCGGGTCGCTTGCGGTTCGGGCGACACGCGCCACAGCTGCGATCCGCCGATCGCGTGCGCCACCAGCATTCGCAGCGCGATGCCCGGATGCCCGAACAATGCGGCGCGGACGGCGGCGTGACGATGCAGGTCGAGATAGGTCTGCATGGTCGCGGTGACTTCGGGCCGCGCGGGTTTGGCGGGGTCCGGGCCGTCGCCGCGCGCGGCGCGCCGGGCCTCATTGGCGGAGAGATAGCCTTCGTGGAAGACGACCTCGCCGGTCGAACGTACATCGACATAGACGCGTCCGCCCTTGCGCTTGCCCGCCTTCTCATACTCCCACGAATGGAAGTGCTCGGATGGCGGCACGACCACGACATCGCTCCAGCCTTCCGCGAGGTAGGTTGCGCGGCGCGCCGCGATGGCGTCGTTCTGCGCGGTCCAGAACGCATCGGCGTCCGCGAAATAGCGGTCGTCGCCGAACAGGTCGGAGACGACCCCGCCCGTGAACGTATCCACGTCGAACAGCGCGAACCGCGCCGGAATCGACTGCCCGCCGAACAGCCATGCCTTCAACTGGTGTCCGGTCGGCACGTAGCCATCGGGGTCGTCGAACAGCGCCAGCCAGCTGCGTTGCTGGCTCTTGCTGGCGAGCGTCAGGTGGCGGACGGTCGCGCGGTCGATCTTGTCCGCCGCGTAGAGGTTGCGGATGCGCGGCAGCAGATTGCCGAGCGCGAGCACGCGGCGGATGGCGAGCGCGGGCAGCCCGAACGTCTCGGATATCTCCTCGGGGGTGCGCCCCTCCTTCACCAGCCGGGTGAACGTCTCCCACTGCGTCACCTCGTCGGCGTCGAGCCTGGCCAAGTTCTCGATCAGCGACGCCTCGATCGCGGTCGCATCGTCGTTCTCGTCGAGGATCGCGCAGGGCAGTGCATCGCCGACCGGAAGGCCTTGGGCCGTCCGCTCGCCGTGTACCAGTTGGGCGGCGTGGAAGCGCCGCCGCCCGGCGACGATCTCGTAGCGGTCGGGCGCGCCGTTGGCGCGGACGATCAGCGGCTGGAGGATGCCGCGCTTGCGGACGGTCGGCAGAATGTCGGATACGTCGGGTGCCTTCTTCGCATAGCGCATGTTGGCCTTGCTGACCGACAGCTTGCCAAGCGGGATGAAGTCTAGTTTCATGGTATCAGCTCCTTCGTGAGCGCCGGTCCCGGTCGAGAGTGGATTCGCGGGCGGGACCGGTCGGTGATGGCGGCGGAGCGCGCCGCCCGCGCGTCAACCGCCATCCGGGCCGCCCGAACGGTACGGAAGGTCTTGCGTGCTGCTGATCTCCTGCGACGGGTCCGGGCCGGGCGGCGATCCGCCTTGGGTGGCGCGGCGCAACAGGGTTTCGGCCCACAGGATCGAACCGGCGCGACGCGCCGACGCGACCCAGACCGAAAGCGCGACGGTGCTGGCAAACGTCAGGTCGCGCTCGATCCCGAGGCCGAACGGCAGGCGCACCGCGGCGATCTCGGACAGGCTGAAGCAGTCCAGTTCGGGGCAGCCGAAGCCGAGGTCGGCCAGCCCGAACAGCGTGTCGCCATCCTCGGCCAGTGCGGTCGCCAGCCACGTCGCCGCGCCGAGCGGATTGAACAGCTTGACCACCGGCGGCGGGTCGAAGCGCCGTCCCTGTTCGTCACAGGCGCGGCGCGCCATGCCGTTGGCGCGGAGCGTAAGGCGCAGGTCGGGGGGCAGGAGAATCATGCCGCGATCCTCCCGTCCATGCGCGCGGCCTGCGCTTCGCCGTGACGCGCCAGCAGCCAGTCGGCGGCCTTGGTCGCGGCGCTCGCGGCGCGGAAGATCGCGCGATTGTCCTCGCGCAAGACGTCGAGCCACGACGCGATATAATCGGCGTGGCGCACGGTCGGCACGATGCCGAGCGCGGCGCAGAGGAAGGCCGATCCCATTTCGGCGATCAGTTCCTCGCGCGCATAGTCCTTGCTGCCGAAGCCGCTCTTCAAGTCTCGGTTGAGGCGCTTCGCGTGGCCGGTGGCATGGGTCAGTTCGTGCAGGCAGGTCCGGTAATAATTCACCTGCTCGAAAAAGGCCGGCTGGGGCGGCACCTGAACGACATCGAGCGAGGGGACATAAAAGGCGCGTGTCCCGCCGATGCGGAAGTCGACCCCCGAGGCGGCGATCACTTCTTCGGCGACGGGGACGATCTCGCGTTCGGGGAGGGGCGCGGGATCGGACGCAAGTCCTTCGCGCAAGCCCTCGCATTGTGCGACATTGAAGACGGTGAAGCGCTTGAGGAACGGCACCGCCTTGGCGGCGTCGCCCTCGCGCGCGGCGCGCTCCTTCTCGGCCTCGGGGGTGAAACGATCGGCATAGACGACGCCTTGCCCGTGCTCGCCCTTACGGACCCGCCCGCCCGCGGCCTGCGCCTGCGCGAAGGTCAGCCACGATTGCGAGGGCCAGCCGTGCGCGATGACCGCGCCCCACAGGATCAGGATATTGACGCCCGAGTAAGCGCGTGCGGTGAGCGCGTTGCGCGGGAGGCCGGGTGCGGCGCCGCCCGCCATTCCCCACGGCTGGACCCACGGCACGCGCCCGGCCTCGAGGTCGGCAATGATCTGGGCGGTGACTTCGTCGTAGAGGCTGGGCCGGTCGGCCTGTTGCCTGTCCCTGCGCGTCTGCCGCGCGCGCGTCCTCCGTTCTTTCGCCATCGCTCGCCTCCACCGCCGCCCAAAAACCCGAGCCTCCCCCGGAAGCGGGGGTGGGCGGCAAGCAGCGACCGGAAAGGCCCGCACGCGGCGGGCAGCACCCGAAGGGGCGGAACGCGAGTGGAGCAGCCGCGCCGCAGGCGCGGCTTGCAGCCCGCCAAGGCGGGCCTAGGAGGAAGCGCCGCCCACTCCCGCGCCACCGGGAGAGGCCACCACCAGCGCCGCCGCGCAAGCGGCGACCGTAAGGCTCGCGCCAGCGATCGTCACCGCCAGGCCGAGACCCGCCGGGGGCTCGGCGGCGAGCACGCTGACGGGCGAGCCGTAGAGCGCGGTCGCGCCATGGCGCGAGGAGCCATGTGCCAGCACCGGTTGATCATAATATTGGTCGAAAGCTGCGACGGTCACTGCGCCGCGTTCGATCCGAGATGCTTGTCAGCCCGCCGAGCGGGGGGCGATCAGGCGTGACGGTCGCTTTTCACGGTATGCACGGGCGGACCCTGACATGCCCTGACCTTGACCAGCGCGTCGGCGTAACGTTCGGCCAGACTCAAATGGACGCGCGCGATCGCCGGATCGGTGCACCTGGCGGCCGCGGCGCGCTCGACCGCTTCGCGCCGCTCGTAATATTCAAACCTGTCCCAGTCCGGCATGGCGACGCCTGTTCTGCTCACCGCGATTGGCGTATCCTACGCCCGTTGGCGGCGGTCTTGAAGACGACAAGGGGCTGTTCCGGCGAAAACCACCAATTACCGAGTTCAACCGATGCCGTACGGTGGACGGACATCGTATCGGACCCGCGAGAAGACCACCGGGTCCGACCAGTTACCGCTATCGACCGACCCGGTCATGGTCTCGATCACGCCATCGCCGACGGCGCGCACGACGCACGTCTGCTCGCCCAGCAGGATCCGGTAGCCGCCATCGTCGGCGGCGCAATAGGATCCGACCGGAATGCCAACGGCGCTCAGGACGACGCCGTCGGCAAACGAGTAGACGTGGTTGTCAGGACCGATTGGCTCCTCGCCGACCAGCATACGCCAGTCTCCCGCAATGCGATCGGTCATCGACCGAATCCGAACAAGGCGGCGCTGGCGATCGCTGCGAGCGCAACCACAGACAAGAAGCGACGGAGGATTTTCCATCCAAGCCGAGCCTTGCGGTCTGCATCGATCGCGTGACGCCAGTCGCCGTACAGCTTTTCGCCCGCACGCGTCATGCGGTCGCGCCAGGTTGCGCAACGTCGGCCCGAAGCGCTTGTCCGCGCCGGAAGAAGACCAGGCTGCGCGACGGCAAATCGAGCGGGTCGCCGGACCTGGAACTCTTCGTCGTGCGCGCGGTGCTTGACCGGACCGGGAAGGCGCCAAAGCCGCGACGCTCGACGCGGCCTCCCTTCGCGAGGTGGGCGATCGTCGCCTCGAACACGAACTTGACCGCGTCGTCGGCCACACGTGCGTCGCCCACATCGGCGGTCACGCTCGCGATCAGGTCCGACCTCACCATGATGCGCGGCGTGCGGGTCATCGACAATTCTCGAACGGGGGGGCACTTCGCCACGCAATACCGCAGAGATTGATCGTGGCACGTCCGCTGCCGTCGGGCCGTCCTCGTCGCGCGCGCCGTGCGTCTACGATCGAACGGGTGCGGAATGCGTACGCCATGTTCCGACGGTAGCTGCAACGCGCCGGCGTGCAAGCATGAGATAATGGTCGGGGCAGACCGAACTCACCACCGTGCGCGGAAAAAAGCCATTTGACCGTCACGCCAAGGCGCGGTGGCGAGGGCATCGGCAATGCGTGGATGTTGGAGACCATCATCGACACGGGGGTGTCCACGGCTACCCACGACCCGACTATGTCCGAGGTCAGGTTAAACAGCCAAGCACCCCGGCGGGACCGAGCGCCAGGAGTCGTCGCGCGAGCACGACCCGTCGACGAATTGCGGACTTGTGATGCTCGCCGTCACCGGGCCAATCCCCGGAACGGTGGCCGTCAGCGGAGAGGCCACCGGCGATGCCCGCCAGGCTCGCGCCCTGCGCCAGCGCGTCGGCGATCCGCAACGCCTCGATGAGACGGGGGAGGCGACGGTCGGGCGGGGGCGGCCGGCGGCCCGGATCGCGCATGCCGCCAAGTCGAAGCAGGCGGTCGAGCGACGCCAGCTGACGCGGCGTGCAGGCCGCAAGCTCGACGTGGGCACGGAGATCGGCGGGGCCATGCAATACTGTTCCAGCGATCACATCGAGCCGCAACAAACCACCCGGCAGGTGGATGGCGACATGCTCGGTCCCGTCGTTGTCGACCACGACGTCGAAGCGATGCCGTGTCAGGTCGAACGAGGCCCTTGGGCGGGGTCTCGCGGTCACCGACAGGACGCCGGGATCGATCGCGGCGGTCCAGACCACGCGCGCACGGTCGAATGGTTGCGTACCGGATTCGGCGAAAATGCAACCCCCAATGCGCAGCGAACGCAGGCGCGGCGGACAGGAGAGCGCCCTTGATCGTCGCACCAGGGGCGACCGGGAAGGCCGGGTGGCGCCTGGCGACTTCCCACGCGAGCGCAGGTCGTCCGGCAGCCAGCAGGCGGTGATAGTCGCTCCCGGACCGCCAGTCGTATTGCACGTCGCGACTACGATCGGCGGCATGCAGAGGCCGTGGCCGTCGTCCGAGGGCTGGCGGCGCGCGCGTCGCCGGCGAAGGCACGCGACGATCGCGTCGGCAAGGTGCTCCGGGAGCAACGGAGAGGCCCGCGTCGATCGCCCGGACTGGTTGTGACCAGCGCTACCGGCACCGATCGTCTGCACCCTAAACCCTCGTCCATGGAAGTTCTCTCTGAGCGGACCGAGCAACACTGCTCCTCGCAGGAGAAGACCAGCGCCGGAAACCGGCCTCAACCGATTGGCGTCCTTCTCCGGCTGGCACGCGATTTTCACGCGATGAGCGCGATCGCCGGAGCGCAAGTCGCGATGATTGCTGCGGTTGACGATGCATTCTGTGATTTCGTGCGATCTTGCGAGCGGCCGCGGCGGTGTTCGGCGCAGAAGTACCGGTTCCACAGTGACGTCTGAGCGTTCGGTTTCAACGGTGCGACCGGAGCCTCGTCCACAACCACCCGAGCGGTGACCCGTCGCGGAGCAGATCCGACATCGAAATGACCCGTGCAGGCATTAATGCGCGAAAACGACTGGGGATCTGCGGACACGAGCACATCATGATTGGCGCGAGCGGCAACGTCAGTCTGCCATCGCGGGGTTTGATTTGATGCGCAACGCGGCGCGGCATGCCGACGATCGCGTCGAGTCGCTGATCGTCTGTATCCTTGCGCTGCCCACGCCTCTGATCCGCAGGCTCGCGCATCAAGTCAGCGATCAACTTGATTACCTTGATGGCGATTCTGAATTTGAGGACGACGGAGACGCCGAAGCACTCGACGAGCGTGAACCGAATGATGTGCATTGTCGGGAAGCGTTGCGCGGCGTCGATCGGGTTAGCGCAGCAGGACGTTGACAAGGTACGGAATTACTCGTCTCTGATGCCATCGGTCATGGGGATGGCCGAATCAGAAGGGGGCTTCAATGTACAGGGTCGTGATCGCGCTTTCGGGCGCGCTTTTGGTTGCGCCGGCGATCGCGGGCGCGCAGGTGGTTCCGGTGACGCCGACCGCCGCGCCGATCGTCGTCGGGGCGCCGGTGCAGGATGTTCTGCGTAGCGGAACGTCGGTTTCGCTGACGATGAGCGAACCGCTGACCACCAAAGGCAAGAAGCTGCGCGTCGGCCAGCGGTTCCAGATGGCGGTCGCGGAGCCGGTCATGGTCAACGGCCAGATCGTTATCCCTGCGGGGAGTCCAGCCACCGGCGAAGTGACCGAAGTGCGCAACAAGGGCATGTGGGGCAAATCCGGGGCCATCAACGCGCGCGTTCTCTACGTCCGTGCCAACGGCCGACAGATCCGCCTGAGCGGACAGCTAGATGACAAAGGTAAGACCGGGACCGCCGGCGTCATCGGCGCCGTCGCGCTGCTTCCGATTGCCGGTTTCTTCACTACAGGGACGAGCGCGGCCATTCCGCTCGGTGCGCCGGTGACGGCGTTTGTCGATGAGGATCTGCCGGTCGCCTTCGCCGGTGGTGCGCCCGCGCCGATGAATGTTCCGATCGCGGCTCCCGCACCCGTCGCGGTATCCGCCCCAGCGCTCACGCCGGCAGCGGCGATCGTCAAGAAGTAATGATCCGCAACGAAAGGCATTCGCAATGAAAATGATGATGGTCGCACTGCTGGCGGCAGCCTGCGTAAGCGCGGCTTCCGCTCAGACCGCTCCCGCTTCCACACCGGTGGCGCCCACGCAAACCTCGCTTGTCAACGAAGATGTAGGCGTCCCGGTGTTTCCATACGACATCACCGATCGGCCGTACAAAGTGCTGGGCGAGGTAAAGGCCGGGGTCCGCAAGGCGACGATGTTCAGCAAGTCACCGTCACAGGAGAAAATCTACCGCGAGCTGTGGGAACGCGGTCAGAAGCTCGGTGCGGACGCGGTCATCAAGGCGAACTACGGCAACGCGCACGTCACCGCGGTAAGCTGGGGCAAGACGAATGCCACCGGGACGGCGATCAAGTTTCTCGCACCAGGTGAGGTCGCTCCGGCCACCCCGCCGACCCGGTGACCTCCGGTCGATTGAGGACCTTTCGTCCGGCGTCGGCGGCTGCCGCGCTGCTTGCATTGTGCGCGGGCACGACGTTGGCGGCGCAGCCGGTGGCGACGAATCTTATTGTTGCGCGCCCCCAAACGATTCTGCTGACCGCTCAGACCCCGGTCGAACTGATGGTCACGAAGGAAGTGACGGGGCGAACAGCAAAGCCAGGCGAGCGGTTCAAGCTGCGGGTCAACAAGGCGGTCGTCGTCGATGGCGCAACCATCGTGCCGATCGGCGCGACCGCCTGGGGCGAAGTGCTCGCGTCCAGCGGCACAGGGATTGCCGGCGGCAAAGGGCGCCTCAGCTCTCGCCTTCTATACATCGATGCCCCGGGCGGTCGGATCGAAGTGTCGGGAACGCAAGGGCATGAAGGCGACGGCAATACTGCTGGCGTCGTGCTCGGCGTACTGAGCTTCGGCGTCCTCGGGCTGCTCAGCAAGGGCACCGACGCCCGGCTGAAGGCTGGTGATCTTTTGACCGGCTACGTCGTCGGGGATCATTCCTACACGCCCGACGGCGTTCTCATCGCCGCAGTCCCGCACGGCTGACTTGCAATCTTGTCGAGCCGCGAGCGCTAGTCGGCGCAAAAGATAAAATGCGACTGATTGATGCGCCTTGCTTCTTCGCGCCATAAACGAAGGTGACCGCTATTGCAGCGAGCCATGCGATACGGCACCATGACGACAGGCCAAGGCGTCGTCTCGCTGCGATAGCCTCGGCTTGGCAATTCACTCGCGCCCGACCTTGAGGGTCTGGCGGCAGCTCCGGGCATCTGGCGCAGGCCAGGCAGGCCCGCCGACGCGGAAACGCGGTGCGTGCCAGCACCGCTTTATGCGCGAGTGATGTATGTTTCCAGGCTTCACGCCCGAGAGCGGCCAAGGCAACGATTGCCGTATCGACCGTGGTTGACGGTGCAAACCGGGCCCGCGTGCCGCGCGCCACGACTTGGCTTTCAGACCTGTTCCGCGCGGAGCAGCCGCGATTGGCGCGGTATCTTCGTCGGCGGATCCATGATGCCGACGAGGCGGCGGACCTGTTGCAGGAGGCCTTCGCCAGGCTCGCGTCGGTCCGGCACCCGATCCCGCTGCGGCGACCCGAAGCGTATCTGCAACGCATCGTCCGAAACCTCATTGTCGATCGCACGCGTCGCCGCGGTCCGCGCGGCCTTGATCACGTCGCGCTCGACGATTGCACGTTGCCAATCGTGCCGCCCGAACAGGAACATGCGATCAAGGCGCAAGACCTGATGCGTTGCTATCGTGCCGCGCTCGATGGCCTGACCCCCCGCACCCGCGAGGTATTTCTGCTGCACCGCGTTGAAGAAACCACGTACGTCGATATCGCTCGCAGGCTGGGTATCTCCGTCGCTACGGTTGAATATCATATGACGCGCGCACTGATCCATCTCGACGAGGCGCTCGGGGAATGAGCGAAGACACGAATCCGTCAGTCGGGCGTAGCCAGCTGCGCGCGGAGGCCGCGGCATGGTTCGCGCGCATGCGCGGTCCGGAAGCCGGACTCCACCACGTCGCGTTCGAGCAATGGCTGGCTCGCGGTGCGCTCCATCGCCGCGCCTATAACCGGATCTCGGAGATATTTTCGGCCGGAAAGCTGCTAAAGGAGCCGCCCGCACCATCGAAGCGATGGTCAACTCCCCTTTTGATTGGCGCTGCGCTTCTGCTGGCGGCGGGACTGGCGCTTGCCACGATCGTCCGGACCCTGCCGTACGAACCGGCCGCCCGAGCGTCTGACGACGGCGCCCAGTTCGTGAGCGTCACCGGACAGTTGCGCCGTATCGCGCTCAGCGACGGCTCGATCGTTACGCTGGACAGCGACAGCCTTGTTACCGTGCGGTTCGATGCCGGAACCCGACTGCTTCAGCTCGAACGCGGCCGCGCGCGGTTCGACGTGAAGCACGAGCGGCGGCGGTTCGTCGTCATTGCCGGCGATACGCGCGTCACGGCGCGCGGAACGGTCTTCGACGTAAGGTTCCGTACGCCCGATGCGATCGATGTCGATCTGCTGCGCGGCGCGGTTGAGGTGGTGCGAACGCCCGTCGAGAAAAGCGCTGCGGCGCGCGTGGATCGCATAGTGCTGCAAGCCGGGCAGACGATCGCAAGCCGCGCCGACGGCACGCTGTCGCCGCCCGCGCCCCGGCTCGAGGCGCCGTCCTGGACATCGCGGCTCCTGGCGTTCGATCGCACGCCGCTCGCAGACGTGATGGCGCAGGCGAACCGCTACAGCGTCGACAAAATCGTCGCCAGCGACGGCGAGATTGCAGCGCTGAGGCTGTCCGGCACGCTGCGCGTCGGCGAGACAGGGCAACTGGCGGAGCGGTTGGCCACGCTCTTCGACCTCGATGTCGACACGCGCGCGCCGGGCCGCATCGTCCTGCGTCGTCGCACGCAAAAATAAATCGTTCGAACCCCTAGGGTGGCCGTGGATCGTCGCGTCGATCTCCCAAGACGCCAATCATGGCGCAGGGGAGGTTCAAATGAAAAAGCGGCTCTTGGCGACCGGTTGTCTGCTCGCGATGACGATCGGGCTGGGCGGTCGGGCGTGTGCGCAGACCAACGCGAAGACGGTCGCCTTCGCGCTTGAGCCGCAAGATCTCGATCGCGCGCTCGTCGAGGTCGGAAGGGCGACAGGCCGGGAGATCATCGTCGCAGCCGACGCGGCCAGCGGTAAACGCGCCCCGCGACTTGTTGGCCGGCTATCCGCAGACGACGCCATCCGCCGTCTGATCGCGGGGACTGATTTGATCGCTGAATTCCGCGACGACGTCGTGCTGATCCGCGCGGCGGCCACTGCCGGTGCTGGCGCGGCCGCCACCAGCGATGTCGTCGTGACGGGTACGCGGATTCGCGGCGGCGTGTCGGCGTCCCCGCTGAAAGTGCTCAGCGCAAGGCAGATTCGCGATGCCGGGCAAAGCGATCTGGGCGAGGTAGCGCGCAGCCTTCCGCAGAACTTCAACGGCGGCCAGAATCCTGAGGTTGGCGTTGGCGCGCCGGGCGACAATCAGAACCTCGACGCGGCATCCAGCCTGAACCTGCGTGGTCTCGGGGGCGATGCGACGCTGACGTTGCTCAACGGCCACCGCCTTGCCTATGACGGCGCGGCCCAGGCGATCGACATTTCCACGATCCCGCTGGCGGCGGTCGAGCGGATCGAGATCGTGCCCGACGGCGCCTCGGCGCTCTATGGATCGGACGCGGTCGGTGGCGTCGCGAACGTCATCCTCAAGCGCGATTTTCGCGGCTTCGAGACGAGCGCGCGGATTGACGTGCCGACGGAGGGCGGCGGGACCGAGCAGCAATATAATGCGACGGCCGGGACGGTCTGGCGCGGCGGGGGCGTGCTTGCGACGTACAACTTCAATCAAAGCGATCAGATAACCGCCGGACAACGCAATATTACGCAGCGCCTCGCGCCCACGACGACGCTGCTGCGCGAGCAACATCATCACAGCGCGCTCGTCAACTTTCATCAGAAGGTCGCGCACAACGTGACCTTTGAGCTCGATGGTCTGTATTCCCATCGGCGTTCGTTCGGGACGACGCCGTTTACGCTCGATGGCGATTCCAGGGACTTTGGTGTGGAAAGCTACAGTCGCACGGAGTCCTATTCGATCGCGCCAAGGCTTATCGTCGATCTCGGCGAGGCGTGGCAGGCGACACTGCAAGGGGTCTATGCGCGCACCAACGTTGCCTATGAGAGCCTTTACTACTCCTCAGGGACCGTGTTTCTCCAGTTCTCCGGATGCGCGTGCAACCGCCTGGCAACGGTCGAAGCGAGCGCCGAGGGCGCCTTGTTCGCCTTGCCCGGCGGAGAGGCGCGTCTTGCGTTCGGCGGCGGCATCCGGAACGCCGCCTATCACTATACGCGGCTCGGAAGCGCGGACTTCGATCGCGAACGCCACACGGTGTTCGGCTATGGCGAACTATCGCTGCCGCTGGTATCGGCCAGCAATGCGACGACCGGCCTCCGCCAGCTCTCGCTAAGCGTCGCCGGACGTTACGAGAAATACGGCGGCCCAAGCGGTGTTCTCAGCCCGAAACTTGGTATCGTCTACGCGCCGAGCGATGGCATCGACGTGAAAGCTACCTGGGGTCGATCGTTCAAGGCACCGACGCTCAACCAGCAATATTCCCCAAGTTTCTTCAATCTCATCAATGCCAGCGATCTCGGGTTCGTCACCTTTCCGCCGCCATCGACGATCGCGATCGTCGATGGTGGCAGCGCTACCCTCAGGCCAGAACGCGCAAGGACATGGTCGGCGACGATCGACTTCCACCCCGTGGCAGCGCCGGGCGCACGGTTCAGCATTGGCTATTTCAACGTCGACTTTACCGACAGGGTCCAGTTGCCGATCGACAGCCTGTTCGGCTCACTCGGCAACCCGATCTACGCTGCGTTCATCCTGGCGTCGCCGAGCGTGACGCAGGTCAATGACGCCATCGCGGCGACGAGCGCCGGTTTGCAGAACCAGACCGGCAGGCCCTTCGATCCGGCGGAAGTGGTCGCGATCGTCGATCAACGCTACCGCAACGTCGCTCGCGAGAAGGCCTCGGGCGTCGATGTCGCGGCCAGCTATACGCACCAGATGGAGGGCGGCCGGTCGATCGCGGTGACGATCGATGCGAGCCATCTGACGAGCAGCCGCGTCCTTATTCCCGGGCTTTCGCCGGTGCAGCTGGCGGGCAGGATATTCTACCCGCCGCGATTTCGCGGTCGTGGCGGCCTGACGTGGACGAGTCCGCGGCTGACGCTCGCGGGTTATGTGAACTACGTCGGCGAAGTCGATGATCGACGCGCTGCCACGCCGCGGTCGGTGTCCGGTCAAACAACGGTCGACGTGGCGCTCCGCGCCCGGCTCGCGGAGCAAGGTTGGCTGAGCGGCACCGAATTGGCGCTGTCGGTCCGCAATGCGCTCAATGATCTGCCCTCTGCGATCAACACCGGGTTCGCTTATGCGACGCCCTACGATTCTACCAATTATTCGGCGGTCGGTCGCGTCATCGGCGTTCAGCTCACGCGGCGATTCTGATGATGCGGACGTTGTTAGGACGTTTCGGCGCGCGTCTTGCCTTCGCGCTCGCCGCTGGCGCGTTCGCCTCGATGGCTGGGACAGCCCACGCGTGCTCGCCGTTTTCGCCTGCCAGCCGATCCGCGGGCGGCGCGGCAGTAACGCCCGGCGATCTCGTGGCGTTGCGCGATGTCGGCCAGAGCGACGCCAGCCAGACACAGGGGACTGCTTTCGGCATCTCGCCCGACGGTTCGCGGATCGCGCTTTTGGTCCGGCGTGGCGATGTCGCAAGCAACACCTACTGCCAGGCCCTCGTCGTTGTCACGATCGGATCAGCTGGAGGACCGAAGATCATCGAGGTCGACGCGCAGCCGGTCGGATGGGCACCGAATACGCGAGGATGGGCGATACCGAACGGCGCCTTTCGACCCAATCCTCCCAAATGGTCGCCGGACGGCCGTCTGGTGGCCTTCCTGAAGCCCGTCGCGGGCAAGCAACAGGTGCTGGCGATCGATCTCGCGAGCCGCGCGGCGAAGCTCGCGACCGCGGCGGCGGGCGGCGTGGACGATTTCGCCTGGACGCCAAGCGGAACCGCGATCGTCTACGCAACCAGGCCGGGGCTTCCGGCCCACGAAGCGGCGGTCAAAAAGGAGGCGCGAACCGGCTTTCACTATGACGATCGGATCTCGCCGATGTTCGCGCTGCGGCCGATGATACCGAGCAACCTCGGCATCGCCTATCGCGTCGAGTCTGTTGGTCAAGCCGACGAACGATCGGCAACCGCGACCGAGCGAGCGCTGGTCGATCCAGAAACAGTCCCCGGTCGGCCGGCCGGTGCCTTCGCCTTTGCAGCGGATGGGTCCGGTCGCCGGGCCGCGCTGATGGCGAGCGACCCGGAGCGCTTCTGGTTTTCGGCGCGGATTCTAATCAGGGAAAACAACAGCATTGCCGAAAAATGCTTGCACCCGACCTGCAGAGGCCTGCTTTTCAACGTATGGTTGACGGATGGTGCCGTCATCTACCTGCGGCGTGAGGGATGGGCAGACAGCCTGACGGCGATCTACCGGTGGCAGGCAGGGCAGGTGCCTCGGAGACTGTTCGCCACCGAGGACGCGTTGACGGGCTGCACGATGACCGAATCGCGTCTGGTTTGCGGTCGCGAAGCATCGCGTCAGCCGCGTCGTCTCTGGACGCTGGATACCGTGACCGGGGCGCAGGATATTATCTTCGACCCTAACCCCGGATTTACTGGCCACCGCCTCGCCCGGGTCGAGCGTCTGCGCTGGCAAAGCCTTGGTGGTGCCGAGGGCTACGGTGATCTTGTCGTGCCGGGCGGACCGCCCCCGACGCAAGGCTTTCCGATGATCGTGGTCCAGTATCGAACGCGGGGATTTCTACGCGGCGGGGTCGGGGACGAATATCCCATCTTTGCGCTGGCGGCGCGCGGTTTTGCGGTGCTGAGCCTCGAGGAAGCCAGCTTCGACCGCTATGTAGCGAGCGATCCGGCGACCAGAGTCACCGCGCAATCGTATCGCGCCGCAGAACGGGACAATGGCGAGCGCCGTCTGCAGCAAGCAAATCTCGAAGCGGGCGTCGCCGCTGCACGCGGCAGGGTCAGGATCGATATGGCCCGGCTCGGCGCGACCGGTATTAGCGATGCGGCATCGAGCGCCGTCTACGCGCTTGCGACCAGCAATCTCTTCAGCGTTGCGGCGCTTGGAACGCCGGTGATCGACCCAACGGTCTTGGCGTTGGGCGGGCATTCGCTGCAGCGGCAGTTTCGTGAGCTGGGCTATCCCCCGTTCGCCGGCGATCAAGGCGCGTTCTACCGGCCAATCGCAATGGTCCCGAATGCCGAGCGCTTCCGCGTGCCGATGTTGTTTCAATGGTCCGCGACTGAATATCTCGGCGGCATGGTATCGATGGCGGCGCTCGAGGAAGCGCGCGTGCCGGTCGACCTGTATATCTATCCCGGCGAATACCACGTGAAGTCGCAACCCGCGCACCGGCTTGCGGTCTACGAACGCAATCTCGACTGGTTCGACTTCTGGCTCAACAATCGGGAAACTGCCGATCCAGAAAAGCGCGAACAATATCAGCGCTGGCGCGCGCTTCGCGACCAGGCTTGCGCAGCGACACCGTTGGCACGGATAGCGCTCCAGCTCTGCAACCAGGCTTCCACGTCGACGAGTGCTGACAGCCGGGGATAGTGCGTTGCTCGGAGCGGCCCTTCATGCTCCAGCGCCGACGTTACCGCTTTTCGATCGATCAGCCCGTGTGCGGCCAGCTGCCCCTCGAGCAGCATCTCGCGGATGGTGTCATGGTGAGCGGTCATCACCTGAATTTCGAACGCGTCTGGACCGCCCTTGCTTGTCCGGTCGATAACCATTCCGGGCAAATGGTCCCGGAACGCGGCGCGCGCGACCGCGCGATTGACACCCCCCTCGCACCATATCCATGTCGGCACGCGTAGACAGACTTCCATCACCTGCTGCGACATGAGCGGAGCGACGACCGGCACGCGACGCTCCGGTTCGATTGCCTCAAGATAATTCTGTATCCTGATGAGCGCGGCGACATGCGCGCGCTTGCCAGGCAGTGTCCTCGGCGGGACAGCGTCGAACCATGGGTGGTCTGACCACGGATCGGCCAGCGCCAGGGCATCACTCGTGAGGAAGCCTGCATCGCGGTGCCAACGGTAGCGGCCGTGTTCGATCAACATTTTGCGGAGCGCGGCGCGTTTGACGCGGCCGTTCGAGACCTTCGTCAACCGCGCGACATCGCCAAGCGTAGCACGGCTCGACCGTCCGGGACCGCGAACAAGCAGGCTGTCCAGATACGGTGTGCACGACGTCAGGTAACAGAACACATTGTCGCCGCCGCCGCCATGGAACAGCGCGTCGGCGCCGCAGTCGACCGATGCGTTGCGCCAGATGTGATCGATTGCCTGTCCGAAGAGCCGTGCCGTGGGGCGCGGAAGACGAGCGGCATTTGATCGGCGCGGGTCGATCGTGTCGATGTGAAGCGATCGTTCGATCAGCGGCACGGCGCAATAGTCGGCAGCCGCACGCGCGTACTGCCGTTCGTCGCCGATCGGCTCGTCGGTCATGATCGTCACGGCGGCGATTGTGTGCGCCTGTGCGGCCGCCAGAACGATTGACGAGTCCAATCCGCCGGACAGGCTGACCAGCGATCGTGGATAGCGCCTGCACCAACCGGCAACCGTATTGAGTGTCGCGCGACGGACAAGTTCGATCGCGTCCTCACGTTCGTCGATCCTCAGTTCCGGCACCGTGAATCGCCACGGTTGCCAGATCGGATCGACACGGGTCTCACTCGGGCGCACGACGAGCCGCTCGCCGGGCATCAGCTCGCACAGGCCGGCAAGACAGGTTTGGCGGTTGCGGCGTTCGGGCCATAACAGATGGCCGACGACGGTCGTCCAGTCGAAGTCGACCCTTCGGTAGTTATCGATCCAATCCCGGGGCTGAGAGGTGGCGACGGTTACGCCGCCGTATTCGGACCAATAACAAGGCACTTCGCCCGACGGATCGCGGATGATCGAGACGCCACCATCGGGATCGGAGATGATGGCGACGAATCCGCCCCAGAACTGCGCAAGAAGCGAAGCGCCCCCGCTGTCATGTGCCGTGGCGCTCGCCGGTCGATCGATGGTCGCGACTGCCTCTCGCCCCGACCGATCAAACATGGTGCCTATGGCGACGCCATCGCCACCCATCATCGCGACGATGTCGGTTGGCGCGGTAGTCAACACCAACAGACCAGGCCGGTCGACAGCGACTTGATAGCCAGGCCTCACGCGTTTCCGCTCTTCCGCAAGCGCGTCGCTTCCATCCGGCGACATGATCGCAATGTAGTCGGTGGTCATGGGAGAATGACAATCGGGGTGAACGGCGCAATCCGATCGATATCGTCGTTCAGGATGCAGTCTCCCGTCTGGACCCAACAATGGGCTTCGAACGGGCTCGTCTTGACGCCGATCACCAACTGGACGTCGCAGCCCCTGGCGCGAGCGCACCGTACGAGCGCAAGCGAGCGCGTCAGGCACGCGTCGGCGGCGCTGAGATGCTGATCGAGCCAGCGTTGCGCAGCAATAACGCGCGCCAAATCGTTCTCATGCGCATGACGGCGGCGGCGCATCCGAGTAATGCGGGCGAGCGTGCGCTCCAACCCGACAACCCGAAGCAACACCGACGCTTTCGCGCGCTCCAGAATCGCATCGAGCCGGTCGCGCAACCTCAACTTTGACATTGGGAGCGCCGCGCTGTTGTCGGCTCGTGGCCGCCAGTGTGATGGGGCCGCCATCATGGCCAGGAAGACATCGCGTCGTGCGATAACACCCGTCGCCTCGGCCAAGCGATGCCGAGCGTCGATCCCGATGTCCAAGCCGTCCAGCAGGTCAATCAGACTCTGGTTTTCCCGATCTGGCAAAGCAAAGTAGCGATCCGCCTCTTGGTCGAGAAAAATCGCGTGACCGCGCGTGATGGCGAGCGACAATATTCTGGGCGGGGGGTGGGGCATCCGTCGTGGCCTTGGGCGCGCCGAAAAACGACGCGCCCGTTCGGTCAGTCGGTCGAGAGGCCGGTGCCCACCTTCAGGCCGGCGACATCACGCTCGATGAACCCCGCGCCCTTGGTCTCGCGGCTGGCCCGGCCGAGATCGACGATCCGTCGGCTTTCGTTCGTGCGCTTCATGACTAAGTCCTTCTGCTCAAACGTCGCAGGGATGCGACACGAGCAACGTCCGCGCTTTTGCGACGATCACAAAGCCGATACGCTGTCAATTCGGCCCTAAATCAGTCATGGAAAGTAGACATTGCAGGCAGCAATAAGATTTTTCATTTACACGAAGTGTTAAAACGTTGCGGCTTTTGTAATTTCGATACGTTCCGCCACGTTGCTCGACCGTCCGACCGAGCAACGCAACAAGTTACGGGCGCGCAACTAATTTCTGCGCTCCGAATGCAGGATGATCTCGAAGGCAAAGATCGTCGCCGCATCGGCCTGATCGGGCAACTCTCCAAGCCGCCGCCCATTTTGATCGATCAACGTGAAACGGTGGCCGGGTGGGGCTCGATGGTCGATGCGAACGGTCGCACCCAATGTTGCGAGATCTCCGTTCAGCGCCTCGACGAACTCGACAAACAGCCTGTCTTCAACCCGCTGCATCTTGTTCTCCACCGCCCGTGCCCAGCCGGCGACGTGAGCTTGAGCCCGCGTCGACGCTGAGAACCGGGTGTTGGAAACCTAAGACTAGCAAAGGCGCGAACGCCTTTAGGCCGGGTGGCCCTGGACATACACGTCCGCCACCCGGTCGCCTCGAAGCTCCGGCTCTAGTCTTGGGGTTTCCACGCCCCACGCCCCGCTAGGGACGCGCGGACACCATAGTCGATCGTAGTGCTGCAACGCAATCAGGCGGCTGGCGGTGGCGTGGTATCCGTCAGCATCAGTCAGCCCTTCAGGACCTGCCATTGCCGCAACAGACCACCAATTCGCTCGAATAGATCGCAGGACAGGCGCACGAACGTGCGGCGGCCATCATGCGGATCTCGCTCCGCAACAAGATCGCCGTCGCGAACGAGCCGGCGGATTCGTCGGAGCGCCGTGCTTTGGGAAACGTTGGCGGCGACGATCAGGCTCGATGTTGCGACTTTCTCGCCATGTACCTGCGCTGAAAACAGGTCGAGCATGATATCCCAGCTGGGGTCGGCGAAATGATGTGCACCGAGCACATCCTCGCGCTTGCGCCTCTGACGAAGAATCCAGGTCGCCAAAGCAGCCTCCGCAAGAAAGCGCGAGCGGAGATTATCGGACAACTGCCCATTTCTGGAGTCATCGAGGGTCACGGTCGTGGAAACACTCGGCGGTCTCGCGCGCGAGAACAGGGCGCGCATCGTACCGCGCGCGGCTGACCGAGCGAGGACACCGATGCTGTCGCGGTCGCTACGGCGGTGGTGCAAGCATGGCCCTTACTCGGCGGCAATCCGAACTGGCGCATCGGCGGGTCGATCTACCGACCCACGGGCGTGGCGAGACATCGCCAAGACGAGCGACTTACGCTGTTTCCGATGTTGGCTTCAGCTGGCGGGTGTGCCCACCGGTCCATCCTCCACTGAAGAGAGTGCGCTTGCATCGAGTGCCGCGAAGCGCTGGCGTGCAATGTCGTGAAGAGGGTGGATGCTGCAATACCGCATCGGTAGTTGACGGTGGTCCACTTGGAGAATATTGTCGGCGGGTTCAGCTCATTTGCGACCGCCGTCGCCAGTGGCGCCATGACCCGACCGTCAGCAGCACAAGGCCAGGGTCGGCGGTCATCGCGCTGTTCGCGAGATAGACCGTGACATTCGTATCCGTGTTGAGCGCGCGTGCTACATGGGCGATCACCGAGTAAGCATGCAATGCGGTCAACCATATCGGCCAGTACCTGTCCGAACGCAGCGCGACCCGGCCCAAGCCGACAAGCAGCAGGACGTCGGTCGCAAACAACGCAGGCTCAAAGTTCGCGAAGTGCGCGAGCGGCTGCCATGCGACGAGTTTGGAGAAGCAGGTCGCGGCAAGGAGCATCCCCGCGACCTGCTTTTCGGGTCGGCCCCCGATCAGGAATGCTGTGGATACCGCAGTGGCAAGCAGCGAGTAGAAGACCACTACATGCGTCGGCATCATCCGGATCGATGGCCCATCTTCGTGGCAGTCACGCGCCAGCGGGCATCTTGGGACAGTCCCATTGATCGCCATACATCCTTTCCGCGTCGACATTTGTCTTCAAGAATTCAAGGCAGTCCGCGTGCAGCGTCACCGTGTCGCCGCGCAACTGTCCGAGCTGGACGCCGAGGTCCAAGTTGCGCTTCAACAGCCCGTGCCCCTGTGCTGCGGCAAGTCCGGCGCGTCCCCGCGCGTCCAACATCGCCAGTGTTACGCTGGCATTGTCGGCGATGGCGCGGTCGATCTGATCCTCCATTGATCGTAGCGGATGGCGCGGTGCCGCCAGATGGGCGATCTTCAAGCTAGTCTTCATCGACGATCCCTTCGGTACGATTTTCCAGCCCATTCGGAGGGATCACCGAAGCAGACGCTCCATCGGTTTCACATAGACCGTGTAGATCGCGACCGCGATGGCGACGCCGACGACCAGCGTCACCAAGAGCGCGACAATCCACAGCAGCCGGGCGTGAGCCGGGAGGCTGTTCGGTGCCCCGTCGATCGGGCGCAGCGGCAGAAAGCCGTCGCTTTTGGCGGCGTCATCCCGTCTCTGCGGTTCCGGTGGTACGATCAGTTCGGGAGGAATTTCAGGTACCGAAGGTCGATACCTCGAATTTCGAGAGGGGTCTTCAAATCTGGCTAAAGCGTCCGCGGCAGCGCGACGCCCGGGCGCACCAAGGATCTGAACTGCCTCGGTCAGGTAGGTGTTCACGGAATTCTCGCTCAGCGACAACTCGCGCGCGATCTCCTTTAGCCGGAACCGCTCGCGGTAGAGCCTGAGGACTTTGCGATGGCGCTCGGCAAGGAGTGGAAGCTGACTATCGTCCATGACTGGTATCTGGCGCGAATTACCGCACAATGACAGACACAAGGGCGTTCAAGGCGCGCACCGCCACCTGCCCGATCTCATTCGTCTGAGGCCACGATGTGCTTGCGTGCCGCTAGCCAGGCGAGTTGTGCGGCGTGGGCCATGCGCCGGCGGTGGTAGGCTCTGAGGCAACGTCGCAAGCTCGCGGCAGAGCCGGAAGTCATCGCGGCGCGCATCGTCTCAATCTCAACGGCGACATCAGGAAAAATTTCCTGTTCGACGAGACGGAACGCTGCCAGTCGCTCGCCGAGGCGACTTAATATCGCAGCAAATTCGGTATTCCCGGGTGCTCGCGCGATGGCATCAAACAATTCGTCGTAGTCGCCATCCTCGTCCCAGACTTGGGGTGCCTGGATGTTGGCGATCGTTTCCGGTGGTGCCCAATCGATCGCGAGCAGCAGGAGACGGGCGTGTACTTCGAGGAGGGCCCGCAGGTGAACTTCCGAGATCAGCAGCGGGCGCATGCCGCCGCGCGGGTGAGATTCTAGCAGTCCTTCGCCGAGCAATCGCATCGCCGCTTCTCGGACGGGTGTCGGCGACACCTCGAACTCGTGAGCGATTTTCGCAATATCCAACCTTGCATGTGACTCGATTGCTCCGTCGACGAGCGCGGCCTTCAGCCGCACGTAAACCGCCTCGCTCGTGCCGCCTCCCTGCGTCATTGCATCGCCCTTTGATGCCGAACTGTCGCCGATCTCGGCGCGGCGGCCGCGCGCCAACCCAGGTAGGTTTGTCGGCGCAGCTTAATGGGCGCGAGAACCCCGCGGCACGCAAGCACAATTGGTTTCGAATTGATCCTTTTCCTGAACGGACGGTCGCCTCGACCACCTCGTAAGGTCGTCTACGGGCGAGATGCTGCGATGGGTTGGCAGCCCTGAACTTTTGCTAAATCAGCTTCTACTTGCGGTGGACTGATCACTTACCCGCGTAATCTCAGGTGTAGCCGCCCACGTCGAAAAGGGCGGCAGTCGGGATACGCGAGGACGTCTTTTGTCGCTGATGCTGCGTCCAAATTTAGGCGTGTTCATGCCGACGGCCTGTCGGGTCGAAGTCGCCAAGCTTTTCCTCACGTTCGATCAGATCGGTGATGTGATGAGCCACGCGCTGTGCGACGAATCGAGCGGCCTGCGGACCCCACCGAGGATCGATCCTGTCGCTGTTGCCGCCAAGCGCCTGATCGAGTGCGTCCGGTAGCGCGTTGACGAATGTTTCCAGGAAAGCTGCAAGGCCGGACAATGCCCATTCGCTCGCCAGGTCCTGCCGACCGTAAAGTGCGAGCGTTAGTGCGCCGCGCGCAGGCAGGCCCGCCGCATCGAGCAACGCCAGCGCCTCGCTGGACGTCATGCCGCGCGAGCCACGCAATGCTCGCGAGATCTGATCCTTGCTGAGGCCCGCTCGCGGTACGAGGTCGCGTTGACGCTTACCGGACCGGGTGATGAGCATCGTCACGACCTGACGAAGCGTGTCGAGGTCGTGATCGGGGAGCGGATTGAGTGGCACGGTCAACCTCCATCCTATTCTTTCGAGCGTACAAGACGCACTGAAGAGAGTAGGGAAGTCACCAAATGTTGGAGCGATGATTGGTGCCAAATTGACCGCGACATGGCCGGGCGTTTCGCGTGCCACCGAAATGTGCGAGTAAGTTCAACATCTCAACACCGTTTGGGCGATTTCGCGGCGTCAAAGGCGACTCCGGCTAGTGGATATTTCTAATATTCGCGACGAATATAGCGGAAATAGCGAAGGTGATATGCGCGGCGTTGCGCTCGCGCACGCACCTTTGGTCTTCTTCAACGCTTGAAAGTTGGCATGCCGCTGTTCGCGGACGGCTGAGGCATCGCGTCACTCCGTGATCGCAAACGGCCCGGCAAGCGGTTGGCCGGGGCACTGAAGGTAGCTACGGTGGTCGCCGGTCCGGATGACGCGACGGCCGGGTCAGGATGATCCCGCCGACCCAAACCCAGATCGGCAAGGCTGCGATTGGCGAGGACGGCAGGACAACAGACAGAACGAAAAAGGTCGATCGAAAATCGGGCGTTGCCGACGAAAAATAATTGCTGCGCCGAAATCGCGCCGTTTCCGCCTTGCGGTGACTTCTCGGTGTCCGACGGGCCGCGATGATCGGATTGACATCGATGTGCCGTTCGGAACAAAAAAGGAACGAATCAACCGTTCCTGAGTCTGTCCGATGCCATGCACCATGTCACTATCCTCGCTGAACTGCGCGCTCGCATCGCCGTGGTCGAGGGGCCGCAGACGCATCGTGCGGCCATTCCGTTCGGAGTCGAGATGCTCGACCAGCGGCTCCCCGGCGGCGGTCTTGCGACGGGCGCTCTGCACGAGGTGGCAGGGAGTCCCGAACTGGCCGACGATGCGAGTGCGACGATCTTTCTCGCTGGAATCCTCGCACGCACCGAGGGGCCCGTCTTCTGGTGCCTGCGCTGGCGCGACCTGTTCGCGCCGGCGCTGCATCTCGCCGGACTTCATCCGGACCGCGTGATTCACGTCGAGGCGGGCAGCGACTCGGGCGTCCTGCTCGCGATGGAGGAATGCCTGCGGCACGCCGGCATCGCCGGCGTCGTTGGCGAGGTCACCAAATATCCGACCACCGCCTCCAAACGGCTCCAGCTGGCGGCGGAAGGATCGGGTGTCACCGCCTTCGTCTTCCGCCGCGCGTCGAAGATCGAGGTCGCGGCCGAAGGCACGGCGGCGGTCACCCGCTGGCGCATCACCGCCGCGCCGAGCGAAGCGCTCGGCATCCCGAGCCTCGGCCGGCCGCGCTGGCAGGTCGCTCTCGAACGCGTGCGGGGCGGCGAGCCGCGGCAATGGATCGTGGAGGGATGCGATGCGCAGGGTCGTATCGGTCTATCTACCGCACTGGTCGACCGACCGGTTGCGGCGGAAGACCGCCAAGCCGCCGCCTGACGCGCGCGCGCCGTCCGCGCCGCTGGTGACCGCGCTGGCCGAGCATGGCCGACGCGTCGTCGCCACCACCGACGCGGCGGCGCGGGCGCTCGGCATCGCGCCCGGCATGACCATCACCAAGGCGCGATCGTTCACCCGCGAACTGGACGTGATCGACGCCGACCCCGCCGCTGATCTCGACGGCCTGCGCCGACTCGCGCTGTGGGCCGGGCAGCGGTACGCACCCATTGTCGCGCCCGATCCGCCCGACGGGTTCTGGCTCGACGTAACCGGCTGCGCCTCGCTGTTCGACACCGAACGCGCGCTGATCAAGGATCTGCATCGCCGGATCGCGGGGTTCGGACTTGCGGTGCAGATTGCCGTCGCGGACACGGCCGGTTGCGCCCACGCGGTCGCGCGGCATGTGCCGGCCGGGCGGCCGATTACGATCGAGCCGGGCGACCACCGCAAGGCGATCGCCTTGCTGCCGATCGCGGCGCTTCGCGTCGACGTCGGCTTGGTCGATGGGCTGCGCAAGCTGGGCTTCGAACGGATCGAGCAACTGATCGGCACCCCGCGCGCGCCGCTCGCCAAGCGGTTCGGACGGACGCTTCACCGTCGCCTCGACCAAGCGCTCGGGTTCGTCCCCGAGCCGATCGAGGCGATCTTTCCCGAGTACCTCCCGTGCTGCCGACGGGGGTTCATGGAGCCGCTCGTGACCGCCGAAGCATTTGGTCAGGTGATCGCCGATCTGGCCAGTGACATCGCCGAGCAGCTCGTTTGCATCAGCAAGGGCGCGCGGCGTCTCGACTGCTATTTCCACCGTGTCGATGGGCACAATCAGGCGATCCGGATCGGCACCGCCGCGCCATCACGCGACGCCGCCCACCTCGCCAAACTGCTTGCCGCGAAGATCGAGACGATTGATCCGGGCCTCGGCATCGAAGCGATGACCCTCGTCGCGCCGCTTGTCGAGACGCTGGGCGCCCTGCAGGGCGAAGGTCTAGAAAGCGTGGCCAAGCGCGGCCCCGACCTCGCCGGGC
This sequence comes from Sphingomonas sp. SUN019, assembly GCF_024758705.1. Lineage (NCBI taxonomy): Bacteria > Pseudomonadati > Pseudomonadota > Alphaproteobacteria > Sphingomonadales > Sphingomonadaceae > Sphingomonas > Sphingomonas sp. SUN019. The sequence continues at coordinate 1,285,040 of NZ_CP096971.1, read as the reverse complement.
TGGTCGATGCACTCGCCAACCGGTTCGGTCAGGGCCGCCTGTACCGCACGATCCCGCAGGCAAGCGCGATGCCCGAACGCTCGATCGCGCGCGCGCCCGCACTGTGCGTCCCCGGGGGCGCGACATGGCACGACGATCTGCCACGCCCGAGCCGGATGCTGAACCCACCCGAGGCGATCGACGTGACTGCGATGCTGCCCGACCATCCTCCTGCGATGTTCGTGTGGCGCGGGAAACGGTTCCGCGTCGCGCAGGCCGATGGCCCGGAGCGGCTGTACGGCGAATGGTGGCGCGACGCCGGGATCGAGATCGACCGCCCCTATACCGTTCGCGACTATTTCCAGGTCGAGACCATCAGCGGAGGCCGCTACTGGTTGTTCCGGCTCGGCGACGGTGAAAATGCGGCGACCGGCGCGATGCGCTGGTTCGTCCACGGTGCGTTCGCGTGACGAGACAACTGCGGATGGGTGTAGCGATGTGATGTGTGCGGAACGCGATGACGACGGCGCATCTCGGTACGTCGAACTGCAGGTCACAACCCATTTCAGTTTCCTGCGCGGCGCCTCGTCGCCCGAGGAACTGTTCGCCGCGGCCGCGGTGCTCGGTCTCCCCGCGCTCGGGATCGTCGATCGCAATTCGGTCGCCGGGATCGTCCGCGCATGGGATGCCGAGAAGACCACCGGCGTGCGCGCGATCGTCGGCTGCCGGCTCGACCTGACGGACGGCACCGCGCTGCTGATCTATCCGACGAGCCGGACCGCCTATAGCGGGATGTGCCGGTTGCTCAGCGTCGGCAAGGGCCGGGCCGGCAAGGGCGCGTGTCACCTGGGTTGGGACGACGTTTCGGAATGGAGCGATGGGCTGATCGCGATGCTGGCGCCCGATCGCGCCGACGCCGCCACCGAGGCGGCGGTCGCCAGGACTAGGCGCATCTTCGGGGATCGCGCCTATCTCGCATTGGCGATCCGGCGTCATCCACGCGACGCCGTCCGGCTGCGCGATCTGGCGGCGATCGCGGCGGCGGCGCGGGTGCCGACCGTCGCGACCGGCGATATCCTCTACCATGCGCCCGACCGCAGGCTATTGCAGGACGTCGTCACCTGCATTCGCGGGAAATGCACGATCGACCAGCTCGGCGACCGGCGCGAACGCGTCGCCGACCGGCATCTCAAACCTGCGGCGGAAATGGCGCGGCTGTTCCGGCGTTATCTGAAGGATACCAGCCCGGTGGCGCGCAGCGTCGAGCTGGCCGCGCGCTGCACGTTCAGCCTCGAGGAGCTGAAGTACCAATATCCCGACGAAACGCGCGTGCCCGGCCGCACCCCGCAACAGGAACTCGAGCGGCTGACTTGGGCCAAGGCGCCCGAGCGTTATCCCGAGGGTCTCGACGGTAAGGTGCGCGCTCAGCTCGAACACGAACTGCGGCTGATCGCCCAACTCGACTATGCGCCCTATTTCCTGACCGTCCACGCGATCGTCGCGTTCGCGCGCAGCCGCGACATTCTGTGCCAAGGCCGCGGCTCGGCGGCCAATTCGGCGGTCTGCTACGTGCTCGGCGTCACCTCGATCGACCCGGTCCGGTCGGAATTGCTGTTCGAGCGGTTCGTCTCGGCCGAGCGCCGCGAGCCGCCCGACATCGACGTCGATTTCGAGCACGAGCGCCGCGAGGAAGTGATCCAGTGGATCTACGAGACCTATGGCCGCACGCGCTCGGCGCTGACCGCGGTCGTCACCCGCTACCGCGCGCGCGGGGCGGTGCGCGAGGTCGGCAAAGCGCTGGGACTGAGCGAGGACGCGACCGCCGGCCTCGCGTCCTCGGTCTGGGGCTGGAGCCGCGAGGGCGTCGAGGAGAAGCATGCCGTCGAACTCAACATGGACCTCGGCGACCGCCGCCTGGCGCTCACGCTCGATCTGGCGCGGCAGTTGATCAACACGCCGCGGCATCTGTCGCAGCATCCCGGCGGGTTCGTACTGACCCGCGACCGGCTGGACGAGCTGGTGCCGATCGAGCCCGCCGCGATGGAAGATCGCCAGGTCATCGAATGGGACAAGGACGATATCGACGCGCTGGGCTTTATGAAGGTCGATGTGCTCGCACTCGGCATGCTGTCGTGCATGCGCCGCGCCTTCGAGTTTCTCGAAACCGACAAGGGTCTGAAGGTCGATCTCGCGACGATACCGGCCGAAGACCCGGCGACCTATGCGATGATCCGCAAGGCTGACACGCTGGGCGTGTTCCAGATCGAGAGCCGCGCGCAGATGGCGTCGATCCCGTTGATGGCGCCGCGCACCTTCTACGACCTCGTCATCCAGGTCGCGATCGTCCGGCCCGGCCCGATTCAGGGCGACATGGTCCATCCCTACCGCCGCCGGCGCAACGGCCAGGAGGAAGTGACCTATCCAACCCCGGAGCTGCGCCGCGTGCTCGAGAAGACGCTCGGCGTGCCCCTCTTTCAAGAGCAGGCGATGCGGGTCGCGATCGAATGCGCTGGCTTTACCGCCAGTGAAGCCGATCTGCTGCGCCGCGCGATGGCGACCTTCAAGCTGACCGGCGGCGTCTCGCATTTCCGCGACAAGCTGATCGAAGGCATGGTCGCGCGCGGGTACGAGCGCGCGTTCGCCGAGAAGACGTTCAAGCAGATCGAGGGATTCGGCTCCTACGGCTTTCCCGAAAGCCACGCCGCGAGCTTCGCGCTGATCGCCTACGCTTCGTCGTGGATGAAATGCCATCATCCCGACGCTTTCTGCGCGGCGCTGCTCAACGCGCAGCCAATGGGCTTCTACGCGCCGGCGCAGATCGTCCGCGATGCCCGCAACCACGGCGTCGACGTGCGGCCGATCGACGTCAATGCGAGCCGCTGGGATTGCACGCTGGAAGACACCGGTGGGTCCTACAAGGCGGTGCGGCTCGGGCTGCGGATGGCGCGCGACCTGGCCAACGCCGATGCGGCCGCGATCGTCACGGCGCGCGGCGACGATCCGTACACGTCGGTCGAGGAAATCCAGCGCCGCGCCGGAGTCGGTCGCGGCGCGCTCGACCGGATCAGCGATGCCGATGGGTTCGGCTCGCTCGGCGCGGGCCGGCGCGCCGGGCTATGGGACGTGAAGGGGTTGGGCGATGCCGCTCTGCCGCTGTTCGCCGCGGCGGACACGCGCGACGGTCGGCTGCGGCAGGAGGCGATCGAGCCGACGGTGATGCTGGCGCCGATGGGCGAAGGGGCCGAAGTGGTCGAGGATTATCGCGCATCGGGCCTGAGCCTGCGGGCACACCCGCTTGCGTTCCTGCGTGACGAACTGACGGCGCGCCGCATGATTACGTGCGCGGAACTCCATTCGGTCAGGGACGGTCGCTATGTCGAACTCGCCGGGATCGTCCTCCTTCGCCAGAAGCCCGGCTCGGCCAAGGGGGTGATGTTCATCACGTTGGAGGACGAAACCGAGGTCGCCAATCTCGTCGTCTGGACCAAGATTTTCGAGGCCAACCGCCGCACCGTATTGGCTGCATCGATGATGGGGGTGCGCGGCCAAGTGCAGCGCGAGGGCGAGGTCATCCATGTGATCGCCCGACGGCTCGACGATCTGTCGCCGTTGCTGGCCAGCGTCGGCGGACGGGCGGACGTCGCCAATATTTATCGCATGGCGCGCGCCGACGGCGCGAAGAATGGCGGCGGTCCCGATTACCGTGACCCCGCGGAACGACCGCTCGGCAAGGGGCCGCGCGACATCTATATTCCCGATCTCCGGCTGGGGTCGGGCATCATTCCGGGCCAGCCGACCGAGGGGATCAAGGTCAAGCCGCGCGACTTCCGTTGATCAGACTTTTGTTTGTTCGTCATTTGTTCTATAAAGCAGTCGACTCGACGGTGCTGGAGTGCTTCGTGGGAAAGATCGACGACATGCGTCATTGGCTTGCTGCCGAGACTTCAGACGAGGAACGCGCCGCGATCGAGCGGCGGGTGAATCCGCCCGGCGGCGGGCTTGCCGCCCTGAATGTGGTCGCAATTACCGGTCTGCAGATGCGCGCCGCGATCGAAGCTATCCAGCATGTCCCGGTGCGCAGCGATGCCGACGTCGTCGACCACGCACGCATCCTGCGCGCGTTCGCGCAGGAATATGGTTTTTCGGAAGACGCCGGAGCTGCCTTCCACGCCCGCGCGATCGCGATGGACACATGGTGCCACCGCCATGATCCATTTGGCCAGACCGATGTCGCCGCCTTCTTCGAAGCCGGCGCGACCTGTCCGCTGATCGAGACCGATGAGGGCGTGGTGTTCGATCCACAGATATTTGGCGATCTCATCGTCTTTATCGCCGAGTTGCCGTTTTAGAGAGGAATGCGAGTTGAGCCGGCTGTGGGACACGCCTGAATTCTGGGCCCGTGCCGAGGCTGACGAGGTGCTGCGCGATTATCCGGACACCGACACGCGTGCGCTCGCCGATATGTTCGAGCGGACGCGCAGCGGGTACGACGGCGATCCCGATCTCGCCCGCGCTATCGTCGGTGAGCTGCGCCGCCGTGCTGATGCCGGTATCCGGTTCTGGCCCATCGGCCCGTCGTTGGTCCCGCCGCACCCAACAACGCCGCTACACGACGGCGCGGCGACGGCTCGTGATCGGTCGCTGTCGAGTTGCGGCAGTTCCGCCGGGTTGCCGCGATGACCCGATTGTATTCGCTGGCGGCGTGCCTGGCGGATATCGAAGCGCAATTCGGTGCGGGTGGAAGCGACATCGTCGTTCCGACCGAAACGATCGAAGGCGATCCGGGATTGGTCGTGCTGGAGCGCGACGGCCGGCGGCTGCTCAAGTCGATGAGCTGGGGATTTCCACGATTGACCAGCGAAATGCGGCTGCGCGGCGATCCGCCCGGCCGAATCGGCTTGGTCGCCGACCTCACCAATCCGATGTGGGACAAGCTCGTCGTCGATCCGCGCTACCGCTGTCTGATCCCGCTCACCGATTTCGCTAATCCCCACGGCGATCCCGGTGCGAAGAAGCGCAGCTGGTTCTCAGTAAAGGGCGAGCAGCTGCTCGCCTGGGCGGGCTTTTGCCGCAACACTCTGGAATTTGGGCCGGTCTATACCGGCATGACGATGACCGCCAACGCGGTGGTCGAACCGTACAACGACCGGATGCCCGTTCTGCTCGGTCCTGCCGAATACGACCGTTGGCTGCACGGCGCGATCCAGGACGTCATCGGTTTCCAGTTCCGGCCTCCGGTCGGCGCGGACCGGATGACGATCAAGCACACCGACGATCTTTGGAAAAGCGGCAAGGTGCCGCCCAGTTTCCTGCCCCAGCCGACGATGCTCTGACGGGATGCGGCGCCGACGTTTCGTGATAAGCTCTCTCGATGTGCAACCTATACACCGTCCGTAAGAGCGCCGCCGAAGTCGCCGCGCATTTCGGCGTGTCGGCGCCGGACCAGCAATTCAACGCACCCGAAGAAAGCTATCCTGGTTCACCTGGCCTCGTGATCCGGGAGCAGGACGGCGTTCGGGTTCTGCAGTCCATGACCTGGGGCTTTCCGCTGCGCCTGAAAGGCATGAAGCCGGACTCGAAACCCAAGCCCGTCAATAATATCGCCGATGTCCGCAAGAATATGTGGATCGGACTCGCCCGCAAGGCCGAATGGCGATGCCTGATTCCTGTGACCGGCTTTGCCGAGGCCGAGGGACCGAAGGGGGCGAAGACACGCACCTGGTTTAGCGTTAAGGGTCAGGCCATTTTTGCTTGGGCCGGGCTATGGAGACAGAGCGCGGAATGGGGCGACGTGTATTCGGGCGTCATGACCAACTGCAACGAAGCGATCCGGCCGGTCCACAACCGGATGCCGGTGCTGTTGCAGCCTGACGAATATGATCAATGGCTGCGCGGGGAATTCGACGATGTGCTGGCTTTTCAGGAGCGGTGTTTTCCCGATGCTCTGATCGTGATGGAGCGGACATCCGAGCTTTGGTCGAAGCGGCCTGCAACCTCAGCGAATGTCGGAGTGAATTTGTTCGGTTAGTTGGCTCGATTTGGGGGAGAGTTTGGACGACCGCCACCCTGCAATTTTGGGTGGCCAAACACGGAAAGCGGACCTTCGTTCAGCGAGCTATCGGAGCCCAAAAGACCCAAATCCGGCCGTTCATGCTTCCTTTGCAGAGCCCCGCTTCGGACGCTCATTCGGGAGGCTCTTCCGCACGTCCACGCGGCAACAGCAGTCAATTGAGCCGTGAAAACTATGGTCCTTCCAGTGCCTAGGCTCGGGGGCGGATCGGCTCAAACTGACAGTTACTGATCTGATTGGCTGCGCCCCAACGACTGTAGCGGCCCCGAAGCGAGGTGCTTGAGAATACGCCTCAGTGCAGCGGCGTTGTGTTCGTCTTCAGCGCTCCCGAGCGCGTCCTGCAGTACCGCGCGGATGTCGTCGGCTTCTACCCGCTCCATCTCCCAATTGGGATACAGCCGCTCCCGCTTGCCCTCGCTGCGATCCAACGCGACGACATCGTAATGGCGCGGGTCGCGGTGCAAACTCGCGATCAGATTCTCTATTTGGGCGGGTGCTCCTTCGATCCATTGAAAGAAAACGCCGCTGCCAAAGACCAGAACGCCGGTGATGGCATGGGTGAGATTGCTGCGTTGAGCTAGCTCGACAATACGGCCAACCTCTTGGTCGTCAGCGCCGTCGGCGGCACGACTGCAGTAGAAGAAGGTGGCAAGCACGGGAGCGGGATCATTTAAATCAGCGCCACGTGGAAAACCGATTTCGTCGAGCATGGGAGGGCTTGCCTTGTCTAAACCGGGGCAGGACATACCGCCCGGTAAGTGAAGGTTAAGTTAGAGCATCGATCTTATTCGCGTAAGGATGCATTGAATCACCGCTCCTCTCAGACGAGCGCTAACTGCATTCAAACACCAGCCGCGCAACGGCTTCTATCGGCCGACCCCTGTGACGGTCCTTACCACCAAAAAGACCCAAACACGGCCGCTCATCGCCGATTGCCGGGTCCCCAACTTCAAACACCTGTTCATACTGCCAATGTGTACAAACGGCCGAAAAATGGCAGTTTGGACAGTCACTTCGTGGGGTTGTATTGGCTCCGTATGTTCTGCTCAGATATGAAGCCAAGCGTTGGCGCGACCTCGATCACGGCCGCGCCAGAGGCGCGTGTGGATGCGAACGACTTCGTCGTCATCGACGTGGAAATCGCCTGTTCCCGCGTCAGCAGCATATGCCAGATCGCCATCGTCGGTTTCCGAAATGGGCAGATCACGTTCGAATACGAGGCGCTGATCGACCCGTCGGCGATGGGCGAAGGCTTTCCGTTGCTGCAACCAGCGGTTTGGTTTCACCAGATCGACGACGTTTGGGATTCGGTCGCCTAGGGGCATTGGACCACCGAGGCGGTACGGCATCACCGGCTTATTCGTAGCCATCTGCGTGGCGTCGGTCGATCGGACCACGAACCACCACGGTGGACGTTCGACGCGCTTCTCAAAGATTTTGCCGCAGTGGTCGATCAGTCGGGCGTCGACCGGTTCGATATCCTGGGCCTGTCGCACGGCGCGCTGGTCGCAGTTGCCTATGCCGCCCGGCAGCCCGACCGCGTCCGAAAACTCGTGCTGTACGGCGGTTATGCCGCAGGGTTCGAAGTGCGCGGCGATCCCGAAGAAATCAAGCGCCGCAAGTCGCTGCTCAACATGGGTCGTATCTACCGCGACGGTAACCGTGAGGTGTTCGGCCGCATGCTTGGCGCACTGTACTGGCCCGGCGCGCGCGACACGATGATTGATTGGTTCAGCCAGCGTTTGAGCACGATCATGGGCCTGAACGAGTCGCTTCAGGAGGTCTTTCGCTCGCTCGATCTGCGTGAGGAATTGGGCTGGATCACCGCCGAAACTCTTGTCGCGCACAGTCTCGGTGACCGGATCATACCGCACTCATGCGCCGAAGAGATGGCGACACCGATCCCGCGCGCAGAACTAATGTCGCTGGAAAGTGGAGATCATATGCTTTTGGCATATGAGCCTGAATAGCTGAATTTTGCAGGCAATTTGCACAGTAGCATTTCGTCGCCATAGTCATTCAGCCGTCGATCGCGTTATTAGCCTGCGGTCACCGAAACTCGGAGTCGCCGAGATCGTTCTGTGAGAAATAATCGGAAGAATGTCGTTGTTGGACTAGGTTTTGGCGTCTCCGTGGTCTGTCACCGATCATCGACTTCGCGTTGGCGTTTTGATCCCGCGGCTTGCGGCCTACGGGCTTGCGGTCTCGCTGACCGGCCAAACTGGATTCGCGCAACCTTCCAAGCGACACACAATCCCGCTAACCGCGTAAGAAGGCGTTGAGGGTCGTTCATGAAATCACTGCTTCTGTGCGTTGCGGCGTTTGTTCTGGCGATTCCGTCCGCTACGCACGCTGACGCTCCGACGGGTGCCACAGCGGTGTCGAGCAAATTTCGGATCGATAAGGCGCGAATCGATCGAGCGCTTGCCGACATGGTGTCCAGCGGGCGTGCCGTGGGCGTCTCCGCCCTGCTTTGGGAGGACGGCCGCGAGGTCTATTTCGGAACCGCGGGTCGAGCCGATCGCGAGGCCCAACGCCCCATGCGACGCGATACGCTGGTCCAGATATATTCCATGACCAAGCCGGTCACCGGTGTCGCTTTAATGAAGCTGTGGGAGCAGGGAAGATTCAGACTCGACGATCCGCTTGCGCTCTATCTGCCCGAATTCGGTCAGACCAAAGTGTTCGCGGGCGTCGATGCGGCGGGCAAACCAGTCTTGCGGGCACCAGATCGTTCCATCCTGATTCGCGACATCCTTCGACACACCGCTGGCTTCGGCTACGGCGCTGGAGAAGATTATCCTGGGATGGAATGGTCGCGGTTCGACCCCTTGAAAGCCGATCATGATCTGGCCGAGTTCGGCCGCCGGCTTGCCAAGGTGCCATTGCTTTTCGATCCAGGTCGACGGTGGCACTACAGTGCCGCAGTAGATGTGCAGGCTCTTCTTGTTGAAAAACTCACGGGAGTTCCGTTCGAGAGCTACGTCCGCCAGCAAATCTTCGCGCCGCTTGGCATGAGGGAAAGCGCATGGACGCAACCCGAAAATCGCTTCCCCAGACTTGCCGCACTGTATGAAAAAAGCTCGGATGGAAAACTTCAGCGAGTATCCGAGCAGGAGCAGCGCGGCCTGAATTTTACTTCGGACCGAAAGCTCACGATGGGCGGCGCCGGGATAGTCTCGTCGGCCGACGACTATATGCGCTTTGCGCGCATGCTGTTGAACAACGGCAGCCTCGACGGCGTGCGCATACTCAAGCCATCGACCGTAAAGCTTATGGCTACCGATCAGCTCGACCCCCTCGTTACGGAACGCTCGTGGTTGCCCAGCAAGGGCAACGGAGGGTTCGGTATCGACTTTTTCGTCCGCACCGGTCAGCCGAGAGTCGCGAGCGAAAACCGAGGTGCTCTCGGCGAGTATTTTTGGGACGGAAGGGCCTCGACGCTATTCTGGGTTGATCCCGTAAACAATCTCACCGCAGTCTTCCTCGTACAGGTCTTCCCCTTTGACGGTACGCTCCATCGAGACTTCCGGCGCGCGGTGTACGGCGACTCCTATCTCGGGCCGAAGGGCGACTGACTGCTCGTGGCTGATTGGTCCGGTTCAATCTCGGATTGGCTGGGAAATCAACGCCTGCCGAGAACGCGAAGTGCGGTCGCTCCCGCAGCCGCGCAGCGCGCCAACGATCCGACCCCGGCGAGATCGGCCTCGCCACATCACTCGTCTTCATCTGACGAGCTAACGTACCACCGGCATCGTTTCTGGGAGCGCAAGTCAACGGGCATCCATTATTGCCTGAATTGGCTCGGCCCACACTCTCGGCGAAGCATGATTGCTCACGCCGCGATCGCTTAAAATAAAATATCCGACGCGCTAAAAGCCGTGACGTTCATTACTGTGATGACGCCGCCATTGAAATGCAGCTCGGCATTGCCATCAACATAAAAGATCTGAAGCCCGCCATTGGTAGGGTCGGCAGCTTCGGTCGCTCGTAAATCGATCACATCATCATTGTCGGGACGTTGCCCGAAGTCCCAGATGACGTCTGAGCCGGACAACCCGGTAAACACGAAGCGGTCGTTGCCCCCACCGCCCCATAGCTCGTCATTGCCGTCGCCTCCATCGAGCTTATCATCGCCATTCGCTGCTGCCACGCCAGCTCCCGAACCGCCATCGCCATACAGTTTGTCGGCACCACGTCCGCCCAGCAATATGTCGTTCCCGCCCCGTCCGCCCGCGGTAATTGTGACCGCATCACCATATAAGGTGTCGTCGCCATCACCGCCGAACAGGCGGTCGTTTGCACCCCGGCTGCCCGCCGAGATGACACCGACGTCGCCGTAAAGGGTATCGTCCCCGAGCTCGCCGTAGATCGCATCGCTCTGCCAGCCGCCAAACACTCTGTCGTCACCCCCGCCGCCGTAGAGCGCGTCTTCGCCCTTGTCGCCGAACACCAGGTCCGCGCCAAAACCCGCAAAGATCGCGTCGACGCCCTTTTCGCCGCTGATCTGGTCGTCGCCGAATCCGCCGGTCAACTGATCATTGCCGCCGGTTCCCTTGATCTTCTCCGCTGGCGGCGCGCCGTCCGCCGCAAAGAGCTGAACTTTGATCCCGCCATCAGAGCCCAGATCGGCCTCGTCGCCGGTCCAGGCGACCGCAAAGCGATCGCCGCCCAAGCTCGTAACGCTCGGATCTCCGCTGTTTATAACGGAGGGCGCGTTGACCTGAAACTCTTCGTCGAACCGCGCGCCATCCGCGTCGAACACCTGTGCGCGGATTGTCGACGCAGGTGCGGGTACGCCAGGCGCCTCGGCCCCATTTTGCCAAACAATGACAAATCGTCCGCCAGAAAGCGCGGCTACATCGGGGTTGAACTGATCGGCGGCGATCCCGGTGTTGACGGTGAAGGCGTCTGTTACCGCCTGGCCTCCGACGTCGAAAATTCGGGCCTTAACATCCGCGCCGGGGTCGCTGACCGGATCGTCCCCAAACGTGCCATCGCACCACACGACGACGAAATTGCCATTCGATAGCTGGGTGATGGAGGAATCCGGTTGGCCGCCCTTGGCATCGCCGATCTCAAAGGTCACGCCGCCTGTCCCATCGCGCCGAAGGATTTGTGCGTAGAAGGCAGGCGTACCGCCTTCCATGGCGTCCGCTTCGTCCCGGTAGCCAAACCACGTCACGACAAAATCCGTGTCGGATAGTGTCGCCACCGCCTTGGTGTCGACGCCGCTGTCCCAACCGTAGGAAAAGCGCGATTGGACCACGCCGGTGGAAAACCGCACTTCGCCCTCGCCGCTGGATTCGCCGCCCCAAACGGTCACGACGCCGCCGTCCCTAAAGGACGCAACCTCGGGGACGCGGTGATAATAGTCATATTCTGTAAAGAGCTCAGGCCCCGTCGCCTTTCCGTTTGCATCAAGATATTGAGTGTTCACCGACGTGCCCGGCAGGCTATTTTCCTCGCCGCTGCTATAGGCGATCGCGAATCCGCCATCGGCACGCGCCGTCACTGATGGACTGAACTGGGAGTCGGTGGTGAGTTTGTTGACTCGAAACTCGTTGGCGATCACCTGCCCGGGCAAGAGCGCGCGCGCCTGTATCTCGAAATCGAGATTGTCCAAACCACCCGATCTGAACTCGCTGCGCCAAGTTACGACAAAGCCGCCATCGGCGGCGCCTCCGATGTCAGGCGTGTCCTGAATACCGAAGGTGTTGCCAATGTTGACAAGGAACTCGCTGCCAATTCTGAACGGCATTTAGCTCACTCCTATTTTTCGCTACGCCAAAAGGCGTTCGGTAAGCGGGCGCATGCGCTGGCCGGAACGACTCGGTATCGCAATCGTGTCGGTGTTGGCAGATCGACCAAGGTACGAATGAGCCGCGCTGCGCGCTTTTTGCGATCAATCAGTGGTCGGGGCGTAAGACTTACCCTGCATCGTCAGGTTGGTGATCGCGTGCCGGGGCTACACCGTTTGGACTGGAGAGTTTGATCGATAGCAGATTGAAAGCCAAACGCTTTGGGACCGGACGCTTGATATTAACGTCATCTCGGCCGTTCTTTCTAACTCCCGGGCGCTTCCTCTCAAGCACCAGCACACTGGCCACGCAAAGGCCAAATATCCCGCCTGCAACTGTCGTCGTCAAAGCCCCGGCCACACGTCTGAAGTAGTGCTTGCCGAACAGCGAGTTAGTTGCATGGAGATGAAAACGTGCTTTTGGAAGTACGCTTGCTAGACGAATCGATTATAGCATCCTCGTTCGCGGTCGGGCAGTTCCCCCTTTTCTCGCAAGTCATGGAGCTGAAACAAGCAAATCGGCGGGCGAAGGTGGGGATGGAGGTTGAGTATGCAGGAGATTTTGGGTCCAAGATGAAACACGGGTTTAAGCCGCGTATGGGTCCCCAGCATTAATCCAGAATATTCAGTTTCTGCGCTTCTTCGTACAGTCGCGTAAACAATGCCCACATTCGACCCGTACAGTTTGCGAGTTTTTATGGGCCACGGGAGTCCGCTTTGAGCAAGCCGACGAGCGGTCTTGCTCCAGAACGAGCCAGTTGTTGGCATTCAGCGCCGTCGTGCGGCTTCCCGAAACCGGACGCTCATTCAGGCTCTGATTTCGACTCGGTTTGGCCCTCAGCCGCCCTTCTGTTTTGAGGGCGAAGTCTGCAAACAAGTAGCCGTAGATTTCGAAGCCGAAGCGCCGCTCAAGTCCGTCTCAATGAGACATCCGCCAAGAAATCGGCTGGGACTTCCTTGCTTGGCGAGGTTGTCGAGACAACACGCTAGGCGACTTTCCTAGTTCGACGAAATCTGCACCTTGGCGCCGGCGTAGATGAATCGTCCGACGCCTGACACCGGATAGAACAGGCTGGCGAAATCCGGTTGCTGGTCGAATACATTATTGGCACCGACGTAGAAGGTGAAGCGATCACCCGCGTCGACGCTGACCTGCACGTCATGCTCCCACCGCGGCTTGATGTAGAAATATTGTGGGTCAACGTAATCCGGGTCGCCGCCGCTGGTGGTGCGTTCGAAACGCAGCGTCCTGCCGAAATAATTGAGGCCGTAGTTCACCGTGAGCGGTCCATTGGTCCACGTCGCGTCGAGGTTGACCAGCCATTTCGGGGCCGCTCCGCCGTTGGTCGTGAGCGACTGGTTGCGTTCATTGGTCGGCGTCGCGCCGGGCGACCCGATGAATGTCAGCCGATCGAGATAGCCGCCGACCGCACGCAGGTTGAAGGTGCCGATATCACCGATGGTGAAGCGGTAGTTGAGGTTGAGATCGATACCGCGGGTCCGGAAATCTGCGACATTCTGCGGGATCAGCGTGAAGTTCGTGATCCGGCCCGGCGTCGCGCCGCCGACCGCACGGGTCAGGCCGGGGCAGAATTGATTGTCGAGTGTCGCCTGATCGACGCACAGTTCGGACAGCCGTTGCGCGGTGACCGTCGTAATCGCGTTGGCAAGCTTAATGTCATAACCGTCGATCGACGCCGACAGACCGGGCAGGAACCGCGGGCGCAGCACGATGCCGACCGTCTTGGTCTTCGCCGTTTCCTCGATCAGATCGGTGTTGCCAGCCTGATTGCCGGCCACCGAAGCCGAATTCGGGTCGACAAACGTCACCGGGTCGGCCCCGGCGGCGGTCAGCAGCGCCGCGCAATTGGCGGTGCGGCTAGGCGCACCGTTGTTGATGTTGGCGATGTCGCACGGATCGTTGATGAACTGGAACGTCTGGTTCGCCGGGTTGAACAGCTCGCCGATGTTCGGCGCACGCACCGCTTCCGCATAGGTGCCGCGAAAGCTGATGTCGGGGATCGGCGACCACCGGGCGTCGACCTTCCACGTCGTCGTGCGGCCGATCGTGCTGTAATCGGAAAAGCGGATCGCCGCCCCGAAGGCGAGTTCGTCGGCGAACGGCACGTGCTTCAGCAGCGGCGCGTTCAGCTCTGCGAAGATTTCCTTCACGTCGAAATGGCCGCGGGACGGGCTCAGGACATTGTTGAAGGTGAAGCCCGCGGTATCCTCCGGCGCGGGGGTCGAACGGCTGGCCTCGCGACGATATTCCGCGCCGATCGCGAAGCTGACCGGGCCACCGGGCAGCGCGAAGAGTTCGCCGAAATCGCCGCTGATCGATCCCGACAAGACGTGTTGCGTCAGCCGCGATCGCGCGGTGCTGGTGGTCGTGACGAAGGCGACCGCAGCGGGACTCGGCGATCCCTCGCCGAACAGGTTGAGCGACACACAGCCGCTGTTCGGACCGGGCGTGAACGATCCGAAATTGGTGATCCCCGGATTGGCGAAGGGCTGGCCGGGAAGCGCGGTCGGGTCAAGGTTCGACCGGCAGGTGACCGCCCCCGTCGCCGGATTGACCACCGCATCGACCGCCGAATAGAAGCGGTCGTTGAAGCGATTACCCAGCTGGTTGTTGTTTACCTTCGTTTCGCCATGAACATAGCTGACCTCGAACCGCGCGTGATCGGTGACCTTGCCGTCGAACCCGACGACCGAGCGGATCGTCCGGCGGGTAATATCCTCACCGCGAGTGCCGAGATCGAAATTGTCGCGGTTGACCAGCACGCCCTCGTTCGCGATCGCGATGTCGCGCAGCGAAGCGGGCAGATACGGGTTGTCGGGCTGGATCAGCACCGAAAAATCGAATGTCGGCTGGCTGATCGAAAAACTCTTCGTGTGGACATATTTGCCCTCCACGAAGAAGTTCACCGCTGGCGTGATCGAGACATGGCCGAGGGCGTTGACCGAATGACGCTCGATCGACGGCAGCAGATCGCCGATATAGTCTGCGCGCGGCGTTCCCGACCCGCCCTGCTGAAAGAATGGCGGGGCGAAGCGCCCCGGATCCCACGGTGATCCATCGAAGTTGAAATCGGGGACCCCGTCAAAATCGCTGTCGATGCCGCCACCCCGCGCGCTGTCGAAGAAGCGGACGTCGGTCAGCGGAATGTTGTCGGGAACGTTGGGATCGTCATCAGGATCATCGGGATTATTCTGGAAGGTCGTACGATTGCGGCTCAGGTTGCGCGTGCGCCTTTGCGAGTCGAGCCGGTCCTCCTTGCTGTATTCGTAGTTGAGCGCGATGTTGCCCGTGTCTCCAACGAAGTTGCGCCCCACGGTGATCGAGGCGAAGCGTTTGCCCGCGTCGCCGCGTTCCGAAATTCCGGCCTGCGCACGCGCGGTGATCCCGTCGAAATTGCGCTTCAGAACGAAATTGACGACCCCGGTCACCGCATCCGCGCCATAGATTGCGGACGCGCCGCCGGTCACGATGTCGACGCGGTCGATCAGGTCGACCGGAATGGTGTTGACGTCGACGTCCGCACCGCCCGGTACGGCGGCAACATGGCGGCGACCGTTGACTAGCACCAGCGTGCGGTTCGTGCCGAGGTTGCGCAGGTTCAGCAGGTTGATCCCGGTCGTGCCAATCCCGGCGTTCGAGCCAGCATTCGCGTTGCTGTCGGACGACCCGATCAGCGCGGGCGTCTGGGTCAAAAAATCGGTGATGTTGGTCTTGCCCGACTGGTCGATCTGCGCCGCGCCGAACGACTGGATCGGATTGGGCAATTCATAATCCGGACGCGTGATGCGCGTGCCCGTCACGATGATGTCGGACGTTTCGTAATCCGGGGCCGCCGCTACAGCGCCGATCTGATCCAGGGCCTGATCCGGAATTGTCTGGGCAAGGCAGACGGTGGCAAGCGCAACGCTCGCCACTGAACTGCCGAGCATGATCGCCGAAGCCCTTGGCATCTTCAATCGCCCCCATTCAAAACGCACTGGCGCCCCCCTGCACGCACTGCCTGCCGGTGAACGGGGCGACCTGCGGCCGTCCCCGCCAACCGCGCCATCACCCCACCGGTGGCATCAGGCTCACCCCCATCGCAACCTGTGCGCTCCGGTTGCCGAACCACGCGTTTCGTCGGTCGGCGTCATCGCGGATCGCGGCGACCTGCCGATCATAGCTGCTCTGATCTTTCGCGAAGAGCAGCACCGCCTGATAGCGTTGCCCGTGATCCAGCCCTTCGGCGAGCGGATGCAGCGTCGGAATCTGCTTCACCGCGCGCAGCGCCGCATTGTCGATTTCGCGGAAACCCGACGAATCCCGCAGCGTTACCGCGGTAGGTTTTCCGTTGTCGCCGCACAAAAAGCTGACGCGCACAACCCCTTCGCGCGGTGTCGCGCGGGTCAGATAGCTCGGATAGTTCATCCGACTTTCGAGTACGTTCGTCATGCGCTTCGACCATTGTGGAAAGGTCATCCGCTCGCCGACGATGACGATTGATTTGTTCTGTTGGGATTTGTCCTGTGGTTTCGCCTGTGTCGGCGTCGCCGCCAGCATTCCACAACCAATGGCGAGATATAGCGCGATTTTCATGGCACATTCCCCAAGCCCGGCGTCGATCTCGCGATACGCACAAGGAGCAATGCCCTGGGTCATCATCGCGCTCTCGGTCGACTGAAGCGCTCCCGTCGATCGCCGATGGAAGTCGCATCGCCGCTTGTACGCCCCGAAACCATCATTGCGACCGAAGTGCTGCGACCTTCCTATAATTTGCACCGAACGACACGACCACGATGAACGACCTTTTTAGTGTTATGGATTGATAATACACCTTAGCCCGTTGCCGAGTTCGGTCCCCGTTTGATCACGGTCGAGACTCGAACGGATCGTTTGACCGCATATACGGGTCGTTCGTAGCGGCGCGGCGCGTCGGCAGACCGAGTGCGGCGCTCCGCAGCATCGCGCGCCGCCGATCGAATAGATGGGCCATTGTGTCCGGTGCGTCCTGCACCTTGTCCGACACGTTGCCGGATACGTCTTTTTGTCTCATCTTTGGGAACATGATCATACAGATGATCAGAACGCGCATGTCGGCGTCGGCCGGTACGACCTGGACGATCCTGCTGTTCTGGATCGCCCAATATAGCCTGCTGACGGCGCAGCAGATGCTGATGGAACCCAAGGACGACGCTTCCTATCTCTTGCCGCGCGCCTGTGTAACACTGATTGGGATAACGTTATCTTTCGTGATCGCCGCCGTGCTGCGACGGTATCGGAACGTCGCGCCGCGCGGGCAGATCGTCGTCACCGTGATCGCCGCATTGCTCGCGTGCGTGCTCCATGCCGCGGGCAACTTCGCGATCTTCGATCTGTTCATGCGCGACGTGAATCGAATGGAGGCCGATCTTGCGAGCTATTTCATGGCGGTCATACAGTGGTTTTGGTGCTATGCGGCGCTGTCGGGATTGCTGCTGGTCCTGTCGTACAGCTTCCAGGCTGGCCAACGCGATCGTCGCATCGCGCAACTGCGGCACGAGGCGGATACAGCGCAGATGCGCGCGCTCCGGTATCAGCTTAACCCGCACTTCATGTTCAACACGCTGAATTCGGTGGCGGCGCTGATCGGGCGACCCGACGCGCGCGCCGCCGAAGCAATGGTCGAAAACCTCGCCGATTTCCTGCGCGCGTCGCTCTCGCTCGATCCGCAGGACGACATCGCGCTGGCGCGTGAGATCGAACTGCAATCGCTCTACCTCGGTATCGAATCGGTTCGCTTCGCCGAACGATTGCGGATCGAAATCCAGGTGAGCGAGGATGCGGGTCGCGGACTGGTGCCGAGCCTGATCCTTCAGCCACTGGTCGAAAACGTCCTGAAATACGCGGTATCACCCAGCATGTGTCCGGTCATTCTGGTCATTGCGGCGCGGGTGGAGGCGGGGTTCCTGAAGATCGCGGTGCGTAACAGTGCCGGCGACGGCGTCCCGCGCAGTCCGCGCGGCACCGGCGTCGGTCTCGCCAACGTAGAAGCACGCCTGGTCGCCCGCTTCGGTGACGCCGCGGTATTTCGGCCCTACAAGGGTCGCGACGGCGGCTTCACGGTGGATTTGTCGATGCCTTATGTGGTGGCGGCATAGATGCTTCGCGCGGTGCTGTGCGACGACGAGTCGCTGGCGCTACACCGGCTCGTCGACATGCTCGGACGGTTGCCCGACATCGCGGTCGTGGCGCTCGCCGACAATGGCCAGGCCGCGCTGGCCGCGATTGTGGAGCATCGGCCCGATGTCGTCTTCATCGATATCGAAATGCCCGCGCTGGACGGGTTTGACGTCGTCGAGCAGCTCGCCAGGGATGGCGTCACGGCACCGCTGATCGTGTTTGTGACCGCCTATCCGCAGTTCGCGGCACACGCCTTCGACAGTGGGGCGATCGATTTTCTGACGAAGCCGGTGCGGCTGGGCCGGTTGGAAAAGACGCTCGCACGGGTCGGACGCGCGATCGAGGATCGCACCGCGCAGGAGCGGCTGCATGAGATCGCGGGCCAGCTCGAACAGCTGCGCGACGAGCGCGAAACCCACGCGCACCGCAGCCGGTATCTGTGGGTATTGCGACGCGGGGAGATGGTGCGGGTCGATCTCGATGCGCTGCTGTGGGTGCAGGCGGAAGGCGAATATGTGCGGCTCCATCTGGCGGAGACCAATCATCTCCACCGCGAACCGATCGGGACGCTGCTCAACCGGCTCGACCCAACGCGCTATGTCCGTATCCACCGGTCCTACATCGTCGATCGCGACCGCGTGGTCGCGGTGCGCCGCCGCGCCACGGGTAGCTATCTGGTGCGGATCGTGAGTGGCGAGGAGTTCCCGGTCGGTCGCAGCTATCGTGCCGAAGCGAGGGCGATGATCGCGGGCGCGCAGCAAGCGGACGGCTGATAGCGCGCTTGGACGCTTCAGCTTGAACATTGAGCCATGACGGCTTTTTTGGGCCGGGCGAATCGAGCCGATCGCCAGCACCGGAACGACGGCAGGTGTGGTTAGCGGTCATCGGCCGATCTGAGCTAATCCAGCGTTTGATCGGTCGGCGGTGACAACGCACGCAGACTCTCTATCTCGCGAGCAGTTCGCTCGGCCGGGTCAGTTGCAATCGCCTCCAAGGTTGTTACCCGCTCTTGAAGCCAAGTAACGAGCGTGCGGAGACGTTCGTTCTCGTCGTCAACTGTCTTGAGCGTGACCACGGGTTTTGCCTGCGTATCAACGAAAAGCTCGACAAATCCACAAACTGTGCAGCGCTTGGAAGTCAGATTGGCGGACTTCGCGCCTAGACCCATCATCACTTTCCAGAAGCCGGGCTCTCCATCCATCCATTTCACTCGCCCGCCGGTATCTGGGAGAAATGGGAAGCCCTCGGTCATTCGCCCGCGGCACTTGGGACAGTCCGCCATGCCAAAACTCCGTCACTAGCGCTTGAAGCGAATAGTGCACTTCCCGACAGCAAAAGAGCAAGGGTAATGAACGTCATAAACCGGGCGCTCGCTGCCCGACCAGCTCTTAATAAGCGGAACGGCGGCTATCGACACCTCGCCCGCCAAAAGCGGACCGACGGCAAATTCCTAACGTCGGTCATTCCGGCGGCCGTCCCGAACGACATGAACAAATGGCGTGTTTCATGATCGCCGATCAGGGCGAACAGCGAATTATAGGGCGCGTAGCTGCCGCTGCGGTCGGGCTGAACGAACGGCTAGACGAGCTCCGTCGCCTCTTAGCAAGGGACAGGCTCGTTTCCACCAAAGCGACCTTTAGACTTGCGAGTCAGTCGCTCGCAATTCCGCGTTCCGTTCGACACAGAACTCTTTTATTGGTCGGCCGGGCTCCTCAACGTTCCGGATCACACGTTGAGGGCAAGCAGCGTTGGTATCGCGGGTGATGCGATTGATCTCGATTCGGAACCTGAAAGGTGACGATTGCCAATTATCAGGCAGACGTTGCGTTCAGACGACCCGTCTGGCTGCAACAGATCTTCGGTTGGTCGCGCAGGATGAATTTAGCCGACGATTATTGAACATATCAGGCCACGTCGCGGTCAGCGTAATCCACATCATCAGGAGTCGAAAACCTTGGTTAGCGAGAGGACTTGCGCGCCGATGCGGTGATGCGGGTGTCCTTTGCGACGGTACCACCGCCAGAATGGAGACGTAGCGATGGCGCAATTGGTGTCAATTCGGGATAAACCCGGTAACGGCCACCGCGTCGCTGAACCTTACGACCATGACAGATACGTCGTGCTCGTCACAAACCTCGATGTGGCACGACAGGCAGAGTTTTCCCTTCCTGATCTCCGAACACATGATGTCGCGCGCTGCTACTACTGCGGCGGACCGCACGCCATCGAGATCGGCGCGTTCAATACCGTCCTCATCGGAAACGACGTGACCGCACTCATGTAGATGAAAATAAAAGCGAGCCATGTGCACTCAGCGTGTAGAGGCAGTAAAATATCCGTGTGTTAACATCGATCAACGGAATAAATGCTATCTCGACCGATTGCGAAGATGCTTTATCGATATCGGGCAGCCAGACCATGTCGCTGCGTCGGGTCCTGCATCCTTTCGCCCGAAAAAGCGCGGCGGTAGCTAGGTTTAAATAAAACCACGCATGTGTTGAAGACATCGGCGAAAGCTGGTCGTGGCGGACCAACGCTACGCGCGAGGTGCGGCACAAGGCGCTGCAGGTGGCGCAAACGCGTGTGCAAACCGCCTTGAACCGACTGACGCCGAAAGATGAAAACATGACCAACGAGCTCGCATCGGCCATTCAAAGAGCAGGATTATAGCGGTATCATGAAGCGACGTAGCACGCGTAGTCGGGCTCGGTGCGCGCGGTCCAAGATCAATCCTGCGCAATCCCTAATAGCCGACCCGCTTCAATAAGCCGGCCGACGGATGGACGGACGGCCTAAGATTTCGGTCATATTACGCCCGTTCCACCGTTTGCGCCGAACACGCTGCCGGTGGTGAAGCTGTTGCCCTGCTCCGCGAGCGTCACGTACAGTCCGGCGAGTTCGGCTGGCTGCCCAGCGCGGCCAAGCGCCGTATCTTGCCCAAATTCCGGCAATTTCTCCTGAAATTGTCCGCCCGACACCTGAAGCGGCGTCCATACCGGCCCCGGCGCGACGGCGTTCACCCGTATGCCCTTTTCCGCGAGCTGCTTGGCCAAGCCCTTGGTGAATATCTCGATCGCCCCCTTGGTCGTGGCGTAATCGAGCAGTTCGGGGACCGGATTGAAGCTGTTCACGCTGGCGGTATTGATGATCGTTCCGCCCCGGGGCATCGTCTCCGCAGCGCGCTTCGATAGATAAAACATCGCGTAGATATTGGTCTTCATCGTCCGATCGAACTGCTCGTCGGTGATATCAGCGATGGATTTCTGCGCCTGCTGGTAGCCGGCATTGATGACTAGGATATCGAGCCCGCCCAGCTGCGCCTCGGCATCGCCGATCAGTTTCCGGCAGAATGTCGCATCGGTCAGATCGCCAGGCAGCTGGATGAGGTCGAGACCCTGCTTTTCCAAAACAACCTTCAGATCATCCGCATCGGGTTGCTCGTCAGGATGATAGTTGATCGCGACCGTCGCTCCTTCGCGCGCGAAGGCGATGGCCGCGGCACGGCCGATGCCGGAATCGCCACCCGTCACCAGCGCCTTGCGGCCCGTCAGCCGACCAGTGCCTTCGTAACTCTCTTCGCCGCAATCGGGCACGGGGTTCATGTCGCGCTGCAGGCCCGGCCAGGGTTGTGGCTGCTCGGCGAAGCCGTCGCTGTGATATTTGTCCTGCGGATCGATCAGCGTCTCGGTCAGGTCGGTCATGGCGCGCTCCTTTGATGAGAGGATAATCGACGAGCGACAGGTAGGTTTCGCGCGAGAAGAATTGTCTTCGATCCGCCGCTGTTGGCGGGCTCTCTCAGCCGACAATATGACGCCCGATAATAGACCTCGGCACGCTTCGACATGGACGTTTCAGGAGCGACGGGCCTGCTCGATCTCGTCGCGCGTAGGTACTCGCAGCACCGAAAGCTCGTTATCGTCGAGCGCGACCAGTCCGACCCTTTCAAATTCTGCCAGCCATCCTTCCATCGGCCACACGCCCCATTGCGAGCGAAACTGCCGAGCGTTGCGGACGATGTCGTCAAAGTGCTGGAGCGGCGGATCAAACACCGCGTGATGCTGGTGGCAGGCGACCGCGCCGCCGACAAACAGCAACGGCACCTTCGCCGCATTGGCGCGAAAGCCAAAGTCCGTGTCCTCCGCGCCATAGCCGGTGAACCGCTCGTCGAACCCGCCCAGCGCCTCGAACCGAGCACGACGAACTGCGAAAGCAACCGACCAGAAAAGGCCGGGATTGGGTTCGCGCCGGATGCCGGTGGCTGGGAACATGCGCGCCGGATGCGGTTGGCCCGCGTCGAGCAACGTGGCGTCGGTCCAGCTGCCGCGCGTGTCGTCAGGGCCGAGATAGCGAACATCAGCGCAGATCAACGCATCGTGGTCGACGAGCGCGGCGTGCAGCGTCGCCAGACAATCGGTGAGAGGAATGCAATCGACATCGAGGAACAGCAAATGCTCTCCATTCGCGACGGCGGCAGCTCGGTTGCGCGCCACCGCCAACGGCAGGCCTTCTGTCTCCAGCCGTATCATACTGATCGGAAAATCGGTCGATGGCGGCGCGAGCCACACATCGCTCATGTCCACGACTACCAGTTCGTCGGGGCGGCGCGACGAACGCCGCAGTCCTTCGACCAGATTGTCAAAATGCGCTTGGCGGTTGCGAACGATCGTCAGTACGCTGAGATCGGTCATCGGCGTGCCCATAGGTCAAGCCGGTAACGGTCTGCGCGTTCGGCGCGGGCGACGGTTATCGCATCGCCGAGCAGGCGCTGCAATTTGGACGTCGCCCCGTCGCCGCTCTGCGGATAATCGGTTTCTTCGGTGAAATGGACCAGCAGGATGCGCCCGCCGGCGGCGACGTGGTCCCGCAGCCATTCGCCACACTCCGCCAAGTCCTCGTCGCTCCAATAATAGGCCACTTCGGACAGCACGACGAGGTCAAGCATAGTGATCGTCGGCGTCTGAAGTGGAAACGTCATCCGTTCAAAACGAACCTGCGGCAGTGCGGCGCACCGCTTGCGCGCCGCTTCGATCGCCGCAGCAGCGATATCGATCGCGAGCAGATCGGTGCATAGCGGCGCCAGCTTCCGCGTCAGCACCCCATGCGCGCAGCCAATCTCCAGCGCCGACGCATAGCAACGGTCCGCGAGCACCGCGATCGTCCGCGCGAACTTCGCCGCCTCGTAATCGCTGCTGGCGAGGGACCACGGATCGTCGTTTCCAGCAAAAATGCCGTCGAAATAAGCGGCGTCGAGACTACGGCTAGGGAGACGATCAATGGACATGGTGCGCTCCGTTCAGGTGGAGGACGTCGGTCGCGGGCATCCGCCATGCGGCGCGCGCGACGCGAAAGCCGGGGCCGAACGCCGCGCTGGTCTGGCTGCGATGCGCCATCAGGGCGTGGCGGCGCATGCCCGGCGGCATCGCGCACGTCCGCAGCGTCCGGCGCGCATGGCGCAGCGCCGGGTCGCTCCACACCCGGTACTCGAACAGCGCTACCGATCGCCGCGCGGCGCGCACCGCTGCGCTGGCGATCGCCTGGAATGCCGCATGGTCGCAATGCCGCTCCTCCGCGCCAGTGACCGCCACCGCATCGACCCGGCGCGACCGGATCAGCGCCGCCAGCGCGCGGACGGTCGAGCGCCACGCCGCGCTGTCCGGGCGATGCGGATGCGCGTCGGGCCAGCCGAGAAAGACCGGCGTCGCCGCGACGCCCAACCGGCGCATCGCCAGCCCCGCCTCTCGCCGCCGCAACCGCGCGAGCCGCCCGCCGCCGCCGGGATGCGACGCCGCGCCGTCGGTAAGATAGACGATTCCCGCCAGCCGCCCCGCCGCCGCGGTTTCCGCGACCAGCGCCCCCGCGCCCAGCGTCTCGTCATCGGCATGCGGTGCCAGCACCAGCCACCGGGCGGTGGCAAAACGGCTTTTCGCCAGCGATTGCGCGATCACCATAATGGATCGTCGCCCCAGCAATCGCGATCGATCCAGTCGCGCACCGCGGCGTCGCGAACCTGGTCCGGTCCGGCCTGACGCAGATACAGGCTGAGGTCGCGGATGATCTTGTCGACGCGCTGCCCCGCGAACGCGCTGCGGGTGCCGATCAGGCGCGTGGCATATTCCATCGCGTCCAGACCGGCGCGCTCGACCACGCCGCGCGTCATCCGCGCGAACGACGCCGCGTCGCAATCCTCGCGCGCGGCGCGGATCGCGGCTTCGCGCACCCACAGCCACCCGGTGCGCGTCGCGACGATGGCATGACCGAAGGCGGCGCGTGTCAGCGGATCGGACCGCGCCTTATCGCTCAGCATCGCACGCGTTTCGGCGAGCAGCGCCTCGATCCCGCCAAGCTGTACCGCGGTGAAGCGCCAGGCGCCGCTGGTGAAGCGTGGCTCGCGATCGTAGTCGCCCGGCGCGCCCAACAGCGCGCGGTCGTCGATCGGATAACCGGTCAGGTCGTACAGCCCGCTCATGCTGGCGCGCATCCCGCGCACGCGCCATCCGCTCGCGTCGGTGCGCGTCGCATCGTCGGCGGCGACGATGGCGAGCCGCCGGTCGCCCGTCGCGGGCCGGACGGTGATGACGGCATAGGCGATGCCGCCCGCACCGCTGGCGAAACTCTTCGCGCCGTGCAGCCTGCGCCCGGCCGCATCCTCGACCAGCGCGACGCCCGGCGCGGGTTCGGTCGCCCACACGCCGAACACCGCATCCCGGTCCAGCGCATCCGCCAGCCACGCATTCTGGTCCGGCGTCGCATACCAGTCGAACAGCGCCAGCGCGTTGACGTGGCCCTCGAACAGTCGTCCGACGCTCAGGTCGCCGCGACCGACGCGGCGCAACGCGTCGAACATCGCGCGATGCCGCGCGTCCGCATCGGCGAACGCCTCTCCTGCCGCCGCCACCGGCGCGAACCGCCGCAGCAATCCAGCGCGCGCCAGCACCGCGATGCTGTCGGCGGGATAGGCGGGCACGTCGTCATACCCGGTGCCGAGCCGCGCAAGATCGGCAACCAAAGGATCGTCATGTAACGGCACCAAAGGTCCAGTCATGCGCGACCGCCGTCGGCGAGCGAGATCAGATAGTCGGCGGCATGTTCGGCACCATTCGGATCGTCCAGCGCCGCCGCGGCGGCAGGGTCGATCCGCTCCGCGGCGGCGATCAGCGCGCGCCAGTCCGCAGTTCCAACATCATCGCACGCCACCGCTGCACCCGCCGCGACCAGACCGCGCGCATTCGATCGCTGCTCATCGAACGGGCGCGGCTCGGGGATGCACACGAACGGTCGGCGCGCGGCGATCACGATGCCGAGGACGCCGTTGCCCGCGCTGCCGATCACGACGCCTGCGCGCGCGATCCGCGCCGCCGCATCGTCGACCCAGCCAAGGATCGTCAGGTTCTCCGGCGCATTGGCGATGCCCCGACACGCGCCGATGACGCTCCACCGGCGATCGGGCAGCGCCCGCGCCGCCCGCGCCCAGTCCGCACCATCGGTCGACGATCCGCCCGCGCCGACGACGACCAGCACCGATCCCTTATCGATCGTCGCCGCAGCGGGCCGGGTCACGATACCCGGACGATACGCCGTCTTGTCCCTTACCCATCCCGGCGTCGCCGGATCGTCCAGCGCCGCGGCGAACGGCGCGACGATACCGGTCGCGGCGCGGAACGCCTGCAGATGCGGCACATCGTCGCGCCGGCCGCCAAGTCGCACGCAGACCGTCGACACCGAGGCGAGCCGCGCCAGCATTGCGATGTCGCACGACACGTCGACTACCATCAGCGCGGGTCGCGCGTCGGCAATCCACGCGGTGATCGCAGCGACGCGGCGTCGAATGCCGCCGTGATCGATGGGCGCGTAGTGCAACGCCTCGGGCCGGCTCGCATCGCCATCCGCGCCGTCGAACGCGGTATCGATCCGGTCGTCGGGAAGGTCGACGAACGGGTGCGGTCCGGTGCGTCCGGAGAGGTCCGTCCCCAACAGCGTGAAACGACCCGCGGCCCGGTCGGCGATTGCCAGCGCGCGCGCGCGATGCCCCACGCCGTGATGATGGACATAATAGCCGATCGGTCGATTCATCGCGGCAGTTCGATATCCGCGGGCATCGACGGCAGCCGTTCCTCGCGCGCCAGCATCGCAGCGACGCCGGTGCGCGCACGCTCGTCGCGCCTCCACGTTGCGCGCCGTCGCCAGTGATCAAATCCAGTCACCCGCGGCACCTCGCCGTGCGCGATCGTGTCGGACAGCTGCGCCATCGCCATCGCCATCCCCCCAGCCGCGCGCCCCACGGTCCGCGCCGAAACGCGGGTCCAGACCGCCATCGGGTGCGCCAGACGCCCGCCCGCTGCGACCGCCGCGATTACCAGAGCGCGATCCTCGCCACACGCGATCGCGGGGACGCCGCCCGCCGCTTGATACAGCACGGCGTCGATCGCAAGACTCGCGCCGGTGTGATCGCCGTGCCGCGGCGGCGGATCATGCGGGGACGGGTCGATCGCATCCTCGATGGCGCGCACCGCGGCCCAGTAACGATCGTACCGCGCCCGCATCGCCACGACATCGGGCGCGATCGGCTCCGCGTCGTCGAGCACGATCCGTCCACCGACGATGTCCGCCCCCTCGGCGATCGCCGCCAGGTTGGCCGCGATCCAGTCGCTCGGCGGACGGCAATCCGCATCGGTCGACAGCAATACCCCGCGCCCCTCGACCAGCATTAACCCCGCATCCATCGCGCGCCGTCGCGCTGTTCCCACATGGGCCACGTCGAGCGCCAGGGCGCACTCGTCGATCCGCACATCCAGTCGCGGCGCGTGGCGCGCGGAGACCTCAGCCACGACCGCGACGCTGTCGTCGTCGCTATTGTTGATGCACAGTGCCACCGCAATCGGCCCCGGGAGCGTCTGTGCCGCCAGCGCATCGAGCAGGATCGGCAGCCGCGCCGCTTCGTTGCGCGCGGGCACGCAGACGCAGAATCGCCTGTCGCTCACGCGTGGCCCAGCAACGTCAGCACGGGCGTACCCTTCGCGATCCGCACCTGCAACGCCGGTTCGTGCAGCGCGACCATCTCGCGGTACAAAGCCTCGTACCCGTCGATCATCACGTCCGCATCGCAGATCGCCTCGGCGCGCGCGCGGCATGCTTTCCGATCGAGCGTCATCGCTTGAAGTGCGGCGTCGGCAAGCGACGCAACGTCGTCCGGCGTCGCCAGCACGCCGCTGTCCGCATCCAGCAAGCTGGGGATCGCACCCCGTGCGAAGGCTGCGACCGGGGTGCCGCACGACAACGCCTCTGCCACCACCAGCCCATATGGCTCGTCCCAGCACGGCGTGCACAGAAACGCGCGCGCGCCAGCGATCAGCCGCGACAGGCTTTTGTGGTCCAGATGCCCGACATGCCGCACCGCATCGCCCAGATGCGGCGCGACTTCGGTCGCGAAATAGGCCGGATCGGATACCGGCCCCGCGATCCTGAGCGGCAAGCCCACCCGCCGCGCCGCCGCGATCGCCAGATGCGCGCCCTTTTCGGGCACGATGCGACCGTACCAGACAAGATAGGGCTCGGGGTCCGGCATCGCGCGATACGGGAAGCGATCCAGATCGATGCCATTGCCCACCACGCGGTCGATCGCGACGATCGGCGACCACATCGTCCGGATCGCATCGGATACCGCGACGAAGCGCGTCGCCTCCGCACGGCACAGCCGAATGCCGCTTTCCAGCCAGCAGAACGGCGGCGTGTGCAGTGTCGTAACCATCGGCATCGGCAACGTGTCTGCCATCGCGACCGGCAGATAGTGCAGCGAATTGTTGTGCACGATGTCGAAGTCGCTGCGGCGTAACTCGGACATCAGCCGGAGATAGGCATGATGCTCGCGAAAGAACATGATGTCGCTCGCTTCCGCCACCCCGGCCGCATTCAGCGTCGTCTCGTCGCAGATCGCCGCCAGGCCGGTCGCCGGATCGGACCGCGTCGAGGCGTACAGCGTCACGTCGTGGCCGCGCGCGCGGAACGACGTCGCCAGCAAATGCGTGTGCATCTCCAGCCCCCCTGCGAACGGCTCGATGATCGCATGCTTCAAGTGGGCGATGATCGCGATCCTCATACCCGGCGTCTCTCCGTTAAATAGGAAGTGCGGGCGCGTAACGAACGACCGCGCGTGTTTGGGTCCGTCACTTAAAGTGAATCGTACCGACCCAGATTAACCTGCGACAAATTATCAGTGACTCGCAACTCGGCGACCGGCGATGCGGACCTTTCAGCGCATAATGTCGTTGACGACGATCCCTAATCGATCAGCCGAACAGGACAGCAAATGGCCCGCAAACCCGGAAAACCGGCTTCATCCGAGGCGTCCCGCGAAGCGCAGCCGCAGTACAAGGTCGAATATCGCGAGATCCAACCCTACGGCACGCTCAAGCAGCTTCCGCTCGCGCTGAAGAATAATGCACGAACGCAGAGCGTCGCGACGCTCAACCAGGTTCTGGCCGACACGATGACGCTGCGCGACCTGTACAAGAAGCATCATTGGCAGATGTCGGGGGCGACCTTCTACCAACTCCATCTATTGCTCGACAAGCATTACGAAGAACAGGCCGCGCTGGTCGACATGATCGCCGAACGCATCATGGCGCTGGGCGGGATCAGCATAGCGATGGCGCCCGATGTCGCCGAAATGACGAAAATTCCGCGTCCGCCGAAGGGACGCGAGGATGTTCCGACCCAATTGTCACGGCTGCTGGAGGCGCATGAGATCATCCTGCGTCAGGCCCACGAAGGCGCCGGGGCGGCGGACGAAGCGGGCGACGACGGCACGAATGACCTGCTGGTCAGCAACGTCATCCGCACCCACGAACCACAGGTCTGGTTCATCGCCGAACACCTTGCCGCGACTGACCTTGTCAGACCCGATTCTCGATGACGGATATGCTTGGCCGCCATTGAGAGGCCGTTTCCGTGATTGCATGATAGCTCGCCTCTTGGCACCCGCCGATCGCGTCTATCGTGATGCGGTTATCATCTGTCGTGTAAGGCGACATCTCGTTCGCGTTGAACGGATTCGAAAGTCGCCTGCTTGACGTGATTGAGGTCATTGTGAGGTGGTCGCCGACGATGGTAGGGACGATCGATGCGGCGTTGCTGGCTCTTTTCGGTGATCGCGATGACCGCCGCGTGCTCGAATTATCCTGACGATATTGCTGGAACGTCCGAACATGTTCGCGCGTCCCGGACAATCCGGGTGGGTATTGTAGCCTCCGGCCAAGGTCATGCCGATGCAACTGTGATTGACGTGTATCTGGCACGGATCGAAACCGTGACGGGGGCACGGCGTTTGCTCAAACGGGCGGCGGCCGAACCGCTGCTGGCCAGCCTCGAGAATGGCGACCTGGACATCGTGATCGGTGAATTTGCCGATGACACGCCCTGGCTTACGGAGGTAGCTTTCGTCGATCCACTGGCGGAACGCGTGGTAGGAAAGCGCACCATCATCCTCGTCCCTGTCGCTCGGAACGGCGAAAATCGCTGGATCATGCTGCTCGAAAAGGCAGTACGCGAAAGTGAAGGCTTGTGAGCGAGCGAGCAGGGCACCCCGCCGCCATTCGCGCTGATATGGAAGCGGCGAACCGACTGGAATGGTGGAACGTCGCTTGGACCCTCAGCATCATCCTCGTGATGGGATTGAGCATGGGCAGCAGCCAGGCAATGCGAACGGCCTGGATCGAGGACACGCTCGGACTTGTCCCACCGATCGTCTTCCTGATCGCCGCGCGGTTCGAAAAACGATCGTCGAATGCCCGGTTCCATTACGGCTTCGATCGGGTGAACGGCTTGGGCTTTCTGATCGCCGCCGTCGCGCTGGCGGCTGTCGGCGGACTGCTTCTTAAGGATGCGGCAACGGCACTGCTAGCCGCGGAGCACGTCACGATCGGGTCGGTCCGGGTTGGCGGCCACGACATCTGGCTTGGATGGTTCATGCTCGCGGCCCAGGCTTATGC
This sequence comes from Sphingomonas sp. SUN019, assembly GCF_024758705.1. Taxonomy (NCBI): domain Bacteria; kingdom Pseudomonadati; phylum Pseudomonadota; class Alphaproteobacteria; order Sphingomonadales; family Sphingomonadaceae; genus Sphingomonas; species Sphingomonas sp. SUN019. The sequence continues at coordinate 1,255,047 of NZ_CP096971.1, read as the reverse complement.
GACGATCCCTCCGCTGATCATCGGCCGGAAGGAACTGCCGCTCGCCCAACGTCTCCGTGACAAATTGCTTCATACCGATGCGCTGATGAACAAGGCGAACTGGCAAACCGGCGTCGCCGGCTTTCTCGGCGTCGCGGGCCTCGGAATGGGCTGGTGGTGGGCTGACGCGACAGCGGCGGCGCTGATCTCGCTCAGCATCATACTCGACGGCTGCAAGGCGCTGCGCATCGCGACGTCGGAACTGGTCGACGGCGTACCCAACGCTCTCGATGCGGCGCACCTGTCCGATGAGGCAAGGGCGGTGTCCCAGGCATTGCGCGCGCGTTTTCCCGCGTCGCAGATCCTGTTGCGCGAAACCGGACGCTATATTCGAGCGGAGGTGGTCGGCGCCGTTCCCCCCGCAGACTTTGATTCCGAGACGCTGGCCATTCCGGGCTTGGAGGATCGTTGGAGGCTCGAAAGCATCGCGTTTCGACCGTCACCTTCGGCGCACTGACTGATAAGACCCTACGTCTTTATTGTGCAGCGCAGCAACGAACCGGTTTCTCGTTGGTTCGGTATTACGCGAGCCTGTCGCTTGCCATGAGGACTCTACATGACCGGTCTCGGCACGACGATCGCACAGCTGGCGACCTTACAACGAGCGCGATTGCGCGGACACGTCACGGCACCGAACAACCGTTTAAGCAGCTTGGCGCCGTTCGGATCAAACCCGGGTGTGCTGCGCGCACATTTTTATGTCCCCGCGAATCTTCGGTCCGGGGCGGCGCTGGTGGTGGTGTTGCACGGATGCACTCAGACCGCGGCGGACTATGATCGTGGCTCGGGCTGGTCGCAGCTCGCCGATGAACACGGCTTCGCTGTGCTTTTCCCCGAGCAGCAGGCGGCCAACAACGCGAACCTCTGCTTCAACTGGTTCGCGCCGACGGATATTCGGCGAGACGCTGGCGAGGCATTCTCGATCCGACAGATGATCGCCGCGATGATGTCAGCGCACGACGTCGATCCGTCTCGTGTATTCGTGACCGGCCTTTCCGCCGGTGGCGCAATGGCTTCGGTCATGCTCGCGACGTATCCGGATGTCTTTGCTGGTGGGGCGATCATCGCCGGCCTCGCGTTTGGCGCGGCGCTGTCGGTCACCGACGCGTTTGCGCGTATGCGCGGCCAAGGTTTTCCGCCTGATGCAAAGTTGGCGGCTTTGGTTCGCGATGCGTCGTCGCATTCCGGACCGTGGCCGCGGATTTCCGTGTGGCAGGGCAGCGCCGACGGAACGGTCGCGCCGTCAAACGCCGACCGCATTGTCGCCCAATGGCGTGGCGTTCACGCGCTGGCGGCGAATCCGGATAAGCACGATATCGTGGACGGCGCGACGCGGAAACGGTGGATTGACCAAGCCGGGCATGATGTTCTCGAAGTTTATGAAATCGCCGGGATGGGTCACGGAACACCGTTGAAGACCGTTGGCGGCGACGCGTGCGGCGCGGTTGGTCCCTACATGCTCGAAGCCGGAATTTCCTCGTCTCGACAGATCGCGCGCTTTTTCGGTCTGTTGCAGCATTCGACCATTCAATCGGTCCACGCCATGCCGACCAGCGATTCCGTGACGCGGCGCGCGCGATCCGAGGCGCCGGGGCGAACAAGTGCGACGGTGCTGACGCCGGTCGAATTGGCGATGCCCGCGGGCAGGGGCGTAGAAGCGATCATCACGGATGCGCTGCGTGCGGCCGGTTTGATGCGACAGCGATCCAGCAGCCGGCAGGTTAGATGGGCCGCCATTGGTGCGCTGTTCATGCAGTCCACGCTCTCGAAAACAGACTGATCCACATTACAACGCGGGTTTGGCGAGGATCGACGGAGGAACCTAGTCGAGCGCCGTTCGCTCCAAACACTCAAGCTACCTGGAGCGATAAACATGGGTGCCTCCCATAACGATGATGCACCGACAGCGACGACGAAGCGTGGTGACGCCATAGGCGATCGATCGAGCGACGCGACGTCGCCGGGCGATACTGTCGCTGCGAGCGCCGTGACGATCAACCGACCCGTCCGTGAGGTCTTCGAGTATTTCCGTGACTTTGCGAAGCTGCCGACGTTCATGGACAACGTGGAACGGATCGACGTGCTCAGTGCCGATCGGTCGCACTGGGTCGTGAAGGCGCCCGCCGGCAAGACGGTCGAATGGGACGCGCGGATCACTGAGGAGGTCCCTGATCAGTTGATCGCCTGGACGTCCGAGCAGGGCGCCGACGTTCCCAATTCGGGGCGGGTCCAGTTCCGCGACGCAGGTGCGCGCGGTACGATCGTTACTGCGACAATCTTCTACGATCCACCCGCAGGCTTCATCGGCAAGATTGTCGCCAAGATGTTCCAGCGAGAGCCCGCGATCCAAGCACGCCGCGACCTGCGCCGGTTCAAGCAATTGATGGAAACCGGCGAGATCGCGACCGCCGCGAACACGCGCAAGCAATTCGAAGAGGAAACGGCATGAGAGCGCTGGCATGGCACGGCAGGCATGACGTTCGCGTCGACACCGTAGACGATCCCGAGATCCTTAACCCACGCGACTGCATCATTAATGTGACTGCGACCGCTATCTGCGGGTCCGACCTGCACCTGTATGACGGGTACATCCCGACCATGCAGTCGGGCGACATCCTCGGCCATGAATTCATGGGCGAGGTGGTTGAGACCGGACCGAAATCGACGCTGAAGAAGGGCCAACGCGTCGTCGTTCCGTTCACGATTGCGTGCGGCAGCTGCTACCACTGCGGCAAGCATCAATATTCCGCGTGCGACAACGGCAATCCGGCCGACAATCAGGATCTCGGCATGGAGCTGTACGGACAGCCGATGTCGGGACTGTTCGGCTACAGCCATCTGACCGGCGGTTACGCTGGCGGGCAGGCAGAGTACGTTCGCGTGCCGTTCAGCGATGTCGGTCCAATCGTCATCCCCGATGGCGTCGAGGACGAGAAGGTGCTGTTCCTGTCCGACATCCTGCCGACCGGCTGGATGGCGGCGGAGAATGCCGACATCGAACCCGGCGACACCGTTGCAGTCTGGGGCTGCGGCCCGGTTGGCCTGTTTGCGATCCAGTCAGCGTTCCTGATGGGCGCCGACCGCGTCATCGCGATCGATCATTTCCCGCACCGACTGGACCTCGCCAAGAGGTTCGGCGCGGAGACGATCAATTTCGAGGAAAGCGCGACGTATGATGCGTTGATGCTGATGACCGGCGGGATCGGCCCCGATGCGGTCATCGACAGCGTCGGCCTCGAGGCGCATGGCTTCTTCGTCGACAACGTCATCGATCAGATCAAGAAATCGACCTTCCTCGGCACCGACAGGATCCACTCGATCCGTCAGGCGATCGTCGCATGTCGCAAGGGTGGTCGCGTGTCGATGCCCGCGGTGTACGGCGGGATTGTCGACAAATTCCCGCTCGGCGCCTTCATGGAAAAGGGTTTGACGCTAAAAACCGGACAGACCCATGTTCAGCATTATATGCCCGCCCTGCTGAATGCGATCATGGAGGGGAAGATCGATACGACCTTCCTGATCTCGCACCGCATGGACCTCGAGGACGCGCCCAGGGGCTACAAGATGTTCCACGACAATCAGAATGAAGTGACCAAGGTCGTGCTGAAGCCCGGCTTAGGCGTCGCTGCGTAAGGAGAGACGACATGGCCAATAAATACGCGATTATCACCGGTGCATCGACCGGGATAGGGTTCGAGCTCGCCACGCTTGCAGCGAAGAACAGCTACGACATTCTCGTCGTCGCAAACGAGCCGCTGATCGACGCCGCCGCGGCCGATTTCAGGCAGTTCGGTACCGATGTGCAGTCGGTGAACGCCGATCTGTCGACGATCGACGGGGTCGATGCGTTGCTGGCCGCCGCTAGTGAACGGCAGATTGACCTGCTGTGCGCCAACGCCGGGCAGGGTCTGGGGCACGCGTTCCTCGATCAGGCGGTCGCTGACTGGCGGATGGTGGTCGACACCAATATCACCGGCACGATCTATCTGCTGCAAAAGGTGTTGCCCGCGATGGTTGCGCGCAACGACGGCAAGGTGCTGGTGACGGGATCGGTCGCGGGCTACATCCCAGGCGCGTTTCATGCCGTCTACAACGGCACCAAGGCGTTCGTCGACAGCTTCACCGAGGCGCTGCGCAACGAACTCAAGGGCTCGGACGGCGTCACGCTGACGACGCTGATGCCGGGTCCGGTCGACACCGAGTTTTTCGACCGGGCCGACATGCTGGACACGTCGGTCGGGGCTGATCCGAACAAGCGCGATCCGGCCGATGTTGCGAAGGACGGCTGGGACGCGGTGATGGGCGGCAAGGCGTCGGTATTCTCGGGGCTGAAGACCAAGATCCAAGGCGTGCTGGCCAATGTTACGCCGGGGTCGGTGCTTGCCGAACAGCATCGCAAGATGGCGGAGCCGGGAAGCGCAACGGACTGATCCGCCGGTTACGAAATATCCGGTCACGCCCGATGGCCGGTATTTTGTGGTGCGCGGGCGGCTCTGGCGAACGTCCGACCCGTCGCTCGCCCGGGAGACGCGTGACGAACTTGTGCATGCGCTGATGGAGGCGCGGCGCAATGTGGGGACCGCGCGCCGCACTAAAGACAGTGCTGCCGAAACCGAGGCGCGCACTCGCGTCGACGCAGCCAAGCACGGGCTGGGGGAGCGTGGCCCGGTATGGTGGACTGACGGCGCGCCTGATCTGAACCGCCGCGGCGTACGCACGACTGGCTATGCTGAGTGGTATGCTTTAATCTGCCCCGACGATGATGCGAACCCATGACGGGCAACGCGGACGTTACCGCGAAGAGCGAGATTGCGGTCGGCAGACCGTGGCGCCCGAAGCGCGTCCTGATCACCCGATCGGCGCTGGAATGGCAACATGGTTGCGACATCGCCGAACGTGCGGCCGCGCTCGGTATCGATGTTCAGACGCTGTCGACCGACCGGCTGTCGCTCGCTCTTCCAGACGACGAGCGGCAGGCCTATGCCGCCGCCAAGCAGACCTTGGCGATCGTCGTCGCGCCGCCGTCGAAGCGTCGCCTGCAACCGATCGCGCCGTCGGCGGACTGGCGGATCGACCTTGCCGAGGGGTGTCCGGCGCATTGCAGCTATTGCTATCTCGCCGGGTCGCTGAAGGGGCCGCCGATCACGCGCGCCTATGCCAACCTGCCCGAAATCTTGGCTGAAATTCCCACGCACATTGGATGTGGAACGGTCACGTCGCGCTCGGCGCGCCGCGCGCACGAAGGAACGACGTTCGAGGCGAGCTGCTACACCGATCCGCTTGCGCTCGAACATATTACCGGATCGCTTTCGGCCACGATCGCGTGGTTCGGCGCATTGGACGCGAACGCGCAACTACGCTTCACCAGCAAGTTCGACGCCGTGGGTCCGTTGCTAAACCTCGGTCATCACGGTTGCACGCGGATGCGCGCGTCGGTGAGCCCGGCGCGATACGCAGGCTTTGAAGGCGGGACCAGTCCGGTCTCGGCGCGGCTGGCCGGGCTCGCCGCGATGGGCCACGCCGGCTATCCGATCGGACTTACCATCGCGCCGATCATCGTCGCCGATGGCTGGGAGACGGCCTATGCCGAGCTGATCGGACAGGCCGCTCGCGCGCTCAGTGCGATACCGGCGCCGGATCTGACGATCGAACTGATCACCCACCGCTATTCGCCGACGTCGAAAGCGGTGCTCGATGGCTGGTATCCGGGGTCGGCGCTGACGATGGACGCGGTCAACCGCACCGAGAAGCGTACCAAGTTCGGCTCGGTCAAACACGTTTATGATGCCGATACGATGCGCGCGTTGCGCGGCTTCTTCGAAACGGAGATCGCCCGCGCGCTGCCCGCCGCGCGTATCCTCTATTGGACCTGACGCAATAGGCACTGATCGAGATCATCGTGCGGAACCGACCGGCTCGCAGAAGCGCTGACCGGTTAAGGCCGTGCGTTCCGCCCGGCGACAGGAGCCTCTACATGTCGACCCCCGAAGACCTGAGCGACGTCTACGTCGATGAATTGAAGGATTTGTGGTCCGCCAACGATCAGATGCTGAAGGTGCTTAAGAAGATCACCACCAAGGCGAGCGATGCGTCGCTGAAGGACATGCTGACCAGGTCGCACGCGGGCATCACCGCACATACCGCGGTGCTGAAGGAATTGATCGCCGGGCAGGACGAAAAGGTCTCGAAGGAGCATTGCAAGGGCATGGAGGGACTGGTCACCGAGGCGACCAAGCATGTGATTGAGGAGGGTCCGAAAAAGGGCCCCGTGCTCGATGTGATCATCATCGCGCAATATCAGCGCATGACGCACTACGGCATCGCCGGGTTCGGCACCGCGGCCGCCTACGCCAAGGCGCTGGGCCTGAAGGATGACGCCAGGAAGCTGCGCGACGCCACCAAGGAGATTTACGGCGGTGACGAATATATGACGAAGCTGGCCGAAAGCAGCGTCAATCTGCAGGCCGAGGACGCCTGATACATTACCGTCCGCCCCGGACGGGCCGGGGCGGATGACGACCAAAAGGAGATTATCATGGGCATCATGCTGACCGCGACCTTCGGTACCCGCCGCGAAGCCGAAATGGCCGTGGAACGGCTCGTCCAAGAGTTCGATCTCGATCGCGCGGCAATTTCCTTATCGACCGAGGGTGAAGAAAATAGCGCAGGCGAAGATCAGGCGGGTTCGGACAATTCGGCCGATCGGCTTGGCGACGGTGGGCGCGACGACGCCGCGTTGCGAGGCGCGATCGTTGTTACCGCCGAGGTGGTCGACGAAGACGCTGCGGAAAAGGTCCGCTCGGCATTCGGCGAGTTCGACGCCGAGGGCGTCGTCGAGACCGATCAGGTGTAAAACTGAAGCGGCCGAGCCGCGATGTTTCGCTAACCGTTAGGACCGCTGCGATAACTCAACGCGCTGCGCGCAGCAGTCGGTAACTGCCTAGTACTGCCAGGAAGGCGAGGCTTACGGCGGCGGTGCGCTTCGGTCGAACACGCATCGACGTGTACAGACTGCGCCGCGCGACATGGCCGTGGGTGTCACCTTCCACCAACGCCGGCGTGCTGGGTACGTGCAGGTTGTCAGGGCGCCGGGTCGGCGGATTCGCGGTCTTAAACAGTTGCCGTCCCAGCAGCGCCGCGCCGAGATCGGTTACACCTGGCAGGATTTGCGCGAAGACGCTGCCGAAGCGCGCCGAACCGCCGACGAACAGGTCGCGGACTTGATGTTCAGCGGCGTACAGGATTGTCTCCGCGACATCGCTCGGACGGTAGAAGGGCGGCGGCATCGTCGCCTGCCGGTCGAGTAGGTTGCGTTGATGCTGCAACACCGGGGTCGCGATCGGAGCAGGCTTGATCAACGTCACCGAAACCGGTCGCCGATCCATCATAACTTCGATCCGTAACGCATCGGTATAGCCCTTGATCGCCTGCTTCGACGCCGAATACATTCCCATGAATGGCGCAGACACGTCGGACGTGAAGCTACCCAGATTGATCAATGTCCCGCCCTGCCGCTCGAGATACGGGAGCGCCGCCAGGCTGCCATGGACCACGCCCCAGAAGTTGACGTCGAACAATCGTCGCGCATCGGCCTCGGGCAGCGTTTCAAGTGGCGATGCGATCGCCACGCCCGCGTTGTTGATCCAGCAATCGATCCGCCCGAACGCACCGATCGCCCGCTCGGCAAGCGCGTTGACCGCCGCGGCGTCGGACACATCGCACACGACCGCCAGCGCTTGACCACCGTCATGCTCGATCGCTTCGGCGAGCGCGTTCAGCACTCGCTCCCCACGTGCGGCGAGGACGACGCTGGCGCCACGCGACGCGGCCAGCAGCGCGGTCTCCCGACCGATACCGCTCGACGCGCCGGTTATGACGATCACCTGATCGGCGATCGGCTTCAACTTGATCAAAACGCTAGGTCCTTCCTTGTAATGCTGAGTCCTGAGGGACGACCTCTAAGCGAAATAGCCGATCCAGAGTGTGAGTCCGCCGAGTCCGACCGAAAGCGGAACCCTTAATTTCAGCCACCAGTTTGGACATAATCCTGCGGCGGCAAGACTGTAGTCAACCGCGAGCGAGGCCAGCAACGAGCCGCCCAGTAAGGCGAGCGAAGGCCCGGGCCATCTAGCGCCGACCGCCCAGGGCAGCGTTGACGCTAGCGCAATCAGCGAAGGCGCGATCGCGGCGCCCCAGACCCAAGCGGGGATCACGGCCCGCGCCTGCGCCGCCAGACCCCACCACATGCCGCCGAGGAAGCTCAGGATCAGCGCTGCGTAGGCATAGCCGAGCGCCAGCGCGGTAAAGCGGCTTTCGGGATTCCCGACAAGAAGCACCGTCAGCGCCCATAGCTGCGGCAGCAGCCCGGCATATCCTAGCCACTTCGCAATTGGTGGCATCCTTAAGCCACCGTCGATGTGCGGGATTGGTCGTTGTCGCCAAAGACGGCCGGTCATGCCGCCAGCGGCGTCTGCTGATGCTGGACCCCCTGCCAGTCGTCGTGCGCGCGACGACGATACGTCGAGGTTCGACGAGCGACATATCGCTCGTCATCGCGGCTCGCCGCAATATGATAGGCGACGACGATCAACCCTTCGTCTGGCCGAGCTGTTCGCTGTCCAGTCAACACCACCTTGGTCCAACGAGGCGTAGATGCGACCGCAGTGATCGCCTGCTCGCCGCTGAACACAAGAGACGGGATCGGCAGAACAATGAGGCAGTTTTCGTCAATCAGACCTTGGTAATGCTCGGCCGTGCCTGTCCACAGGCCCTCTTCAAATTCCCAAACGCGGTCGTCGTCCATCATGACCCTTCCAATGTCATCGCATCAAGAGGCGAAGAGGGACGATCGTTCCCGCGACATGAAAGATCGCACGGCTGCGAACTCGCTCAGCGCAGTTGGCTGTCCTTGCTGCCGCGCCGGTTGAATAGTTCGCTCGCGGGACGATCGCGTCCACTCTGGCAGGAAACGCACGTTCGTACGCCCGGGACCGCCTGCCTCCTTCCCTCCGGAATATCGTCGCCGCAAACCGCGCACTGCGGCTCGCTTTCGCCCGTCGGCATCCGGGAACGGGCCGCCGACACCGCGTCCATAACGGTGTCGTCGATTTGATCCTGCACCGCACCGTCTCGCGTCCAGCCGCCGGCCATCGTCGTCTCCACCTGTGCAACTTGACCATCAATATGGGCAATGCGTGGCCCGCTTTCCAGTCGATCTGCATACTCCCGATCGCGCGTCGGCTTCTAAGGCGATGCAGCCTTGTCCGACGAGGATGTCGCCGCGTAGAAAGCGTACAAGGGGTGAACAAATGACGCTGACCACTGATTTCCTGCGCGGCCGCGGCCGATCGGCGATAAGTACGGAAGAGAAAGCGGTGCTTGAGGCCGCGGTCGAGGACGTGAAGACCGTTCCTGCGCGGAAGATCGTCATCCGGCGTGGCGACCGGGTCCACTACAGCACGTTGCTGCTGTCGGGGACGATGTGCCGGTACATGGACGCGCGCGATGGATACCGGCAACTGGTGGCGTATCAGGTGCCGGGCGATTTCGTCGACCTGCACGGCTATCCGCTGCAACGGCTGGACCACGACGTCGCGACGCTGAGCGAATCGCGCATCGCGTGCGTTCCGCATGAGCGGCTCGATGCGATCGTGCGCGATTATCCCAATCTTGCGCGGATGCTGTGGTTTTCGACGCTGCTGGATGCGGCGCTGCATCGCGAGTGGATTTTCCGGCTCGGACGTCTCGACGCCGGGGGCCGGATCGCGCACTTCCTGTGCGAGACGCATGACCGGATGGCGGCGACCGGCCGAGCGCATGACGGCGTTTTCGCGCTGCCGCTGACGCAGCAGGACATCGGCGAGGCGTGCGGCCTGACCAGTGTTCACGTCAACCGGACGCTGCGCAAGCTGCGCGAGGACGGGCTGGCGGACGTGGCGCGTGGCAAGGTGCAGATCATCGACCGTACAGCGCTGGTGCGATTGGGCGAGTTCGATCCGGACTATCTGTATTTGGAAGAAGGACCGTGGGCGGCTGGCTGAGAATGGAATGCGCGCGCGACAAGCGAATTCTCTTACCGTCAAAACCGATATGCGGACAAACCCGGATGAAGTATCACGCGACGCGACAGATATTAAGCTATTGAAAAAGCTCAAAATCTGATCACTGACGGGATGCGGTGACGGGAATTATGCGGCTGATCTAAAACAAATGCCGTCACTTTCCCCTGAATATGCACGATACGTCGATTGCTGCATATCTTAGCCAGTCGAATTACGATCGGACCAGTTTAGTTCACCCAAGTTCTGAAACGTCTTCACGCCATAATACAGGTTCGGGCAGGTTAATTTATCATCCTAGCTAAACCAGATATTTTCGGCTCTTCCAAATTTCAAAAGAGCTGCTTCAGTCCGGGGGGCGACCCCTACGACTTTTGAAACAAGCGATCCGGTGCCAACAATATCGCCACGGCGCTGATGGCTGCGGCGGCGCTAATCGAAGCGGTCAGAATGGGCAGAAACGACCAGCGCGATCGTTTGGCTTGCCCAATCTCATTCGGCACTTCCGTGTTGCGCTTGATATGTGGCGGCTCCTGCAACGGATATGGAGATTGATTGCCGATAGGGACCGGGGGTGTATGCGACATTGGGCTATCCTTTGATTGCGCACGAAGAACGTCATTCAGCCCGCGAGGTTCAAGTCGAAGCGTGAATTCCTCCTAACCTGCGGCAAATTTCATGATCCGACCGCAACGCCCAAGGTTCATGCGCGTTCGCCCGATCCAGATGACAGGCCGCGATCCGCGGCGCACCGGAATGGTCGAGAGGATAGCACGCTGAACGATTTCGCCGGATGGATTGCGCCAATCGCGACCATGATCGCCGCGATGATGACCGCCGCCAATCTGGGCGCGCGTGTGACCGGTTGGGGCTTCGTCGTGTTCACGATCGGCTCGATCTGCTGGGCGACGGTCGGGCTGACGTCAGGACAAACGAACCTGCTGGCTACAAATGTCTTTCTTACCCTGGTCAATCTGGTCGGCATCTGGCGCTGGCTAGGACGACAGCGCGGGTATGAGGATGGGGGCCAATCAGCCAAGGCGGCCAGTCGCAAGTCCTCCGCGCCGACCCTGTTTACCGCAACCGGCATCGCCGGCATGGCGGTCGTCGACACGAACGAGAGTCCTGTCGGCAAGGCAGTCGAGGCGTTGATCGAATGCGAGTCCGGCACCGTCAGCTATATCGTCGTCGCAACCGGCAAGATCGGCGGGATCGATGAACAGTTGCGGTCGGTCCCGCGCGATTGCCTCACGTTCGGCTGCGACAAGCTCGTACTTGAGATGTCGCGCGCCGCGTTTGACGCGCTGCTGCCGCTGGAGACGGGCGACTGGCCGGCGGCGGCATGAACATCGCTTTCATCGCCACGCGCATCGCCGATACCCTGAAGACCGATGATATCGTCTACTTGGCTGACGATCAGCAAGTGGCCGAGGCTCTCTCTGCGGCTGTTCAGGCGCTCGTTCCGGGCGGTCTTGTCTATCACGTCGGGTCCAGCGATGCACTGCCTGGGGACGTCGCGCCCGCTTCCCCTGCCAATGCCGGCCATCGTGTCGCAACGCTGCGCGCGTTGCGACTGGTTCAGCAGAACAAGAGCCGCGCGCGTATCGCGTGTATCATGAGCGGGGAAGCCGCCGCGCACCGGTATCCTAGGCCAGAAGCGTTCGATACCGCGCCGCCGGTCCTGAGCGTTGGCGATTTGATCGACGGCGAACAACTTGCCGCGACGATCGACGCGCTGGGATATTTCGCCGACGACCGCGTCGACGAACCGGGCGAGATGGCGATCCGCGGCGACGTGATCGATATTTTTCCCGCTGACGCGGCACTTCCCGCGCGCATCGACATCGCCGACAATCACGTCATCGCGATCCGCTCCTACGATCCGACTACGCAGCGTACCGTTGATGAGTTGGAAGAGGTCGAGATCGGCCGCGCCGCGGAACCGCCGCTCGAAGACGCCGTCTCCATTCTTGATCACCTTTTGCCCGGCGTGCTCGGCCTGTCTGACCAGGCGGACAAGCGCCGTCAGCGGTTCGTTGCGCTGGCGAAGGACGCAGCGCGCAGCGCAGACGCGCGGATCGATGCGATCGACGATGATCGTTGGGCCGCCGCCTGCAAGGACTGGCACTCGATTGCTTTCGACGCCGAGGGTGCGACCGTTCCGCGATTTGCCGAGGCGCGGTCGCCGCTCGCGGCACTGGCGCGCTTTGCAAAGCCGTTGCTGGCCGACGGACGCGTCTTGATGCTTGCGGGCAATCGCCGCGACATCCGCTTCCTGCGCCCGAAACTTGCCAAGCGCCTGGCGCTGGACATGCCGGACGTCACGGGCTGGGCCGCGATCGAGACGCTCGCTCCGGGCGACGCGGCTTGCATCGAACTGCCCGTCGACGCTGGATTCGTCGATGCCCAACGCGTGTTGATCACCGCCGCCGACGTGATGGGTAGCCGCGCGCTGATCGGGGGCGAGACGTCGCCGGCGGCATTGCCCTGGGCCCGTACCGGCGCTGAAATCCGCGTCGGCGATGTCGTCGTTCACGAAGATCACGGCGTAGCACTGGTCCACGGTCTGGAAGCCGCGCCCGGAGCGGACGGCGCGCCGACCGAGATGATCGCGCTAGAATACGCAGGCGGCGGGCGGCGGCTGGTGGCGATCGACGATGCCGACCGCATCTGGCGCTACGGCGCGGATGCGGACGCGGTGACGCTCGACAAGCTCGACGGCTCATCCTGGCTGAAGCGGCGTGGCGCGATAGATATCGCGATCGCCGAAAGCGCCAAGGGTCTCGCCGCGCTGGCGGAGGCGCGCGCTGCGCTCACTGCCCCCGTCATGGTTCCCGACGCCGCAGCATATGAACGCTTCGCAGGCGGCTTTCCGTTCAACGAAAGCGGCGACCAGACGAAGGCGATCGCTGCCGTCCGCGACGATCTAAGCAGCGGTAAACCGATGGATCGCTTGATCATTGGCGATGTCGGATACGGCAAAACCGAGGTCGCATTGCGGGCTGCTGCACTGGCCGCGCTTGCCGGTTATCAGGTCGTCATCGCCGCGCCGACGACGGTTCTCGTCCGCCAACATCTTGAGAGTTTCCGGCGGCGCTTCGCCGCGTCCGGCATCGCGATCGGCGGCCTATCGCGCGTGTCGAGCGCCACGGAGAAGAAAGCGGTCAAGGCGGGCCTCGCCGACGGATCGATCCAGATCGTCGTCGGCACGGGCGCGGTAATGGCGAAGGGCGTCAGTTTCGCAAAGCTGGGATTGGTCGTGGTGGATGAGGAACAGCGTTTCGGTGCCGCCGACAAGGCACGGCTGCGCGGATCGGGCGAGACGCACCTCCTAACCCTTAGCGCCACACCGATTCCGCGCACGCTGCAGATGGCGCTGATCGGCTTGCAACAGATGTCGATCATCGCCACACCCCCGGCGCGGCGTCAGCCGATCCGCACCAGCCTCGATCATTTCGACAAGGTCCGTTTTCGTACTGCGCTGATTCGCGAGAAGGGGCGCGGCGGGCAAAGCTTCGTCGTCGTGCCGCGGATCGAAGACATGGCCGGGCTAGCGCAGTCGTTGCACGACCTGCTGCCCGAGCTGTCGGTGATCCAGGCGCACGGCAAGATGCCACCCGCCGAAATCGACGACGCGATGGTCGGGTTCGCGGACGGCAATGGCGACGTACTGCTGGCGACGAACATTATCGAGGCCGGGTTGGACGTGCCACGCGCGAACACGATGATCGTATGGCGGGCCGACTGTTTCGGCTTGGCGCAATTGCACCAGCTTCGCGGCCGCGTCGGTCGGGGCGGTCGCCGTGGACAAGTAATCATGCTGACCGAATCGGACAACGCGATCGGCGAACGGACCAAGAAACGGCTTCGCACACTCGCTACTTTCGACCGGCTGGGCGCAGGGTTCGACATCAGCGCGCAGGATCTCGATATGCGCGGCGCGGGGGATCTCTTGGGCGAGAATCAGGCTGGACACATCAAGCTGATCGGTCTCGACCTGTACCAGCATCTACTCGGTTCCGCCTTGCAACGGGCGCGGGGCGAGACGATCGAACGCTGGTCGCCCGAGTTGAATCTGGGGTCCGCTGGCAGCCTCCCGGCAAGCTGGATTCCCGAGGCCGACGTGCGGCTGACGCTCTACATCCGGCTGTCGCGGATCGAGGACGATGCAGGGTTGGAGGCATTCGAGGAAGAACTGCTCGACCGCTTTGGTCCTCTGCCGCCCGAATCCGAGACGTTGCTTGCCCGAGCGCGCGTTCGTCATGCGGCGCGGACGATGCGGGTCGAACGGATTGATGCCGGCCCTGCGGCCATCGCGTTGACCCCGCGACGTGATTTCGATGGCGACTTCGCTGGTGCCGGATTGAGCGACAAGAATGGTCGCTTTCTGCTCGTCGAAAGAACCGACGACGCAGGGCGGATCGATCGCATACAAACGCTGCTTGAAAGTCTCGTTGCTTGATGACGTAATTGTCAGCCACCACTACGCAAACCTAGGATTGGTGCAGTTAGGCAGGCGGCGAGTGATCGCCGGCGCCGCGGCCTTGGTCATCCGCCAACAATCTTTGATGGTCGCGTGACAAGAATTACGGGGTCTGGCAGCCCGTCACTCAGCAGGTCGGCCCAGATGGTCGCCAGCTCGCGCCGCCGTGGCATATAGGCCGCACGATTGTAGGCGCCCTCAACTTCCTCTTTGGGGACATGCGCCAGCATGAGGTCAATCACCTGCCTATCATGATCCTTGCCGTGCCTCTCGGCCCACTCATTCATGATGGTCGAAAAGGCTGCGCGAAACCCATGCGGCACATGATGGCCGTGATAGCCGGCGCGATTGAGCAGATAGCCAATCGCATTTTCGCTCATCGGCCGATGTACATGCCGATTGCTCGGGAACAAGAGATCTCCTTGCCCCGTCAGCGGCCGCAACGCCCGGAGAACGTCAAGGCATTGCGGCGTGAGCGGCACGAGATGATCGCCGTTCACTTCATCCTTCCGGTCAAGATCGCCCTTCATGCGCGAGGAGGGAATCCGCCAGAGCGGCAGCTTCCCGCATAAATCTTCTAACTCCCCCCAGCGCGCGCCGCGCAGTTCGCTGGGACGCACGGCCGTCAGCGCCAGCAGGCGAAGTGCCAGCCGGGTGATGGGTCGGGCGCGATCCTCCTCGGCGGTGATGATCATCCGGCGCAGCGGCGCGAGTTCGGTGATCGCGGGCTGGCGCCCTTTGCGAATTGGCTTCAGGACCTTGCCGAGCTTCTCGGCCGGGTCGGTCACCACGATCCCTTTGGCGATGCCGTAGACGAACACCGCGGAAATTCGTTGCCTGATGCGCTTGGCGGTCTCGATCGATCCGCGGGCTTCGACCTCCCGCAGGACGCCGAGCACGAGCGGCGGGGTCAGTTGCGCGATCGGCAGGCTACCGATCGTCGGGAAGACGTCGCGGTCGAGGCTGCGGATAACATCAGCAGCGTGAACCTTCGCCCATTGTGGCTTCGCGTTTTCGTACCATTCGCGAGCGACGCGTTCGAACGTCTGTCGGCCGGCCTCGAGGTTCGCCTCGATTTTCAGCTTTCGTGCAACGGATGGATCGAGGCCTTCAGAAAGTATCGACCAGGCGTCGTCGCGCTTGGCGCGCGCATCCGCTAACGACACGAGCGGATAGGCCCCGAACGCCATTGTCTTGTTCTTGCCGTCGTAGGTGTAATTCCAGCGCCAGAGCTTGCCGCCGCTTGGCGCAACGAGCAGGAACAGCCGGTTGGCGTCGGCGAGCTTGTAGGATTTGGGGCGCGGTTTTGCCGTGCGGACCTTCATATCGGTAAGCATGTCCAGCTCCTCGAGATACCTCGTTTTTCGACCGCCGATACCTCGTTTTGGTCCCTCCGTATCACTGGAGGGCCATGGACGGGCATGGACAGCCGCGGCCGAACCGGTCGACTAAACGTCAGTATTCAGGAGGAAAAAGTCGATCCCAGCGGTCTTTTGCGGACTGCTGCGGAACAGCCGGTGGCGGAGCGGGAGGGATTCGAACCCTCGATACGCTTTTGACGTATACTCACTTTCCAGGCGAGCGCCTTCGACCACTCGGCCACCGCTCCGCATTTCGCTGGAAGAGGGCGCGTAGCGGGGGTGGTGGGGTTTCGCAAGCCGCGGCGTGGTGGCAGGGTGGGGGGATGAGAGCTTTCGCCATTTTGCCCGCCGTTTTGTTGATGGCCCAAGTACCAGCGCCCGCGCCGCCGCCGCCTGCTGCGCCGCTTGCGCCGTCGGAGATCGTCGCTGCCGCGCCTGCAGCCGATTGGACGCCGATTGCGGCCGGCGACCTGCTGGTGATGGACCTTGCGCCGGGGGCGAACGGCGCGCCGCGGCGGGTGGTGATCCAGTTGATGCCTGCGCCGTTTTCTGAAGGGTGGGTCGGCAATATCCGCAAGCTGGCCGCGGCGCATTGGTGGGACGGGACGAGCGTCAACCGGGTGCAGGACAATTACGTCGCGCAATGGGGCGATGCGACCGAGAAGAAGGCGTTGCCGGGTGGTTTGGCGGTGCCGACCGAAGACGACTACGTCGTGCGGCGCGAGTTCGGATCGCCGCGGTCTCCAGTAACGCGTGCTTTAGGGCCGGGTAACGACGTCAACAGCTATGCGACGGTCTACAAGGGCTTTCCGCTGCAGACGATGGGCACGCCGGATTCAGTCACGAGTTGGCCCGTCCACTGCTACGGCATGGTCGGGGTCGGGCGGAACCTGTCGCCGGATACCGGATCGGGCGCGGAGCTTTATACCGTGATCGGGCATGCGCCGCGGCATCTGGATCGCAATATCGCGCTGGTCGGGCGGGTGGTGGAGGGGATCGAGCATCTCTCCAGCCTGCCGCGCGGGACCGAGGCGCTGGGGTTCTACAAGACCGCCGCGGAGCGGACGCCTATTCTGCGCGTGCGGATGGCGGGCGAGTTGCCGGTCAGCGAGCGACCGCGGTTCGAATATCTTTCGACCGAGAGCGCGACGTTCGCACGTTATGCCGAGGCGCGGGCGAACCGGCGGGATGCGTTCTTTATCCGGCCCGCTGGCGGGGCGGATGTGTGCAACGTGCCGGTACCGGTGCGGCGGGCGAAACAGGCGCGCTGACCGCCAAAGTTCACAAAGTTCACACCAACAAACGGGTTGCGGCCGGCGGGGCGGTTGCGGCGAATGTTGTCAATGTTGAGACGCCGGCGCTGATTTTGCGCGGGGGCGTCAACATTTGGAGGGGTAGTCTGGTCGTGAGAAAGAGCGCGGGTCCGAGAAGGATCGGCGATTGGTCTAACCCGTTGTTCGACTTGTAGGAAAGCGACAAATCTTGCTTTCGTCATTCCCGCGAAGGCGGGAATCCATCGTCGCTGGTCAAGCAGCATCAGCCGTCAGCGTCGTGACTATGGATCCCCGCCTTCGCGGGGATGACGAGAATGGGTTTGCGGATCGCACCCGCCCGCTGTCCTTACCGCCCCACCCAGTCCGCGACTTCGGCGGCGACCTGGTTCGCGCCCTGATTGAGCGCGGTGCCGACCGTCGTCGGGTCGACTACGGCGACGGGAACCTTCGCCTCGAAACGGCGCTTTTCCACGGTGCCGCCTTCGCCGCGGATCAGGGCGGCGTCATACGTCACTACTGCGCTCTGCGTTGCCGCGTCGACGCCGAAGCTGCGCAGTTCGCCCGACAGACGCGCGCCGGGGTCGGCGAAGGATTGCGCAGGGCTGAGCACGACGCGGCTGGTACGGGCGGCGATCGTATCGGACAACAGGCGCGCGAAGAGGCGGGCGGGGGGCTCGACCCAGAGCGCGTCCTTTACATAGGCGACCGACGTGGGCGAGGCCTGCACCGGCACACGCGCGGTGGTCAGGCTTTGCGGGGTGGCGGGCACCTGGATCGTGATCGACTTCGCGGTCGCGCCATTCTGTACCTGTCCCACGGGCACCATCTGCGTCGCGGTCAGATCGAGAAGTGACGCGGGCGGCTTCGCGCCGAAGCTGATGCACGCAGAAAGCGGCAGGAAAGCGAGCAGGACTGACAGCTTTTTCATCTTATGCCTCACTTGCTCGGCTTGTAGTCGGGAAGCTTCTGCTGGCCGATCAGCGATCCTGCGCCGTTGCGGTCGACCTTCTCCGCGACTGACGACAGTGCCGCCGACATCGTTCGCAGGTCGTGGACCAATTGTCCGACCTCCGGGATCGTCTGCTTCGAGAACGCCTTCAGGCCCGGACGCGCATCCTCGACCGCGCCGTTGAGCGAGTCCGCGCTCTTCTTGGCGGACAGGATCGCGCCATTGAGGTTGGCCATCGCGGGCTTGATGTCCTCGGCGATCAGGCCGTTGGTGGTCGCGGCGAGCTGGCCGATCTGTTCCGAGGCGACGCCCGCCTGCTGGATCGCGACGCGGGTCTGCGCCAGCGTCGCGGCGATTTCCGGTCCGCGATCGGCGAGCGCATCGGTTAGGCGGTTGGTATTGTCGAGGATGCCGGCGATCGACGCCTGATTCTTGTCGGTCAGCAACCCGGTCAGCCGTTCGGTCAGGGTCGACAGGCGTTCGAGCAATTGCGGCGCGGAATTCAGGATCGCGCCGAGGCCGCCGGTGCGGGTCGGGATGACGGGCACGCCTGCGGGGCATTCGCTGAGCGGGTTCGCCTCCGGGCAGACGATCGGCGCGGCGCCCTTGCGCGCGCCGTCGAGCGATACGGTCGACGTGCCGGTGAAGCTGCCCTGGATCGTCGCGGTCGTGCCCTGCAGGATCGGGATGTCCTCGTTGACAGCGATGCGCACGCGAACGAACTGCGGATCGGGTTTCCACAGCGTGATGTTCTTCACCTGTCCGGCGGGGACGCCCGAGAAGGTGACGGCGGATCCCTTTGCAAGGCCGTCGACCGATTGTTTGAAGAAGATGTCGTAATCGCGTTCATCCGCGCCGCCCAGCCGCGCGATCCACACCGTGAACAGCGCCAGCACGGCGAGCAGGATCAGCACGACCGCGCCGACCAGCACATGGTTCGATCGGGTCTCCATCTATCGCGTCCCAGCTTTCATAGACTCGGCCTTCATGGTTTCTTCGCTGCGGGCCTGATGGCCCTCCTTGGCGTCGATCGCCGCACGGCCGCGCGGGCCGTTGAAATATTCCTGGATCCACGGATGGTCCGTGGCGAGCAACTCGTCGATCGTCCCGATCGCGATGACCTTCTTGTCCGCCAGC
Source organism: Sphingomonas sp. SUN019 (assembly GCF_024758705.1). Classification (NCBI taxonomy): domain Bacteria; kingdom Pseudomonadati; phylum Pseudomonadota; class Alphaproteobacteria; order Sphingomonadales; family Sphingomonadaceae; genus Sphingomonas; species Sphingomonas sp. SUN019. The sequence continues at coordinate 1,235,746 of NZ_CP096971.1, read as the reverse complement.
ACCGCGACGCGGTCACAGATGGCGTAGAGCGTGTCGAGGTCATGGGTGATGAGGAAGACGGTCAGCCCCAACGTCTGCTGCAGCGAGCGCGTCAGTTCGTCGAACGCCGCCGCGCCGATCGGATCGAGCCCGGCGGTCGGTTCGTCGAGGAACAGCAAATCGGGATCGAGCGCGAGCGCGCGAGCCAGGCCGGCGCGCTTCTTCATGCCGCCCGACAGTTCGGAGGGGTATTTCGGACCGGCTTCGGCGGGCAGGCCGGTCATCACGACCTTGTACGAGGCGATCTGATCGAGCAGCGCAAGGTCGAGGCCGGGGTAGAATTCGCGCAACGGCACCTGGACGTTTTCGGCCACGGTCAACGTCGAGAACAACGCGCCGCCCTGAAACAGCACGCCCCAGCGTTTGCGGATGTCGATCGCGTCGGTTTCCTCGCGGCCGATCGTCGGTTCGCCGAACACGGTGATGTTGCCCGCGTCCGGGGTCTGCAGCCCGATGATCGAGCGCATCAGCACCGATTTGCCCGTGCCCGAGCCGCCGACCACGCCAAGGATCTCGCCGCGACGGACGTCCAGGTCGAGGTTGTCGTGGATCACCTGTTCGCCGAAGCTGTTGCGCAGGCCGCGCACCTCGATGATGTGTTCGCGCTCTTTGCCGGCCTTGTTCTGTTCGGCGGCCATCAGTTCCACCCGATCCAGGTGAAGAACACCGCGAAGAACGCGTCGAGCACGATGACGAGGAAGATCGCCTGAACGACCGCGGACGTCGTGCGATTGCCGACCTGTTCGGCGTCGCCCTCCACCTGCATCCCCTGGAAACAGCCCGACATGGCGATGATCGCGCCGAACACCGGCGCCTTTACGAGGCCGACGTACAAATCGGTGATCGGCACGACTTCACGGATGCGCTGGATGTAGGTGACGGGGGGAATGTCGAGCTGGAGCCACGCGAGCAGCCCGCCGCCGATGATCGCGACCATCGAGGCGTAGAAGCCGAGCAGGGGCATCAGCACGATCGCGGCGATCGTCCGCGGCAGCACCAGCGCCTCCATCGGGGAGACGCCGATCGTGCGCATCGCGTCGATCTCCTCGGTCAGCTTCATCGTGCCGAGCTGCGCCGCAAACGCCGATCCGGAGCGACCCGCGACCATGATCGCGGTCATCAGCACGCCGAGTTCGCGCAGCGTGATGCGGCCGATCAGGTTGATCGTGAACACCTCCGCGCCGAACTGCCGCAGCTGCACCGCGCCCTGTTGCGCGATGACGATGCCGATCAGGAAGCTCATCAGCCCGACGATGCCGAGTGCGGAGACGCCGACCACCTCGAATCGCTGGACCGTCGCGTTGAAACGGAAGCGGCTGGGGTGGCGGATGACGTTGCCGAACGCGATCACCGTCGCGCCCATGAAGCCGAGCAGCCCCAGCATCGTGCGCGCGGCGGTGACGGTCGCATCGCCGACCTCGCCCATCACGCGTGTGAAGGGGGTGACATATTGCGGGCGCATGGCGACGGGCTTGTCCGCGGCCTGCACCTGTTCGAGCAAATTGCGCTGGCCGTCGGACAGGCCGTCGATCAACGCGCCCTGTTCGGTGGCGAAGCGGTGGACCACCCATGCACCGATCGTATCGATCCGGTCGATGCCGGACAGGTCGAGGCGGTCGACCTTGCCCTTATAGGCTTCGAGCCGATCGGGGAGGGTGCCGATCCGCGCCAGCGACAGGTCGCCGGTGAAGCGCAGCGTCCCGCCCGCGGTCGAATCTTCGCTGAAGTCGGCCATCGCGGTCATCGCCGCCTTCCTTGGTCGAAAGGCGCGGCGACGGCAAGCCGCTCGTATCGCGCGACGAAACGAGGCGTCAAAGCGCGAGGTCGATCGCGTGGATCAGCAGCCCGACAAGACCGCCGACGATCGTGCCGTTGATGCGGATGAACTGCAGATCCTTGCCCACCGCATTTTCCAGGCGGCGGGTGATCGTGTCGGCGTCCCAGCTGTGGACGGTTTCGGACACGAGTTTGACGATCGTGTCGCCGTAGTCGGCCGCTGCGCCGACCGCGGCGCGGCGTACGAAGCGATTGATCGTGCGTTGCAGGCGGACATCCTGTTGCAACGTTTGCCCGAGTTGCTTCAGCGCATCGCCGACACCGCCCGCCAGCATCCGTTCGGGATCGCGCGCGATCCGCAGCATGGCGGCGCGGGCCTGTTCCCACAGGCCGTTGATCCAATCCTGCATCGCCGGGTTTTCGAGCAATTCGGTCTTCAGCGCCTCGATCTTCCCGCGCATCGCTGGATCATTCTGGAGGTCGGCGGCGAGCGAGGTCAGGCCCTCTTCGGCCTTTCCGCGCAACGGATGGTCGGGGTCGGCGGCCATGTCGGCGATCATCTTGTTCAGGCCGTCGATGATCTTGTTCGACAGCGTCTCGTCGAGGCCAGTCCAGCGCAGGATCGATCCGGCGCGGTCGTGGACCATCGCGCGGACTACGGTCTCGTTGGCCTCCAGCACGCGCCCGGCCCAGCGGATGATACCCTCCAGAATCGGCAAATGGCGGTTCTCGGCGATCGCGGCCTGCAGCGCGCGGCCGAGGACGGGGGCGAGATCGATGCGGCGGACCTGCTGCACCATCGCGCCGCGGATCATGCCGCCGAGCCGTTCCTGATCGAGCGATTGCAGCACCTCTACCGCCAGGCGCGAGGTGCCGCGGGTGAGGCGCTTGCTGCCCGCGGTTGGATTGGCGAGCCAGCGGCCGGCGGCGGATGCCAGATCCAGGCGGCTCATCCGGCGCGCGACGACGCGCGGGATGAGGAAGTTATCGCGCAGGAAGGAGGCGAGCTGGTCGCCGATCCGGTCCTTGTTCCGCGGGATGATCGCGGTGTGCGGGATGGGGAGGCCGAGCGGGTGGCGGAACAGCGCGGTCACCGCGAACCAATCGGCCAGCGCGCCGACCATCGCGGCCTCTGCAAAGGCCTGGACGAAACCGAGCGCAGGATGCTGACCGTGCAGCGCGCGGGCGATCAGGAACACCGCCGCCATCGCGATCAACAGGCCGGTCGCGACGCGCCGCATCCGCACGAGCCCGGTGGGCGGCGGCTCCTGACGGGCGCGTCGGCGGACGATCGGGTTCATCGCCCCGACAATCCCCGAAAACGGGGATTGTTCAAGCGTGCTGCTATTCCGCAGGCGCTTATTCGGCAGGCTGGGTGCCGTCGTCGCGGTAGCCGATCCGTCCCGCCGGACCCGCGATCGCGCCGCCGCCGGGTGCATGGTCGATCGCGGGTACGGCGTCGTCGCCGGGCTTGTAGGTCAGCAGGCGACGGCCCAGCCACGGCCCGACGCGGCGTTCGACGCCGACCGCCAGACTGAAGACCGCAGGCACGATGATCAGCGTCAGCAGGGTCGACAGCGCGAGGCCGCCGATCACGACAACGCCCATCGGCGCGCGCCACGCGCCGTCGCCCGACAGCGACAAAGCGGTCGGGACCATGCCCGCGATCATCGCGACCGTCGTCATCACGATCGGCTGCGCACGCTTGTGCCCCGCATCGACGATCGCGTTATAGACGCCGACGCCCTTGCTCATCTCCTCCAGCGCGAAATCGATGACGAGGATCGAGTTCTTCGCGACGATACCGAGCAGCATGAGGATGCCGATGAACACCGGCAGCGACAATGCATGGCCAGTCGCCATCAGCGCCAGCAGCCCGCCGAGCGGGGCGAGCGCGAGCGACCCCATGTTGACGAGCGGCGGGAGCAGGCGGCGGTAGAGCAGGACGAGGACCGAGAACACGAGGAAGATGCCCGAGACGACCGCAATGGCGAAGCTGATCAGCATCTCCATCTGCCATTTCGCCTGCCCGACGCTCATCCGCTGCACGCCGAGCGGCAGGTTCTTCATCGCCGGCAGTTCGTTGACCTTCTTCATCGCGTCGCTGAGCACCAGGCCGGGCGACAGGTCCGCGCCGATCGTTAGCTGGCGCTGCTGGTTCAGCCGGTTGATCTTGGTCGGACCCGAGCCGAAGCCGATCTGCGCCACCACCGACAGCGGCACCGAACCGCCGCTCTGCGTCTGGACGGGCAGGTTCTCGATCGTGGCGAGGCGCGAACGCGACGACTGGTCGAGCGCGACGCGGATCGGGATCTGCCGGTCGCTGAGCGAGAAGCGCGCGCTGTTCTGGTCGATGTCGCCCAGCGTCGCGATGCGGATCGCGCTGGACAAGGCGCTGGTCGTGACGCCCAGGTTCGCGGCGAGATCGAGCCGTGGCCGGATGACGATTTCCGGGCGGTTCAGGTCGCCCGCGATGCGCGGCGCGAGCAGGCCCTGCAGCCCGGACATCTCACGCACGATCTTGTTCGCGGTGTTGCGCAGCTCGACCGGATCGTCGCCGCCCAGCGTGATCGATACGTCGCGGTTGTTGTCGCCCCAGCCGAACTGCGACTGGAAGTTGACGCGCGCGTCGGGAATCTTCGCGAGTTCGGGGGCCAGCGCGCGTTCGAATTCGGTCGACGTCTTGTCGCGCTTTTCCTTGAACTGCGCCGTCACGCGGCCGTTGCCGACGAACGCGCGGGTATAGACCGTCTCGACCTCGGGCTGTTTGCGGAGAATGTCGTAGACCTGCGTCACGACGCCCTGCGTCTGCGCGAGCGTGGTGCCCGGCGCCATCGTGATCGTCACGGTGCTGCGTTCCTGATCGGTCGCGGGCTGGAACTGCATCGGCAGCGCGGTGAAACACCAGATCGTCGCAAGGAACGCAAGGCCGCCCATGCCCATCACCCAAACGCGGTGATCGCGCAGGTATGCGGTGGCCTTGTGATAACCGCCGCGCGCGCGCGCCGCGTGTGCCTTCGATGTGACCAGCGTCCAGCGCAGCACCTTCATATACACGTCCATCAGCCAGCCTTCGCCGTGCTCGGCGTGACCGAAGGATTTGAGAAAGTAGGCGGCGATCATCGGCGTGATGAGGCGCGCGACGGCAAGGCTCATCAGCACCGCGACGACGACGGTCAGGCCGAAGTTCTTGAAGAACTGACCCGACACGCCGGGCATCAGGCCGACCGGCAGGAAGACCGCGACGATCGCCATCGTGGTGGCGAGCACGGCAAGGCCGATCTCGTCCGCGGCGTCGATCGACGCCTGATACGCGCTTTTACCCATGCGCATGTGGCGGACGATGTTCTCGATCTCCACGATCGCGTCGTCGACCAGCACGCCTGCGACGAGACTCAGCGCGAGCAAGGTCATGCTGTTCAGCGTGAAGCCCATCAGGTCCATGAACCAGAAGGCGGGGATGGCCGAGAGCGGAATCGCGAGCGCCGAAATGGCGGTCGCGCGCCAGTCGCGCAGGAACAGGAACACGATGAAGACCGCGAGCACCGCGCCCTCGATCATCGCGTGGATCGCGCTCTTATATTGCTCCATCGCATATTTGGAGCCGTTGATGCGCATCTTGAACTTGACCGCCGGGTTGCGCTTTTCAAGCGATTCCAGCTTTGCCTTCGCATCCTTGAACACGGTGACGTCGGACGCGCCCTTCGCGCGCTTGAAATCAAAGCTGAGCACCGGGCGGCCGTCGACCGACGCGGCGGAACGCTGTTCGGCGTAGAGATCGCGCACGACGCCGATGTCGCTGAGCTTCACCGTCCGCCCGTCGCCGACCGTGATCTGCGTCTGGCCGAGTTCATAGGCGTTGCGGGCGTTGCCGAGCACGCGCAGCGATTGTTCGGACCCGGCGATTTCGGCGCGGCCGCCCGCGGCGTTCAAATTCACCTGGCGCAATTGCTGATTGATCTGCGTCGCGGTCAGGCCCTGCGCGGCGAGCTTCGCGGGATCGAGGATGACGCGGATTTCGCGATCGACGCCGCCGTTGCGCTCGACCGAGGCGAGGCCGGGGACCGACAGCAGTTCCTTCGCGACGGTATTGTCGATGTACCAGCTGAGCTGTTCGACCGTCATGTCGGTGGCGATCGCGGAGAAACTGCCGAGATCGTCGTCGTTGATCTTCACCCGGCTGACCTGCGGCTCCAGGATGCCTTCGGGCAGGTTGCCGCGTTCCTGCGTGATCGCATCGCGCACTTCGTTGACCGCGCGATCGACCGGCGTGCCGATGTCGAGCTGGATAATCGTCGTCGAATTGCCTTCGCTGACGAACGACTGGATTTCGTCGACGCCCTCGATGCTGCGTGTCGCGGCTTCGACGCGCTGCGTGATCTGGGTTTCCAGTTCGCTCGGCGCGGCGCCCGGCTGGCTGATCTCCACCGCCACCGCGGGGAAATCGATGTCCGGTTCCTGGTTGATGTCCATGCGGTAGAAACTGACGATCCCTGCGACCGTCAGCATCAGGAACAGGACGATCGACGGGACCGGATTGCGGATCGACCACGCGGAGATGTTGCGGAAACCCATGTCGCGTCAGCCCTTTTTCGTCACCGGTGCGATCTTCTGCCCCGGGTTGAGGAATGCGCCTGCCGACAGCACGACGCGTTCGTCGCCGCCCAGACCATCGGCGATCGCGACCGTCGTGTCGGATACCGTACCGAGCCGCACGCCTCGCCGCTGCACCTTGTTCTGGGCATCGACGACGTACACGAAATTGCCCTGATCGTCGCTCATGATCGCGGATTGCGGCAGTTCGGGCTGGGTGCTGGTGCCGCCGACGATCGTGGCCGAGGCGAAGCCGCCGGGGCGGAGCGCCGGATCGTAGCTGAGCGCGACGCGCGCAATGCCTTGCCGCGTTTGCGGATCGATGATCGGCGCGACCTGCCACACTTGCCCGCTGAATTTCCGCACGTCGCCGACCGGAGTCACGGTAGCGCGCGCGCCGGGACGCAGCGTCACGAGGTCGCTTTCGGCCAGTTGCGCGCGCATCTCCATCTCGCCGCCCTTGGCCATGCGGAACAGGATGCCCGAACCTGCACCGATGATCTGGCCGGGTTCGACCTGACGCGTCAGGATCAGGCCCGCTTCGGGGGCGCGGATGTCGAGCCGGTCGTTGCGCGCGCGTTGTTCGGACGCGGTGGCCTGCGCGACCTTAACGCGGGCGGCGGCGGCGTCGCGCGTGGCTATACGGCGCTGGACGTCGGCCTGGCTGATGAAGCCGCGCCCGACGAGTTGCTGCGCGCGGTCGAGTTCGGCCTGCGCGAGGACGAGGTCGGAGCGCGCCACGCCGATCTGTGCGCCGAGACTGGCGGCGGTCTGTGTCTGGACGGAGCGATCGACCAGCGCGAGCACCTGGCCCTTGCGCACCCACTGGCCGGGTTCGACTAGCACGCGCGTGACCATCCCGCCTTCGCCCGCGACGCCGACCGGCATTTCGCGGCGCGCGGCGAGCGTGCCCGTGGCGCTGATCGCGCGATCGACCGGCTTGCGGCCGGGAACGACGACGGTGACGGTCGGCATCTGGTCCGCGGGCGCAGTCCCGGCCTTGGGCGCGGCGCTCGATCCCGACATCATCGACCAGGCGATGGCTGCCACCACCAATATCGCGACGACCGCGCCGATGATGATCCAGCGACGCCGCCGCGAACCGTTCTCGGGCGATTCGAGCATCAGACGCTCGCCGTCCAGATTTCCGGTTTCGTAGTTCATGCGCGTCACTTTCCCCATCCCGACCATGAGCGCCGGGCCGGTCGGTGACCCATTCGCTACGACGTGTATTATCGAAATAAATCACCGGCCTCAAGAGGCCGATTTTTCCCCGCGCGGCCCTTGCCAGATTCGGGCATCGTTCTCAAGCGATATACCCGTTCAGCTACGGTTGATCGTTTCGCAGGCAGAGCGGCGGAACCGATGTGAAACAGGGAGTTACCGATTCGATGCGCACGACCCTTATGCTGGCGGCGATGGCCGCCGCCCTTCCTGCTGCGAATGCCGGTGCGCAGGGTGCGCCGCCGATCGCGACGACCCCGGCCGATGCGACGTTGCTGGAGGTCAGCGCGATCGGGCGGACCGTCCGCACGCCCGATGTGGCGACGATCCGTGCTGGGGTGGTGACGCAGGCGGCTACCGCCGGCGCGGCGTTGTCCGAGAACTCAAACCGGATGGCGCGCGTCGTCGCGGCGCTGAAGGCGGCGGGCGTCGCGACGCGCGACGTGACGACCAGCAACGTCGGCCTCAGCCCGCAATACCGCTATGTCGAGAACCAGCCGCCGAAGATCACCGGCTATCAGGCGACGAACACCGTCACCGTGAAATTCCGCGACATCGCCAAGAGCGGCGCGGCGCTGGATGCGCTGGTGACGGCGGGCGCGAACCAGATCGACGGGCCGGCGATGTCGATCGACCGCCCCGAGGCGGCGCTGGACGAGGCGCGCACCGATGCGGTGAAGAAGGCGCGGGCGCGGGCCGAACTGTATGCGCAGGCGGCCGGGCTGCGGGTAGAACGGATCGCATCGATCAGCGAAAGCGGCGAGAATGCGGGAGAAGGGCCACGCCCGCCGATGCCGTATATGGCGCGCGCGGTGGCGCAGGATTCGGCGACCGTGGTGCTGCCCGGCGAAAGCGAGGTCACCGCGACGTTACTGGTGCGGTTCGTGCTTCGCTGATCCTTACACGAAAACGGCCGCCCGATTTCTCGGGCGGCCGCTTTTTCGTCAGTCGGTATGCGGTGCGGATTAACGCACGCGACCACGACGAACGAGGTTCACGATCGCGAGCAGGATCACTGCACCGACCAGCGACACCAGGAACGAGGTGATGGTCAGACCCGAATCGTTGATGTTCGCGCCGCCGATGCCGAGCGCGCTGCCGACGAAGCCGCCGATGAACGCGCCGACGATGCCGACGATGATGTTCAGGAAGATGCCCTGTTGTGCGTCGGTACGCATGATCATGCTGGCGATCCAGCCGATGACACCGCCCACGATGAGCCAGATGATGAAATTCATGAGAAACTCCCCTGCGTTAGCCCGACCACTTCCGGGCGCTGGGTCAAATACTCGCAGGGGGAATAGTTTGTTCCGTGTCCGTAACCTCAATCAGTATTTCTGTTGGCGTTCGTACAGCGTCTTGTAGTGCTGGATGCGGGTCACGCGCAGGCCGGGCATCCCGGAACGGTCGATCGCGCGCTGCCAGCCGGCGAATTCCTCGACCGTCAGATTGTAGCGTTCGCACACCTCGTCCACGCTCAGCAGCCCGCCGTTGACGGCGGCCACAACTTCCGCCTTGCGGCGCACGACCCAGCGCGTGGTGTCGGACGGCGGCAGGCTGTCGAGCGTCAATGGCTCGCCAAGCGGGCCGATGACGCGGGCGGGACGTATCTTCTGGTTCTCGATCATACTCAACCTCGGTTCGGGGCGGGGGGCCCCCTCTCCAATTCCAATATCGCCCGTTGTAGCGATGCGGATTCAACGCCGACTAAAGGGCCACGGTAAACAGACCCTTCATTCGTTCTTCCACTTCAACAATGTCCGCGCGACCGGGCCGTTGAATGCGCCGTCGACTGGCGCGAACAGCGCCGTCTCGAGTGCAGGCCGGGTGGCGCAATGATGCTCCAGCGCGGTCGGCGATGCGGCCTGACGTGCGGCGATATGCACCATCAGCACCGCCAGGTCGGGCGGCAGGACGGTGACGGCCACGTCCTTGTCGAACCGGGAAAAGCTTAAATCCACACGCACCCTTCACGCGAACACCGTCGTTCGAGTCGGGTGATAGGGGGTTGTGCTGAAGGTCCGGTAAAACCGGCTGAAACGCTTCCTTCATGGAGGTTACTTTGCGCAAGGAGCCGCGAGCGCCTATCTGAGCGCGATCATGGATGTAACGGATTTTCAGCTGGGCGGATCGCTTGCGGGCAAGCGCATTGTCGTCGCGATGTCGGGCGGGGTGGACAGCTCGGTCGTCGCGGCGCTGGCGCATGCGACGGGCGCGGAGACGATCGGCGTGACGTTGCAACTGTACGATCACGGCGAAGCGGTCGGCCGCGCGGGATCGTGCTGTGCGGGGCGCGATATCCGCGATGCGCGCGCGGTGTGCGACCGGCTGGGGATCGCGCATTACGTCTTCGATCACGAGAGCAGTTTTCGCGAGACCGTGATCGACAAGTTCGCTGACGAGTATTTGGCGGGGAGGACGCCGATCCCGTGCGTCCAGTGCAACATGGGGCCGAAGTTTACCGATCTGTTCGCGCTGGCGAAGGATCTGGGGGCGGATTGCCTGGCGACCGGGCATTATGTGCAGCGCGTCGAGGGGGCGGACGGGGCCGAACTGCACCGCGGGGCGGACCCGGCGCGGGACCAGAGTTATTTCCTGTTCGCGACGACTCGCGATCAGCTCGATTTTCTGCGCTTTCCGCTGGGCGCGTTGCCGAAGGCGCGGGTGCGCGAGATTGCGGGGGAGCTGGGGCTGGGCGTGGCGGGGAAGCCCGACAGCCAGGACATCTGCTTCGTGCCCGACGGCGACTACGCCGGGCTGGTGAAGAAACTGCGGCCCGAGGCGGATACCGCGGGCGAGATCGTCGATCTGGCGGGACGGACGTTGGGGCAGCATCGCGGGTTGATCCACTTTACCGTGGGGCAGCGGCGCGGGCTGGAGATCGGCGGCGTGCCGGAGCCGCTGTACGTGGTGCGGCTGGAGGCTGCGGCGAAGCGCGTCGTGGTCGGGCCGCGCGCGGCGCTGGCGGTCAGCGCGGCGCGGATCGAGCGGATGAACGTGCTGGGGCCGCTGCACGGCGCGCTGACCGCGAAGGTGCGGTCGATGGCGAAGCCTGTCCCCGCGCGGATGGTCGGCGAGCGGTTGGTGTTCGACGCGCCCGAATATGGTGTGGCACCGGGACAGGCGGCGGTGCTGTACGATGGCACCCGCGTGCTGGGCGGCGGCTGGATTGCGGAAACCGAAGCGGCCTTGGTCGCGGCGTGACGATCGACGAACTGCAGCGTGCGATGGAGGCCGCTGCGGCGGCGCTGGATTTCGAGGAAGCGAAACGGCTGCGCGACCTGATCAGCCTGGCGCGATCGTCGGGGGCTGATCCCGCGGCGATCGATCCGGCGGGGCTGACGCGGCAGGAGCCGGGCGCGATGGGGCTGGGGACGAGCCAGCAACGCCTGACCCCACCCCCGGGCTGGACGCCGCCGAAGAAGCCCGATCCGATGACCAGGGGCAAGCGGCGGCGTTAGTATTCTTGGCTACCACCCCGGCGCAGGCCGGGGTCCAGTTACGAAACCGCCGATCCTGAGAGGTTTGCCCGCGCCAACGTTGAACTTGGCAACTGGGCCCCGGCGTTCGCCGGGGTGGTGCTATTGCTTTGTAGTGACTGGGCCTACGGCAGCAGGAACGTGCCCTCGATCAAGGTGACGCACGCGCCGCCGAGGATCACGCGGTCGCCTTCCAGCCGACAGGTCAGCCGTCCGCCGCGCGGGCTGGCCTGGAAGGCGGTGAAGTCGTCGCGGCCGAGTTTTTCGGCCCAGTAGGGCGTCATCACCGCGTGCGCGGACCCTGTCACCGGGTCTTCGTCGATGCCGAACGCGGGAACGAAGACGCGGCTGACGATGTCGCTTGTTTCGCCGCGGGCGGAGACGATGACGACGATCGGGCCTTCGTTCGCCAGCGCGCGCTGGTCGGGTTGTGCCGCCAGCACCGCGGCTTCGCCGGCGACGATCACCAGCGCATAGCCCTTTTCATGCCACAGCGTCTCGATCGCGGCGACGCCGAGCGCGGCGACGATGCCGTCGAGCGGCTTGGGAGCGGGCGCCCAGGCGGGGAGCGCCATCCGATAGCTCGCGCCGTCACGCGCGACTTCGAGGATGCCCGCCTGCCGCGTGCGGAAGCGTACCTTGTCGAGCGTGGTATCCGACGACAGCACGAAATGCCCGCTCGCCAGCGTCGCATGGCCGCACAGCGCCACCTCGGCGGCGGGGGTGAACCAGCGCAGGTCGAAATCGGCTTCGTCATCCTTCGCGGGAATAATGAAGGCGGTTTCGGCGAGGTTGTTTTCCTCCGCGATCGCCAGCAGCGTGGCGTCGTCGAGCCATTTCCCGAGCGGCATCACCGCCGCGGGATTGCCCGTGAACGGCGCGTCGGCGAAGGCGTCGATCTGCGCGAAGGGGATTCTCACAGCCTTTTCCCGAACCAGTGCGGCGTGACGTCGGCCTCCACAAGCGGATTGTCGGTGTCGACATGACCCTCGGGATCGAGGTGGATTAGCACCTCCACGCGGGGGAAGACGTCGCGCAGGCGGCGTTCGACGTTTTCGACCACGTCATGCGCCGCGGCGACGGTCAGGTTGCGGTCGACCTCCATGTGGAATTGCGCGAAATCGTGTGCGCCGGCGCGACGCGTGCGGAAATCGTGGATGCCCTTCAGGCCGGGCGAGCGCGCGGCAACGTCGAGGAAGGCGGCGCGCTGATCCTCCGGCCATTCCTTATCCATCAGCATGTCGATCGCCTGGCTCGATGCCCGGAACGCGCCGAGGACGAGCCACAAGGCGATGGCGATGCCGAACACCGGATCCGCGCCCGACAGGCCGACCATCTGGTCCAGCACCAGCGCCGCGATGACCGCGACGTTCAGCAGCACGTCGGACTGGTAATGGACATTGTCGGCCAGGATCGCGACCGAACCGGTCTGACGGATGATGCTGCGTTGATAGGCGAGCAAGGCGAAGGTGGCGACGATCGCGACCAGCGACACGGCGATGCCGAGATTGGCATCCTCGTTCACCGCGGGATTGTTGAAGCGTTCGATCGCGCGCCACGCGATGCCGATCGCGGAGACGGTGATGAGCACGACCTGAAACAGCGCCGCCAGCGCCTCCGCCTTGCCGTGACCGAAGCGGTGATCGTGGTCGGCAGGCTCGGCGGCGAGCTTCACGCCATACAGCGTGACGAGGCTCGCGAGCAGATCGAGCCCGGTGTCGGCGAGCGAGCCGAGCATCGCGACCGACCCGGTATGCCACGCGGCAAACGCTTTCAGGCCGAGCAGGAAAACTGCCATCGCGACGCTGGCGATCGCGGCGCGCATCGCGAGCGGGATGATCCGGCGGCGTTCGTCGCGGGTCATGGGTAGAGCATCCCTTTGGTCCAGCCCCCATCCGGGCCAGCGCCGTCGCGGGTGAAGACGCGGCGTTCGTGCAGGCGGTGCGCGCGGTCCTGCCAGAATTCGAGTCGCTCGGGGGTAACGCGATAGCCGCCCCAGAACGGCGGGCGCGGCACGTCGGCGCCGTCGAAGCGCGCCTGCATTTCGGCGAAGCGCGCCTCGAACGTTTCGCGGTTCTCGAGCGGCCGCGACTGGTCCGACGCCCACGCGCCAAGCTGAGAATCGCGGCTTCGGG